>JAPPMU010000041.1 GCA_028873965.1 Chloroflexota bacterium
CGAAAGCCGGAATCCAGAACATGCCGACCGAACCAAGCGACCTGCTGGATTCTCGTGGCAGCGGGAGTGACGGCTCATGGTTCAATGCAGCCATCCGGGACTTTGGATAGGCCCTGGCGAGGGTCCGCTGCGCGTTGACGCCCACCAATACTTGCGGCACAATAATCCGCGCCATGAAACTCCACGAGTATCAAGCCAAGGCAATTTTCGCCCGCTACGGTATTGCGGTGCCTGATGGTAGTTTGGCACACACGGCGGAAGAAGCCGCCACCGCCGCCGCGTCATTCGGCGGCCGGGCCGCAGTCAAAGCTCAGGTCCACGCCGGCGGCCGCGGCTTGGCTGGTGGTGTCAAGGTGGTCAGCAGCCCCGATGAAGCCAGCAGCTTTGCCGCCGGTTTGCTGGGCTCCCGGCTGGTCACCAACCAGACCGACGCCAGCGGCGTACCCGTAGAATCCGTGCTGGTCGAGGCTTTGGCGGACATCGGCAGCGAGATGTACGTGGCGGTGACCATGGACCGCGACCACCGGGGTCCGGTGCTGATCGCCAGCGCCGGCGGCGGAACCTCCATCGAGCAGTTGGCGGCCGAAAACCCCGACGCCATCATCACCGAAGCGGTGGACCCCATCCTCGGGCTCATGCCCTACCAGTGCCGCCGGTTGGCCACCCGCCTCGGATTGACCGGCGCGGCGTTGCGCGACGCGGCCGGCGTGCTGTCTTCCCTGTACCGCATCTTCGTCGAAAATGATTGTTCGCTGGTAGAGGTGAACCCGCTGATCGTGACCGGGGACGGCGCGATCGTGGCACTGGACGCCAAGATGGACGTCGAAGACGACGCGCTGTTCCGCCACGCGGATTTGCAACAGCTGCGTGACCGCAACCAGGAAGATCCTCTCGAAGCCGAAGCCGCGGACGACGACATCGCCTACGTGAGCCTCGATGGCTCCGTGGGCTGCCTTGTCAATGGAGCCGGCCTGGCCATGGCCACGCTGGACGTGGCCAACGCCGCCGGCGCGGCGCCCGCCAACTTCCTGGACGTCGGCGGCGGCGCCACCGACGAAAAAGTGGCCAAGGCCGTTGGCATCATCCTCTCCGATCCCAAGGTGGACCGGGTGCTGGTCAACGTGTTCGGCGGCATCCTGCGCTGCGACGTCGCGGCCCGTGGGATCACCATGGCCTACGCGGAACTCCAGGCCAGTCAACCGCTGGTTGTGCGCATGCTGGGCACCAACCTGGAAGAAGGGAAATCAATTCTCGCCGCGTCGGGCCTCAACGTGACTTTTGCCGACACGTTGACGGAAGTTACGGCGGCGCTTTCCACCCCACAGGCGGGCGCGTAGGCTCATGGGAATCCTCCTCAACGAACAGTCTCGGGTGTTGGTGCAGGGCATCACGGGTCGCGAGGGCAGCTTCCACGCCCGTGCCTGCCGGGAATACGGGACGCAGTTGGTGGCCGGCGTGACGCCCGGCAGAGGTGGCCAGCTGTTCGACGACGCGATCCCGGTATTCGACTCCGTTGATGAGGCCGTAGCCGCCACCCAGGCCAACGTATCGCTGATCTTCGTGCCTCCTCCCTTCGCGGCGGACGCCATCGCCGAATCGGTGGACGCCGGGACCCCCCTGATCGCCTGCATCACCGAGGGGATCCCGGTGCACGACATGGTGGGCCTGTACCGGTACGTGCAGGCGAACCCGGTCCGCCTGATTGGCCCCAACTGCCCGGGAATGATCAACCCGGGAGCCCGTTGCAAAGTTGGCATAATGCCCGGGAACATTCACATGCCCGGCCGGGTGGGCGTCGTCTCCCGCAGCGGCACCTTGACCTATGAAGCCGTCGGCCAGCTCACCGGGCAGGGAATCGGCCAGTCGTCCTGCGTCGGCATCGGCGGCGACCCGATAATCGGCAGCAGTTTCGTCGACATCCTCGGCCTTTACAACGATGATCCCGACACCGACCTCGTGGTGTTCATCGGCGAGATCGGAGGCAACATGGAGCAGCAGGCCGCCGAATTCATCGGTTCTTCCGAGTTCACCAAGCCAGTGTGTTCCTTGATCGTGGGCGCGACCGCCCCTTCCGGCAAACGCATGGGCCACGCCGGAGCGATCATCACCGGCGAGTCGGCCACCGCCGAGTCGAAAATCCGTGCCCTGGAACGGGCCGGGGCGCGCATCATTCCCACTCCGGCGGATATCGGGGATACGGTGGCAACTGCGCTCACGGAGATCGGTCTTCGCGCGTAGCGTCGCGGGTAGTCAGTCCTGGCGATTCCCTTCGCAATGCCGCCATCGTCGCATCCACAGTCATTGTGGCTCCTAAACCGGCGGCCCCGCAGGCAAACTGGCGAATTTGGCTCATCCCGCCCGCTTGACGCTCACAATCTCGGCGTGTAGGATACCTGTGCCAAAGGTATCATTTCCTACCCTTTACTGACGTCCCGATGCGGACTGACCTAGGCAAGCCGGCTAGCGATTTGCGATGACTGCCGGCGCAGTTCCCGATCAGGCAAGACCATAAGGTTCCAGCGAGAGGACTACGATTGTCCTACAGGGCCAGCAAAGTGATCCTGATTGACGCTTGGCGTGGGGCCGGCTGTAGTCCGTATGCCCACTAAGTACATCTTCGTGACCGGGGGAGTGGTCAGCTCCATCGGCAAAGGAATCTGCGTCGCTTCAATCGGGCGCATCTTGAAGAGCCAGGGGCTCTCGGTAACCGTAATCAAACTTGACCCCTACCTGAACGTCGACCCCGGAACCATGTCCCCATACCAGCATGGGGAGGTATTCGTAACCAAGGATGGCGGCGAGACCGATCTGGACCTCGGACACTACGAGCGGTTTATCGACGTCGAGCTGACCCGGGACAGCAACGTAACCGCCGGGCAGACCTACCTCGAGCTCATCACTCGCGAGCGGCGCGGCGACTTCCTGGGCGGCACCATCCAGACCGTGCCGCACCTGACCAACGAAATCAAGGACCGGCTCATCAGCCTGGCGGAAAAATCCAACGCGGACGTCGTTGTCGTCGAGGTAGGCGGCACCGTGGGCGACATCGAGGGCCTGCCGTTCCTCGAAGCCATCCGGCAGATGCGAAACACCGTGGGACGCAACAACGTCTTCTACATGCACCTGACCCTGCTCCCCTACATCTCGGCATCCGAAGAACTGAAAACCAAACCCACCCAGCACAGCGTAAAGGAATTGCGGAGCATCGGAATACAGCCCGACGCACTGGTGTGTCGCTCCGATGCCGACGTCACGCGCGGCATCCGGGAAAAGCTGTCCCTGTTTTGCGACGTCGCCACCGAGGCCGTGTTCCCCATGCCCACGGTGAACAACGTGTACGAGGTTCCGTTGGTGATGGACCACTTTGGCGTGGGACGCTGCCTTTCGGAAACCCTCGGTTTGAACGGAGAAACCCACCTGGACGAGTGGAGCACCCTCGTCGACCAGATGAACGGCGCCACCGGCGAGGTTCCCATCGCGGTGGTCGGCAAATACGTGGAATACCCCGACTCCTACATGTCAGTACGCGAAGCATTGCGACACGCCGCCGCGTCCTGTGGACTGCGGGCAGACGTGCGCTGGGTCCATTCGGAAGCCGTCGAGCGAGACGGCCCGGATGCCCACTTGAGCGATGTCTCCGGCATCGTGGTGCCGGGCGGCTTCGGCCCCCGGGGAGTAGAGGGGATGATCGACACCAGCCGTTACGCCAGGAACAAGCACGTTCCCTACCTGGGTTTATGCCTGGGCATGCAAGTCATGGTCATCGACTGGGCACGCGACGTCACCGGCCTCAAACAAGCCAACTCGTCGGAGCTTGATCCCGATTGCGAGCATCCGGTGATCGACATAATGCACGGACAGCGCGGCATCACCGATCTGGGCGGCACCATGCGCCTGGGCCATTACCCCTGCCGTCCGCAGGACAACACCAGCATGGCCGGCGCTTACGCCCGCGCCGAAGTCAGGGAACGCCACCGGCATCGATATGAGGTGAACAACACCTACCGGGAACACCTCGAGGCATCGGGGATGGTCATGAGCGGGTTGTCTCCCGACGGCGAATTGGTCGAAGCCACCGAAGTGCCGGACCACCCTTTCATGGTCGGCGTGCAGTTCCATCCCGAATTCCAGTCACGGCCCAACCGACCCCATCCCCTGTTCAGCGCGCTGATCGAACGGGCGCAACAGACGGTACGAGAAGGACGACAATTGCCTTTCCGGCGAGCCGGCGGATGGTCATTCTCCGCGGACTAGTCGTCCCCCGCGGACCGAGAGCCTGCAAACTAACACGCTATCCACGTTCCGGCGCGGGCCGGTTCCTGGATCCGAACTCTGAAACTCGGCACGGCGCCGAACAATCCGGCGGCCGTTCACCCGCGACAGCGGTCAGCCGCCGGTCCTGTATCGGCAAAAAGACTTTCTCCCGGGCACGAGGAGGATGCGCCATGAAATTGTTTTTGGACACCGCCAACATTGACGAAATCCGCATGGGCGCCGAACTTGGCGTCATTTCCGGGGTCACCACCAACCCGTCCCTGGCCGCCAAGGAAGGCATCGGCGGCGCCGCCGGATACCGGGCGGCCGTCCAGGAGATCGCCGATATCGTCGACGGGCCAATCTCCGTCGAGGTGGTGAGCACCGACGCCCCCGGCATGATCGCCGAGGGTCGGGACATCGCCGAATGGATCCCCAACCCCTGGGTCAAAATCCCCAGCACCGAGGAAGGTTTCAAGGCCATCAGCGTGCTGGCCCGGGACGGCATACAAGTCAACCAGACCCTGGTTTTCACCGTCAACCAGGCGCTCCTCGGCGCCAATGCCGGGAGCACCGTGGTTAGCCCCTTCGTCGGCCGACTCGACGACATCGGCCAGGACGGTATGGCTCTCGTGGAGGACATCGTCGCCGTGTACCGTCAGCAGGCCGTGACAACCAGGGTGATGGCCGCCAGCATCCGGGGCGCCCGACATTGTGTAACCGCCGCCGCCGCCGGCGCCGATATCGCCACCATACCCTACAACGTATTGACGCAAATGATAAAACACCCCCTCACCGACGCCGGCCTGTCGCGATTCCTGCAGGACTGGCAGCAAGCTTCCGGAGGCTGACAAGATGGTCCGCGCCCGCACTGGCTCCCCGACCGCTCCCCGACGACGACGACGCCCCCCGGCCAACGACGACGCCGGCGTCGCGCTGGCGGACCCTGTTCCGGCTGACGACGCCGAGGACGGAGGGCAGCCGCATTCCAACGGTTCTCACCCCGGACGCTATGTCGACGTCGCCGAACTCAGCGCCATGTCCCACGAGGAACTCCTTGAGCTGGCGCCCGACGTGGGGCTCAGGGACGACGGGTCCTTGGCTGACCTGGGTCGCGACGCCCTGCTGAACCGCGTCCGGCACTCCGGCGCCAACCGCAACCTGCTGACCGCCTCCGGTATCCTCGAGGTGATGGACGCCGGCCACGGCCTGCTGCGTTCCTTGCAGTACCCGCCGGTCTCGGGCGACGTGTTCGTTGGGCAGTCGCAGATTCGCAGGTTCAACCTCAAGACCGGCGACACGGTCACCGGGCTGGTGCGGCCCCCGAAAGAAGGGGAGCGCCGCTACGGCCTCACCCGCGCCACCAGCATCAACCTGCTCGACCCCGAGGACCAGAAGCCCCCTTCTCGTCGGATCTTCGAATCGCTTACGCCCATCTTCCCCGACGACCACATCGTCCTGGAGCACGCACAGGGCGGGCTGTCCTCGCGCATGATTGATCTGTTCGCCCCCATCGGCCTAGGGCAGCGTGGCCTGGTGGTATCTCCACCCAAGGCCGGCAAGACCACCGTCTTGCGCCAGATCGCCGCGGCCATCACCGAAAACCGGCCCGAGGTGCTGCTGATGGTCGTGCTCATTGGCGAGCGCCCCGAGGAAGTCACCGAGATGCGCCGCGCGGTCAAGGGCGACGTGTTCGCCTCGACATTTGACGAGTCGGTGGAAGAACAGTGCCGCGTTGCCGAGCTCGCCGTGGAGCGCGCCAAGCGCATGACCGAGACCGGACGCGACGTGGTGATCCTGCTGGACAGCATCACCCGGCTCACCCGCGCCTACAACCTGGCTCTGCCTACCTCCGGGCGCACGCTGTCCGGCGGCATCGACCCGGCCGCCCTGTACCCGGCCAAGCGGTTCATCGGCGCCGCCCGCAACCTCGAAGAGGGCGGGTCGCTTACCATAATCGCAACCTGTCTCCTGGACACCGGCAGCCGCATGGACGAGGTGATCTACGAGGAGTTCAAGGGCACCGGCAACATGGAGCTGCACCTGGACCGCCGCCTCGCCGACCAGCGCTACTTCCCCGCCATCGACGTGGTGCGCAGCGGCACCCGCCGGGAGGAACTGCTCTACGACTCCGATGCCATGCCCCAGATCTGGCTCCTGCGCCGCATGGTGACATTGGCCTCGGGCGGCGATCAGGCCAACATGGGCGACGCCACCAAGCGCGTCCTCGAACGCCTGGCCCGCACCCGCAGCAACAGCGAATTCCTCACCAACCTGACCAAAGACTCCTGACGCCCCGACAGCGAGCGGGCGAAGGACCAAAACACGGGAGGCGGGTTTGAAGCCCGCCTCCCTTTTTTGGCGCTATTGGCCCGGATCTGGATCGTCTCCGCCGCCGGCCGCGCCGCCGCCTCCGCCGCGCCGCCGCATCACGAAGGTCACCACCGCGCCAATCACGGCCAATGCGACCACCACCGCGACCACGATCAGCGCGATGGCGAGTCCGCCGAGCCCGCCGTCGCCAGGATCCTCCTCAGCCACTGGACGGTCTCGCGTCTCGGTCTCGCCGGTCGTCACCGCCGCCACGATGGTGGAGGTAAGAGCTCCCTGGTCAATGGTCGGCGGAGGCGGCACGGGAGTGTCGGTGGGTTCCGGGGTAGCCGTGGGTTCCGGCGTCGGCGTCGGGGTGGGCGGCACCGGGGTGGGAGTGGGCGCCGGGTTCTGTATGATGACTTGTGCGGAGGGCGTTCCGACGGCGTACTCCGGCGCGGGCGCAATTTCCACGGTCAGGGAACCAGAATCGCTATCCCGGCTTTCCGACGTTGCTGCGGAATATACGCACTCGTTGCCGGCAGTTATCACGCACTCGCCGATGCCCTGGGTTCCGAAGCCGCCGGCAGAATCATGAACCAGTCTGACGGTGACGGTTGCGACGTGGGAGAGGGTGATAAGGAACCGAGCCGGTTCACCGGCAATGAGGGACTCCATTCCCGGCTCAACTTTGATACTGGCGATGAGCGGCTCGGTGGAGCCGGTTGCTGGGTATGACCATCCGCCAACTCCAGCCCTGTTTATGGCCCGCACCCGCACCTGGTATTCGGCGCTTTGGGACAAGCCGGTCATGGTATGGCTCGTGCCGGCGCCATCATAGACGGCGTCGGTGAAACCGCCGCTATTGCCGACGCGGTACTCTACGTCGTAGTCGGTGATGGGGCTGCCGCCATCATCCGCCGGTTTCGCCCAGGTGGCGATGAGGCCGAATGGGCCGTCAGCAGTTACGACCGGAGCATTCGGAATGCCGGGCGCGCGCGCCGGCGGTACGTACCGCTGAGGGAGCAGCGTCACGGTGGCGACCACACCGGGCAGGCGCTGGCCGGACTTGTAGACGTGGAACGTCGCCGGATGAGTGCGCTCTTCGGCGTAGTCTCGGTGATAGTCCTCTGGTATGACCGTGGTATTCACGAAGGTGCCCGTCCCATCTGAGGCGAACCTGGTTTCCCCGTCAAACGACAGGGTTGGACCGTTGCTGATGCGGACGGAGTAGCCCTGCACGAACCGATCCAGCCCGCTCACCGTTACCCGCACGGGCTGACCAATCCTGACATCATCCGGGTTGATTTCCAGCTTTCCAGCAGCGACTTCGATGTCCAAGTCCAGAGTGAGTTCATGGAGCGGGTAGTCATCGATCTTGATTACGGGACGTATGCGCTCCCCGCCCTCCGTACGGGAGGTGACACGGTATTCGTAAGTCCACTGGCCGTCGGACGTAAAAATGCTGCGCTCGATCCGGCCATTGATCTCAAGGGTAACGTTCGGCGGATTGTAGTATTGGCGATCCGGCGGGAAATTCTCGCCACGGAATACCAGGTAATCGCCCGGCGTGACCTCACCTTCATCCGGGACTACGGTTAGCGTCGGCGCAGCAACTTCGATGTCCGCCGACGCCTTGACGCCGGCGTCGCTGGTGATTTCCAGCTCCTCCTCACCGTCAGAGTCCAGCAGCTTATTGATGAGATCGCTCCGGATGCTGCCGTCGTCGTTCAGCACGGCTACCGTACCCAGGAAGCGCCCACCCCTCTGAATCTCCGGGCAGTCGCCGGATGACCGGACTCGATCATTGCCGTCATCCAGGAACGCTAGTGGTATCCCGCCCAGGGTGACCTGGCATACCTCATCACCCGGCAGATCATTAGAACGAACGAGGAACTGTCCCCCAAGCCCGACACCGCGTGAAGACACGCCGCTCACGGTGAGGTCAGCGTCGCCGATGGTAACCTTAGCCGAAATCGGATCGTTGGATCCGATGTACACTGATATGACGACCGTACCACTGACATTGGTGGGCAGGGTCACGATGATGTTGTTTCCCGCCAGGCTATAGTTGGCTTGTCGACCGGCTACCCGGACGGCAGTGACATTCGTACTGCCTCCGCCAATGAACCGCAGCGTAACTTCGGCTCCGGGGGAAACTTCATCCCGGCCGACAACCTCCACCCCACCGGTTACTTCAATGGGGAGTGATTTGTTGCTTGGTATCCCATCGCCGTCAATCGCACAAATCTGGTACCTACCCGATGAACGGAACCGGTTGGAAGTGATCTCCACGTCAACCGCGAAACGATGGTCGGGGTCAACCGTCGTGCTCCCGATCTCGGTCCAACCGCTCCCGCTCGCCGCCGAACAGTCTTCGGAACTCGAGCTGGGTTTGGCATACAGAAACACGCTCAAGTCTGCGCTGAACCCGAGCCCCTCGATTTCGATGGTCTCGCCGTAACCGACCTCGTTGTCGCCGTCCAATTCCAGTGTGGCATTCACGCCGACCTTGGACACGAGCGGATTCCCATCTCCCCATTCGATGGTCACATAGTAAGGTTCGTCATCTTCGGGAGGCGTGTCCGGGAGAACCAACCCTTCCAACCGGATCGCGTTCAAGCTAACGCTTGTGCAATCGGGACTCACGTCGTCGCTTCCTTGTTGCCGCCAACTTACGCATTGGGGCAATACAATCTCCGTGTCATCCCCAGACTCGCCCGGGTCGGCAAACAGCGGGGTGTAGCGGCCGCCAGCGAATATCACCACGTCATCTTCATCGAAATCCGATGGGACCGTAATGTCCTCATGCAGAACGATAACGATCTCATCAACTGGGGCCGCGCATCCATCGGTGAACCTGAATGTGAAGTCGATCGAGGCTCCCGGCGTAGTCTCGCTGCCGCCAGTAACGGCGTCGTCCAAATCGCAAGCATCCGAAGACTGCGCCAAAGCCATGCCCGGATTGGTAACCAGCAGCGCCATCGCCACCACCGCAACGGCCACCGCCAGCAGCAGCCCGGCCGCCGGCCAGGCGAAAGCGTGCGGAAGCCTGATGAACATCGAAAAACCTCTGAATGGCACGGCCATCCTCCCGGGATTGCGTAGCACAAGTATCACACCGCCCGGCCGCTCACGGCGATTTACGCGAGCCGGCACCGCCGAAATCGGACGGGAGCATCTCAACCGTATACGTCGGCGACAAGGGCAACGGCTTTATAATATTAGTATAAGCGAGAGGCGAAACCATGACCACGCCCACCAAACCGCACACCGGGATGCGCGTATCCGTCGCCGAGTTCCTGGAGCTGGAGCTCCCCGAACCCGATGACAAGCTCAAGATGGAGCTGGACGACGGAGTGCTCTACATCATGCCCCGACCAAGAGCCGGACACCTGTTCGTACAAGGCGAGCTGCAACACCATTTTAAGCTCTACCGCGATGGCTTTGCGGAGCCGCCGCTGGAGGCTTGGTACGATCTGACTATCTCCGTACCATCAGAACTGCCTCGGCTGTTTGTCCCCGATTTGACCATAATCCTGCGTGGCGGCGCGACCGTTGATATGGAGCGGATGGTCGTTGAGGGCATACCGGACATTGTAGTGGAGGTACTGTCATCAGACCCCAACCGGGATTTGGTGCGCAAGCGACAGGTTTACGCCGAAGCCGGCATCCCGGAATATTGGATTTTTGACTGGCGGGCCGCAACGGCGCTGCTACTGGAGTTGCAGGACGGCGTGTATGTGGAACGGGCGATGTTGTCGGTAGGTGATACACTGACCACGCCGCTGCTCCCGGGGCTGGCGATACCGCTGTCCAGTATATTCCGCCACCGCCACCCGCCGGCGGGGTAGATCGCAACGCACCGATGGAACAACGGGTTGACCGGGGTATCGCTATGTCGCTGCTAACGCCATCGCCGCTGGTGCGATCGCTGATGGGTACCCCGATGTCCGTCGCCGAGTATCTGGAGTTGGAGTTGCCGGAACCGGAGGATAAGCGCACGATTGAGCTGGACGACGGCAAACTCTACATAGCGGAGTTCGCCTGGGTTAGCCACCAGTTAGTCCTGGGCCAATTACTTTTCCGGCTCTGTCTGTATCTCGACGGCTTTGCGGAACCGCCGGCCGAGGTGTGGCAGAGAGATATTCTTGTTCTGTCGCGGGATTTGCAACGAATTATGATGGCTGACCTTACGGTTACGCTGCAAGGACATGAGCACCCTATAGTGGACGGCTGCGTTGAGGTCGAGCCGGATGTCGTGGTGGAAATCATCTCCGATGACAGTCGCCACCGTGACCTGGTATGGAAGCGACAGGTGTACGCTGAGGCCGGAATCCCGGAATACTGGATTTGCGACGGACGTAACGATACCGTGCGGCAACTGGAACTGCGCGACGGTCAATACGTGGAACGGGCTATTCTGACCGCCGACGATACGCTGACCACGCCCCTGCTGCCCGGCCTGGCCGTCCCCTTGGCCGACGTGTTCCGCCACCGCAGCCGGCCGGCCCGTTAACCCGGGAGTGCCATGTCCCCGCGCTCCGGCAACATACTCATTGTCGACGATGAAGCGACGTCCGCCATCGTGCGCGCGGTGTGTCGCCGCTTGGAAGACGAAGGTTGGGGCACGACGGTCGTCGGCAAGGACGAGCACGGCTCCGCCGACGAAATGATGTGGGCCGCGTTGGACGCCATCGACCGGCACCTGCCGGACGGCGTGATCCTGGACGTCCGCCTGGGCGAGTACCGCGACGACCAGTTCAAGGGCCTGGACATCCTGAAGCGCATCGTCGGGCAGCACCCTCGCCTGCCCGTCCTCATGTTCACCCAGTACAGCCAGGGCGTCGAGCGCGACACCGTGGCCCGCAGCGCTCTCCAGGTCGAGGCCCCCGTGGAGTTCATCGACAAGCTGGCCTCGCCCGAGGAAGTCGCGCTGCGCGTCCGTCGCCTGGTGGGAGCCGACCCGCGCACCATCGCCATCGGCGGCCGCATCATTGTGGACACCGACGCTCGCGCCGTGCTCGTGCGGGACGAAGCGGGCCGGGCGGCCCCGGTTCCGGACGTGTCCGGCCGCCGGTTCGACATCCTGAAAGAGCTGGCCGAAGCCTGGTATCGCAGCCCCGGCAACATGGTCCCCTTCGACCGCCTGGAACGCTATCTGGAGGGCGACGACACCCGGGCGTCGTTGCGCGTCCGCATCCGCGAGATCAAGGTGTCCCTGGGCCGGGCCCTGGGCCAGTCGCTGGGCGCCAACGATTTCATCGTCAGCGTGCGTGACCGCGGCTACCGGCTGCTCCCCCCGCGCGAGTAGAGCGACCCATGGCGGTACTGACCCGGCGACGACTGACCTTCCACCCGTGGCCCGCGCTGGTGGGCATCGTGCTGGCCGTCCTGGGCCTGGCCGTGATGATCTCGTCGCTGTTTCTGCCGCCGGCCCGGCTGTTCCCGGAGCCCTGGGCCATTGAGCCGCTGTCCTACATCGGCATTGGCGCGTTGGTCCTCGGGCTGGCCATCGCCGTGAGTGTTTACGTCGTCTCCGGTATGCGGCATCGCCACGCCAACGGCCGCAACGGGGCGGACGACTGGAGCCGGCTCACCGAGCAGCACTTCGAGACCTTCCAGCACGACTTGGGCCGGCCCATGCGCCGCATCCTGGGCAAGTGCCGTGAGGTTCGCGGCGTGTTGGCGGCCACCGGAGAGGACGTGTCGGCCGTTATCCACGAGCTGCTGGACGAGATTGAAGAGCAGGCGCCGTCCTTCCGGCTGATGATGGGCAACATCCAGGTGATGATCAATCTGGAAACCCCGGACGCGCCCATAGAACGCTATCCGGTGGAACCCTCCGCCGTGGTCAGCCGCATCGTGGAGCGCTACACCGGGCAGGCCGCCGAGCAGGGCAAGGACATCGCCTGGTGGTCGGAACCCGAGGACTTCGGCCTCGTCTATTCCGACGCGGCCGCCCTGGAGCACATCATCGCCAACCTGGTGGACAACGCGCTCCGCTACGGCGGGGACTACATCGAAATTACGGTCACCCGCGATTCCTACAACTTCCAGGTGCGGGTGGCCGACGACGGGCCCGGCATTCCGGTTCATTATCGAGCTCACCTCTTCGACCGTGGATGGACGCCGCAACTGGGCCGCAGCGAAGAAAAGACCTCGTCCGGCCTCGGCTTGTATATCAGCCGTACCCTGGCGCTCCGGTACGGCGGAGACCTCACCGTCGAGTCGACACTCGCTACGGCAGACGAACCCCACACGGTGTTCACGCTGACGCTTCCCGTCGGCGCTCCCGTCGCCTAGCGGCCCCCTTCTGTTTCGGACCCTCCTACGTTGTGGCAGCAGATCGTAGCCGTCACCGCCGCAGTCCTGCTGGTGGTTTTGTTCCTTGCGCTTTGGCTATCGAATTTGCCAGGTCTGCCTGCCGTTCCGTACCGGGCGGAGCGGCCTCAGCCCACGGCCACCCCGACTCAAGCGCCGCCCACGCCCGTCGTGATAACCGCTACGCCCACCCCGTCCCCGACCCCCACCCCTACCGTCCTGCCGACGCCGACTCCACCTGCCACGCCGGTCCCCACGCCTGCGCCCACGCCCAGGCCCACGCCGACGCCGCCACAACCTACTCCCACGCCGCGACCGCATTTCCTGGAGGTGCACGACCCAACGAATATGGAGACCATCTATGGCCCACCGGTGACGGTCGTTTCGGGATCCACGCTGCCCTGGTCAATCGTTGAGCTCATCTATTCCAGCAGCGCGTTCCCGGAGCGAGACGTCAGGATTCAGGCGGACGCCGCCGGAAACTATGCGGGCTCGGTGCCGTTGTACGAAGGGATAAACGTGATTGAGGTGATCGGGTATCACGGCTCATCCTCAGGACAGCAGCGCCGGTTCCTCCAGGTCAATTACGTGGGCTCCCAGGAAGAGCTGACCTTGACCATTACGGATCCTCCCGACGGGTCTAAGGTAAGCGCCCGCCTCCTGACCGTTACCGGATTCACCGCGCCGGACGCTGAGGTAGTCGTGAGCGGCCTGATACCGGCCCTGCCCGATCCCGATGGCCTATGGGTAGCCAACCTGCTGCTTCAGCCCGGCGAGAACACAATCCGAGTAATGGCATCCAGGGGCGAGGAAGCGATCGAAGAGGTCGTCACGGTCACCTACCAACCCGACTCGTGACCCGTGCTCGGTCCATGTGGTTAGCCGGGCCTGTCCTTCCCGCCCGAGCGCAAACCGGCTCACGTGTCAGGGCTATCGCATATGAAATTCTAACCTCGTCACTCCGGCGAAAGCCGGAGTCCAGACACCGGCAGAGGCTGCATTTCCGCAGCGAAAATGACGATTCAGGCCATTGGATTCCCGCTTTCGCGGGAATGACGGTGATTAATGGTTCATATGCGATAGCCCTGGCTCACGCGTACCCGGCAGCACGCAAATCGATGGTTTTGTGGTAAAATAGGTTTGGCGAATTGTCTTTGTGGTAATTTGCTTTCCTATGACGCAACTTGATGACGTAAAAAGCCGGCTGGACATCGTCGAATTGGTCGGCGGTTACGTTCAGTTGCAGAGGGCGGGCAGCTCCTTCAAGGCGAATTGCCCTTTCCATCAGGAAAGGACACCGTCATTTTTCGTTTTTCCTGACCGCCAGTCCTGGCGTTGCTTTGGTGCCTGCGCCGAGGGCGGCGACGCCTTTTCCTTCGTAATGAAGGCCGACCGGGTGGACTTCCGCGAAGCCCTGGTCCGCTTGGGGGCGCGTGTCGGCATCACGATTACCGACCAGGTGGAAACCGGTGGTCGTTCGCAGTTGTTGTTCGAAATCAACGACGCTGCTCGCCAATTTTTCCAGCGCGTTCTGGCAGAACCGGAAGCGGCCTTCGTGCGCGAATACCTGCGCGGGCGCGGCCTCGACGACCGATCGTTGCAGACCTTCGAGTTCGGCTACAGCCCGGCGCGGGACAACCGACTCCTGGCGCACCTGACCAATGCCGGCTACGAGCCGCAAACCATCGCCGAAGCCGGGCTCGCCCGGGAAACTGAAGACGGACGCTTCTACGACCTGTTCCGCGGACGGCTGATGATCCCCATCCGGGACTGGTCGGCCCGTGTCGCCGGGTTCGGGAGCCGGGCGCTGGACGACAACGCCACTCCGAAATATCTCAACACCCCCCGCACTCCGGTGTTCGACAAGTCCCGTATTCTCTACGCCATGCACCTGGCCAAGGAACCCGTCCGCCAGCACGGCGCGGTCATCGTCGAAGGCTACATGGACGCCGTGATGGCCCACCAGCACGGTTTCGACAACGTGGTCGCGTCCATGGGAACCGCTCTCACCGAGCACCAGGTGGCCCTGGTGCGCCGGCTGACCCACCGCGTGACCATGGCCCTCGACGGCGACCCAGCCGGGCGCAACGCCACGCTGCGCAGCCTGGAATCGTCCTGGGGCGTTTTCCAAGAGCGCGATCAAAGGTCCGCCAATCAGACCGGCACGTCCGTCCTGCAGCAGCCGGAGGCATTGGACCTGCGGGTTGCGGAATTGCCGCCCGGCAAAGACCCCGACGACTTCATTCGCCATTCACCCAACGAGTGGACCGGGTTTATCGAATCCGCCGCCCCGCTGTTCGACTACCTATTGGCCGCCCTGACCGAGCGCGTCGACGTGACCAGCGCCGACGGACGGTCCTGGGCCGCTCAAACCATGTTGCGCTTCGTAGCCCACGTACCGGATCCCATCAAACGGGATTTCTACCTGGACGCGCTTGCGGCGCATTTCGGCGTGGACGTGGCTACCCTGCGTGCGGCAATGCCCATGGCCGCCCGGCAGGGAGGCGCCGGCCGGCGCAACAATCGCGCTCCCGCCACTGCGGACGAAGCAACGACGCTGCCTGACCACCACGGAAACGCTGCCGAGGAATTGGTGTTGAAAATCTTGCTTCAACATCCCGATCAGTTCGGAGAAGAGACGGTAAAGTCGGTGCGTCCCGAGTGGTTTGCCCGGAGCGAAAACCGGGAAATTTTGCGGTACGTAATCTCTCTTATGGAACCAAACGCAAATGACGGGGATTCGGTGGCGCCGGAACTGGAGCAACACTTTCAGCATTTGCTGGACAGCGATCCGGTGCTGTCCACGCCATCCAAGGTCGAAGGCGCATTGAAACAAGCATGTCTTCGTCTAAAGAGAGAGCACTCAATCAATCAAAACTCCCAATTGGCTATCGCGATGGCCGATGAGGATCTGGAGGATCCTGATTCGACAATCGCCAGCCTTTGGTTGGAGAGTAAGAACAGCCTGCGCGAGATCGACCTGCTCCGGCAGCCGGCCTCGCCACACAACCGATAAAGGAGAGGTTTATGACCATCATGAACAACCGCCGCAACGTAATCGTTCCCGACGAAGACGGGGACTACGACGCGGGTGAAGCGGTCGCCATCTCCGACGACTCCGAAAACTACGGCCGCACCCGCTCCAATACCGCCGTCGCCGACGATGGCGACTACGAGGACGAACGCGCCGAAGAGGACGACGTGAACGTCGCCGTCGTGATTGTCGACGACCCGGACTCGACCGAAGACGAATGGCAAATTCGACGCGCCGCCGCCGTCCGCACCGTCCTTCCCGAACTGGACGGCCCGTCCGCCCGGGACATGGAACGTGAGGAACGCGACTGGGCCGACGTCGACACCTCCGAAGGCACCGATGCCTTGGACGACCCGGTGCGGATGTACCTGCGCGAAATCGGACGGGTCGACCTGCTAACCTCCGCCGACGAGCGTCGACTGGCTCGCGAGCTCGAGGGGTTGAACCATCTGCGCAAGTTCGAGGGCATGAGCTATCTGTCCAAGCTGGACAATCCCGAAGAAATCGAAAAAGCTCTCGATGGCCAGCCGCTGCTCGAGTCCAAAGACACCTGCCGCAAGGTGGCAGCCCGGCTGGCCAACGGCTTCAGCGTCGACTACCTGCCGGTTATCGGCGACGTCGAGCTGGACAACGCCGTCTGGGAAACCACCATGCTGCTGCTGGCCCGTATCGCCAACGCGGCTCCGCTGGTTCGCTCCCTCGCCCGCTATCTCGAACTCAACGAAGCCATACCGCTGGACGAAGTCAAGGATTCCCCGGTGCTGCGCAAAGCCATCGACGCCGAGGTGTCCCAGGAAATGATCGACCAGGTTGCCAGCGACCTGAGCATCAGCCCGGAAGTCGCCTACCAGCGCATCGTTCAGCTCTCGTTGGACACCTGGGTCCTGCCCCAGAACATCGTCGACGTGGTGACCGGCTACGTGCCGATTTGGGCGGAGTTGCACCCCGACGGCGTGGAAGGCTGCTACAGCCCGGAACAGGGCCTGGACGTGCCGTCGGTGTACGTTCACGATGACGAATGTTCGCTGCTGCTGCTCTCCCAATTGCTGCGCGAGCCCGGCCTGATCGACCGCGTGGAGGCAAAAAAGTTCGAGGCGGCCGGCTATTACTACGTCACGATGAAGAACGGCGAGCGGGCCCAGACTCACCTGACCGAAGCCAACCTTCGCCTCGTGGTGAGCGTAGCCAAGAAATATATCGGCCGCGGCATGGCTCTGCTTGACATGATCCAGGAGGGCAACATCGGCCTGATCCGCGCGGTGGAAAAGTTCGACTACCGCAAGGGTTACAAGTTCAGCACCTACGCAACCTGGTGGATCCGCCAGGCCATCACCCGCGCCATCGCGGACCAGGCGCGCACCATCCGCATCCCCGTCCACATGGTCGAGACCATCAACAAGCTGATGCGGCACCATCGCCGGCTGCTGCAGGAAAAGGGCCGAGAGCCTTCCACCGAAGAACTGGCGGAAGCCATGGAAATGACCCCCGAGAAGGTCGAGGAGATCCAGAAGATCTCCCAGGAGCCGGTCTCGCTGGAAACGCCCATCGGAGAGGAGGAGGACTCTTTCCTCGGTGACTTCATCGAGGACCGCACCACTCTCGCGCCGGCCGACGCCGCGTCGGCACAACTGCTCCGCGAGCAGGTCCAGGAGGTGCTGGATACGCTGACCGACCGGGAAAGTCGCGTGCTCAAACTGCGCTTCGGTCTCGAAGATGGACGCACCCGGACGCTTGAAGAAGTCGGCCGCGAATTCGGGGTAACCCGCGAACGAATTCGGCAGATCGAGGCCAAGGCCATCCGGAAGCTCCGCCACCCCACGCGGTCCAAGAAACTGCGCGACTATCTCGAATAATCGGGTCAACCCGGAATATCTCGCATCGTGGGGCAGCGCTGAGCGCTGCCCCACGCATTTCCAGACGGACGTGTTACCGATTCCTCATAGACTTTTTGTAAAACCGCCAAAGATTGCCGCTCCATATGCAGGCAAATCACCGGCAACAACCCTATACTCCGGGCTGCATACCCAGTCTGGAACGGGTAAGGGAGGTAATGTCGGTGGAAGCGATGGAGTTGCCGGTTTGTCAACAATGCAACATCGGGGCGTTGGTGCCGCTCTCGGACTACGGAGCCCAGGGTGCGCCGGTCCACTATAAAGCTTGGACCTGCATCAACCCCGGTTGCGGATACAACATCAAAATCCGCAACGGAGATATATTCGTCAACGAACCCATACGGGCAGGAAGGCACTGATCTCGGTGCCCTTCCCGAGCCGGATTTAATGGACACGCCGCCGGAATTCCGGCGGCGTTGGATCGCGCGAACGAGCGAAAAGTGGCGCGAGAAATACGCAGGAAACCGATATGCAAATTGGACTTGACTACATACAAATGCGCGCCAGGGCGCAGTATTACGGGTTGCGCTGGACCGGCATCTCTCTCCTGGCAGTGGGCGTAATCCTGGCCGCGGCCGGCATCGCCTACTACGGGTATCTCTATTTCCTGAGGGCCAGCCTGGATGATTACGAAGTCCTGCGTCAGGACGCCACGTTGATCGAGGCCGCCGCTCCGTCCGGCACGGAAGGCGGAACGGGCGCGTCCGTCGTTTCGCTGCCTGATGGGGCGCACTCCCAGCGCCTCGCGGAATTGGGCTATACCGAGATGCCCAGCTCCGCGGCCTGGCCTGTCGGAACTCAGCCGGCGGCTTCCCGCCTGATCATTCCCACGCTGGGGATCGACGCCAAACTGGATGAAGTCAGCGTCTCCGGCAGCTCCATTGCCCGTTACGCCTCCGCGGACAATCCTGCTGCCGGGTACTCCTCAGTGACCGCCAATCCTGGCGAACGCGGCGCCATGTGGCTGTTTGGACCCGCCGGCTCCGGGGTACGCAGCTTTGGAAACCTCAACCGCGCGCCCGGTTTGATCACCGAGGGCGAGGATTTGTTGATGTTCGTCAACACCTCGGAGCGCAACTACCTCTATGCGGCCACGCACACCGAAGTGGTCCGGGCTACGGACCTGCGCCTGAACAGCAGCGACCGGGCCACCATCCACCTGGTAGTGCCCGTCCCCAACGGCTGGTACGACCACTTCCTGATCCTGAGCGGAGAGCTGATCGGATTCCGCTAAAGCGTCGCCTCATCGACCGGAGACTATCCGGTTTTGCTTCGTTTCGCTGCGGCTGGGGGTACCAGCCGCAGTTCGTATATCCGGCGTCCCCGCACCTGCGTGACCTCGATTGACGCCTGGTCCGAAACCACCACGTCGCCCACTACAGGCATCCGCCCCAGCCGCGTGTACACGTATCCGCCGATGGTATTCACGTCGCTGGCATCGAACTCCAGACCCAGGGCGCGCGATACGTCTTCCACCGGCGCGGTGGCTTTCACCAACCAGGATCCATCGGCGGCGGGTTCCAGCTCTCCGGCAGCGGCGTCATCGAACTCGTCATCGATCTCACCCACGATCTCTTCGAGCACATCTTCCAGGGTGACGATGCCTTCAACCCCGCCGTACTCGTCCACCACGATGGCCATCTGCAGGGACTTCGACCGCATCAGGTGTAGCAGATCGTCGACGGCCATGTTTTCCGCCACGAATTCCGGCTCCCGCATGATAGCGTCCACACTGACTTCGGTCGCCCCGTCGGCGACCACCTGCAAAACGTCGCTGATGTGGATGATCCCAACCACATTGTCCATCGTGTCCCGGTAAACCGGGACCCGCGTGTGCCTGGTGCTGACCAGCATTCGGACCAGTTCGTCCATGGGGATCATCACCTCCACGGCCTCAACGTCCAGCCGCGGCACCATGATGTCCTTGACGTCGAGATCATCCATGTGGCTGATGGAGCGGACCATGTCGATGTCGTTGCGGTCCAGGTTCATCAGCTCCGCCGGCGTCAGCGTCGACCCGTCCGCGTGGCCGTTCTCCGGATCGCCATCCGGACTGCCTTCCATGGCAATCGGCAAACTTGGGCCGCTTTCGGATCCGGTACGGTTTCCGTTGCCAGCCCAGCGCCTCGGATCCGCCGCCCGGCGCGCAACCCGTGGAAATTGCCGGGCCCACAATCGGGCGCCGAGGTAAACGCACGCCAAGACTGCCGAAGTCGCCAGCACCGCGACCGCCAGCGCGATGATGGCCGGCGAACCGTTGGCAAGTTGATACGCGATAGCCAACGCAGAACCGCCGGCTGCTGCTGCAGCGGCAGCTAACAAAATCCCGATTGCCGGGGATGACGGCCGGGCCAAAAAGACCGCCGAGGCTTGGCTTTGTCGTCTGGACGCTGCCGCGACACTGGCCCAAGCGAAGATCAGCAGCGAGGCTGCCAGGAACAATAACGGAGGTAAACTACTATCAGTATCCAAGCCAGTGGCCCTCAACCGGCGCAACCACGCCGAGAGCGGGTCATTCGCTCCCGCTTTGTTGTGGGAGAAGTCTAGCAGGAACGCCAACGGCGCGTCTACCCTCCGGGACATCGCGGGTGACCACGGCCCCCGCTCCGGTGGCCGCTCCCTCTCCCACGGTGACGGGTGCGATCAGCATCGTGTCGCTCCCGATGAACGCGCTTCGACCGATCACCGTTTGATGCTTGTCCACTCCGTCGTAGTTGCAGGTGATGGTACCCGCGCCGATGTTAACGCCGTCCCCGATGTCGGCGTCGCCCAGGTAGCAGAAGTGGCCGGCAGCGGTACCCGACCCGACCCTGGTGTTTTTGACTTCGACGTAATTCCCCAGATGCACGCCCGCCTCGATTACCGCCGCGGGACGCAGGTGGCAATAGGGGCCGATGCTTACGTCGGAATCGACTCGCGCCTCCTCCAGGGTTGAGGCGACGATGCGGCAACGGTCGCCGACGACAGTGTCGCTGACAACGGAATTGGGGCCGACTTCGCATTCCTCACCGATGGTGGTGCGGCCCGTAAGCATCGTGTTGGGCAGCACTACGGTGTCCAAACCTATCGCCACGTCAGCGTCGATGTAGGTAGTGGACGGATCAACGATGGTAACGCCTTCTGTCATCCAGTGGCAGTTGATGCGGTCGCGGAGCACGGTCTCTACGGCGGACAACTGGAGGCGGTCGTTGACGCCCATGGCTTCGTCAGCCCACGCTATGGGCAGGGCGGATACGGCGCCGTCCTCCATGGCGGCCAGCGCGGTGAGGTAGCGCTCGCCGGACCGCGCCGGGCGGACTCGGTCAACCATGTCGGCCAGCCAGGGGCCGTCGAAGCAGTACACCCCGGTATTGACCTCGGCTGGGCCGATGGCGTCGTCCTGCCGCTCAGACGCTTCCTCAATGGCAATGACCCGGCCGGACGCGCCGGCGGCGCCAACCCTTTTTATATGTCCCAGGTCAGAAGCGAATGCGTCAGCTGCGGAGAGGATGGTCATGCGCCGGCTGCTGCAGCCCGCGTGGTCAGACATCAGGTTGCGCAGCGACTGGGGCCGCACTAGCGGCGTATCGCCCGCCAGCACGACCACCTGCGACGGCGCGATGGGCAGTGTTGCCAGCGCGCACGCAACGGCTTGGGCCGTTCCTCCCGGGGTTGGCTGCACCGCACAGGTTATCCCACTGCCCAGCACGGCTGAAATTGCCTCCCCGTTTTCCGGGGAAACCACCACGACAATGTCCTCAATACCACATTGAGCCAGCAGCTCGACGGGATAGCTGATCAGCGGTTTGCCGGCGGCGCGGTGCAGCGGCTTGGGCAACCGTGACCGCATACGGCTGCCGCGGCCTGCCGCCAGGATCACGCCCACGGCGTCGCTGTCGGATTTGATCGCGTTCATGCGCCTGCCTCGCGTTGGTCAACTGTGGTCCACCATTGGTGAGCCCGATTATAGCAGCGCGGAAAATTCATCCGGATGATACCGCCCGGGCATCTCACGCGTACCCAGTTTGTCATCGCGAGGAGCGCAGCGACGTGGCGATCTCGTTGCCTGAGCGACGCTCTCTCCAACGCCGAGATTGCCGCGCTGCGCTCGCAATAACAGGTTGCGCGAAATGGGTACGCGTGAGACCGCGCACCAAGCGCAGCGAATGGCTGAGATCCGCGCCGCGCTTCACAGCACGAAGAGCCAAACCGCCGCGCCGATTAGCAAGCCCAGCATCAATCCGCCCGCATGATTGAGCCGAACCGCCGTAGACCCGTAACCCAGCCGTTGCTCCAACCCCCTTCCGAATATCCCTACGCTGATCACGCAGATGACGCCGACGAACGCCAGCGGCCCGTAAACCAGCGCCGGCGATTCCGCGTCTTTGAACAACCACGCTAGGGCCACCAGCAGCCCCAGCGTCGCCAGCGAGAGCGCCATTCGCAGCAGTCCAATACGAAAACCCCAACCCATCAGGAAACACCAACCGGCGAGGCCCAGCAAATGCCACGGCGAATCGAACAGTCCGAAAATCACCCGCCGATTGTGCGCCTTCACCGCCGGCGATGCAACCGGCATAGCGCGTGAGGCAAGCCCTTTCAAAGCAGATTTCCATCCCGCCTATGGTGAGCCTGTCGAACCATGGAAGCGTCCTTCAACAAGCTCAGGACGAGCGGAAGATCGGACATACGGCGACTTTGATCAAGCACTGCGCGTGCAAGCCACGGTAGGTCGCGGCCCGTTGTGGCACAATGGCCCAAACACCAGCCAGGATATCTGCACCATGAATAGCAAGCTCATACGGGCCGACGGACGACGATGGGACCAGGCACGCAGCGTCCGCATCACCTCGGGCTGCCAACCCTACGCCGAAGGGTCCGCCATGATCGAAATGGGCAACACCTCAGTCCTGTGCGCTGCCTCCGTGGAAGAACAGGTGCCCCGGTGGATGCAGGGTCGCGGCGCCGGTTGGGTGACGGCGGAATACGACATGCTCCCCCGAGCCACGTCCTCCCGGCGGTCCCGCGACCGCGACTCCGGCAGAACCGCCAGCCGATCTCAGGAGATCCAGCGTCTCATCGGCCGGTCTCTTCGCGCTTCCACCGATTTGAAAGCCCTGGGCGAGCGGGCCATCTACCTGGATTGCGACGTGCTCCAGGCAGACGGCGGCACCCGCACCGCCGCCATTACCGGCGCCTTCGTCGCGCTGCACCTGGCGTTGCGATCTCTAGTCGAAGCGCAAAAGCTGGATCGGGTTCCTCTACTCTGTTCCGTGGCCGCAATCAGCGTCGGGCTGACCAGCGACGATTTGCTGCTCGACCTTGACTACTCTGAAGATTCCACTGCCGACGCCGACTTCAATATCGTGATGACCGACGCCGGATCGTTGGTCGAGATCCAAGGCACGGCAGAAGGCAACCCTTTCCCTCGCCAAAGGGTCGGAGACGCCCTGGCCCTGGCCGCACGCGGCATGGAACCGTTGTTCTCGGCGCAACGAGCCGCTCTGGGGTAATACCGTTTGCCACGTAGGATTACGCCGACGGTTCAGCGTCGGAGCCGATATCCAACGACTCTATTAGCGGCAGCAGCGCCGGGCTAAGGTACTGCGTTACTCGATCCACGATTTGGGGAATCCCGTCCGCGGATAAAGGCTCCGCGTTTTCGTCGTTCCCCACGACCTTATTTTCGCTCGCTTCGCCCCGGATGATTGCCAACGCCAGGAAGACCACAGCCGTGGCGAAAGCCTTGCGCACGACCCCAACCGGCCGATCCTTGCTGCGGCGGTGATGGTGGATATATTCATTGTCCACGTTGACGTAGAAATCCCAGGCCTCTTTGGATGAATCGTTGGACGAATCCGCCGCGATGCGGACTGCGGTTTTCGAGTCGAAAGGCCCCAGGGGATGTGATGCCCATTCATTCTCGTATACTTCATGAATGTTTGGTGGAGCGACGGCGTCAGAACCACGTTCGCGCCGGTTTCCGCCACCACCGCCATTTCGCTCGATTGGCTCGATGATATTGACCCTGACCCGGCTTTCGAGGTTGTCAATGCGACTTTCGTCAGAGACTGTAACGGTGAAGTCGAAACCGTCACCGGGTTTGATTACACCGGGCGGCAGCGAGCCGGTATTCCAGCGAAAACGGGCGACGCCGGCGTTTGGGCCGGTGCGGTCCCAGTAATTGGTCCAATCCTCCCCTGATGGGTTGGCAATCGACCACTTGCCCGGGGAAACGCTACGGTCGAAATAGTTGTTTTCGACGTCAGTGTTGAATTCCAAAGTCACGGTTCTGCCGGCGCCAACACCCCATTCCGTCCGGCGAGGTTCGAAAAACGTCGGGAACTGCTTGCCGGCAAACTGACCATTATCGACCGGGTGCGGGCCGCGCCCAGTTCGAACTACGTTGGCTCCTTCCAAGAGGTATCGGGAAATGTCCGGGTTGTTGGACAGGATTTCTTTGAGCAACTCGGTTCGGCTGTCGTCGTCTTCATACCTTTTGGCGATCGCGGCATCGCGTCGTTGCCTTTCCAACAAGCGAAGGGCCTCGCTGTTACTCAATAGGCCTTCCAACTTGCGCTCGATCTCGTCGGATAGTCTAGAGTCCGTCCGGAGGCGATCCCTGCTGTTCATGAAGAGTTCTTCGAAATCGCGGCGGTCAATGCTGCTACAGTCAACCGTGACCAACAGATCGTTGGCAAGGTAACTCTTGCGTACACTCTGACGGCTGAAAAAACGGGTTTGAAATGATGCGTGCAGCTGACCGTTATACAGAAACAGTACGCCGTGTCGCGCGGTCCGGTGGCTTTGGTAAGCGTCCGGTTTGAAGGCAAAGATCCTGACCTTCACCTGGTGAGAACCAATGCCTAAGTCTGCGCTCTGCGGGAAGCCTTCCTCCAAATCTGACGGGTTACGCTCAAGATCCGTCAATATTCCCCTGGCGCCGCGGAAATTTTCGTTGCCAGTGTAGCCGCGACATTCATACAACTTGACTGGCAACGCAGGCTCCGCAAGTGCGATCTCTATCCGTCTGACCAACCCGCTGCCATCGCTGGGCATGATTATGCTGGAGCTGGTCCCTTGCCAGCGGTATTCGTACAACTTGACCAATGACCCGAACGCAGCCTGCCTGTCGTAGGCCCCAGAGCGCGTGGGAAAGATGGGATAAGCTTCTGCCGGGAATGACAGCACGCCGCCGGGTTTCGTAGATCCCACACCGACGGGGGCGAGGTACTGAAACACGGAGCTGCGGGAGTCACTGGAAGGATCGATCCGTCGGACGATCGTAAATCCCCATTCCCGCGCCCGGGCTGGTGAATGACCGTTCACCAATCTCGGATTGCGACGCGAGACAATCAGCTGCAAGTTGTGCTTTTCACTACAATACGGCAGCGCGCCGGTCGCGCCCATGTTGAATTTACCCTGCACAAAACGGGTTCGGATTTTGTTGTTACGGTGCAGGGAAAGGAAGGTGTTGGGGAAATCATCGGGCGTTTGCCCTTCGCCCTGATCTGCAATGGTCAAACAGGGGCGGTCGTTGCTGTTACCCCTGCCTGCCGGTCGTGCCCCGGTTGCGCTAAGGGTGATAAAGTCGCCCTCGGAGTTGAGCTTGGCATCTGTCCAATTGGATAGGCGCCCGCTCCGGTCGGGATCAAAAGGACCGCCGTCACCGAAATACCTGTGCACCGCTTCTCGGATGGATCCGGGCGCATCTAACGATTCGGGGTTGTCGCCACTCTCCAAGCAAGCATTGGTCAGGCGGGCGTCAATGGCGTTGACGATCTTTTCCACCAGCGCGGCGACCGATTCGCTCTGCTGGTTCCCAATAGTTCCGTAGTTGTTGTCCAGGTCTCCATAGGAACGCCACGCCGTCAAGTCGTCCCAATAGCCGGCGTCCTTCAGGGTTTTGACGACTGTATCTTCCGTGTCAGCAAGCAGAGCTTGTCGCACAGTGATTTTGCGTCCATGGCAACAGAGCCCCCACCATGTTTTAGCAGTAAGCCAATTTTATCCTGCCACCGTCCCTTCGGCATCCAGCACCGTCAACCCGTAGCCCAGATTTCTCAGCGGCTCTTCAACCCTCGCCCGGTCGCCTACCACCAACACCCGCAAGCGATCCGCAGTCAGGTATTTGGCCCCTACCCGGTGCGTATCCGTCAGGCTGACCGCGCTCAATCGTTGCTCGAACGTGCGGAAGTAGTCCGTTGGGAGATCGAACTGAACCAGCGGTATCAGCTGGCCCAACAGTTGCGCGGGTCTTTCGAACCCGGACGGGTAACCCAGCCGCAACCCGTTCTGCGCGTTTTCCAGCTCTTCGACGCTGAGCGGTCTTCCGCCGCTGATGTCCTCGAATTCCCGCAGTGTCTCGACCACCGCCTCTCGAGTCACTTCCGTCTGGACGCTCCCGCCGGCTGATAGCAGCGACGGAGCGTTGTACCACGAGATCCCGGAGTTATACCCGTAGGAGTACCCTTTGTCCTGGCGCAAGTTCTGGTTGAGGCGAGCTGAGAACTGTCCGCCGAACGCGTAGTTCAGCACGGACAGTGGCATGTGATCCGCATCCCGGCGCTCCACCAGCGGCATTCCCGCCCGGATCACCGACTGTGCGGCTCCCGGCTTGTCGATAAGGAACAGACGCGGTCCGGACACGGCGGCATCGTTAGCGACGCTGACACCGTTGGCGCCGTCCGTTGTCGGCGACCAATCGCCGAAACACTCCTCGGCCGCAGCCACCGCCTCCTGCAGGCTAACGTCGCCAGCCACCAGCAGGCACAGGCGGTCCGGTTGCAGCGCTTGGCCGTACTGCGCCACCAGGTCATCCCGGCTTGCGGCGGACACGGTGGCCTCGTTTCCGAGGTTGGAGTGCGCGTAGGGAGAATCCGGCCCGAAAACCAGCGCGCCGAAGTTCGACTCGGCCACGAACCCGGCGTCATCCCGGGCGCGGCGCAGGTCGGTTAAACGCTCGCGCCGCACCCGGTCCAACTCGTGCTCGGGAAAATTGGCATTGCGGGCTACGTCGGCCGCCAGTCCCAGGGCATGACGCCAATGCCGGCTCAGGGTCTCCGCCGTCAGCAGCGTAATTTCCTTGCGCGCCTCCACCGCAAGCCTCGACCCAATATGCTCGAAGGCTGCGGCGATTTCCTGGCTGCTCCGGTTCGCGGTGCCTTCGTCCATCATCGCGGCCATGAACGACGTTAGGCCCGGGAGACCCGCGGGATCTCCGATCGCGCCGGTCCGCGCCAACAGCGCAAAGGTAACCAGTGGAGTTCCTCGCTTGCCGACTACGATCACCTCCATTCCGTTCGCGATCCGCGTCCGCTCCGGAACCGGAGGCACGAACGCCGGCGTCGGGCCGCCGTCCGGCCGCTGGGTTCGGTCCAACGCTACCGTGGCCGTGCTCAGCGCCCGCTCCGGATACACCCGCATCCGCACCTGTCCGGCTTCCATGATCTGGCTGTGCGCCTTTAGCACATCATCCAGGGTGACGCGGCGATATTGGTCCATCACCCGGTTCAGCCCATCCGGGTCGCCGGCAAACACGTTGAAGTAGTTCAAAGCGTCAGCCCGCCCACCGAAGCCGCCGACCCGGGAGAGCATCCGTTGATGCTGCATCTCGATCCGGTTGACAGCCCGTTCGAACTCCTCTTCGGTTGGCGGGTCGACGGCGATGCCGGCCAGCACGGCTTCCGCCGCTTCCTCCACTTCGTCCAGCGTGTGCCCTTCGGCCGGCGTCAGTTCCATGCGAAACTGCCCGGCGATTTCTGCCGCGTGGTAACCTACCGTAGCCGATTGGGCGATCTGCTTTTCGTACACCAGCGTGCGATACATCCGGCTGCTCTGCCCGTCGGACAGGATCGCGCGCAGGATGTCGCCCGCGTCGTCGTCGCCGGAGAAATTCGCCGGAGCCAGCCACGCCGCATAGATGCGCGGCAGCGTGACCCGATCCGTCATTTCCAGGTCCACTCGGCCCGATAGCAGCGAATCCGCCCTCTCGATGCGACGCACGCTCGGCCCCGGGTCGAGATCCGCGAAATAGCGATGCGCGAGGTCCAGCGCCTCGGTGGTGTCGATGTCGCCCGCGATGGCCAGGCTGGCGTTGGACGGCGAGTAATACCGGCGGAAGAAATCCATCACGTCGTCCAGGCTGGCGGCGTCCAGATCCTCCTGGGATCCGATGGTCATCCAATGGTAAGGATGCGGCAAGGGGAACAGCGACCGCTGAATGTGCCACTGGGCCATGCCGTAGGGACGGTTTTCGTAGCTCTGCCGCCGCTCGTTCTTCACCACGTCCCGCTCGGTGTCGAACCCGTCCTGGTCCAGCGCGTCCAGCAGGAAACCCATCCGGTCCGCCTCCAGCCACAGCGCCAGTTCCAGGTAGTTGGACGGAACGTCCTCCCAGTAATTCGTGCGGTCACCCGTGGTTGAGCCGTTCAGCGACGCCCCGATTTTCTGCAACGGCTCGAAGTGGCTGGCCTTGTGGTGCCGCGTGCCGCGGAACATGATATGCTCAAAGAGATGCGCGAAACCGGTGCGTCCGATTTCCTCGTCCTTGGAACCCACGTGGTACCACACGTTGACCGCCGCCACGGGGATGGAACGGTCCTGGTGCAGGATCACATCCAGACCGTTGGGCAGAGTGTGTTTCTCAAAAGCGATGCCAGCCATAGCGCAGCGTTCCCCTTATAATAGTGAGGTCATTGTAGCACCGGGCGGCTCCCCTTACGGACACTCAAAATTGACGATGGGCTTGGGAATCGCTACATGCTCCTTGACGTTGGGATCTTACTTAATGTAAGGCAATCGGTGAATTGCAATGAATGAGTCCAGGATTACGGCAAAAGGTCAGACCACCTTACCCAAAGCGGTGCGGGAGGCTTTATTCCTCCATGCGGGCGACCGAGTGCGATACTTTGTACACGATGGCGAGGTTCGCATTAGAAAGGTGCTGCCCATCAGCCGTCTTTACGGTGCATTACCGTACGATGGCCCGCCGGTGTCCGTAGAGGAAATGCAGCAAGCCATCATTGCTGGCGCGACTGACTCATGATTGCCCTTGACACCAATGTTCTGGTGCGCTATCTGGTACGCGACATCGTGGAACAAGCCGAGGCAGCACGGGCCTTGCTGGAAGGGCTGACGCCCGAAGCGCCCGGTTTCGTCAGTCGAGAAGTTAGCATCGAAACGGCTTGGGTGTTGGAGCGGTCGTATGGGTTCTCGCGCGAACAGATCGCCGACATTCTCGAAAAGTTGACTGCAACCGAGAGCCTGATTTTCGAGGCTGGCGATGATGTGGCCCGCGCCGCTTTGCGCTTCCGGCAGGGCGGGCCAGATTTTGCTGATCTAATGATCCTGGCCGCGGCCGAGCGCGCCGGGGCGTCGCCTCTCTACACCTTTGATCGAACCTTGGCCCGTGTGGACGGAGCCGTCCTGATGGAAACCATCGAGCGGTGAACCAGGATGGAGGTTCATCTCAATGCTCTACGAAGTTGAAGTAGTCGCCGACGGCAACAGCCCCATGGACCTCAACCGGGTCTTCGACCTGTTGACCGACCCGCAGCCCATCGTGCGCGTCCTGGCGCCGGACCCCATGGGCGAGGACGTATGGTGCGACGTCGTCGGCTGGGAGAATGGCGAGCCCTGCCCCGCCATGGCCGCGCTGTCAGAGGACTCCGGCGAGGGCGTGATCATGCTGATCTACGGCGGCGAGGATGGGATCCGCCTCCGGCCCGCCGACAGCGACGATGATTGGGATGTCACCTCAGCCAGCCAGTGGGGCGAAGCCTGCCTGATGCTGAGCAGCGACGTCCGTATCGAGTACGTCCCGGCGGAGTGGGACTACTCCCAGCACCCGCACTGACCCCGCGCTGCGTTACCCAGTCGCGGCGTCACCTTCATCGGCCTGCAGCTCTATCACGGACTCGGCTCCAGCACTGGTTTCCAACGCCGGGATCCCGCAATCGTTTCCGCTGTTCTGGCGTTTATCACTTGAATCGCAAATCGGAAAGGTGCGTTCCTGCTGCGCGTGGCGATCCCGGCCGGCCGTGAGATTCCCTTCACCTCTACCACCCAGACAGGCGTGTCCGGGGGCGGCAGCAACGGACTGGACGACGTCTCGCCCGGCAGGTGCACGTCGTAAGATCGCAGGGTCGTCAGGCAACTTGCCCACACCCTCTCAATCTCTGTCGCCGAAACTCCTGGGGCAGATATTGCCAGCCGTTCGGTCGCCAACTGCTCCGCTTCGTGACGGCTGATCAGCTCGGCTCGGTTGTTGACGTCTTCCAACGCTCCGCATGTGCCACTGACAGCCGCTTCCGGCGCGCCCCCGCAGGCGGCTGCAAGCGCCAGGATCAATGCAGGTGGCAGGAAGACTGCTCGACAGTGCTGTATATTACCAATGAGGCTAATCACCCCTAACCCGTCTCTGCCGATTGGACCTCGCCGCTTTGTGGTTCGTCGTCCCATTTGTCCGGTTGCGGCCTGATTTCCGCGGTCAGCGTGGCCAACACTCCCGGCAGGTCGCGCCGATAGCCGCCCGAACGGTCTTTGCGTGGACGCAGGCGCGCAGTGGGTCCGTCCCCCAGCTGCCGGTACAGTTCGTCGCCTTCGTTCTCCAGGCAGTCGTCCATCGCCAGCGCCGCTACGTAGGACCGCCGGGCCGCCGAGGTCGCCTGCCGTTGCATGATCTCCTGGTACAGCCTCCAGCAAGCGGCGCTTTCCAGAGCGTCCCGGGAACAGAGCAAGGCTACTCGGTCGAAGTCCCGGAATCGGCTCATGGGCGGAATCACCGAGGTGCTGTGCGCCGCTTCCTCGTCGTCCGCCAGCAGGCTCCAGCACTGCAAGCCCATCGACCTCAGTTCCGTTTCCAGCCATCTGACGATGGTGTCGTCCGCCACCGACCCGATCAACAGGACCCTCCGGTGTGGCATTTTCTGATCGCCGAGCCTGTCCCGGCTTCCGATGAATTCAGGCGGCACTCCGGCCGGCCGCAGGAATGACTCGGGGATGCCGCCGTTGGAGCGCGCCAGCGTGTCCGCGCCGACGATGCTGGGTCCGTCGTGGCGCAGCGTTTCCAGTCCCAGCGCCGCGCTCAGATCGCAGTCGGCGAACAGCGTCATATCCAGGACGACTTCCTCCAGCAGCGTTCGGTCCAGCCGTGTGCGCACCAGCGTCGCTCGACGTAGGTCGCAGCGCGTCAGGTTGGCAACGTCCAGGCATGCCGCGCTCAGCTTGGCCCCGCTCAGGTTGGCGTCGGTCAAATCCGCCATGGTCAGGTCGGCTTCGGTCAGGTCCGCGCCGGCCAGGTTCGCGCCCACCAGGGTGGCGAACGCGATGTCGCAGTTGGAAAAGTCCGCGCCCCTTAGATCCGCGCTGTCGAAATTGCTGCCTCTGAGGTCGGAACGCAGGAACGACGCCTCTGCCGCCTGGCATTCCGCGAAGTTCGCCCGGTTGAGGTTGCAACGAGTGAGGAAAGCCCCCCTCAGCCGGGCGCCGCCGAAGTTGCCATGCCGCAGGTCCGCTCTGGTCAGATCGATCTCCGTGAGATCGTCGAACCCCAGGTCAACGCCGGGCATCCTGATCCCGCTGAGGTACGCGCCCGCAAGGTCCAGACGCGGACGGCTTTGAAACTCGCGCGCCCGCCAGCGCGCTATGGCGAAGGTTCGCCTCTTGGCGATAGCAACGTGCTCAGGGTTCGCCAAGCAATCGCTCCAGCGCTGCTGTCCCCGGCCCTAGTCGTCGCCCACCGGCAGGGCGGCTTCGCGCCCGGCAAAGGCCGGCATCACTTGGTCGGCGAAAATGGTCAGCTGGTCGCGGAACTCGCTCCACGGCATGCCTTCCGGCCACTGGAGCACAATGTCCTCCAGCCCGGGGTACTTGTCCTCGATCTCCCGCAGGAACCCGATGAAGTCATCCGGGTTGCCGCAGAACCAGGCTTTCTGGTCCACGCCGTCTTCGATGCGCGGCGTCCGCGCCGGCGCGCCCGGCGTGCCCCACGGACGGCCCTGCTCGTCGGTGTACCGGACGAACCCGAAGGGCGCGAACCACTTGTAGCGCTCGTCATGGAAGGGACGGACCTTTTCGATGGCCTCTTCCCGGCTGCCCGCGATGTAGAAGCCGAACCCCAGCGCCATGTCGCCGCCCAGGGGAATATCGCGGCCGGCGTCCGTGGCCGCATCGTGGTACTGGGTGATCATCTGCTCCGCGTACCGCTCGCCGGTCAGCGCCACCATCGCCTTGATGCCACGCTCGGCGATGTAGTTCAGCGTCCGTCCGCTGGCGATGGGTTGCCAGATCTCCACGGGCCGGCTCACCGGCCGGGGCACCATGGTGATCTCTTTCAGGTCGTACCCGCGATAGGGCACCTGCGGCGGGATGGTGTAGTACTTTCCCGAATGGCTCCACGAGTCTTCGTTGAAAGCCTTGAGGATGACCTCCATCTGTTCCAGGAAGAGCTCACGGTTGGCGTCGTTGTCGATGACCGGCGCGCCGAAAGTCTCCACTTCCCGCGCGTGGTAGCCGCGACCCACGCCGAAGATCATGCGCCCGCCCGTGAGGATGTCGGCCATGGCGAAGTCCTCGGCCACCCGCAGCGGATGCCACATTGGAATGATGTTGAACGCCTGCCCGAACTTGAGGTTCTTGGTCTGCCCCGCCAGGTGCACTCCCATGAGGATCAGGTTGGGGATGCACTCGTACCCCTCGTGCTGGAAGTGGTGCTCCGCCATCCACATGCAGTAGAACCCGCGCTCATCCATGTGCTTGGCCAGTGCTTCCGCGTGATCGTACGCCTGGATCAACTGCTCGTTGCTGTAACGGCGCTGGTCGGCCGGCGTGCCGTCCGCGCCCACATTGTCCAGGTCGATCTGCCCCACGTACAGAACCGAAAACCGCTTAATCATCCAATCAGTGCTCCGCTCGAATAAGAATCGCGCCGCATTATAGCATGGGGCCGTGGGGTCAGACGGCTGGGAAGCGGTGCTCTCCGTGCTGGCGGGGATCCGGTGCTCAGCCGTTGCGAAGTCTGTGGATTTCCTCCTCTAACTCACGCACCCGCGCCTCGGCCTGGATTCGGGCGGCCCGCTCCTGTAGGCGGCCCTCTCGCTCCGTATCGAAGGTGGCGATGTGCATCCCTGTATTCGGGTCGTACCACCCCAACACGCCACTCTCCCAGCGCAAGTAAAGATTCAAAACTGCGCTATATCCCTGCAATACATTTTCCGCCGGCGCGTTCAGCTCAATGGCCACGTACTGACCGTTTTCCAACCGGTCGCCAGCCAGCCGGGCCCCGTGATATTGCCCCGTCTCGTCAAAACGCCAATACTCCGTGATTCTCAACGCCGCGTAAGCTTCTCGCTTTTCTCCCACGTCAATATGGCCGGTGCGCGGCGAAGCTATCTCCAGCACGAAGTCCGGCGGCTTCCCCTGCTCCTCAATGATATAGCCGTTGCTCGCCTCGTAGGCCGCCGAGTCCACGTCAAAGGCCACCAGCAGGTCGGGATAGTGGCTGCCGGCCATGCTCCGGGTGGGTCGCACCACCAGGTAACGTTCGCCGGCCACCAGCGTGGTTTCCGGGTTGCCCAGGTGCCGAGCGAGATGATGGGCGTGGCCGGTGGTAGCTAGCTGCTTGAAGTTAGTCATCTTATCGTCGGGATGCTCCGGCGGGTCGGGCAAGCGGAATTGACCCGGCGATTTTGGGGTCTTGGATCCGGAGCCGGTATTGGTATTGGTATTGGCGGTGGTGGTCATAGCGAACCTCCGGGGCCGTCATCTTACATGAATGGGCAGGATAGTGGTTATGCGCGTGCCCTACGGGTGCAATGATACAATCAGAACGTATTTTTGGAATTGCCGCGACCCGCATATTCAGCCACGGAGATTCCACACGATGATGAAACCGACCAAAGCGCAGGCGATAGAACGCATCCAGCGGGCACTGGATGCGATACCAACACTAATGTCGATGCTCCGATTTTCCCCAGAATTCACAAAATGGCGCCGAAGCACGACGCTAGCTATAGAGTCTGCTTTTGGTGAAAACTCACGGAACATCGAAAGATTTAATGGAGTCCGATATAGACAAGCAAGAACCATCCTTGATCCTACCCCTTCCGAGCACGAAGTCCAAGAAGCTTATGAGCGTGGCCTACGGGGAGCCAGAACTATCCTCGAATCGATGGTTGACGAAATTGAGGAGTATTGGCAGGACGATGTTCAAACCCAATCTGAAACCGGACAACACGACGTGGGCGAACCGATTACTACAAACCGGGTTTTCGTCGTTCACGGGCGAGACGAAGCGGCCAAGCAAATGGTGGCGAGGTACTTGGAAGGGCTGGGACTGGATCCCCTGATATTACAAGAGCAGGCCAGCCAGGGCCGCACGATAATTGAGAAGTTTGAGGAATACGCCGAAACAGTGGGGTTCGCGGTGATTCTGGGTACACCGGATGACGTCGGCGCGTTGGCCTATGACCGCGCCAACCTGCGACCACGTATGCGGCAAAACGTGGTCTTTGAGCTAGGGTATTTTACCCGCGCACTTGGCCGCAAGCGGGTGTGCGTGTTGCTGAAAGGCGATGTTGAGAGGCCGTCGGATTACGACGGCGTTATCTACACCACGCTGGACGATTTCGGCGGCTGGCAGATGGAGTTGGCCAAAGAGATGAAAGCGGCCGGTCTGCCCGTTGACCTGAACCGCCTTTTATCAGCCTAACCCCTACCAACGCACCCGCCTACAACCGCCGGTTGCTCACCACCGGCTCCGACGCCAGCAGCCGGCGCAACCCGTCCAAATCGGGCAATCCCAAAATCTCAGCTAGGCTGTCATCCAGGCGGCGACGGGCAGCGCAGTCGGCCATCGCCGGCAGACGCTCGAATTCGTACTCGGCAACATCGTCAAACAACCGCGACAGGGCCTGCAACTGCTCCGGGGAGATAGCGCGCACATCCAGCACCGGCAGCTGTTCCAGGTCAGCCTTTTTCATGCCGACCCATCCCCCTCTGGTGCTTGTACGCTGCGCCAATAGAGTCAATAAGCCGGGGCTGGAGTTCAGCCATACGGCCAGCACCTTCTCATAAAGAACTTCATCAACCCTGACCGGCCACCACACGTTTGACAGGACCCTGGTATCGGTTCGCATCGCGATGACTCTGTTGGTTTCTAACCAAATCCTTTCGGCCACAAGCAGCCGGCCGGCTTGTTGCCAGAGATGTTCGCCATATCCCGGGCGCTGCCCTCCCCTGGGCGTGACCAAAGGCGACAGATAAGCGTCAGGGTCACACAGTAAAGTCTTGCGCTGTTCGGTATCGTGCCCTTCCACCATCGGATATGCGGTTTGGACCGCAGTCCGCTCGAACCCGTCGACCAGCCGCCGACGGTCTGGGCCGACGGCACCCAATTGATCCAAGGGGCATAGGGGAACTTGGCCTACCGCTGACTCGCCGGGCACCCACACCTCGCCATCATCCAGCAGGCGTAGTGCGCTGCGGGTCAGGTCCGCGCGTGCGAACTGTACGCCAGCCCACTTGCCGCCGCGGAGTTTGAATTCGGGGATAGACATCAGTTCGCCAACGTGCCGCCCATCAACTTCCACCATCGCGGCGCCGGCTGCTTCCAGGTTGGCCGGCGTAGTGTCTGCGATGGCCTGAGCAGTGCGGTGGGCGTCCAGCACGCCGTCGGGGTTTTGCCACAAGCTGACGAAAGTAGTGCGGTGTTCTCTACCGCCGCCGTTTCCCGACGGTCGCCGGGTGGCAATCAGCAGCGCTTCAGACAAATCGGTACTGTCGGAGAAATTCCAGCGGGCAGGATCGTGCGAAACGATCACCATGTCCAAGTTGAAATCCCGCTCGATCAGGGAGCGGGTCTGTTGCCATGATGGTCCGGTGCATACGGTGCGGGCAGCACCAGCGCCAGGCGGCCCTCGCCGGGCCGCAGCTTGGGGGACGCCGCCGCCACGAAGGCCGCGCCCAGGCCCGCGGTTGCCGTCGCCGACCGCGATTTGAGGCGGCGGGAAAGTTCGTTTTGCAACTTACGGCGGTCGGCGGCAGGCAGGCTGCCGAACAGCAAATTGCCACCCACCGAGCGGGTGAACGGCGGGTTCATAATCGCCAAGTCCAATTCTGGCAAGGTGGCGAGTTCGTCCGGCTGGTCTCCGTCAGATCCGCCGCTATAGACCCGGCCAGCATCGAGTATCGGACGGCCGTCGGGGTCCATGCCGGCCGGGGACAGGGCGTACTGGACGGCGGCCTGGGACTCGCCCAAGAAATCCAGCGAACCCAAGGATACGTCGTCGCCGTCAGCGCCCAGCCGCATAACGTTGAGGTTTATTCGGTCAAACTGGATGCGAGGGTTCAGCATGGCCAGACTGGTGGCGGCGAAATGCACGGCGGAGAGTTGCACGTCGTAGCCGTGGAGGGCCTGTTCTACCATAGCTTTGTGCAGGGCCGGAGCGTTTTGACCGCCGGCTTCGGTGTGGCGTCGTTCGGCTTCCGCGGCCACGGCCATCAGCAGGGTGCCGGTGCCGCAGGCGATATCAGCGACGTTGAGGGATGCGGGAAACTCGTGGTCGCTCCAGTCCACGCCGGGCGGCCAGTGGTGGAACACCAGTCGGGTAAGCAGGGTGGCCGCTGGAATGGAAGTGTAATAAGCGCCGGTGAATTTGGCATCAGTGAGAAGCGTGTGGAACAGCCGGCCAGACAAGTCGTGTCCTTCCAGATGGCTAGTGTCATCAATAGCTTTGAGCAAGGGGAAAATGACCGGCTCATGCAAGTCAGCCGGGCCATCCATGAGGATTTGCAAAACGTCGGCGGCCAAGCCGAAAACTGGGCGGTAGCCAATGTTGTCGCAGATATAACGCCAGGCCTGGCAAAGGCCGGAGATTCCGCCGCGCCACGTTTCCCTAACGGTGGGCACATCTTCGTTTGCGGCGGCGAGGCGCATTTGAAAGGCCAGTGCGTTAAATATCACCAAGCAACCGATACGCAAGGCTTTGGCGCGGTCGCTTTCCTGGTCGGTCTGGGCGATGACATCCCCGACGCGTTGGGCGATTCGCGCATGGGTGGCGAGTTTTGTCGCCGATTGTTCTACGGCGTGCTCGATGATAGCGGCGGCAGCCACTACGCGGTCAGTGCCTTCCAGTTCCAAAGGCAGCGTCCGCAAGTGCTCAGCAATATCGGCGAGAGAGCCCAGTCGGGAACGACGTTCTGTGGTCAACTCGCCATTGGAACCGTGGAGCCACCAAGCGATGTCGTCGGCGTGTGCAAGTCCTTCACGAGTATCGTCAAGGTACTTCAGACCTTCGGGATAGAGTATACCGATAACGCCTAATGCGTCGGGAAACTCTTGCAACCGGTCATCGAGCTGGCTTTCCAACTGTGTGGCAGAATCCTCCCACTTGCATTCCAGCAGCACGGTGTCGCCGGCCTTCAACTCGACCCGGACGTCGGGAGTTGCGTTGCGATTGCGGCGTTCGGCGCGGGCAGCGATGCCCCGTTCTCGCAGCAGTTGGGCAAGCAGTGTATTGACCGCTTCCTCGCGGATAACTTCCCTGCCTCCGATACCGGGCAGAGTGGCGTTGCGGTTGCGTCGTGGTCGAGGCATGGCTTGTTTTCCTCTTGGTTAGGTACATGATAGCCCGCCCGTGGCTGCCGCTTCAATCGCGCGCCGTCGCAACTGCCAACCCGTTATAATCCTCCCGTTCCCATTTCATTCGACAATAAGGGAGGCAATCCCATGGATTTGACCCTGAACGGTAAGGTTGCGATGATCACCGGAGGCAGCCGCGGTCTCGGTCGTCAGTGCGCCCTGGCTCTCGGCCGCGAGGGCTGCGCCGTGGCCATCTGCGGACGCGATGGCGAAACGGTCGAAAAGACCGTGTCCGAGCTCGCCGGCCTGGGCGTGAAGGCCAACGGCAGCCAGGCCGACGTCACCGACCCCGAAGATGCCGAGCGGTTCCTCCAGGAGACCACCGCCGCCCTCGGCGCTCCCGACATCCTGGTGAACAACGTGGGCGGCCGCCGCGGCTCAGTTCTGTTCGACGAGACCTCCATGGAGCAGTTCCTTGAGGGTCTGGAAGTCAACCTCATCTCGGCCGTGCGCATGACCAAGTTGGCCCTACCCCACATGCAGGCGCAAGGTTGGGGCCGAGTGATCAACATCTCCTCAATCTACGGGCGCGAGCATGGCGGCTCGGTTGACTACATGACGGGGAAGGCCGGCATGATCGCCTTTTCAAAGCACCTGGCCCTGCAGTTGGCGCAAACCGGCGTCCTGGTCAACTGTGTCGCACCCGGCAGCATCGATTTCCCGGGCAGCACCTGGGACCGCTTCCAACAGAACAACACGCCGGAAGTCGTAGCCGAGTTCATCGACCGCAACCTGCCCATGGGCAAGTTCGGCTGGCCCGAGCCCATCGGCGAAACGGTGGCGTTCCTGGCCTCCGACCGTGCCGGCCTGATCACCGGCGCCTGCATCAACGTCGACGGCGGTCAGTCCAAGTCCCTGTTTTAGGGAGTGTCGTCAAATTATCCCGCCATTCCGGCGAAAACCGGAATCCAAGCGTTTCCATACCCAAATCATTCTGCAACAGCGAGTGATTTTGGATTCCCGCTTTCGCGGGAATGACGGAAGTGGAACGCTTTGACGCTTGACAACTCAATTTGACGACACGCCCTAGGATTTTAGTCAGAAGCAGGATTTTCAGGATTATGGGATTGGCAGGATTAGATACGCCGACGCCGCATGTCACTACAATCCCGATGAACCGTGAATCCTGTAAATCCTAAAATTCGGTGAATCCTGCTTCAGACAACTACCCCGGCTGGTGCACCGTTCCCACGAATTCCAGCCAGGCCAGCACGCACTTCTCCGGAGCCGAGTGCTGGACATAACCGCCGGCGCCGGGGACCCGGGCCAGCCGGCAGTTCGGCATCATCTCCGCCTGCCCTTGCGCCCGGTCGGGGATGTCTCCCTCGCTCAGTTCGCCAACCATCGCCAGCGCCGGGGTCTGGATAGTCGGCAGTTTTTCGGACAGGTTCTGGGTACCCAGGTAGGCCAGGGTTTCCAGCACCACGTGGCGGGCGGTTTGTCCCATCTGCTGGATGTACCACTCGTGGTGCTCCGGCGCCTCGTCCGCGCTGACCCGACGGCCCCCGGTGGCTCGCGCCCAACCGTCCACGCCCTCCTCTGCCACCAGCCGGTAGTAGTTCTGGTAGGTGTCCACTCCCGTGAAATTGTACGGCGACGTGCACGTGGTCACCGTGTGCAGCCGCTCCGGGTACTGGTAGGCGAACTGCAGGGCGATGGTGCCGCCAATCGTCTCCCCGATCAGGTGCACCCTGTCCAGCTCAAGGTAATCGAGCAGGTTGCGCAGGTCTCCGGAGAAACCCTCCAGTGACCAGTCGTACCCGGGCTCCGGCACGGTCGAACGCCCGAAGCCTCGCATGTCCACACGGATCACACGGTACTGCCGCGCCAGCAGCGGTGGCCAGGCGTACCACAGCCGGCCGCTCTTGGCGTTGCCGTGATGCAGCACGATGGTTTCGACCGTACTCGGATCACGCCACGGATCGGTAAAGTTATCGTCGTCGTAGTACATCTCCAGGTCGCCGGCCAGCGGAGCTATGGGCATGGGGCCTCCTTAGGGCTGTTCTGGTCAGAAGCAGGATTTACCGGATTTCAAGGATTCACTGGATGATAGCAATATCCTGTAAATCCTCCTAATCTTTAAAATCCTGCTTCTGACGATTCGGGAATCGCTACACGCCGAGACCGCCGCCGGGCGTCTGATCCGCCAGCGGGATCTGCACGCTGATCCGGTCGACGTCGCCCACGCTGCGGGTGGTATGACCGCGGCCGGTCAGGTCCTCGCAGAGCTCGATGTCGCCCACGTTGAATATCCGCTTCGTCCCATCACCCAGGCCGATCTCCACCTGTCCCTGCAATGTGATCACGTACTGCCGGCGCGGCGCGGTGTGAAAATCCACCAACTGGGTGGGCCTCAGGCAACTGAACTGCACGCCGGTGGCCGCCTCGGTAGCGGTCCTCAGCGCGTGTCCCATCTGCTCGAAGGGCAACTCCATTTCCTCGATATGCGATTCGCCGTCCTCGCCAGTGTAGAGCCTGACTACCTGCATTTCGTGTCCTCCGGTTCCGTTTGTGATTGGGTCTGATAGCGCCAGAGTGGCTAGTCAATGTAGAAATGTGGCCGCAGGTCTGGCTCTGGGACGAATTGTACAGCCTGATTGAAAATTGAGTGCAAGGTTCCTCTGGCGAGTTCGCGATGGAGCGGGACTGACAAGTTCTGATTTTGACCGGAATCGAGCGTTCTTCTGAGCTTCACATGGCTTCCTTTTTGAGAGTGTCTGCGGAAACCGAACCGAGCCATGATTGCGATGACGTCGCTGCCGGACAGTCTTCTAAGCCGCGGCATCGGTTAGCTCCATCTCAAGCACTACAGATAAAATTGGGTTATCGGCCAACCCAATTTCGGCAAGGTCTTCATCTTCCAAGTGAAGACTGACCGCTTCGCGCAAGTTGTCGAGAGTTTCGTCCAGAGTGCTCCCCTGGGTCACAACGGCGACCTCCAGACAATTGGCCACATAGTACCCGTCGCTGGGGAAAACGACGGCATGGATGTTACGAGACAGGTTCATTGCTGGTTCCTCCGGTTTGATGCCTGCCCAGTCTCGCAGATGTCATGCAGGCAGCACCCGCCGCATCGGGGGTTGTTCTTGGCGCAGACTTCCTTGTGGTGCCGGTCAAGCAGGGCGTGAAACTCATTGTACACTTGCACGTCCGACGGGATGCCGGCGTGGAACATTGCCTGCCAGCTGTGATAATCGTCGCGGCCTTGCGGCGTCAGCCCGACGCGCCGCATGATGCGGATGGTGTAGGCGTCGATCACGAACGACGCCCTGCCGGCCGCGTACACCATGATGTCGTCGGCGGTTTCCGGGCCAATGCCGTGGATGCCCAACAACTCCCGGCGCAACGCTCCCGTTTCCGCCACGAACATGCGGTCCAGTTCCCCGTCGTAATATCCGCAAACGTGGGCAGCAAAGGCCTTCAGTTTGCGCGCCTTGGCGTTGTAGTACCCCGACGGCCGCACCAGCCCAGCCAGATCATCGAGCGGCAGCGCGTGCACCGCCGGCCAATCATCTACTCCGGCGGCACGCAGATTGCCCAGCGCTTGCTCCACGTTGCGCCATGCCGCCGCCTGCGTCAGAATCGCCCCGGCGATCATCTCGAACCGGCTGCTGGCCGGCCACCAACCCTGCGGCCCGTAGGCGTCCAGCAAACGACGGTATATCTCCATCAACGAGTGTTCCACCGATGCACTGTTCCTTCCGTACTGTTGGTAAGCCGTACCCGTGAATCACAGCAAGGCCGGCACGGCGTCGGCCAGTTCTATGCTGCGCTCGGTCACGTCGCAACGATAAGCCCAGACCGCCACACCGGCGTCACGCGCTTCTCTCAAGGTGGCTCCTAGCAATGGGTCCGCAACGTCGTGGGGCGCAAATGCCTCGGCATCCGCGCGCTGGATCACGAACACCACTGCCGCGTCGTGACCCACGTCTCGCGCCGCCATCAGGCTCCGCAGGTGTTTCACCCCCCGGATGGTCGGTGCATCCGGAAACAGGCCGACGCCGGCTTCAACCAGGGTGACCGACTTGGTCTCGACATAACACTTGCCGGCGCAACCCTCCAGCAGGAAGTCCAGCCGGCTCTCGCCGAATACCTGCTCGCCCCGTACCACCGGATAGTCGGCGAACTGCGGCAGGCGTTTCTGCATCAATGCCTCAGCGACCAGCTTGTTGGGCAACCGGGCGTCCGCGGAAGATAGAGCGCTCCCCGTATCCACCAGCGCCAGGTCGAAGCTGGTTTTGCGATTGGCTCCCTCCGGCGCCGGCGCCAGCAGGACCCGAAACCCCGGCACCAGCAGCTCGCCCATTCTGCCCGAGTTGGCCACGTGCGCCAGGTATTCCCGGCGCTCCACGTCCACCAGGGCCGCGAACCGGTTCAGTCGTTTGATGAATCGCCCTTCAACCAGCGGAGGGAATTGCAACGGTGCTCTCCAGAATAGACTGCCGACCCCGAGGTCGACAGCCGCGTCGCCACGGCAAACCGCAATCCAAATCGATCTTACGGGGCATGTAACAAAAGCGTAATCAGTTCGTAATTGCCCGTTAATCCGTTGTCCGCAATATAAGGCCATCGGCGGCGCCCTGCCAAACTATCCATGCGCTGCTGACGAGGTTCGGCGATGATCACGTATGCAGGTTATCAACCCACCAGCGGCGCCGCTCCTCGCGTCCTCTTGTTGGGACAGGGTTGGGACATGATCAAGGGCGCGTTGGCAGCGGCTTCCGACGCCGGCGCCATCGAGCTTATCGGCCCGGAAGCCTCCTATGACGCAGATGCCAACTACGGCGCGGACTCCCCCGCGGTGCTGCTGCTGTCTCCCGACGCGGACGTTCCCGCTCACCCCGACGACGACGCCGGACCCCCGGTCCTGCGCTGCGTTCCCGACGACGAGTTGGACGATCCCGACCTGTACGATGACCTTGACGACTTTGTCGCCGTGCCCTGTTCCCCCGCCGAACTGATCAAGCGGATCCTTCGCCTCGCCAACCGGCATGCTGCCACCTCGGTTTCGTCAGGCTCCATTCGCGTCGGCGGCATATTGCTCAACCCCGCCACCTACCAGGTCACGGCTAACGGTCGGCCGGTGGACCTGGCCTGGCTGGAGTTCCAGCTCCTCCAGTTCCTGATGGACAACGTGGGCAAGGTCTTTACCCGCGACCAGCTGCTGGCCAGCGTCTGGGGCGTCGAGAACATCGGCGGCACGCGCACCGTAGACGTCCATATCCGCCGCCTGCGCTACAAGCTGGAGAGTGGACCCGAAACCTATTTCCGCACCGTCAAGAACGTCGGCTACGGCATGGTCGAACCGTAGCTCGGCGGCTGGTGACGTAGCAGTAAGGGGCGAGTGTGAAAACCCGCCCCTTTCGCGTTGCCGATTGCGCGGCCGTTACCACTCGGCCGGCAGGCTCACCACGCCGCGAATGTTCAGCAGGTTGTGGTATTCCAGTTCGTCGGGGTCGCTGGCGAACTTGAAAGGCGGGAACTTGCGGGTCAGCGCGCGAAACGCCTCCTGACCCTCCAGCCGCGCCAGGTTGGCGCCCAGGCAGTGGTGGATGCCGCCGCCGAAAGCCACGTGCGGGTTCGGGTAGCGCGTGATGTCCAGGTCCTCGGGATTCTCGAAGGCCATCGGGTCCCGGTTCGCGGAGTTGATGATCGCCATCACCTTTTCGCCTTCCCGGATCTTCTGGCCGCCCAGCTCGATGTCCTCCAGCGCGATGCGCGGCGCGCGCTTCACCGGCGAGTCGTACCGCAGCAACTCTTCCGTCGCTCGCACCAGCAGGCTGTCGTCCTCCTTGAGCATGTTCCACTGCTCGGGGTTCTTCATCAGCGCCATGGTTCCGTTGCCCACCAGGTTGATGGTGGTCTGGTGGCCGGCAATGAGCAGCAGCAGGGTGTTGCCCAGCACTTCCTCGCGGCTCAACTCGCCCTCCCGCTCGCCGATTGCCAGCACCGACAGCAGGTCGTCGGAGGGCTCGCTGACGCGCGTCTCCACCAGCGGGTTGACGTAATCATTCAGCGTGGTGATGGCCTCATGCACCCGGGTGTGCCGGTCCGGCGACTCCTGGTCCAGCGACAGCAGTTGCCGGGATAGCGTCCGGATGAACTCCCGGTCCTCCGCCGGCATGCCCAGCCAGTTGGCGATCACCAGCACCGGCATAGCGTTGGCGAAGTCTCTGAGCACGTCCATCTCCCCGCCCTCGGGGTCGAAGTCCTTCAGCAGATCCTGGATTATGCCCTGCACCATCGCCCGGAACCGGTTGTCGATGTACTTCGGGTTGAACACCGGGTGGACGGTGCGGCGCATCCGCAGGTGGTCCGGCCGGTCCCGCCGGATGAACCAGTTGTTCATGTAGTCCAGGTTGTACTTGTACTTCGGGAAGTCCTCTTCCGAAATCGGCGGGCTGGGTGGCTTCTCATCCCGCAGGAACACCTCGGACGAGAAGTACTCCGGGTGCCGCAGCGCCCACACCACGGCCTGGTAGGAAGTGACCACCCAGGTGTCGAACTTGGCGTTCCAGTAAACCGGCGCCTCTTCCCGCAGCATCGCGTAGTACGAATACGGGTTCCGCAGGTTTTCCGGCGAAAGCAACTCGTCGTGGATTCGATCTTTCAGCATGGGTACTGCCTCGCAACTGGGTGTGGTTCACTATGGTGGCAACCAATTTAGCCATCGGGTGATTGGGATGTCAACTTGAACGAGCGCGTCGCAGAACTCGCACGTTCCACCAGACAATCAGCGGCGTAATCACCACCGTAGGCAATATCCAGGGCACCCACACCGGATCCATATCGACGTTCACCACGGTCACCGCCGTGATCGTGGCGATGGTGCCGGCCATCATGTTCGTGAGATGCCGCGACACCCGTCGCGCGCCGCCCGGCTGTTTCCAGTGAAACCTCGCGTCCGCCAGCCCCAAGGCGATTGCGATCCCGCCAAAGAGCAGCAGCGTTATCCACTGTGAACTGCCGTCAAGGGCAATGACTACGGCATACCCCCACATCGCCAGGCCCGTCACACCGATGGCGGACACGGCAATCCAATCCACCGGATGGGCGCGCCTCTGCCGGTTCCGCGCGAACCGCCATCCCGCGAAAACCAGGTAGAAGCTGAACAGCGCAATCAGAAAAAGGAACGTGCTGGCGCCCAGGACGGCCAGCGGCACCGCCGTGAGGAACACCACCGTCATTCCGACCGCATAAACCCGGCCGGCCAGCACATGCCAACGCCCGCCCTTGGCGGTGACCAACGCAACCCCAGCGCTCGCCAACGATGCCGAACCCGCGGCGATGTGCACCGCCAGCAAAATCAGTTGGATCAAGGACTGCCGCCCGCAGTGGTGACCTGAGAATACGTCAGGGTCATTCCAGCGCCCCGGCCTCAGCCAACTCCCGGTACTCCGCCTCGCTCAACCCTACGATCTTCCGCAGTGCGTACTCCGTATCCTGTCCAAGCAACGGCGCGGGGCGGTCCAGCCGGCCGGGGGTCAGCGAAAGCTGCACTTCGGTGTAATCGGTGGCGTAGGGGCCCATCTCGGGGTGGTCCAGCCAGGTGAAATGCTCCCGGTGACGCAACTGCGGATCCTCGAACAGGTCGCGGGTGTCATTGACCACGCCGGCCGGTACGCCTACCGCCTGCAGCCGGCGCATTAACTCGTGGCGGTCGTGGTTCACCGTCCAGTCGGCGATGATGCCGTCCAGCTTGTCCTCATGTGCTTTGCGTACCCTGAACGTCCGGAATTCACCTGACGCGATATCCGCAAACCCGTCGGCCGCGATCTCGTCCCGTAGGGCCGCCCATTGCCCGTCGTCGAACGCCGCGATGGCGATCCACCGGTCGGCTTCTCCGTTGGCGTCGGGTGCGCACGGATACGCCCCGTGTGGTGACGCCGCGTAGTGACGATTGCCCACCAGTTCCGGTTCGCGGCCGTTGACCGCCGCGTCCAGCAGCATCGGCCCGCCGAAGTGCAGGCTGGTTTCCAGCTGCGACATGTCCAGGTGCGTTCCCCGGCCGGTGGCGCGCTGCCGGTCCACCGCGGCCAGTATCGCGGACACCGCGAACTTGGGGCACACGAAGTCAGTGTAGGCGCCGTAAGGGTTCACGGGCCCGCGGTCCGGCCAGCCGATGATGTTCGTGTAGCCGGCCAGCGACGACAGCACCGCGCCGAACCCGGGCTGGGTCTGCATCGGGCCGCCGCGCCCCAGCATCGACGCGCTGAACAGCACGATGCGCGGGTTGACCCGGCTCAGTTCGTCGTAACCCAGCCCCCAGCGTTCCAGAGTACCCGGCGTGAAGTTCTCGGTCACCACGTCCGCCCATTCGGCGATGCGCAGGATCAGACCCGGCGCGTCGGGATGCCCCATGTCGATGGACAGGCCGTACTTGTTGGCATTGTAGTTGGCGAAATATCCGGAACGGTTGACCCCCGACTCACCTCCCGCGAACGGCCCGGCACGCCGCAGCGTCTCCGGCCGTTTGGCAGACTCCACCCTCAACACCGTAGCGCCGTACTCCGAAAGGTATTTCGTGGTCATCGGGCCGACGGCAACCCAACAGAAGTCCAGCACCTTCAACCCGGCCAACGGCAAATTGGGCATAGACAGAACCCTCCATCAATGAGGTTTAGCGAGGAAAGGCGGAGCTGAGCACAGGAAGAACTATATCTTTTTCATGGTGTTCAGGAGCGGCTGTCATCCATCATCAGAAATGGTATTTCACTTTCGGCATTACCGTTGGATATTCTCCGTGGGCTGTAGGTAATAGATGGTCGGTCTCTCAAGGTTTTCAGCTTCTTGCTTCGTTTGGGTAAAGCACACCGAAAACTCTTTGGCACCGTTAGTTTTTTCAGGATTTCGATAGTGCTGCATCAACCGAGTGTACAAATCACCGGACTGCCCAACATAGGATGCACTGATACCAAATACGTCCTGAGCATCCCAGAAGACATACACTCCGGGTTGGTTACGTGGTAAATCGTCGATGTCTTCCGTGTCGAAAGAACGTCGATCTGCGTCCAGAAGCCTCAGCAGGGAAGGAAGCGTTGACTCCGGGTGCCATGTCCGAAGCCCTTCGTTCGAAGGATTAATCGTTGCTTCAACATTGCCAGAGGCAGACTTCATGAGTGATACTGAGAATGTTTTTCGAGGTTGCCCGAATCCAAATTCAGTCCAGCCAAATGGAGGTGAACTGTCAAGCTCGGCAGCAGCTTGGCACAACACCCTCTCGACATACACGTTCAATACGAGATCTCGCACTACACGGTACGTCAACATCTGCTTTTGGAGTTGTTGCTTGACCCTCTCCAAAGAAAAAAACTGGCGCAAGGCCTCTACGTCGCCATCAGCGGAAGCCCTAATATATTCTTCGTTAGTCGGAGTCAATTTCTGGTCGATTTCATCCAAACGGTGAGACATCTCTTTAGGAGACATTTCGAACGTCCTACCATATTCCTTGATGACAGCCTCCCAGATGTAATTGGTGGGTTTCATTTTGTTTGATCTCGACATTTCTAACGTCATACCTCCCACGCCAGTTTTTGTCAGAGAACCCGCAACTCAGCCAACCGCGCCAGGTCCCGCTCGTTAAGGCCCAGTTCAACACCGAGAATTTCCCGGTTGTGCTCCCCGACCCTTGGAGCTCGCCGTCGCACTCCCACGCGGGAAGGGTCTGTAAGGTCCTTCACGAAATGGCCCGGATAGGTGACCGTTTCTCCGATATCGTCGTGCTCGATCCGGTCGTAGTAGTCCCGTGCGGCCAATTGGCGGTGCGCGAGAATGTCGCTGGGCGTCGCCACTGGAAAAAGCAGGATACGCCGTTCCAGCGCCCCGTCGGCCAGCTCGTTGCGGGTGTGGGTCATGAAGAAGGGCGCCACCGCGGCCACCGTCTGCTCCATGATCTCCGCCCGCGCTGTGCCGTAGCCCAGCTCCTCCCAGTTGACCGCGTCCAATTCCGGACTACCCATGCCTTCCTCGGTCATCCAGGCAAGCATGGAACGGACGCTGCGCGCCGCGCCGGCAGTCCCGCCTCCGGGCTGGAAGTTCACGTAGCCGTCCTTGCACGGCCAGTTGATCCGAGTGAAAGTTCCACCTGCCGATTCCCGGTACGCTCCCATCCTGCGCAGGATGGTCTGCTCCAGGTCCCAATACTGCGGGGCGTGCGCCAGGGTCCGCGCCACCGCCTGCTGGCACGACACGTCCACGTGCTGGCCTTCTCCGGTAAGCTGCCGGTGCGTGTGGGCGATCATGGCGCCGGCTGCGCCGGCCGCGCTGCCGTGCTGGTAGAACTGGGGCATGCTGACCCGCAACGGCGGTCGATCGCCGTCCCCGGTCAGGTGCATGAACCCGCCCAGCGCCATGCCCACGATGTCCGATGCCACGTAGTCAGCATACGGACCATCCTGCCCGAACGCCGTGATCGAAACCAGCACCAGTCGAGGGTTCAACTCATGCAACTCCGCGTAACCCAACCCCAGCGATGCCATGTGGCCAGGGTCGGCCGACTCGATGACAAAGTCGGCCTGGCCAACCAGCCGCCGGAATAGGACGGAGCCGTCCGTAGTGCCAACGTCCAGCGTGACGCCGCGCTTGTTGGCGCAATACGCCCACCAGAACAGGCTGCGCTCAGGCCCCGGTTCGTCCCTGTAGAACGGGCCTATCCTTCGTGCCGGGCTGCCTCCCGGCGGCTCCACCTGCACCACGTCGGCGCCCAGGTCGGCCAGCATCTTGCCGCAGAGCAGACCGCGCCCGTCGGTAAGATCAAGGACGCGGTAGGGCGCGAGAAGACCGGGGCCGTATTCAGTGTCAGACGTCACTGCGTCGGCGTCCGTCGTTCAGGGTTGGCGCCGGTGGGTTCCATTCCGGGCGGTATGGTGAACACGGCATTGCCGTCGGCGTCGTGCGTGTGGTTGGCCAGAGAGTACAGGAGTTGCTGGTTGCCTCTGTGCATTTCCTCGCGCAACTCTTCTATCTGGACAGACAAGTTCTCTACTTGGTTGGACAGTTTGCTCAACTGGTAAATGCCAGTGGCAGCAGCGATTAGCATCATCACGACGGCCACGGCAGCCGTGATATTTCCGGCGTTCACTTTCATAGTCGCTACTCTAACACGGCGCAACTGGGGCCAGATTTGACCGCGCACCGTACATCAATCTTATCAGATTGACCGGACGCAACTACCTAATCTTCCTGCACCACCAGGGACGGCGGCGCGGCATCCAGAATATCGGCAACCAGGCGGGCGATGTCCGGCGGGCTGAAAACCGTCCCCGCCAAGGGAGAGGGATCGTCCCGCCACATGTCGTCCAGGCAATTCGCCAGCACAAACAGGTGCCACTCGTCCTCCTCAGGCAGCGCCGCGATGGTATTGTGCGCCAGGTAGGCGGCGATGCTGCCCTGGCCGCGCGATGCGCTTTTGGCCGCTTGGGCAGCGAACAGAATGCGGCTACGTATCCTCTCAGGCAGATCGTCACAGTTGAAGCTTCCAGCGCCATCCTGTAACCCATAGCAGGTCATCATGACCGCCGGCTCGATGTCGTCTTCGTACTCAGCCGCGTCCGCCACCTCGTTGCGGAGCGGCCAGTATTCCGTCGCCAAAGCGAGTCCCACGTCCCAGGCATCACGGATTTCGTGAGTCCCGCCGCCAGCTTTGGGTACAACGTTCCAATCGGAACGGCGGAGCCACTCCGACCAGACGCGACGGTTGTCCGCTTGGTCGTATTCGCTCAACATCGCGAAGGTTCCGGTGCGGAAGCGCGATAACTTCAGAACGTCGCCAGCGGGTTCACCGGCGATCCGGTGGCGTTGTGCCAGCGCAGCGGCGCGACGGTGAACATAAAGTCCCACCGGTTCAACCGGCGACACACCGGCGCAACCTCGTCGAAGTTCGCCGCGTCGATCAACCACAGTCCCATGCCGACGATACCCACCTTGTGGATGGGCAAGCCCACGTAGGGATATTCGCTGGGCGCAACGTCCCATGAAGCGTCGCACGCCGCGATGGACACGCCCCGCTCCCGCAGCCAGGGCAGCGTCTCCGCGTGCAGTCCGGGCCGCCCTTCGGCCGCAGTGGGCGGGCCGACCTCCTGGCGCCGCTGGTACCAGCCCAGGCGGATGCAAAGCGCGTCGCCTTCGGTGACCCGAACTCCCTGGGCCTCTTCTGCCGCTTCCAGGTCAGCGGTGAACACCGGCTCGGCGGCGTCCAGCCAGTCTTTGCCCTTCACGGCGGCGATGTCCAGCAGCACCCCGCGTGTCACCACGCCGTTTCGCACGTTGTCGATTGCCCCGGCGCCGGCTTTGTTCGCGTTGTTGACCAGGCCCGCGTCCTTCCCGTTGTACATCTTGCCGTTCCAGAACTGGTGGCACAGGCTGTCCAGGTGGGTCACCGTCAGCCCGTGGAAGGACACGCCGATAAAATCGCTGGCTCCTCCGCTTCCTTCCGACGGCGCGGACTCGCCGGTGGACACCATGTAGTGCAGCGGCGGAATGCTGGTCACGTCCGGCGCCATCTCCGGAACCAGCAGTCGCGAACAGGTAACGCTGACGCCCTCGCGCACCAGGCTCGCCGCCTCCTTCCGCTTGGCGTCGGTGATCAGGTTCAGCGTGCCCAGTTCGTCGTCGTCGCCCCAGCGACCCCAGTTGCTCAGCGAATCGAACCAGCCCAGCACTTGCTCCTCGGTGGGAATGGTCGGTGTAGTCATGATGTTCCCTCCGCTTTTATCGACGACTTCACATCCAAACTTCCGGTTGCAGGGATTGTAGGGTTCGCCACCGGGCAGGTCAACGACGTTGCCGTGATAAAATCCAACCCATGCCCGATGATAATCTGGCTGGTCTATATTCACCGATTGCCGCGAGTCCAATCATGACTTTTCAAAAATATCAGGCTGCCAGCCGGCATCTGTTGGCCCAAAGTCGTCGAGAGTTGGCGCGCGGCGATGTGCGCCAAGCCTCGGAAAAAGGCTGGGGCGCGGCCGCGCAGATAGTCAAGGCAATCGCGGAGCAGCGCGGTTGGCCGCACCGAAGTCACGCCGCCCTGTACGATGCCATCTCCCACCTCATCGGCGAAACTGGTGACGTCGAAATCCGGCGGCTATTCGATGTGGCCGGCAACCTCCATATGAATTTTTATGAGGACTGGAACAACGCCGAGAACGTTGGCGGCAGCTTGAACGACGTGGAGCGTTTCCTGGACAAGATTGAACCGCTGGTATTCGCGGAATAGAACCGCAGTCGCCTGGCGCCATGACCGCCCCCAACTTCGCCGACCGCACCATCTGGACCGGGGACAACCTGGACATCCTGCGCGGCCTGAACTCCGCGTCGGTTGACCTGATTTACCTGGATCCGCCCTTCAACTCCAACCGCAACTACGCTGCCCCGGTGGGCAGCGCGGCGGCCGGCGCCGCCTTCAAGGACACCTGGACCCTCTCCGACCTGGACGTGGCCTGGATGGGCCTCATCGCCGACGAGCAGCCGGCCATGTACCAGGTTCTGCAAACCGCCGGCCTCACCCACGGCAAAGGGATGCAGTCCTATCTCTGCATGATGGCCGTCCGCCTGCTGGAAATGCGCCGCGTCCTCAAGGACACCGGCTCCATCTACCTGCACTGCGACCCGACGGCCAGCCACTACCTCAAACTGCTGATGGATAGCATCTTTGGCCAAAATCGATTCCGGAGCGAGATCACTTGGCGCCGCACTAACGCCCATAGTGACACCCGGCAAGGTCGCAAGCAGCACGGCCGTGTTCACGACGTTATCCTTTACTTCACCAAGTCGCAACAATGGACTTGGAATCCGGTTTACACTCCCTATGACCCCCAATACATCGAGAAGTTCTACAGGTTCGTTGAGCCGGAGACGAACCGACGCTACCGGCTTGGCGATCTGACTGCGCCAGGCGGTGCTAGCAAAGGCAATCCACATTACGAGCTGATGGGTGTTACCAGGTACTGGCGCTACAGCCAGGAGCGGATGCAAGAACTTGTCGACGCAGGTAGGGTAGTCCAGCGAAGGCTTGGAGCGGTTCCTGCCTACAAGAGATACCTCGACGAGATGCCGGGCGTTCCGCTGCAAGATTCATGGGACGACATCGGCCCATTGCAGGCGCAGTCCAAAGAGCGCATCGGCTACCCCACGCAGAAACCCCTGGCCCTGCTGGAGCGCATCATCAAGGCGTCGTCCAACGAGGACGACGTGGTGCTGGACCCCTTCTGCGGCTGCGCCACCGCCTGCGTCGCCGCCGAGAACCTGGGCCGCCGCTGGATCGGCATCGACATCTCGCCCAAGGCGGTCGAGCTGGTCAACATGCGCCTCCAGCAGACCATGGGCGAGCTCTTCCACAACCGCCTGGTAACCGCCCGCACCGACGTCCCCCGGCGCACCGACATCGACGCGCCCATACCCTACCGTCAGAACAAGCACGTCCTCTTCGGCCAGCAGGAAGGACGCTGCAACGGCTGCAAGTCCGCCTTCGAGTTCCGCCACCTGGAGATCGACCACGTCATCCCGCAGTCGGCCGGCGGCACGGATCACGTCGAAAACCTGCAACTGCTCTGCGCCCACTGCAACCGCGTCAAAGGCGACCGCCCGCAGGAATACCTCGTAGCCCGCCTGCGGGAGATGGGCATGGCGGCATAGGGACACAACATACCCTTGGGGGTGCTTGAGCTGATATGGGCGAGCTAGCAAAAATCGCGATCCAAATCATATCTGACAGTTTGCCAGATAGTGATATTGCCAAACTGGTGGCACTGGTGATCTTCTGCACATTCCTGCTGATGCTGTTTGGGCGCATAAAGTTGGAATGGATTGCCTACGCATTGAGACATATTTATCGTTGGCTACGGTGCAAAATCTTCAGAAAGCATAGATATCGCCTACAGGGAATCGGCAGCACCAATTTGGCAACAGGTAGCGTACGAGGTACATTCATCTGCGCAATATGTGGGCATCTTCGGATTGTGCGTTAACACTGACGGTGGTACATCGTTCGTACCGGGGCACATGCAAATGGGTTATTGGACACAAAATCCGCCGCTGTGTTGGATTGCGCGATGCCCGCACGACATCAAGCAGGAGGCGTGACATGGCATTCAAAATTCGAGAAACGCAAGAAGACCCGACCCGCCTCCATGACAGGCGTACCCTTTTCAGACAGCAGAGAGGAAAGTGCGGCGGGTGCGGCTTCGCTTTTGAATTTCGCAACCTGCAAATCGATCACATCGTCCCCATGGTCGACGGCGGTACAGACCGCCTGGAAAACCTCCAGCTCCTTTGCGCCCACTGCAACCACGCCAAAGGGTCACGGTCGCAGGAAAATTTGTCGGATTACCTGCGCAAAATCGGCGTTATCGCATAAGGATGTCTACGCGGTGACTTCCAACCGGAGGTTCAGGATATGAAGGTCAAATACTTTTCCGATACCGACACCCTGTACATCGAACTCTATCAAGCCGAGGTTGACGAAACCCGCGATTTGGACGAGGACACGCTCTTGGACCTGGACGCCGCCGGCCGGCTGTGTGCCATAACTATTGAACACGCCAGCGACCGCATGGACATACCGGCGTTTTCTTACGAGCAAATCCCGGCGCAATCTATCCGTCCAACCGGGCGGTCTATATGAGTGCGGCAACCCACAGCCCGCCATCCAATCCTGTCCAATCATAAAATCCCGCAAATCCTGCTTCTGACGATTCCTACGGAGCTGTGAAATGTCGTTCAGACCCCAACGTGACACGCCCTTGCCGGAAGGATTGGTCCACGGGATAACCTCGATAATGTTCGAAAGCGCATTGGTCCCAGCAGAGCCGCCGGAACCGGCTGATACTCCTCCTCATCAAGGAGACCCCAATATGAAAACCGTGGCGGAAATCCGGCAGGCCATTTTGGAACTGCCCGAGGCCGACTATGCTCAATTGAGCCGCTGGTTTCACGAGGTGGATGGGACACGCTGGGACGCGGAAATCGAGCAAGATTCCCACGACGGCAAGCTGGACCCCCTGGTTGATCAAGCCGCTCAAGCCAAAGCCGACGGCACGTTGCAAGAACTCTGATCCCATCATCCTGTCCATCCCTGCAAAACTTCACGCCTCTCGCAACCGCCGCGAAAACAGGCACAGAAACACCGCCACTGAGCCGGCGATGCCCAGGTAAAGCGCGGTCAACGGCGCGCCGATCTGCGTAACCATCCACCCGTTCAACGCGCTGGCCGGGAAGTGCGCCTGGATCGCCAGCACGCGCATCCCGCCCATGCGCCCGCGGAACTCGGGATCCGAGTTGCCCATCAGCACCGTCATCACCAGCACCAGCGACACCGAGCGTCCGATGCCGGTAAGGACCTTTATTGCCAGGGCCACCACCAGCACGGCCCCGAAGGGCAGCAGCCCCGGCAGCGTCAGCACGGCTACGGCGAACAGGATCATCGACCCGTGCCAGCCGCCGTTCACCGCCCACACCAGCCACCATCCCTGCCGCCGCAGGTTGCCGATGCCGGCCACCACCAGCGCGCCGATCACCGCGCCCGCGCCCATGGCTCCGTTGAGCAGACCCAAAACCTCCGGCCCGCCCTGCAGCGTTTCCTTGGCAAAGATCGGCATCAGCGCCGTGGTGAAAGGAAAGCCGGTCACGTTGTACATCGCCGCGATCAGCAGGGCCATGAACAGTTCCTTACGCTGCCAGACGTGACGCAAGCCCTCGGCCACACCGATGATGATCTGGCGAGGCGTCGTGCTGCCCGCGGTCGCGTTGCGCGTTCGCACCGCCAGCGCCAACCCGCCGCCAATGAGATACATGACGCCGATGAATCCGAATAACCCCGCCGGAGTGAGCGGGGTGTAGAGGAAACCGCCGACTATCGGCCCCACGAACTGTGTGAGGTTTTGGCCGAAACCCAGCATGGCCACTGCATTGGTGAGCCGCTCGCGTGGCACCGTGTCGATCAGCAGGGCGTTGGTCACCGGAAGTTCAACGGTGCGAAACGCGCCGCCCCCAAGGATGATTACAAAGATCATCCAGACTTTGAGCGCGTCCAGCAGCAGGAGCGCCATCAACAGGAACGCCAGCGCCGCCGCGATGAAATGACCCGCCGCCATGAGCAGCCGGCGCGGCATCCGGTCCACCACCGCGCCGGCGAAGACGGACAGGAACGCCAAGCCGAGGGCCGATCCGCCGGCCAGCCCTACGAGCAGGGCGTCGCCCGTCAACTCCAGCACCAGCCAGAGCACTGCGATGATCTCCATCTGCCGGCCGGCCATGGCGATGTTGGCGGACACCCAGACCAGCGAAAAGTCGCGCCGCCGGAACGAGCCGAAGGTCTCGCTGGCACGGGCGCCCAGGAATGTGGCCAAGTTGCTAGCTCCCTCGCAAACCGGCGCCGATTATAGCACCGGGCCATCTGCCCTTCCGCATCAGCACCCACTCGCGACGACCACAGCTCGCTATGAACCCGAACTTGCAACGTCCGCGTGGTAAAATTTCGCATCTGAAACGCAGCATCGCTGGAGGCAACGGAATGGAAATCGGCGTCGGACTGGACCACACTCTGGGAATGAATTGGGACGACCAGGCCAACTTGGCCCGCGAGGCGGCGGAGTTGGGCTACGAGAGCATCTGGACGCCCGAGAACATCGGCACCGATTCTTTCCAGGTGTGCGCTCGCCGTTGGCAGGCCAGTTGCGACGTCGTTGAGGGCGGCCTGACCACCGGGATCGGCGTCTCGCCGGTCATGTACCGCACCCCGGTAGGTTTCGCCATGTCCGGCGGCACCGTGAGCCAGCAGACCGGCGGCAAGTTCATCATGGGTATCGGCGCGGGCAGCGCCTACCGGCCCGCCAACCGCCGAGATCTCGGTTTCCCCCGGGTTTCCGCTCTGAACCTCATGCGCGATTATCTGACCACCGTGCGCGGCCTGGTCCGCGGCGAGCGTGTCTCCTACCAGGGCGAGCACATCAACTACAACAACATCCGTCTCGCCATCCGCCCGGCGCCGAACACGCCCATCTACCTGGGCACGCTGGGCCCCGAGATGCTGCGGCTGGCCGGAGAGATCGCCGACGGCGTGTGCCTGAACTGGTGCACCCCCGCGCAAATCGCCTGGAGCCGCGAGCGCATCGCCGAGGGCGCGGAGCGCGTCGGCCGTGACCCATCGGAGTGCAAGGTCGTCGAGTACATTCGTATCTGCGTCGACGAGGACGAGGACGTCGCCCGCCGCGCCTTCGCCAAGAACTGCCTGGGCTACCCGCTCGGCGCGGCAGTTCCCACGGAGCGGGAGCGCCAGTTCGGTTACCGCGCCCACTTCGAGCGCATGGGCTACACCGAAGAACTGGCCGGCGCCGACGCCATCCGCTCGCGCGGCGGCGACATGGACGAGGTCGCCGACGCCTACCCCTCGGATGCCCTGCTGGCCGTCGGCTATTACGGCAAGCCCGACGGTGCCGCCGCGGCTTTCGCTAAGCTGGCCGAGGGCCTGGACGTCGCCCTGGTTCGCGTCATCTCCGCCCGCCCCGAAATTGCCTCCACCCAAGCCGTCATGCACGCCTGCGCGCCGGAACGGGTGCGGGCTGCTTTGTGAAGCGCCTCGCAATCAACCTGCTGAAAACCATTGTCGCAGCGGCCATCTACGCCGCGATATTTTGGTATAGTTTCAGCATATCTGACAATCCGGACCGGCGCACAACGGCGATGATCGGGCTGATCAGCCTCGGTATTGCCTACGGCGTGTGGACAGCGCTGTTCAAGGTCGCCGGCGAATTGGCAGGGGGCATCATGGTACTGGCAGAATTTCTGAACCGACATCTCCTGGAGCCACAGAAACAGCGATTGCTGGAACAAGGACGCCGGGAGGGGCGCAAAGAGGGACGCGCCGAGATCCTGGCCAGGATGGAGGAACTGGGTATGGATCCCAGTGCGCTCCTCGCTGATCAAGAAGCGGAGAACGAAGGCAACGACAGTTGAAAGAGGCCACCATGCACGTAGGCGCCGCCACCATTTTCCAGAACCCGGGCAAGTTCTCCTCCGATTACGATGTGTATCGTGAGGAGCTGCGGCTCGCCGATCTGGCCGAGCCATTGGGCTTCCAGTCCATCTGGGGCGTGGAGCACCACTTCACCGACTACACCATGTGCCCCGACGTGCTCCAGTTCCTGACTTACATGGCTGGCCGGACCACAGGCATGCAGCTGGGCAGCATGGTCTGCGTCCTGCCCTGGCACGACCCCATGCGCGTCGCCGAACAGGTCTCCATGCTGGACAACCTCAGCGATGGCCGATTCATCCTGGGCGTGGGCCGTGGCCTGGCCAAGGTCGAGTACGACGGCTTCCGCGTGGACATGAACGAGTCCCGCACGCGGTTCATCGAATCGGCCGAGTGCCTGCTGGCCGGCCTAGAAAGCGGGTTCTGCGAGTTCGACGGCGAGTACATCAAGCAACCCCGCCGTGAGATCCGGCCCAACCCGTTCCGCAGCTTCAAGGATCGCACCTACGCCGCCGCCATCTCACCAGAGAGCAGCCGCATCATGGCCCAACTGGGCGTGGGCATGCTGGTCATCCCGCAAAAGCCCTGGGACGAGGTCGAGCGCGACCTCACCAACTACCGCAACGCCTGGTACGAGAGCCACGGAACCAATTCCACAGGGCCCCCGCCGCCCGTCGTCGCCTGCTGGACCTTCTGCCACGAAGACGCCGATTACGCCCGCGACATGGCCCGCCGCTACATCGGCGGCTACTGGCACACGGTCATGGACCACTACCAGTTCAAGGCCGACCACCACAAAGACATCAAGGGTTACGAGTACTACGGCAAGGTCGCCGAGAAGATGTTCGACTATGGCGACGATGAGGTCGTGGATTTCTTCGTCAACTTGCAGGTCTGGGGCACGCCCGAACAGTGCTACGATAAGATCCTGCAGATCCGCGACCGCACCGGGCACGACACCTACGTGGGCGCTTTCAGCTACGCCGCCATGCCCTACGATGTCGCCGAAGCGAGCATGCGCCTCTTCGCTGCGGAGGTGACGCCGGAGCTGAAGGCTCTGACGCTGGGAGCGGCTTAATTCACATCGATGAACAGGATAAACGGGATTGGCTTTCGGCCCGTCATTCCCGGCTCATCCCGTTATTCCCGCTTTCGCGGGAATCCAGCGCCTGGCACGATAGCGAGGAAGGCATGACTGACGCCTCACGGGTTATCTGGGCGTACACCGAAGGCCATCTGCGCCAATGGATGGAGGGGCTGTACCGTTACTATAGCAACAGAGGCCGTCATGGCTACCACTATCGGTTTCCCGACCCGGCATCCCCGACACCGGAGCAGGCGGACGAGCTGTATCGCCGCATCAAGCACATACTGAACATCCACGTGGACTTTCCGGATCAGGGGATTGAAGAGTACGCTTGGCAATCACTCGAGACGATGGGCCTCATCAGTGAACGACCGGGCGGCAAGTAGAGACGATTACAAGATGCTCCAACTGCCCACCGGCTGCAAGACGGACGCAAGGCCGTCTAGCTCACCCACCGCAAGGAACTGACCGAGCAGATCCGTGGGATGCTCACCCGCCCCCAATATCCACCGATTGGGCCAACGTCTAACGCGACGTGCTATACGTCGGCCGGATCAATCAGCAATTCACGCAGTGGCCTGATAGATTTCCGTTGCTTGCAGGAACAGCGATAATCCCGATACGGTGACATTGGGATCATCCTGCTTATCCTGTCCATCCATGCCAATACCGGAGGCCACCGCTCATGTCCGACTGGTTTCCCAAGCAAACGATTGGAGACTTGCTCAACCAGGCCGCCGGCCGTTTCGGCGGGCGCGAGGCCCTCATGTACGAGGGCCGACGGTGGACCTTCGACGAGTTTCGCGGCGAAGTTGATCGCGTGGCTCGCGCCCTGATCAACCTCGGCGTCCAGCCCGGCGACAAGGTTTCGATATGGATGCCCAACCGCGCGGAATGGCTCTTCCTGTTCGGCGCCGTGGCCAAGATTGGAGCCGTGCTGGTGCCCATCAACACCCGGTTCCGCACCACCGACATGGAGTACCTGGTCAACCATTCCGACTCAACCGCCCTGATCCTCATGGACCGTTCCGGCCCGGTGGACTTCCTGGACATGCTGCGCGAGGTCGCCCCGGAGGTCGATTCCGGCGACGCCTCGGACCTGCGCCCGGCCGTCTTCCCTGCCCTCCGCAACGTCATCGTGTTGGGCGAAACCCACCCTGCCGGCGCCATCGACTGGGATGCCATGCTGGCCGGCGCCGACGAAGTGCCCGCCTCCGAGCTCACCCACCGCGAATCCGCCGTTAGCCCCGACGACACGTTCCTGCTCATGTACACGTCCGGAACCACCGGGTTCCCCAAGGGCGTGATGCACTGCCACAACCCCATCCGCACCATCACCGACGCCGCCAACCGCATGGCCATGTCCTCCCGCGACGTCATCCTCATGTACCTCCCCCTGTTCCACTGCTTCGGGCTCTACGAGGGGCCGCTGATGTCGTGGATCACCGGTGCCCGCATCGTGCTCACCACCATGTTCGATGCCGGCGAGGTGCTGGATCTCCTGGAATCCGAGCGGGCCACGGTGATGAACGGGTTCGACACCCACTTCTTCGACCTGACCCACCACCCGGACGTCGACCGGATCGACCGGGGCAGCCTCCGCACCATGCTGCTCGCCGTCGGAATGGCCTCTAGCGAACCCACCGCGCGCCTCACCCAGCAGAAGCTCGGCCCGTCGCTCTCGGCCTGGGGAATGACCGAGGTCGGCGTGGGCGCCACCCGAACTTTCCTGGACGCTCCCGAGGACGACCGTTGTGTTGAAAGCGGCCACCCGCTGCCCGGCTACGAGTTCAAGGTCATCGACCCCGAAAGCGGCGACACTCTGCCCCCGTCGACTGTCGGCGAGCTGCTGGTGCGCGGCTACGCTCTCATGCAGGGCTACTACAAGCGCCCCGAGGCCACCGCCGAAGCCATCGACGACCAGGGTTGGTTCCACACCGGCGACGTGGCTACCATGCGCGACGACGGCAGCATCCGCTTCATGGGCCGCTACAAGGACATGCTCAAGGTCGGGGGCGAAAACGTCGATCCCACCGAGGTCGAAGCCTTCCTGTTGGAGCACCCGGCGGTCAACAAGGTGCAGGTCATCGGCGTCCCCGACGCCCGCCTGACTGAGGTCGCCTGCGCCTGCGTGGTCGTCGAGCCGGGCCAAGCCATCACCGACGCCGACCTGGACGGTTTCTGTCGCGGGAAGATGGCCAGCTTCAAGATACCGCGCCATCTGGTCATCATGGACGACTATCCGATGACCTCCAGCGGCAAGGTCCAAAAATACCTGCTCCGCCAGATGGCATCAGAGCAACTTGGCCTGTCCGCCTAACAACCGCATGAACTCCCTCGCGCACCCTATGAACAGCCCGGCCATCCCCTCGCCTGACGTGGTGTCCACCACGGGCGATTCCGTCATTCCCGCGTGTCATCCCGTCATTCCCGCGTGTCATCCCGTCATTCCTGCGTGTCATCCCGTCATTCCTGCGTGTCATCCCGTCATTCCTGCGAAAGCAGGAATCCAGGTACTCCGATCGAACAGCGTGGTACTCGGCCGATGACTCCTTACATCGGCATCACCGGCTTCTGCTCGCGCAGCGAGGTCGACGCGGTCCTCGCGGCCCTTCCGGCCAATCCCAACCGCCAGTTGATGTGCGGCGCCCTGCTCAGCAATGCCCTGCTGTCCGGCGAGCCCAGCGACGCCCCAAACCGCTGCCCGGCGCCGGATGCCATAGCCGGCATTTTCTCCGACGACCCCCGCTGTCTGAACCTCGTCCACTACCGCCCGCCCCCGGGCGCGAACCTGGCGGACGCTCTGGCCCGTGCCACCGAGGTCGGAGGCCCGCATTGCCACGGGGTCCAGATCAACGCCACCCGCGGCGCTCCGTGGCCTGACCTTGACGCCCTCGCGGCTTACCGCGAGTGCTGCCGTCCCTCCCGCATCGTGTTCCAGGCCGGACGCGAGGCGATGGAATCGGTCAACCACCGGCCCGACGAACTGGCCCGGCGCTGCGCCACCTATTCCGGCCTGGTAACCGACGTGCTGGTTGACGCCTCCGAAGGTCTCGGGCTGTCGCTCGATGCCGCCCGCTCCGCCGACTACCTGGAAGCCCTTCGCGCCGCCGCCCCGGAGCTGGGACTGGTGGTCGCCGGCGGCCTCCACTCCGGCAACATCTCCGAACTCCTGTCGCCCCTGCTGCCCGAATGGTCCGGCGTCAGCATCGACGCCGAGGGCCGCCTCCGCGACGCCGACGACCACCTCAACACCTCCGCCGCCATCGCCTATCTGCAGGCGGCGTCGCAGTTGCTCGATTGACCCGGAGTCGCCGTGGCCACGCTGACAGTGAAGCGTATCGTCTGCCTCGCCAATTCCCGTAAAATGGCGGGCCGCTGCGTTGCCGGCAAGGAAATTTCGGAGGACGGCCACCCGGGCAACTGGATCCGTCCGGTCAGCAACCGCGAAATCGAATCTATCTCGGAACGGGAAAGATGCTACGCCGACGGCAACGACCCGGAACTGCTGGACATAATCGAAGTGCCTCTCCTCAGCGCCAAACCCAAGGACTACCAACAGGAAAATTGGCTGCTGGACCCCTCCCGCCAATGGCGCAAGGTGGGCCGATTGTCCTGGGATGACCTTCCGAGTTTGGCTGACCCGGAAACCCCTTTGTGGACCAACGGATTCACCTCCCGCGGCGGTAAAAACGACCAGGTGCCGGTAGACGTCGCCGCCGGACACGACACCTCACTGCGGCTGATAAGAGTGGAAGATCTGACCGTCATAGTCTCGGAGCCGTCCCGCCCCAGCGCCAATTTCTCCATCCTCCGGGGTCGTTTCACCCACTGCAACGAAACCTACTGCTTTCGCATCACCGACCCGGTCAGCGAGAACGGATCGATCAACCTCCCCTACGCGGAATACCCGGTGGGCGAGCGCTACCTCACAGTCAGTCTCGGTGAGCCCTTCGAAGGCCACGCGTACAAGCTCATCGCCGCCATCATCAGGCCCTGACGGAGGACCTCCGTTTGAACCAGACTAAGCCAATGGTGCTCACCGTCGGACACTCCAACCACCCGCCGGAGGCATTCATCAATTTGCTGGTCCGACACGGCGTCGACGAGATCATAGACGTCCGGTCCGCACCATACAGCCGCTACGCGTCCCAGTTCAATCATGAGGGTATCCAGCGGATGCTCGACGATATTGGCATCGGTTACGCGTACCTAGGCGGCGAGCTGGGCGGCCGCCCCGCTGATCGTTCGTGCTACGACGCGGATGGCCGCGTTCGATATGATCGGGTCGCAGCAATCGATTCATTCGACGACGCATTGCGCCGAGTTACCCGGGTGGCGGATGAAAACCGCGTCGCTCTCCTGTGCACCGAAAAGGAACCGCTGGAATGCCACCGCACCTTGCTGGTGGCGCGAGCCTTGGCTGAACGTGGCGTCGATGTCGCCCACATTCAGGGCGATGGTTCCCTGGAGGACCACGATGACGCCATGAGCCGTCTGCTCGACCTGCACAAGCTGCCCCCGCACGGCGACATGTTCCGCACCCGAGCCGATGTCATCGCCGAAGCCCTTGACCGGCAAGCCCGCAAATTCGCCTATGTTGAGACCAACCTGCCTCCTGTGATTGACGGATGGGAGTCCGCTCCGTGAAGCTCTACACCATCGGTTTCACCCGCAAATCCGCGGCCGAATTCTTCGGCTTGCTCCGCGAGTCTGGTGCCAAACGGGTTGTCGACGTGCGTCTGCGCAACACCTCTGGGTTGGCCGGGTTCTCGAAAAAGAGCGACCTGCCGTGGTTCCTGCGCGAACTCTGCGGCATGGACTACGTGCACCTGCCCCGCCTGTCTCCCACCGACGCGCTGCTGGACGGCTACCGGAAACGCGACATAACGTGGGATGAATACGTGCCGCAATTCCACTCCATAATCGAACGCCGGCTCATCCGGGCCGCCATCCCGCAGGATATAATCGCCGACAGTTGCCTGCTGTGCAGCGAGGACCGGCCCGAAAGGTGCCACCGCCGGCTCATCGCCGAGCACTTGCAGCAGCATTGGGGCAATGTAGAAATAATCCATCTGGTCTGAATGAAATTATCCTGTTTATCCTGTCCATCCCTGTAAGGACTCGTCTTTCGCCGGAGGGAACCGCAATGTCGCAGGTCAACACCGTCCTCGGTCCCATCGACTCCTCCGAGATGGGTTTCACCCTCAGCCACGAGCACATCACCCTGGGCGCGGCCGGCGCCGCCGCCACCTACCCCGGCTTCCAGGACCGCCAGGCCATCGCCGACGCGGCCACCGCGGCCCTTGCCGAAGCCTACCAGGGCGGGGTTCGCACCATCATCGACGTCACCACCTTCGACCTCGGCCGCGACGTGGCCATGATGCAGGAGGTCAGCCGCCGTTCCGGTGTCCACGCCATACCCTGCACCGGGAATCACCTGGCCGTGCCCCGTATCTTCTGGGGCGCGCCCGTCGACCGCGTCGCCGCCCTGTTCATCAAGGAGATTGAGGAGGGCATCGAGGACAGCGGCGTCAGGGCCGGCATCATCAAGGTGGCCAGCGACCGGGGCGGGATCACCGAAAACGAGGAGATCGTCCTGCGCGCCGCCGCCCGCGCCTGCAACGCCACCGGCACCCGCATCAGCACCCACACCTGGTCCCCCGACCGCGTCGGCGAGGAGCAGGTTCGCATTCTCAAGGAGGAGGGCGTGGACCTCAACCGGGTCTACATCGGCCACAGCAACGACGACACCGACGTCGGCTACCTTATCGGCCTTCTGGAAGAGGGCGTATGGCTCGGTCTCGACCGTTATCCCGGCGGCCGCACACCGGAAACTCCCAGGTGGGAGACGCGCACCGAGGTCGTGAAGCAACTCATCGACGCCGGCTGGGCCCATCGACTGATGCTGTCCCACGACCATTCCACCCCCGTGGTCCAGCCCTCCGAGGAACTCCGCCGCGAGCGCGAAGAATTCAACCCGGACGGTTACCTCTTTATCACCCGCAACGTCCTGCCCCGCCTCATCGAGTTAGGCGCCACCGACGCCGACGTGCAGGCCATGATGATCGATAACCCCCGCCGTTTCTTTGAAGACTGACCCCCACGCCATTTGCGAGGCCGGCCATGAACATCGGTTTTTCCCTCTCCAACAACCAGGGTCTCACCAACGTCCAGGACGTGGTGAGCGTGGCGGCCCGCGCCGAGGAGCTCGGGTTCGACTCGGTCTGGGCCAGTGACCACGTGTTCAACGTCAGCTACGTGTACGAGCGTCTGGGCAACCGTCCGTATTACGACCCGCTGACCATCCTGACCTTCGCCGCCGCCCAGACCCAACGGGTCATCCTGGGCACCAGCGTGCTGGTCCTGCCCTACCACAATCCCATGCGGTTGGCGAAGCAGGCGGCCACCCTGGATCAATTGTCCGGCGGCCGCGTCGCCCTGGGCGTCGGCGTGGGCGTGATCGACACCGAGATCGAAGCCATGGGTGTGCCGTTCGCAGAGCGCGGGCCCTACACCGACGAATCCATTGCGATTATGAAGACCCTGTGGTGCGATGACGAGCCGCGCCACGAAGGCCGGTTCTTCCAGTTCGCGGACATGGCCTTCTCGCCGCGCCCGGTTCGCCCCGAAGGCATTCCGCTGATCATCGGCGGTACATCCCGCGCCGCCATCCGTCGCGCGGCCCGCCACGGCGACGGATGGCATCCCACGGCCATGCCGCCGGAGGATCTCGCCCAGGGCATCCGTTACCTGCACGAGCGGGCCGAACGCGCTGATCGCGATCCGGCATCCATCCCCGTGTCAGTCAGCGTCCCGCTTCAGGGAGGCCGGCCTGGGCGTTTCGCCCTCGGCACGGAGCCCGCCGAGATGCGCGCCAACGCCCAGGCTTTCGCCGACATCGGTGTCTCTCGCATCGTGGTATCACCCTACTCCGGCGACCCCGCCGTGGTGTTCCCCGCCATGGAAACCGTGGCCGCCGAGGTCATGCCGGCGGTAGCCGAGTAAAGCGTCTGAAAAAACTCCCTCTCCCCTGGTGGGAGAGGGCTGGGGTGAGGGGGCGTTCCCCTTCGCCATTGGAGTTTCCCTCGTGACCACCGCCAACCCAACCATCGCTCCGTACGGTTCCTGGCGCTCGCCCATCACCGCCGACGCCATCGTCGCCGAGTCCATCGGCATCAGCAGCGTGTCCATCGACGGCGACGCCATCCTCTGGACGGAATCCCGCCCGTCCGAGGGCGGACGTTACGTCATCGTCCGCATGGGTCCCGACGGGTCGGTCTCCGACGTCAACCCCGCGCCGTTCAACGCGCGCACCCGCGTCCACGAATACGGCGGCGCCGCCTGGATTGCTGACGCCGGCACGGTCTGGTTTTCCAACTTCGACGACCAGCGCATGTATCGCATCGACCCGGGAGGCGCGCCGGAACTCATCACACCGGACGCCCCGCTGCGCTACGCCGACGCCGTGCTGGATCACGCCCGCAACCGGCTCATCTGCGTGCGGGAAGATCATTCCGACCCCGACAACGTCATCAACGCCATCGCGGCCGTTCCCGCCGACGGCTCCGGAGAGCAGACCGTCCTGTTCGCCGGCTGGGATTTCGTTTCGTCACCTCGGTTGAGCCCTGACGGCTCCACCCTGGCTTGGATGTCCTGGAACCATCCCAACATGCCCTGGGACGGGACGCATCTGTGGACCGCCCCCGTGCTCGACGACGGTGCTTTGGGCGAGGCCACGCTGGTCGCCGGCGGTGAGACAATCTCGGTGTGCCAACCCGAATGGTCTCCCGACGGCGTCCTGCATTTCGTGGCCGATCAATCGGGCTGGTGGAACCTGTACCGCCTCGGCGGCAACGGCCCGGAGCCCATCTTCCCCGACGACGCAGAATACGGCCGTCCCCAGTGGACTTTCGGCGCCCGCGCTTATGGTTTCGCCGGGAACGGCAATATCGTTTGCGCCGTCAACCGTCGCGGGTCCTGGTCTCTCAACGTTGTGAACCCGAACACGCGGGTGAGCTTCCCGGTTAACGTTCCGGCCGGTGAGATGGGCCGGGGCGATCTGGCCGTTTCCGGCATAACCGCCGCCGTGATCGCTGGCGACTCCCGCCGTCCCATGTCCCTGATGCGGGTCAACCTCCGGACCGGCGATTGGGATACGGTGCGTCAGTCGGCAGCCGTCGACGTCCCAGCCAACTACATCTCACCTGCCCAGACCATCGAGTTCCCGTCCACTGACGGCCGGCCGGCATACGCCTTGTACTACGCTCCTCGCAATCCCGAGCACGCCGCGCCCGAAGGGACGCTACCGCCGCTGTTGACTCTGAGCCACGGCGGACCGACCGGAGCCGCTTCGGGGGCATTGGATCTGTCCATCCAGTATTGGACCACCCGCGGGTTCGCCGTTGTCAACGTCGATTACGGCGGCAGCGTCGGATACGGTCGGGCCTACCGTCAGTTGCTTAACGGCAACTGGGGCATCGTGGACGTGGACGATTGCGCCAACGCCGCCCTGCACCTCGTGCACCAGCATCTCGCCGACGGGGATCGGCTGGCAATCCGGGGCGGCAGCGCCGGCGGCTACACGACCCTCGCGGCGCTGACTTTCCGCAACGTGTTCGCCGCCGGCGCCAGCTACTACGGCGTCTCGGACCTCACCGCCCTGGCTGAGGATACCCATAAGTTCGAGTCGCGTTACCTGGACCGGTTGGTCGCGCCCTATCCCCAGGGCGCGGAAACCTATCGTAGCCGCTCACCCATCGCCTATACCGAAGGATTGTCCTGCCCGATCATACTTTTCCAGGGTCTGGAGGACCGCATCGTCCCACCCAACCAGGCCGAGATGATGTACGAAGCGGTGCGCTCCAAGGGTATCCCCTGCGCCTATCTCCCCTTCGAGGGCGAGCAGCACGGCTTCCGCCGCGCCGAGAACATCAAGCGCGCCCTCGAGGCCGAGCTGTACTTCTACTCCCGGGTCTTCGGGTTCGACCTGCCCGACCCGGTGGAACCGCCTCGGGTCGAAAACCTGTAGCCCCAGGGTCAGTAAGCCGCCCGCAACACTTCCATAATCGGCCCGGCGTCCACGATCGTTTTGGGGTTCGTGCTCAGGCTGCGGTCCTGCAGCGTCGCCGTGGCAATGTACTCCAGGCCGTCTTCCGGCACGCCCACTTCCCGCAGGGTACGGGGCAGCTCCAGCTCACGGCACAACTCGTCAACCGCGTCGGCCGCGGCCAGTCCGGCCTCCTCGTCGGTCATGGTGGAACTGGCCACGCCGATGGCCTCGGCGATGAGGCGTTGCCGGTCGGCGCAGGCGTCCAGGTTGTAGCGCATGCTGTGCGGCAGAAGTATGGCGTTAGCCTCGCCGTGCGGCACGTCGTACAGCCCGCCCACGTGGTGGCAGGTTGCGGTGTTCAGCCCCAGACCGCCGAATGACCCCAGCGAAGCCATGGCGCACGCGGTCTTGGTGGCCAGTAGCGTGTCGATATCCCTGTCCTTGCAACGGGGCAGGTTCTCAAACAGCAGCCGTATGGCGTGCAGAGCCATCCCGTCGCCGATGGGGTTGTGCCCGGTGGAATACACGGTTTCGATGGCGATCCGCAGCTGACCGATGGCTGTCGACACCAGGATCCGTAGGGGGGTGGTCGCCAACGCCTGTCCGTCGATGACCACCGTGCGATGGGTCACGCCGTCCCCGGCGATACTGAGCTTGCGACCCTGCCTGAGGTCAGTGACGCCACCGCCGCCACGGCTGAACTCGGCGCAACCCATGGTGGTGGGCACGCTGACGATGGGCACCTTGGGCGACGGCGTGGGCGGCACGGTGATCTTGTCGGGCGGCTCAAAGATGATGGCGTAGTCCCGAATATCGCCGCCCTCGCCGAGCAGTACGGCAATGGCCTTGGTCGTGTCGTGTGTGCTGCCACCGCCCACACTGATGAAGATGTCCGGCTGCGTTTCCTGGGCCATCGCCGCCCCGGCCTCCACGGTCTCCACCGGAGAATGCGGCGCAACTCCCGAGTACGTCCCAACGTATCGTGAGCCCAGCGCCTCTTGAACGCGCGGCACCACGTCGCACGCGCTGAGAATGGTGGGTCCGCAGGTGATCATCGCGCGGCTGGCGCCCAGGCCATCCACAACCGCCGGCAGGTCGTCTATAGCGGTCTCTCGACAGATGACGTCCTGGTGCAGCGGATCGTATCGGTACTTCAACGTGCTCGTGGACATAATTGGATCTCCAGTGTGCAGGGCGGCTAAGGTGGATTGTCGTCAGAAAAATCTAAATCACCGCCAGGTGGCTTTCATTCGCTCCATGAACGGCGTCCAGAGGAATGCGTCTGTCCAGAGTTACTAGCCGGGCGTCGTGGGCCACGGCCAAGGCCAGCAGATAAACGTCCGCTATCTGGCGATGCCCGTGGATCCTCCGGACATCTACCCGCGTTTCGTCAAGCAGGCTGATGTCGTCGGGGATGAACCGGTGGAATTCTACGGACGTGGCAGATCGCAGCTGTTCCGCAGCAGCGGACGGGCTTATCGGGCGAGGATATCGCGGCTGGGACAATACGCGAACACAACCGTTCTGCGTCAGTGGACAGGATGCCCACCCCTCTTCTGCATTGGCCGCGAACCAAACCGATACCACATGATGAGCATCGTGGTTTCGGTCAAATAACGAAACCAGAAAGCTTACGTCGTACAGAGACCTCATTTTTCAGATGCCCAATTCGTCGCGCCATTCGTTCACCATCTCAGTGGTGACCACGTAGTCACTGATAGGTAGGGGCCGAATACCGTATTTCTCCAGGTCCACTGCTTCGACCAGACTGACCTCCACCTCTACGGCTTGGCCTTCCGGCAGGCCGAGAGGTTCGTTAAATTCGATGGTACGTCCTTTGACTGTGCCTCTTCGTTTCATCGCGCGTTCTCTCCGAGTTCCTCGTACATCTTGGTCCGCTCTCTGCGCATGAAATCCAGTGCTGCTTGCGTGAGCGAACCACCGCCTTCACAGATATTTTCTGCTTCCGAAAAGTCTGCTTCGGCCAAGTCTATGTTTCCCATTTCGGCATGAACAGTGGCCCGATACGTATGCCAAGCAGCCAGTTGACCCGGGCGATTCTCCGTTTTGGCGACGTGAATGGCGAAGAAATAATCCGCCAGTGCTGCTTCCAGATTTCCTTCTTCGTGGAACTCTTCTGCGCGTTTTGCGTAAGACAAGCTATCTTGATTGCGATTAAATCGGCCAATGCCTAACTTGCCATGTATGTCATCATGACAGCGATCGCACACCGCTTCATGCTCTACCGGACAGTCAACGGTCCAGCGGCTCCACGGGCGGAACTTGCCGCAGCGTGGGCACGGTTTTCCCAAATCTGCGCCGCACTCCGGACAGTTATGGTGGGCGGGATGTGTCATGTAGTTGCACTCGTGGCAATGATGCACCGGCGGTTCCCCGGCCGCGGGGTTACCACGGGCAGAAAGTGACCAGTCGCGACACTTTTCGGGCAGGCCATGTTCTTCGGCGTTGCCGGCCAAGTCGAGTATAAGGCAGTAGTTACTGCCATCATCCTTGCGGCGCAGTCCCCGGCCTACCATTTGCAGGTACAGGGCCAGGCTTTTTGTAGGGCGGGTTATCATCACGCAGGAGGCATCGGGCAGATCAAAGCCCTCGGTAATCACAGCATGGTTGACCACCACCGTAAGACAGCCGCTCTTGAAATCATCGATTGCTTGCTGCCGCTTATCCTGAGGCGTGTCGGACAATATCGCTGCGGCGGAAATCCCTCTGTTGGTGAACTCCCGTACCAAGTTATCAGCGTGCGTTTTTGAGACGGCATAAACGACAGTTTGACGGCCCGCCGCCATTCTTCGCCAGTGGATCACCGCCAAAGTGGTCATTATGAAATTGCCACCATCGCCGTCGTCATCGTTGGCTTTTGCTATGCCGCCTTCCGTAAAATCGCCCATTCCGCCGACTTCGCCGCCGCTAATCCTGTCTTGAAGGGGGGTCCATACTTGCGAGTGAGCCAAATATTCTTCGGCCTGCAATTCCGCTGTCTGCGGTCCGGCGATCAGCGCGTGAAACAGGTGGTCGAAACCCTCTCCCTGAGACAGCCGCCATGGCGTAGCCGTTAGACCCCAGACACGACCCGGCCACTGCACTATCGCCCGTTCCCAGCCGCGTGCCGGGGCATGATGCACTTCGTCGACTACCAACAAATCTTCTGGACCATAGTTCTCCCAAATTTGGAGTTATCCATTATTGCGCCGGCTTACGGTTTGGGCTTTGAGGATGACGACGCCATTGACGTTACGAGGCGCTGGACGGCCGGTACTCCATCCGTCGGTGCCAGCCATCGCCGGTATTGTCCAGTTTAGCGACAGTCGTTCTTCGGTCTGATTGGCCAGCTCTTCTCGGTGCGTCAGCCAAACCGCCTTGCGCCCGCCAACGAGGAATTCTTTCAAGAACGCACCGGCAATCTCCGTTTTGCCGCCGCCGGTGGGCAACTGAGTCATTACCCTCGCTCCATCCAGGGCGAGGGCTTCTTGGGATCTTTCCAGCAGGTCTTGCTGGTAGGGGCGCAGCGCAATCATGGATTTACCATTGCAACGGTGTTTACTGATTCAGCCCCCGCTGCATCCCCCGCAGATAGCCGGCCTGTCCGCCGTGCTGGTTCACCTCCCAGATGAGCAGGCGGAACATATCGGCAACCGCCATGCTCTCTCCGCGACGATTGGTCATCTGGGTACTCACCAGCGATTCGTCGTCGTGTACCTCAAGGAACTCCAGCAGGTTGTTTCGAGCGGCGTCGGCATACTCCATGAGCAGCGCCTTGCCGGGGCACTGCCAGCCGGTCAGGTCTTCGACCGTGTAGCCGAATCCGACGTTCATGGGTTCCGGCTCAAACCCCAATCGCACCGCCCACTCCCGCTCGTAGAGCTGCTGTTCCTGTCTGGCCAGCGATTGCACCCACATGTCCAGGGCCCGGCCGTAATGCCACACGATGAAACCGATGGAGTGGCACTGCTCGTTCGGCGTGAACTCGATCTCCTCCTGGGTCAGCCCGTCCACGTACCGGACCAGCCACTCCCAGTTGGCGTCGAACGACTCCTTGATGAACTCTTTGAGCGCCATGATTCCCTCCGCCTGCTTTCAGGTGGTCCACACCGGTTGCCGCTTTTCCAGGAACGCCGAGATGCCCTCCCTGGCGTCGTCGGCCAGGAGGTTGTCCACCATGACCTTGCTGGCAAACTGGTACGCCGAGGGCCGGTCCATCTCGATCTGCTGGTAGAACGCAGCCTTCCCGAGAGCCAGTGTGTGCGCACTGGCCGAGGCGATCTGGCGAGCCAACTCGTCCACCTGCTCCTCCAACTCGTCGACCGGAGCGATTCGACTGATCAGACCAAACTCCAGGGCTTCTCGGGCTGAAATCGGTTTGCCGGTGAGCAGCATTTCCATCGCCTTTTTCGGCATCACCGACCGCGCCACCGCGACGCCCGGCGTGGTGCAGAACAGACCGATCTGCACGCCCGGCGTGGCGAAAGCAGCGGTGTCCGCCGCCACCGCTATGTCGCAGGTCGCAACCAACTGGCAACCCGCGGCCGTGGCCAAGCCCTGCACCTGCGCAATCACCGGCTTGGGCAGCAGGCGAATGGCCTCCATAACCCGCGTGCAGGCCTCGAATACCGCCGTGTAATCCTCGGCTTCGCCGTTCACCAGTTCGTTCAGGTCGTGGCCCGAACTGAACACCGGCCCCTCGGAGCGGATGACCACGACGCGGGCGTCGGGATCGCCAGCGATTTCGGCGAGGCGACGCTCCAAAGCGAGCAGTGTTAAGAAAGATAGAGCATTGCGCCGGTTCGGGTTGTTGAGAGTGAGGACGGCTATACCGTCATCAGTCAACTGGTGCATTACTGGGGGCGGCGGAATTTCGTCCGGAGTCTCCAGGCGAATCTGCCCCCGCTCAACATAGATCACGTCGATAGTGTCACCGTCGGGAGCAAAGAATTCTGCCAGAAAAGAAGTGTCTGGCTCGAAGACGTGAACGACTGCGCCAGCATCGCCGGCTTTCAGCCCATGTTCAGGCAAATCAACGGTGAGTCTAATAGGGTCATGTTCGTTGATCATATGTATCTCCCGATGGGTAAGCCGTAACCAGGGCCGGCCTCGCTGAGTTGTGTCGGATAATCCTAACGGTACGGACGTAAGGGTTGCGCCCGTCCGGAGTTTCCAGAATGCCGTCAACAGCGAATGTCGGCCCGTGCGGGGTGTCACGAACATTGACAACTTCATGCCTTGACCCGTGAACTCGCAGCGCCTCCGCAAACTGTTGCCATTGCTCAGGAACGAACCCGAACTTTAGGAAAAACTCGGCTTTGTCCCGGCCTCGTGGGTTGTCAATCGAAAGCAAATATCCCAAGATTTTCGCCGGCGGGACGTAAGCGTTTTCTGCGTTGGGCAGTTTCATGCCTACCCGCGCGGCAGGCCCAGCCCCCGGCTCGCGATGATGTTGCGCTGCACCTCGCTGGTTCCGGCCGCGATGGTGTGCGAGAACGCGCGGAGCCAATGCTCCTGCATGTCGGCTTCCATCGGGGTCCACTTCTCGTCGCGCAGCCCGCCGTACATCCCCATGATCTCCAGGCATGACGCGGTGGTCCGCTGCACCGTCTCACTGCCGAAGACCTTGGACATCGAGGCTTCCTTGTTGGGCACTAGCCCCTCGCCCTGCATCCACGCCACGTTGTACGCGATCAGCCGTGCAACCTCGCACTCGATGTACCGGTCAGCCAGCGCGTTACGCACCCACGGTTCCTGGCTGAGCGGCTTACCATTGCGACGGATGCCGTCGGCCCACTGCCGAGTGTCGTCCAGGTGCCGGCGGGCAGCGGCGGAATAGTCGATGCCGGAGCGCTCAAAGTCCAGCAACGTCACGGCCACGTACCATCCGCGGTTCTCTTCACCGACGATGTTGCGGGCCGGTACCCGGACGTTGTCAAAAATCACCTGGTTAAATTCGTGCCGGCCGCCCATGTTGATGATGGGCCGCACTTCGATCCCGGGCGTTTTCATGTCCACCAGGAAGAAGCTGATGCCCCGGTGTTTCGGCGCATCGGTATCGGTCCGCGTCAGCAACATGATCCAGTCGCCGCGGTGGCCCATTGAAGTCCAGATCTTGCTGCCGTTGATTACAAATTCGTCGCCGTCGCGGATGGCGCGGGTGCTCAGCGAGGCCAGGTCGGACCCCGACTCCGGCTCGCTGTACCCCTGGCACCATTGCACCTCGCCCTTGGCCACCGGCGGCAGGTGCTCGGATTTCTGCTCGTCGGTCCCGTGGATCATCAACGTCGCGCCCATCATCCGGACGCCAAAATTGTCCCGCCCGGGGGCTCGATGGTAGGTCATCTCCTCGTTGAAGATGGCCGTGCGCACCGGCGAAGCCTTCTGCCCGCCGTACTCCTCGGGCCAGTGCATGGTGAGCCAGCCGCGGTCAGCGAGTTTCCGGCGCACCTCCAGCGTGCGCTCCCAGTTTTCCTCACCGGAGCCCCGTTCTCCCAGCTCCCATTCGGGAACATACTCGTCATCGATGAATTGCCGCAAATCGCTTCGGAAAGTGTCGTCTGCGGTGCTGAGTTGGAACTCCATGGTGGTACTCTCCTGATGGCGCGGGGGAGAACGGAACGTTGGTGAGGTTGAAACGCTTAACTTCTAATTTCGCTGGATAACGCCGCAGGCCACGCGGGCGCCGGCGCCAGGGTCTGCGCCGTAAGAATCCGGCTTTTCGTGGACGATGATGGCAGAACCGTCAGCGTCAAACAGGGTGTGGCCGACGCCGCCGTCCAGGGTAATGGTGTCGGTGAAATAATCCGCACGCACGCGGCCGTCGGTTCCCGCGTATATGTTGGGCATATCGCCGGGATGTACTCCGCTAGGGTGGTTGAGGCCGTGACCGATGTTCTCGGGGTTGAAGTGATCGCCGGCGGCGGAAAAGTCTGGCGTACATGATCCTACGGCATGGATGTGAAAGCCGTGCCCTCCGGGTTCCAGTCCGGTAACGTCTGCCGCCACCAGAACGCCGTGAGGGGATTGCGTCAGCGTAACGGTTCCCATGGTCGAGCCGTCCCGCCCGAGCAGGTCGGCGACGGCCTTCGCGCCAACTCCCTGCGGCCGGTGCGCTTCCGATTGGCAGGCCAAGGTTGCCGTCATGGCGACGGCAATAACCATGACAACGATGAGAACTCTCGGCATTATATCGCTTCAATTATGGATTTTCGCAAAGCGGATGCAGCCATCTTATCACGGGGGGGTGATTACATTTGGCTGTATCCGCTGCCCGGCCCGCGCGTGTCGTCGACACCCCAGCCGCGTCCTTCGGAAATCCAGCCGAATTCCAGCAGGATCTGCTGACTGTAACAAACGCGGCCGGTCACCTTGTCCGCCGGCTCCGACGCCAGCAGCAGTGTGGCTTTGGCCAGCAGTTCCGGCGGCTCCCCGCGAGGGTCGTCCATCCCTTCCACCAGGTGGTGGAACACGGTTCCCGGAGTGGGCACTACCAGCGATGGCGCCACCGCAGACACTGAGATACCATACTCGTACACTTCCTGGGCCAACCCCTGGGAAAACCGCTCCAGCGCTGCCTTTTCCGCCCCATAGCAGGTGCCGTTGTTGGGAAGCGTCGTGTACGGGCCGCGACCCGGACCCACCGCCGAACCGGACGAGATGTTCACGATGCTTCCCGACCGGCGCTCGATCATATCTCCCAGAACCAGTTGACTGAGAATGAAAGGCGCGTGGAAGTTCACCGCCCACGACCGCATCCAACGGTTGATGGGGAAGTCCTTAATGGGCAGGTAGTAGGTAAGCGCCGCGTTGTTCACCAGCACGTCCACCGGCCCGTAGATGCTGCGGGTCTCCTCCACCAGCCGCTCGCAATCCTCCGGCAGCGAGATATTTGCTGCCACCGCCGTGGCTTCACCGCCGGCTTCTTTGATGTCGGCGATGGTCTTGGAGAGCGAGCCTTCCAATGGATGATCGCCTTCGTTGACCGTGCGCGCGGCGCAAACCACTCGCGCCCCTTCGGCGGCAAAGAGCTTGCTGATCTCCGCGCCGATGCCACGGCTCGCTCCGGTGACGATGGCTGTTTTTCCTTCGAGTCTGGGCATTTCCTACTCTTCCTTCTGCGTTTTCAGCTAACCTGAGTTATTTTCACGGGCGCCGTTGCGCGAGGGCGGAGGCTCCGTGAAAGCGCTGCCCTCGCGTTCCGCTGCCTCCCGGCGTTCGTTCCAGGCTTCCCAGGCTCGGTTGGCCTCCGCGCGACCCTCCTCACGACCTTCCTCGCGACCCTCCTGACGCACCAGGTCACGGTACAACTTGGCAAGTACCATGGGTAAGCCCTCCACCAATCCGAATGCCAATGGGAACGCGACGCCGACGGTTACCGCTGCGGCGACGATGGCGATTATAGCAATTTCGGGCCATTCCAGAGGTGCGTTCTCCGCCGTCACCACCCGCGCATAGCTGAGCAGTCCGGCCAGCGCTGCCCACAGAGTGTAGAACGTCGCCAGGAACCAGCCGTTGCGACGGATCAAGACGTCAAACGCGTTGGCTCTGACGCCCCGATTTCTATTGTCGGGAGAACCTCCGCTAGACATCCAGCAGGTCAGCCAGCAGGCTTTCGTTCATCGTAAAGCTCTCCGCTTCCGACGGGAACGCGCCGCTCCTTACGTCCTCCGCATACTTTTCAAAAGCCCGCGCCATGTCCGATCCCAGCTCGGCATACTGCCTGGCGTGCTTGGGCACGAAATCGAGGAACAGGCCCAACATGTCGTGAAATACCTGCACCTGCCCATCGCAGTGCGGACCCGCGCCGATCCCAATGGTGGGAATGGTCAGCCGTTCGGTGATCGCTCTGGCCAGTGGCGCCGGCACACACTCGAGCACGACCGAGTACGCCCCGGCCTCCTGCAGCGCCAGAGCGTCGTCCAAGACCCGCCGCGCCGCCGCCTTGGTGCGCCCTTGCACCCGGTAACCGCCCAATGCGTTGACCGACTGCGGGGTCAACCCGATGTGGCCCATAACCGGAACGCCGGCATCCACGATGCGCCGAACCGTTCCCGCTATGGAGACCCCGCCTTCCATTTTCACGGTGTGCGCCCCGGCTTCTTGCATCAGCCGGCCGGCATTGCGCAACGCTTCCCCGGCATCGACCTGGTAGGACATGAACGGTAGGTCCACCACCACCAAAGCCTGCGACGCCCCCCGGCTCACCATGCGCCCGTGCCGCACCATGTCGTCCATAGTCACCGGCACGGTGGAATCGTAACCCAGCACAACCATGCCCAGGCTGTCGCCCACCAGGATGATCGGGATGCCTGCGGCGTCGGCGATGCGGGCCGCCGTGTAATCGTAAGCCGTGACCATGGGGATTTTCTCCCCGGTCCGCTTCATCTCGGCCAGTTGTCGGATCGTGATCGCCATCGTGCCGCGATTTTATCAGTCAGACGCGCCGATTGTCCGCCTCAATTGCTCCAACTGCGATTCCGGTATTCCCTTGGCCCGGGCCAGAGGAAGCGACGACTCAGTCAACTGGCGATACAGCGGGAGCAGATGGGCTGCGTGCTGCGACAGCGATTCCAGGTGTGCGGACACTGTTTCAGCGTCGCCGCGTACCACCGGCCCGGTAACGGCGTTGGTCGGACCCAGACGCTCGATGGCCTCAATGGTGGCGTGCGCCAAGGGCACCGCCGCCCTGACGCCATCCTCCTCAGTGAACCCCATGTTTGTCCACAACTCGACGGCGGCGTCCAAAAGGGTGGACAAGTACCCGCAACTCAATACCGCGCTGGCATGGTACAAAGGACGCATCCCATCGGGGATTTCGATGCCATGCCCGCCCAGAGATTCGGCCAAGTTCGGTAGAAACTCAGCGAGCCAGCCAGTGCCCGAAATCGCGAAGGTCACTCCCTTCAGCCGTTCGGCTGCTTGCTCCGGACCCTCAATGGCTGCAAACGTTTGAAACGGGTGCATGGCTCCTACGGCTGCTCCGGCGTTTGCCGCAGAATCGAGGAGTTCGATCGACGCCGCGCCGCAGCAGTGTGCCACGCCTTGACCCGGCCTCCACCTCACCGTCCGAGACACCTCGGCTATCACTGAGTCCGGCGTCGTGATGAACACCAGATCGCAGGCCTCCGCCACCTGCTCCGCAGTTGCCAGTGCCGCGCATCCGTCAATCAGGCTCGCCGCCCGCTCCGCGCTCGATTGCGTGCGACTGGCGATTGCCGCGACCCGCCAGCCGGCTGCGCTCAGCGCCAACGCCAGCCCGCTGCCCAGCACGCCCGCGCCCACAAAACCAATGGCGATGCCCTCAGGCTTGACCATCCCTCAACTCCGAAACTGCGGGTATGCCTGCCAAACCCTGCGCCGACCGAATGCCATCCAGTACCGCCAGCGCTGTAACGTGCGTGGCCGCCGCGACGACGGCCATCAGATTGGCATCGGCGGAACTCTCACCCGTGGCCACGCAGAACATCGTGTCGCCGTCGCTGGGCGTGTGGCAAGGGCGAATCGTCAACGCCATCCCGTCGTGGCAGGCGGACGCCACGAAATTAGCCTGCATCTTGTCCAGCTTCGCGTCCGTCGCCACGACACCGATGGTGGTGTTCGCCAAAGGAGATGAACCCATGGACGGCTCTTCGGTCAACATAAACTGCACCGGATCCGCCATCGTTCCGCCCTTGCCGCGAGGTCCGGCAACCAGGCTACCGTCGCGATGATCGAATATACCGCCCCACGCGTTGACCGCCACCGTCGCGCCTACAGACACTCCATCCGGCAGTACGCAGCACGCGGACCCGATACCTCCCTTCATCGCGCCATCCATCCCGTGAGCCTTGGCAACCGTCGCTCCGGTTCCGGCCCCAACGGATCCCACCACCATCCTGGCGTCGTCAGACGCGCCGCAAGCCGCATAGCCCGCCGCTCCGTCAGGACGCACGTCCGACCGGCCCACACCCAGGTCGTACAGTATCGCCGCCGGGACGATGGGCACGGGACCATGCGGCGCGGCAAAGCCGATGCCCCGCTCTTCCAGCCATTGCTGCACTCCGGAAGCCGCAGCCAAACCGAAAGCACTGCCTCCGCTGAGCAATACGGCATGAACCTGATTGACCCGTCGGATCGGATCCAGCAAATCGGTCTCCCGCGTTCCCGGCGACCCGCCGCGCACCGCCACGCCGCCCACGGCGCCTTCCGTCGTGAGGATCACCGTACACCCGGTCGCTGCCTCTGTGTTCGTCCAGTGCCCCACCGACACACCCGGCACGTCAACGATGGAGCCGAAATGTTCCCCGCGTGCGATCACTGGTCAGAGCCTGTCCCCACCGACGAAAGCAGTTCCTCGGCCCGCTCCAGCAGATGGTCCCGTCTCTCCGCGCTGAATCCGCGGCTCTCCAGGTACAGTCGCAGCGCCGTCAACGGTTGGAGGTCGGACGGTTCCACCGAGATGCGCCGGCGCTCGGCGTCGGTAACCTCTCGGGAAATGCTCGCCACGTAGTGCGCCGCCGACAAAGACGGACGTAAATCAGAGTCCCTCAGCTTCGCGGACTGTTCGGAGGACAACTTGACCCGCAAGCGCACGATAGACCCGGCCACCTTATGCCGGGCAATCGCGCGGGTAACGAACGCGGCCGGATTTTGCTCAACCTCCGGCACCGCAGCGTCCACGGTGACAAACGGGCGCGCCGCGATTTTCTGGAACTGGAAATCGGTGACCCTTTGACCCTGGGCAGCCTTGGGATCGACGTCCACCACGCAGAATCCCTTCTCGTCCGATTCCTCCGAAAAGTCCACCCGCTGCACGCTGCCCGAATACGCCACGGCTGGCCCGTCCTCGCCGGCCGGCCGCAGCACCTGGTGCTTGTGTATGTGCCCCAGCGCCACGTATTCCAGTTCCGGACGCTGCACCGCGCTCACGTTGAGCACGTGGTCGTTGCCCAGCATCATCGAACGCTCCGATCCCACCGTGGCCCCGTTCACCGTGACGTGCCCGGCCAATATCGCCGGTACGTCCGGGTCGATACCCTGCGCGCGACCGGCTATGGCCAGCGTCATCCGGCGTTCGGTTTCCGCCCGGATCTCCTCGATGCTGAGCCCCCGCGACTCCTCGCGGGCCAGCATTGCTCCCCGAGAAGGCCATGGCACCGCCAAGACTTGCAACGGCCCGGCTCTGGTCGGAACCGCGTAAGTTTGCAGGCTGGCCCCTACGTGCACGTTGGGCACCTGCAACGTGGAAAATATTTCCACCGCGTGGGCTCGCCCGGTCGCCGCCGGCAGGTCGTGATTACCGGGCAGCAAAAACGTCGCAATTCCGCCGCCCGAGAGCTTGAGCAACCGGCGGGCGAACTCCCGCTGGTGGGTCTGCGTTGGATCCCGCCCTTTGTACGCGTCGCCGGCCAATACCACAACGTCAACCCCATCGGCCAGAGCGAATTCCACCAACTCGTCCAGCGCATCCAGGAAATCCCCCAGCCGCGTGGATAGCCCAGTGTTCGGGTCGGTGCGGCCGTAGTTCTCCACGCCGATGTGCAGATCCGAGAAATGCAGGATTCTCATCGCTAGCATCCAAGCCGGCCGAGATTGCTTGACTCGGGTCGCGGCGGCAGCCGCCGCGTGATCTCCGAGTTACGCCCGGATCTCCTCCAGAAATCGCCCGGCGCTCTGCCGCACGAAGTCCTGGATATTCACCGACATCAGCCGCACCCCGCGCTCGGCGAACTCACGGAACCGGCCCACGTTGTCCACCGTCATTCCCGCGCCGGCGACGCCGATGACCTTGCCCTCCGCCAGCGTCCCGTCGATCACCTGCGAAATCGCCGCGTCCACTTCCGCTTGCGGCGGCATCCCCATGGCTTGCGTCAAGTCGCTGCTGCCCACCAGGATCGCGTCGACCCCATCCACGGCGGCGATCTCACGCACGTTGCCCACCGCCTCCGGCGTTTCGACCATGCAGATGACCAGGGTTTCCCGGTTCGCTGCCTCGTAGTATTCGGCCGGCGGCAGCCCGCTTCCCAACCGGTTGGTGCGCCCGCCCGTGGAGCTGCTCCGGTCGCCCATGGGATAGTAATGCGACGCCCGCGCCACCGCTTCGGCTTCCTCCCGGTTGTTGATGTGCGGGACGATCAAGCCTTGCGCGCCTCGATCCAGGAAACGCAATAGCGTGGAGGGTTCAGCATTGGGAACCCGCACCACCGGCGTGATGTCGTGCAGTTCGGCGGCGCGGATCATGTTCTCCGACTCCGAGTCGTTGGATGACCCATGCTCGCAGTCGATCCACGCCCAATCGAAGCCCAGCACTCCGTACATCTCGACCACAATCGGAGCGTAGAAATTTACGCTGCCCCCAACCGCGATTTCGCCTGCGAGCAGTTTGGCTTTGGCTCGGTTCGTCCTGACCATATCGTTCTCCGTTGTCTGGTGGGATCGGGCGTTGTCCCGCTCGCGGGGGATTGCGGTGCGAGGGTGGAGAATGCCGGCCGGCCTGTAAGCCGGGTTCTGTATCCGCCCCCGTCGCGTGGGCAGGGACAGGACGGTGACCATCTATCTAGCCCCGATGCAGTATAACCCGCATCGCCCCGTGAGACGGGGCAGCGTTGCCGCTGGGGTCAAGCGGCCAACCCGGGGACGGGCCGGACACCCATGGTCCCTCTATTTGGCCTTGCTCCAGGTGGGGTTTGGCCGCCGGTGCGTCACCACACGCGGCCGGACGCTCTTACCGTCCGATTTCACCCTTGCCGGCGCGCCGAAGACGTGCCGGCGGTATGTTTCTGTGCCACTTTCCGTCCCCGACTCGGTTTCCCGCGCCGGAGCCTGGGCGTTACCCAGCACCCCGTCCGGTGGAGCCCGGACTTTCCTCCCCGAGACAATAGCCATTTCTGACCATCGCTCGCGGCGGCCACCCGGCCGGTCCGGCTTTCTCCTGATGCGAGGCTAGCACGGGCATTTAGGGGGGTCAAGCAACCACATTCCCAGCCAGGGCCTGTGCCAACTCCTTTCTCATCCGCTCATGGTGAGCCTGTCGAACCATCCGCCGATTGCAAAGGGCAGCCTTCGACAAGCTCAGGATGAGCGGAAAAGGTTTGAGGGGTGACTTTGTACAGGCCGTGATTCCCAGATCATCCCGATGCGTCGTTGCGGTCCCTCACCTGATGCTTTGGCGGCAATCTCGTTCCCGGATGGTTCGTCGTACGATGAGTGCCGCGCAAAACAACCTGGAATTTCGGCCCAGGGCTGGCAGAGACGGTGAAAATCCCCGGACCGGGCAGAACTAGCGAATTCTGGTGACGCAAAACGTTCCGTCTCCTGGAAAGGGGGTCCTTATCACCTGAAACCGGGCCTCTGTAGCCTTACTGCGGAGGCCCATTTATTAGGCTATCATGGGGTAGGGTTGCCGTAATACCCTGTTGTAATCGCAATTTCTCAGTAGCGCGGAGATCAGGTCCATGACGACTATCACAATCCGCGAACAAGCGCGGACAATCTTCGACGATGCCAGAGCGATGCACCACCAGTCCCTGGAGCGGCTTGATGCTGGAGACCTCCGCGACGCTGCAGAAAAAGCCTGGTGTGCGACTAAGCGCGCTACCGACGCGCTGATACTGGCGAGAACTGGCGAAAAAATTGAAACGTCGTCCGGCACCACGCAGGAATTGGTCAGACTTGTTAGAACCGACCGGGATTTACGGCCACTGCGCGGCAAGTACTTCGACCGGCAATCGGCTTTGCATGAAGCCTGTTTTTACTTGGGAGCATGCGATCCCGAGGATGACGAAAAACTCATCCGAGAAACCGCTCAGTATCTAAACGATGCTGAAAGGTTGGCGTTTTTGTAATGGCGCCCACCGCGCTCGGCTCATCGGTACGGGATCTTGGGGAGGTTTGTGCGGAAATGCAAGCGTTTTGCACGTGACTAGTATAATGGCGCACCACACCCCTTCCCGTTTCCAACCCAGCCTTGAGGTAGTAACCATGGCCACGGAACCCGTCAACATTTTCGAGTACGAACAGATCGCCAAAGAGCGCATTGAGCAGGGACACTACGACTTCATCGCCGGCGGAGCCACCGACGAAATCACCATCCGCCGCACCCGCGCCGTGTTCGATTCCATAATGTTGCGCCCCCGCATGATGGTGGACGTCGAAGACCGGTCCCTGTCCACCACGGTGCTGGGTCAGGATATTGCTCTCCCGGTCATGCTCGATCCCGCCGGCAACCACAGCGCCGCTCATCCGGAGGCGGAGATCGCCACGGTCGAAGCAGCCGGCGAGATGGGCACCGTCATGGTGCTCAGCTCCCACGCCTCCCGCACCCTGGAGGACGTCGCCGCGTCGGCATCCGGACCGTTGTGGTTCCAGCAGTACTTCTTCAAGGACCGCGGCCTGACCCTGGAAATGGCCGCCCGGGCGGAGGAGGCTGGCTACTCCGCCATCTGCATGACCCTGGACGCCAAGATCAAGCCCAAGCGCGAGCGCAACATCCGCAACGACTACGTCGGCGCCGAGTCGCCCAACTACGCCCAATTGGACCTGGGCACCCACACCTGGAAGTTCGCCGCAGACGCCCCGGCCGGTCCCAGCGACATCCGGGACGTGGCCTCCACCTGGGACGACCTCGAATGGTTCGCGTCCAACATCCGGCTCCCGGTTGTCGTCAAGGGCATCATGGCCGGCGAGGATGGCCGCCTGTCCGCCGAAAACGGTGCGAAAGCCGTGATCGTCTCCAACCACGGCGGCCGCTATTTGGACACTACCCCAGCCACCATCGAAGTGCTGCCCGAGGTGGTCAACGCCGTTGACGGCAACGCCGAGGTTTACCTGGACGGCGGCATCCGTCGCGGCACCGACATCTTCAAGGCCGTCGCCCTGGGCGCCCGGGCAGTGTTGATCGGCCGTCCGTTGTTCTGGGGGCTGGCCGTTGACGGCTCACCGGGCGTCGCCGCCGTCCTCGAATTGCTCCGCGACGAGCTGGACGCCACCATGGGCATGTGCGGCTGTCCCACTGTCGAAAGCATCAGCTCGGCAACCATCGATACGGTCTCGCCCCTGCTGGCCGCATTCCCGTCTCCGGCAGATTTCAGGTAGCAGCGCCCCGTTTGAGAGGAAATTGAAATGCACAACCATGCCCCGGTGGAGAGCGTCGCGGAGGCTTACCTGGAACTGCTGTCCTCCCGCGGGATAGACTACTTCTTCGGCAACGGCGGCACGGATTTCGCGCCGATAATCGAGGCCTACGCCAAGCGGCAGGTGCAAGAACTGCCCGTGCCTCGTCCCATCCCGGTGCCCCACGAGGTCACCGCGGTGAGCATGGCTCACGGTTACACCATGATCACCGGGCGTCCCCAGGTGGTGATGGTACACACCGTTCCCGGCACCGCCAACGCCATCGGGGGCATCGTCAACGCCGCCCGCTCCAACGTGCCCATGCTCTTCAGCGCCGGCCGCACGCCCATCACCGAAGGTGACGCCCGAGGCTCTCGCGACGGCAGCATCCACTGGGCACAGGAGTCCTTCGACCAGGCGGCCATGGTGCGCGAGTGGGTCAAGTGGGACTACGAGCTGCGACACGGCGCCGACCTAGAAAATCTGGTGGACCGGGCTTTCGCCATCGCCGAGAGCCCGCCCGCTGGGCCGGTGTACCTGACCCTGCCCCGGGAGGTGCTGGCCGAGGAGATCGAGGGCCTGTCATATCGCGATGCTTCCCGGCAACAGAAGTCCGGCGACCGGCTGCCTACTCCGGAAGCCATCGGGCAGGCCGCCCGCGCGCTGGCCGGAGCGCGCAATCCCATCCTGGTCACTCGCGGCGGCGGCAAGGATCCCCGGGCGGTCGCGCCGCTGGTGGAGCTGGCCGAATCGCTGGGCATGGCGGTGTTCGAGTCTGGCGCGCTGTACGCCAACTTCCCCAAAGACCACCCCCTGTACGCCGGCTCGGACGTCGGGCCAGCCCTGGCCGACGCGGACGCGGTGGTGGTGCTGGAAGCCGACGTGCCGTGGACGCCCAAGCGACATCAGCCAACTGACAACAGCGTGGTAATTGGCATCGGCGATGATCCGCTCTTTTCGACCTATCCGGTGCGCGGGTTCCAGGTGGACCTGAACCTCGCCGGCACGCCCCGATTGGTCCTCCAGGCATTGCTGGATGCGGTGCGCGAGATCGGCGTGGACGCGGGCGCAGCGGAGAAACGTACTACTGAGTGGGCGAGTCGCAACGACGCGATGCGCGCCGGTTGGCTGCGGCAGGCCAATGCCGCCAGCGATCAGACACCCATCAGCAAATCGTGGTTCACCAAGTGCCTGTCCGACGTGCTCGACGACGACACCATCGTATTGAACGAACTGGGCATCAACGCGGTGCAAATCGACATCAGGAAGCCGGGAAGCTTTTTCGGCGTGCCGGTGTCCGGCGGTCTCGGTTGGGGGATTGGCGCGGCGCTCGGCGCCAAACTGGCCGACCCGGACCAAACCGTGATCTGTTGCGTCGGCGACGGGTCGTACATCTTCGGTTCCGGCACTGCCGGGCACATCGTGTCCGATGCCCAGGGTCTGCCCATCCTGACCATCGTATGGAACAACGGCATCTGGAATGCCGTGCAGAGCGCGACCCGAGGCACCTACGCGGACGGCTACGCGGTGCAGACCAACAACTTCGCAGTCACGACGCTCTCCCAGTCCTTTCAGTACGAGCTGATCTGCCAGGCGGCCGGCGGCTACGGAGAGCGGGTCGAGGATCCCGCGGAGGTGCCGGCGGCGCTGGAACGCGCCCTGAACGCCGTCCGCCACGAGAAGCGCCAGGCCCTGCTCAACATAATCGGGCAGTAGGCGGAGCCGCTCGCGCCTTCCCCCTCACGCGTACCCAGTTTCACACGAACTGTCATTGCGAGCGAAGCGCGGCAATCTCGTTACTGGAGGAGCCATTCTTCGTGTGACGAGATCGCCGCGTCGCTCAGCTCCTCACGGTGACAAACTGGGTACGCGTGAGCGCCTGCCCCGCACGCGTACCCAGTTTCACAAACCCGCCATTGCGAGCGAAGCGCGGCAATCTCGTTGCTGGAGCAGCCGTTCTTCGTGTGACGAGATCGCCGCGTCGCTCCGCTCCTCGCGATGACAAACTGGGTACGCGTGAGCACCTGTAACTGTTCAGGGTCCGCGGAGAAACACGTCGTTCCTGCGAAAGCAGGAACCCAGAACATCCACGCGCCGGCAATCGCGAGCATAGAAGGATTTCCTGGATACCGGCTTCCGCCGGTAAGACGGCTTTGGCGTTAGGCGGCCACCTCAAACGTGAGCAGTTACGAGCGCCTGCCCCACGTTGACGCCGTCGCGGATGCTGGGTATCATTCGTCGCCGTATGTGCAGCGCGGGCTCCGGATTCACTTGAACGCCTTGCCGACCACTCCGGGTTGAGTGGTGGGCGGGTGCGTCATGCGCCGGGTGAGCAACTAGCCTCCTATTTCGCTGCGTTCGCGTTTCCCGTCTTCCCCAGAATATCAGGGCGTCTGACGACGTCTCCTCACGAATGATGGTGAAACGCACATGTTACATAAACCGCTCGCGCGCGCGGTCGCGATCGTTGTTCTGATCTCGGTCCTTCTGGCGCTTGTCGCCTGCGCCGAAGAAGAACTGCCCGTCCTCTACCTCGGCGGCATCCCCGACCAGGACGTGGCCGTCCTGGAAGCCCGCTTCAACCTTCTCGCCGAGCACGTCAGCGAGGAAACCGGCGTCCCCGTCCGTTACCTTCCATCCCAGTCCTACGCCGCTCTGGTCACCGGATGGGACAACAACGACGTACAGCTGGCCTGGTACGGTGGCCTGACCGGTGTCCAGGCACGGCTCGCCGTCCCCGGCTCTGATGCCGTGGCCCAGCGCAGCACCGATGAGAACTTCACGTCGGTGTTCGTCGCCGCACCCGACTCCGGCATATCCTCGCTGGCCGGCCTGAAAGGACGCACCTTCACCTTCGGCAGCGAAAGTTCAACCTCGGGCAACCTGATGCCTCGTTACTTCCTCGGCCAGGAGGGCATCGTACCCGAGACCGACTTCAAGAGCGTGGCCTACAGCGGCTCCCACGACGCCACCTGGAAACAGGTCGAAGCCGGAGCGGTCGAGGCCGGCGCCCTCAACGCCAACGTATGGAAGACCCGCATGGAGCAGGGCGACGTTGACGCCTCCCGGGTCACCGCCTTCTACACCTCCCCCGGCTACGTCGACTACCACTGGGTCGTCCGGCCGGGCCTGGACGAGATCTACGGCGACGGGTTCACGCAGCGCGTGGTCGATGCCCTCCTCAAGCTGAACGCCGCCAACGGCGGCCGCGATCAGGAAATCATGAACGCCTTCCAGGCTGACCGGTTCATTTCCACCACCAATGAAAATTACCTCCCCATCGAAAATATCGCCCGCGACCTCGGCCTCATCTCCGAACAGTAGCCATCCGGCAATTCTGATCGACGGTGCGGGCAAGACCTACGGCGACGTCGAGGCCGTCCGCCCGATCTCGCTGACCATCCAGCCGGGCGAGACCGTAGCGCTGCTGGGACCCAGCGGTAGCGGCAAGACCACCCTGCTGTCCATGATTGCCGGCGAGCTGGAGCCGTCGGAAGGATCCATCCGTCTGCGCGGCAGAAACTTGGCCGACCTTCATCCCGGCCGGGAGCTCTCCCGCGAGGTGGGCATGATCCACCAGCAGTACGACCTCGTCCCCAACCTCTCGTCGTTGCAAAACGTGCTCGCCGGACGATTGGGAGACTGGGGCCTGTTCAAATCGGTAATTTCCCTGGTGTGGCCCCAGGACCGGCAGGTGGGCATGACCGCCCTGGACCGAGTGGGGGTCGGAGACCGCGCCCGGGTTCGGGCCGGCTTTCTCTCCGGCGGCGAGCAGCAACGGGTGGCCGTGGCCCGTCTCCTGGTGCAGGATCCCGCCATCATCGTCGCCGACGAACCGGTTTCGTCCCTGGACCCGGCCCGGGCCGAAGAGGTGATGGGCATCCTGAGCGAGTCCGCCCGCCAGGCTGGAAAAACCCTGGTGGCCACCGTCCATTCCACCGATGTGGCGCGAACCTACTTCGGGCGCCTGATCGGTCTGCGCAACGGCGAACCGGAATTCGACCTGCCTTCCCACCTGGTCACCGACGACCAGTTCAATGCCCTCTACGCGCTGGAGGGCCTGCGGGATGAATGACCGCGCGCACCAGGGATCCCTGGGAGGGCGTGGCGCGCTGACCGCAATCTTGCTGATCGCTTTCGCGGTCAGCCTGGTGGGCATCGGATGGGGCGACGGCGTGCTCAACGCCGGCGGTCTCCGCGCCGTCGGGCAGATCCTGGTGGCCGCCATCCAACCGCAGTTGGACCTGAACGTCCTGTCCATCGGCGCCCGCTCCACCTGGACCACGCTGGCTTACGCCTGGGCCGGCATGACTGTCGCCCTGGCTATAGGTATCCCGTTGGGTATCCTGGGCTCCGGAACCGTGGTTCGGTCCCCCTGGGCTCGACGGTGGAACATCTCATCGGCGCGCTTTGCTTTGGCGGTGTTCCGCGCTATCCACGAGCTGGTATGGGCCTGGCTATTCGTCGCGGCGCTCGGCCTGTCTCCTATGGCCGGAGTGCTCGCCCTGGGGCTGCCCTACGGCGGCATTCTCGGTCGGATCTACGCCGAGCTGCTGCAGGACGTACCCGATGCTCCCCTACGCGCCCTGCGGAGCGCCGGAGCCTCTGAGTGGCGCGTCTTCTGGTTCGGTCGGCTCCCCATGGCCCTGCCGGACATGCTCAGCTACACCTTCTACCGCCTGGAATGCGGGATACGGTCGGCGGCCATCCTGAGCTTCGTGGGTCTCGGCGGCCTCGGTCACAACATCCAGATTTCCCTGCAGGACATCGATTACAGCCGCATGTGGACCTTCGTCTATTTCCTCATCGCGCTGGTACTCGTCGTTGACCTTTGGAGCTCGCTGGTTCGGCGCCGAGTCGCCATCGAGCAGGGTTAGCAGATGGCAGCCCCATACGGACGCGGCGAACCGGTCTCCCGCGGCGGAGCCACGGCGCCAATCGCTCCGACCCGCCGCATCGGGTTCCTCGCCGCCTCCGCCGCCATCGCCATTGTGATGGGGGTGGCCGCGTGGGTGACCATCATCGGCAACGACCACTTCCCTAGCCGGGGCCTGCTCTCCCTCGAAACAGTGACCCGGGCGGCGGACTTTGCCGGCGGGTTGATCGGCACGAAATCTGCATCCACTCCCGCTTTCTACCAGCCGGCCGAATGGGCCGAGAAAGCGCGTTTGGCCGGCGAAACCCTGGCCATGAGCGTGGCCGCCGCCGGCCTGGCCGCCCTGGGAGCCCTGGCGCTGTTCATGTTCGGCGCGCGCAACGTGATGATGGGCAGCCTCGCGCCCTACCGGTCGCCCTTCTGGACGGCGCCTTTCTTCCTGATCCGCGCGGTGTTCACCGTGAGCCGCGCCGTGCCGGAACTGGTCTGGGCCATGATCCTGGTGTTCGTCTTCACCCAGGGAACCCTGCCCGGCGTAATCGCCCTCGCCATCCACAACGGCGGCATCCTGGGCAAGCTGGGCTCCGAAATCGTAGAGGGACTCGACACGCGCCCGATGCGAGCACTGCGGTCCACCGGCGCCGGCCGGATGCAGGTGCTGCTCTACGGCGTGCTCCCCGAGGCCCTGCCCAAGTTCATCACGTACCTGTTCTATCGTTGGGAGGTGATCATCCGCACCACCATCGTGGTCGGATTCGTCGCCGCCGGCGGCCTCGGCACCGAGTTCCGCCTGGCCATGAGCCACTTCAAATTCACCGAAGTGTCGCTCATACTGTTCTGGTACCTGGTCCTCGTCCTGTTCGTGGACCTCGTCTCCGCACAGATGAGGCGGCTCGCCAACTGAGTGCGGCTCGATACCGGCCGCATGCGCTACGGTCGAACCCTACAAGCAGGTCTGATTGGTCAGTTGCCCCGATTGTAAGTGTCCGGCGGGGTAACCCCGTGAAAGATCGAATATTCTGAGATAACTTCCCGCGCACCGCCCAAATCGCCCCACACGACCACCGTGTATACCCCACTTCCATGCTGGTTCAGTATCCGGCCAATGTCGGCTTTCACCGCGAACGTCTCTCCCGTGGCCGTCCATGATGAGGCGGTGATCCATGGCAAAGTTAGCGACTGAGCCTGCCGGGATTGACTGGCGTCGTACGCATCCTGCCAAGCCCTGTGGGCTTCAGCAGGCGAACGCGGAGCTGGCGAGTCGATCGCAACATCATACGGACTGGGACAAGGTTTATGGGTTTTAGAGAACGTATCTGTAGTCCACCGATAGCCGCCAGTCAACGGCCATCGCAAACTCGCTACCGGGCGTCCGTTGTCGTAACAATAGGTACGAGCGACCTGTGCTCTGGCCAATTCGTGCGGCGGCGGGTCATAGTAAATCTGCACGCCTAAATCTTTCTCTTGACTGAACCGCACTCCATGCTTTGTAGTGCCGGAGAATGACACGACGTCGTTTGAGATGGACGGGACCCGGTCGTACTCAACATAGTCGCCCTCGAAATGCTGGTACATCGCGGTGTTGTACCGATCCCAGGCAATGCCGATGTTCACCCGCTTGTGAGCGGGATCCAGCATGTTCCGGCGGTGCCCGGGACTTCTCATCCAGCCGTCCATCGTCTCTCGAATTTCTTGCTTAATGGGGCCATTGGCGCGGTAGCCGTCGGACGCTGTGATGCAGTAATCCAATCCGCTGCCGTTTTCGCCGTTGGACTGGTAACCACCGGCCAGGCTGTAACGCATATACGGCTTCAGGCCGTCAATACCCCAATGGGAAGAAAAGCAGTTGTCCAACGCGGATTCGGCGTGCAGCTGGGCAGCGACGTTCTCGCCGAGGGTTATTGCGCCAACGCCGGCTTTGTTGCGCTCGGCGTTGATCAGGGACAGCATATAGCGCTTTTCCTCGGTGTACCGGAGATTCGGTTTTTGTGTAACGGCCGGGACGCTAACGGTTGCGACCGGCGTCGGTATCCTGACAGGGAGCAGTGGCGCCAGCGTGGGCAAGGCTGCAACTGATTTCGTGGGCGTCGGCGTATTGGTCGGTTGCGTAACCATCGCCAAGTGTGGGAACACCCCACCGCAGTTCTCGTCCACCAGAGCCCGGACGCTGGCTACCGAATGGAGGCCCCGGTCAATGGCCGAATTCGTGGCAGCGAAGCGGCGCCGCTTCTCCTCCCCGGAGTATTGGCCATTGCATCCGGCGAAAGCATCAACGACTATCTCCCGCTCTGTCGTCCCGGCCGGAGTTAACGTTGGTTCAGGCGTTAGTTTGGCAGCTGTCGGCGTGAGGGGCGCCGGTGGCATTGGGGTGGGCGGGGGAGTGGGAGACAGCGCCGCCGCCGGGCGCGGCGTGTCGGTGGGGAGTGGAGCGGATGTTGGCGATGGAGACGGCGCGGGCGTGGCCGTCACTTCCCCGACACGCACGTTCACCTGCACCGGATTACGGCCCAGATACAGCATGAAGCCATATACGATGCCGCCGCCGATGACAGCGAAAACCAAAGCAATGGCCAGCACCCGCGCCATGTTCAGCTATTCGCTTTCGTCCGGAGGCGGCTCGTCGAAGGTCTTTCCTTCGGCCTCGGCATTGGTCTTGCGATTCAGCCAGTCGCGCCATTGCGCGTTGGATTCGATACGCCCTTCAATATGCCCTTCAGTGTGGCCCAACTCGCGCTGGGCATTGAGCAAAGGCCGGATTACCTTCTCTATGATTGCCATCAGGCCATGCCCTCCTTTGTGGATCAGTAGGATGATGGCAAGCGTTTCTGACGGGTTTGGCAGCAGGTCGAGTGGTTCCATCTGCCGATCAGTGCCGTTACCGCCTTTGCGGTTTCCGCGTTTATCATACCGCCCTGTGCCATCATGTTGCCAATGATGACCACTGCCAGGACTATTTCCAGGGTGGTCAGGGCTGGGCGCTATCAGACGGAATAGCGTCCACGGAAAGCCTTGCCTTGGCTCTCTGGGCTGACCGAGCAACTCGCTGAGACGTTGGGCAAAGGTCATTCTCGACCGTCGCTGGGCGGCGACTCTTCCATATCGGAACTGTCTTCATCATGACGAGTGGTCACCGCCCAGTGGCAAAAACCGAGGAGCAGCGTTCCGTGAACAACCTGGACCGCGGTGAGTAGGTTGAAACCAATCAGATCGTGTCCCGCCATGTATGCGGAGAGGCCGAGCCAGAGCACGACCGCCAGTACCATCTTGAACCCTTTGATTCCCGGCGGCATTCTCATCAGCGCGCTCCGGCTCCCCTCAGTCGTCAATCCCGCCGTTCGCTTACCCTACTCCGCGTCGGGATGAGTCGTGATGAACCGCGCCGCCCGCTCCGGGTCCACCTGCGGCGCCCGCACCTCGACCCCTGCCTGCTCCTCCTGCAAGCGCACCGTGCTGCTGCTGTCGGCCTGGCCCCAGCCGCGGTTCATGGCCTGCAGCGAGATCTGCTGCGCCAATGTGGACATGGGCATGGGCACGTCGTACTCCCGCGCCAACTCCGTCGCCAGCGAGATGTCCTTGTGCGCCAGGTTCAACGCGAAACTCGCCGGCTCAAACTCCCCGCGAAACATCGTCCGCACCAACCCCTCGTGGAGGAAGGACATCCGGCCCAACGCCCCGCGCCTCACGCACTCCCACAGCGGTTCGGGATCCACGCCCGCCTTGACGCCCAGCGTCAGCCCTTCCGCGATGGCCTGCCGCACGCTGTGGCCAATCATGTTGTGCACCAGCTTTGCCACACTGCCAGCGCCGATCTCCCCCGCGTAGAACACCTTGTCCCCAAAGGCGTCCAGTATCGGCTTCACCCGATCAAACACCTCCCGGTCTCCACCCACCATCACCGCCAGGTTTCCCGACGCCGCCCCCGTCTTCCCCCCGCTCACCGGCGCGTCCAGCACGTGACAACCCTTGGCCCGAAACTGCGGCTCGATCTCCCGAATCAGCGTCGGCCGGCTCGACGACAGGTCGATGTACACGCTCCCCGGACGGATCCCTTCCAGCACTCCCGAAGCGCCCGTCGAAACCGCCTCCACCTCGTAGGGACCCGGCAGCGACGTGAACGTCACGTCGCTGGCCTCCGCGACCTCCGCCGGCGTGTTGGCGAGACGCGCGCCGCCTTCCAGCAGGGGCAATGCCGCCTCTTCGCGCAAATCGTAAACGATCATCGGGTAGCCGGCCCGCTGGATGTTGGCGGACATCCCGCCGCCCATGTTCCCCAAGCCAATGAATCCTACTGTTTCCATAACGCATCACCTGCTCGCAAATTTGGGTTCGCAGCCGCAGTATATCGCACGCCAAACGGCCCGATCTGAACCGAGTGCTATAATGAAATTGCATTGCCCCGTGGTGTAGCGGTAGCACGTCAGCCTTTGGAGCTGTAAGCCCTGGTTCGAACCCAGGCGGGGCAGCCAAACACGCTGCGTTTCAAAACTTGGGCGACCTGGTGGCCGCCCTCATTTATTGGTTCGTCGTTCCAGGAAAATGGGCATCCCACCCTTGGGCCGGAGCGAAATCAGCGGAAGCATTTCGGCCTTGTGCTTGGGGTCGTGGCGCACCTTCCATTGCTGTCCCAGGGTCGCCAGGATCATCTTGGCTTCCATCATCGCGAACCCCTCGCCGATGCACTGGCGCGGCCCCCCGCCGAAGGGGTAATACGCGTAACGCGGCAGCCCATCCCGGAACTCGTCCGTCCACCGCTCCGGACGGAACTCCAGGGGGCCGTCGAACCAGCGGGCGTCCCGCTGGATCACCAGCTGCGGCGCCGCCAGCAGGGCCCCCGGCGGAATGTCGTAGCCGCCCAGCTCGAAGGGCTGGAACGCCATTCGCGACCAGAACCAGATCGGTGGGTACAGCCGCAGCGATTCCGCGAGCACCTTGTCCGTATAGGTCAGGTTCGCCAGATCCGACAATTCCGGCGACCGGTCGCCGAGAACCTCATCCAGTTCCTCGTGGAATCGCCGTTGCGCGTCGGGATTGGTGGCCAGCAGGTACCATGTCCACGTGAGGCACACCGCGGTGGTCTCGTGGCCCGCCGCAAACATCGTGATGGTCTGGTCGCGCACCTGCTGGTCGGTCAGCGGCTGTCCCACGCCTTCCTCGTCCTCCAGCCGGGCGTCCAGCAACAGGGAGAGCAGATCGTCCTCGCCCGTGGATCTCTCCCGCCGCTCGGAGATCGCGCCGAAAATGATGCGATCCAGTTCCGCCCGCGCCCTCCGGAAGCGCACCGTGTACGGCACCGGCAAGCGATGCATGAGCCTCCGCAACTTGGGCGGCTGGTTCACCCGTCTCACCAGGTAGTTGTTGATTAGCTCGAACGCCTCGCCGATCCGCCGCACGTCATCGGGAAGTTCCAGCCCGAACAGCGTTTTGACCACCACCCGCAGCGTGAGCGCCCCCATCTCCCGGGCCATGTCCACCCTTTGCCCGTCGGACCACGACGCCCGGTGGTGTGCGGCGAAGTCCCGCATCAGCTCGCCATAGCCTTCCACCCGCCCCCGGTGGAACTGCGGCTGCATCAACCGCCGTTGCTGCAGGTGCTCCACCGGCCCGGCAGTCACCAAACCGTCGCCCATCGCGTACTTGAGCACGTCGGTGTTCGGCCCCCGCCCCACCAGCCGGTGGTTGGTGACCACCACGTCCCGTATCAGGTCGGGGTGGTTCACCATGAGCAGCAGGGCCGGTTTGACCGACAGCGTGACCAGGTCACCATACCGCGCCGATTCCAGCATGAACCGGATCGGATCGCGGATGTACCGCAGCGTCTGTCCGATTACGGGCAGCTCCGGCGGCCCGGGTGGCAACTCGCTGCGGTCGACCACCGGCCGCGGCGGATATGTCACGGTGGACGTAGTCATGGATAGAACTCTGGTTTGGCCCCGCACCAACCTTTGCATCATCTAATCGTCATTCCTGCGCAAGCAGGAATCCAGAGTCCGCTGTGAATAGCGACTTCCGGGTTCCCGCGAAAGCGGGAACAACGCGTGGTCTCCCAAAAGGCCCATAGAGGATCGGCTAACCGTCCAGGGGAATCGTGGCGGTAAGCCGTGGCTGGTCCCCCACCGCCCGCGTGGTGTGTCCCTGGCCGGTCAGATCCTCCGCCAGCGTCACGTGGCCCGCGCCGAACCGGTGCACCGTCCCGTCACCCAGGCCAATCTCAACCTCGCCCTCCAGCGTGATTACAAACTGGCGGCGTGGCGCGCAGTGCCAGTCGCTGAAATATCCCGGCTCAACTCGCCGGAACACGATCCCCTGCGCGGCCTGCATCGCCGCGTACTCCGGATGCGACTCCAGTTCGATGTGCTCGATGTGCGACTGTCCGTCCTCTCCCGTGTAAAGCCTCATTATCGGCATGGTATTCCCCCTTGTGTGTTGTCATCCTGTATCGTTCCCAGTGCAATTCTATCAAAATCCGCCTGCCTATCACTTCCTGACGTCAGAAAACCGGAGCCGCATCTCCGGGCTTGCGTCGGCGGCAGACCACTCGCGCCGCGCTGCTGGATGGTCAACCCTGCCGCTTCACGGAATCACGCCCTCGGTAGGTGGGATCGGCGCTGGCGGGGGCCTCCCACCTGGCCCGGTTCGGCAGTCTCGGTTGACCGATGTTTACCGCCTTGTTAGAATGCCCGGCAGTCTATTTATTCGGGCGGTCATGCTTACAATCGGTCTAACGGGCGGCATTGGAAGTGGCAAAAGCGTAGTTGCCGAGCTGTTGCGGGCGCAAGGCGCGTCGATTATCGACGCCGATCGGCTGGGCCACGAGGCTTACGCTCCGAACTCCGAAGCCTGGCAGCAGGTCGTTGCCGCCTTTGGAGAGGACATTCTAACCACGGAAGGCGAAATCGATCGGCGCAAACTTGGATCCATAGTATTCGCTGACCCGGCACAACTCGAGCGGCTCAACGGCATCATGCATCCCCTGATGGCTCGAATGGTCGAGGACCGCAAGGCAGGCCTCGCCGCCGATGGCGTTGAGGTTGCGGTGGTGGAGGCCGCGGTGCTCTTCGAGGCGGGTTGGGATAAGCTGGTCGACGAAGTCTGGTCCACTCACACGCCAGCCGACGTGGTTGTCGAACGACTGCGCCAGCGCAACGGAATGACCGAAGAGGAAGCCAGAAAGCGAATCAACTCGCAGATGCCGGCGGAAGAACGCAACGGGCGTTCCGACGTGGTGGTCGAAAACGCGGCCGATTTGGCCGATTTGGAAAGCGAAGTGGCTGCTCTGTGGCAGGCTCGAGTCAAAGGAAAGGTAAATCAAGGCAATGGTTGAAGCAAACATCGAAATGCTGGAAGACGAACCCAGTTTCAAGGAATTCGCCATCGAAGAGTTCCTGGTCCGCAGCGAACCGTACTACCGCGCTGTCGGCGACGAACTCGAGCTGTTCGAGGCCGCTTACGAGCAACACATCCCGGTCCTGCTGAAAGGCCCCACCGGGTGCGGCAAGACGCGCTTCGTCGAGTACATGGCGTGGAAACTCGGCCGGCCCATCACCACGATCCGCAGCGAGGGCGCGCAGGAAATGCGCGAAGGTGAGGTTCGCGTCCCGCTGGTAACCATTGCCTGCCACGAGGACCTCACTGCCAGCGACCTCGTGGGACGCTACCTCCTTGACGCCAACGGCACCCGCTGGATCGACGGCCCCATGACCCGCGCGGTCAAGGCCGGCGCCATCCTGTACCTGGACGAAGTGGTGGAAGCCCGCAAGGACACCACCGTTCTGATCCACCCTCTCACCGACCACCGGCGCATCCTGCCCGTCGAGAAGACCGGCAATATCATCGAGGCCGATGATCGCTTCCTGCTCTGCATCTCCTACAACCCTCACTACCAGAGCGCCCTGAAGGACCTGAAGCACAGCACCCGGCAGCGGTTCATCTCCATCGAGTTCGACTATCCGCCGGTTGACGTGGAAGCCGAGATTGTCGCCAAGGAAAGCGGCTGCGACGAAGTCCAGGCCCATGCCCTCGCGCGCCTGGGCGAAAAGATCCGCAACCTCCGCGAGCACGGCCTGGCCGAAGGCGCCAGCACTCGCCTCCTGATCTACGCCGGCCGGCTGATGCAGCAGGGCATTCCCGCCCGTCGCGCCTGCCAGGTGGCCATCGTGTGGACCCTGAGCGATGAAACCGAGCTCCAACGCAGCATCGAAGAGGTGGTGTACTCCATCTTCGAGTAGCTGATGGAACCGCAATGGGTGCACTCACCCTCGATCTAGTCCGCAACGCGCTGGCCAATCGCCAGCGGATTACTGCCGCCGCAGAAGGCCTGATGCCGGCGGCAGTAATGCTATTGCTGTACCCCAAGGACGGAGATTTCTGCGTCCTGCTCAACAAGCGCTCCATGACCGTCGAGCACCACAAAGGGGAAATGTCGTTCCCCGGCGGAGCCCGCGACCCCGAAGACGCGGATTTCGAGGACACCGCCCGGCGCGAGACTGAAGAAGAAATGGGCATCGCCCGAGACGACATCACAATCTTGGGACGCCTGGACGACAACGTCACCCGTTCCAACTTCATTGTGAAGGTCTTTGTCGGGACCATACCCTATCCCTACCGGTTCAATCCCAGTTCGCACGAAATCGCAGAGGTCGTCGAAATTCCCATCAACGTCCTTCGCGATCCCGCCACGCTGCGCTGGGATTCCCGGATCGAAAATGGCGAGAGGATTTCCGTGCGATCCTATGGCTACCAGCAACACCTCGTGTATGGAGCCACCGCCAAAATCCTCGATCAGTTCCTCGACATCATTGACGCCCAGTTGACGATCAACGCCGAGTTGACATAAGGAGGACACGAGCCTTGACTAATTCCGCTACAGGCGACCTGCTGGACGAATTGGCCAAACTGCCGCCGGCAGTTGCCGAAGCCTATCAGGCCGTCGTCGACGCCATGGCCGAGTCCTTCAGCGATGAGGAAACGGCTCTTTGGGCCCGCGAGGGTGTCGCCATCGGCACCCAGACCGTACGTTCCTGGGAGTCCGCGGTCGAGTACTACCGCGTCAGCCCCGAGGTGGCCCGATCCCTCGCCTTTGCCTCATTCATGCAGTGGGCGCGCTGCGGGACCTATCTGTCCCAGGACTCGCCGACCCTGGCGGTCGCCTTCTTCAAGGCCAGCCCATCTATCGTCACCAACCTGCGACCCCAGTACATCCCGCGCTGGGCCGGCCTCGGCCGCTCACTCTACAAGGGCACCTGGAAGTCCAGCACGCTGGCGGCTCGCTTCTTCGAGGTTAGCCCCGACCTGGTGCGCAACCTGCCCTTCTGGGACGTGGAAGTGTTCGCGTCGCTGATCGAGGCGCTGTCCTACAAGTCCTACGACGTTGCGGCCGAGTGCCTCGTCCTGGGGCGAGACGTCCTGCCGGCCATGGGACGCGAGCGCGAGGCTTTCCTGTCCATGTCCCGCGCCCTGACCGACAGCAGTTGGCGCGAGGTCAAGGCTTGCCTGGAAATGGCTCCCCGCGCTCTCCAGCACGTCGAAGAGGGGCAGACCGGCCGGTTCCTGCGCCTCGGCGAAAAGCTCGCCAAGATGGGCCTCCGCGACACCTCCCGGTTCCTCTACGACGGCGCCCAGGCCCTGTCCCACGTTTCCGCCGGCTCCCAGGGCCACATCCTTGACCTGTGCGACGGCCTGCTGGCCAGCACTCCCGACGCGGTGCCGCCTTTCCTCAAGAGCCTCGACCCGGTGCTCAACCGGATCACCCTGCAACAGCTTGACCAGTGGTACCAGCACGGCGTTGAGCTACTGAATGATAACCCCGAAAGCGGTATCGCGTTTTTCAAGATCGAATCCAATACCTCCGAATCCATGCTGGAAACCCTCTCTTCCAGCCTGGACCTGGAGCGGGTCAAGGGCATCATGCGCCTCTACACCCGCGCGCTGTCGGGCGAAAATATCGAGGTGCTCAGCACTGCGGAACTCGTCCGCAAGCAGATCGGTTGGGTCGATCAGGACACCGCTTCCACCGACGGAACCAAGGTCTACCTGCCCCCCGTGATCGACAATTACAACGACAAGTCGCAGAACTTCGCTTGGTTCAAGGTCGTCGCCACCCACCAGGTTTCGCACCTGGAATTCGGCAGTTTCCAGTTCGAATTTCCCCGCCCGGCCAACGTGTTCGACGATCGCCGGATCCGGATGGAAGAGGCGATCCAGGCGCGCATCGAGGCCATCCGCACCGCCACGGCCGAGCATTTCCAGCTGCTAGACTCCGACACCGCCCCGTCCATAGAGGTCGGCGAGGGGCCCGGCGGGACCATGCGTGTGTACACCGACATCGGTCGCTTCCTGGCCCTCTTCGAAGACCGACGCATGGCCTTCGACCTGTTCAGCGTGCTCGAGGACTGCCGGCTCGACTATCGCATCAAGACCGAGTACCCCGGCATCCGCCGTCCGGCGCTTGACGTGCAGGGCGACGCCCTCACCCAGCGTCCTCGCATCGAGGAACTTCCTTTGCAGGAAGCCCTGATCGAACTGCTGGTTCACATGAGCCTGGACCGCTTCGAGGGCCTGCCGGTGCCGCAAGACTACCGGGAAGAGGCTTTCATGCTGGCCCGGATCATGCACCGCCTGCGCACCGTCCGCGCTTCGATAGAGGACACTGCCGAAGCGGCGCTGCGGGCCTATGAGATCATCTCCCGCCTCCAGAACCAGCAGGAGCCTGAGGACGAGTTCCAGCCCGAAGACCTGGACGACCCCGGCGAGTTCTCCGAGGAAGAGTACCAGGCATTGCTCGACAAGCTTCAGGCGCAGATGAGCGAGCAACAGGGCGAGCAGGGTGAGGGAGACCCCTACGAATCCCCCGAACCCGTTGAGTATCGGGGCGACTTCAAACCCGAGATGGTCCAGCTGCTTACCAAGTTGCAGATGGACCAGAGCGAGATGGGCGACGCCGAGCCCATGACCCAGGAGGAACTCGAACAGTTGCTCCAGGACAGCGCCGAGCTCGAACTCGACGCCCAGGAAGGCGACGTGGACCAGAGCATGGCCATGTTCGCCCAGAACATCATGAAGGAAGCCGGCGTGCCCCCGCCGTCCAACGACCCGGGGCGTGGCTACGGTCCCATCCTCCACGATGACGACGCCGGCGGCGAGCTGGAAGCGCTGGAACCCAAGACCTTCGTCTACGACGAATGGGACTTTCGCGCCAACGACTACAAGCCCCGCTGGTGCATCGTCAAGGAGAAGGTCCTTGACGAAGGCGACCCGAATTTCTACAACGATTCCCTGCGCAACTACGCCTCGCTGCTGGCGCACATCAAGCGCCAGTTCGAGCTCATCATGCCGGAGACCTGGCGCAAGACCTACCGCCTGATCGACGGCGAGGACATCGACCTGAACTCGGCTCTGGAAGCTTGGGCCGACCTTCGCATGAACGTGCCTCCGGACGAGAAGATCTACTGGCGCCGTAACCGCGTTGAGCGCGACGTCGCCGTGGTCTTCCTGCTGGACATGTCAGCCTCCACCGCCGAGGCCATCGACGAGGGCCGTCACTCCGTGGACGACCGGGACGCGCCGGACGACCCGGTGGAGTACATGGTCTGGCTCCGCCGCCGCCGCGAGGGCCTGGTGCGCCGCCACTACAAGCGCATCATCGACCTCGAGCGCGAGAGCTGTGCCCTCCTGATCAACGCCCTGGAGTCCATCGGCGACACCTACGGCATCTATGGCTTCTCCGGCTATGGCCGCGAAAACGTGGAATTCTACGTGATCAAGGACATCGAGGAGCAGTTCAACGACAAGATCAAGCGGCGCATCGACAAGGTGACCCCACTGCACGCCACCCGTATGGGCTCAGCCATCCGCCACGCCATCACCAAGCTGGAGAACCAGGACGCGGCGACCAAGATCATGTTCCTGATCAGCGACGGTCGGCCCCAGGACCGCGGTTACAGCCGCGAGGGCGTGGAGAAGGAATACGCCGTGCACGACACCCACCAAGCCCTGTTGGAGGCCAAGCGCAAGGAGATCAACCCCTTCTGCCTCACCGTCGACAAGGCCGGGCACGACTACCTCAAGACCATGTGCGGAGACCTCAACTACGAGGTCCTGGACGACATCTGGGCCCTGCCGGAACGGCTGCCCATGCTCTACCGGTCCCTGACCATGTAAGTCCGGTTCCGGCAGCACAAAAAAATCAGGGGCGAATGGTCATTCGCCCCTGTGCTTTTGTTGTACGGTCGATCTCGGCTAATCTCGGCGCCGTCGTCGCACCCCAATCCGCAGCGGATTGCGCCGCCGGTCTTCAATCATCTCGTCCACCACCGCAACGCCAGCCTTATCTTCCAATCGTTCCAGCCGCTCGCGCACGTCAGTCAGCGTGTCGATTTCCCGCGCCGTCAGTTTCTTCCTGCGTTCATCAATTGCCCAGAACACCAATTTGACGCCTCCTCCAGCCAAGGCGTGTCGTCAAATAGCAACATACCCGTCGTTCCTGCGAAAGCAGGAACCCAGAAAAGCCTCTGCGACGGGAACGTTGGCCTTATTTTGCGCTCTCTGGATTCCGGCTTTCGCCGGAATGACGGTATTTGACGACAGGTCCTACGGCGCGACTTCCGTAATCAGTTTACGTAACTCCGTCAGCGCCGTGTTGCACGACCGGCGCTTGATCACCAGCCGCCGCGGCGGCGTGCGCAGCGGAAACTCCCGCACGTCGTCCCCATGCGCGATGGCGATGTGAATTGTTCCGGGGCGGTGTCCTTCCAGCTCCTGCGGACCAAGCACGCCGGTCATCCCGATGCCGAAGTCGGCAGCCGTCGCGGATTGAGCGACCTGGGCCATGGCGTTCGCGGTCTGCTGGCTCACCACCCCGTGGGTCTCCAGGATGCCGGAATCCACGCCCGACGCGACCATCGCATCCATGGTGTAAGCCACGTTGCCGCCCCTATACCATTGGTTACTGTCCGGCGCTTCGGTGATGGTGTTGGCCAGGAAACCGCCACTGACCGATTCCATGGTCGCCAGCGTCATGCCCCGCGAGACCAGCGCCGCCCCAACGGATAGCTCCGGCGTTTCGTCGTCGTAACCCCAGACGTAGGGCGCCAGGCGGTCGTGGATGGCGTCCTCAATCGGCGCAATCATCTCCCGTGCGGCCGCCTCGTCGGCGGCCCGCGCGATTATCCGCAGGTGGATCCCGTCCGCCTTGGAATAGATGCCGAGGTACGGGTTCTCCAGGCCGAAATACTCGTCCATTATCTCGTCCACCGACGCTTCACCCAATCCTAGAGTCTTGATGTTGCGCGTGATGGTGACCTCGGTATCTATGATCTCCTTCAGCCTGGCGTCGATCTCACCCTGCCACATGGCGCGGTTTTCGCCGGGCGGTCCCGGCATACAGATGATGTGCTTGCCGTCCCGTTGCGCCCACCATCCGGGCGCCGTGCCGTTCCGGTTCGTGATGAACTCCGCCGACGGTATCAGGTGGGCCTGTTTCACGTTGTGGGTCGGCATATCCTGGCCGCGGTTGCGGAACCACTGCCGCAGGTTTTCCAGTTCCTGCTCCTGAACCACGGGCGTCTCGCCCAACGCCGCCGCCACCGCTTCTCGGGTCAAATCATCCTGGGTGGGACCCAGGCCGCCAGTGGTGAAGATGATGTCGGAGCGTTGCCACCCCTGCACGAACGCCTCGGTGAGCTTGGGCAGGTCGTCGCCGACGATGCTGACCCACTGGAGTTGGATGCCCAATGCGGGCAGTCGGCCCGCGATCCAGCTGGCGTTGGTATCCGTCAACTCGCCCATCAGCAGTTCCGTGCCGACGGAGATAATCTCTGCCTTCAAAATAGCCTCCTCAGCGGCCCGGCTATGGGCAGTTGTATGGTCTTTCGGTTGGGGGATCTTCAACCAGGCAGAAGGTTCGTTCGGCGCGGACGCGGTTGATCACGTACACGATGGGATCACCCGGCAACCCGGCGTAATGAACCAGCACTTGCGTGTTGCCGGCGTCGTCCAGGATGGGCCGGTTGTCCAGGTCCACCTCGGTGTGCCCGCCGCCGATGTAGAATTCGTGCATCTTTTCGTGCGTCTTGATCCGAACCCGGGTCATTGGCGGTTGCAGTCCGTATTGTGGGTCACTCGCGCCATCTTCCTCGACGTGCCAGCCTCCCGGCGTGTCCGGTCCGCCCGGTTTGCTCGGTTGACCAAACCATTGCAGCTGAGAGAACCACCACTCCGGTTCCACAACCGCTTGCCGGTCGTCTCCGATGGTAACGTGCCAGGTGCGCGCGCCCGCTTCCGGTGCGTAGGTTGCCGTGACGCCCTCGTGAGTAATCTCCAGTTCCTGGATGTCCCGGAACTCTTCCTCGTAAAAATACCCCAATTCCAGCGGCGGCGGGATCACCGGCGGGCTGACCGCCAGGCAGTTCACCACTCGCCTCCACACCTCGGGCACCGTGAGCAGTTGGCTGTCGCCCACCAGCCGCATGTAGCTGTAACCTTCGTCCGGCGTCAGGTTGCCCAGCCAGAATTCGTACGCCAGCCCGGTTTCCTCGGTTATCGTGATGACCGTTTCGGGCGGGTCGAGACCGTACTGCGCCGGATTGTCGATGGTCTCGCCCAGCACGCGGTTGACCTTGGGGCCGCTCAGCAGGAGGGGGGTGCCGGCCCATCGGGCCTGATATACCTCCTCCCGCTCGTCGCCGTCCACGATGAACCACTTGCCCCGACCCAGGTCTTTGTCGTAGGCCACGGATTGTTCTTCACCCGTGAGCGCAATGGTCTCGTCGGAACACTCGATGGACCCGCCGGCCGCGCTTCGGTTAGTCACCTCAACCCGAACGATCGCGTCGTCGTCGATCCGCCACGCCCACGGCTCTTCTTCTCGTGGGGCATCCTGTTCCCAGGGTTTGAACCAGAGCGCCAGCGCTCCAAACAGCGCCAGCACGAACACCAGCAGGATGGTCAACCGGATATTCATCTCAACTGTGTTCCGTTATGCCGGCGAGAGAACGTACCCCGTACTTGATACGGGGCCGGAATCCAGACGGTTCGCACTAGCGGCGAACCCACCAGACCATGACCGCCATGATGCCCATCAATCCGGGCAAGAGCAGCCAGGTCGAGAACTGTACAAACTTCTTCTCGTTTACGTCCAGATTCCACTCCCGGTACACGAACTCCCGGTCACGGATGGACACCAGCGAATAATCCCCCATCAGGTAGTTCGCCGAATTCAGGAACAGCGCCGCTCCTGAACCACGATTGACGTTTTCGTTGGACACGAAATCGGAGTCGCCGAATACGATAACGTTGGCTATCTGGTTGGTCGTCCCTTGTTCCCCGGGTACGGAAATCGGCAAGTAAATCGCGGGTGCAAATGGCCCCGGCGGATCGCCTTCGACCGGTTCTATCCGCTCAATGTCGTCGATGAGACTCGACGCCGGGGTCGTCAACGCCAGAGGTATTGGCCTTATTGCACCCGATGGGTCCGGGAGAGGCACCAGAGCTGCGGCGCCTGGCATAAGCGTCTCGCCAAGCCGTACCCCTCTGGGTTGGACGATAGACGTCATGGCTTGCAAAGCGCTCCTGACCTCTTCGAATTCCGGTGTGCCCTGCAACCCTTGAAGGATTCTGCCGATCTCGTTTCTGTCGGGCAACGTGTAGTTATTGATGCGCAAGGTCCTCGGCGCGTTTGGCTGAGATCCGGCTTCATCACGGATGTATCCCGAGGAAACGATGATCCCCCACGAAGCCAAAAATCCCCGGAAAGACTCGTGGGTGTCCGGCTCCGCCAATATCATCAGCCTGCTTCGTTCGCGCCGCAGTTCGCCATCCGGGTTCCTGCCCGCCACGAATAGACTCAAAGCCTCAGCGTGGCTTTCAGGCAGCGCCCCTCGCGGCCCCGCTATGACTAGCAAAGCGGCATCATCGGGCACTGACACGTCGCCGATTTCCGGGTCCCAGTGCCAGGTCGCGACCTCGTAATTGTCCACTTCCAGCCCTTCGCGAATCTTGGCGTAGCCGTCTTCAGCAGCCCGTGTGATGTCGCGCTCTCCGTGCCCGCTCAGGAAATAGACCTTCTTCTGCTGCGTTTCGGTTGCCACCAGCAGCGCGGTGTACAAATCCTGCTCCAGCCGGCTGTAAACCCCATCAGTAGGCTGGACCAGATCAATGATGTCCGTGCCCACTGCTGACACCGCCAGCGTCTCGTATGCCGTGATCCCCTGGCTCCGCGCCAGGTCGGCCTCCTTCTGCGGATCAATGAATTGGTAGGTGAAATTGCCGCTGCGCCGTGCGAACTCGCCCAGGGTGGTCTCCACCTTGCCCTGCCTGGTTAGCATCTCAATGCTGAGTATCTCGTCCGGATAATAGGCGGTGACGCTGATCGGGCGGTCCAGCCCGTCCAGCAGGTCGCGCGTCCGTTGCGCCAGCGAAAACTGGTTGGTCGCCGTGGTGTCGGACCTCACGTGGTTTTCGAATGCCACGTAGTTGACCAGCGCGACCAGCCCAAAAAATGCGGCGGTCATGATCACCGTGTTAACGCCATACCGCCCCGTCCGGCTGAAAAACGCGGCCAGCACCTGGCTGAAATACGACAGCCCTACCAACAGTACCAGCACCGCCCCGATGCCGATGACGATCCCGCCGTACAGTTTCAGGGAGCCGATGAACGCCAGGAGCACCGCACCCACAATCAGGCCAATCACGCCGGCAATGAGTATCGGCGCGTAGAAAATCGCGATCAGATCGAAGACCGGCTCTATGAAGGAAAACAGCGTGCGCGACTGTTCCTCCAACGCTTCCGGCTGGTCGCCGGGACTTCCGCCGTCTCCGGCATCCGTCTGGCGGGCCCGCCCCCTGCGCCGGCGCCAATCTCGGGGCCCGTCTCCGATGCGCTGTTGGCTCATGCTACCTCCAGCGCCGCGACTCCAGCGCGCGTATCGAGAGGAACAGGAACAGCGCGGTCACCGTCACAAAGTACACGATGTGCGTCGAATCGATGATCCCCCGGTCGAAGTCGTTGAAATGACTGGTGAAACCCAGTTGGTTGAATATCGTCGCCCAAACCCCGGTGACCACGTCGCCGATGAATGAAGTGGCGTACAGGACCACCAGGATCCCGGTGCCCACCACCGCGGCGACGATCTGGTTGCTGGTCAGCGTGGAGGTAAGGATACCCACCGCAAGCGCGGCCGCGCCGTAGAGAATCAGGCCCAGGTAACCGGAGTAAATCGGCCCCGGGTCCGGCGTCGCAAACAGCAGCAGCAGGATTACATAATAGGAGGTCAGGGACAGCAGGAACAGCAGGAACACGAAGCTCGCCAGGTATTTGCCCAGTATCACTTCCCAGTCCCGCACCGGCGAGGTCAGGAGCAGTTCGATCGTGCCCAGCTTCTGCTCTTCCGCCAGCAGACGCATCGTCAGCGCCGGCGCCAGGGGAATCAGCAGGAACGTCGCCCCCTGGAAGAAATTGCTTAGAGAAGCCTCGGGAAACGGGTTGCCCAGGTCACGAACGAAGAAAAACCCGCTCAGCGCCATGAAGATGAGCGCCACGATGTACGCCACGGGGCTGCTGAAGTAGATCTGGATTTCCTTGAACGCCACCGCGCGGATGGTTCGCATCGTTATCCGGTCCGGCTACTCTATGTCGTCTTCCGCTGTTGTCACCCGCAGGAATATTTCCTCCAGGCTCATGCTGGTCATCTGCATGCTCAGCAGGCTCCATCCGTTGCTCACTACCGTGCGCGAAATGTCGTCCCGCAGGTCCAACCCTTCCCGGAACTTGACGCGGTAAGCGTTCACGCCCGGACGCGGGTGGTGGGTCACCTCGGTGGCGCCTTCGATGCCGCGCAATACCGGCAGCACTTCCGCCGGCGGCCCGCCGATCTCAACTTCCAGTTGCGCCACGCCGCGCAGATGCTGCGCCAGGTTGTTCGGCGTGTCGGCGGCCACGATGTGCCCCTCGTGGATGATCAAGACCCGCTCGCAGATCATGCTGACCTCCGGCAGGATGTGGCTGCTCAGGACCACCGTCTGCTCCCGGCCCAGGTCCTGGATCAGGCTCCGGGTCTCCACTACCTGGATGGGATCGATCCCGATGGTGGGCTCGTCCAGTACCAGCACTTCCGGCTCGTGCAGGATAGCCTGCGCGATCCCGACCCGTTGCCGGAAACCCTTGGACAGCTTACCGATAAGGGTCTTGTGGTAATCCTCCAGGCGGCACACGTCAATCACGTCATCGATCCGCCGGCGAATGCTGCGGCCGTTCATGCCCCGCAGGGTGCCCATGTATTTCAGATAACTGGTCACCGTCATCTCGGTGTGCAGCGGAACCGATTCCGGCAGATAGCCGACGCGTTTGCGCACCTCCAGCGACTTCTCCACCACGTCGTACCCGTCCAGGGTTACCGTGCCCCGCGTCGGCGGCATGAACCCCGTCAGAATGCGCATGGTGGTCGTCTTTCCTGCTCCGTTCGGACCCAGGAATCCCAGGATCTCTCCTCGCCGCACTGTGAAATTCACGTTCTCCACCGCCGGCATGGGGCCGTAGTAGTGCGTCAGGTCGCGGACCTCGATCATCGCGTCGACGTCCGCCGCCTCCGTTACCGGATCCAACTCCAGGTCAGCTTGATTTTCTGCATCTACTGCCATGATCGATTCTGCTCGGGGGTTGGTGCTGGCGCGAAAATACCGGAATTGCGGTTGGCTGGCATACGCCGACGCCGGGTCAACGGATCTGCGACCTCGGCGCCGGTGAGAAACGGCTGCGGATTTCACCCTTTGAATTAGCGTGGCGGCTATGATATTCTATGCGCCGCAATTTCACAAGACGGCGCGGCCCCGTCCTTACGGGGCTTATTTTATCGGCGGGGGCTCGGCAGAAGGATGCATCTGATCATTGACGGTTTCGGCGGCGACCACGCCATGATGTGGGACACCGACCGCCTGCGATCCTTCCTCCATGAATACCCGGCCGCCCTGGGGATGACCAGGATCACCGAACCGGAAGTCCTCGAATACCACGGCCCCAAACCCGCCGATAACGGCATCTCCGGCTTCGTGATCATCGCTGAGAGCCACATCAGCGTTCACACCTTCCCGGAGCGCGACTACGTCAACATCGATGTTTTCTCCTGCAAATCCTTCGACCACGAGCAGGCCCTCGCCGATGCCCGCTCCCTGTTCGACCTGAGCAGCGTGAAAACGTGGTTGCTCGACCGCGGCCTGGAATGGCTCGACGCCGACCAGGGCGCCCGCGAAACCCAGCGCCAGCGCACGGTTCTCCAGACCGCCGCCTCCGGCTCTCCCGTTGCCTGATCCCGAAAGACCGCCCGTCCCCTGGACGCCTACTAACTTCCTGGCGCTCCCACCCGAGCAGTCCTCGCTGGATACGGCGGCTGCCGTCCTCATCCCCGTCCCCATAGATAGCACCACGTCTTTCCGCACCGGCGCCCGCCACGGCCCCGCTGCCATCATCACAGCCTCCGCCGCCCTGGAAGACTACGACATCGAACTCGGTGTGGACGTCGCCGATTTCGGTATCCACACGACGCCTCCCCTGGAGCCCCACGTCGGCGACCCCCATCACATGGTGGAACGGGTTGGGTCGGCAGTTTCCCACTACGCCGCCCAGGGGTCGGGGAAACTCACCGGCGTAATCGGCGGCGACCATTCCGCCAGCATCGGCTCGGCCTTCGCCCAACTCGACCGCTATCCGAACCTTTCCGTTCTCTACATCGACGCCCACGCCGACCTGCGCGACGAATACCAGGGAACGCGCTGGGGTCACGGCTCCGGAGCCCGCCGCATCGCCGAGCGTTGTCCGATCTCGCTGATCGGAGTGCGCAACCTGGCACTCGAAGAAAGGCAGTACATCGATGCCCGCCGCATCCCGGTCTGCTACTGGCCACCGGGAAACGCAGGCGAACTGGATGACATAATCGCCGGATTACCCTCAGACGTTTACATCAGCGTCGACTTGGATGTCCTGGATCCCGCCGAAATGCCGGCGGTGGGGACACCCGAGCCCGGCGGCATGCGTTGGCTGGAACTAACCGGAATCCTGCGGCGCGTCTGCCAGGAACGCCATGTCGTCGGATTCGACGTGTGCGAACTCGCGCCGGACCAGGGCTTACCCGCCCACTCATACGTCGCAGCCAAGCTGGTCTACAAGTTGATTGCCTACGCGCTCGGCCCCCGCTGGGGCTGATCCGACACCCACGTCGCGTGGTAAATTTGCCGTCGCTCGCAAGCCGGCCGTTCTTGCCGCCCAAATTGCTGACAGTTCCCTTCAACGCGGTCAAGAACGCCCGTGCTATCATAACGTTGCAGGCGAGAAATCCTCATCCCGACCAGGTCTCGGGCGCAAACGGCCACCAAGATCAGCATCCAAGTCGCTAACGGCGTCGAGGGAGACTGTCTCCGACCGGCTTATTCGGGGCAGTCGCCCGGCCACCGGGCCCGCCACAGCCCGCCGTGCCGTGGGCACGGACAATGAGAGCAAAAAACCAAAGCGCAAACCCCCGGCCGTGGGGCTGATAACCGCTTCGAGACCTGGTCACCGCAAAATCGCCTGTCAGATCAACCGACGAAACCGGAAAGGATGCCTATCGAAACATTTTCAGTGCTGCTTTGCGGGTCAACGGCTGTTCGCCTGTCCGTTGACCCGGTTCGCATGGCGTTAGTCCGCTGCCTGAACCAACCCGTAACCCCTGAGCCAGGATTGTTTGGCCGGCGTGCGTGGCGCGATTCGGAAGGCGGCTATCGGGAAGCTGTCGCCGGGTCTGGCTCGATCCCGGCGCTCCGGCGTGCCGTCAGTTTTCTTGACAATGCCGGCGGGCCAACCCTAGAATTTCGGCATTCCGCGCGCTCGCGCGCCCCGGAACCTACCCACGCGCGCCTCCCGGCGCAAGGAGTTTCCCATGCCAAACCAATGGCCCACTGTCCACTATAAAGAGGAGGGCATGCGTGAGGGCATGCAGATCGAGGACGCCAACATCGCCGTCGATGACAAGGTCGAACTCCTCGATATGCTGTCCGACACCGGCCTCACCAGCATCGTCGTCGGCTCCTTCGTCAGTCCCCGGTGGACGCCCCAGATGGAGCGCATCGACGAGATCGTCACCAAGTTCACGCCCAAGCTCGGCGTCACCTATACCGCCCTCGCCCTGAACGCCCGGGGCGTCGAGCGCGCCCGCGCCTACTCTCCGCCCCTGACCATCGAGCGCGACGCTTATCCGCGCCTGTCCTGCCACCTGTGCGACGTGTTCGCCCGCCGCAACACCAACCGCAGCCAGATGCAGGAGATGGAGCGCTGGCCCGCCATTATCGCGCAGGCTCAGGAAATGGGGATCACCCAGGCCGGCATCGGCTGCAACGCCTCCTGGGGTTCAAACTTCCTCGGCGAGTTCGAAGTCGACACCCTGATGACTCTGTTCGAATACCAGCACGGGCTGTGGGAAGAGGCCGGCATCGGCGTCCGCAGCTGCTCCATGGGCGACCCCATGAGCCACTGCACGCCGGCCAAGGTCGAGGAAAGCATCACCCGCGTCAAGGAGCGCTGGCCCGAGATCAACCACTTCCGGCTGCACCTCCACAACGGCCGCAACATGGCCATCGCCTCCGCCTACGCCGCCATGCGCATCCTCGGCCCCGAGGATACCCTTGAGCTGGACGGCACCATCGGCGGTTTCGGCGGTTGCCCCTACTGTGGCAACGGGCGTGCCACCGGCATGGCCCCTACCGAAGACCTGCTTCACATGATGGAGGATATGGGTATCCCCACCGGTGTGGACATCGACAAGCTCGTCGATTGTGTGTGGGCCGCCGAGCGCATCATCGGACGCGAGCTTTACGGTCATGTCTCCAAGGCCGGCCCGCGGCCTCGCACCAGCGCCGGCAACCTCTACGACATCAACATGCCTTTCGTGGAAACCCTTGAACAGGCCACCCACTTCAAGAAGGGCGAGCAGATGTATGAGGGCGGTCTCTACCCTTACCGTGAGCCCGTCACCAGCCCCTACCGCGACCGCATCGACCAGGGCCAACCCGCTTTCGGCACCGGTCCCGACGACTTCCCCTGGAACCAGGACTGGCTCCCCAAAGCCGGCAGCTAAACCAAATCTGCCAGTCGGCAATGAGGGGCGGGTTCCGTGAACCCGCCCCTCATTATGCCCGTGACTATGCGCGGTTGCGCCTATGCCGAAGTGCAAGCCACCGAAATCACGTTCTGCGCCATCTCTGGCAGCTGGTCGGACGACCACGAGGCTCCGCCGTCATGGGTTCCGAATACCTGGCCCCGACGGGTGCAGAAGTAAACCTGCGACGGATCCTGCCGGTTTACGGCCACGCCGAAGGTGGTGCTGCCGGGGCTGACGCCCGAGTCGAACCGCTCCCAGCTCTCGCCCAGGTTGGTGGTCCGCATCACGCCGCCCTGTTCGCTCCCGAAGTTCATGCCTACGCAGGCGTACAGTGTGTTGGCGTCGCTGGGATCGCGCACGATGCCGCGCGAATACTTGATGTCGGAGAACCTGTCGAACTCGCAGTCCTGCCAGGACGCTCCCCGGTCAGCACTCCGCCACACGCCCGTGCGGTTGGAGATCAGCACCGACTGCGAATCTGCGCCCCCCACGGCCACGCCGTGCAGGTCCAGCAGGTCCACGTCGCCGGCGAACTCGCTGTTTCGGATCGTCCAGGTATGGCCTCCGTCCGTGCTGCTCGCTGCGCCGCCCACTTCCAGGGCCGCGTACATGTTGTCCGGATTGCTGGCTTCGATATCGATGCCCAGGATCCGCATGGCGAACGCCATTTGCACCTGCGCCGGATTCGACACCGTCGCTATGTGCCCCCAGTTCTCGCCGCCATCCTCGCTCTTGTAAACCTCGGCGCCCTCGGTGCCCAGGAACATGATATTGGAGTCATTGGGGTGGAACCGAATGGACCACACCACACGCCCCTCGGTCATGTTCATGCGCTGCCAGTGCTCGCCGCCGTCGGTGCTCCGGTAGACGCCTCGCTGCGTCCCACAGAAGATCGTGCGCGGGTCGTTGGGATGTATGGCTATGGCCCGCGCCTGCGTGGCCGGCGCCAATCCATCGGTGAGCAGATCCCAGTGTGCATCGCCCGCCGTCTTCCGGTACAGTCCGCTGGCTTCGGCGCCAACGTAAACGATTGTGTTGCCTGCCATGATGCTGCCTCCTGATCCTGTGTCGTCGGTCTGGTTAGCCGTTGCCGCCATTTCAGCAGACCGCCCCTAGGATGTCAAACCGGACCCGACCTCACGCGCCCCACTTTTGACCAAAAAGTCATCGCGAGCGCAGCGTGGCAATCTCGTTGGCGCAACGAGGTGTCTTGCCGTAACGAGATCCCTATGTCGCTACGCTCCTCGCGATGACCAGTTGAGTACGCGTGAGAGGCTTGATTCGGAGCAGCCCATTCAGCCCGCCGCTTGCCGCAGAACCAATCCCCGCGGTCACTCTCCCGTCCGGCGGTTCCCTGCCACCGCCAGCGTCAAGCACCAGACCGACACGGCGCCGGCATCCTTGAGCGCCGCCGCACAGACCTCTAGCGTGCTTCCGGTTGTGGCCACGTCGTCTACCAAAATGATCTGCGCGCCATCAACATCGTTGGGACGGGAGACGGCGACGCTGTCCGCCACGTTGGCCGCTCTGCTGACCGCGCTGGTCATCCCGGCCTGGGGATCGACCCTACGGGTTCGCGCCAGCAGTTCACCGTAATAAGGCACGTCGCAGCGCCCAGCCACCCTACGTGCCAACAGTTCCGCCTGGTTGTACCCCCGTTCGCGCCGGCGGCTCGCGTGCATGGGTACCGGAGCCATCAGGTCACCCGGAAGCGGATTTCCCTTCAGGTATTCGGCCAGCATGTCGCCCAACTGCGGCGCGGCAGCCTTGATGCCGCCATATTTCAAGGCCAGTATCGCTTGCCGGATGCTTCCTTCATATCGGTACGGAGCGCGCACGCCGTCGAACCGCCGACCCGATTGCGCGCAAGCCTGGCACAGCTCGAACTCGCTGTGCGCCGCGCAAACTCGGCAACACGGCGGAACCAACCACGGCAATTCCTGCGCACACCGGTCGCAAATGATCTTGCCTGAGCCACCGCACCCTGCGCATTCCAAAGGGTACAGCGCATCCAGCAGGGTCCGGCCGGCCTGCTCGGCCAAGCCTCGCACCGGCGCCAGGCGTCGCATCAGTGACATTACCGCCTACTCACCGTCGTTGGTCTCGAATGCGTTGCCAACGCCTTAGGATCTGCTCGTCTCTGGGAAAGGCCAGCGGCGGCAGGTCGTCCAGCGCAAAAAAACCCACGTCCAACGACTCGGGTCCCGGGGCCAATACCCCTCCTACTTCCGTCGCCGCGTATGCCGCCACCACCACGGGGTTGCCCACGTCCGAGAACAGCCCAATCAGTTGTTCGATTTCGACCAGCAGGCCCGCCTCTTCTTCTACTTCCCGCACCGCCGCCGTTTCCACCGGCTCGCCTCGGTCGACATAACCACCCGGCATACTCCACAGACCGTAACCGGTCTGTACCGCCCGCCTCACCATCAACGTCCGTCCATCCCGCTCAATGACGCAGGCGGCCGCCAGTTTGGGATCGTAGTAGACCACCCGCCCACATCGCGGACACACGGGACGTTCTCGACCCTCGTGCTCCCTCAGAGCCAGGCGAGCCCCGCATCCGGCGCAGAATTTGTCCCCGTTGGTCATTGCACTGGTTCGCCGGCGTGTTATCGCTGCTAAGTCGATTGCTCCAGCAACGCCTGCACGGCGTCGCGTTCCGGCATCGAATCCTGCGCACCAACCCGCGTCACCGACAAGGCTCCCGCCGCGCATCCCCATCGCACCGCCGACTCCAGCGGATGGCCTTCGGACAGCGCCACCGCCAAAGCCCCGTTGAACGCATCGCCGGCCGCCACGGTGTCAACCGCCTGAACCGCAAACGCCGGTACCATCCCGCTGGCAAGACCGTCGGCCCAATACGCCCCCTGAGCGCCCAATTTGATCACCGCTGACCCGACGCCTCGTGCCAGCAACTCTTCGGCCGCGCTGGCTGCCGTGTCCACGTCGGTAACGGGGTAACCGACCAGCGCCTCCGCCTCGGTCTCGTTAGGCGTGATGACCGACACGTGCCGGTAAAACTCCCCAGGCACCGGTCGCACCGGACCGGGATCGAGGATTACTCGAACTCCCTGTGAAGCCGCTAGCTCGGCCACCTTGATCGACAGGCCGATCGATACTTCCAGTTGCAACATAAGCGCGGATGCCTGCGGGAGCAGCGCTGCGGCAGCATAATATTCGGCATCGCCGCACGTATCGTTGGCGCCCAGCACCTGCACGATCCGGTTCTGGCCACCTTCTCCCACGCTGATAACGGCAATGCCCGAGTTGGTTTCAGGGGCGACCCCTACCGCTCCGGTTTCCACGCCCGCCGACCGCAACAAATCGATCAGCTGCGGACCGAACATGTCGTCGCCGACCTTCCCGATCATCGCCGACTCGGTTTCCATTCTAGCCGCGGCCACCGCCTGGTTGGCGCCCTTCCCTCCCGGATACGTCACGAACCGCTCGCCCACCACCGTCTCGCCATCCGCCGGCAGGCGCTCCGAAAAGGTAACCAGATCCATATTGATGCCGCCCAGGCACAGGATCAGCGGGCGGTCACCACGGTCGCGTGTCATCGAAACCTGACATAACGAAAATTCGGCCTCACGCTAACACCTGACATCCCTCGCGTCAACGCAAGATTACCCCCATGCTATAATCCGCCAAACCTGAAAAAGCGAGGACCCGGACGATGTCTCAGCCTCTGGAAAACATCAAGGTCGTCGACCTGACCCGTACCCTTGCCGGCCCGTTTTGCACTCAGAATCTGGCCGACATGGGGGCCGACGTCATCAAGATCGAAGAGCCCAACGATGGCGACGAAACCCGCAAGTGGCCGCCCATCTGGAACGGCGAAAGCACCCAGTTCATGTCGTTCAACCGCAACAAGCGCAGCCTATCCGTCAACCTGAAGTCGGAAGAGGGTCTGGACATTGTCAAGAAGCTGGCCAAGGAAGCCGACGTGATGATCGAGAGCTTCCGCGCCGGCACCCTCGCCCGCATGGGCTTGGGTTACGAGGACATCAAGGCAATCAATCCCGACATCGTTTACTGCACCATATCCGGCTACGGGCGCACCGGCCCCATGGCCAACAAACCCGGCTATGACCTGATCATCCAGGCTTACAGCGGCCTCATGCACCTCACCGGCGACCCGAACGGCCCGCCGCAGCGCGTGGGCTTCTCGTTGGTGGACCTTTTCACCGGAATGCTGGCCTACGGCTCCATCGTCACCGCCCTTTACCACCGGGACAAGACCGGCGAGGGTCAGCTCATCGACACCGCCCTGCTGGACGGGCAGGTCGCCGCCATGAGCTACCACGCCACCGGCTTTATCGGAACCGGTATCGAACCCCATCGCCTGGGCTCGGGCCATCCCAGCCTCGTGCCCTATCAGAGTTTCCAGGCGTCCGACGGCTTTTTCATCCTTGGCGTGGCCAACCCTAACCTTTGGGAGCGGTTCTGTAACGCAATCGGGCATCCCGACCTGAAGGACGATCCCAAATTTGCCACGAACCCCGATCGGGTCGCGCACCGTGGCGAGATGGTTGACCTTTTGAACGGCATCTTCTCCTCCAACACGGTGGCGCACTGGGTAAAAGTGATCGATGAGGCGGGGGTTCCCGTGGGACCGATCAACAAGACATCTGACGTGGTGGCTGACGAACAGGTCAACGCCAGGGAAATGTTCCTGGAGATCAACCACCCGAACGTGCCGGACCTTCGCGTTCCCAACTCGCCGATAAAGCTGCGGGGGACTCCGGCCCAACTGCGAATGGCTCCGCCGCTGCTGGGCGAGCACAATGAAGAAGTGCTGGCGGAACTGGGTTACGACTCGGAGGAGTTTGCCAAGCTGCTCGAATCGGGAGCCGTCGGAGAACCTGGCAAGGAGATCAGCGGGGTCGGCGCGCACTGATCCTGGGTGGTTCGCGCATTTCGATTGGTTCGCACAAGGCGCGTTATGTAGACAACAAGCACGAATTCCGCCGCTTTTTTACATAACGTGGCCATTAACGACCCGGCACGACATTGTGCCGGGTCCGTTGATTCACCGCCGTTCCCGCGAAGGCATCCCTCACGCGTACCCATTTCGCGCAACCTGTCATTGCGAGCGCAGCGTGGCAATCTCGGCGCTGAAGAGAGCGTCGCTCAGGCAACGAGATCGCCACGTCGCTGCGCTCCTCGCGATGACAAACTGGGTACTCGTGAGGGAGTATCCCGGTTGCCCTGTGGATGCACCAGGGCTATAATAATTGGGTAGGTCACGCTCGGGCGGTTAGCTCAGCGGTTAGAGCGCCTCGTTCACACCGAGGAGGTCGGAGGTTCAAATCCTCCATCGCCCACCATACCGGCCGCAGCGGGACTACAAAACGGAAACCACCTTGCCGAGGTGGCGAAACGGCAGACGCGCTGCGTTCAGGGCGCAGTGTCCTTTAGGACGTGTGGGTTCAAATCCCTCCCTCGGCACCATATTTCCGACGCGCGCTTGTAGCTCAGTGGATAGAGCGCTGCCCTGCGGAGGCAGAGGTCGTGAGTTCGAATCTCGCCAAGCGCGCCATTTCTTTGCCTGCTTTCGGCTGCTCCCGGGCGGTTAGCTCAGATGGTTAGAGCGTCTGCTTTACACGCAGAAGGCCGGGGGTTCGAGTCCCTCACCGCCCACCACTCCCCATGCTATCCAACCATCGTGAAACGCTACCTGCCGTAGCAGGGCAATCGCGTCTTATCCGAGGAGGACTTTGAGCAGGTAGTTCTCATCCCA
>JAPPMU010000070.1 GCA_028873965.1 Chloroflexota bacterium
ATCCCCAACCCTCCGGCTGAAACACCCTTGACACGAAACACAGATACTGCGAGCGAAGCGCGGCAATCTCGTCAAGGCAACGGACGCTGCCACAGGAACGAGATCGCCGCGTCGCTGCGCTCCTCGCGATGACAAACTGGGGGGTTCCTCGCCTTGTGCGCCGGTTGAGGTGCGTCGTACTATTGAATATATGCTGCTCACCATCACCACCACGCATCGCCCCGCAACGGACCTTGGCTACCTTCTGCATAAGAACCCCGGGCGATTCCAGTCGTTCACGCTGCCCTTCGGACGGGCCGACGTGTTCTATCCCGAGGCCACCGCTGATCGCTGCACCGCCGCTCTGCTTCTGGATATCGACCCGGTGGGTCTGACGCGCCCCAAAGCCGGCGCGTCCAGCAACGCCGGCTGGCTCCAGCAGTACGTCAATGACCGCCCGTACGTCGCTTCTTCGTACCTCAGCGTGGGGATCGCTTCGGTGTTCAACAGCGCGCTGGCCGGCAACAGCCGGGAACGGCCGGAGTTAGCGCAGCAGGCGATCCCATTGGAAGCCCAACTGCCCACCGTGCCGTCCCGGGAAGGACCGGGACTCATTCGCCAATTGTTCGAACCCTTGGGCTACGCCGTTGAGATCCAGGAACACGCGCTGGACGCGCGCTTCCCAGAGTGGGGAGCCAGTCCCGGCTTCGGTGTGGATCTCAAAGGTACGGTGAGGTTGCGGGATCTGCTGGCGCACCTGTACATCCTGCTCCCCGTACTGGATGACGCCAAGCACTACTGGATCGGCGATGACGAAGTGGACAAGCTGCTGCGATTTGCCGCGGGATGGCTCAGCGAGCATCCCCACCAGGAACTGATCTCCGCGCGATACCTGAAGCGACAGCGCAGCCTGGTGCGCCAGGCGCTGGCTCAACTGTCGGATGATAACCAGGCCGACCCCGACGCCGTCACCGAACGGGGTCAACACGACGAGGAACGTCTCGAAAATCCCCTCCGCTTGGGGGAGCAGCGCATCCAGGCGGTGCTCACTGCCCTGCGCGAAACCGGCGCGACGCGGGTTCTCGACCTGGGCTGCGGGGAGGGCAACCTGCTGCGCGAGTTGCTCAGGGAACCCGCGTTTCGCTCCATCACCGGCGTGGACGTCTCGCACCGCGCGCTGGAAACTGCCCACGCCCGCCTGCGGATGGACAATCTGCCCGATGCGCAAAGGGAGCGGATCACGCTGTTCCAGGGGTCGCTCACCTATCAGGACCGGCGGCTGTCCGGTTACGACGCGGCCGTGGGCATGGAGGTCATCGAGCACATTGACCCGTCCCGGCTGGATGCAATGGAGGCTGTCCTGTTCGGCGTGGCTCAACCGGGCTCGGTGATCATCACAACGCCCAACTCCGAGTACAACGCGCTGTTCGAGAACCTGCCGCCCGGCGAGTTCCGGCACCGGGACCACCGCTTCGAGTGGACGCGGCGCCAGTTTCAGGATTGGGCCGGCGGGGTCGCCGGCCGACGGCGCTACGACGTGCGTTTTCAGGGCATCGGCCCCGAGCATCCCGCCCACGGCGCACCGACACAGATGGGGGTGTTCACCCGATGAAACTGGAGATCCCCGAACTGTGCCTGGTGGCGCTGATTGGTCCGTCCGGCGCGGGCAAGTCCACCTTCGCCGCCCGGCACTTCAAACCCACCGAGGTGGTGTCCTCTGACGCCTGCCGCGCCATAGTGGCCGACGATCCCAACGACCAGACCGCCACCCCGGAGGCTTTCGCTCTCCTGAATTTCATCGCATCCACCCGACTGCGCTCCGGTCGCCTCACCGTGATCGACGCCACCAGCGTGCAGCCCCAGGCTCGCAAATCGCTGGTCGGGCTGGCCCGGGAGCATGACTGCCTGCCCGTGGCGATCGTGCTGAACATGCCGGAGTCGGTTTGTCTCGCCCGCAACCGGGAACGGGACGACCGGGATTTTGGCCCTCACGTCGTCCGCCGGCAGGCGCAGCAGTTGCGCCGGTCCATTCGGGGACTGAAACGCGAGGGATTCCGCTACGTGCACGTGCTCGACACTCCCGAAGATGTGGACGCGGCCAGCATCGAGCGGACGCCGTCGTGGACCAATCGCCAGCACGAGACGGGGCCGTTCGACATCATCGGCGACGTACACGGGTGCTTCGACGAACTGGTCGCGCTGCTGGAGCGCCTGGGATACCAGAGCGCCCAGCCCTGCGAGGATGGCATCGGAGACCGGAGCTTTTCGGTATGCCACCCCGAGGGACGCAAGGCCGTCTTCGTCGGCGACCTGGTGGACCGCGGCCCCGGCGTGGTCAACGTGCTGAAGTTGGTGATGTCGATGGTGGAGGATGGCGCGGCGCTGTGCGTCGCCGGCAACCACGAATCCAAGCTCGTCCGCAAGCTGAAGGGGCGGAACGTGCAGGTATCCCATGGGCTGGCGGAATCGTTGGCGCAGCTGGAAATGGAACCGCCGGAGTTCCGGCAACGGGCCACTCAGTTCATGGACGGCTTGATCAGCCACTACGTGCTGGACGGCGGCAACCTGGTGGTGGCGCACGCGGGGATGAAGGAGGAGTACCAGGGGCGGGCTTCCGCGCGGGTCCGGGACTTCTGCCTGTACGGCGAAACCACCGGCGAGACGGACGAATGGGGCCTGCCCGTGCGCGCCGACTGGGCCGCCGGCTATCGCGGGCAGGCCACCGTGGTCTATGGACACACTCCGGTCGCGGAACCGGAGTGGTTGAACCGCACCATCAACGTTGATACGGGATGCGTCTTCGGCGGACGGCTCACCGCGCTGCGATATCCTGAAAATGAGCTGGTGTCGGTGCCGGCGGAGCGAGTCTATTACGAGCCCGTGCGACCCCTGGGCGGCGATACCCGGGACGAAGATGGGGAGACGGCCACGCACGACCGGCCAGCCAATCTGTTGGACATCGACGACGTGATGGGAACACGAGTGGTGTCAACCCGGCTCCGGGGCAACGTGTCCGTCAGGGAGGAACAGGCTGCGGCGGCCCTGGAGGTAATGAGCCGGTTCGCCGTGGATCCCCGGTGGCTGGTGTATCTGCCGCCCACGATCTCCCCATGCGAAACCAGCAAGCTGCCCGGCTTCCTGGAACACCCGGCTGAGGTTTTCGATTACTACCGCAGCAATGGCGTATCCAGCGTCGTGTGCGAGGAGAAGCACATGGGGTCGCGCGCCGTGGTGGTGGCCGGCCGCAGCGCCGATACCATCGAGCGGCGTTTCGGCATCGCCAGCGAAAGCGCCGGCGCTTGCTACACCCGAACCGGGCGCAGGTTCTTTGAAGACCCCGCGCTCGAAGCGCAGTTCCTGGAACGGGTCCGCCACGCCTGCACCGAGTCCGGCCTGTGGGAAGAGCTGGAGACCGACTGGGCGCTGTTGGACTGCGAGTTGATGCCGTGGTCAATGAAAGCGCAGGAATTGTTGGTGGAGCAATACGCGCCGGTGGGGGCGTCGGCAATGGCCGGCCTGTCGGCGGCGCAAACTCTGTTGCGGCAGGCGGCGGCGCGTGGCGTGGACACCGGCGAAACCCTGGCATCGGTCGATGAGCGGCATGGTCTGGCGCAACTCTATCGTGATGCCTACTCTCGCTACTGCTGGCCGGTAACTTCCCTGGACGACATCAAGCTTGCGCCTTTTCACCTGCTGGCCAGCGAGGGAGCGGTCCACTCTGACAAGGACCATCTCTGGCACCTCGGTATGGCCGAACGCCTCCGGCAGGCCGACCCGGAGCTGTTCCGGGCAACCGGGCACCGGATGGTCAACCTCGACTCGCGCGAGGAGGATGACGCCGCTCGCTGGTGGGAAGAACTGACCGGCGCCGGGGGCGAGGGCATGGTGGTCAAGCCCACGAAATTCATCACCACCGGCAAGAGGGGCCTGGCGCAGCCGGCGATAAAGTGCCGGGGCAGCGAGTACCTCCGCATCATCTACGGTCCGGAATATACCCTGCCCGGCAACCTGGAACGGCTGCGCAATCGCGGCCTCTCCACCAAGCGGTCGCTGGCTCTTCGGGAATTCGCGCTGGGTCTGGAGGGACTGCAACGGTTCGTTGACCGTGAGCCCATGTATCGAGTCCACGAATGCGCCTTCGCAGTGCTGGCCCTGGAGAGCGAGCCCGTTGACCCACGGCTGTAACTTGCCCGCGCCCGTTGGCGGGAACTCGGAGCAGTCACTCATGCTTGCCCGGTTTCGCCTGAACTTTCATGAAAGTCATGCAGTTAAAAGGAGCGTAAACCGCCATCCATCGACCGGAGAGGATCGGCATAGCTGATCGAAAGCCATGCCAGACATACCTGCGCTAACGCTGGACCGCACCGTCCTGAACGTCACCACCTTGGGAGATGTAAAGATGGCGGAGAGATCCGTCTATTTTGAGGCTATTTCCTACTCAGTTATGCGGTGGATCTATCGCATTGCGCTGATTATGTACCAATGCGTGTACCTCTTATTGCGAGGTATAGCTGGAAACGTTGGGCCAAGGCCCGCGGAGAAGTGCGCGGCACACTCTTATCGAACAGGCTTCTTAGAGGGTGTGTGACAATAAGATTTTCACCCCCACCCCAACCTTTCCCCATCAAGTGGGAATGGGCTTAGTGCGCTGGCGCCGGAGCCCACCTCCGCGGCAATGCGCGTTTGTCACACACCCTCTTAGACCATGGATTTCAGACAGCGGTCAGGCGGGGTTAAGCCGACGCAATCAAGTCGACGGCACGTTCCCCTATCATGACAACCGTTGCATGGCTGCCGCCTGACCTTGTAACCCGTGGCATCACCGACGCATCGACCACGGACAACCCCTGTACTCCCTTGACGCTGCAGTATTGATCCACAACCGCCATCGGGTCGGAATCCGGGCCCATCTTGCAGGTGCCGGACACGTGCCTGGCTGTTCCAACGGTTTGGCGGATGTAGACGTCCAAAGCGTCGTCGTCGGCCAGAATCTCATCCGTTGGGTGGAGCCGGTAATCCGCCACGTCCTTATACGCCTCGGTTTCAAGGAATCCGATGGCCATTTTGATGCCTTCCCTCACCCGACGAATGTCGTTGGGATGCTGAAGATAGCGGTAGTTGAACTCCGGCTGCACTGTGGGATCGGCGGACGCAAGCCTGACGTATCCTGCACCGTCGGGCAGTCCCAGCGTGCATGAGATTCGCGCCACCCTATCCGCGGGAACGTCATCGTTGAGGAACTTGGTCCGTAAACCGGGGACGCGCTCCGGCCGTTCGTCAACCATCGGGGTGGTCCTCAGCAACATGTCGTTGACTTCACTGGACCCGGGGGCGGTGTAGTGCAAGCAAAAGCGCGCCGCGTCGAGATCAGAAGTCAGGGTAATGCCGTCTTTGACCTTGAAGGTGATCTGGGCGCTCAGGTGGTTGAACAGGTTCTCTCCCACTCCGGGCAGCTCTTGAACTACCGGTATCCCGAATTTCTCAAGTTGGTCTCTGGGGCCGATGCCCGATAGCATCAGCAGGTGGGGCGACTTGAGCGCCCCGGCGCTCAACACAACCCGGTCCGCTTCAACGTTGAAAATCTCGCCTCCGCTTTCCACTTCCACACCGACGGTCTTTCGATCCTCGATCAATACCTTCCTGACGAAGACCCCTCCCCTCACCGTCAGGTTGAGACGGTGGCGCATGGGATTCAGGTGAGTGATGGCAGCGCTCATCCTCCAGCCGTCCAGGTTGTTCGAGGGCCACACGCCAACACCCGCAGGGTTCGGGCCATTGGTATCCTCAACCGTCCCGTAACCGGCCTCCAAACAGGCAGCGTGGAAGGCCGTTTGGATGTCTGCCCAGGGCCCGGCTTGACGACGCCTTACCGGCATCGGTCCGTCGGTTCCATGAAAATCATCCCGAATGTCGAGATCGTGCTCGGATTTCCTGAAGTAGGGCAGCACCTTGTCGTAAGACCATTGATCGTTGCCCATAGCGGCCCAGGAGTCGAAATCCTCAGGCAACCCCCTTTGCATTGCCTGACCGTTGATGGACGATCCACCTCCGATCACCTTGCCCTGGGCTACGTGGATTTCCCCCTGCTCCTCGGTGATCGTTCCTCGCAGGGCCCAGTTATGCTCCGACTCCGGGGATTCTGCGTAGCTCGTGTAGCCGAACTTTATCTCGTCCGGAAGATAGTCTGGATCGGGGTAATCCGGCCCGGCTTCCAGCAACAGAACGGAGGTATTCGCGTTTTCAGCCAATCTGCTGGCCAGCACCGATCCGGCCGCTCCCCCACCGACGATAACGACGTCATATTTCATGGGTCCCCCTTAAACGATTCGTTTTCCAACACAGGATTTCCCAGTTCCAACTGATTCCGCTGAGGACAGGACGTTCTGGGATTTCTCCGATTATAAACCGGCATGCTCCACATCGGGTCGACCAGCAGGTTCCGAACCGGGTGGTTGGAGCTTATTGCCGGTCTTCGGCGCTTGTCAATCCGCTGTCGCTCCTGCGTCAAGGGCGTCGAAAAACGTACCCGGCTCCCGGCCATTGTCGGAAAACCGGCGCAGAATCCCTCGAACACCAGACGAGAGCAACATCGACCAGTGCACCCCCTCGACCCACAGACCGGCCAGAAACACCATAATTCGGGCCCAGCGATTGAGCTCACGGCGCCCAGCGTAATGTTCACGCTGAGCGCCGTCCCCGTCCTAGTCGTTATCCCGGCGCGTCACCAGCACGTCAGGGCCCCGGCAGTACCGGTCGTAGGCCGAGTTGGTCCGATCGGTCCCCTCCGCGGACCCTCCCTCGGCCACAGTGAGCGAGGGAGGGGGCACGCTGATTTAGTTGCAACTACGGGCCTTCGGGTCCACGTTCAGCGTTTCCGCCAGGCCGTCGCCCACGGCGTTCACCGCCCACACCGAGATCAAGTAGCCTCCCTCCGCGTTGAGGCCGCCGATGTTCACCGACCGGTCGGTGGTCCACCTGGGCCGTTCGGCGCCGTCGGGACCCGTAACCTGGTACCGGTAGCCGTCCACCGGCGCCCCGCCGTCGTCGAGGGGCGCGTTCCAGGCCAGGCTGACCAAGCTGCTGTCCACCGAGGTGCACCGCAGATTGTCCACCCAACCCGGTGCCGCAGCCGGCTCCCCGGCCGTCGCGCCGGCCACCGGGTCGGACCACTCGCCCCAGCCCGCGCTGTTGCGAGCCGCCACCCGATAGTACCGCGTCATGCCCCGGTACAAGTTTCTGGAATCGGTGTAGGTCGTGTTCCTTACACTGCTGCTCAGCAACTCCCAGGGCGCTTCGCCGTGCACCGAACGCTCTACCCGGTAGGCGGACACCGCCGACCCGGCAGCGTTGGGCGCAGTCCAGCTCAGCGTGATGGCGTTCTCGCCGTCGGCTTCAGCCGTGAGACCCGTCGGCGCTTCCAAGGGGCTGGCGTCCGTGGTCGCGCTGCGCGTGGCCGACCACTGGCCCCACCCGTTGAAGTTGCGCGCCCGGATGCGGTAGTACCGCGTGGTGCTGGGTTGCAGCCCCCCGTCGATGTACGTCGTCGTGTTCCCGCCGGAGACGGTGGCCAACTCGGACCAGCTATCGGCGGACCCGTCCGGAGACTGGTCCACCCGGTAGTACTGCACCTGCTCGCCCCGGCCGTCGGGCTCCGTCCAGGTGAGGACGATCTCCTTTGACCCGTTGGCCCGCGCCGTGAAGGACCCCGGCGCCGCCGGCACGCCGGACAGCGTGCTTGCCTCCACCGGCTCCGACCACTCGCCCCAGCCGGCGGCGTTGCGCGCCTGCACCCGGTACTGCCACGTCGAACCCACCGCCAGCCCGCTGTGCCGGTACTCCTGCGCATTGGCGTTGACGGTGCGGTGGCTCGCGCTGCCCAGGCCGGAGGCGGTCACGGCCCGCTGCTCCACCCGGTAGGACGTGATGGCGGAACCGCCGTCGTCTGCGGGCGCGTCCCACGTCACGATGATGGCGTTCTCCCCGTCGGCGGCGGCGGCCAGGTTCTGCGGGACGCCCGGCATCTGCGCCGTCGTCGTGGCGGAGCGCACGGTTGACCATGACCCGTCGCCCGCGCTGTTCACCGCCCGGACACGGTAGTGGTACGTCGTGCCCGGATCCAGGCCGGAGTCGGTGTACGCCCTGACCGATGGGTCGGTTGTGGTCAGCGGCGACCAGGCGGAACCGTCGAGCGACCGTTCGATTTCGTAGTCGGTGATGGGCGAGCCGTTGTCGGCCGGCTCCGTCCAGGACAGGTTGACCGCCGTTGAGCCGTTGGCCCGCGCCGTCAGGTTGGGCGTCGCCGGCACGCCGGCCAGCGTCGTTGCCGACACCGTGGCCGACCAGCCGCCCCAGCCGGCGTCGTTTTGCGCCCGCACCTGGTAGTACCGCTCGGTGGCGAAGGCCAGGCCCGTGTCATTGTAGGACGTGGCCTCGCTGCCGAGCGCCGCGAAGTTGCGCCAGCCGTCGGCCCCGTTGGCCGACCACCGCACCTGGTAGCCGGTGACCGGGAACCCGCCGTCGTCAGCCGGCGCGCTCCACGACACGACGATGGCGTTGCCGCCGTCGGCGCGGGCCGACACCTCGGTGGGCGCGCCGGGCGTGACCTCCGCGCCGCCGGTGCGCACCACCACCGGCGCCGACCACGGCCCGGCCACTCCGGCCTCGCTGACCGCCCGCACCCGGTAGTAACGGGTCTGCCCCGACTGGATGGTGCGGTCAACCAGCTCGTTGAGCGTGAGGTCGGTTTGCAGCTGGATCCACGGGCTCTCACCGTTGGCTGACCACTGGGTTTCGTAGTGGGACACCGGCACGCCGTAGAGGTTGTCAATCTCGGACCAGGAAACTCCCACCGCCGGGGTGTGCACGGAGGGGGTTTCCAAAGCCGGGATGTCCGGGCCCACGCCGCCGGCGCCGGCACGGGCTGTGATCCGTATGTCCGTGCTGTTGCTCGTGTCGTAGTCGTACACCGGGCCAGAGTGCCAGCTGGCGCCAGTGATACCGTTGCACGCCGTCTGGGTGGTGGCGTGCGCCGTGCCGCCGCCGCTGGCAATGCAGACCTCATAGTCTTCTGAGTTGGCAATGCTTACGTCGGCGGTGTCGCCGGCAGTTGCGCTCAGGACCAACGTCGCGTGTTCAGGCTGGCCTGCCGTTCGGCGAGAATCCTTGTGCATGAACTCGCCGATGTTCCAAACTCCGGCAACCCCGTCGTAGCGGCCCTGGCTGATATAAATTACCTCCGCTCCTCTAGGCAGCCCCGTCACCCGCGCGCCAGGTGAGTCGTCCGGCCCGTTATTGACGGCGGCTATCGTCAGCGCGCTCCGCTCGGCATCGGCGTTAGGACCGGAGCCGCCATCGCGCGCTTCCAGCTCCGCGACCGGGCCTACGTGGAAAGTGTAAGTCTTCTCCACAATGGTATAGTTAGTATCATCTGTTGTATCTGTGGGCGTTTGATTGTTATTTGCTATTGCACCGTTGAAGTCAACCGTGTAGGTGCCTAACGCACTAAACTCGGCGTACCAGGGATATGCTCCCAAGTACCAGGCGCCCGAATGCAACACACCGTTAGTAGCAGAACCAAAATACTCCCATGCAGGGCTGCCGTCACCGTCCGTCGCCCATGTTGATAGTTTCCCGGGACCCGAAACTTCCACGTTGAGAGTGGCAGTGCGAGAGCCGTCATCGTCCGAGTCGATGCCCCAATGGCTAAAATCCAGCGAAACCACGTCCTCAGTGACGACAACACCGTTTCTGATCACAGGCGTTCCATCGTACCCGGTTGACCAGACCAGATCACTCGAGCCACTTTCGGAACTGGTAGCTCGACCATAAGGATCAGGAACTTGGATTACGACCTCATCCGGCTTGAATGCCCGGTAGGGCAGGCCAGCGTCAAACGCCGCAGACTCACCTAGGACGACGAACTCCACCGAATCCGTAGTCCCGCAAGGAAAAGCGGTTCGGCCCACACAGTTATACCAAGTCAACAGGCCCGTTTCGCCGTTGTTGAATAACACTGTACGGTCGGGAGGTTGTCCCAAACACACCTTTGCCACGTTGTCCGATATGTCATCGTCGTAGGGTCCGACACCTGGCGGGGGGTTCCCGGTTAGCGTCGCCGTCAGGCACTGCTCGCTCACGATGGCCTCGCTGGCCTTGCTTGGCACCCTGACCGGCAGGGTCACGGAATTTATCTGAGGAACCCCTGTTATCAGTGTCCCGACATTGAACACGCCATCGCTGTATCTCACCGAGTCTGCTCTGTCAGTCGGGGCGTAACTTACCATTTCCGTCTTGTCAACGGTCAAACCGCCTGTAAGATCTACGGCAACTTCCAGGTCGATCGCCGGTGTGGCGCCGATTCCTTGGGCAAATGGATTTTCTCTATGTGTGGTGATGGTGAAATAGACGGTGTCCCCCGGTGAAGGGGACGGTTCGTCCACCGACACGGCGACCGTGTAATTCCCCCCCGCCTGATTATGAACGTTATTTCCTATACTGGCCTTGTATGACCAGACCCGAGCTCTGTTGTTTTCTCTGTGAGGTTCCCTCTCGAAGGACGAGGTGGTTACCTCTCCGAAGTGTTCATGCGGGTATGCGATATTAAAAAAACCTACAGGATCATCGGACTTCAAAAATTGATGGATTACCTTAACCACCAGGGTTTCGCGCTGTAGCCCCCCGAGCGCGGGAATCGACCATTTCAGGGTATATCCATCGTCCCCTTGGGACACGGTCCCGACCGGCACTTCCAACGTCCAAGCGATAAGATGATAGTCATTTGGCGCCAGGAAGTAGCTTGAGTCCTCGGGGTAAGCTATGTTCACTACGACTTCCACGTCGTAAGCGGTTCTGGACCCGTGGTTCACAACGATAATGTTTAGATCGCGACCAGGATTTGAGATTGCATGATAGGGAACTTCCAAAATTAACTCGACGTCCACGTAGTCGTTATCACCCCCCTGGGCGTGAGCGACACGGTCGCCTTGGGAGGCGGTGGCACCGACCAGCACGGCACATAGAACGAGAGCTCCTATCACGCAAATTTTGATAGCCATCGTTTGCCACTCCCTGAGAAACGAAGGTCGGGCCGAGGCGCAGAACCCCGACCCGACCAATGTGCCTAATTGTTGGTCCAGGTCACCCGGACCACGTTGGTCTCGACTTCATAAAGCAATTGGTTGTTGTCCAAGTGCCAGAAGACCATCTGGTATTCCCGTTGGCCGGCGGAGTGACTGGTAACGTCCCGTGAGCCGGGATCACCCATTCCGGATTCGGAGGAATGGTTGGCATTTTCTCCGTCCGGATAGTCGTTTTCGCTCCACCGGTGACTGAGTTGACTGATAGGTACCGGGGAATTCTCGATGGACACCGTGAACGTAATGTTGGTTCCCACGCGGGCAGTCGTCTCGCTGGCGTGCAGCGTTACGGTGAAGAAGTCGTCGACATCCTCGATCTTGATTTGTACCGCGATGGTGTGGTCGATAGCCGTGTCGGCGTTGCCCTCGTGGTCGAGGCCGTCGCTGACCTTGAGGACCAGGTCGTACGAGGTCTGTGCCTCATAGTCCAGGTCCGCGCCGCTGGCCACGGCAATCTGTGCGCCGCCGGCAACGGAAGTCACCGTGAAGTTGTCCGCTCCAGTGCCCATCATATCGAAGACCAGCGTGTCGCCGGTGTTCGGTTCCTTCACCCCTATCGGATCGCCCACGTTGGTTCCGGGCGCCGAGTTTTCCGGCACTGTCCGCATGATCTGGAACATCGGGGCCACGTTGGCTTCGCTCGCCACCGTGATCATGCCCATAGCCATGTCGTTGCCCGCATTCGGGTCCAGCACCGGCACAGGGTACGTCTTCAGGGTCGCTTCGCCATCCACGGTCTCTGTGATCTGCACGGGTTCCGTGGCGGAAATCATTGCCTTCACGGTCAACTTCTTCCCGTGGGTTCCCTCATCCACCGTGGCCGTTATGGTCAGGGTCTTGGAGGCGCCGGCTGCCAGGTTGTTGATTGTCCACATGCCGGTGGCGGGGTCGTAGGTTCCCATGGCCGCGTTGTGGGTTGAGTAAGTCAATCCCTCCGGCAGGGTGACTTTCACCTTGGTCTCCGGCGCGTCGTCCGGGCCGGCATTGCTGGCGGTTACCGTGATGGTCACATCGTCGCCGGGGTCAAGGGTGGTGTCACCGGGCTCCAGCGCCGGTTCGACGGACGCGCTGGCGCCCAGATTTGCCTCCGCGCCCACATGGATGATGTAGTCCTTCACGTCGCTGGTCACGCTGCCTTCGCCGTCGTCATTTTTGGGGAGGCCCTCGATATGCACCTGGAATTCGTACGTGCCGCGACTGGTGAAGAACCACATGGGGCGGCGGTATTCTCCTGGCGCTACCGACACCGTGGCGAGGCGCGCGTCGAACGAATTCCAGAGAGCCCGATACGGGATAGATGTATTGGCATCAGGGACGTCGTACACGAGCACGTACCTGGGGTCCTGCTTGTCAATATCAACCTGGTGGACGTGGTCAACGTGGTACACGATGCGATCCCAGTCCGCATCATCCAGCAGGGCGGCGGAGAACATGAGGCACAGATCATTGGGCCCGGCGTCGCCATCGGGAGGGCACGCAGGGAGGGCCCACACCATGCCGTCGCCCACACCATCGGGCATCCCGTCGTTGTCGATATCGCGGTTTTCCTGGTTATCGACAAACCACAAATCCTCATACTTTTCCTTAGTATAAGGCGTGCCAGGTGCGGTCAAATCGACCTTGGCGCTGTTCGGGATGTGGATGATGGTCGGAGGCTCGGCCATGATATTGATGCTGGACGGGGAGCGGTCATCCCGGGCAGGGGCTCCGTCCTGGCCTGGGTTGCCAGGGCTAGGAGGGACAGGCGTCCGCGCCGGCACGTGCTCCACGGTAGGCGGGCAGGGGTTGTTGGTCAGTTCCAGTTCTTCCGGGTTCCAGTACACGTCGAACAGGGCGATGTGTCCGGAATCGACCACGGCGTCCGGGTTGTCGCTGCACCCTTCGCCTTCGGGTTCGGTTTGTTGCGGCAACGGGTTGGCGCCGGCGGTGTCGGTGGCGAGGGTTGCGGTGGTGGTGGCCTGGGCCGGGGCGCCGCCGGCAGCCAGAACGACGGCCACCAGGGCGCCGATGGCCAGCACGGCCAGCGCCAGGGTCAGTTGCTTGGGTTTTTTCGTCAGTGCGTTCATGGGAATTTTGGTGATTCTCCAAAGGTTCGTGTTTTCCAGGTCTTTCGGCTCGCGATTTTCAGCTGTCCATTGGACCGACCTCCCGGCTGGATTTGCCGCCAAATGGCGACGCCGGAAAAGTGTGGGCGCGTTCGCGAGTCCTGTCAGTGCCGTGGTTTACATTCCCCCTGTCAATTTGAACCACCGTCTTTGTAACCTGCGTTACATCGCGTCGCCGCGGGCTGTAACCTGGTTTACATTGGCGTTGTAACCTGCTTTACATTTGTGCCGGAAAACGGACGCAAAACCGTCGATTTCTGCCCATAAACGGCAAATAATCGGCGATATTGACTTACATTGATAACGAGATTAGACTACTGCGCCGTGTCTCGGAAAAATTTGTTTCGAGCAGCAGAAAGACGCGGAAAAGGACACATAACTATGGCGCTGATACTTACGTTCGGAGACTGGCGGCACAAGCCGGAGCACCTGCACCACCTGCTGGAAGCGGGCTACCTGCTGGGTACGTCGGCCCAAATCGCCGACGCGCTCCGGCCCGACCGCGGCCTGAACCCCCGCGGACTGGTGGCAATGGTGCACGACGAAGCGGACGTCACCGCCGCCGCCTCGGTATGCGACGCTCTGGGACTGCCCTGGCTGGCCTGGGACTGCTGCGGCGGGATGTGGTTGACCGCCCGGCGGCTGGGCGCGCAGGCGGTGCTGCCGTCCGAGACGTCCCCGCCGGAGCTGGAGGAGGCCGTCGCCGTGTTCCTGCCGGAGCGGGAGGCGCCGGACGGCGGGTCGGCGCCGGCATTCCGCAGCTATCGCGCCGGGGAGACCATCCTCGTGGACGCGGAGTCCGTGGCCGAGGTTCGCTCGGGGATCGTCGCCATGCGGACCAGCCATTCCGGCGGGTCGGACTTCATGATGGGGCTGTTCGGCCCGGGCGATTGCATTTCCGGCCACCACGTCGACGCGGGACACGTCGGACTGGTGGCGCACAGCGACGCGCAGGTGGCCGTCCGGCCCTGGCGCGACGTGGCGACCACCTGGGAGTACGCCGAGCGCAGCCGGCGGCTCCAGACCTATCTGGCCCGGTGGTACTCGGTGCAGTCGACGGTCAGCGTGGAACAGCGGATGGTGGGCATACTCACCCTGCTGGCGGAGCGGTTCGGCCGGCCCGCCGGCGCCGGCTGGGAGGTGATCGACGTGCGGCTCACGCACCAGCACCTGGCGGACGCGGTGTGCGCCAGCCGGCCCACGGTGTCCCGGGCGTTGCACGAGCTGTTGCAGGCGCGGATGATCCGGTTCCAGGGGGCCGGCGACCATCGCCGCGTTGACCTGCGCAGATGTCCGGCCGGAGATACCGGCATGCGTTGAGTGTGTGTCCTCTTGCCCGTGATGGCAACACAGCTCGAAAACCAGGTCAGCCGCAACAGTTTCCCGCGCCGTCAGGATGACGGGTTCGGTTCTCCGATGAGTCCCGGCCGCATTGACGGCCACCCCAATGGCCCGTCGGGGCGCTGGACGGCGCGGCCGATCAGACCGGTATGGCCACGCCGGTTCCGCCCCCACCGGCTCCAGGAGGCCGTCGTGAGCCGGCAGGACTGACGAGGAAAAACCGCCGTCGCCGGCCTCATTGGGGCCGGTGGGGGCGGTAGTTGACGGCGCAAAGCGCCGGATGTTGAGGAGGGATGTCATGGACTGGACGAAAATAGGCCGTGCGGTCCCGACCACGGCGGCGCGTCAGCCTCCCTCCAAAATGGACTGACGCGCCGCATATGCGGCCGGGACTCGGCGTCGCGCCCGGTTTTACAGCGACAAGCTGCCTGGTCGCGACAGAGGTTTGTTTTTAAGCACGGCGCAGCCGGGTCTCGATGCCAACGACGTCGCCGGCGGCCAGGATTCGCTGCGCGGCAGAGACGATACCACGTCTCAAGTGGAATAGAGGTGAGAATAGCGTGAGTTTCGCTCCAATTTATGTGAATTGTTGTGCGTTTACGATGGCTGCGCTATCATCCCGCCTGATTACGCGCCGGCGGGGGCGATGATTCTCCGCCCACAGGAAGGCAGCTGATGCAACGGGCCGATGAGCTGGAGCGGGAGAACCGGGAGTTGCGCGACCTGCTGTCTCGGCTCAGCCGGGCCAGCCTGCGGATCAACGAAAGCCTGGACTTCGACCGCGTGCTGCAGGGCGTGCTGGACTCCGCCCGTGTGCTGACGAGCGCCCGCTACGGCGTGATTACCGTGCGGGACGAAGCCGGGATGCCCCAGGACTTCCTGTCCTCGGGCATGACCGCCGAGGAGGCCCGGCGGATCTGGGAAACCCCCGACGGCATGAGTATCTTCCACTACCTGAGCCAGCGGCCGGAGCCGCTGCGCATCCCGGACCTGCTGGGGCATCTCCGGTCCCGGGGGCTTCCCCAGGTACGTCTGCCGGCGGCGGTGGAGTCCGCCCTGTCGTTCCTGGCGGCCCCCATCCTGCAGCAGGGCCGGAGCGTGGGCAACATCTACGTGGCGAAAAGCGAAGCCGGTGACGAATTCAGTCGAGAGAATGAGAACACCCTGGTGATGTTCGCCTCCCAGGCGGCCATGGTCATCGCCAACGCCCGCCAGCACCGGGACGAGCAGCGGGCCCGCGCCGACTTGGAAACCCTGGTCAACACCGCTCCCGTGGGCGTGGTGGTCCTCGACGCGCCCTCCGGCGCGCCGGTGACCTTCAACCGGGAGGCGAGACGGATCGTGGACGCGCTCCGGGACGCCGACCAGTCGCCGGAGCAATTGCTGGAGGTGATCACCCTGCGCCGCGCCGACGGGCGGGAGGTGTCCCTGGACGAGCTCCCCCTGTCCCAGGCCCTGGGCGAGGGGGAGACCGTGCGCGCCGAGGAGGTGGTCCTGCGGGTTCCCGACGGGCGCAGCGTCACCACCCTGGTCAACGCCACGCCCATCCGCTCCGACGACGGCACGGTCGAGTCCTTTGTGGTGACCCTGCAGGACATGACGCACCTGGAGGCGCTGGAGCGGCTGCGGGCCGAGTTCCTGGCCATGGTGAGCCACGAGCTGCGGACGCCGCTGGTCTCCATCAAGGGCTCCACCGCCACCGTGCTGGGAGGTTCCGCCGCCTTCGGGCCGGCCGAGATGATGCAGTTCTTCCGCATCATCGACCAGCAGGCCGACCACCTGAGCGGCCTGATCAACGACCTGCTGGACGCGGCCCTCATCGAAACGGGAACCCTGGCGGTCAACCCCGAGCCGGCGCTGCTGGCGGCCCTGGTGGAACAGGCTCGCAGCGCGTTCCTGGGCGGCGGGGTCCGGCGCGACGTGCGCATCGACCTGCCGCCGGACCTGCCCCGGGTCTCCGCCGACCCCCGGCGCATCGTCCAGGTGCTGGGCAACCTGCTCTCCAACGCCGCCCGGCATTCGCCCGAGGCGCTGCCCATCCGGGTGAGCGCCGCACGCGGTGACTTCCACGTGGCGGTCACGGTGGAGGATCAGGGCAGCGGTTTGTCGCCGGAGCGGTTGTCGCGCCTGTTTCGCAAGTTCTCCCGCATCGAGGCCGGCGACACCGGCGGCGACACGGGCCTGGGCCTGGCCATCTGCCGCGGCATCGTGGAGGCCCACGGCGGCCGAATCTGGGCCGAGAGCGATGGGCCCGACCGGGGCTCCCGGTTCACGTTCACGCTGCCGGTGGCGGAGGAAGCCCTCACCGGGGTAGCGGTCACGTCGGGCCAGCCGGCCGCCCACCGGCCGGAACGGGACGAACCGGCGCGCATCCTGGTGGTGGACGACGATCCCCTGGCGCTGCGCCACATCCGCGATGCCCTCGCCCGGGCCGGTTACGCTCCAATCACCGCCGGCGACCCCGCGGAGGCGGCGAAACTCATGGCGGCCCGGGATCCCCACCTGGTCCTATTGGACCTGATGCTGCCCGGCACCGACGGCATCGAGCTGATGCTGGAACTGCGGGACGTGGCCGACGTGCCGTTCATCTTCCTGTCCGCCTACGGGCAGGAAGACGTGGTGGCCCGGGCCTTCGACACGGGCGCCGAGGACTACGTGGTCAAGCCCTTCTCGTCCACCGAGCTTGCCGCCAGGATACGGGCGGCCCTGCGCCGGCGGGCGGCGGCCCTGCCGTCCCAGCCCTACGTGCGCGGAGACCTGGTGGTGGACCGCGGTGGGCGCAACGTGACCGTGGCCGGCTGTCCGGTGCGGCTGACGGCCCTGGAGTACGGCCTGTTGGCCGAGCTTGCCGCCCACGCCGGCACGACCCTGACCTACACCCATCTCGCGGAGCGGGTCTGGAACCGGCCGGCCAGCCGGGACGTGAGAAGGATGCGCAGCGCAGTCCGCAGCCTCCGCCGCAAGCTGGGCGACGACGCCGACAACCCCTTCTACATCTTCACCCACCCGCGAGTCGGCTACCGGATGGCGCCGGGTGAACCGGAGAAGAAACCGCGGTTATCGGATGATCGACCGTAATGGCTCATCTGATGGGGAGACGCCGGCGCAACTTGAGCCACCCATCACATCATAACCATCGGCTTATCTCCCACGACCGGTGTGATTGCAGCCGGTGCTCAATCCGACAGGATGCCCTCGAGTACGCCCCGTCCACCAAGTGCGGACGGGGTTTTTGCTGTCCTCACAGTTACAGTCAATTCGCCTGGTTGACAGCGCCGGCGCCGGCAGTGTAGAGTTGCGAGTTCCGTAATCGATACTTTATATCAATAAAATCCAACGGAGGATTCTACATGAACTCGCCTAACAAAGTACCAGTTACCATCCTCACCGGCTTCCTCGGCGCTGGCAAGACGACCCTGCTCAACCGGATCCTGACCGAGGAGCACGGCAGGCGGATTGCCGTGATCGAGAACGAGTTTGGGGAGGTTGGCATCGATCAGGCGCTCGTCATCAACGCTGACGAGGAGGTCTTCGAGATGTCGAACGGTTGCATCTGCTGCACGGTGCGCGGAGACCTGATTCGGGTCCTCAACAATCTCAACAAGCGCCGCGACAAGTTCGACTACGTGTTGGTGGAGACCACCGGGCTCGCCGATCCCGGGCCGGTGGCTCAGACGTTCTTCATGGACGACGAGCTTCGCGCCGAATATGCGCTTGACGGGATCGTCACGCTGGTCGATGCGGCCCACATCGAGCAGCAGCTCGGCCGAAGCGACGAAAGCACCGAGCAAATCGCGTTCGCGGACGTTCTCGTGCTCAACAAGACGGATCTCGTCAACAGCGAGTCGCTCGACAGGCTGGAAACCCGGCTCCGAGACATGAACCGGATGGCGCGAGTCGTGCGCAGCGAGCGGGCGAACGTCGCCGTGGATACTGTGCTCAACCTCGGCGCCTTCGACCTGGACCAGGTGCTGGAGCGTCGTCCCACCTTCCTCGAGCCGGAGTATCCGTTCGAATGGACCGGGGTCTATTCGCTTGACGTTGGCCGCTACGAACTCAGCCTTGCCGAAGGGCCGGATCCGTCGATGTCCCTCGTGGTCGTATCCGACCAAAGCACGGATGACGCGGCCCTCCGTGAGGGGGCGGAGTGGTGTGTGCGGCAGTATGCCGAACCCTCGGAACCGATTCACCCGGGCGAAGAGATTCCCGTCGGCAAGCACGTGAACCTCCAGCTCGACTCGCCGGGGCGCAAGTCGTTCTTCCTGGAGGTCAATGCGCCGGTTCGGGTTGGCCTCTACACCCAGCACCTCCCGGAGGAGTTCGATCTCCAACTGAGGAACGCGGATGGAGAGGCTTTCAAACTGGGGGGCAATTTTTGCTCCGAGCCTGTCTGCACAGATACAGAGACAGCCACACAACGCATCAAGGGAGCGGCAGTTCCCGCCGAGGCCGAGCGCACCTGGGTCGCGCAGCACGAGCACGACGACGAGGTGGGCTCGATCGCCATCGAGATTGACGGCGACTGTGACCCCGCAAGGCTCAACGCCTGGCTCAGCAATCTGCTCAGTGAGCGCGGGGTGGACATCTTCCGAATGAAGGGCTTCATCAGCGTTGCGGGCGAGTCGCAGCGCTTCGTCTTCCAGGGGGTTCACATGCTCTTTGACGGCCAACCAGACCGCGAATGGGGGGACGAGCCCCGTCGCAATCAGCTCGTCTTCATCGGGCGCAACCTCGATGAGCAGGGCATGCGGGAGGGATTCGCAGAATGTCTGATCTAAATGTCCGCAGCCCGAAGGGCGTTCTTCGTCGGGGCTGGTCTGCGGAGGTCGGAGACTACGCTATCGCCGGGGGATGGAGCCGGCGCGGTGAAGCGCTGATGGTCGGTGATGCTGAGGGTGGCGTGTACGCGCTCGACGGCAAGTCCGGCGCGACTGCCTGGGAGCGGCGCGGGGTTCATGAAGGCGGTGTGCTCGCGATGGCGATCCACCCGAGAGGAACCGAGTTCGCCACGGCCGGCCAGGACGGGCGTGTCTTAATCTGGAACGCCCGCGACGGTCAAGTAGGCCGGGCTATCGACGTCGGAAACGGATGGGTAGAAAACGTGGCGTGGTCGTCGGACGGCCAATGGTTGGCGGCGTCCTGCTCCCGGCAGGTTTGTGTGTATGGCGCGGACGGAGCGGAGGTTTGGCGGTCTGATGACCATCCCAGCACCGTCAGCGCCATCGCCTGGTCGAGCGCAGGGGAACTGGCGACGGCCTGTTACGGTCGCGTGACATTCTTCGACCCGTCCACCGGAGCGCTTCGCCAGAAGATGGAGTGGCAGGGGTCCCTGGTGTCGATGGTACTGAGCTCCGACGGGGGTATCGTGGCCTGCGGGAGCCAGGACAACACGGTGCACTTCTGGCGTCGCTCCACGGAGCAGGACTCGATGATGTCCGGATATCCCGGCAAGCCGTCGGCCCTGGCTTTCGATGATACCGGCACCCTTTTGGCAACAGGCGGCGGGGAGGCGGTGACGGTCTGGAGCTTCCATAGAGGGGGCCCGGAAGGCACGGAGCCCGGCGTTCTGGAGTTCCATGATCAACCCGTCACGACGCTTGCCTTCGCTCCCGATCAGCCCGTCGCGACGCTTGCCTTTGCTCCCGTCGTGATGCGGCTGGCGTCAGGAGGCCGCGATGGCGCCGTGGTTGTGTGGTCGCTTCAGAAAAATGGAAAAGGCGGTCCGATAGGGGCCGCGGTTGTGCCGGGCGCAGTGGCCGAAACGTACTGGCGGCCCGACGGACGCGCGCTTGCCGCGCTCGACGCGCGGGGTGGCGTGACGGTTTGGCGGATCGGACGAACCAAGGGCCGAATTAGCCGCGCGCGCGAAGGGCTGCGCCGCAGTGCGGGCATCGGCTGAGCGTCCGCTGAACCTGGCGCCGGTTTCCCGGCAAATGCCCGCCAAAGTGGGCATCCGGGCCAAAGGCAAAACGGCCGGCTGGGGTTTCAATTGCATGCTCAAAGTTTCCCGCCAATTGCGATTGCTCCGGATGCCAAGGCAGGGCCTGTGCAAAGTCCTTTCTCATCCGCTCATGGTGAGCCTGTGAACCATCCGCCGATTGCAAAGGGCATCCTTCGACAAGCTCAGGGTCAGCGGAAAAGGGTTGAGGGGAACTTTGCGCAAGCCCTGATGCAAAGTCCGTTCTCATGCGTACCCAGTTTGGGAGGGCAAGGGCAATCGGCATGGGCAAACGAGATCGAACCCGTCTCATGCGCGCGATTTGTCATAGCGGGGGAATTGGGACGTGGGGGTATCGCTACCTGAAGGGGCTCTTCCAGCAACGAGACTGCCGCCTGCGCATCAAACGCGGGGTGACGGCAAGGGCAGTATGACAGAAGGTGGGTAGGCGTGATGGTGCAGGGTCTTTTCAAAGTCCCGGATGGGGTCTTTCACCCCGAACCGTCATTCCCGC
>JAPPMU010000013.1 GCA_028873965.1 Chloroflexota bacterium
CGAAAGATTAGCCCCTTGATTATGGATCAGCAAGCCATTTTGTTAGGGGTTCTTAATGCACCCGACTTAAAATCGGGCGGAGTACGAAAGTGCTCCCGCGGGTTCGAATCCCGCACCCTCGCTTAGTTATGAACGTATCGGAGCTGGTGGATGAGTCAAAGATAAGATAACAACCTTGCTGGCAGGGTCTTGATGAGAAGGGCACGGAGTGCTAGTCGGCGATTGCGGAACTTCTTTCAATAAGCCCCTTTTCTCGCGGCGATCATAACCTGCAATCGGAATGGCTACTCGCAACAGGAGGCCCTAACCATGACCACCGTAGGAAGTGGAAAGCACACGTACACGCTGACCTCTGATTGGGCAAAGATGCCCGACGCGCACCCTCTGGGAGCGGTGAGCGCGCTGGCCAGCGACTCGGCCGGCAGCATCTATGCGTTCCACCGGGCCGATCCTCCCATTGCCATATTCGACCGGGAAACCGGGAACTTTACCGGCGGCTGGGGCAATGGCGGTTACGTGTACGCACATGGCTTCTACATCGAAGACGACATCGTGTATCTGACCGACCGGGACACGTCCACTTGCATGATGTACACCTTGGACGGCAAGCTTATCCAGATGCTGGGCCGCAACGGCGTTCATTCCGATACCGGCTGCGAGGTCGCTGGCGCGCTGGTGCCTCGGGCCGCCGGACCCTTCAACTACCCGGCGGAACTGGTGCCGTCTCCCAGTGGAGACCTGTACGTAGCGGACGGCTACCGCAACGCCCGCGTTCACCGTTTCGACAACGACGGCCGGCTCAAGTACTCCTGGGGCAAGCCGGGCAAGGAGCATCCCTACGAGTTCCACCTGCCGCACAGCCTGCTGGTCACCCGGGACGACCGGGTGTACGTCTGCGACCGGGAGAACAGCCGCGTCCAGGTCTTCAACACCTCCGGCGACTTTCTGACGATGTGGACCGACACCTGCCGACCTACCGACATTGCCGAGACCCCAGAGGGTGATTTCGTGGTCAGCCAGCTGGCGCCACTGGACGAGTCACACCCGCCGCGGGTGGCGATTTTCGACCGGGACGGCAACGTGCTGGCGCGCTGGGACAGCCGCTCCGCCCACGGCATCTGGTGCGATGCCCACGGGGACATTTTCCTGGCATTGACCGGCGACCGGGCGGTGGACAAGTACGCCCGCAGTTAGGGCGTGTCGCCAAATTATCCCGTTATTGCTATGAAAATAGCCCTCTCCCCCTTGTGGGAGAGGGTTGGGTGAGGGGTATCACTCGTTGCTGAAGCGTCATTTTCATCATCGTACCTGGCCTGGCAAGGCCATCCGTAATTCCTGCGGAAGCAGGAATCCAGGCATTTCCGTAACCAAATCGTTCTGCGACAGCAGGCTATTCTGGATTCCCGCTTTGGCGGGAATGACGGAAATAGGGCGGTTTGACGCTTGGCAACTCAACGCCCTGGCCTAAAGGAGCATCGAAATGGATCTCGGCCTTTTCTACCAAATTCAGGTTCCCAAACCCTGGGACGACCAGAGCGAAACCCGAAAGTTCCAGGAGATGATGGAGCAGGTGTGCTTCGCCGAAGAGATCGGCATGACCTCGGTGTGGTTCGTGGAGCACCATTTCCGCTCCGAGTGGTCCCACTCCAGCGCGCCGGACATCACTCTGGCGGCGCTGAGCCAGCGCACCACGAATATGCGCTTGGGCATCGCGGTGGTGCTGGCGCCGTTGCATCACCCGTTGAACGTGGCGTCCCGCATGGCAACGCTGGACGTGATCTCCGGGGGGCGTGTGGACCTGGGGATCGGGCGCTCGGGCTATCCTTACCAGATGCTTCCCTACGGATCAGACCTGGCGGACGTGTCCGAGATGGTCGAGGAATACCTGCAGATCATACCGGGGGCGTGGACTGAGGAAACGTTCGGTTTTGAAGGCAAGCACTATCAGATTCCGCCCCGGGAGGTTATCCCCAAGCCGGTGCAGAAGCCGCACCCTCCGATCTGGCAGGCCGTCAGTCAGGAGTTCACGGCCGAAAAGGTGGGCCGGCAAGGTCTTGGATGTCTGGCCCAAACCAGCGTCGGGTTGGAGCGGGCTGAAGGCTTGATCCAAATTTACCGCGATGCCATCGCCAATCTGGAACCGGCCACCAAGCTGGTATATCAGCGCGTCGCCGGAAACACGGTTGGCCTGTGCATGGAGAACCGGCAGCAAGCGTTCGAGCGAGCCGAGGCCATCATCGACTGGTATCGGGAGCAGCAGCGCATTCGCGATTCCTACGTTTGGCAGGGTTACGACCCGGCCAAAGTTCCTGATGACTACCAATGGCACTACCAGCGGGCGGTGAATGCCGATACTGCGCGTGCCGACGAGGTCACTTCGCGCCGATTGATCGAAGAGGGAGGTCGTTTCTGCATCGGCGATCCCGACGATTGCATCAAGTACATCGAAGACTACGAGCGGATGGGCGTGGACGAGATCATGCCGCTGTTTCAGGTAGGGCCCGTGACCCATGCCGAAGTGATGGAGACCCTGCGCCTGTTTGGCAAATACATCATTCCGCACTTCAAGGAAAAAGCCCGTCGGGATGCGTTGGCGGCCGACGACTGACCCGCCACCCGGCAATTCGGACTCGATTGCTATGGCGAGTTGCCGATGCGGATAGACTAGAGGGGCGGGTCATCGACCCGCCCCTCTTTTGCGTCTGATGTTCAACGATTGGACTAGCGGCCGTACTCGCTGCCGGCGCCGTTGCCGTTGCCGTAGCCGTTGCCATATCCATACGGCTGGTGGTCTTCGGTGGCGGCCATGCGGCTGCGCTCGCGCTCCCGTTCGAGTCGGACCTGCTGACCCCGCGACACGTATCCGTACTGGGATTCGGGCTCGTGGCCGTTGACCGGTGGCATGAAGTGGCGGGAGCCGAAACCGGCGTACTCCAACGTACCTGCCAACTGCATCGGCGTGTTGTCCTCGCCCATGATGTCGCTGATGGACGGAATGTTGTCGTTCTGCAGCGGGAAGAACAGCGACACGTGCATGTGCCGGTCGTCAGGCGACTGCTGGAAGTTCGACGACGCGAAGGACCACATGAGGTTCGGGTAGGCCACGTCGAAGTCTTCGCGGTGCATCTGGTCCTGGACGTCCGATGCTATTTCTGCCAGTCCGGACGCTTCCACCGGCAGGGAGATCACCATGCGCATCACGGCGTCGCCTTCGGGGAAAGGATGCTTTGCCAGTTGCAGGTCCGTGCGCTTGGGATCCATGATGTCCCACATCGCGGACTTGATCGAGAAGGGCAGCTGCTTGGCGTTGTCGTTGACGACCACGATCTCGCGGCCCCGGAACGGCCCGAACAGACGAGAGCCGCTGCGGGTGTCGGCGATGTCAACCCGCCGGTTCAGCACGCGTACCCCGAACCAGCCATTGGAGTAATCGCCGAAGCTGGTGACGGTTTCCGCCATCGAGCCGGCGTCAATCTGGTACCTCATGCCGGCTTCCATTGAAGCGAGCGCGATCGCGAGCTTGTCGTCCAATCGCTCGAAGTTGGGAGACAGACTATTGTCCGTGATCAGCGCCGGGTGACGCTGCAATTCCTGAACGCCCCGACTATTGCGGACCACACGGGTGCCAATGGTTTCCTCGTATGCGCCCCACGTCTCGCGGCGCATGTTTTCCTTGAGGACCGCTTCGCTGGGCACGAGAACGATGGGAAGGAACGTGGCCTCGGGGAAGCGCTCGCGCATCATGCCGTGCAGGACGCCGCCCAGCTTGGCGTGACCGCCGAAGCCCAGCCATTCCAGGATCAATTGCGGAGGGGAGCCGACCTCCTCGGACCGGCGCGCCACGGTGTCAACCATGCGCTCCATATCCCGGTGGATCAGGCCGTAGAAGTCCTTGTACGCGTTGGGGTCGCGCAGGAATCCGTCAACTTTGGGGAGGAAGCCGGGAATTATGACCGGCAGTTGACCGCCGCGAACGCGGCGCATCGAACGAGTTTCGTTATCGATAGAGTCGATCGTGCCCTGATTGCAGTCGTACATCATCAGGCTCTGCACGCGGTCCAGGACGCCGGCTTCGCCCATGCGCCTGGCCCACCTCCAGCTGCGCTTGTAGCCGGCAGTACCGACCGCAACGGATACAATCGGGGGTGGGGTGCCTTCGCGGGAGAGATCGCCCTGCGCGCCAAGCCTATGTGGGGCGTTGCGGCGAATGTGGAAAGTGCGATTTTGATTTTTTGGTGGCATAGTTATGTTACCCCCTTTTCGACTTGGGAGGAATTGATCCAGTAGCGAACAAAGTAAATTCTAGCCTACACAAACTACGGTTGACCTTGGAAACGTGCAGCTTGTCCCGACCTTCACAGCAAAAGGAGTCACATCAAACCGCGCGGCACAGTTGTACACCTTGACACTAACAGGTGCGACTATACCAGATGAAAACAAATACGTCAAACGGAATGCGTTGCGGACAATTCAAAAAAAGCGCTAGGATTGCTAGATATATCGGACGTTCTGTTGACGTTCGTCCTCGAATTCCGTAGCGTCGTCCGCTGGCGGCAAAATCGGATTGGACGCCAGATCACGCATGTGGAAGTATGATCCGAAACCCGTCTCGGCCATTGCGGTGGCGCCGTAGGGAAGCGTCGTTCCCTCGCCACGCAGTATTTCGGTGACGCTCGGCAATTCGCCGTTCACGGGGTAGATCCTGGTCACGTGCATGTACGGCTCAGGTTCAATGCCGTCGGAAAAGCGCGCGGTATTAAACGCGATGTCCAGGTTGGTGAACCGGTCGAATATGCTGGTGTGGTCCAGCGCTTCCGCCGCCTGGGATGCCACGTGTTCCAGCTCGTCGCCGTGCAATGGCAGAGACACCACTATTTCCTGCGGGGCATTGGGTGGTTGGTTGATCCCCTCCGCAAGCTGGGCGGCTGGGTCCAGGGTGGCCCAAATCGCATTCCCAAGAAGTGAGGACAGAGCATCGTTCGGTCCCACGGCCGCGTACTGACGCCACCAGGGCGGGAAGTTCAACCACTCGAACTTCCGCGTGACCGGCATCTTGCGCTTTACGGCGGCCATGCCGAGCCATCCACCCGAGGCGGACATCAGGCGTCTCAGTGTTACCCCCAGCTGGCTGATCGAGGGATCGTTTTCCTCCGCGAATTCGGCCACTTCAAACCCGGCCAATCCGGTGGCCAGTCGGGAGTCGTCCTCACGGGCGTTGACGTCCGACTGCGTGGTTACCAGGCAACTGGAGCCGGATAGCAGGTTCTCGTATTGTTCCCAAATGTATCGCCTAGTCCACTCCTCGGAAACGTGGTCCTTGGGCAGCATCATAACCGGCAGGACCGTTGAGTTGGGGAACGCGTTCTGCATCTTTTCGTGCAGGAGTCCGCCAAGCACCGCGTGGCCGGAGAAACCCATAAACTCGATGATGGTTTCCGGGACGCGGCCGCAGCGCTCCGAATGCAGCATCACCTGGCTGACGATATTGTCCATGTCCCGTTCCAGCGGGCCGCGGAAGTCACGAAATCGCGTCGGGTCACGCATGAAACCATTGGGAACCGGAACGTAGTTGGGGAAAAGCACCTGGGTTCCTGCGCCGTTGCGAGCGATCCCGAAGGACTTTTGCAGCGTCTTCTGCACGTTCGCCACGGTGACCTCGTTGCAGTCGTAGTAAACCGAGGTCTGGATGCGGCCGGCTGCGGAAAGCTCGGACATCCGCTCCGAAAACAGCATGGACCGGCGCACTCCGGCCGTGCCCACACCCACGACAACCAGCGTCGGTGGGGTGCTATCGACGGCGCCCCGCTTGGCGGTATGGAGAAGGCGATGGCTGCGACTACGCGCTCGGACAAAGGTTGATGGCATGACGGCGGGTACACCCAAATGATCTGCCGACGGCAGACTCAGAGAGAACCGCCGTCGGCTCCATTTTAACGCGGATGCTTCCGCAAAGCCAAGCCGACACGATGACGGGTTTGGCGGGATTTGCCGGTTAGGTTCCCGGCTTGAGGAATGCCAGCACCGCGTCGACAAATCCCTCCGGGTCTTCGATCTGGGGTATATGCCCGACGCCGGGCATGACGTGCTTGCGGGCTCGGACGATGTTGTTGTGCAGCAGTTCCTCGCCGTCGCGCAGCCGGTCAACCTCACCGTACAGCACCAGGGTTTCGCGGGCGTTGACCCGGGGCAGCCGGGTCATGATGTCGTACCAGGCCAATGACTCGTGCAGCTTCTTGACCCAGGCCCCAGCCTGCGCCCGGGTACCGTTGTTGGCATCGACCCATTCCTGCCGGGGTTCGGCGAAGGTCGTGGACTCTTTGGCCTGTTCGATGGTCCGGGGTACCGGCATCCCGTCGGCGTCGTAGCCGGCCGCCGATTCCGCGATGCGCTCCGGAGCGGTACGGGCATCCCAAACCGGGGCGCCGACCAGGACGAGCTTGTCCAGCCGCTCCGGGAATGAAGCGGCCATCTCGGTCGCCAGAACCGCGCCGACCGAATTGCCCACGTAGTGGCCGCGGTGGATGTTGAGTATCTGGCAGGCATCATCCAGCGCTTGGGCGTAGTCCGGGATGTTGAAATGACGGGTGGGTTTGTCGGATTCGCCGTGCCCGAGCATGTCGAAGGCGTAGCAGGTGTAATGCTGGCTGAACGCATCTATTACGGAACTCCACGCCCAGGTGGACGTGCCCAGGGGATGCAGCATCACCAACGGATAGCCGGCGCCTTGTTTGACAAAGTGCATGTTGCCTTCGCGGGTGGGGACGGTGTCGGTAAGGTCGCGCCGCACGAACATGATCGTGGCCTCCTGAGAGTCTGTGGCCGAATTGGACTGGAACTTGCGCCGGGGTTGGCCGGGCGGTTGCCGCAATGCTAGCGACGGCCCCGGTCAAAGTCAATCACGCGAGGAAGCCGGGATAGATCAGCGCCTCAGCGGAACCAGGTTGCTTTCCGGCTCGCGCGTATCCAGTTTCGCCCATGTTGTCATTGCGAGCGAAGCGCGGCAATCTCGTCAAGGCAACGAACGCCGCCACGGGAACGAGACCGCCACGTCGCTGCGCTCCTCGCGATGACAAACTGGGTACGCGTGAGTGGTTTCCGGGACCGCAAAAAGCCGGGGCTGACGACCCCGGCTCGATTGCCTGGTGTTTGCGCGTCGGTCTGTGGGGCTAGTCGGCTGCCTGCGGGGCGAAATCCTCGCGCGCCATGGGGGTTGCAGTCTGAGCGCTCTTCTCGTGCCGGCGGAGGATGAAGCGGGGCACGATGACCCAAAGGGCGAAAAGTCCTACAAAAGCGGCTCCGGCGGCGATGGCGATCATTTTCTGTCTCCAAAGGGGTGGGCAACGTTGCCCGTTTCGTTGGACACAGTATCGCGGGCGGTTGTTACGCGAATTTTGCGCTCATGTAACGAGTGTGTTACCAATCAGCGCGATTGTCGGGAACCTCCGGCGGTTTTGCTCAATCCTGGGGGGCGGTCACGCCCAGCCACCAGTGTTTTCCCTTGCCGCGACGCTTGCGCTGGTATCCGCGCGCTCTGAGTTCCAGCCCGAACTTTCGCTGGCTGTGGGCCAAGTAACCCTGGTCCAGGCACCAGCGGGCGTAAGAAGCGTACAGATCGCCGGCCAGCGACATGGCTTCGGCGCCCGTCAGGCACACGTCGGCGACGAAATCCTCTATCGGGCCGCATTCGCTGGCTTGCGATGCGACGGTTATCGCGGGTTCCGGCGGTTTATCCGGAGCGATCCAGCCGGATCCCGGATCCGGCCCGGACGCCGCCGGCCCGGTTGGGCGAAGACGGCCCGACCCGCTGCCGTATCCGGGGACAATTGGGTCGGCGGCGTGCGAGCCTGCCGGGTCCAATTCTCGGAGAGACGTGTAGTCGCCTTTGGCGATGCTGGCAGCATCCGGAATTGCCATGCCGTCCACGCAATAGGACGCGAACAGGACCAGGTCAAGATAGGCTGGCAGCCCGCCGAGGTGTTCCCACCGCATCTCCCGACCATTCCAGGCGGAAGCATCCAGGGTGAGATCCATCGCTGGGCATTCGAAGCGTTGGCGGTATTCTGTCGGCACGACCCAGGTTGGATTCAGCAGTTCCCGGTCGAGGGCTAGTCCAACAACAAAGCACACCGCCCGTACGGCCCTGAAGCTGAGGTCGGGTTCCTCCAGCGGTTCGTCCGCCGAGACACCGTCCAACTCGCGCTGGGTCTGCAGAGCGCACAGGGCAAACGCGGCGCGGACCTGGTTGCCAGCGCACCGGATCAGGCCGCGTTGGTCAGACATCTCCAACGGGACGCTGGCGTCCACCGGCTGCCCGTCCGCGGGATAGACTTCGGTGCTGGCTGGCACGAACGCCGGCGTGATCAGTCCCCGGTGCGACGCGGCGTAGAAGGCCATGGCGACGCACAGGTTCTCCCGGGCCAGCCGTATTCGCTGGCCGGGGGACAGCGCGGATGTTGACGGGGTGGTGGTCAATGAACCAATCAAGGAAGGGGCGGATATTCATCCGCCCCTGGAGCGCCGGGCGAGTTGCCCAAGACAGGTTTTCGCCTATGAGTTGATATCCATGACCACCTTGATGATGCCATCCTCGCGCTGTTCGTACATGTCGTAGGCGTTCTGGATATCCGAGAAGCCGACGCGATGGGTGATTAGTTCGGCCGGATCCGCCCATCCGCGGGAGCGCAGGTCCACCATGTCCTGGATCTGGCTGATAGGGTCGCCGCTGCGGGCGCCGGTGGTCGGAATGATGCGCGGCTGCTTGTCCATCCACAGGTTGTGCTCGATGGGCACCATGTGGTCGGTCTGGATGCCGAAGATGATGACCTGACCGAACTGGCGCACGTGCCGGAAGCACTCGTTCAGCGGTTCCGGGTAACCGGCGGCTTCGACGCACACGTCCGGGCCACGGCCCTTGGTGATCTCCATGACGGCTTCGGCGACGTCCTGCTTGTCCGGGTTGATGCGGTGGGTGGAACCCATCTGCTTGGACTTTTCGAGCCGGTAGTCCAGCGGATCGACGACGATGACGTTGCGTGCGCCCATGCGGGACAGGATCATGGTGAAGCTGAGGCCGATACTGCCCTGGCCGAAGATCAGGATGTTCTGCTGCAGCGGGCTGCCGATCTGCCGGCAGGAATAGAGCACGGTACCCGGCGGCTGGCACATGACCCATTCGTCCAATCCGCCCTCGTCGGGGAGCAGGGCGAGCCGTCCCGGTTCGGACAGGATGTACTCGCACAATCCCCCGGTGCCGGGATAGGGTATTGCGATCACGCGCTGCCCTTCCTGGAACTCGTCGGTCTTGCTGTCAACTATGACACCGGCGAGTTCGTGAGCGCCTTTGCAGGGCGCCATGGGATATTCGGATTCATCGAGAACCGGGCCGTAGGTGTGACGGATATCCGAGCCACACACGCTGACGCTTTCCATCTTGACGAGGACCTGGCCGTCGGACGGAGCGGGGGTGTCGACATCGGTGAACTCCCACCGCTTTGGGGCTACCAGTTGGGCTGCTTTCATGTGGGATCTGCTCCTGTTCCTTTCATTCACGCTGGCTGGCAATCAGTCTATCCCAAGCCCTGTCAGGGGGCAACCGAGGTCAACGCCATACAGGCAATTGACCGCCTACTGACTGACAAATGGGTTGAGTAACTCCACGTCGAATTGTTCAGAATCACGCACACTCCTGGTAACAACTACGAGTTCATTTACGATGGCTGTGGCTGCGATCATTGCATCTGCCGCCAGCGTATTCGACCGACCATGTTGCAGACGAGCCCATTCCCGGAAAGTGGGTGCGTCCATAGGCAAAACATTGTAAGAATCCATCAATTCGACGAGCCACGTCTCGATTTCGATGGCTTTCGCCAAATCTTGCTCACGGGTTATCTCCACGCCGGCTTGTATCTCTCCGATAGTCACCGCTGACAAAAACAACTGATCGTGTGGAATCCGCTCAATCCACCGCATAACTGCCGGATCGGGACGGCGGCGGCGAAGCTCCGAGACGATATTCGTGTCGAGTAGGTGCATCAGGCTAATCCAGCGCGGGCGGCTCTCGGAATGCCATCTCCGAGCGGGCGGGCGTCAGATTTTCGGTTCGAGCTTCCGGCGCAAGCAGCAGCTCTTTGATATTGCGCTTGGTTCGTTTTTCCATGCTGCGCCACTGGGCGATGGGGACGAGTACGGCGGTTTCCACTCCCCGCTTGGTGACGATTTGCGGGCCATCACGTTCCGCTGCCGCCAGAAACTCGCTGAACCTGGCTTTCGCTTCTTGAACTTGCCACCTTTCGCTCATGTGCCCCCCTGCGAGACTTTCAGATACGTAGGGACTTCGTAGGGGCGAATAATCATTCGCCCCTACACCAACCCGGTTGCGTGTACCGCCCTACCCAATCGGCCGGTTGGTCACCTCGCGGTCCACCTTGCGGGAAATCCACTGGCCGCCGCCCGCCGGGGCGGTCAGCTGCCCGTTCTCCACGGCAACCGTGCCGCGCATGATGGTCATCACCGGCCAGCCTTCGATCTCAAAGTCCTCCCAGATGCTGTAGTCGCTGATGTGCAGGTCGTCCATGCTGAGACGCTTCTTGATTGAGGGGTCGATGAGGGTGATGTCGGCGTCGCTGCCGGGGGCCAGGGCTCCCTTGCGGGGGTAGAGGCCGAAAATGCGGGCGGCGTTGGCAGAGGTCACGTCGACGAACCGTTGGAAGGACATACCGCGCTTGGACACTCCCTCGCTGTAGGTGATGCCGACGCGGGTCTCCGCTCCGTTGTGGCCGCCGGTGACGTCGCGCACGGTCTTGCCGGCGATCTTGAGGTTCCAGTCGGTGCAGTACTCGTCGGTGGCCATGGTGTGCAGGCCGCCCCAGGCGATGCCCTTCCACAGCATGGCGGCGTCCTCCGGCGACTTGAGAGACGGGTAAGTGTGGTACTTCATCCCGTTCTCTTCCTTATAGTTGTTGGCGTTGAAGCAGGCGTAGTTGTGCAGGGTTTCGCCGTAAATCGCCATGCCCTTGTTGCGGGCCTCGCCGATGGCGTTGATGCCCTCGCGGGCGCTGACGTGGACAAAATACACGGGCGAGCCGGTCCACTCGGCGACGCGCAGCACCCGGCGGAAGGACACGTCCTCCGATTCGTTGCTGTGCACCTGGGGCATGTTCCACCACTCGTTGCGCTCCTCCCGCTGGAGCTTCTCGTACATGTACTGCACCATGTCGTCGTCCTCGGAGTGGACGAGGAGCATGGCGTCGTTGCGCTGGATGACCTCCATGAGATCGTGGAGGTGTCCCATGCCCACCTTGCGGGGCTCGCCGGACATTTCCGGCGGGCGAATGTTGGTGGTGAAGATCTTGACGCTGGACCAGCCGCCCTCGATGTATTCGTGCAGCGATTCCAGGGTGCGCTGAGGAATCTCGCCCAATAGCATCAGGTGGTGGGCGTAGTCGGCGTAGGAGTTGCCGCGCCAGGAGTTGGTCCGCTCCTGGATGGCCTCTTCAATGGTGTTGCCCGGGTGATGGATGGCGAAGTCCAGCAGGGTGGTGGTGCCGCCGAACAGGGCGGCGCGGCTTACCTGCTCCGGCGGCGCGGTGCGCAGATTGCCGGGGCCCATGATGGGCGCGTCAATGTGCGCGTGGGGTTCGATGCCGCCCGGCACGACGATCTTTCCGGTGGCGTCAATGACCCGGCCGACGTCGTCGGTCATGGTGTTGGGCGCGGTGATGGCGACGATTTTCTCGCCCTGGATGCACACGTCCCAGTCGCCCACGCCCCAGGGCGTAACCACCTGACCGCCGCGGATGATCAAGTCCAACATAATGTCCCTCCGTGGAAGCCGTCAGCCGGCATTAAGGTGTCAAGTCGATCCGGCCAGGCGGCGCCAGTATAGCGCAAATCCGAAGGCTCAACCGATGGAGGATTTATTTACGTGTATGGGCAGGATTTGGGATTATGATTGATATAGCGCCGGAGGAGAATACAGCCTCCAGCAGAGGGCAGGGAGACATAATGTCAGTGGATTACAAGAAAATCATCACCATTGAGCCGGGCAAGCGGAGCGGGCAGCCGTGCATCAGGGGTATGCGTATCACGGTGTATGGCGTGCTGGAATACCTCGCCGGCGGGATGTCGGAGGAAGAAGTCCTGCACGACTTCCCGGAGTTGACCCACGATGACATCCTGGCCTGCTTTGCCTTTGCCGCCGAGCCGAAGCGACGCATACGACGTCCGGAGCCGCTATGAGGTTGCTGTTTGACCAGAACCTGTCACGCTACCTCAGAGTACTGCTGTCTGATCTTTATCCAGGGTATCTGCAAGTTAGGGAAATAGGGTTGGCCGATGCGCCCGACACCGTGATTTGGGCCACGCTATCGAGCACGGCCTGGTGATCGTCACCAAAGACGTCGACTGCTACAACCTGAGCGCGGCCCGCGGGTATCCACCCAAGGTGGTCTGGATACGGCTGGGCAACTGCCCGACCTCCGAAGTGGCTGACCTGCTTCGTGAGCGCCATGGTGAACTGCTGGCTTTTCATCGTGACGACGCGGCAGGATTATTGGAATTGCCCTGAAGCGCTTGGGGAACGCCGCGCTGACACTATTGACAAACGTGCTACTTTGTATTATCATTTGTAATATCAATAGCGATGTACACGAGCCGTGACCCATATCCAACCAACCGACTTTTCGGAACCCATACAAGGACAGGAGGAAAACATGATGAACAAGAACGTGAAGCGCAACACCGCCCTGATACTGACCGGCCTGGCCGTCGGCGCCGCCGCCGGAGTCCTGCTGGCGCCCAAGAGCGGCCGGGAGACCCGATCCGACATCCGGCGCGGGATGCAGTCCGGCTACCAGCGCGCCGGGTCCGCATGGCGCAAGATGAGGGGCCGCCGGGAGTTTCCCGCCGACTTCGTGCTGGAGCAAGGCGGCGTCCTCGCCGGACGATGCTAACCGCCGCCCGGCGAGAAACGCCACCCGAACGGAAAGGGCCGCCTGGAATTGGCGGCCCTTCTTTAATGCCGCTATAATGCGGGCGCTTCGGCAGAACGCCGGCAATCCCTTTCCCGAACGGCGAGGACGGAAACATGGTCACCACCTACTCGTGCATCAATACCGAAACCGTGACGCGCCCCACGATGATGGGCCGGAGCGAAGTTGAAACCCATATCGGCGTGGTCACGCTGAACCGCCCCGAGGTTCTGAACGCCCTGAATCTGCAACTGGTGCGCGAGCTGGACCAGGCGATTACCGACTATGAAGATGACGACCGCGTTGGCGCCGTCATCATCACCGGCGCCGGCGAGCGCGCTTTTTCCGCGGGAGCGGATATCCACGAGAACCGGGAGCTTTCCCCGGAGGAGCGCGAAGCCGGGCAGGCCGAGCGGGCCGGATACACCTGGCACCTGCACACCAGCAGCAAGCCCGTCATCGGAGCGGTGAACGGGCTTTGCTACGGCGGCGGCACGGTACTGGCCACCAGCCTGGACTTCCTGGTGGGCTGCGAAAAGTCCAGTTTCCGGTTCCTGGCGGTGAACTACGGCCAGATGAACGCGACCTGGAGCCTGCCGCAATTGGTTGGCGTCCACCGGGCCAAGGAGTTGCTGCTCAGCGGTCGGGAGGTTTTCGCCGAAGAGGCGTACCACATGGGCCTCATCAACCACCTGGTCCCCTCGGAAGAGCTCATGGACCGGACGCTGGACATCGCGGCCGGCATCGCCCGCAACCGCGTTGAGGGGTTGGCCAACATCAAGCAGTTGCTGCTGGAACATTCCGGGCTGCCCATCGAACAGCAGTACCGGAACGAGATCGAGGGCCGCACCGGGCGCTTCAAGGGCCTCACGGTAGAGGAGGGGTTCTCGGACTTCCTGGCACGGAAAGGGCGGAAGCCGCGTTCCGGCTGACCTCGCGTACCCAAAAGGCGGAAGGTATGACCGGGAACGCCGGTCCGGCGTCCGTTCCGCCGGTGGGCCGGCGTTCGGACGACGTGATTACCGCACCGGACGGTTCTGAGGTGCGCCTGTTGCTCACCGGGGATCATGGAGCAAGCCGGTGCAGCGTGGTGGAGGTCACCATCGCCGCCGGGGAGGTTAGCCGGCCGGTGCGTCACCGCACGGTTGAGGAAGCGTGGTACGTGCTTTCCGGAGCCGGGGAGGTCTGGCGATGTCCCCCGGGGGTGGCGGCCACGGAAGTCCTGCCGGTAAGGGTTACTGCCGGGGACGCCCTGGTGATCCCCACGGGTTGGGCATTCCAGTTTCGAGCGGAGGCCGGCTCGGATCTGCGGTTCGTCTGTGTCACCGTTCCGGCATGGCCGGGCATGGACGAGGCGCAGGACGTGGCAGAGGGTGGGCTTGGGCCGGCGACTTTACCGTCGCCGTAGCCTGGACTCCCGCCCCGTATCAAGTATGGGGTGCCCCCGTGTCGATCACGGGGGCCGGCTGTTCTTTAGCCGGAGTGACGATGATGGCGCCGGCGTTAGCCCTGGCGGCGAACCTCGATAGTCTCGCCGTCTGCCAAGGCGACGCGGCGGTATTGGATCCCCATTTTCAACATCCAGTATCCGAGGGTGGCGGGACTGACCCCTAGATGGGAGGCCGCACGGCTCATTCCCATTTCGTTGACCAAGTCGGGCACGAGGCTCTCCAGTTGCCGGCCGTGTTTTTCTTCCACGCTGCGCATTAACTTGGTCTTTTTGATTCGCTGCGTTGACATATCCTCTCTTCCCGTTGTTATTCGCCAGCGCCGTTGCGGAGCGGGGCTGGCGGGTGATGCGATGGCGCAATGATACACGAATGTCATATACGCGCACACTGAGCGCGTGTCGCATCTTGCTCGATTTTTTGAATAGTCATAAAAGTCCTGCAATTTTGCGGTCGTGCGCTCTGTCGGAGCGATCCAGGACGGGATTCTAAAGACGATTCGCGCCGGGTGCTCGCTAGTTCGGGCTGGATCCCTGTGCTGAACCGGTCAGTTCCGGCCGGGCGCTTCGTTTCGGTTCCCTAACCCGGCGAATTGTCGCATGGGGTAAAATCGCGCCATGTCTACAGGAGTGGGCGGCGGCCGCCTGACGCCGGTACGTCGGCAGTATCTGACCATCAAGCACTCTTACCCGGACGCCGTGGTGCTGTTCCGGATGGGCGATTTTTACGAGTGCTTCGACGCCGACGCCCACACGCTGGCGTCGGCGCTGGAAATCGCGCTGACCTCCCGGACGATGGGCAAGGATACCCGGGTTCCCATGGCCGGGGTGCCCGCGGTATCCCTGGAAACCAACCTGGCGAGGCTCATCAAGCAGGGGCACAAGGTCGCCATCTGCGAGCAACTGAGCGACCCGGCAACGTCCAAAGGGCTGGTCGAGCGCGGGGTGGTTCGGGTGGTGACCCCGGGCACCGTCATCGAGACGGCGCTGCTGGACAATCAGGCCAACAACTACCTGGCGGCGGTCTGCGTCAGCGACGACCGCGCCGGCCTGGCCTACGTCGACGTCACCACCGGCGAGTTCGGCGTGTGCCAGATGGCGGGAGACCGACTGCCGTTGGAACTGGCCCGGTTGCAACCGTCGGAGATCCTGGTCCCCGACCGGGACGAGTACCGGGGTTTCGTCGCCGGCGGCGAGGTTGGTGAAGAGACACCCGTCACCCAACTGGAGCACGCGGCGTTCAGTCTCGACACGGCCCGGCGCACCCTACTCGAATACTACGGCGTATTGTCGTTGGAAGCCTTCGGGCTGGAAACCAACGGAGCCCCGACCGAGCCACTGGCGGTGCGGGCCGCCGGGGCGATCCTGGAGTATCTGCAATATACCTGGCAGGGCGAACGGCCGGGATTGTCGCCGCCTTTCCTTTATAGCACGGCTTCGTACATGACACTGGACCCGCAAACCCGGCGAAACCTGGAACTGTTCGCTGCCGGGAGATGGGACAGCAGCGACACGTCACTGCTGAAGGCGCTGGACGGCTCCCGTACTCCCATGGGTGCGCGTCTGCTGCGCCGATGGCTGGGACAGCCGCTGCTGGACCTGGAACGCCTGGAGCGCCGGCTGGATGCGGTGCAGTTCTTCCACGACGACGCGTTCCGGCGCGATGACGCGGCGTCCGCCCTGGCTCAAATCTCGGATCTGGAGCGCATTCTCAGCCGCGTGCAGACGAATACGGCGACGCCCCGGGACCTGCTGGCGTTGCAGCGGAGCGTGGAAGCAGCGGCCGAACTGGGCGCTGCGCTGTCGCGGGATGATGATCAGCAGGTGGCCTGGCTGGCCGGCGAGCTGCGGCCGATCACCGAGGTCACCGCTCTGATTGAGCAGGCCATCGAGCCGGAACCGTCCGGTTCCGTGGGTGAGGGCGGAGTGATTCGGCCGGGGTTTGCGCCGGAACTGGATCGAACTCGCGGTTTGTCCCGGGATGCCCGGGGGTTCATTGCCGGCCTGGAATCGGAAGAGCGGGAACGCACGGGAATACGCAACCTGAAGGTCGGCTTCAACCAGGTTTTCGGCTATTACATTGAAGTCAGCAAATCAAACCTGGATGCGGTGCCCGACCACTACCAGCGGCGACAGACGCTCACCGGCGGCGAGCGGTACATCACTCCCGAGCTCAAGGAGTTCGAGAGCCAGGCCCTCGACGCGCGCGAGAAGCTGGGGGAACTGGAACGCAGCCTCTACCGGCAGGTTTGCCGGCAGATCGCGGACCACGGCCCGGCGATATCCCGGCTGGCGTCGGCGATTGCCCGGGCGGACGTGTTCGTGGGGCTGGCGGACGTGGCAGTGCGTCACGGATACGTGCGGCCCGAGTTGAACGACGGCGTGGCCATTCGCATCGCGGACGGACGGCATCCGGTGGTGGAGCGGGTGCTGGGATCCGGGGGATTCGTGCCCAACGATGCGGCGCTGGACTCCGACGACGCCCAGATCATGCTCATCACCGGTCCCAACATGGCCGGCAAATCCACGTACATCCGGCAGGTGGCGATCATCGTGCTGATGGCCCAGGTGGGCAGTTTCGTGCCGGCGTCCTCGGCCGCCATCGGCCTGGTGGACCGCATCTTTACCCGCGTTGGCCTCCAGGACGACCTGGCCACCGGGCAATCAACTTTCATGGTGGAGATGGTGGAAACCGCCGCCATCCTCAACCAGGCTTCCTGGCGCTCGCTGGTCATTCTTGACGAGATCGGCCGGGGAACCAGCACCTACGACGGGCTGTCCATCGCCCGGGCGGTGGTGGAGCACCTGCACAACAATCCCCGTCTTGGGTGCAAAACGCTGTTCGCCACCCATTATCACGAACTGACCGAACTGGCATCCACGCTGCCGGGCGTTCGCAACTACAGCGTCGCCGTGTCCGAGGAGGATGGTCGCGTGGCATTCCTGCGACGGATCGTGCCGGGCGGAGCCGACCGTTCGTATGGGGTGCACGTGGCGATGCTGGCGGGTATGCCGGCCTCCGTCGTGAGCCGGGCCCAGGAGTTGCTCACCCACCTGGAGCAGGACCGCGGCTCGAACGTCACTGCGGGCCGGGGTGAACGACGAAAATCGGACCCATCCCCGCAGTTGCCATTGCCTCTATTTCCTTCCGGGCACGAACGGTTGACCGAGGCGCTGCTGGAGATGGACGTGTCGAACCTGACCCCGCTTGAAGCGATCAACAAGCTCTACGAGCTGCAGGAGCAAGCGCGCCGTCCCGAGGAATAACCGACGTGGTCAGGCCGGAACCAAAATTTCGGCCAGCGCCGCCAGATCCGGCACGGTCAGGTCGGGTGTCGCGTTGGTTGGCCTGGTGCCGCCGCCACGATCGACGCGGTTGACCCAAACCGACCTGATCCCCAAACGGTTGGCCGGCTCGATATCGTGGAACAGGCTCTCTCCGACGTGGAGCCACCGATCCTTGCCAACGCCCATTGCTACCTCGGCAAGTTCAAAACTGCGAGAGTTCGGCTTGTACGCCCTGGCCTGCTGGGAGGTGATTACGGCATCAAATTCAACACCCAGCGCACGCGCTGAGCCGGCGAACAGGTCGTCGTCCACGTTGGAGATGATTGCCAGCTTGTATCGCTGTTTCAGGGCCTGAAGAGCCGGCCCGGTGTCCGGGAAGACCGGCCAACGGGGCAGGGAACCGGACAGGCAGTCAACGTCGTCCTCGGCAATCCGGATGCCGAGCCTGTCGCCGATCAGCGTCATGACTTCGCGCAGGACGACGTGGTATTCCTTGAACGCTCCTGAACTTTGAACTACCGGCTCCACGTCGGCGAACAATTCCAGGATTTCCGCGCCGGTCTTTCGGACCCCGTAGGATTCCAGGGAACCTGATACTGCGGAGGAAATTCCCGTTTCCCAGTCGACCAGCGTTCCGTAGCAGTCGAAGCTCAGCCATTCGATGTCGATGAAATCTGCCACCGCAATCACCCGAAAGCCTATAAAACGTTAGATCAGGTCCCCATCGCGCGACCGGCCGCTTGCCACGGGTCCACCGTAGAGAGTGAGCGGGTGCGGCTCAGGGACAGAAGAGCCGGGGGCGTGAAGCGCCTGGGCTCCTGCGACGCAAAAACCTCGCTTCAGCACGAGGTTGGCAGTGGTGGGCCTGGATGGACTCGAACCAACGACCTCAGTCTTATCAGGACTGCGCTCTAACCGCCTGAGCTACAGGCCCACAGGGCCTACCATTATACCAATCCATTGGCCTCGCGCAATACGAAGATTCCACCTCACGCATACCCATTTTGTCATCGCGAGGAGCGCAGCGACGCGGCGATCTCGTCACACGAAGAACGGCTCCTCCAGCAACGAGATTGCCACCCCCGCATCAAGTGCGGGGTCGCAATGACAGGCTGGGGAAATGGGTACGCATGAGCGTGCAGGGCCTTTCCAAAGTCCCGGATGGCTGCATTGAACCATGAGCCGTCATTCCCGCTGCCACGAGAATCCAGTAGGCCGCTTGGTTCGGTCGGTATGTTCTGGATTCCGGCTTGCGCCGGAATGACGGATTA
>JAPPMU010000031.1 GCA_028873965.1 Chloroflexota bacterium
GGGATGAGAACTACCTGCTCAAAGTCCTCCTCGGATAAGACGCGATTGCCCTGCGGGGAATCGTCAGGATCAGGATTTTCAAGATTTGGGGATTATCAGGATTGGAACCGCTCCGTGTCGGAGATCCCCCAATCCCGCTAAATCCTAAAATCCCGCAAATCCTGATTCTGACGTTCCCCCACCGCTTGGTTGGTATGCGTGAGACATCGGGAATGATGGTAAAATTGCCGCCGGTCTGTTTAGTTCCCGCCTTTTCGTGACCTCGAAATCCATGCATGCCCAGGTCGCACAACCGACAAACCCGCTCGTACGGGCGAGGAACTTCATCCAGGAGTTTTCGTTGCCTTTGATCCTTGGCGTGGCGCTGGGGCTGATTGCCGCCAACGTCAACTACCACTGGTACGAGACCGTGGTGGATTTCCATCCGCTGGGCGACCATGCCTACGTGTTCGGGCACGCGCTGACCATCCACTTCGTCATCAACGGCATGTTCATGTGCCTGTTCTTCGGCATCGCGGCCAAGGAGATCACCGAATCCGCTCTCCCGGGTGGGGTGCTCAATCCGCTGCGCCGGGCCATCAACCCACTGGCCGGAACGTTGGGTGGCATTTTCGGTCCCGTCGGCTTGTATTTTTTGCTCACCTGGATCATCTACGGGGGCACCGACGACTTCGCGGCGGTGGCCAACGGCTGGGCCATCCCCACCGCCACCGACATCGCGTTGGCGTGGCTGGTGGCGCGGGTGGTGTTCGGGCCCATGCACCCGGCGGTGAACTTTCTTTTGCTGCTGGCGGTGGCCGACGATGCCATCGGGCTGGTCATCATCGCCGTTTTCTATCCGGATCCGCACCATCCGGTCGAGCCGATCTGGCTCGCCTTCGTGGTGGGCGGGATGGCCGCCGTGTACGTCCTGCGGCGCTTTCGGGTGCGTTGGTGGCCGGTCTATATCCTGGTTGGAGGCGCGCTTTCCTGGATCGGGCTAGCCAAGGCGGGGGTGGAGCCAGCACTGGCGCTGGTGCCGATAGTTCCTTTCTTGCCCCATGCGGGACATGGCGAGGTCCAAAGCGATGAAGCGGAACATACCCACGAACCGGGCGGCGCGCCGCATCCACACGCCACCGACGACGGGCATCACGCTCACAGCGTCCTGGAGCAGTTCGAGCACCAGTTGAAGCTGTTTGTGGACATTGGCCTGTTCTTCTTCGCGTTCGCCAACGCGGGAGTCCCGTTCACCAGCATCGGGTGGGTCACGATGATGGTGTTGGCATCGCTGATAGTGGGCAAGGCGATCGGCGTGACGCTGCTATCGTGGCTGGCGTCCCTGGTCGGTTTCCCGCTGCCGCCGGGCATGGGCGTGCGGCACCTGGTGGTGACGGGAGTTACCGCAGGTCTCGGCCTGACGGTAGCGCTGTTCGTGGCCGGCAAGGCGTTTCCCGGCGACTCGCCGTTCCAGGATCCGGGCAAGATGGGAGCCGTGTTCAGCATTGGCGCGGCGCCGGTTGCCTACGTGTTGGGCAAGCTGTTGCACGTGCGCCAGGAAGGCATGAGGCCCCGGGTGATATTACCGTGGCGCCGCGGGTGACGGCCACCAGGCGAATGCCGCGACCGCAAGACTGAGAACGGCCGGCCGATTTGACCCTTTCGAGGAGGACTACCGATGGCACTGATCGGAGTACTGACCCACCACTGGGCGAAGGAAGACAAGGTGGAGGAGGCGAAAGCGCTCCTGGACCGCAACGGGGAGGCCCAGAGCCACGCGCCCGGCTTCGGGGCTCGTCAAACCTTCATCTCGCTGGCCGACCCCACCAAGATATCGACCCTGGTTACCTGGGAGACCAACGAGATCTACGACGCGTGGCGGGCCAGTCCAGAACGCGCCGTTGCCATGGCCGGCGCGGAGGATCTGTGGTCCCGTCCTCCGGAGTCCGAGCGCTTCGAGATGCAGGACTGACGGCGGGGATTTTGTCAGAATCAGGATTACGGGGATTGGAGGATTTTCAGGATTATGGGTTTCATCCTGAAAATCTCAAAATCCAGCAAATCCTGCTTCAGACAGTTGAAAGTAGCGCGGTCAAATCCACGAGCCCATCCAGCAGGTCGGCCATGCGCTCGGCCTTGTGCAGGCTGTGGGGCAACACAACGTCGAGGAGACCGCCCACGGCGTCGGCGGTGGCAACGGTGCTTTGATCCACGAGAAGGACCGGCACGCGCCGCTTGGTAGCCTCCACGCGGATGTACTCGGTGGGTCGGGAACCGCCGGTGAGGACCAGGCAGCGGGTATCCTGCACCAGCGATGCCATCTGGATGTCGGGCCGCTCGGCGCGGGTGATCACCGCTTGGTGGCCGTATCGCCCGAAATATCCGGCGCCGGAGTCCATGATGTTGCCGCCGATGAGGAACCGGTCGATCCAAGCGTCGCGGTCCTCCGGTTCCAGTTCCCAGCGTCCGCCCAGGCTGGCTTCCAACTGGTCCAGGCTCAGGGACAGCATGTGGCGGTCCTCCGGCAGGGCGCCGATTGCCGGCACGCCGGCGGCCGATAGTTCGGACAACAGGGCTTCCGCACGCCGGGTCTGATACCGAGGCGTCTGATTGATTACCACGCCGGCCAGACGGAAGCCCAGGGTGGCCACCGCGCCGGAAACGCTCACCGCCGTCGTATCCGGCTCGTAACCGAACACGGTCACCACGCGAGCGGAGAGACGCTCCGCCAAGCCGGAGACGATGGGCGAGGCCGCCCCGGAGCTGCTGGCAGAATTGGCAACCTCAACGATGACGTGCTCACTGATGCCCGTCAGCGAACGCACCGCGCTGGCCACGACGTCCAGCCCGGCGTCATCCTCTGACGATGTTGTCACGGCGATGCTGCCGCGGAAGTTTTGCGCGAAATACATGGCGTCGGGGTCCGTGCGTCCGGCCGGCGACAACGGCTTGCACACGGAAACGCGCGCGCCCGACCGGGCGATCAGGGTCGCCAAGCCGGCGGCCACGGACGTTTTGCCGGCACCGGGCTGATGGGACGCTACGAGAATGACAGACATGGGCCAACCGGGCAGTTCAGCCGCGGCTAATAGTCGTCCACCCGGTTCTCGATGAAATTAGGGTCGAAGCCGGGCGGGAAGTTGGTGGTGTCGTCCCACTTGCTCATGGTCATGTCGCAGCGGTGCAGGCTGGCGCGGTTGAAGTTGGCGCCGCGCATGTCGGTCATGATCCACATCGAGTCGCGGATTTTGGCGGCGGTGAAGTCCGCGCCGTGCATGATGGCACGGCTGACGTCGGCGCCGTTGAGATTGGCGCCCTGCCAGTTGGAGTTAGTCAGGTTGGCGGAGCGAAGGTCCACCTCGATGGCGGTGACCTGGCTGCAATCGGCGTCGGTGAGGTTCGTGTTCAGGAACGAAGCCCGATTGAGCCGAGACCACTGCAGGATGGCCTCCTGCATGTTGGACTGCTTGAGGTCCGCCCAGAAGAGGTTGACGTTACGCAGAATGGTCATCGCCATCTGTGCCGACGCCAGGGTCGCGCCGTACAGATCCGACCCGGTGAAATCGGCAGCGCGCAGGTCGCAGCGGGACAGGTTGGTCCGCGTGAGGCGAGAGTCCGCCAGGGAAGCGCCCCGTAAGTCGGAATCGCGCAGGTCTGCGCCGGCTAGGTCAAGGCCGGACAAATCCGCGGCGCGCAGGTCAAGCTGCACGTCCGGGTTTGCGGACTTCCACTCGTCGATGGCGCTCTTGCCGGAGCGAACCACTGCTACATGATCTGGATTGGCCATCTAAGCGTTTCTCGCTGCGGCGATCTCGTCCTCGACGTCGAAGACGCGCTCCGCGATCACCATCTTGAGTTCATTGACCTTGCTGTAGCCCGGGTACTCGTCGCCCTCTTCATCGAAGCGGTCGAAGATCTTGTCGCCGTCCAGGTAGATCTCCAAGCGGCCCTTGTCGGCGGGGGTGAGTTTGATCGCGATATCGCCGGCGTTTTGGGAGCGCCAGAATTCGGTCGCCAGCCACGTGGCGAGGCCGTGGTAGCCTCAAGGGACGCAATAGACGATGTCCACTTCGACTTTGCCGAACTCGGAACGGGTCATGGTCATTCGGGATGCTCCTGTAATGCGGTCGTTGAGCAGAGGGATGCGTTTTCGCATTGCACTCTACTCACTAATAGTGGGGTCCTATGGAAAAGGGCTGAATCACTCAGGGTCACAAGCTTTCCAGCATACGGATGAAGTTAGCCATTTCCCCTTTGCCGTGGCGAATTTCGTCGGCGCCGGGAGGCCAGCCGTAGAACCGTGAATGAAACGAGCTTGCCGCGAGGTAATAAGTGTACAGTACCGGAGGAGCGCCCTCGTCATCAATCAGGCGCAATACCGTTTCCGCCAAGGCGTTGTGGGATTCGTGAAACCAGCCCCGGCGCTCGGCGATGGCTTTGATGGCATGGGCCGCGGCGCCCCATATCTTGTTGCAAGCCTCCTCCAACTCGCCGCGCTCAACCTCCTCGTCCACCAAATCGAGGAAATGCCAGCTCCGTTCGGCGTGGTAATCAACGACCGTAGTCATCGTGAACTCTCACCCTCGGCGAAACAATGCGCGACGGATGGGCAGACCTAGCCGACGCGGGCGCTGGCCTGGCCGACGGCGGTCTTGTCGCCGTTCTGGTTCTCGCAGTAGACGTCAACCGTGACCAGGGTGGTGCCGTCGTCCTGGGGCTCGCGGCTGTTGACCTGCCCGTGGACGCTGACGGTGTCGCCGTGCTTCACGGGGCGCAGGAACTTGAGGTTGACGTTGCCGGAACGATGGAAGTCGTCGGCGCCGATGAACTTGCGCATGGCTTCGGTGCAGAAGGCGATGCTCATGCGGCCGGAGGCAATGGCGTAGGTGGTACCGAGGCGCTTCGAGGCCAGTTCGGGGTCGTTGTGAATGTTGGCCCGGTTGAGGATGCCACAGGCCTCAAACTGGTTGATGACATCCTGGGTGATGTGCTTGGTGACGACGGGGAGAGTTTCGCTGTCTAGCCTTGGGGATGCCATTTCTTGCCCAACTCCTCGGGTTTCTTGATCTGGTAGGTGCGCATCTTCTCGATGAGCCGGCCGTCTTCGTCGGTGGCCGTGGCCTCGATGACCAGGTAAGGCTTTTCCCGGCGAACAAACTTGTCGTGGATTCGGCCGGTAACGCTGATCTTCTTTCCGGGGATTGGCGGGTTGAACAGGTCAATTTCGTTCCCCGCGTTGATGCTGCCCGTCTGGTCGTCATAAGCCAGCGAGAGGGACGTGGCGTCGTGCTTGACGGCGATGGTGGGGAAAACGGCGTCGGGGTCGCCCACGGCCCGGCGGTACAGGTCCACCATCTCCTGGGTCAGCACGTACTCGTAGGATCCCAGCTCCTCACCGACCTGAACTTCGTTGTAATCGAAGAGGGGCAGTTCTTGTTCGGCCATAATGGGACACTCCCAATATCGTTTGCTAGTGCGGCACTAACGATACCGCAGGGCGCAACGGGCGTCAATCGGCGCGCTCCGCGCGCTCACTTTGCAACGACGCCGACAGCCGTCCGGGAATGGCGTCGCGCGGATTGTTGTAGAATTGGCCGTCAACTAATCCCCGGGCCGCTTCCACTTAAGGCGGCCGCAATGGAGGAGCCCATGTCCCAAATGATGACCGGCAAACAGGCGCTGCTGGAGATGCTCAAGGCCGAGGGCGTCGAGTACATATTCGGCAACCCCGGCACCAGCGAGGGACCGATCATCGACCTGCTGGGCGACTACCCCGAGTTGCGCTACATCCTGACCCTTCAGGAAAGCGTGGCGGTGGGCATGGGGGAAGCGTATGCAAGGGCGACCGGCACCGCATCGTTCGTCAGTCTCCACGTGGACAGCGGCCTGGCCAACGGGATCGCCCTGATGCTGGACGCCCTGAACACCGGCACGCCCATGGTGGTGACGTCCGCCAACTACGACGTGCGCAAGGTGAACGAGACCATGACCGATCTGGCGGAGCTGGTGCGGCCGGTCACCAAGTGGTCGGTGGAGCTGACCCACGCGGACCAGATCCCCAGCACAATCCGGCGTGCGTTCAACGAGGCCAACAGCCATCCCAAGGGGCCGGTGTACGTGGGCTTCACCTCCAACGCGCTGGAGGGCATGGCGGAGATGAACATCGAACCGTCGCGGCCGGTGTACGACGCGCCGCGACCCAGCGCCGAGGGCATCGCCCAGGCCGCCTCCCTGTTGATGGACGCCAGCCGGCCGATGCTGCTGGTGGGCGACCGACTATCCGACGACGGCGCGGTGGACCAGGCGGTGGAACTTGCCGAGCTCATGGGCCTGCCGGTTTACCAGGCACGCGGTGCCGAGGTGGCCTTTCCCACCACCCACGAGCAATTCCTGGGGGCGTTGTCGCTGCGGGTCAGCGAGCAGCGGACCGTTTTGCAGGCCGTGGACCTGGTGCTGGCCGTGGGGTCGGATCCCTTTGAGGAGCTTTTCTACTGGGGCGACGTGATCCTGCCGGCCGAGACCAAGCTGGTCCACATCGACCCGGACCGGAGCCGCATCGGCCGGTCGGAGCCGACGGACGTTGGCATCGTGGGACACTGCGGGCTGGCGCTGGAAGACCTCATTGCGGCCCTGGAGGAACGCCTTTCGCCCGGCAACCGGACGGAAATCGGGCTGCGCAAGCAGGCGGTTGCCGCCGAGCGCCACAGCAACCGGGCCGCGTTCGAGGAATCGGTGGCCGAGAAGTGGGACCACAGGCCGATGACACCGGCGCGCATGATGGCGGAATTGGCGGCGGCGATCCCCGACAACGCCATCGTGGTGGACGACTCCATCAGCAACCGGGGAGCGATGCGGCACTATTTCCAGGCCCAACGCCGCGGGGACCTGCGCGGCTACCGGGGCCAGTCCATCGGGGGCGGCATGGGCACCACCATGGGAACACAGTGCGCCAACCCCGACCGGCCCGTGTTCGGCATCATCGGCGACGGCAGCGCGATGATGACGATACAAGGGCTGTGGACGGCGGCCAATGACAACATCCCGTGCGTTTTCGTCATCTGCAACAACGGGGCGTACCGTGTGCTCAAGGTGAACTTCAACGTGTACCAGCGGGACGTGCTGGAACTGCCGGAGACCTCCGGCGGACGGCTGCTGTACTCCGACTTCGGAACGCCCTTCGACATGGCCGCCATCGCCAACAGCATGGGCGTGCACGGCGAACGCATCACGGACCCGTCGGAGATCAAGCCGGCGGTGGAGCGAGCGGTAGCGTCCGGAAAGCCGGCCCTCCTGGACATGGTGATCGACGGCGCGTTGTAGCCGCGCTTGCTAGGGTGTGTTGGCAAATAAGAAACCGCGCCGTCCCACCAGACGGCGCGGATCACTACTTTCTTCAAATACAGTTTATCATCAAGCGAGGCTCCCCGACGATGAACGAGAATGAACGACGCGCCTCACCCAAAAATCGTTGGACCCGCTGGTACATGTGGCTCGCCTACGGCGGCATTCTGGGCGTGATGGCGGTGGTGGTCGTGATCGTGGCGATGCCAGCTGCTCCCAGCCGTGACGACGAATCAGTGTCAAGACACCACAACGTGCCGACGCTGAGCCCCCAAGACGCGGCTGCGCTAATCCGCCAACACCCCAGCATCAGCGGCCCCGCTGAACTGAACGACCTGCAGTCAATCGCGAACCAGTATGGCATCACGCTCAATGAGGCCATCGCGCGTCATGCCTGGCGCGACGACTTCTCGGAGATTGTAACGGCCATCGAGGCCGACGACCCCGACAGCGTCGTTGATGACGGCAAAACCGGGTCGTCGGCCTGGATCAAGTTTTCAGGTTCCATCCCCGGCAACGCCCGGGATGCCATCGGCAAATTCCAGTCCGAAAACCCTCACGTTACGGTCAGCCTACAAACCGGTAAAGACCCGGGGTTCACCAAGCGGGAAGCTGAGGAAGCGGTAATCGGAGCGCATTTCGCGGTCATGGCAGAGGACGGTGTACAGGATAGCGTGACCTATTACGACAGCGACGCCATTGAAATCGTCGTGACCGTCCAGATGGCGACTCCGCCCTCCGGTGAAAAACTATCCTCACTGGAGAAGGCAGCCGAGCGCGGCGCCGCCGAGGCCACCAGGCCGGATATTACGGACAGCCTCACCATATCGCTGTCAGTCGTCCATCATGACCTGGGCGGAATCGAGGGCAACCGTGCGCCCAACTGACACGACTTGACACGTTCGGCTGCCTTAGGTTTAGCATGGAGCGGTGCCACGGTAGCTCAGTTTGGTAGAGCGATGGCTTGATACCGCGTGTGTCGCCGGTTTGAGTCCGGCCCGTGCCACCACGATCCAGCGGCGGTACCAGACGCCAAAAGTAGTGCAAATAGTGTTGGCTCGGGAAAACGCTCTCAGACCCTTCTTGAAAAGTAGCTTGGAACCCGATTTCCGGGTACTGTGCTCAATTTGTCAACACGCTCTAGCATGGATGAAGCGGATGACCGCCAGCATCTTGTGCGCACCCACGTAACGATAGGGAGTCGTTTCTCATGCGAACCAACACCACCAAGGCGAAACTGAACGACGGACAGGTAGTTTTCGGGGCCATTATCACCCGCTATGCTCCCGACATGGTCGAGATCTTCGGGGCCCTGGGCTACGACTTTGTGATGATCGACTGCGAGCACGGGCCGGCCAACCTGGACCAGGTTGAGCACATGGTCCGCGCCGCCGAGTCCTTTGGAATCACCCCCATTGCGCGCATACCGGATCACTCGGACCAGACGATACTGCGGTTCCTGGACCGTGGGTTGCAGGGGATCATCGTGCCGCACGTGAACACCGGCGAGCAGGCGGCGGCCATCGCCCGCGCAGCCCGGTACTACCCCGACGGTTACCGCGGCATGGGCGGCGGCCGGGCGCAGGATTACGGCATCGGCGTGACCCGGGACGAGGCCACGGCGTGGGTCAACTCCCAGGTGCTGGTGATCCCGATGGTCGAGGACGTAGAGGCAGTGGGCAACCTGGACGACATCCTGGCGGTCTCCGGCGCGGACGTGCTGCACGTCGCCGCGTCGGACCTGGGGCAGAGCATGGGCAACCCGGGCGTTGCCGAGGTGCGGCGGGTGATGAGCGAGGTGATCCCGAGGGTGCGCGCCGGAGGGAAGAACGTCGGCGTGGGCGGCAACAATCCGGCCGATACCGCCGGCGTGGCCGAGTTCATCAAGCTGGGAGCGAACTTCGTCACGGTGTCGGGCTGGGGATTGCTCCGCATCGGCGCCGAGAACTTCCTGAAAGACGTGAACGCCGCCCTGTAACGGGGCGGCGTCATTGCCAGGTGGCGGCGAACCCCGGGAGATCCGGGGTTCCTTTCCGTAGTCGTGAGTTAGTAGAGGTGACAGGACACCACGTGGCCCGGCTCCAATTCCGTAACCTGCGGAATGTCCCTGGAGCACTGATCCATGACGAAGGGGCAACGGGGATGGAAGCGACAACCTTCGGGCGGGTTGAGCGGTGACGGCACCTCGCCGGTGAGGATCATCTCCTCCTGCTCGATGTCCGGGTGCGAGGGCAGCGCGGCGTTCATCAGCGCCTTGGTGTAGGGATGCGACGCGTTGTCGAACAGTTCCCTGGTGGGGCCGTACTCAACAATCTGGCCCAGGTACATCACCGCGACCCAGTCGCACATGTATCGCACGGTGGCCAGGTGGTGGGCAATGAGCAGGTAGCTGACGTTGTACTCGTTCTGCAGGTCCATCAGCAGGTTCATAATCTGGGCGCGAATGGACACGTCCAGCGCGGAAACCGGCTCGTCAAGCACAATTACTCGGGGCTCCACGGACAGCGCCCTGGCGATGGCCAGCCTCTGGCGTTGCCCACCGCTGAACTCGTGCGGGTACAGGTTGGCGTGGTAGCTGCTGAGCCCAACGTCGTTCAGGAGCTTGGCGACGCGGTCCTGCATCTCGCGGCGGCTCAGGTTCAGGTTGATGACCATGGGCTCGGCGATCAGGTCGCGGACGCGCATCCGGGGGTTGAGCGAGCTCCAGGGGTCCTGGAACACCGCCTGAACCGAGCTGCGATACGCGCGCCGCTGCTCGGCGTTGGCGCCATAGATCTCCTGCCCCTGGTAGCGAATAGTGCCCTCGGTGGGCTCTTCCAATTGCAGGAGCATCTTGGCGGTGGTGCTTTTGCCGCAGCCGGACTCACCCACGATACCCAACGTTTCGCCGGCGCGAATCTGGAAGGAAACGCCGTCGACGGCTTTGATCCAGCCGGTGACTTTGGAGATCAGGAGGCCCTTGGTCACCGGGAAGTGTTTCTTGAGGTCCGAGGCCTCGAGCAACACCTCGTTCGTGGTTTGGGTCACAGGATTTGCTTCCAGGGTGGTCATTCCAGCCTCCAGCAGGCGGCGTAGTGACTATCGGACACGTCGAATTGCGCCGGATAGGTTTCCAGGCATTTGTCCATTACGTATTGGCAGCGGGGCGCGAAGGGACAGCCTGGCGGCAGGTCATGAAGCGTCGGCGGCTGCCCTTCGATGGAGTACAGGCGATCGACGTCCTCTTCCAGCTTGGGGACCGAGGACAACAGGGCCTCGGTGTAGGGATGCGACGGGTGGTTGAAAATATCCCGCACGTCGCCCATTTCGACGATCCTGCCGGCGTACATCACGGCCACGCGGTCGCACATCTTGGCCACGATGCCGAAGTCGTGGGTGATGAAGATGAGCCCGATGTTCGACGCTTCCTGCAATTCCTTCAGGAGCTTGAGGTACTGCGCCTGGATGGTAACGTCCAGCGAGGTCGTCGGCTCGTCGGCGATCAACACGATGGGTTCGCAGGAAATTCCGATGGCCCCGACCACGCGCTGCCGCATGCCCCCACTCATCTGGTGGGGGTAGTCCCGCACCCGGGTCTCGGCGGCGGGAATGTTCACCTTGCGCAGCACGTCCAGCACCTGCTGCACGACGGTGCGTTTGGGAATGTCCTGGTGGATCTTGATGGCCTCGCCCACCTGGTTCCCGATGGAAAACACCGGGTTGAGCGAGGTCATGGGGTCCTGGATGATCAGCGCGATCTGGCTGCCGCGAATATCGCTCATCTCCCGGTCGGACAGTTGAACGAGGTCCTGGCCCTCCAGGAGGATCTGGCCGTCCACAATGCGGCCCGGCGGCTCCGGGACGAGCCGCATCAAAGACAGCATGGTCACCGACTTGCCGGAACCGGATTCGCCGACGATGCCCAGGGTCTCCCCGCGCCGCAGGTTGAAGCTGACGCCGTCGACCGCCCTCACGGTACCCCAGCGGGTTTCGAAGTAGGTCTTCAGTCCCTCAACTTGCAGCACTACTGGGGAGGTGCTTTCGGTTGCGCTAGTAGTCATTCTTCAGCCTGCCTGCGTTGGCCAACGTTCGTAGTTGGCGTTCATGTGTTCAGTTGGCGGAGCCTGGGATCCAGCCGGTCGCGGAGCCAGTCACCGAACAGGTTCATTGACAGCACGACGAGCATGATGGCCAGGCCGGGCATGGTGGAGATCCACCAGGCCACCGCCAGGCGGTCGCGGCCGTCGGACACCATGCTGCCCCAGGCCGGCGTGGGCGGCGGAACTCCGGCGCCCAGGAAGCTCAGCGTGGACTCCAGCAGGATGACGATGCCGACCTCCAGGGTAGCCAACACGATGAGGGTGTTGATGACTCCCGGGAAGATGTGGATGAACAATATGCGTGGTGTCGACGCTCCCGCCACCTTGGCCAGCGCGACGAAGTCCATGGTTTTCAGCTGGAGCACCTCGCCGCGCACGTTGCGTGCAAAGCGTGGCCACACGGCAATGGCCAGAATAGCGACGATGATGAGGAAGGATTGCCCCAGGGCCAGTACCAGCACCAGAGCCAGCAAAATGGTTGGTATCGCCAGCTTGATGTCCACGATTCGCATCAGGAACTCATCCAACCAGCCACCGTACCACCCGGCAATGAGGCCACTGGCCACGCCGATGACCATTCCTACGCCCAGGGTGACGCCCGCCACGGCGAGCGAGATGCGGGCGCCGAAGATGACCCGACTCAACATGTCGCGGCCCAGGTGATCGGTGCCCAACAGGAACTCGGAGCTTCCTCCCGCTTCCCATGCCGGCGGCAGGTTACGATCCCGCAGACCGCCCCGTTCGGGGTCGTGGGGTGCGATGAGCGGGGCGAAAACGCCGGTGATCACGAACAACACCAGGAAGAACATGGGGATCAAGGGCCACCTGCGCAGCCGCCAGATTTTCCTGGCGATTCGGGCGGGCGCCGGCGCCGGTTGTACGACCAGAGTTGCGTCTGCTGCCACGATGTCCTCCTCCTCTAGGCGTACCGGATCCTGGGATCGATGTATGCATACATGATGTCAACCAGCAGGGCCGCGGTCACGTACATCAACGTGAACACGATCACCACGGCCTGCAGTAGCGGGTAGTCGTTGCCGGCCAGAGCCTGGATCGCCAGCTGTCCCAATCCCGGCCACGCGAACACGGTTTCGACGACCAGCGACCCTGTGACCAGGCTGCCCAGGGTTATGCCGGCGAAAGTCAGCACGGGAATGAGCGCGTTGCGCAGCGAGTGCTTCCAGATCACGATGTTGTTGGAGACGCCCTTGGCTCGCGCCAGCTTCACGTATTCTGAGTCCAGCACGTTGAGCATGGCCGACCGCAGCAAACGCAGGTTGGCTGCGGCATAGAACCATCCCAGCGTCACCGCCGGCAAGATAATACTGGCGATCTCCTGGCGGCCGTACGGCGGCACCAAACTGTCTCCAAACCAATCATTCCAGCGCACCGAGAACAGGAACACCAGCATGAGGCCCAGCCAGAACACCGGGGCGGATTGTCCTACCAGGGCGACCACTTTCCCGGACATGTCGAGGAAACTTCCTCGTTTTACCGCCGACAGGATGCCCAGGGGCACGCCGACAAATACTGAGAACGCGAAGGCCGCCAGCCCCAGTTGTAGCGTGGCCGGCACCCGTTCCACGATGACCTCCATTGACGGCCGACCTTCCTTGATCGATTGGCCGAAGTCACCGCGCAGGGCGCTGCCCAGGAATATGCCGTACTGCTGATAGTACGGTTTGTCCAACCCCAGAGTTTCCGTGAGCCGGTCCCAGTCTTCCTGGGTGGAATAGTCATCCAGGTACACGTGCCTGGGGTCGCCGGCCGCTCGGCTCATCACGAAGATGATCAGCGACACCGCCAGCAGGGTTACCAGGGCCAGCAGGATGCGCCGCAACAGGTATCGCTGCATGATGTTTCACTACCTCACAAACTGTTTCCCTGCGTGCTGCGGATTATCGGTGGTTTTTGACGAACTTTCGCTGATAGTCGCCGGGCGCAGACCAGTCCGCCCGCGGGTCGGATCACGACGAACTGCCGGCGGCCTGAGCGCCGTCATTGCCGGAGCCGGTCCCGTTGGAAGGTCCCAGCGTCCCGTCACCGCGCGGCTGGCGCCCGGCGCGAGCGAACCTTCCGAACATGCCTTCGTAGCCGACGTTGAAGAGCAGCGTAATGATGTTCGGAACCAGCGCCGCTCCCAGGGCGATATAGGTGCGCGGCTTGAACAGGTAGGGGCAGACGCCGACGCATCTGGCCTCCTCGATGGCGGTTATGTAGCCGCCGATGTGGAAACCGGCCCAAGCTCCGACAAAACTTGCTGCGGACAGAGCAAGGCCCGCTCCCACCAGAATAGGCCAGGCCGGGATGGAATCAACCCTTAGGCAGGTCAATCCCGCCCCGATGCCGGCGCCTACGCCGGCGCCCACCATGAGCATGATAAGGATTTTGGGCAGGGCCGCCACGCCGAAGAACACCGCCAACGCAGACGCTACCGCCATCCCGATGGCCGCCAGGACCCCAGCCAAGGGAAATCCCAGGAGGGTTCTCCAGGCTACTGATATCCAAGGCTTCTGTGGCCCCATGCTGACGTTACCTGCCCACAATCCTTCCGTTCCGACTAGGTCTGCGGACGCGGGCGGATGTACTCGTACCCATTGATGTTGCGGAGGTCACGGTAGCGTACGCCCTCGATCCAGGGTTGGATGTTGGGGCCCACCGGCCACAGGCTGTCGAAATTATACAGCCCCACGCCGGTGATGGCATTCTCGAACATGAACGTCGCGATCTCGATGGCAAGCTCGCGCCGCGCCTCCGAATCTACCTCGGCCATGTGCTGGGAAACCTTCTCGTCCAGCCATGGGTGCTCGACGCCGCGATTCCAGACGGCCTGGTGGTGCAACTTCGACAGCATTCCCGAGAAGCCCTGGCCGGGCTCCAGGCGGATGCCGCCGGCGTGACAGGTGGAACCCTGGTAGTTGCGGGCGATCAGGCTGGGCCGCAGGGTCGTGTAAGGCAGGTTCTGGAACTTGACGTCCACTCCGATGTCGCCCCACATGGAGGCGATGGCCTCACAGGCCTCCACTTCCACCGGCGCGCCTCGCAGCGACGGGGTCAGCGTGATGCTGAAACCGTCCGGATAACCGGCCTCCGCGATCAACTGCTTGGCCTTCTCCGGGTCGTACTCCCAGCGGAGTTCCTGCGGCAGCCAGCTTTCTTCGTATTGGCCGAAGTCCCAGAGGACGGCGGGGGATCCATAGCCGTGCAGCAGCGTATCAACGATCCCCTGCCGGTCAATGGCGATGGACAGTGCGGTGCGAACCTTGGCCGCGTTCTTCCACGCTTCGGAATTGATGTCGGGATCGGCCGACACCCAGGGCAGGTCCGGATCGTAGCCGGGCTGCTGGTCTTCCGTGCCGATACCCACGTAGTATTGGCCGTAGAAGGTCAGCGCCGCTTCGCCGCCGCCGGGAACGCGCATGATCTCAGCGCCATCGACGCTCTCAACCTCGGACAGGGAGTCGAAGGCCAGCAGGGTCGTATCCAGGTTTCCGGTCTTGAAACCGGCCACGCGGGACGATTCTTCGGGAATTTCCTGGAAGATCAACTCGGCGAAGTGGGGCGTTTTCCGCCAGTGGTTTTCCACGGCTTCCATGCGCCAGAACTCGCCGGTTCGGTAGTCCGCCAGGTCCCAGGGGCCGGTGCCGGCGATCTGGTCGTTGGCTTCTTCCACACCGAGCTCTTCGGTCTGCTTCTTGCTGACGATCCAGGTTCCTCCGCCGCCGGCGCTGGTCAGGATTTCGTTGACCGGGACCTCGGACCACGGCGCGCCGGTATTGACCTCCACGGTGTAATCGTCGACGGCTGTGGCGTGCCCTTCCGGGTTTTCCCAGATGCCGCGCATGTTGGACGCCCGGGGATGCTTGGAGCCCTCGGCTCCGAATTGCCGCATAGCCCAGATCACGTCCTCAGCGGTCATCTCGCCGTAGCCCTTGTGGAACTGGACGCCCTCGTTGAGATTGAAAGTCCAGGTTGACCCGTCTGCGGAGACCGACCATTCCTTGGCCAGCATGCCCACCGGCTTCAGTTCGCTGGACACCGTCAGCAGAGACTCCCCGATGGGAGCGGTCTGCAAGACGAAAATCTGGGGGTTTCCGGTCAGAGCGGGGTGGCCCATGAAGGGTCCGAGTTCCTTCTGACCAACTATCAACCTGCCGACCGGCTTGTCGTCCACCATCACTGCGGCGGCTTCAGGCGTGGACGTCGGCGCGGTGACCGCAGCCGCAACCGGAACCTCGGTGGCTGCCGGTGCGGATGATCGGGAGTCGGAAGCCATCGCTTGCGTCGCCGCCGGAGCGGCCGGGGCCGCGCTCTGGCCGGCGGTGGTCTGGCCCGTAGCCGGAGCGGGGGTCTCTGCGGCGCCGCCGCAGGCGGCCACCAGGGCCAGCATCAGGGACAACGCGCACAGACCGGCGATGGCGGTCAGGGGCTTTCCTGGAAATCGCAGCATATTTACCTCATCGTTGTGTGGTCGGGTGTCGATTTTGTGAAGAGATTTTACCACCGGTCCTTGATGGACTAGTAGCCGTTGAGATGTTCGGAACCAGCGTCGCTCCCGGAGCAATAGTGGCCCCATACTGGCGCCACCTGCCCAAAATCCAGCCGTTCCGACTAGGTCTCCGGACGGGGGCGGATGTACTCGTACCCGTTGATGTTGCGGAGGTCACGATAGCGCACGCCCTCGGACCAAGGCTGGATCCTGGGACCAACCGGCCAGATCACGTCGAAGTTGTACAGCCCGATATTCGTAATGGCGTTTTCGAACATGAACGTGGTGATCTCGAGGGCCAACGCTCGGCGCGCCTCGTTGTTGATCTCGCCCTTGTGCAGAGCGATCTTTTCGTCAAGCCAGGGGTGGTCTGCGCCGCTGGACCAGACCGCTTGGTGGACCAGTTTGGAGCCCTTGTCGGTAAATCCCACGCCCGGTTCCAGGCGAATGCCAGCGGCGTGGCAGGTAGCGCCCTGGTACGTTCGTCCCACGATCGTGGGGCGAAGCGTGCCGTAGGGGACCTTTTGGAAATTCACGTCCACGCCGATGTCGGTCCACATGGAAGCGATAGCCTCACAAGCTTCCACTTCAACGGGCGCACCGCGCAGGGACGGCGTGAGCGTAATGTCGAATCCATCAGGGTATCCGGCTTCTGCCAGAAGCTGTTTGGCCTGCTCGGGGTTGAATTCCCAACGCATTTCCGGGGGCAACCAGGTATCTTCGTACTGCCCGTACTCCCACATGACGGCCGGGCTGCCGTATCCCCGCAGCAAGGTGTCAACGATACCCTGGCGGTCGATGGCGATGGACAATGCCCGGCGAACTTTTGCCGCGTTGGCCCATTCCTCTGAGTCGACATCCGCGCTGGCGGAAATCCAGGGCAGCTCCGGATCAAAGCCGGGCAACTGGTCGTCCGTGCCGGCGCCCACGTGGTATTGACCATAGATGTTGAGCGCCGATTCTCCCCCACCGGGCAGGCGCATCAATTCCGCGCCTTCCACGCTGAGCAGAGCATCCAGGGAGTCGAAAGCGCTGACGGTGGTATCCAGGTTTCCGGTCTGGAATCCGGCGATCCGGGAAGATTCTTCAGGGATTTCCCGGAAGTACATTTCGGCAAAATGCGGAGTCTTGCGCCAGTGGTCCTCCACGGCTTCCATGCGCCAGAAGGAACCGGTGCTGAATTCCACCAGGTCCCAGGAGCCGGTGGCCGCGATCTGGTTGTTTGCCACTTCCGCCCCCAGTTCATCAGTCTGTTTTTTGCTGATGATCCAGGAACCGGCGCCGCCCGCGCTGGTGGAAAATTCCATGACGGCGACCGGCGACCAAGGCGTTCCAGCGTCGACTTCCACGGTGTAGTCGTCGATGGCGGTGGCGTGACCATCTTCGCTGTCCCAAACCCTGCGGATGTTGGACGCCCGAGCGTGCTTGGAGCCCTCGGCTCCAAATTGCCGCATGCCCCAGATCACGTCCCCGGCGGTCATTTCGCCGTAACCCTTGTGGAACTGAACGCCTTTGTTCAGATGGAAAGTCCAGATCGAACCGTCTTCGGAAATTTCCCAGCTTTTGGCCAGCATCGGGACGGTTTCCAGGTCGCTGCTGACGGTCAGGAGCGATTCGCCGATGGGAGCGGTTTGCAGGACAAAGATCTGCGGGTTACCCGTCAGGGCGGGATGGCCCATGAAGGGCCCGAGTTCCTTCTGTCCGACATTCAAGGTGCCAACGGGCTTGTCGTCAACCATCACCTCGGCGACTTGCGGAGTGGCCGTGGGCGCCGTGACGGCGGCCGCAACTGGCACTTCCGTAGCTGCCGGGGCGGATGATCGGGATTCGGCCACCGGAGCCTCCGTTGCTGCCGGCGCGGCCGGAGCCGCGCTCTGGCCGGCCGTGGTCTGACCGGCAGCGGCCTGACCGGTGGCGGGGGCGGGGGTTTCCGCCGCGCCGCCGCAGGCAACTGCCAGGGATAACGCGCAGAGACCAACGACGGCGATCAACGACTTTCCGGGAAATGGCAGCATATTTGCCTCATCGTCTTGTGATCGGGCGGCGATTTTGTGGGTAGTTTTTACTACCGGTGCTTGATGTACTCATAACCGTTGATCTGGCGGACGTCGCTGCGGCGGACGTGCTCGCCCCACGGCTGGATGCGTGGCCCCACCGGCCAGATGGCGTCGATGTTGTAGTAAGTCAGGTCGGTCAGGGCGTGGTCGAACAGGAACTGCCCGAGTTCGCGCTCCATCTGCTCGCGCGCGTCGGGGTCCACTTCGCCCATGGCGCGGCGCATCAGGTCATCGGACCATTGGTGCTCCAGCCCGCGGTTGAAGGGGTTTTCGGTCAGGTAGCTGCCGAAGCCATTCGCGGGAGTGGGCAGCGGGCCGCCGGCGTGGCAGGTCGCGCCCTGGTAGGTCCGGCCCACCAGCGTGGGGCGCAGGGTGCCGTAGGGGATGCGCTGGAAGTCCACGTCCAGGCCGATGTCGTTCCACATCTGCGAGATGGCTTCGCAGCTTTCCACTTCCTGGGGCGCGCCGCGGAGGGCCGGCGTCAGGGTGATGCTGAACCCATCCGGGTATCCGGCCTCTTCCAGCAGCTGCATGGCGCGTTCGGGGCTGTACTCCCAGTCCCGGCCGTCCAGGTAGTGCTCGAAGCCGCTGTACGAGTGGATGGGCGTGTCGGTGTTCCCGTGGCCGGACAGGATTTCGTCAACCAGGGCCTGGCGGTCAATGGCGGTCATCAGGGCCAGGCGCACCTTGCGGGCCCGGTCCCATTCCGGCGAGGTTATGTCGTCGGTAGGTGACACCCACGGGTTTTCGGGATCGTAGCCGGGCCGGGTTTCGATGCCCTCGACCGGGTACCAGTTTCCGTAAATCCGCAGGCTCTGCACGATGGCGTTGGGAACCTTCATCAGTTCGGCGCCTTCCACCTCCAGCACGCTGGGGATGGAGTCGTAGCCCATGAGGAAGGTATCCAGGGCGCCGGTCTTGAACCCGGCGACGCGGGATGACTCTTCGGGGATTTCCCACATGACGAACTGGTCGAAGGCAGGGGTGTGACGCCAGTGGTCGCGGACCGCCTGCATCTTCCAAAACTCGCCGGTGCGGTGGTCAATGATTTCCCACGGACCGGTGGCGGCCATATTGGCGCTGGCCTCTTCGACGCCCAGCTCCTCGGTCTGCTTCTTGCTGGCGATGAAGGTGGAGGCGCCGCCGGGAGTCATGTGCCAGCGCTGGGCGATCACGTGGACCAGCGGTTCGCCGGTGTGAACCTGCACGGTGTAGTCGTCGATGATCATCGAGCCGTCGCGGTCCTCCCAGAACGTTGCCAATTGGCCAGCGCGGGGGTGCTTGCTCAGACCCCACTGCTGCATCGACCAGACGACGTCTTCTGCCGTCATCTCGCCGTAGCCCTTGTGGAACTGGACGCCCTTGTTCAGATGGAAGGTCCAGACGAGGAAGTCGTCGGAGATCTCCCAGGATTCCGCCAGCAGGCCAAGCACATCGCGGTTGGCGTCCTCCTGCAACAGTCCTTCGCCGATGGGCGCGGTGCCGTGGACGAAGATCTGCGGGTTGCCCAGGGTGCTGGGGTGCAGGAAGAAGGGCCCCATTTCCTTCAGGCCGGTGCTCAGGATGCCCGTGGGCTCTGCCATCATCATGGAGTCGCCCGAACCGGCGGCCTGGGGCACGGCGGTGGGCGCGGCCTGGGCCGCCTGGCCAGCCGGTGCCTGTGTCGGCGCGGCCGGCGCGGCGGCCTGCTGGCTGCCGGAGGCCGGTTGCTGCGGCGCTGCCTGCTGTGCGGCGGCGGCGGTGGGTTGTGCCGCGGGAGCCTGGGACTCTTCAGCGGTGCCGCACGCGACAATGGGGATCAGTGCCAAACCCCCAATGACAAGGACAAGCAAACTCTTGCGGCTGATTCCGAACCAACTCATCAAACTACCTCCGGTTGGAGTTTCCATTGTGAAGAAACCGTAGGAAAACGGGCTCCAGGAGCCCGCCGCTATAAGGCTGGGATGTGGTGAATTTGTACGCTCTAGGTCTCGAAAATCGGGATTATGAACGCCGTCGCAGTCTATCGGACGGAATTTGCAATGTCAATATATCGCATACTAATTATCGCTACGTTCTATTATCTTGAAACGTGATGAAGTTGGCGCATCAAAGTCGCGGCAGGGGGGAGAAAGTCAGCAGCGGGGTTTGCGGGATTTTATGATTGGTCAGGATTGGGAGATCTCCATCACCGAAGGGTCTCGGTCCCGATAACCCCCAAATCTTGAAAACCCTGACGCTGACGACTTCCCGTTGCAAACTGGGTACGGGTGAGCGCCTTCACCCCTATTGCGCGAACCCCGGCAGCGTGATACCATATCTGCAACAGCGATAATATGTATTTGATATTGGAATGTGCAGCGTTTCATAAATAAGGCAAAAGGGCTGCGGCTACGCAGCCAAAAAGGAGGTAACGCCATGACACTGTGCAACAACATAATCGTTCCCCTGGACGGGTCCAAATTGTCGGCCCAGGCGCTCCCCGCAGCCCGTTTGATGGCCAACGCGACGCGCGCGCCCATCACGCTGGTACGGTCTTTTGAGCGGACGCCGTACTGGCACGTCGACGCCGACCGCGGACGCTTCAGCGCCGCCATGGCCGCCGGCGAGCACGACCGCACCGTGGCCGATCTGGCGAGCATCAGGCGACGCATGGAGCACTGGGGCGTGGAGACCCCGATCTTCGTCGAGGCCCACGAGGAGCCGGCCCACCAGGCCATCATCAGCATGGCCAACCGCGACCCCAGCGCAATGGTGGTCATGTCAACCCACGGCCGCGGCGGTTTCTCCCGTATGCTGACCGGCAGCGTGACGGCCAGAGTGGTGAACGCGGTCCGGAACCCGACGCTGATCGTGCGCTGCAACAAAGGCGACTGCCCGGTGGTGCCGCAGTTCTTCGAGAACATCATCGTCCCGCTGGACGGGACCGGGTTTGCCGAGCACGCCCTGGACTACGCCGGCGAGTTGGCCACAACCTTCGGCACGCGGATCACCCTGTTCCGCTCCACGCCGGGCGCGGACTATTTCCGCACCCATTCCGACTGGGGACACTCCGGCGGGACGGCATACTCGTTCAGCGAGCCCGAAGAGATGGCCCGGAATCTGGCCCACACCTCGGAAGAATACCTGTGGAAAAAGGCGGATGGGCTGCGCGCCCGGTTCCCCCTGTTCGACGTCGACGTGGTGAACTCCCGGGAAAATCCCCAGAACGGCATCGTCGATCTGGCCAACCGGCTGGACAACGGGCTGGTGGTAATGGCGACCCGGGGCCGTCGCGCCGTGGGCCGGGCTCTGCTCGGCAGCGTGGGCGACCACGTGGTGCGGCATTCCAACACGCCTACGCTCCTGGTGCGGGGCCCGCTGCACGCCGCGGAGGGGTCATTCGCCGGCCACCAGCACGACCGGCATCGCGAGTTGGCTGCGGTGTAACCTACGCACCGCCGGTGCGCGCGTGGCGCCGGCCATACTCTGGCGCCAATCGCGATGGGGCGGGCCAATTGGCCCGCCCCCCTCGTTTGTCATAGGACTTACGCAGTTGGGAGACTTTACACCCGTCATTCCCGCGAAAGCGGGAATCCAGTGGCCGAAATCGTTAACAGTGTTCCAGATTCGTTCACTGTGAAGCCTATGGATTCCTGCTTGCGCAGGAATGACGGGTTTGTAATTTCAAGTGCGTAACTCCTATGTCACTGCGCCCGGTATGGCGGGCACTGCTGGATCAGTCGTCTACCACTTCTGGATCACCGGCAGGACTTCCTTGCCGAACAGGCCGATGTTCTTCATGGTGGCCTCGTGGCCCATGCGGGACTCCTGCCCGTAGAACACCAGGTGTTCCATGCCCAGCCGCTTGTGGATGTGTTCCAGCTTCTCCAGCACGGTGTCGGGCGTGCCGCACACGATGTGGTAGTTCTCCTTCAGTTCCTCGAAGGTCTGCACGTTGAGGGGCTTGAGGCCGGTGCGCCGGGCGGCGATGGCGGCGCTTGCCGCCGAGCGATACCCGACGGGCGCCATGTACTCGCGAGGGCCGCGCAGGGTGGGGCCCATACGCCAGATGAAGTGCTTTGCCTGCTCGTCGGCCTCCTCCTGGGTATCGCCCACGTAGCAGCACAGCAGGTAGCCGAAGTTGTCGGGCACGGCCTCGCGTCCGGCCGCGTTGGCGGCCTGGGTGTACATGCCGAACAGTTCCTCGGTGACGTCCAGGTCGGTCAGGAACGCCACGTAGGTGTACCCGTGCTCTCCGGACCACTGCGCGGTCTCCGGGGACGACGTGCCGGGCACCCAGATGGGCGGATGGGGCTGCTGGATGGGAACCATCCAGGGGTTGACCACGCGGAAGTTGTAGTGCTTGCCCTCCCAGCGGAAGGGGCCCGGCGTTGTCCACGTCTTGATCACCAGGTCGTGGCACTCTTCAAACCGCTCGCGGTTGGCCACCGGATTGTTGTTGGTGGATACCGTCTCCACGCCCGTGCCCCGCACGAAGCCGGAGATCAGCCGCCCGCCCGAGATCACGTCGATCATCGCCAGCTCTTCCGCCAGCCGTATCGGGTTGTCGTGGATGGGCAGGATGTTGCCCAGCAGCAGGATTTTTGCCTGGTGGGTGATGCGGGCCAGCACCGCCGCCGACAGGTTGGTGGCGGCGTTCATGCACGACGGCGTGTTGTGATGCTCGTTGAGCATGATGCCGTCGAAGCCCAGCTCGTCGGCGTAAACGCACTCGTCGAAGTAGCGCTTGAAGAGGCCGTTGGCCGTATTGGGGTTGAACCACGTGTTGGGGAAGGTCAGGCGCAGCGACGGGTACTTGTCGCCCTCTTCATCTGGGTACTCGTGGTAGGGAAACTCGGAAAAGTAGTAGCTCTTCACGGGACGGTGGCCTCCGCTGGTTAATGCTATGAAACCGGCGGCCATGATAGCACAGCCCCCGTGCTATCATATCGGTACGGATCGGGAAGAACGATGGACACCATCAACAACATCGAAGACTTGGTTCGGATTCTCGATGAGAACCCGGAGTGGCTCGAGGCCGTGCGGACCCGATTGCTGACCCGGGAACTGCTGGAGTTGCCTCAAGTGGTGGCTGGTCTGACTCAGCGCGTGGAGGACCTGGCCCAGCGCATGGACCAACTGGCTCAGCGCGTGGACCAACTGGTTCAACGGCAAGACAGGATGCAAGATGATCTGGGCTGGCTGAAAGGCCGCATCATCTACGAGATTGCGCGCGACGACGCCGCGCTGATCGCGGACGACATGGGCTTTGTACTTGAGCGAACCCTGGTTCGGCTGGACTTGAGGCGGCTGACGGAAGGACAGGACCTATCCGACCTTCCCCGGGGGGAGGTGCAAAGTTTCCACCGGGCCGACTTGGTAATGCAAGTTGCCGATAACGCCGGCAACTCACATTACATCGCCGTAGAAGCGTCCTTCACCGTGAATGGCCGGGATTCCCACCGTGCCCTGCGCAACGCTGAGCTGCTGACCCGATTCACTGGCCTGCCGTCGGTAGCGGCGGTTGCCGGCGTTCGGTACGATCGGAGACTGAGAGACCAGATCGGATCTGATCAACTGTACTGGTACGAGATCCCGTCGGAGGATCCGGAAGCGGAGTAGCCGACCCTCTCCGGATCCGAGTGACGCCGGCAGGCCCGGCCGTGGCAGACGGATTCTCGTGTTCGCGCGTACCCAGTTTGACCTGAACTGTCATACGAGTTACGCACTTGAATTCACCAACCCGTCATTCCGGCTTTCGCCGGAATCCAGGGACTTGGTGGTAAATCAATTTCGACCAAAGTTAACGATGTCGGTTATTGGGTTCCCGCTTTTGCGGGAACGACGGCGCATAATCTGCCCAACTGCGTAACTCCTGTGTCATTGCGACTCCGCACTTGATGCGGGGGTGGCAATCTCGTTGCTGGAGAGGCTATTCTTCGGTTAACGAGATCGCCACGTCGCTACGCTTCTCGCGATGACAAACCGGGTATGCGTGAGGATGCTCGTGGGGTTGCACCCCCAACGCTACAGCCGGTAGGCCCGAACCGCCGTCCCCTGGAACATCGCCGCCTTTTCTGCGGCTGAGTAGGCCGCGGTTACCCGTTTGAAGGCGTTCCAAGCCGTGGTGTAGGAATAGGAAGCCTTGTCCACCGGGAAGTTGCTCTCGAACATGCAGCGTTCCGGTCCAAATTGCTCAATGCAGTAGTCCAGCCAGGGCCGGATGGTTTCGGCCAGTTCATCTGAGTACGGCGGCGCTTCCCGCCGGTGCCAGTCGTAGCCGCTGATCACGTTGCCGAACCCGCCCAGCTTGACCACCACGTTTTCGTGGGCCGCCACCGCCGCAATGCCCTGCTGCCAGTCGGCGAACACCTCGTCCCGCCGGCCGGCGTAGGGGCCGACGCCCAACGGCCGGCCGATGTGGTTCAGGATGATCACGGCGTTCGGAAACGCCCCGGCCAGCTCGGCCAACTCAGGAAGTTGCGGATGGAACACCAGGGCATCGAAGCTCAGGCCCATCCGCTGGAGCCGGTCGAACCCGGCGCGTAAGCCGACATCGGCCAGCATTCCGGGTGTGGTGGAACGTCCCAACGATACTTCGGGGCTGGCGTCCCACGAGCACGAGAACCGAATCCCGCGGAACCGGTTGTTGCTGGCGGCCAGATGCGCTTCCAGCACCGGCGCCACCGCATCGCCCAGCATCAAGTCGGCGTTGGACACTATGCCAGCGGCAACTTCCGTCGGCCCGTATTGCCCGCTGGCGCTCTGGGCGGCCAGTCCCTGCACGAACTCGGTCTCTCCGATCGCCCGCATCTCCTCGGGACCCTTCGCCCGGTACATGGAGTGGCACTCGATGAAAACCGTCTGGGCGATGCTGTGGCCACCGCCCAGGTCCTCGGTCAGTTGGTCCAGCAGGTAGCGGTCGCCCTCGCGGTCCCAGAAGTGATGGTGCGGATCGCAGATGGGCAGCGCGGGATCGATGGCCTCTTCGGATACCTGGCTGAGCCAGGCCTCCCGTTGAGTGGACATGTCGACCCCTCCTTAGACGGGAAGTGGCTTCTCGGTGATGTTGGCCGGCAGCTCCACGCCGAAGGCGTTGACGTTGAAGGCCAGCATGGAGTAACAACCCATCAATGTGGTGAGCTCGGCGGCGCCGTTCCTGCCAAAATGCTGCATCACCGCGTCGAAGGCGTCCTGGCTGACCCTCCGCGTGCGGAAGAACTGCCGGCCGTACTCGACCACCGCCGCCTCGTCGGCCGCCGGGTTGGGCAGCTCCTGCCGGTCCCGCAGGGCATCGACGATCTCATCGCGCAGGCCGGCGGCGCGGGCCGGCGGCGCGTGGGCGTTCCAGATGAACTGGCAGTCGTTTTCCCGCGCCGCCACCAGCATTGCCAGCTCGCGTATCCGCGGCGACAGCGACGTGTCGGTACGCAGGTACAGGGCGAGACCCAGCGCGCGCTGCGCCACCTCCGGCGCGTTGAGCATCACCGATCCCGGCCCGGTGGCGGGCACCTCGCCCCGGTCGGCGACGAAGGCATCGAAAGCGTTGCGCTCATTCTCGGGTACCGATTCTCGGGTTACGGTTGGAGTACGGGCCATGGTGTCCTCCCTGTCTGTCTTTCTCGATGGTTCGGGCACAGTCTAACACCGTTTGCCGGAGCGTCATGGCGCAAAACTCGAACGCGCCTGGGCTCCCCAGCAGCCGTTGTTGTCGGTCATGATCCACAGCGACCGGTACGTGGCGATGGCCCCGCCCGACGCATCTCGCCGCGTGAACTGGATCAGGACGTGCACCTTACGCGCTGAGCTGTGGATGACCTCGGTCGAGTCCAGGGTCGTGTGATGCCAGTCCGGGCTAGCCCGCGCGTAGAAGTCACGCAGGTAGGTTGCCTCCAGATCTGCGCGGTCATGCCAGATGGCCACGCCCTCGCCGGAGATGCGCACGTGCGGTAAATGCAGGAGGTCGTAGAGCGCGGCATCGTCCCGAGCGTTCAGCGTCGCCATGAACTTTTCGATGGCCTCAACCGCAGCGGTCGATGCTTCGTCAATTGCGTTCATATCGTTTCCTTTGGTCTGATGAGGTGGTCGTAGCGAGGCCGGGCTGTGGTGGAAGTTGTTGCAGTTTAGAGTCAGCAGAGCCCCTTGAGGGAGGCACGTCGTTCCTGCGAAAGCAGGAACCCAGAAAGCCTATGCATTGGCTATCCTGAGCGCCGCAAGGATTTCATGGATACCGGCTTTCTCCGGTATGACGGTTTGGGACTGAGCATGTCTCCGCAAGTCTAAACAGTTACCGGACCTTCCCGCAGATTGTCGGCCCGTAGCGAATGTTGTACCATCGTTTGGCTTCAAATTCCCAATAGCCGGCACCCGGAGGATAGCTTTATGGCCAGCACCGCACAACGTGAACGCGACATCGCCATCGTGGGCGTCGCCGAATCGGACGAGATGGGCAACGTTCCCAGCAAGTCCTCCCTCCAGCACCACGCCGAAGCGGCCTACAACGCGCTGGACGATGCTGGCCTCTCCATGTCCGACGTGAACGGGCTGATGACCGCCGGCTTCAGCACCCTGGCCACCGCAGAGTACTTCGGCGTCCAGCCGTCTTTTACTGACAACACCTCCGTCGGCGGCTCGTCATTCGTAATCCACGTCGCCCACGCTGCTGCCGCCATCCGCGCCGGCTACTGCGACACGGTGCTGATCACCCACGGCCAGGCAGGCCGCTCTACCCGCGCGCCGGTTCCGCCGGACCGCAACCTCCCGGTGGCGCAGTACGAGACGCCCTACGGCATGATCGGGCAGCCCATCAACTACGCCATGGCCTGCACCCGCTACATGCACGAGTACGGCGAGGACCGCACCCGCCAGGCGCTGGCCGAGATCGCTGTATCCACCCGCAAGTGGGCCAACCTGAACCCAATGGCCTACATGAAGGATTCGCCGATGTCCTTCGACGACTACCACAACTCCCGTTGGGTGGCCTGGCCATTCCACCTGTTCGATTGCTGCTTGGTGACCGACTCCGGCGCGGCGATCATCGTGACCACCGCCGAGAAGGCCGCCAACTGCAAGAAGCAGCCGGTGTGGGTCCTGGGCGCCGCCGAGGGCCACGACCACAACCTCATCAGCTTCATGCCCAACCACACCTCGACGTGGGCCCGCGAGACCGGGCCGCTGTCGCTGGAGCGCGCCGGCCTGACCCACGACGACATCGACCACACGATGATCTACGACTCCTTCACCTACACCACCCTGGTGACCATCGAGAGTCTCGGCTTCTGCGGCCCCGGTGAGGGTCCGGATTTCGTGGCCAACCAGCGCACGGCTCCGGGCGGCGACTTCGCCCTCAACACCAACGGCGGCGGCCTCTCCTACTCTCACCCCGGTATGTACGGCAGCTTCCTGTTGGTGGAATCCGTGCGCCAACTGCGTGGCGAGTGCGGCGACCGTCAGGTTCACCGCAAGGGTTCGTCGGACCAGCCGGCAGCAACCAGCATGGTCAACGGCACCGGCGGCTCCCTGTCCTCAACCGGAACGGTGGTGCTGGCGACCGGCTAGCCGCCCACCACCCCCATGCTACAATGGAGTTCGTCAAGCGGGTAGCCCGGAACTACTGGGTTGCCTACTACCTGGTGTACGTTGCCGGCGTAGCTTTTGGTCTGTGGCGGTATTGGCCGCGTTTGCTGAGAGATGACGGCATACTGTGGTTGGCCGCCATTTTTGCCGTTTCAGCAGGCATCGCCCTGCTGGCGGCGATCTTCCTGGAGGTGTTCGGACGCATGGTGCTGCTGATACCGGCCGCTATCAAGAAAATCAAAGAGCAAGAGCGCAAACGCGTTGCCGACGCCTTGGCCAAAGCCGGCGTCCGCTCGGCCGATTCGGGTAAGGCGCTGACTCCGGAGGAAATCCGGAACATTTTGCAGGGCGAACCATAGGAACGGTGGTGCTGGCGACAGGCTAGCCGTCCACCCCCTCCGTGCTAGAATGGAGTCCGTCAAGCGAGTATTCAGGAATTACTGGCTGGTCTATTACGTCGTCTACGTCGGCGGCGTGGCGCTGGGACTGGGACGTTACTGGCCGCAGTTGACTGCCCATGACGCATACTCTGGTTGGCGGCGATATTCGGCGTGTCTGCCGGCTCCGCGCTGCTGGTCGCAATCTTTCTGGAGGTAATGGGTCGTATGGTGCTGCTGATCCCCGCCGCGTGGAAAAAGATCAAAGACCAAGGGATCAAGGAAGGCCGCGCTGAAGGCCGCGCCGAGGAACGCCAACGCATTCTCGACGCAGTGGAGCAACTTGGAGATCAAGTGCCTCCTGAAATCCTCGACATCTTGCGCGGCGAATCCGACCGGCGCGGCTGATGCCTGCCGCGCTTGGCTCAAAGAACCCATCTATGGAAGACCAAGGATAACGCTCACTCGATAGGCTTTATGGACATCGTAATCATCGGCCTCCCCCAATCGGGCAAAACCACACTCTTCAACGCGCTCACCCTGGGCAAGTCCGACGCCAGCGGCGCATCGGGCAGCCCCACCGAAATGCACATCGGCACGGTCAAGGTGCCCGACTCGCGTCTCGACCACCTGGGCGACATCTACCATCCCCGCAAGATCGTTCCCGCTGAGATCCGCTACACCGATCTGCCCGGGCCGGAGGGCATGGCCCGATCCCAGGGGATCAGCGGCAGGTATCGGAACATCCTCCAGTCCGCCACCGCCTTCCTGGTCGTGGTGCGCGCCTTTCACAACGACTCGGTGCCCCATCCCACCGACGAGGTGGACCCTGCCCGCGACCTCGAAGCCATGCTCGGCGAGCTGACCTTTGCCGACCTGGAGGTGCTGGAGCGAGCTTCGACGCGCCTCGCCGACCAGGTGAACAAAACCAAACCCGCCGAGAGGCCGATGGTGGTCCGTCAGAAGGAGACCGTGGACAAGGCCCGAGCCGGCCTGGAGAACGGCGTGCCGGTGCGGCTCCAGACTTTCAGCGATTCGGAACGTTCCATCCTGGTCAACTACCAACTGCTCACGGACAAGAACGTGATCGCCGTTTTCAACACGGACGAGGGCGCCGACCACATGTCAATCTCCGGCCTGGATATCGATCCTGCGCTCACCGCCGGCGTGGGCCAGGTGAGCATCAGCGCACGGGTAGAGGCCGAGCTGAGCACAATGGATCCCGAAGAGGCCGAGGAGTTCCGCTCGGACTTCGGCTTGGGCGAATCGGCCACGTCGCAGGTGATCCGCGCCAGTTACGACACGCTTGGCCTCGTGTCCTTCCTGACCGTGGGCGACGACGAAGTTCGCGCCTGGAGTGTTCCCGGCGGCATGCCGGCGGTCAACGCGGCCGGCGTCATCCATACCGACTTTACCCGCGGGTTCATCCGGGCGGAGGTCATCGCCTACGATGACTATCGTGCCTGCGGCGGCATGGTCCAGGGGCGCAAGGAAGGACTGCTCCGCTCCGAAGGCAAGACCTATCCGGTGAAGGACGGGGACATCATCAACTTCCTGGTCAACGTGTAGGCGTCATGCTGATCGTTCGCCAATTCCGCGCTGAAGACGCCGAGGCTGTCCGCGACTTGTTCGCGCACGCCCAGGACGACGTCGCTGAGAGCTACAGTCACACCGCGGCCGACCGCGAGGGGTTCCACGAATACATCGACGGCGCCCTCAACCACGATCTGGCTCACGTCGAGCAGAGTTACCTGCAACGACCGCGCAGCAACTTCTGGATTGCCGAACTGGATGGGCAGACGGTGGGTTGCATCGGCGCCTACCGACGGGACGACGAAGAGGCGGAGATAAGACGCCTGGCGGTGGACCGGTCCGCGCGCCGGCAGGGTGTCGCTTCCAGGTTGCTGGATCAGGCGGAGGAGTTCTGCCGCGACGCCGGCTACGCCCGCGCCATCGTCTGGACCGCCAACCACATGACCGCCGCCATCGCCTTCCTCCAGCATCGCGGCTACCACGAACTGGAAGACCACGCCTTCCCGCACACCAGCCTGACGCTGTTTCTGTATGGGCTGGAGCTGTAGGCAGCGCGTTTGCGCTCGCCGGCGGCGGTTTTAGTAATATTGGATGGTAAGGAGGTGGCGACGATGCATATTACTGGGATGAAGATCGAGGGGATACCGCCGTTCACGGATAAGGTTGAGTTCGAGTTCGACAAGCGTGTGAACGTGTTTATTGGACCGAATGCGGTTGGAAAGACCGCCGCACTACTTGGTCTGTCACAAATTCCGTCAGGCCCGCCGTATGGGATTATAAATTATGTTGGTGAAGTCGGCTGGCAGGAGCTTTCAGTAAGCCCGGATTGGCCGATGGTATCTGAGGAACAGTCAAACCACGAGGATGACCAACACCCTGCACCGAAATGGGATGAAGCTCCTTTCGTCTATGTTGGGGCAACACGGCTCAATTTACCCGAACAAGCGGATTTGTTCGGCGATATAGGTGAAATTGTCCCGGTAGATCCGCGAATTGTACGCCAATTTATTTTTGAGCCCGTGGTTGCCACCGGCAGCGGCGGAAGGACCAACACATTCGACGCGAGCGTAGTTGAATCAGCCATAGGCGGTTGGGCTTGGCAACCGTCTGACACCGTAGGCGAATCTGACTCCGATCCGGCTTTCGCAATGAGGCAAGAGTATTTCAGAAAGCAACAATTTGATACCGCTATCGAACTGGGATTGCGATGTGCGCACAGTATCTGCAACGAGATAATCACGAGTAACAGGCCGCGCAACTTTGTAAAACCAGGGGAGGGCGATATGATAAGCAATCTCAGGGCTACTACACCTGAGATTCAACGCGGTATGGGTATTATGACGGTCGATAATGCTATATGGAGCAACCCTGATCCGCTATACGCTGGCAATCTGAGTGCAGGTTCACAGGGAACACTAATGTGGGTATGGCTTTTGGCGCTAAAGATGGTTCATCATTATGGCTACCGGACTGATTGGGATCAGCGGCCGGCCATCCTCCTCATCGACGAAATCGAAAACCACCTGCATCCCACCTGGCAGCGGCGCGTAATCCCTGCGTTGCTGGATCATTTCCCCGGGTTGCAGATTTTCGCCACCACCCACTCGCCCTTCGTGGTGGCTGGGTTGAAAAAGGGACAAGTGCATCTATTGAAACGGGATGAGAACGGCGTCGTCACCGCCAGCGCTAACACCGAGAATATCGAGGGCTGGACGGCTGATGAGATTTTGCGGGTCTATATGGGCGTGGACGAACCCACCGATGAGTTAACTGCTCAAGCTGCGCGGGAGCTGCGTCGGTTGCGGGCTCAACCCCCAGTGATGGACGAGTGGGAGGAGGAAGAGCGGCAAGCGGAAATACGGCGGCTCCGCCAAATCGTTGACCGTGCCGAGCTGTCGGGGCCGCGGGCAGCGGAGGACGCGCGGTTCCTCGCCGATCTCAGATCCATATTGCACCGTTACAGTCAGTCGCAAAACTTGAACCAGGAGAACGGCTGACATGCACACGGTGGAACGGCCCGGAAACGAACCCCAAGAACTTGCGAGACTACGACAGAACAGAACCGACGATTTCGGTTCGTTGAACCATTCTTTGGATCGCGTCTTTGGTGGTGTTTGCGCCTACTGTGAGCGTGAACCTTTGTGGAGGGCGCCGGAAGACGGCTTGGGTGCGCAAGATTCCGACTTGACCGACGAAGAAGGAGTGCTTTTCACTTGCGACCATTTTCGACCGAGACACCTGTTCCCCGATCTAATCTACGACTGGAACAACTTGGTTTACGCTTGTCAGGCATGTAACGGTGTAAAAGGTGGGCAATGGCCCGGCGACGCCGACGAAGCGGACTCGTACATCGACCCGTGTGCGGAACCATCAAGCGGAGTTGATCCGAACGCTGTTTTTCAGTACCGATTAGACACCGGAGAGATTGAGGTACGTGCCGGCGTAACAGGGGTTACCAGAGCAAACGCGCAGCAGACCATAGACGATCTGGCCCTGAATTGCTTCACGACCCAGCGCGAAGCAATTTTGCGTGATGTCAAGGTGCGCCGGGTCCATCTACCGACGTATCGCCACCAACGTGCCAAGCGTGTTGCGGAAACCCTGGACAATGTTGCTGCGATAACGCCGCATCTGTTGCCCGTGATGGTGTCCAGCGTCGTATCTCCCCGTGCCCGATTCTCCTCCATCTGCCGACAGCAGGTGGAGCAGACCGGATACGGGCGTTATCTGATTTGATCTATCAAATAATCCGCCACGTCATTCCTCGCATTTTCTTACTGCGGCTGCCGGGGTGCTCACCATGTCGTTAACTTCACATATCGAGGACAAAAACAGCCCGATACGGGATTTCTTAGATACAAAGTTCCCCAACACACGCCCCGTGGTTCGGGAGTGCAACAAATTGCTGCGCGATGCTGAAACCATCGTGCCAGCCGATGAAATAGCTACGGGACACTATGGTACGTTGGGCACTGCCATCGATTACCGGCTGCGCTATTGTTTCGCGGTAACCCCCTACCGGGAACTTGCCGCATGGAAGGGCGCAGTACGGGTGAGCGGCGAGCCGATCCCATGGACCATCGTGGTGTCTGATGAGGAGTGGGTGAGACTCGACAATCTGATCCGATGGGAAGATCTGGGTATCCCGTTGTCGCTTCCGAAGATCGCGATTGAAGGCTTTTTCCAGGACCTTGATAAAGTGATCTCCAAGTTGCAACCAGCTGGGCGCAAGTTGAACTGTGATGACGAGCAACTGTTGAACCGCTATTGCATCGTACTGGCGCTTTTTGAGCAATGCTTTCGCAGAATGCCAAGCCCGACCTGGCCGTTGTTCCAAGCAAATGTGCAGTCCGCGAACGATCTTCTCAAGCTGTCGCCAGCTCAATGGATAGACGATCTTTGTGCCATGTCAGAGGCGTTCTACGACTATTTCAAGGACGGATTGAAGCGACAGGCCATCTTGAATCCGAACTTTGATGGCAGTGTCCTCATTGGCGGTGCGGATGCGGACATAATTCTGGAAATGTTCAGTGGCAGTTGGTGTCTTGTTGACTTCAAGACGACAGTTAATGCTCGCATTGAGGGGAGGTGGTTGCATCAGCTCCTAGGGTATTGCCTGTTGGATTTCAGCAACCGGTATCGGATTGAACGGGTAGGGTTTTATTTGCCACGCCAAGCCCGTTTCATCGGTTGGGATCTAGCAGACCTGGTAAAGCGGCTTGGGGCAGAACAGCACCTTCCCTTGGCGAAACTGCGGTCTGAATTTTGTGAAATCGTTGAATCTTTGCCGAGTGTTTCTACGGCTATCCAATCGGCCGCGCAAAGCTGATCTCGTGCCCGTCCGGGTCGGTGATGTGGTAGTAGCGTTCCCGCCAGGGCGCGTCGGCCGGTTCGCCGTCGGGGGTGTAGCCCGCGGCTACCATGCGTCGGTGGTGGGCGTCCACGTCGTCCACGTACAGGATGCAGCGGCCCCACCAGCGCACGTCGGCGTCGGTTGACAGGATCAGGTTCAGATAGCCGTCGCCGACGCTGAGCGAGGTAAACGACGCCTCCGGCCCGCCGTACAGGATGGGTATGCCCGCCCCCTCGTGGTAAAAGGCCACCGCCCGGGCCATGTCGCGCACCGCCAGCGTGATCGCGCTGATGCTCTGAACCGTCATATTAAGTCCCCCGGCGGTGTGTCCTGCCCGTTGTAGTAGAATGATCCAAAACCGGATCCGCGAAGTCGAAAGGGATTATGTCAAAAATTGACCACCACCGCACAGATGGCCCTCCCGACTGCCTACCCCGGCTGGAAACAATCCTGCGGGAGATGGAATCGGTCATCGTTGCCTACTCCGGCGGCGTCGACAGCGCACTGCTGGCCGTGGCCGCCCATCGCGCGCTGGGAGAGCGAGCGCTGGCCGTCACCGCCATCTCTCCGGCCCTGGCCGCGCGAGACCTGGGCGATGCGGAGATGGTGGCAGCGGAGTTTGGGCTCAACCACCGGGTGATACATACCGACGAATTGGAGCGGGAAGGCTACGTCGCCAACTCGCCCCAGCGCTGCTATTTCTGCAAGACCGAGCTGTACGACCAACTCGCCGCCCTGGCCGCCGTTGAAGGCTACGACTGGATCTGCAACGGCGCCAACACCGACGATCTCGGTGATTACAGGCCCGGCATGACCGCCGCCGCCGAGCACAATATCCGCAGTCCCATGGTAGAAGCGGAGATGGACAAGGCGCAGGTGCGCGCCGCCGCCCTTTGGCTGGGAGTGCCGTTGTGGGACAAGCCGGCCCAGCCCTGCCTCTCGTCGCGCATACCCTACGGTACGCCGGTCACCGTGGAGTCATTGCGGCGCATCGAGGCGGCCGAGGACATGCTGCGCGATCTGGGCCTGCGCGAGGTGCGGGCGCGCCATCACGACAAGCTGTGCCGCATCGAGGTGGGCGCGGACGAAATGGAACTGGCCTTTGCCCACCGCGACGAGATCACCCGCCAGCTGAAGGCCCTGGGTTACCTCTGGGTCTCGCTGGACCTCAGCGGCCTGCGCTCCGGCAGCCTGAACGACGTGCTCCTGAAAGTCCCCTCTACCTCGATGGGAGAGGGTTAGGGTTAGGGTGGACCCGCCAATGAAAGCCGCGTTCATCCAGTCCGTCGGCGGCGCCAGCGGCGACATGCTGCTGGGAGCGCTGCTGGATGCGGGGTTGTCTCCAGACGCGATCAGGGAGACCATCGACGCGCTGGGCATCGACGGCATCGACATCGATACCTCCGCCGAGACCCGCTGCGAGGTTCGCGGCACCCGCGTCCTGGTGGACGTGTCCGCCGCGCCGCGGTACAGCCCGGCGCAAATGCTGGACACGGTGGCCGACGCCGGTGGATTGTCGGAGCGGACGCGCGAACGGGCAACCGCAGTCCTGAAGGCGCTGTTCGCCGCCGAGGCACGGGTCCACGGGGGCGAGCCGGACCAGATCCACCTGCACGAGCTGGGCACCGCCGATACGCTGGTGGACGTGGTCGGGGTGGTCCACGGATTGGAACAACTTGGCGTCGGGCGCGTTTACGCGTCGCCGCTGGTGCTGGGCGAGCCCACGGGCCCACGCCGTCCCGGCGGATACAGCAACCCGGCGCCGGCCACCCTGGAGATCATCGCGGCCGCCGGCGCGCCCGTGGCGCCGGAGCGGCAGTTCCACGCCGGAGTTGGCGAGCTGACCACTCCCACCGGGGCGGCGCTGATAACCACCCTGGCCGACGAGTTCCGCCAGCCGTCGATGACCATCGATCGCATCGGCGTCGGCGCCGGCGGCAAGGATCCGGCTGCCTTCCCCAACGTCCTGCGCCTGTGGTTGGGAGAAATTGTCCCTTCCCGTCATTCCCGCGAAAGCGGGAATCCACAGTCTGACGATGACGCCGCCCAACCCTTCGCCCGCTGGCAGGACAACGTGGTGCTGCTGGAAACCAACCTCGACAACGCCACCGGCGAGCAGCTGGGTTTCGCCATGGAGCGGCTCTTCGAGGCCGGCGCTTTCGACGTCTGGCACACCCCGATCCAGATGAAGAAGAACCGCCCCGGCGTCCTGCTGTCGGCGCTGGGCCCGGCGCATTTGGAGAGCCGCTTGGCGGAGGTGTTCCTGCGGGACACGCCGACGCTGGGGGTGCGCGTCCGCCCGGTGGGTCGCTACGTGGCCGACCGGGACATCGTAATGGTGGAAACGGAGTACGGCCCGATGCGCCTGAAGCGCAAGTGGCTGGCCGGCGAGGTGGTCAGCGCGGCCCCGGAGTACGAGGACGTGGCAGCGGCGGCGGCGGCGCAGACCAACAGCATTTCCTGGCAAACCGTCGCCGAGTCTATCCTAAAAACTCCCTCAGCAGGGGAAACCTTTCCTTCGCATAGGCGAGGATAAACCCGGAAAACGGCTGATTAGGCCGCGCATGTTCACGCAATACCGCAATCGTCAAATCTATGTCCTCCATCAGATTTCCCAGCCTGCTGATGATGAAGTCCAACCGTTCCCTGCGTAGATAAGGCACTCGGTCTCCTACTGTCTCATAATCCGAGTTCAAATCCAAATCCGAAATTGTCCTGACTGCCATTGACCATTCGGGGCTCGGTAACCCGTCCGCGGCAGCTATTTGGCCGCTGTCGAAATGATAAGCGAAAAACTCTTCGGCGGGCCGTTGCCCCGGAGTAGCGTTGGGATCCACATAGGTGGAGACAGCGCTATACCTGTTGATGACCGACAATCGACGGTTGGTGGCATCAGCCGGTTCCGGCCACAGGTTGCCCTTCGTGTCATTGCATCGTTGGCAGGCGTACATCAGGTTGAGCCACGTCAACCACTCATCGGGAAACTTGCTGCGCGGTCGAAAATGTTCAATCGTTCCCCTGTTTTCGCCGTCAACGATGTCTTCCGCGCACCAGTTTTCGCAATAGGCGCAGCACTGGGCAAAATCCACCCGTAACTCCTCCCGGATGTGCCGCCGTTCATCACCGTCCAGATCATCCCACTGAGAACGCGCTGTTCGCAGTTCAGCCAGAAAGTCCGATTCCGGCGCACGCTCAACCGAGTGCATCTTCAACCGCTATCCTGGCCCAGATCACGAGATTGCCGGTATTTCTCCAAGGCTTCGTTGAACTGTTGCTCGAACAACTCCCGTCGCGCCGCCATCGGGCCCCCGGCCAGCAAATCCCGGTCCACCAGTCGCCGCAGTTCCTGCATCCGCGTCTGACGCGCAGCCTCGGCATCCTCCGTATCGCGCGGCCCCTCACTTCGCAACTGCCGAAGCTCCCGTGCCGCCGCCGCCGTAGCCTCGTCCGTAGGGTCATCCACCCCCATCATCGTGCGCAAAATCTCGTCCGCCGTCCAGCCCACGATGTCCTCGGTGTTGGTGCTGGCGGTGACGACCCCGTTGGCATCCCGATTCAGCAGGTGGACCTGCCCCGCCTTCAGGCCAGCCACCACAAAGGGCGAGTGAGTAGTGGCGAAAATCTGCAAGCCGGGGAAATGCTCCAGCAACGCGGGAATGACACGCCGCTGCCAGGTGGGATGCAGGTGGTTTTCGATTTCGTCGATGAGGAGGATGGCGGGTTGGTTTTGCCAGCCATATTTGAAATCGTAGTGGTACAGCATTTGAAGCGCCAGATAACGGATCCACAGCAAGGGTCCCTGCGTACCGGAACTTAGGTTGTGTAAAGGCAATTTGGATCCATCGGTATGACGAGGATCACTTGTTGCGACAGCCATCCCGAACCTAATCTTGGCAGGCAACGCAAATAGGCCGGTTCGACCATCGCTTGCCGCGATCTCTAGATTTTGGGGACCAGTTCCGTTGATGATTTCGCGGCAGATGGATCGAGCACAATAAAAACTTATCTCCATCGCGCGATTTAGATTTTCCATGGCCTCTGGGGTGCCTAGGGATTCCGCCTTTTCAAGCAACTTGTTAGTGGCCCACTCAACGATATCGCCCGTGAACTGATTCGTTGCAGGCCAATTCTGAAACATCTGATTGAGCGTACCGGCATCCGCCGCTTCGGGTGGCGGATACTCAGGGTCGTTCCCTCCGAGATCGACTAATGGCAACGGCAGTCGGGTAGCGGAGATAACGGTGAACGGCAGAGAACACCATTTTGGAACCCGCTCGCCGACCTCGACAGACGCGTCTACCCCGGGCACGGTCGGCCAGCCGTCACTGGCCCACATGGCAATGTAAGAGTCCGCTTCGGTGAACCCACCCGGCGGATAAGAACGTGAACCCTCATGACCCGTCATCTCATGCAAAAATCGCAAGAGAGTGCTTTTCCCTGTCCCATTCGGCCCGATGAATACGTTCACTCGGCAATCGAAGTGGAGTACCACTTCATCAGTAAACGGCCAAATCTCTTGGATAGCAACGCCTGTGATGTGCATCGTCACCGCCTCTGCCTGTGCCCTTGCTCATCCATTCTATCCGAACGTCATAAAGCGGTTCAATAATCCAGCCACAACCTTCCCCACTCTGTCTTCAGCGCCTTGCGCACCCGGCCCTTGCCTATCGTATTCAGCCAGTAGCCGTTGTGGTAGAGGTTGCTGGCGGTGTAGGCCCAGGCGGCGATGGGGGAGCGGAGCAGGGCGTTCTCCAGGGGCTTGAGGGGGCCCCAGTAGATCATCTTCTGGCCCCGGCTGGCAAAGGTGTTCTCGTTGTCGGCGAAGTTCCAGTTGACGCGGCTAATGTCCGGCTCGTCGCCCACCACCTCGATGTCGCGCAGGTCGCCGACGCCTAGGCCGCGCTCGTGGGCCAGCCGGATGAATCGCAGAGACAGCGGGTCGAAGCCCATCATCGACGCGACCACCGCGTCCACGGCCACCTGGTCAGCTCCGGCCACGATGCGGTTCTTGATGTGCCACCGCATCGCCCGTGGACCCGGCCCGTCGCCGGCGAAGGTGCCGTCGGTGACGGCGAAGATGCCCGGGTGTATTTCCTGCTGGATCGCCAGCAGGTCCACCAGCGTCTCGTGGATCACCGAGTGGGTCCAGTGCCGCTTGCGATGCAGCAGGCCGCCGAAGGCGTTCTTCATCGCGCCGGTCATAGTGGTGAAGACGTGGGTCTTCATCGTCGGCAGATGCACGATGTTCTTGCCGGCGAATATCTCCGGTATCTCGATGCCTTCAGGATAAATGTCGTCCAACACCAGCATCTCCGCCTTGGGCTCGTAGCGGACCCACGGCTCCGGCGGCGTGTCCAGGTGATGCGTGCGCAGGCTGTACTTGTCCTGCACCGGCTTGTGCTTGTTGTTGACCTCGCCCTCGAAGGAGTCGACAACCACCGTCCCGTTGTGGGCAGCGATGAGATCCTGATGTCCCATGTTGTGCAGCCCGCGGATCACGCCCTCCAGCTGCCACGGCGTCGTCGAGCATCCCGGATACCAGTGCTGCCAGGAGATGTTGATCTTCAGCAGCGTCTCCCGTTCCGGCGACAGGACCGACTCCGCACCGGCCAGCCGCATCGCCCGCTCCACGTCGGCCAGCACCGTCTCCGGCGTCGTTGCCACCACGGACACCACCGGCGTTCCCGTTCTTCGAGATCCCGCCGTTTGCGCGACCGTTCCCAACTGTTCAACTGTGGTCATCAATCATCACCTTTCCGGTTTATGGCATGGATGGACAGGATAGATAAGATGATTTGCGTTTATTGATCCCGTTTATCCTGTATATCCATGCTAACTTACTTGTTGCGAAAGTGAGGTATGACGTATTCGCCGAAGAGCCGTATGGAGTTCATCACCTCTTCGTGGGTGGCATGACCGGCCTGGAAGATGGGCATGATCTCGTCGACACCCATGGCTTCAAACTCCTCGATCACCCGGATGCAGGCGTCGGGGTCGCCCACGCAGTATCCGCCGCCGGCCAATAGCTCCTCCGGCGTCGGCGGTCTCTGCTGCTGCGGGTCCTCGGATGGCCGGGATGGGCCACCCCCGCGCACCACGCCGCCCTGCACGTAGAAGCGGTACTCTTCCGGCACCGCGTCGTGGTCCACGCCGGCCCACTCCAGCACGAACCGCTGTCGGCTCTGCTCCAGGTACCAGGCTGCCACCTCCGCCCCTTTTTGCCGGGCTTTGGCGTCGTCCTCGTCGCAGAACCCGATTGTGGATGCGACCACCTGGCGGTTGGTGAACCGGCCGACGGGGTTGGCGTTTTCGATGGCCTCGTAGTAGGCGTTCACCAGCCCGCGGGTTTTGTCGGTTCCGCCCAGGGTGTTCACCAGGCAACCTACCCCCAGCTGGCCGGCCAGGCGGAAGGTGTCCTCCTGGGTGCAGGCCATCCACAGGGGCGGATGAGGTTGCTGCAATGGCTTGGGGATCACTTCTCGGGGTGGGATCTGCCAATTCTCGCCGTCGTGGCTGAACACCTCGTCGCACCACATGCGGGGCAGGCACTCCAGCGTCTCGACCATCATGCTCTGGGTCTGCGCCACGTCGGTTCCGAAGGGCGTGAGTTGGTAGGGGCCCTTGGTGCGGCCGACGCCCACATCGACGCGGCCGTCGCTCAGGATGTCCAGCGTCGATGCCCGGGCCGCCACGTGCAGCGGATGATGCACCGGCGCCAGCACCACGCCGAATCCCAAGCGCATCTTCTTGGTGTGCTGGGCCATGACCGCCAGCGTCACCTCCGGCGCCGACGAGTGGGCGAACTCGGTCAGGAAGTGGTGCTCCACCAGCCAAACCCGCTCAAATCCCATCTCCTCCGCGTACTGCACCTGCTTCACCGCGTTCCACAGCGTGTCGTACTCCGTGGTGTCCGTCCACGGACGCGGCATCTGCAACTCATAGAACATCCCGAATTTCATACCCGATACTCCTGCCCATCTGGTCATTGCGAGCGCAGCGTGGCAATCTCGCGTGCCAACAATTCTACAACGCCGTCCATCCGCCATCGACGACCAGCAGGTGTCCGGTGGTAGCGCCGGCCGAATCGCTGGCCAGGTAGATCGCCGCTCCCACCAGTTCCTCCGGGTCCATGCGCCGACCCAGGGGCATTTTGATGGCCAGTTCGGCGCGAACCTCGTCGGCGTCACGGTCGTCCGCTTCCAACAGGCCGGGGGTGGTGGTCGGCCCGGGGCCGATGGCGTTCACGGTGATGCCATGCTGCGCCCATTCCAGTGCCAGCACGCGGGTCAGGTTCGCCAGCCCGCCTTTGCTGGCGCAGTAGGCGGCGCGGTTCACCGCCCCCACCAGCGCCATCTGCGAAGCGATGTTGATGATCCGGCCGAACCCGTTGGGGATCATTAGGCGCGCGGCGGCCTGGGAGCAGAAGAACGCGCCCTTCAGGTTGGTGTCCATCACCGCGTCCCAGTCTTCCTCGGTGACCTCCAGGGCAGGAGCGCGGCGGCGGATGCCGGCGTTGTTGACCAGGATGTCCAGCCCGCCGAGATCGTCCGCCATGCGCCGTATGGTCGGCCTGATTTCGGGAACGTCCTGCACGTCCAGGTCGCCGGCCAGCCCAATCTGCCCTTCGTTGCGGATTCGCATCACCACGTCCGACAGACCTTCCCACGACTCGTCGGATGCCATGTCGGTTACGGCGACGTCGGCGCCGGCCTGGGCTAGTCCGACGGCCAGTGTCGCCCCGATCCCTCGGGCGGCGCCGGTCACCAGCGCCTTTCGTCCCGTCAAGTCCAATCCTGCGAAGGGCATACCATTCTCCTGTGTGCCGCGATGCGCCCGATGAAACGCTCGCGAGTGTCCCGGCATTATAGCGGCGGAGGCAATTTGCTATACTGCTTGTGCGGGGTATCCCCTCTCCATTAGGTGTCCACATGGTAACGCCAGAATCCAACGAACCGGATCTCGAAAACCGGGCCGCAGATGGTCCGGGTGAAGAGCTTGCCAACCGTCAGATTGTTGACGCCTTGCAGGAACTGAGCCGTCAACCGACTGAGCGGTGCCAGCAGCCGGCTCAAATAAACCGGGAGTTTGTTGAGCGTACTAACAAGATGGACACCCACCGCGCCTTTCTTTGGGGAGAGTACGCCCTGGATATGGCGCAGCGCAACGCCAGTCTGATTGCCGACGACATGGGCTATCAGATGATCCTGCAATTGCCGCGGGAGCAGTTGATCGGCTTTTCCAACATGGCGCGGGGAGTTGGCAAGCCGGAGGGCGACGTGAAGAGCTTCCGAGAAGCAGATATAGTTTTGCTGGCGCGTGACGACAGCGGCCACCCCGCGTACATCGCAGTCGAGGCATCGTACACCGTATCCGGCAGAGATATCAGACGGGCCAAGCGGAATGCTGAATACCTTCAGGAGCTCACCGGGCTGCCGGCTAAGGGTGTGGTAGCCGGCGTTGAAATAGCGCCGGGGCGCGAGCAGAATGCCATAACCGATGGAGTGCACTGCTACCACATCTCGGTCCGAGATTTGGAGCCGGATTGACGGCTGCACGGTTGCGACGCAGATCAGGAGCTGATCCAGCCCTTCCGCTCGTGCTGGTCCAGAAAAGGAACCGCGTGAGTGGCTGCTGTTCAGCGAAGGGTGTGGCTGGACCGTGCTACCGTAGCGCCGCATAACTTTGCCCGCGAATGAGCAGGTAAGGGGTTGTTTCTGACTGCCTCGCCAAAGTCGATCATCGCGTTTGCTGCCATTGCGATGGCAGCGTGGATTCTCGGTTTCGGACTTGCCGATTGGCAAGCAAGAGCGGCGGAGGCCAACGGCGCGTCCACCATCATCATGGACCGCACCCAGGGCTCTTACCGCATGGTGGTGGGCATTATCCCCGCGCGGCCGGTGATCCCCCAAACTCACTTGGCTATCCAGGTCTTCGACGTTTCCGACCCTCGCCCGCTGCGCGATACTGAGGTTCGCATGACGGTGGTCACCTCCGGCCCGCCCGGCTCGACCGCATTCGGACCCCACCAGGTGCTCAATGAGCAGACGCTGCGCTATTTTGAGGTTGACGTCCCCTTCGCAACCACCGGACCCTGGGACGTGTCTGTAACGGTGGCGTCGGCACAGGGAGAGGAGACCTTCGTGCTGCCCCTCGACGTGGGCGAACCCGGCGCCAGCATCCAGTGGATCTGGATCACTGCGGTGTTGGCCGTGATCATCGCGGTTGGAGCCTGGACGTGGCTCACCCTGCGCCGGCGCGCGTCCTCTGCCTGATGGACCGCTGCCTGATGGACCGCCGCAGCGCTCATATCCTGCTCATCGTGAGTGCGGCCGCTTTGGTCGCGGTGCTCGCCGCGGCTTTCCCATTGGCCGCCAACGCCCACGGGTTCGGTGAGCGATACGACCTGCCCCTGCCGCTGTCCCTGTTCGTGATCGCCGGGGCGGCGGCGGTGGTACTGTCCTTCGTAGTTGCCGCGGTGTTCCTGCGCGCCGGAACCGCCCACGCCGGCTATCCCCGTTACAACCTGCTGCGGTTGGCTCCGGTGCGCTGGCTGGCCTCGCCACCAATCACCTCCACGCTGAAAACCCTGTCGGTCGCGCTCACTGCCTACGTGATCGTGGGCGCGCTGATCGGCAGCGAACGGGCCGCACTGAATCCGGCCCCGGCGGCGATCTACGTCGCTTTCTGGGTCGGACTGAGCTTCTTCACCGCGCTGTTCGGCAACCTCTGGGCGCTGGTCAACCCGTGGAAAGCGACCTGGGGGTTCCTGGAGCGGGCGTTCGAGACGGTATCCGGCGGAGGCCGGCTGAGCCTGCACCGCCGTTATCCCGCTCGGATCGGGCCGTGGCCGGCCGTCCTGGTGTTCGTCGGGTTCGCCATCCTGGAAACGGTGGCCGCCGATGCCGCCGGGCCGCGAGCATTGGGCTGGATCCTCGTTCTCTACAGCCTGTACAACTTCGTTGGCATGTATGTGTATGGCCGCGAGGTTTGGTTGCGCAATGCCGAGGGGTTCACCGTGGTTTACGGCTTCATGTCCCGTTTCTCCGTGACCGAGGTGCGATCACCAACGTCCAGATGCCGGCGATGCTCCAGCAACGGCCGCTGTTCCGCCGGTGAAACCGACTGTGTCGACTGCTATGAGTGCTACGCCGCCGCTTCACCACCGCAGCGCCAGTTCAACCTGCGGCCGCCCTGCGTGGGTCTCAATCGCCTCGGAGTGGTGACCCTGACCGTCGTTTTCCACGTGATCCTGCTGCTGTCCACGGTGTCGTTCGACGGCCTGTCGGCGACGCCCGAGTGGTTGGTGTTCACCGGCCAGTTTCTGCTCCAGTTCCCGCTCTACGGCGGCTACGTCGCCAACCTGATCGGAGCGCTGGGGCTGCCGGTGGTATTCGGCCTGCTGTTTGCCCTGACCTGCGCCGCCATGGCCGCGCTTTCGGGCCAGGCCGAGCCCGACACCGGCCAACTGCTGCGGCGATTCACGTTCTCGCTGCTTCCGATAGCGCTGGCCTACCACTTCGCCCACTTCCTGGGGTTCCTGCTCATCAACGGCCAGCGGTTCATCGTGCTGGCGTCCGACCCCTTCGGCTGGGGCTGGGACCTCTTCGGCACTGCGGACGCCATCATCAACATCGGCATCCTGTCGCCCGTTTTCATCTGGTATTTCTCGATCCTGGCCATCGTGGTCGGCCACATTGCCGGCGTGTACCTGGCCCACGTGCAGGCGACGCGAACCTACCCGACCCGGCGCGGCGCGCTGCTCAGCCAGGCGCCCATGCTGGTCCTGATGGTGTGCTACACTTGCGCGAGTTTGTGGATAATTTCGCGCCCCATCTCCGAATGAGGGCGCCGCATCATGGAGGAATCAACGGTGCCTGAACGCAGCCCGCGACTGGAAGGAAAGGTGGCAATCGTGACGGGCGCCGGCTCCAGCGGGCCCGGCGTCGGCAATGGCCGCGCCACCGCTACGCTGTTCGCCCGGGAGGGCGCGAAAGTCCTGCTGGTCGACATCACTGAAGAACGGGCCGCGGAGACCATGGAGATGATCCAGGCCGAGGGCGGCGTGGCGTCCACCGTGCAGGCGGACGTGACCAAAGCCGCCGACTGCGAGCGCATGGTGGAGACCTGCATCGAGCGCTACGGGCGGCTGGACATCCTGGACAACAACGTGGGCATCTCCCGCCGCGGTACGGTGGTGGAGGTCTCCGAAGAGGATTGGGACCATATCATGGCAGTGAACGTGAAGACCATCGTCATGGCCAGCAAGTTCGCCATCCCGCGTATGATGGAGGTTGGCGGCGGGTCCATCATCAACATCTCTTCCATCGCCGGACTGCGCGCCCACAGCAGCACTCCGTACACCGCGTCCAAGGCGGCGGTGATCGGCCTGACCATTTCAATGGCCGCCGACCACGGTCCTGACGGCATTCGCACCAACTGCATCGCCCCCGGCCTGGTTTACACGCCCATGGTCGCGCCCCGCATGGACGACGACCTCCGCCAGATCCGCAGCTCTTCGGCCCCCCTGCGTACCGAGGGCACTGCCTGGGACATCGGCAACGCGGCCCTCTTCCTGGCCAGCGACGAGGCCCGCTGGATCAACGGCGTGGTGCTGCCCGTGGACGCCGGCCTGGTAGCAACTTCCCCGGTCACGTACCAGACCTTGGCGCAGCAGGTGCGCGTGTAGTCTGGTATAGTGAAATCCACGGAGAAATTACCATGGCTGCGCCGGAAACGAGAAGCGAACAGTCCTCTGAGGAGATTGACGTTTTCAACCGACTCAGCGCTCTGTTTCTATTGGGCGCTTGCGTAGGTTTTGCAATTTCCATCGCTGGATTCGCGGCCGGCGCATTTTACGTGATATTGACCGGCAGCTGCGTTACTTTGGCGATGACGTTGCTGTGGGTAGCCTCTGGAATGCTCCCGCTGGCGCGAACCATTCGCGGTTGGTCAATGGCTCGGCGCGCATCTAAGGAACATCACGGTTCTGCAAAGTAAGGAACAGCGACCATGCCGCAACAAACAGCGCTACGATGGCGGCCGCGCACATTGTAGCCAGTTTAATGTACCGTGCCGGTTGCCGCAAAAAGGGATCGTCCCCGGTTGCGAAAGAGACCGTCACGAGCAGGGTGAACAGCAGAATTTCTACCGCAAACTCAGTGGCAATTAGCCGTCTCGCCGGCAGCGGAACGTGACCGAACAGAGACGGCAAAGCTCGCAAGACGTTGAGCAGTTCCTCCACGGGGCCGAGGACCGCCAGTTGCCTTAGCCCTCGATCGACACCAGCGTCAGGTCAAACGTCAAGTCCTTGCCGGCCAACGGGTGGTTGGCGTCTAGAGTGACCGCTTCTTCGGTGACCACCATGATGGTGAAGTTGACCACCTGGCCGCTCTGTTGTTGACCCTGCACGCTGGTTCCGACTTCCAGCGGCATGTCAGGAGGGAACTCCCCGCGCGGCACCCGCATCACCCCGTCGGCGTGATGCTCACCGTAAGCATCAGCGCACGGGATCCGGACTGTCTTGGTATCCCCGACGGCCATTCCGAGGACACCACTCTCGAAACCCGGTATCACCTGGCCGCCTCCGATGGTGAAGGCCATGGGTGTGCCGCCTTCCGATGAGTCGAACACTTCGCCATCGTCCAGGCGGCCCGTGTAATGAACCCTGACTCTGTTGCCCGTTTGTGCTGTGGTCAATTTGGCCTCCACGCCATTGCTGGATGCGCCACTGTAACACGAGCGTCAAGGCGGCTCCGATTGTGATAAGGTTACGGCACTTCCAGGCGCACGCCTGAAACGATGCAACCCAGCGAAACGGGTTCGGGAGGAGCCATGAAGTACGGACTGTTCATGATGCCGTCGCATCCGCCGGAACGGAACATCTACGACGCCCACCAGTGGGACCTGGATTATCTGGCCCTGTGTGACGAGCTGGGCTTTGACGAAGCCTGGATCGGCGAGCACTTCACCTCGCCCTGGGAGCCCATTCCGGCTCCCGACCTGCTGATCGCCCAGGCCCTGATGCGGACTAAGAACATCAAGCTGGGCTCCGGCGCGCACCTGCTCCCCTTCCATCATCCCGCCGAACTCGCCCACCGCGTTGCCTACCTGGATCACATCTCCCAGGGCCGGTTCCTGTTCGGCGTCGGCGCCAGCGGCCTGCCCAGCGACTGGGCGCTATTCGACGTCGACGGCAACAACGGCGAGCACCGGGACATGACCCGGGAGTCTCTGGACATCATCCTGAAGATCTGGCAGAACGACGGGCCATTCGAGTACAAGGGCAAGTACTGGAACGTCAGCATTCCCGAGCCGATGTACGGCACCCTGGAGTTCTTCCTGCGGCCCTACCAGCAGCCTCATCCGCCCATCGGCGTGGCCTCGGTGAGCTACAAGTCTCCCACGCTGATGATCGCCGGAGAGCGCGGCTTCATTCCCATGAGCCTGGCCCTCAACGCCGACTACTGCCGCAGCCACTGGGAGGCCATCGAGGAAGGCGCCCAGCGCACCGGCCGCACTCCCTCCCGCGCCGACTGGCGTCTGGTTCGTGACGTCTACGTGGCCGACACCGACGAGGAGGCCCGCGACCTGGCGCTCAACGGCATGTTGGGGCGCGTCTGGCACGACTACCTGCTGCCGCTGTTCCGAGAGTTCGACCTGATGAAGGTCTTTAAACACGACGACGAGGTGCCGGACGAAGCCGTCAACATCGAGTACATGGCCGAGCACCTGTGGCTGATTGGCTCGCCGGACACCGTCGCCGAGAAGATCAACCGGCTGTACGGCGACGTGGGCGGGTTCGGCGGCCTGCTGATGCTGGTGTACGACCAGTCGGAGAACAACGCGGCCTGGGACCATTCTACCCGCCTGCTGGCCCACAAGGTCATGCCCCAGGTGTCCCACCTCACCGGCGCGCCGGCGTAGGGGGTGTCTGCCAAGCGTGGTTGCAAACGAGGAAAGTTACGGAGCAGACGAGGATGCAGCGTTACGTTCCGCGTTCGCAGAAATACCGAAGACGCTGCGTCATGGGGAAACTCTCGTCGAGCGGCATGGAGACGTTCTCCCCGAGTGGGTAATGCGAATCATTGCGGATCCCTTTGATCGCTACACGGAAATCAAGAGGAACCAGTTGATGACCATCCTCATAGGCCGTGTGCCACAATGCCGTCGCTGGATCAAGGTGGTTTTCATAGGCACACCCGAAACTGGCCAATTTCATACTGCTTACCGAGACCGTCGATTGGATCGACATTACGGAGGCCCACCATGGCCCACGAGGTAAAACGCACGGAGTTCGGATCACCGTCGAGGGTAACTGTGGTTTACGTTGCCGAAACTCAGACGTTGTACATCGAAAACGGTCGGTTGCGGGAAGACGCAGAAGAAATGGCGGACGGTGTTCTGGTCTATTACGACAAGCATGATGAAGCGTCGGCCGTCGCGCTTTGCATTGAGCCTGCTGATATCGTGCTCAAGCCCTTCGTGGACGCCGTACTTGTCAAGCACGGCGTGAAACCCAAACGTCCGACGGCAACGAACCAGAATAGTGACAAAACATGTCATAACCAATGCGTGCGCTATCAAGCGCCCCCGGCGCAGGTAGAATACGACCCGAAGGGGCAAATTCTGCGGATCGAGAACGGACAGTTCAGCGAGGTCGGTGAGGAAATCGCGGAAGACGTCATCGTGCACTACGACAAAGACGACGACCATGCTCCAGCCTCCGTAGTGGCCATTCGCATTGACCGCGCCGAGCAGGTGCTCAAGCCCTTCGTCGATGCCATCTTGGCCAAGTACGGCGTGAAGACTGAACATCCGTTGGTAGCCAACGAGACTGAAGACTAACGCCGGCCACACGCAGTTTCACGCTTTCATCTCGCTCAAGGAGACTTGCCCACATGCAGGAAAACCGAGTAAGACGCGCATTGCGGGAAAACCGCCTCGCCCTGGGCACCTACGTGACCTTCGCCGACCCCCAGGTCGTCGAGATTATCGGGCTGGCCGGGTTCGACGCGGCCTTCATCGACATGGAACACACCACCTTCGACCTCGGGCTCGTGGGCCAGATGATCATGGCGGCGGATCTGGCAGGGGTAACCTCCATGATCCGCATTCCCGGTAACGACGAGAACCTGATCCTGCGGTTGCTGGATGCCGGCGCCCAGGGGATCATCATCCCCCACATCGCCGGCCTGGAAGGCGCCAAGCGCGCCGTGGACGCCGTCCGTTACGCGCCCATGGGTCATCGTGGCGGCGCCGGCGGAACTCGCGCCGCCCGGTTCGGCACGGTCGGCTGGGACGAGCATACCCGCACCTCCAATGAGAACATCATTCTGTCGGTGATGACCGAGGACGAGCGCGGTATCAGCGAGATCGGCCAGATTGCCGCGCTTCCCGGCATTGACCTGGTGTCCATCGGCCCCACCGACTTCTCCGAATACATGGGCATTCGCGATCCGCAAAGCCCGGTCATCCGCGCCCGCCTGGAGGAACTGGCGGCGGAAGTCAAGGCGGCCGGCGGAGCCAAGCTGTCCATGCCCATGAACCATCCCGCGTTCCCCCTGTCGGCATCAGAGCTACAGGCAATGGGCGTGGGCTACACCCACGTTGCGCCTCCTCCCACGGCGGTGCTTCTCCGGTCGCTGCAGCAGCGGATCACCGACATCCGTGCCGAGCTGGGCTGATCCAATCATACGTGTGGCGACACCTTGGGAACCCGGCTCTCCGGGCTATGGTCCGCTGGACGGTGGGTGTGGTTCTGGTTGTCATTGCGTTGGGCTGCGCGGCAGATCCCCCGCCCACTCCAACGCCGGCTCCCACCGTGATCCCCATATCTCCCACCCCGACGGCTGCGACGCCCCCAACGTCGACTCCGCTACCGTCTCCCACGCTGGCGCCAACGTCAACCGTCATCCCCACCGATACACCGGTACCCACCGCGACTCCTCTGCCGGACGCGCCGCTGGTGTTCATCGGCGACGCCATTTATATCGTGGACCTGGCGGTTACCGGCGAGGAAGTCGTCCGCGGCCTGTCAGGTCGCCCATCGATGGACGCCGACCGCGCCATGCTGTTCGTTTACGAAGCGGACGCTCCACGCACGTTCTGGATGCCAGACATGCACTTTCCGCTGGACATGGTTTGGATCCGGTCCGACTGCACGGTGGACGGCGTCACCGCCGACGTGCCGAACCCGCCCGTGGACACCCCGCGCGATCAATTGCCGCGCTACCCCTCCAGCGGCCCGGTGCGTTTCATCCTGGAAATCAACGCCGGCCAGGCTGACGCTCACGGAATCGTCCCCGGCGATCCGGTGCGGTTCGCCGGTCAAATCGAAGGCCGGTGGGGTTGCTGACCACTCGCTCCAAATCTCGACCAAAGGAACTCGACACAATGCAGGTAATAGTCTCCGGCTCTCTCGCCATCGATCGCATCATGACCTACAACGGGCGCTTCGGCGATCATATCGTACCCGAGCGGGTTCACCAGATCAATCTGAGCTTCGCGGTGGCCGGCTTCAAAGCGTATTTCGGCGGAACTGCCGGGAACATCGCCTATTCGCTGGCCATGCTCGGCCAGGAACCTCGCATCGCCGCCGCCATCGGTTCCGATTACCGCGATTACTTCACGTGGTTTGCCGATAACGGCATTTCAACCGACGACATCCGCATCGTCGATGAGGAAGCGACCGCATCAGCGTTCATCTTCACCGACCTGGCGGACAACCAGATAACTGCGTTCAATCCCGGCGCTATGAAACATGCGGCCGGCTTCGACTTCGGCTCGGTCAATCCGGCGGACACCATCAACATCGTCGGCCCTGGCAATTACACCGACATGGCCGACTTCGCCGCCGATAGTTACGCCGCCGGCATCTACACGATATTCGACCCGGGCCAATCGCTCCCATCGTGGGACGCCGACGGGCTCACCGCCTGCATCGCCAACTCCCACCTGCTGATCGCCAACGACTACGAAATGGCCCTCATCTCGGAAAAGACCGGGCGCGACGATGCCGGATTGCTGGAACTTACCGGTGTCCTCGTCACCACGCTGGGCGAGCAGGGAGTCCGCGTCAGCATCCCCGAGGGGCAAGTGATCGTCCCGCCTGTAAGCACCGACAACGTAGTTGATCCCACCGGAGCCGGCGACGCCTTCCGCGGCGGTTTGATCCTGGGCCTGATCCACCCGGTGATTGCCGCCCACGCCAACGAGGGGGGCAGCTTCGGGTCTATCACGCTGCGTCAGCTGGAGCGCGCCGCCCAGATCGGCGCCGCCTGCGCCCACTTCGCCATCCAGCAGCCCGGCACCCAGGAATACCGCTACACCAGGGAAGAGCTGGACGCCGTGCTGGAACGGGCCTACGGAAGCTAGAACCTGTTATCGTTTCCCGTCATTCCGGCGAAAGCCGGAATCCAGAGAGTACACAGGAAGGCCAATGTCCTTGTTGCAATGGCTTTCCTGCTTTCGCCGGAACGACGGTGTGACTTTCAAAATGTCAACACGGCCTGGCCTGTCGCGCCGGCAATTTTAGGTTCGCTGCGCTACACGATATACCGCCCGCCCACCACGTTCATGCGGTCGCCGGTGATGTAGGACGACTCGTCGCTGGCGTAGAACAGGCAGGCGTTGGCAATGTCCTTCACCGTGCCCTGGCGACCCAGCGGTATTTCCTTCAGGTGTTCGTTCGAGCCGCGGGCCACGTCCTGGAACTCCGGATACCACTCCGGGTGGGCGCGGGCGGTGTCGGTGGAGCCGGGGTTCACCAGGTTGGCGCGCACGCCATATTGGGCGCACTCGGCCGCAACCGCGCGGATCAGCCCCAGCAGTCCGGTCTTCGCCGTGGTGACAATGGCCGTGTCCGGCCGGCCGGTGATGGCCGACTGCCCGCCCAGTCCGATGATGCTCCCGGAACGCTGTTCGATCATGCCCGGCAGAACGGCGTGGATCAGGTAGAACGCGGAGTGCAGGTTGGTCGCCATGACGCTCTGCCACTCTTCCACCGTCACCTCCAGGATGGGTTTGTGGGGGCGCACCGCCACGTTGCTCACCAGCACGTCCACGGTTCCCAGGGCATCAATGCCTTCGGCGACCATGTCGGCCACGCGGTCGGGGTCCGCCACGTCGCCGATGACCGTATGGGTCTGGACGCCGAGCTCCCGGCATTCCGCCGCTACCGCCTCCAGTTCCTCGGCCGACTGCCGGGTGTTCAGGATCAGGTTGGCGCCCTCGCGGGCGAAGGTGCGGGCGATTTCGGCGCCGATGTTGCGGCTGGCGCCGGTGATCATTGCTGTCTTGTTTTCCAAACGCATTGCTATCCTCATCTTGGCTATTTGTTCCGTCGCCCCTGTCGCAACGACAGTCTAATCAGAGATATTCCCGCGCCGCCAATTGTGATAAGCGACGCTATTACGTAGAGAATATCAGTAGGATCCAGTAGAAGGCGCAGGGCGATTACTGCCAGCAGCGTCACCGTCAATGCTCCGATTACCAGGGCGCAAGTCAGCAATATCGCTTTGGCAGCTAATGAATAAATGCCCACTGATCAGCGGCCGAAATCCGTGGTCAGTATCAGGACTATACCTGACACTGCGCCGGAAATCCCAGCCAAACCGGCGATGGAACCGCCCACGACTGAAGTCACGGGCTGGACGCTTGGCACGACAAACTCCCCAGCCAGTACCGCCAGCATACCGATGAAAAACACGACCATCGACAACAAGAAGATCCGGTCCCACATGGCGTCCTTCTCTCCGACACAAGATGCAGCTAACGATATGGTATCAAAAACCCGGGACGGCGAGCACCATCCCGGGTGAATGTCGCAGAGATTTCGGAAGTGCTCAGTAAGGCCCGTACCCCGGCACGTTGATGCAGGCCGCGATGTGGTCGGGCAGCACCTCCCGAGCCTCGGGATTCACGCGCGAACAGTCGTCCGTAGCGATGGGACAGCGCGGGTGGAACACGCAACCGCTGGGCGGGTTCAGCGGGCTGGGAACCTCGCCCGAGAGGATGATCCGTTCCCGCTGGGCGTCCAGCACCGGGTCGGGGATCGGCACCGCCGACAGCAGCGCGCGGGTGTACGGATGCTGCGGGTTCTCGTAGATGGCGTTGCGGTCCGCGACCTCGACGATCTTTCCCAGGTACATCACGGCGACGCGGTCGCTGATGTGGCGCACCACCGAGAGGTCGTGGGCGATGAACAGGTACGTCAGGTCGTACCGCTCCTGCAGGTCCTCCAGCAGGTTGATGATCTGCGCCTGGATGGACACGTCCAACGCCGAAACCGGCTCGTCGCAGACAATGAAGTCCGGGTCGACGCTGAGCGCGCGGGCGACCCCGATACGCTGGCGCTGTCCGCCGCTGAACTCGTGCGGGAACCGGTCGGCCATGTAGGGATTCAAGCCCACGTTGTTGAGCAGCTCAGCGACCCGCTCGCGGTACTCCCGCTTGTTGTTGACCAGCCCGTGCACCGCCAACGGCTCGCCGATGATGTTGCCGGCGGTCATCCTCGGGTTGAGCGAGCTGTAGGGGTCCTGGAAGATGATCTGCATCTGCCGGCGCATCGCCCGCATCTGGCCGGTTTTGGCCTGTGCAATGTCAACGCCGTTGAACCAGATCTGTCCGTCGGTGGGGCGGTAGAGACGCAGAATGCAGCGACCGGTCGTGGTCTTGCCGCAGCCCGACTCTCCAACCATTCCCAGGGTCTCGCCGCGACGCACGGTGAAATTCACGCCGTCGATGGCTTTGATGTAGGCAACCGCCCGTTGGAACAGGATGCCCGAGGTCACCGGAAAGTGCATCTTGAGGTCGCGGACGTCCAGCAGCAGGTTTTCTGCCGCCGGCGTCGTGGCGGCGGTTTGGGGCATCTCAGCAGTCGTCATCGTGAAACTCCCTTTTCAGGACCGTCATTTCCACTTGATGCGGAACTACGCAGGTCGGAACGGCGTCCTAGCCGGTTCCCATGGCGTAGCTCAGTGCCTGCACGCCCAGGATTTCCGAACGCCAGCAGGCCGAAACGTGGGGCTCCTCGGAATTGTTGCTCTCCACCGGCATCAGCGGCGGCGCCTCCGTGACGCACTTGTCGATGGCAAAGCGGCAGCGCGCGCGGAAGGAACATCCCTGGGGCAGGTTGACCAGGTCCGGCGGCTGGCCTTCGATGGGCACCAACTTGGCCGCCTGGCCCTCTTCGTCAGTCAGTCGCTGGTCCAGCCGTGGCACCGAGTCCAACAACCCGACCGTGTAGGGATGGCGTGGGTTGGTGTAGATCTCGAACGCCGAACCGCGTTCGATGATCTTGCCGGCGTACATGACGTTCACCCGGTCGGCGTAGCGGGCCACGACTCCCAGGTTGTGCGTGATGATGATGAGCGCCACGCCCAGGTCCTGGGTGAGGGACTTCATCAACTCCAGGATCTGGGCCTGAATGGTCACGTCCAGAGCCGTGGTCGGCTCGTCGGCGATGATGAGCTGCGGGTTGCAGCTCAGCGCCATTGCGATCATGACGCGCTGGCGCATGCCTCCGCTGAACTGGTGCGGGTACTGGCGGATGCGGCGCTCCGGGTCGGGGATCCCCACCCTGGCCAGCAGGTCCACCGCGTCCTTGCGCGCCTCGTCACGGCTCTTGCCCAGGTGCAGCTGGATGGTCTCGGTCAACTGCCGGTCCAGCGTCAGCACCGGGTTCAGGGAGGTCATGGGCTCCTGGAAAACCATGGCCATCTTGGCCCCGCGTATGCGGCGCATGTCGTCCATGTCAACCTGGAGGATGTCCTCGCCGTCGAACAGGACTTCGCCGCCCACGGTTTTACCCGGCGGGTCCGGTATGAGGCGCATGAGGGAAAGCGCGCTCACGCTCTTTCCGCAACCGCTTTCGCCGACCAGCCCGAGGGTTTCGCCGGGCATCACCTCATAGGAGACATCGTCAACGGCTTTGACGATGCCTTCGTAGGTGAAAAAGTACGTTTGCAGGTTCTTGACTTCAAGCAGAGGGTCCACTGCAACGCTCCTTATCCGGTGGTGATTGGCTTCGCGGCCAATCTCGTGAATGTCTCAATACGGACTCTGGACATCTTTCCCATTCTTCGGCCAGTCTATTGTCCCATGACTTTTTGTTGAGCCAAATTACCATAGGCTGCATACTGCTGCAAGCAGAACACCAACCGACCAGGGCTTGTGCAAAGTCCTTGTTCATCCGCTCATGGTGAGCCTGTCGAACCGTCCACCGATGGCAAGGGGCATCCTTCGACAAGCTCAGGATGAGCGGAAAAAGCGATAAAGCGACTTTGCACAGGCACTGCAAACCCCCGCCGGCCTTTCGGCTCTCCCTTTTCCGTCATTCCGGCGAAAGCCGGAATCCAGAATTCTCTATTGCAAAGACCCTCTGGGTTCCCGCTTTCGCGGGAACGACGGGTGGGCTTTGGAAAGTCCCTGGAACCGACGGCCTTGCCGCAAGCCGTTTCGCGCCGCTGCCCCGGTCGGGCGTGTCAGTACACAACCTGCTGCGCAACCAGTTCGTCAACACGCCTCCCGTCCATACCTAATAGTTGCTGCAGCACGTAGTCGTTGTGCTGGCCCAGCAGCGGGGCCGGCGCGCGCACCGAGCCGGGGGCGCCGCTGAACCGCCAGGGCACCCCGTAAACCATCTCGGCGCCGACGTGGGGGTGGTCGATTTCCACGTAGGTCTCCCGGGCGTTCAGGTGCGGGTCGGCGAACTGATCAGCGATGTTCATCACCGGCATCGCCGCCACTCCCACCGCCTGCAACCTTTCCACTACCTGTTGCGGGCTCAAGTTGCGCGTCCACGCCGCGACGAACTCGTCCAGATCACGCCGGTTCGTCCATCGGGACAGTTTATCGGCGAACCTGGCATCGCCGGCCAGGCCGGAGCATCCGGCGCCATCGCGGTCGATGACGCCGGCCAACGCCTGCCATTCCTCCTCGGTGCCAACGGCGATGGCAACCCAGGCGTCCTCGCCGGCGCAGGGGTAATTGTTGTGCGGCGCGAAGTCAGGGTCGTCGTTGCCGGGTGGAACCGGAATCCGGCCCGTCATCTGGTACCCCAGCATGGGCACTCCCAGCAACGCGGCCGTACCCTCCAGGTGGGCGGCTTCCACGTACTGCCCCTGGCCCGTGCGGTTGCGGTGCCGCAGGGCTGCGGCCACTCCCAGGGCGGCGCACAGGGCGGCCACCGTATCGCTCCACGCCGCTTGCAGTTCGCCCACCAGCGGTTCCCCTTCTTCCGGAGCGTAACCCACCAGGCTCATCATGCCCGACATCGCCTGGATGATGGGCGCGTAGGCCACCATGTCCCGCAACGGGCCGGTGTCGCCGAAGGCCGGCATGGAGGCCACGATGATGTCGGGTTTGACGGCGCGGAGGCTGGCGTAGTCCATGCCCAGCCTTTCCAGTACTCCCGGCGAGAAGTTCGCCAGCACGACGTCGCTGACCGAGGACAGCCGTTGCAGGATACTCCGGCCCGTTTCGGTGCGCAGGTTCAGCGTCACGCTGAGCTTGTTCCGGTTGAGCCCGTGAAACACCGGCTGCAATTCGGGCCAGAGGCCGCGGTCTCCGCCGGTCAGATCTTCGCCTTGATTTTCAATGGGTATCATGGGCCGACCCAATCGCATCCCGTCCATGCGCGCCCGGCTCTCCACCTTGATCACCTCCGCGCCCATGTCCGCCAGCAGGTGTCCCGCCATCGGCCCGGCCCAGGCCGAGCCCAGGTCCACGACGCGGACGTTGCGCAGAGGCGGTCGAGGCATCGCACTACCGGAAACCATCATCCGCCTAACACATCCGCGTTGTGCTGTCCCAGCAGCGGAGCGGGTCGAACGATGCGGCAGGGCGATCCGTGCAGCCGCATCGGAGCGCCGGGGTAGCGGAAGCCGCCGACCTCGGGGTGTTCAGACTCGACGAACCAGTCCCGCTGGTGAAGATGGGGCATTTCCAGCGCCTCGTCCATGGTGAGAACCGGGGCGCACGGGATGCGGTTTTCCAGGCACAGTTGCAGGATCTCCGCCTTGTCGTGCTCCATGAACCAGGGCGCGATCAGGTTTTCGGCTTCCTCCGGGTATTGGTCGCTCATGGCGCGGCGGTCCCGATAGCGCGGATTTTCCGTCCAGTCCGGGTCGCCCAGCAGGTGCAGGAAACGCTGGTACTGTTCCATCTGCGGGGCGTCGATACACACGTAGCCGTCCCGGCAGGGGAGCACGCAGTTGGGAAACAGACCCAGGCGCATCCGGTTGCCGGAGCGCGAGCCGGCGATCCCGCGGTAGATGAAGGTGGGCAGGTGATAACCGGTGAGCAGCGTGCTGATCACACCCGAATCGGAAACGTCGATGTACTGGCCGCCGGCGTTCTCTTCATCGCCGGCCAGATTCGACTCCCGGGCCAGCAGAGCGACAATAGCAGAGTAGGCTCCGCCGAGGCCGGCCAGGTATCCCGCCTGGCGGTCCGGCGTGGTCAGCGGCTCGCGGTGCGGGTGCCCCGTGCCGAAGCTCATCCCGCTCAGCGCGTTCACCTGAAGGTCGTAGCCGGCGTACTCCCGGTAGTCGCCGGTGCGGCCGTAGGGAGAGAGCGACACGGCGATCAGGCGGGGGTGCCTGACCCTCAGCTGCTCTGCGGTTATGCCGGCGGTTGCCAGCGTGGAGTAGGGCTGGTTCTCGACAAATATGTCCGCGCTTGCCAGCAGGCTGTGGAGCCGTTCCACGCCGTCCGGTTCGTCGGTGTCGAGGGCAACTCCCCGCTTGCCCAGGTTGGCGAACAGGAACAACCCGCTGCGCTCGTGATGCGGCTGTCCGCCGGGAAATGGTCCGGCGCGCCGCGCCGCGTCCCCGTCCGGTGGCTCTACCTTAACGACATCCGCGCCCAACTCCGCCAGCACCTTGGCGCAAAACGGCGCCGACACCATCTCCCCCCACTCGACGACCCGAACGCCGTCCAGCGGCGCGGGCGATGGATTGCGGGCCGGAAGTGACGGGCCTGTTTCTGATGGGAATGACATGACCGGGATATACCACCAACGTGCGATCGCTGCACCAAACGGATAGTCCTCACGCATACCCGTTTGTCATCGCGAGGAGCGCAGCGACGTGGCGATCTCGTTGCCTGAGCGACGCTCTCTCCAGCGACGAGATTGCCACGCTTCGCTCGCAATGACAGGTTGCGCGAAGTGGGTACGCGTGAGACGGATAGTCGCGCGGGAGTATATGGTTGCAAATCCGGGCGCGCAACGGCAATCCGAAAAGACATCAACCGACGTAAAACAACGCAACTCAACCGGAGGCTCTTCCACGTCCGCAAAGCGTTGTCGGTGTGACGATATCGCTCTGCTGGCGATCCATTGACGACGACAAGCAAACCCACGGGCATTGATACGGGTATTTTGCGCCCCGCACAATATCACGATATTGAATATTTGACATCAGTTATTGCCGATGCTAATGTTTGGCGGCACACGGGAATCCGCTGACTGAAACGGAGGTATCCGCATGGCAGTTCGCAGTATCCGAAACGCATTGCGCATCGCCACAATCCCCCTGCTGATTGTATTCCTGTCCGCGATTGTCGCCTGTGGAGGCACGGCTCCGGAGCCGGCCCCCGCTCCCGCCGCCACCGATGCACCGGCGGCGCCGGCTCAAGCGGCCGCCACCACCGCTCCCGAACCCACTGCCATGCCGGCCATGGCCGACGAGGACACCTACCTCCACATGGCCGTGACCCCGCTGCCCCAGGACACCTTCTTCCCTTGGCTGGCCACCAGCAGCGGCCACCTCGTCTTCCGCCCCATGTGGGAGAACCCGACCACCATCTCCCCCGAGACCGGCGTCTCCACCATCCTGCCCCAACTGGCGCGAGAGTGGGACGTCAGCCCGGACGCTTCAGAGTACACCTTCTACCTCCAGGAAGGCGTCGAGATGCACCACGGCTGGGGCGAGTTCACCGTCAAGGACCTGATCTTCACCATTGACCAGCAGATGTCCGACCCGCTGGCTGGGTGCAAAGGCCCCCTGAAGAAGTTCATGGGGTACGACTCCATGACGGAGATGATCGACGCCGGCAAGGCAGAGGTCATCGACGACTACACCCTGAAGATGTCGCTGGCCCAGCCCCAGGTTGACGTCGCCGACTGGTGGTTCAACATCCTGGTCGTCCCCTGCGCCGCGGTGCGCAGCTCCGCCCAGCACGCGGAAGAAGGCGACGCCATGTTCGAGAACGGCCCGGCCGGAACCGGCGGCTTCCAGTTCGTCAATCGCGAGCTCAAGGAGTACACCGAGTACGAGGCCGTGCCCTACGACCACTGGCGCGTCAACCCCGAGTTCAAGCGAATGCGCATCAGCACTACGCCCGAGGACCTGACCCGCCTGGCCATGCTGCTTACCGGCGAGGCCAACATGGTGGACATCCCCAAGGTCCTGCACCAGCAGGCTCTTGACGAAGGCATGGAAGTGTTCGAGAGCCCGCTGCCCTCCGTGGGGCTGACCATCATGCCCTTCGGACAGTATGAGCTCAGCCAGGTCAACTGGAACCCGGACACCGAGCCCTGGACGGCTCCCGGCGAGACCGGCCGCCTGGTCCGCGAGGCCCTGAACCGGGCCATCGACCGCGAGCAGATCATCAACGAGCTGTTCAAGGGCCGCGGCGAGCCCATGTACAACACCATCTTCCACGACACGCTGGAGGGTTGGAACCCTCGCTGGGCCGAGGAATTTGACGAGAAGTACGGCTACGACCTGGAAAAGGCGAAGGCGCTCCTGGACGAGGCCGGCTTCCCCGGAGACAACGGCCAGAACCGCTTCTCCATGGAAGTCTGGCAATCGAGCCTGCCCGGCCTGCCGGAGACCATCGAGGTGGCGCAGACCGTTGCCCAGTCCTTCCAGGACATCGGCATCGACACCAAGCTGGTGGAAGTGGAGTTCGCCCGCGCGCTGGACGCCTTCCGCGATCAGCACGACGCCCACTTCATCCTCCCGGTGCGCCAGACCATCCGGCAGATCAATGCCAACGCCCGCATCTACTACTACACCGGCGAGACCAACCCGGAAACCGGCCTGCCCGGCGGAGGCGTGGCCTACGTCGAGCACCAGATTTACGACGACAACTACGAGGCCCTGCTGAAAGAGACCGACCCGGCCGAGCGCCACCGGCTGGCCCAGGAGATGGGCGACCACATCTACGACAACTACCGCACCATTCCCATCGTCAACATCCGCGCCACGCTGGTGGTGAACCCGGATGAAGTGGCCGAGTACAAGTTCGGCAGCCTCACCGGCGTCTTCGGGCACCTGGAGTATGCCAAGGCGGCGCGATAGTAAGAGAAAGAGGCCGCATTATGGAATTCAAGCACACGCCCGAACATCTGCGACCATTTGTCAAACCGGAACATTTGGCTGAAGTGGAGGCGCACTTCGCCGCCACTCGTGAGGTACGCCAGCGTCTCGAGGCAGCTTTAGCCAAAAAACCGGAATGGCTGACCGAGGTTGAAGCGGCCGCCGCCAAAAGCAACGAGAGGTCCATTCCGCAGGACTGAGCGCAGTTATGCCTCCAGACCGTTACCGGGAGCAATTCTGGACCTACCATCGCGTGATAAGCGAATACGTCGGATTATGCCGCAGCGAACTGTTTGCTTTGGGACTGGACGGTTACGCCGGAGAGTTGACAGAGATACTGGGCTGCATTGACGTCAATGACTACCGACTGGCGGTGGTGAAACTGACGGACTTCCTCAACTAACCTAATATGCGACGAGTTTTCGGCGAGTCGGAGAATACGCGGGTTTCTGCTACGCCGATGCAACTGGCATTGGCCCGCCTCATCGACTTGCGAGAATTCGTTGACACTTTCGGATTGCCACAATCCTGAACGAGCATCCAGCGGAAATCACAGACTTTCACCAAGCGATACAGCAAGGAGACTGCGATGCAGCGGTTCATAATCTTCCGCGTGGGGCAGGCGATCATCGCCGTGCTCCTGGTGAGCATTATCGTGTTCATGCTCTCCAACATCACCGGCGACCCCACCTCGGTGATGCTGCCCATGGGCGAAGCCACCCCCGAGGACATCGCCGCCCTCAAGGAGAAGTGGGGCCTGGACAAGCCTCTGCACATGCGTTACCTGGTCTTCCTGGGCAACGCCGTTCGGGGCGACTTCGGCGAGTCCTACGCCTTCGGCGGGCAGACCGCCATGGGCATGGTGATGGACCGCTTCCCCGCCACGCTCCAGCTGGGCGGCCTGGCCATGGTGATCGCCGTGGTCCTGGGGGTGCCGCTGGGAGTGATCACGGCGGCGCGCAAGGACGGCTGGCTGGACTACCAGGGCAAGGCGGTGGCCTTCCTGGGACAGTCGGTGCCGAGCTTCTGGCTGGGCATCATGCTGTTGTGGCTGTTTGCAGTGCAATTGGGCTGGCTGCCGTCATCCGGCAAGGGCGGGCTTTCCCACATGATCATGCCGGCGTTCACCCTGGGCTTCTTCCAGGTGGCGGCCCTGCTGCGCTTGATCCGTTCCTCGATGCTGGACGTGCTGGACACCGAGTTCGTCAAGCTGGCGCGCATCAAGGGCGTGCCGGAATGGAAGGTCATTTGGAAGCACTGCCTGCGCAACGCCTTCATCGCGCCGCTGACCTACTTTGCCATCATCATCGGCGGCCTGTTCACGGGCACCGTGATTGTGGAGACGGTGTTCTCGTGGCCGGGCGTGGGTCAGTTGGCAGTGGGCGCCGTGCGCGGGCGCGACTTCCAGGTGCTGCAGGCGGTGGTGATTATCGGATCGTCCATCTACATCTTCGCGAACTTGATTGTGGATATACTCTACGCGTACCTGGATCCCCGGATCCGCTACACGTAGGCGAGCGCGTGCGGAAGCAAGCCGCATTGGAATCGACAAAGACAATGGCCAACGGTGGAGAATGAGACATGGCTATCACCACGGCGCCGGCTCCGGCCAGTCCCGTCTCGGAAGCAGCAGTACGCCCTGGCGCCCTCGCCAGGATCCGCCACTGGATCACGGAAATTCGCCGGCTGCCCCTGTTCCCGGTCACGATGCTGCTGGTGTTCCTGCTCATACCGGCAGTCTTCGCTGAGCTGATCGCTCCCCACAATCCGAGGCGCGGGGACCTGGACGACCGGCTGGTCCCGCCGGCCTGGTCCGGCGACGTAGTGTCCTATCGGACGGTGGTGGAACGGGTGAACCGCGACAACCGCCAGAACGAGATCAAGCTCGGCGACGCGGAGCGCACCGTCCGCATCGGCGACGCCTCCGTGGTTGGCAAGGCCGAGGGCGAGGCTCCGGTACTGGGTGACCAGATAATGATCGTGGTCAAACCCGGAGGACAGGGCAAGTACCTGTTAGGCACCGACAAGAACGGCATGGACATATTCAGCCGCATTGTTCACGGCGCCCGTCTGGCGCTGGTGGTATCGATGATGGCGATCTTCGTGTCGGGGCTGATCGGCACCGTGTTGGGCATCCTGGCCGGCTATTATGGGGGCTGGGTGGACACCGTGGTGATGCGGCTGGTGGATATGTCTCTATCCATCTCGCTGATCCTGGTGGCGCTGGTTCTCGCGGCGACCCTGGGGCCACGCATCGAAAACGTGCTCATCGTGGTGTGCCTGTTCCTCTGGTCGCGCTACGCCCGGCTGATTCGCGGTGAGACCCTGGCCCTCAAGACCCAGGACTTTATCGCCCGGGCGAGGGTGGCCGGCTCGTCGGAGATCAGGATCATGCTGCGCCACATCTTCCCGAACCTGGTGAACACCATCATCGTGCTGGCCACCCTGCAGTTGGGGTTCGTGATCCTGCTGGAAGCCGGCCTCAGCTTCCTGGGGGCCGGCATCCCGCGACCCAACCCGGCGTGGGGCGTCATGGTGGCCGATGGACGCGAGCTGATCATCGACTCCTGGTGGGTCTCCTTCTTCCCCGGCCTGGCGATCCTGTTCACCGTGCTGTCCGTCAACCTGCTGGGCGACTGGCTGCGCGACCGGCTGGACCCCAAGCAGCGCAATGTGTAACGACGCCAGCCAATTTTGAGGCTAGAATGTAGGGGCGAATAATCATTCGCCCCTACCAGTGTATTAACCAACATGCAAGAACAGGAACACCAGGCGGAGTTTCCCGATTGGGTTGAACGCAGCCAGCGCACCGCCCGGCGTCGCTACCGGATGCGCCTGCTCAAGCCGGCGGTCACGGCCGGGGCGCTGCTGCTGGTGGCCATATTGGGATGGATCTTCTGGTTCAGCCTGCCCAATCCCGCGCGCTGGTTTGTGGGAAGCCCGTCGGCTGCCGCGTCTTCCGCGTCCAACGCCGGACGCTGGTCGATGCTGGGTTACGGGACCAGCCTGAACGGGTACATCCCGGAGGTGGAGCGGCAACCCGCCGGTCGCCTCATCTGGTCCCAGGACCTGGGACCCTACACCCGCTCTGCGCCGCTGATAGCGGACGGCAGGGTGTTCGTTGGCGGACACTTCCAGGTATCGGCTTTCGATGCCGGCACGGGTGAGCGGCTGTGGTCGGTGGAAACGCCCGGTCCCATGGATCATGCCACCACCGTCGCCAACAACGACCTGGTGTTCGTGGGCCTGACCAACCACCGGATGCTCGCGCTGGATCAGGACACCGGCGAACAAGCGTGGGATTTCAAGGCGCACTTGCCCATTTCGGCATCAGCTTTGGTGCACAACGGCGTCGCCTACGTGACTTCCGCGGGCAACATACTTTACGGCGTGGATGCCCAGACCGGCGAGCAACTCTGGAAGCACAAGCTCAAGGGCAACGTGAAGACCACCCCGAGCCTGCGGGGCGACCGGCTTTACGTGGCGGACGACGAGGGCAACCTGTACTTCATTGATGCCGACGACGGCCGCCGCCGGTTCCGTTTTCTGACCGCCGGCTCGGCTGAAGGGCCTCCGGTGGTAACGGCGAACACGGTGTACTTCCCGTCCGGAGGCACGCTGTACGCCATCAATACCGGCGTCAAGGGGATGCCGGGGCTCTACTGGATCAAGCGAGCCTGGTTCCAGATGTGGATCTGGCAGGTGCCGGGCGTGCCGGCGCCCCCGGCCCAGCGCGGCGAGCGATGGCGGTTCGCGCCGGAGGAGCGGCATACGCAGGGGATTGTATCGTCGCCCGCCGTTGCCGACGGCGTGTATTACGTCGGCGACAGTGACGGGTTGTTCTACGCCCGGGACGGCATCACGGACGACGAGTTGTGGAGATTCCAGGCGGACGGCGGAGTCGTCAGTTCCCCGATCATACTGGGAGACCGGATCTACTTCGGCGCGCGGGACGGCCTGGTGTACTGCCTGAACCGGGCAGACGGCTCTGTGATGTGGAAACTGGACGTCGGCGGGCCCATAGAATTGCCGCCGGCCTACGCCGGCGGCAAGTTGTACGTGCGAACCACCGACGGGCTGCTGCACGCGGTGGAGTGACCCACTCGGAAATTACCAGCCGAGTATATCCCGGATAAGGCAACGGAAGTCTGGCAGCACGGCACCGCCGTCCAATTCGTCGTCCTCAGTGTAGACGAGGGACGGGCCTTCCGATGTATGGACGGCGACGGTGCGGGCTGACGGATACACGGCCCACACCAGACGAACCCCGTGGCTCAACCACATCGCCACTTTATCCGCGATTTCCCGGGGGCGGTCGTTGGGCGAGACCACCTCGACCACGAGATCCGGAACTACTTCATAGAAGCCGCGGACTTTCACGTCCAGAGGCAGTGTCTCCGCCGAAAAGTAAGCGACATCTGGCTCCCGCACCGTGTCGGGGTTACGCTCCAGTAAGACACCCGCGTCAGTACCAGTCACCCGGCCCAGCCGATTGGGACGGATATGGCTGCCAAAGGCAAAAATCACGGCTGTCGCGATCTCGCCATGTTCTCCATTCGCCGACACGGTCTCTTGGATTACCCCCTTGATTAATTCGCCCTTAACCAGGCCCTGTTCGCACAGCCGAAGGAATTGATCGGCGGTAATCAGCTTTTCGCCGATGGGCGTGGTTGCCATAGTTGCCTCCCGTGCCCGGGAGCGACGAGCGCCGGCCTAAAGGAAGGCCAGCGCCGTCTGCACGAAGTCGTCGGGCTTTTCGATCTGGGGTGAATGGCCGCAGTTGGGGATCACGGTGACCTGGGATCCGGCAAGCGCCTGCTGGTACAGGTCGGCGCACTCCACAGGCACCAGGTTGTCATTCTCGCCCCACACGATGTGCGTCGGGACGCTGACCCGGCCCAGCTTGGCCGGCAGGCGGGGGTTGTGCATGTACGGCCGCCAGGTCAGGCGGATGGCCATCTCCCGGTCGCTTTCCGCCTGCTCGGCCTGCTCCGGCGTCGGGTCGGAGCCGAACAGCTCGTCCCACTCCGGCACCTGGCTGGGGTCGTGATAGACGAGCTCACGGATTTGCTGCGGGTTGATGATGAAGATGTCGGTGATCTCGCCATCCACCGGCTTGATGCCGGCGGCGCCCACCAGCATCACCTTGCTGAAGGCGTGGCCGGTCATCGACAGCATTTCCGCCGCCAGCCAGCCGCCCATGGAGAACCCGATCGCCCGCACGTTTTCCAGTCCTTCCTGTTCCTGGTACCAGGTGTAGAAGCAGGCCATGTCCTGCATGGTCTCGACCCAGCCGGGCCGGTCGCTCTTGCCGTAGCCGGGATGGGAGGGCAGGTAAACGGTGAACTTCTCGGCCAGGGCCTGAGCGTAGCGCCGGGGGCCGGCATTGCCGTTGGCGCCGTGCAGCACCAGCAGCGGGTCGCCGCTGCCGCCCTTGTACACTTGCAGGTTGCCGCCGGCTACGGAGATGGTTTCCTCGGTGAAGTTTGCCATTGGGGTTATGCTCCTTGGTTTACGAACGGTTGAATGAGCCGGAATTACACGGAGGTCAGCCCGGGCATCACGCCCTCTTTCTGGAAGGGGTCGGTGAGCTCCAGCTCCTCGCCGATCTCGCGCAGGGCGGGCAGGACTTCCTGGCCCATCAGTTCCAGGCAGCGCATGGTGTCCTCGTGGCTGATGGAGCCGTCGTTGGTCCACACGGCCAGGATGCCGGGGCGCATGAAACTCAGGACCTCGCGCAGCTGGCTGATGACGGTGTCCGGGCTGCCGATGATCCAGCGCTTGGAGTCCAGGATGGAGTCGTACTGGGCGCCGTCCAGTCCGCCCACGCGGAACGGGTCGCTGCGGATCTGCTCGCGCAGGCGCAGGAACCGCGGGTCGTTGCTGCGGCTGCCGTAGCCCACCGGCGAGGCGTAATCGCGGGGCAGCGGAATGCGGCCGACGCCGATGTTGCCCACCATGTAGCCCTTGCCCACGTCGTAGGCCTTCTCGTCGGTATCCTGCACGTGGATGCGAACCAGGTAGCCGAAGTTCTCCGGGCCGGGCTCGTAGCCGTGTTCGCGGGCGGTCTCGGCGTAGATGGACTTCATGTCCTGGGTGCCCTGGGGGTCGGTTTCCAGGAAGATGTACGGGTAGTTGCGCTCGGCGCACCACACCAGCGTCTCCGGGCTGCCGGTGCCGGGGATCCAGATGGGTGGGTGCGGCTTCTGCATGGGCACCTGGAACGGGTTCACCACGCGGAAGTGATAGTGGTTGCCCTCCCAGCGGAAGGGGCCCGGCGTGGTCCAGGTCTTGACCACCAGGTCGTGGGCCTCCTCGAACCGCTCGCGGTTGTGCAGCGGATTGGTGTTGGTGGCCAGGCTCTCCACGCCGGTGCCCCGCACGAAGCCGGAGACCAGTCGCCCGCCGGAGATCATGTCGATCTCGGCCAGTTCCTCGGCCAGGCGGATGGGGTTGTCAAAGATGGGCAGCGGATTGCCCAGCAGCACGATCTTGGTGTTCTTGGTGTTGCGGGCCAGGATGGCCGCTTCCAGGTTCATGGTCGCGCCCAAACAGGTGGGCGTGTTGTGGTGCTCGTTGAGCATCAGCCCGTCGAAGCCCACTTCCTCCGAGTACTCGTACTCGTCCAGGTACATGTTGTAGAGGTAGTGGCCTTCCTGTGGGTTGAAGTTGGAGTTCGAAAACGTGAGCCGCACCGCCTCGTTGGGCGAGTTGCGCACGTCCTCCTCGGTGTAGTTCACGTAGGCCCGTTCGGTAAAACGCATCAGGAACATGGAATGGCCTCCTGTTGAGTCCAGCAGAGTTAGTCAGCGTTGGCACTCGGCTTTGCGCCAGATTAACAAAAAGAGGCGGGGTTGTCATTGCACCCAGCTGCACAACGACAACCCCGCGCCTCTGTTAGCAGGTTAGATGTCCGCGAAGTAGTTTTCATCCAGCCCCTTGACCTCATACGTGAATTCGGTGATGACACCGACTCCGTGCGCTATCATCAACCTCGCAAGCTCAGATCCGTCAATCAGGCGGATGAACTTGTTGCCTCTTGAGATGTTGTTTGCCGCTTCACGAGCATCGCGACTAAAGGTCGATGAGGTGATGAACACGCCTTTAGTTGCTCCAAACTGATCCAGGCTCCCAGAAAACTTAGTGATTTCGGGAGACGGAACCGGATTCGCCCACTGTTTGGCTTGGAGGTACACCTTTTCGAGGCCCAAAGCATCCTGATTGATGACCCCATCAATGCCCCCGTCGCGGCTGCGGGGACCGCGCTCCCCTTGCTGGCCGTAGCCCATTTTGACCAGTAAGTCGGCCACCAAATCCTCAAAACGGCTTGGCGTCATGTCTCTGACGCTGGTCAACAGTTCCTCTGCAAGCTCGTCTGAAAGTTGCCGGTAGCCTTCGCGAATGAGATCCTGCGGGTCCACCTCGTCTAGGATTTCTTCGCGTACATCCTCTTTTTGAGGTTCAACCGGACTGGAATCATCATCACCTTGCGATCGCAATCGGTTTGCCAGCTCAGTCAACTGGCGTCTACGGATGCATCCAACATGGTCTTGAAGGTAGTTGCGCCCATCCTGCGTAATTTGGAACTGCCCACGGTGGGGCATATCCAGCAAGCCCGCAGAGCGTAAAGTTCTGGCCGCGGAATCGACCCTGTGCTCGAACTTATTGACTCGCCATTCCCCACCATAGGCTTCTTGACGGTCTTCATGACTCACGGCCATTACTCTGGCGGTTTCGGTGAAAAGCTCCTGCCTGGACAATTGTTCACCGTTGTCCGACGCAATTTGCAGGACAAATCGGTAAAAATCATCCTGTTTGGGAATCGCCATGCTTCGCCGGCCTCCAGTAAGATAGTTTCGATAAGCCCGCACTCTTCAGTGCCGAAATTGTAGTGCGCAGGACGTCAAACTTCAACCACCCAGTCGCCGCTATATCCTTCTTGAATCGATGCCATGCTCTGCCTACTTCCTACTTCGGCGGTTGCAGCTCCCGTAGCCGTTCCTGTAGTCGGTGTACTTGCTCCTGGTAGTCTGCAATAGTGGTGTCCCGCTCGCGCAAGGCTGCCTGGGCAATTTCCTTCGCGATGCGCTCGCCGCGGCGGTTGGACAGGATTTCACCAGTGTCCGGGTCTTGCAGTTCCAGCGACCCATCGTGCCAGCGCAGGTTGAGGCGCAACAGCCGGCTGTATCCCCATTCCATGCCGTTGGCATCGGTATGGATAGTGAAAGGACGATAGACGCCGTTTTCCAGGTACTCGCCAACTAACCCGGCTCCGTACAGTTGCCCGCCTGTGCGGTCAAACCGCCAGTATTCGAGCACTCCGATGCGGGCGTACAGTTCGCGCTTGAAACCCGTATCGTTGCCAGCCGTGGATTCAGACGCCACTTCCAGCACAAAATCGGGCGGCTTGCCCACTTCCCAAGGCACGTAACCGTTGCGCTGGCGGATGGCTTCAGCATCGACGCCGAAAGCGATATACACGTCGGGCTGAACCCGGCGGTTATGATTGGTTGGGTCATAGTAGATGATGCTGTTGGTATCCATGAACACGTCGGGCCGGTCACCCACCGCGACGTCATCCAGGATTTGCAGGACGTAATGGATATCGGGGTTTTGCTGCATCAGATCGTCAGGTGGAACCGCGTCCGGCAACGCCGGCGCGCCGGGGGCGAAAAACGGGTCCAGGTTGGGAATGGCCGCAGCGTCGGGCGGCGAGTAGGCCAGTCGGGTCGTCATCTCACGCCTCCGTGGCGGCGGATGCCTTCCTGAAGTGCGGTATCACCTCCGCCGCAAAGCGCCCCATCTGCTCCTTGAACTGGTTGGTGGTTGCGCCCATGGGGAAGGCGATCATGATCTGCTCCAGGCCAGGGTACTTGTCCTGCAACTCCTCCAGGTAGGCGATGGTGTCCTCCGGGCTGCCGGCGAACCAGGCGCGGTTGTCGATCACGTCCTGGAAGTCGGTGCCGGCGGCGATGTGGCGGGCCACTCCGCCCGGGCCGGTGGCCGCGATCTGCTGGTCGCTGTAGCGCAGCATTCCCAGCGGCGCCGCGAACTTGACGTGCTCCTCGAAGAGCGGTTGCAGCTGCCGTCGCGCTCCGACGGTGGTGTCGTCCACCATTGCCCACAAGCCGATGCACAGGCCCTCGCCCAGCGCCAGGTCGCGGCCGGCGAGCCGGTTGGCGGCCTGGTAGCGGGTCACCCACTCCTCCACGTACTGCTCGCCCGTGCCCAGGATGACGCCCTTGATGCCCCACTTGGCCATGAAGTCCAGCGCCCGGTCCGACGCGCTGACGATGGGCTGCCACACGTCCACCGGCCGGGTCTTGGGGCGCGGCACCAGCGTCACCTCTTTCAGGTCGTAACCCCGATAGGGGATGTCCGGCGGGATGGTGTAGTGCTTGCCCTGGTGGGAGAAGGACTCTTCGTTGAAGGCCTTCATCATGATCTCGAACTGCTCTTCAAACAGCTCGCGGTTGGCGTCGCCGTCGATCATCGGCGCGCCGAATGACTCCACTTCGCGGGTGTGGTACCCCCGGCCGATGCCGAAAACCACGCGCCCCCCGGTGAGGATGTCCACCATGGCGAAGTCCTCGGCCAGGCGGATGGGATGCCACATGGGCAGGATGTTGAATCCGCAGCCGAACTTGATCCGATTGGTGTGCTGCGCCAGGTACTGGCTCATAATCAGCAGGTTGGGGATGCACTCGTACCCCTCCCGCTGGAAGTGGTGCTCGGCCATCCACAGGATGTCGAACCCCAGGTCGTCCAGGAACACCGCCGCCTGTCGCGCGATGTCCATGGCCATGGACAGCCGGTCGTTGTCGTACCAGCGGTCGTTGGCGGGAATGCCGTCGAAGCCAATGCCGTCGCCTTCCAGAACGTGGCCGGCGTAAAGCACGGAAAAGTCTTTGATCATCAGTGAAACCTCCGAAGTGAGAGACAAGATTCAGGCGCCGGCCGCTTGCGCTGCGGCAATGATGCGCTGCACGTAAGCAACCCCGTCTATCATGCTGACGCTCAAGGCAGCGTTGGAAAGGTTGATATGGTAAAAGTACGTGTGAAGCTTCCCTTGGTTATCGTCCAGACACGCGAGCAGCGTTGAATACGGCAGGTTGGAATTGGCGACGCGATTCGCTGCCTGCAAGAACGTACGTTTTTGGTTCGGAGCGTCGTGGTTCACGTTCGGCTGGGTTAGCGTCGTTTCGTGTTCCGTGTCGGCGGCGCTGAGCGCGTGCACGGTAGCGCCCCATACCGCCTCGGCGGCAGTGGCCCGCTGGTCGGGATCCTGCGACAATTGGGTGACTAGCTTTAGCATTGCTTCGGCTTCTGCCAGATGACCGGCGCGGTTCATTCGGATGCCGCCCCGGTTTCATTGTGCCGTAGCAGGCGGATTAGCTCTTCTACCGGGCTGAGGAACCATGCGTACTCCTCGGGTTGCCAGTACCGTTCCGTATCCCGCGCTTGCACGTCCAGGGGTATTTCGGCGTGTTCCTTGAAGGACTCGGCAACCGAGAAATACCCTCTATACAAGGGCAGGTCAAGGGTAATCGTGGGGTCGGCCAGATACGCTTGCCAGGCTGCTTCCGGGTCGAACCCGTCGAGTTTATAGACCACTGCTTTCAGTTCTTCCCGCGTGTCGCTGGGCATACCCAGCCGGCCGGCTGCCGCCCGGACCGCCTGCACCGCAGCCTGATAGACAAGATTGGCGCCATGCTGATAGTCGCCGGCGTCCAGGGCGGCAACGGCCTTGGCAAAGGTTTCTTCGGCGGCGCTGTTTGAGTCCGCGGCCAGTGAAGTATCGCTGTCCGGGCCGGCCACCGACGGGGGCGTAATTTGCGTGTCCATTACGGGAAACCTCAATTGCGATTGGCGCATTGAGCAAGGCGGCAAATGACGGGTTGGCGGCCCGCGTGGTCATGGCGCGAAACCTCGGTTTGTTGCTGGCGAGCGGCGCTTGCGAGGTTTACTGTTTACTCGCGAGCTATCTCACGACATTCGCAAAGTGTAGCTGAAGATTTCGGCCAAAAATTCCGCCTGGCGAGTTTCGTCTGACAAAAGTTCAACCAACTGAAAATCCTTCTCAAACAGCCGGCTTTGGTCAAGACGCCGCCGCATTTCCGCAGTGATTACGCCGGCAACGAGAAAATTCTTGCAGCGCGGATTGACCTCGATCGCCGCCTGTGCAGACTTCTCGGCGGCTCCCAGCCGTTCCAACGCGCCGGCCGGGTCAATCCCGCCCTTGATTTCGATGGTTGCTTCCAGGGAGTCGCTCCTCAGAAACGCAACGTCGGGTTCGGAGCTGAACACCATCACAATGCCGTCAGCCAAGACATAGCGGCCCCTCGCAGGATTGTCGGGTAGGTCAAGTACAGTGGAATACTCGGGGGCGACCAGCAATTCAGCCTCAACAACATACTGGAGCAGTAAACGGCGCAGCCTCCGTTCCGGCAATTCTCCCATCTTGTTGCGCATGGAGCCGTCGAAGGATATTCCCATTGACGCTATGATGCTGCGGTAGCCATTCTCCAACGTCCAGTCGGAGGCGTTTTCAATAATGGACGAAATGAAACTGTTGTACAGTCCGGCCACTTGACGCGCCGCCTCTGTGGAGACGCGCGGCTTGCGCATCCGGGTTTCCGGTTCACGTTCCCAAGTGCTGACGGCCCGTGCCTGTTCCTGTACTTCCTTGAGGGACAGGCCGCTGATGCCTCTGTAGTACAAGGATATGAACGGTTCTTCGACCAGCATGTCGAGGTGGCAGAATACTTGAACCGGATTCAGGCGGAGGCTGCACACGTGCTCCCACGCCGATTGCGAAATCAGATAGCCTTCGATTGATCCGGTGAACTGAAACCGGTCAGCAAGGTCGGCCACCGCCTGCCGCGCCCGCACGTCAAGCCGGCGTTGCAGCGCTCGCGTCAAATCCTGCGAGCGCAGTTCACGAGTAAATCGGCGGTAGTCCTGGTTCATTCCCGCACCCACCAGTACACGCACTTGCGCAGTTCGCGGCGTCCGAAGCGGCCCATCTGCTGGCTGGCGTTGCCCTTGCCTCGGGCCAGCGCCCAAATGGCTTCGGTGCGGAATCCGCATTGCTCGGCCAGGTCGGACAGTATCAGGTCAACGGGCACCTCTTCGCCGTGATATTGCACGTTGTCGTTCACCATGAAGACCGATGCGCCCGGACGGCACAGCCGCGACAGCTCGGCGATGACCACGGTCATCTCCATGAAGTAGTTCCGAACCAGGCGAATGACGTGGGGGTTGGGCAGTTCCCTGCGCGCGTTGGCGGCTTCCAGCGCGTCGGTGATTTCGGCAATGGCGGGATGGCGGTCGAAGAGGGCCAGCGCGTCACCGTGCCCGGCGGCCAGTTCCTCACGCTTGGAACGGTTCTCGACGGTTGCCGACAGCAGACGTTGGCGCAATTCGCTGATTCTACGGTTGTCATAGCCGAGCCAGGCCAATTCCAAGGCGTAGGTGCGGGTGTAATCGTAGCGGTTGGCGTAGGGCGGTGACGTGATTACGGCATCAATGGAGTTGTCCGGCAAGTTCGGCAAAACGTCGTAACACGATCCTTCAATTATCCGGACTTGATCCTGGCGGTAGATTTGCGACAACTCCGTCAAATCCCCGGCGATGACGGACAGCTTGCTGCCTAGCGAATCTGCGTAAGATTGCACGCCACGCTTCTCCATGCGCGCCTTCAGGTTCCGGCCGGAGCGATGGTCCCAGCGCAGATACTGGCCGTCTTTGCTGGTCCAGCTGGCATCTTCCAACGCAGCTATTGCAGCCAGATTCAGCAGGTCCGTTTCCGGACCGGGCCCATATTGGCGCAACCGGCTGCGGACCATCGCAATGGCGATTTCCGCGGCGGGCGGAAACGCTTTCTCCGTGATGCGAATATGGGGAAACCAGTCGTCGGGAGATAAATTGCCGGTGTCGGTTGACGCCGCGCATTGCAGCAGTTCCTGGGCTCGTCGCTGGAAAGCCGCGGGGGAGGCGGCCCCGGCAGCCAGTAACCCATTGGCGATTATGGCTCCAACAGGCAGGATCTCCACTCCGATGCCTTGCCAGCCCTGGCCGGATGCCGTGATTGGCGCCGCCCCCGTGCCGGCAAAGGGGTCGAGCAGCCTTCCTTGCCCGGGCAGAAACCCCATAAGATGGCGAACCAATTCAGCGCTGAACCCCTCCTTGTACTTGAACCATCTAAATCCGTGGGCATCACGATTAGATTGCCAAGATACCAGCTGACGCGAGAAAGCCCGGTTAACGACGATGCGGTCGCCGAAGCGCTCCAGCAACTCATCCCGCCGGCGCGTGGGGCTATCGGCGCTGCGATCACCGGCAGCCAACGGTGCGAAAAGAGGGGAGCTGGAAAGCATAATCATTGCAATTTTCAATCCGGCAAAATGGGCCGAGCTTTACTCGCATTTGCGCATTCATCCACCCAAGTCAAAATGACAGTTGCCAGCCCTTATGCTACCATCGATATGCTACCACCGCCGCCGGAGGGTGTCATTGCGTGGCAAAATCGCAGCCCTCCGAGCATAAAATTCGCGCCTTTCAGCGCAGACTGCGGTGCGGAGGCTCTTTGTTCCCATGCCCAAAGTACTGATTACCGACAACGTGGCCGCTGAAGGCATCGACCTGCTGAAAAAGCACGTCCCGGTGGACGTCAAGCGCGGCCTCTCCCCCGACGAACTCATCGCCACCATCCCCGGATACGATGCCCTGGTGGTCCGCAGCGAGACCAAGGTCACCGAGCCGGTGATCTCCGCCGGCTGCGACCTCAAGGTCGTCGCGCGCGCCGGCATCGGCGTTGACAACATCGACCTCGACGCGGCGACGCGCGCCGGCGTCGCCGTGGTCAACGCGCCCATCGGCAACACCGTCGCCGCCGCCGAGCACACGGTCGCCCTGATGCTGGCCCTGGCCCGTAACGTGCCGCAAGCCTACGCCTCCATGAAGGAGGGCCAGTGGCAGCGGTCGGCCTTCATGGGCATCGAGGTCCGCAACAAGACCCTGGGCATCATCGGACTGGGCCGGGTGGGTTCCGAGGTCGCGCGCCGCGCCGCCAGTTTCGGCATGCGTCTGGTCGCCTACGATCCCTTCGTCGCTCCCGACTTCGCCGCCCGCATGGGCGTGACCGTGATGTCCCTGGACGAAGTGCTCGCGCAGGCCGACTTCATCACCCTCCACACCCCCCTGACCGCCGGCACGACGAACCTGATTTCCGCGCCCCAGTTGGCCAAGATGAAGTCCGGAGCCCGCCTGATCAACGTCGCCCGCGGCGAGCTGGTGGATGACGACGCCCTCCTGGAAGCGCTGGAAAGCGAGCACCTGGCCGGCGCCGCCCTGGACGTGTTCACCAACGAGCCCCCGGGCGACCTGCCCCTGCTGAAGCACCCCCGGCTTGTCGCCACGCCGCACCTGGGCGCGTCCACCCAGGAAGCCCAGCGCGAGGTCGCCATCGAGGCAGCAGAACAGGTGCTGGCGGTGCTGGAGGGCAAGCCCGCCCGCAACACCGTCAACGCACCCTTCGTGCCGCCCGAGGTTCACGCCATCCTGGCCCCCTACGTGCCGGTGGCATCCATGGTGGGCCGTTTGCTCACCAGCATGGCCCGGGGCCAGTTCGTCGGGATCACCATCCGGTACCAGGGAGAGATCGCCGAGCACAACACCGCCATCCTCAAGGCGGCCGCGCTGGTTGGCCTGCTGGGGCAGGTCAGCGGCGAGGCGGTCAACATGATCAACGCCCCGGTGCTGGCGCAGCAGCGGGGCCTCCAGGTCACCGAGCAGACCTCCGGCGACAGCCGCGAGTACGCCAGCCTGATTACCGCGACGCTGCACACCACCGGCGACGACATCACTATCGCCGGCACTTCGTTGCGCGACGAGCCGCACCTGGTGCGGGTCAACGAGTACTGGATGGACGTTGCGCCATCGGCTCCCTACATGCTGTTCGTGGACAATCAGGACCAGCCGGGCATCATCGGGGCGGTGGGCACCACGGCCGGTCGCCACAACATCAACATCAGCTTCATGGAGGTGGGCCGCATCGCCCCCCGCGGCCAGGCCATGATGGTCGTGGGTCTCGACGACCCCATCAGCGAGGGCGTGCTGGCGGAAATCCGAGCCCTGCCGCAGGTGGACGACGCGCGCGTGGTGGCGATGTAGCGCAGCTTGAAGTGGAGCATCATGGCGGCGAGCTCCATGTCCAAATAGGTCCATGTCATGACTAACTGCGCGCCTTCATTCACCGCCGAACAAGTCACCGCCGCAATCCGGGCTGCCTATTCCCCACGTTGGGATACTTCCTTGACACGGGAGGACGCTGCGAACAAGGCCGCAACCTACCGTTCCAGTGAGGCCCACTACCGGGGGCATGTCCAGCGTAGTCTGTCGGACAGCGACTACCTGCAAGTGGCGGAAAAGTCCTGGGGCGCCTTCACCCAGGCCATCAAAGCTATTTGCGCAGACCATCAGATTCTGCTCTCCAGCCATGTCGGGATCATGCGCGTGGCCGACGAGCTGTCAAAGTTGATTGCCCAGACCGCTCCGGAAGACGGCGCCAGAGTGAGCGATGCGTCGGTTATGGCCCACAGCCTGCATTTGCATTTCTACGAAGACGAACTGCCGGATGATCGAGTCATCCAGTCTGCCGACGCTGTAAGCGAGGCCATCGATCTCCTCCGACAGTGGTTCCCACCAGAGGTGGCAATGTAGCCGCAGGGTAAATCAGAGGATCATGGTCACGGAACCGCACATCAACTTGGCTCCACTGGAGCGAGCCAACGACCGCCTGGGGCGCTTTGTAGCTCGCTATGCGGAGATTGACGAAGACCATCCCGACCACGACGTTTTCCACACCGCGGTCGTGAAGGGGTTCGAGTTCACCTACGAGCTGGCGTTTAACGCCATACGGAGATACGTGGCCGACTACGTCCTGTCTCCCGGACGAGTTGGGCAGATGCGCATTCCCGATATACTCCGCGCCGCAGCCAAAAACGGGTTGTACGAATCTTCAGAGGAATGGCTCATCTTCAGGCAACGACGCAACGCAACGTCCCACGAATACCTTGATGAGGACGCCATCGACCAACTGGTGGAACTGGCTCCTGAATTCAATAATGCAGTCAACAGTCTGCTCGTCGCGCTGCGGGATCGGCTCGAATGATTGTACCGCTTTCTCAAGTTGACATCGCGCCGCAGCATCTTGAAATCGTTACCGACATCCTGCGGCGGCATCTGCCCGACCGTGAGGTGTGGGCCTACGGCTCCCGGGTGACCGGCCGTTCCTGGCGTTACTCCGACCTCGACTTGGTGGCACTGGGCGACCTTCCAATCGGTGCAATGCTTATGGACGACCTGCTCAACGAGATGTCGGAAACGCTGTTGCCCTACATCGTCGAGCTAAAGGACTGGCAGCGCATCCCTCCGCATTGGCGCGACGAAATCCTGCGCTGCTACGCCGTCATCCATTCGCCCGAACGGGCAGAGGCGGTCGATGAAGCCCACGCCCTCCGCGGGATCGAACGGAAAGGTGACCCCGACGCAATGCGTTTCAACCGCCCATCGTGAAATAGCCTCCGCAATGGACAAATCCGCTCCGCCCCTGTAAAAATGCAGGGGCGGAGCCTTGCCGCCACTGCCGGAGACCATGCCGTGAACGCGCCACAGCCGACCTTCACCGATGAGCAGGTTGTTGCTGCCATCCGCACCGCCTTTTCCCCTCGCTGGGACACGTCGCTGTCCCGGGAAGAAGCGGAGGCCCACGCGGAAACCTACCGCGCGAACCTGGCCCATTACCGGCAACACGTTCAGCGCAGCCTGAACGAAAGCGATTATCTGCAAGCCGCCGAAAAATCCTGGGGCGCTTTCACGCAAATCGTCAAAGCTATCGGCGCCGACCACCAGATAAAACTGTCCACTCATGTTGGGATCTACCGCGTAGCCGGCGAACTGGCGTCCCTGGTCGGACAATTGAACCCGGATGCGGAAAATATGCTGAACGATACGGCCACACTGGTCAGCGGCCTTCATACTCATTTCTATGAAGGCAATTTGACCGATGCAATGGTCGTCCAATCGGCGGGCACCGTCAGCGATGGCATCGACATGCTGCAAGAGTATTTCCCGCCCCCGACCGAACCCTAACCCAAGGTTTTTCACAAACCCCAAACTCTTTCCCGGAGATGACACTATGGCAGACCGCATCGTAATCATGGGTCCCGGCGCCGTGGGCAGCTACGTCGGCGCGTTTCTCGTTCAGGCCGGCGAAGACGACGTCACCTTCATCGACATGTGGCCCGATCACGTCGAGAAGATGCGCGCCGAGGGTCTCCGCGCCAGCGGCAGCCAGGGCGACTTCACGGTGCCGGTCAACGCCATGCACCTCACCGACGCCCAGAACATCACCGAGCCCTTCGACTACGCCTTCATCACCGTCAAGTCCTACGACACCGAGTGGGCCACCCACTTCATCAAGCGTTACGTGAAGGACGACGGCGCCTTCGTGTCCATCCAGAACTGCTGGAACGACCCGACCATCGCCAACATCGTCGGCCAGGACCGGCAGCTGGGCTGCATCGCGTCGCATATCGAGGTGGCGCTCTGGGAGCCGGCCCACGTCAACCGCGGCGGGGCGCCCGGACGCGACCACGGCCACACCGTGTTCCGCATCGGCGAGTTCACGGGCGCCGTCACTCCCCGTTCGGAGGCTCTGGCCGCCAAGCTGGACCACATCGACGCCGCCTACGCCACCGACAACCTCCCCGGCGAACGCTGGGCCAAGCTCTGCCAGAACGGCATGGGCAACGCTATCTCCGCCATGAGCCAGTTGGGCAGCCAGGAAATGGCCGGCGACGCCAGGATCCGCCGCATCCGCATCAACCTGGCCAAAGAGGGCGCGCAGGTGGGCCTCGCCCAGGGGCTGAGGGTGGTGGAAATCAACGGCACCCCGGCCGAATTCTGGGCGGACGCCGACACGGGCGACGTGTTCGAGGAGCTGGACGGCAAGCTGTCCCAGGCCGGCGGACGGGTCAACTGGCTGGCGTCCATGGCCCAGGACGTGCATAAGGGCCGCAAGTCCGAGATCGACTTTATGAACGGCCTCATCTGCGAAAAGGGCCGCGAGACCGGGGTGGCCACCCCGTACCACGACGCTATCGTTGAGGCCATGCGGCTGGTGGACAACAAGACCGTCGCGCCAGGACCCGAGAACGTCGACCGCATCATCCGCGCGGTGGAAGGCTAACTCACCCCGACACGTCATTCCGGACTTGATCCGGAATCCAGAACGGCTTGAAAGTGTCGGAGTTGATGGCTGCCAGCGGCTTCCGGATCCGGCTTTCGCCGGAATGACGGCAATAGAATGACCGAACGGCCTTGACTGGAGGATGATATGTACATCACCGTAGAACCCGCCGGCCTGATGATGCACACGGTCAAGCTGGTGTTCGACCCGTCCGACCCGGCCCCCGAGGACCAGCAGGTGCGCAACTACCTCAGCGATCACGAGCTGGAGCCGCGCTACCACTGGTTCGCCGAAATCGACGGACTCGAGGGCCGCGAGTGCGAGATCATGCAGTTCGGCGGCTGCTACCTCGGCCGCAACCTGCAGAACATCGGCCTCATCCAGCGCCGCGTGGTGGAGGATGAGTTGCTCACCGCCGAGATCGACCGGCATATCGCCGACGGCCGGTTGACCGCTTTTGCCTCCGCCACGGATACCGAACGCCAAAGCGCGATGACAGCCCTGATCGACGAGTTCCGCGTCGAGGAGAGCTTCGGCCAGGACGACGGAGAGCTTCGGGCCACGCTGGACGCCGGGGCCCTGCAGCAGGCCGCCGTCCGCGCCCTCGAAACCGCCCGGGCTACCTGATGGCCACCGTCAGCCACCCCGAATGGGGATACACCGGGGACACCGGCCCGGAGCGCTGGGGCTGCCTGTCCTCCGATTACAGCCTGTGCTCCGCAGGCGTTGAACAGTCGCCGGTAAACTTGACCGGATACGCCTCGGGCGGGATCGAACCGGTGACGTTCGACTACACGACAACCGCCGTGCAGGCCCGCAACAACGGCCACACCGTGTACCTGGACTTTGACCCCGGCAGCGGGGTGTCGGTGGGTGGACGCCGCTACGAACTGCTGGGGGTTCATTACCATTCCCCGGGAGAGCACCTGCTGGACGGCGAGAGCTTCGCGGCCGAGCTTCACCTGGTGCACCAGGACGCTGACGGCAATCTGGCCGTTGTGGGGCTGTTGTTCCGGCCGGGCGACCCCAGCCCTCTGGTGGAGGACCTGCTGGGTCTGGCTCCGGAGACCGGGGTGGAAGCCGATATTGGAGGCGGGCCGAACGCGGCTGAGTACGTGCCGTCGGATAGCGGCTATTACGGATACCGCGGTTCGCTGACCACACCACCGTGCTCGGAAGGGGTGCGGTGGATGGTTATGCAGGGCATCGGGACGGTATCAGAGGACCAGGTGGAGATACTACAGTCGCTGACCCATGGACCGAACAATCGGCCGCCGCAGCCCATTGGCGATCGCAGCATCACCGCCGTCGCCGGTTAGTCCCGCGTCACGTGCCAGGCACGGCTCATGCGTACCCACTTGGCCCAATCCGTCATTGCGACCCCGCACTTGATGCGGGGGTGGCAATCTCGTCGGGGTAACGGGCGTCGCCGCGCTCCTCGCGATGACAAACTGGGTACGCATGAGCCAGGCACGGGCACAAAAATGGAGCGGGCGATGGGAATCGAACCCACGTAGCCAGCTTGGAAGGCTGGGGCTTTACCACTAAGCTACGCCCGCTCAGTAAACCCATTATAACCCATCGCAGCAGCGCGACAGTCGTCCGCAGCACGGCGCCGCGAAACGGGCTGCGGGGACCCGTGCGCCGCAAGCTTGAACGAGGGGCCAGCCGGAGGCAACAACTGTGCCAGTAGGCGACGCGCAAATCCCCGGGATGTTGGATGTCGCCGGGCTGAAATCGGCTCATGCGTACTCATTTCCCGCAACCCGTCATTGCGACCCCTCACTTGATGCGGGGGTGGCAATCTCGTCAAGGCAACCAACGCCGCCACGGGAACGAGATCGCCACGTCGCTACGCTCCTCGCGATGACAAACTGGGTACGCACGAGGCCGCAGGGCCTTTTCAAAGTCCACCCGTCGTTCCCGCGAAAGCGGGAACCCAGAACCTCCCTATTGACGGCGGACCCTGGATTCCTGCTTTCGCAGGAATGACGATTGGGTGGCGCGAAGGTTGCCGCAGTGACTTTGAAAAGGCCCTGACGAGGCCGACCACCCTCTTGACAACGACGAACATACGTTCCTATACTGTACCCATCACGTGAATCATCAGCCATCGCCAGAGGTCCCAAGGGTCGTCAGCGGCCACCCCGTCAGCATCAAAATCGCAATACCCCGTCCCCAGCGACCATCGTCCGCCCGTTTCTCAGCGGCGTGGTCTCCTCGGTGACACAGCGACAGTCCACTCGCTGCGTGCTGCACGACCCCAGCGTCGTCCACGGTCTCAGTGGGCAAAAACCCTTTGCGTATCCCCCGGCCGCGGGGCTGACACCGACCCCAAACCCTCTGGCAGCGCTGTACCAACCAACAACCGGAACGAGCAAAAAGCGAGAAAGCCATCAACCAGTCAGGAACCCAAAAACCTCCACGCCTACCCACTTCGCGCAACCTGTCGTTGTGACCCCGCGCGTGGTAATTGTTCACACTGGCGGCGACCGCAGCGGACCAAGTACGCCATCCCGGCGAAAGCCGGTATCCAGGAAACCTGCCAACGGGCAACCGTGGGTGGGGAAGAACCTCCTGGATTCCGGCTCAAAGCCGGCCCCCGTATTGAATACGGGGGCCGGAATGACGTGCTGCACGCGCGAGCGCCTCAATAAGTCTGAACGGTTACGAACGGTTCGAATAGCATTGACAATTTGCACCACGTTGCGTAACCTATTTGTTGATTGGCGAAAACCGGAAGGCCCCGGAAGTTGCCGGGGCTTTTTTAGCGTATTGCGCGGTCCAGCCGGTCGGGCTCGATGGAGCCAACCCCGCGCCCCGGTGGCGCAATTGGCAGCGCAGCCGATTTGTAATCGGCAGGTTAGGGGTTCGAGTCCCCTCTGGGGCTCCAAATCTGAATCGTCGCAACTGGATCATCGGTCCGGGAGTTAGCACATGGAGGGGTGGGTGAGTGGTTAAAGCCACCAGACTGTAAATCTGGCGCCCTGACGGGCTTCGCAGGTTCGAATCCTGCCCCCTCCACCACTAACACGCTAATACCGTCATTCCGGCGAAAGCCGGAATCCAGGGAAATCCAAACCGCTCGCAATGACAACCAAAAACACGCCCAAGTAGCTCAGAGGTAGAGCACGTTCTTGGTAAGAACGGGGTCGGCGGTTCGATTCCGCCCTTGGGCTCCACCGGCGTCAGCAACCCGCAGGGATGCCCCGCGGGCCGCAACCAGGGAACCACCAACAAGGAGCAAGGAGTAACCCGCCACCATGGCTAAGCAAGTCTTCGACCGTTCCAAGCCCCACGTCAACGTGGGAACCATCGGTCACGTTGACCACGGCAAGACCACCCTGACCGCCGCTATCACCAGCGTGCTGGCCCAGGAGAACAACGCCAGCTTCCGCAGTTTCGACAGCATCGACAACGCGCCGGAGGAACGGGCCCGCGGCATCACCATCGCCATCGCCCACGTGGAATACGAGACCGCGAACCGGCACTACGCCCACGTTGACTGCCCCGGCCACGCCGACTACATCAAGAACATGATCACCGGCGCCGCGCAGATGGACGGCGCGGTCCTGGTCGTGTCCGCTCCCGACGGCCCCATGCCCCAGACCCGGGAGCACATCCTGTTGGCCCGCCAGGTGGAAGTGCCCTCCATCGTCGTCGCCCTGAACAAGGTTGACATGATGGACGACGAGGAACTCCTGGAACTGGTCGAGCTGGAAGTCCGTGAACTGCTCAGCACCTACGATTTCCCCGGCGACGACACGCCCATCGTCCGCGTCAGCGGCCTGAAGGCGCTGGAAGGCGACTCCGATGCGATGGAGCAGGTGCGGGAACTGGTCGCCACCATGGACGACTACATCCCCCAGCCGTCCCGCGTCACCGACCAGCCGTTCCTGATGCCCATCGAGGACGTCTTCGGCATCAAGGGCCGCGGCACCGTGGTCACCGGCCGTGTCGAGCGCGGACAGCTCAACGTCGGCCAGGAAGTGGAAATCATCCGCTCCGGCGACGTGCGCAAGACCGTTGCCACCGGACTGGAAATGTTCCACAAGCTGCTGGACACCACCGAAGCCGGCGACGCCGTGGGCGTGCTGCTGCGCGGCGTGGACCGCGACGAGGTGGAGCGCGGCCAGGTCCTGGTCGCCCCCGGCTCCATGCGCCCGTACCGCAAGGCCGAGGCCGAGGTGTACGTGCTGAGCCAGGCGGAAGGCGGCCGCCACACCCCCTTCTTCACCGGCTACAAGCCGCAATTCTACATCCGCACCAGCGACATTACCGGCGAAATCGCCCTGCCCGACGGTGTGGAAATGGTCATGCCCGGTGATAACATCACCATGACCGTGAACCTCATCACCCCGATCGCCGTCGAAGAGGGACTCCGCTTCGCCATCCGCGAGGGCGGCCGCACCGTCGGCGCCGGCGTGTTCACCCGATTGCTGGAGTGATCCCATGGCTCGCAAGTCCACCGACGCCCGGCAGGTCATCACCTTGCAGTGCACCGACTGCCGCGAGCGCAACTACTCGACCATCAAGAACCGGCGCAGCCACACCACCCGCATGGAACTGCGGAAGTACTGCAGCCGCTGCCGGGGCCACCAGGTCCACCGGGAAGTGAGGTAGCGGCCTGTGGCCCGCGCATCAACCAGACGACCGTCGCCGATCTCTCCCCGCGCTGTGGGGAGGGTCGGCCCGATCGGCTTCCTGCGGGAAACCGCTTCCGAGCTGCGGAAATCGGTCTGGCCAACCAAGGAAGAGACGGCCCGGCTGACGGTCATCGTCATCGTGCTCGCCGTTATCATGGGCTTCTTCCTCGGCCTGTTGGACCGGATTTTCGACTTCGGCATGGGCTTCGTCATCGGCCTGCGGCAGTTGCCTTTCTGACCTGCACCGGGCCGGCGCGCTCTCGTCTCGATGCGAGACCGGCGAAGCCGACATCTGAAGCCGGCGTAATCAGGAGCCTCCGGCGCCGGCCGGAGCCGCTCCGCGCTCGCCCACTGAGATTGACACAATGACCACAACGCATCCCGCCGATCTGCGCTGGTACATCGTCCACACCTACACGGGCCAGGAAGACATGGTCAAGCGCAACCTTGACCTGCGCCGCCAGAGCCTGGGCATGGACGACCGGATCACCCGGGTCGAGGTGCCGGCCGAGGACGAAATCACCCGCAACAAGGGCGAGCGAACCAAGCAGCGCCGCAAGCTGTTCCCCGGCTACATCCTGGTCCAGATGGTGATGGACGACGAGGCCTGGTTCCTGGTGCGCAACACCACCGGCGTGACCGGCTTCATTTCCGCCGAGGAAGAGGGCGGCGACCGCCCGCGTCCCGTGCCGCTGGATGATCGCGAGGTCGATGACATCCTGGACCGCGTCGCCTCTGGCGAGCCGCGCGCCGTCATCGGCATGACCCCGGGAGACACGGTGCGGATCTCCGAAGGCCCCTTCGCCGATATGCTCGGCCGCGTCGAGGACGTGGACGAACACCGGGGACAGGTCACCGTGATGATCTCCGTTTTCGGCCGCGAGACCCCGGTGGAGCTGGACTTCACCCAGGTGGAAAAAGCCTGAGCCCGCCCCGCAAGCCGGGCGCCGATCCGCCCGCCTAAAATCAGGACAACCGGAGGCCATCAGTGGCAAAGAAAGTACTCGCCGTCATCAAGCTCCAGCTGGAAGCTGGCAAAGCCACGCCCGCGCCCCCGGTTGGCCCGGCGCTGGGTCAGCACGGCGTCAACATCATGGCCTTCGTCAAGGAATACAACGAGCGCACCGGCAGCCAATCCGGCACCATCGTGCCCGTCCACCTGACGGTGTACCAGGACCGCTCCTTCACCTTCGTCACCCGGACGCCTCCGGCTTCAGACCTGTTGCGCCGCGCCGCCGGCATCGAGAAGGGACAGGGCGACGCCCGCGCGCCCATCGGCGTGACCGTCACCAGCGACGTGCTCCGCGGCATCGCCGAGGAAAAGCTCAAGGACCTCAACGCCAACTCCGTCGAACAGGCCATGAACATCATCGCCGGCACCGCTCGCAGCATGGGTATCACCGTCGAAGACGACTAGACGTGCTGACAAATTAATGTCGTCATTCCCGCGAAAGCGGGAATCCAGAACGTGTTTGCAGCGTGACCTCTGGATTCTGGCTTCCGCCGGAATGACGGGGAAGAGGAGAATCTAAAATGCCCAAGCACAGCCGCCGCTATAACGCCGTTGCCGAGCGTATTCCGGAGGACAGCGTTTACCAGCCCCGAGAAGCCATCGACCTGGTGAAGGAACTCTCCACGGCCAAGTTCGACGAGACCCTGGAGGTCCACCTCCGCACCAACGCTGACGTGCGCCACGCCGAGCAGCAGGTGCGCGGCGTCACCGTGCTGCCCCACGGCCTCGGCAAACAGGTGCGCGTCCTGGTGTTCGCCAACGGCGAGGCCGCCGACATCGCCCGCCAGGCCGGCGCCGACTACGTGGGAGACGACGACCTGATCGCCCAGGTTGAAAGCGGCTGGGTCGAGTTCGACGTGGGACTGGCGATACCGGAAATCATGTCCAAGATCGGCCGACTGGGCCGCGTTCTGGGCCGTCGGGGTTTGATGCCCAACCCGCGTACCGGCACCCTGGTTCCCGCCCGTGACCTGCCCCGCGTCATCCAGGAATCCAAGGCCGGCCGCCTGGAGTTTCGCACCGACCGGACCGCCATCATTCACGGTCAGTTCGGCAAGTCCTCCTTCGAGACCGACGCGCTGGTGGACAACCTGACCGTATTCATGGACTCCGTCATGCGCGAGCGTCCCGACGCGGTGAAAGGCGCCTTCATCAAGTCCGCCTACATCACCTCATCCATGGGCCCCGGCATCTCCGTTGACGTGGGAACGCTCCAGGCAATGAAACCAGAGTGATGCCAGCCTTCGAGCGCAAGAACTCGCGCTGCCCATCCATCGAATGATAGGGGCCGGGATGTTCCCGGCCCTTTTCCATTGCCAGCGCCCGCCACCTCACGGCTCCGTTTGCGATAAGGCTGTTTCAAACTCGTCGGGGTCAACCCCGGCATTGCGGAGTGCCTGGATGAAATAAACTCGGGGTATGTCCCCATCGTGAACTGAGAGGAATAGCGGAGACGCCGGGTCATCCGGATACGTCGGGTTGATGTAAAAAATCCATTGCCCTGCGTCCTTCATCACCTTCCACTCCAATGCTTGCAATCCTCTGTGGGCAGTTTCCGGGGATATGAAGGCCGGTATCAAACGGTTACTCCAAAGCTCATCGGCATTTCCACCGTTTCGAGCGCGTCGTCATCTTCGGCACGGATTCGATACTCGACACCACGGGACTCCAGGTATCGTATGGCCTCATCCCGCCCGTCCGAACGTTCGCTGAAAAATGCACCCAGCAGTTCAAGGCCCTCGCCGATGCGCTTTTCCGCTTCGGCTTTCGTTTTGCCGAATGCAATCATGCCGAATTGGTCGGCGCGCGCTACGTAGCGGTCGTCTTCCTTTTCGAAATCCACCATGACTGTGAAATCAATATTGAGCGAACGGGTGCCCATGTGTTGCACCTCCCCTTGGGACACTTGGATCATCCCATCGTATCGGGCTATGATACCATTGAGCGCGCTTCCCGTAACACACCGCGTCACGCGGAGAAATCGCCGGGACTTGCCAACCGCTTGCGTCATTTCTCGCCAGGGGATCGGAGTTGCGCCTTTGCCCCGAGGATGGTACGCTGATAAGGACAATCGAATACCGTCATAACGCCCGAGACAGTGGGTCCCTGATGGGAATAATGGCCACACTGGCCGCCCGCCGAGGCACAGTTCTGGATTGATCCGGAGCATATGTGGATGATCAGCGTCGCTGGCCCCAGGGCCATGCGTGCCGAACCGCCCGCGCCTTCGTCTCGGAGCGCGGGTTTTCTTTTGACCGTTGTTATCCAGGAGCCTATCTTGCCAACCCAGGAAAAAATCGATCGCGTGGCCGAGTTGAAGGACAAGCTGGAACGCAGTTCCATCATCATCTCCACCGGCTACTCCGGCATGAATGCCAACCAGATGGTGGACCTCCGGCGCAGGATGCGCGACGGCGGGGTCGAGTTCGTCGTGGTGAAGAACAGCCTGCTCAGCCGCGCCGCCGACGCTGCGGAGATCCCCCAGCTCAAAGACGTCATCACGGGTCAGACCGCCATCGCGCTGGGCTACGAAGATGCCGCCACGATAGCCAAGGCGGTTAACCAGGCGGCCCAGGCCAGCGCCGGCGCCCTCGCCGTGCATGGCGCGGTGGTCGAGCACGGCGATGCCATGCAGCCGGCGGATGTTTCGCGGCTGGCGGATTTGCCTCCGCGGCCGGTGCTCGTGGCTCAATTGCTGGGCACCATGCAGTCGCCGCTCTACGGCCTGGCCAGCGTGCTCAACGCCACCATCAGCAGCCTGGCCTACGTCCTGCAAGCCAGGATTGAACAACTGCAGCCGGCGGAGGCTGCGGAATAGGAACGACCACCCTCACCCTAGCCCTCTCCCATCAAGGGAGAAGGGACAATGTGAAACAACCATCAGGAGGCAACAATCATGGCAGTGAACCAGGAAGTTCTCGATGCGATCAAGGGCATGAGCGTGATGGACTTGGCCGATCTGGTCAAGGCCATCGAGGAAGAGTTCGGCGTCTCCGCGGCCGCTCCGATGGCGGTTGCCGCCGTCCCGGCCGCCGGCGTGGTGACCGACGACGCTCCGTCCGCCGCGGCGGACGAGCAGACCGAATTCACCATCACCCTGGCCGACTTCGGCGCCAACAAGATCAACGTCATCAAGGCCGTGCGCGAGGTCACCGACCTCGGCCTGCGCGAGGCCAAGGAACTCGTCGAGTCCGCTCCCGCCCGCGTCCGCGAGGGCGTGAACAAGGAAGACGCCGACAGCATCAAGTCCAAGCTGGAAGAAGCCGGAGCGACGGTGCAGGTGGCCTAGCCTCCGTCCGAATCAACGCGCTTCATGTGTAGCAGGGGGCGGGTCTAGCACCTGCCCCCTGATCGTATGCCTGGTGTACAATGCCGCTAGCTTGACCGGGAGGGCGTCCCCATATGGACCTGCAACTTGAGGGCAAAACGGCAATTGTGACCGGCGGCAGTCGCGGGATCGGCAAGGCGGTGGCGCGAGTGCTGTCTGCCGATGGCTGCAGCGTGGTCATCACGGGCCGTTACGCGGATACCCTGTCCGAGTCCGCCGAGGATATCGCCGGCGACACCGGCGGCCGGGTCGTCCCCATCGTTTCCGACATGACCAGCACCGACCAGGTGAACGCCATGGTGGCCCAGGCGGCTGAGGCGCTGGGCGGTCGCATCGACATCCTGGTGAACAACGCGGCCGCGCCCGGCGGTCTCGCCCGCGGGTCGCTGGCCGAAATCCGCGACGAAGACGTCATGCTGGACCTGGACACCAAGGTGATGGGCTACCTGCGCTGCGCCCGGGCCGTCGCGCCTTACATGCAGCAGCAGGGTTGGGGCCGCATCGTCAACGTCGGCGGCCTGTCCGCGCGTCGGGCCGAAGGCAACCTCAGCGCCGGCGTCCGCAACTCCGGTCTGTCCAACCTGACCAAGTACCTGGCCGAGGAACTGGGCGGTGACGGCGTCTGCGTCAACCTGGTCCATCCCGGCACCACGCGCACCGAGCGCAGCGGCCCGATGTACGCCGAGCAAGCCGAGCGCGAGGGCACGACGGTCGAAGAAATCGAGCGTCGCGCCGCCTCCCGCAACTCCACCCGCCGCATCGTTGACGCCGAGGAACTGGCGTGGGTGGTGGCCTTTTTCGCTTCGCCGCGCAGCATCGCCATCAGCGGCGAGACCATCGCCGCCGGCGGCGGCTCCGGCACCAACGTGTACCACTGACCGACCCTGTCCGCCATCCCCACCTCCCACCCGCCATCTCCGACTCCCACCCGTCATTCCGGCGAAAGCCGGAATCCAGAGCATCAGGAGCCACACAGATGATTAAAGTAACCGTCTTCTACGAAAACGAGGAAGGCAAGTCCTTCGACTTCGACTACTACTGCAACACGCACATGCCCCTGGTGCAGGAACGCCTGACCACCTTCGGCATGCGCTACTACAACGTCGAGCGCGGCATCTCCGACACGGACCCCAACGCGCCGCCCATGTACACCGCCGTCGGCTACCTGTTCTTCAACGACGTGGACGGCGTCCACGAGGGCTTCAAGACCCACGGCCGCGAGCTGGTTGGCGACGTCAAAAACTTCACCGACATCGAACCCAAGTTCCTGATCAGCGAGCTGATTGCGTAACGCCCATAGCGGAATGCGGCCGACTGCAAACCGAAGGTGAGCCGCGCAATTGTCCAGCGCCGTTGCTGACATATTCCTACAGTGCGACCGAGCGGTCCGCCGTGGTCAACTTATCCACCGAACCAACCGGGTGGACAAGGAATTTCATTTTCAGAATTGGTTTCAGTCTCGGCTGGACGAAATACAGGTTGCATATGATCCCCCGGCACGCAATTCCTACCCGGATTTCCGGCTAGTGCGCAGTCCAGTGGGGTACGAGGTAAAGGGGTTAGCTTACCCCGGGCGTGAAGCCACCTACGACGCTAACAGTCAGATGCCCACGGGCTTCCATAACGGCAGAACCGTTTACTACGTGTTTGGGCGATATCCCAAGGATCCCGATGGCGACGACTACCCGCTAATTGACCTGGTGCTGTTCCACGGTGACTTTCTGAATGCCAATCACGAATATGTCCACGAGAACAAACACATCACCGGCTTTGGCAGTTACGGCGACGTTATGATACGGGATCGGAAGATGTACGTCGCTCCTACGCCGTTCGCGCTGACGAACGGTACGGCGGGCCAACGTACCCTCATCCTGCCCAGCGACGCCGAGGCGGATGAGCGGTTGGAGTCGTGCGGGGAATTGATACGAGTGGAGACTGACCGCCTTCTCGTAGGGTACAACGCCGATTTGATGGTAAATACCCTAACCCCTCAATTTGCGGAGAACCCCTCGTCCGGCCTGGAACACCGATTCATTGCCTACCGCCCGGCCGGAGCAGATGGTCCGACCGTAACGATGAAGGACACGGCCTGATCACGTACCTACAGCGGGGAAAGGGCTATGACAAACCGCGGTTCGTCCGATGCAGCTAAACCTTGAGCAAATGTTGGAGGCCGAAAATCCTCCCGTAGCAGGTCCGGCTGGCGCGCGTGCCATTGAAAGCGACGATTTCCCGTTTGAGCAACTTAGTCGCATTGCCGAACGGGAGAGCTGGCGGAAGGAAATCTACCGCCCGATATATCACGTCCATAAGTGGTGGGCGCAGCGTCTGGGATCCGTCTTCAGGGGGATCCTTCTGGGCGCCCTTGCCCCGGAGGGGGCCGACGTACTTGAGCTATTTTACTCGCCGACCCGGTTCTCGGATGCAGTAGTATTCGACCCTTTCATGGGTAGCGGCACAACCCTTGGCGAAACCCTGAAGCTTGGAGGCCGGGCCATTGGCCGCGACATCAACCCGGTGTCGTACCTGCAAGTCCGCACCGCCCTGACGCTGGCAGACCCGGGGGATCTGGAAAGAACTTATCAAGAAATTGCGGCGGACGTCGCCGACAGGATTTCCGGTTACTACACCACGAGTCTGCCGGACGGCACGTCACGCCCGGTTCTGTACTATTTCTGGGTGATGCAAGCGCCCTGCCCGGTCTGTTGCGTCCCGATTGACCTGTTCTCGGGCTATATCTTCGCCAGGCACGCCTACGCCCAACGCAATCCCACGGTGCAGGTCGTATGCCCGAAGTGCGGCGCTTTATCCCCTCAGGATCACCAGGTCACTGAGATGGAGTGCGCCGAGTGTGATCACGGCTTCAATGCAGCAACCGGTCCCGTAAGAGGCAAGAAAGCGCAGTGTCCGCATTGCCACTGCGAGTTCAACATCGGCCATACCATACGAGGAACCGGCTCTCCTCCCACCTATCGGATGTACGCCAAGCTCGTCCTGACCCCTGACGGCAAGAAGGAATACCACCCCATTACTGTCTATGATGAAGCTCTGTACAAGCAAGCGGTCTCCGACTTGGAAAGGTCTCATCACCGGATCCCACAAGAGTATATGGAACCCGGGTACAACACGAACCAGGCGCTGAATTACGGCTTCAGGTCCTGGAGCCATATGTTCAACGCCCGTCAGCTTCTCTGTATATCAATGCTGGCTAATCGCATCAAAGAGATTGAAGATAATCGGCTGCGGGACGCTTTCGCTTGTCTTTTTTCCGGGGTGCTCGAGTTCAATAATATGTTTGCTTCCTACAAAGGCGAGGGAACCGGGGCCGTCCGGCATATGTTCTACCACCACATCCTGAAACCCGAACGCACTCCGTTAGAGGCTAACATCTGGGGAACTCCCAAGAGCTCAGGAGCTTTCTCGACGCTGTTCCGCAGTCGGCTGCTGCGGGCGACCCAATATGCTCAACAGCCCTTTGAGTTGGCCCTGCTGCCGGAAAATCAGGGCAATCGGTCCGTGAAGGTGGACAGTATCAATGAACCCCTGACGGGGGTCGCCAACAGCGCCTCTTACGACCATTTTGGCGAGGGGGGCAATCTCTATGTTTCCTGCGGCGACTCAGCGGCCACAGACTTGCCGGATGAATGCGTGGATGTGGTCGTTACGGATCCACCGTTCTTCGATAACGTGCATTACTCACAACTTGCCGACTTCTTTTATGCTTGGCAGAAGCTGATCCTCGACGACCTTCCCAGCCACCAGGCAGGCACCACTCGCTCAGAATCAGAGGTTCAAAATTCGGATGCCGAGACATTCACCGAGCGACTGACGCTGGTGCTACAGGAGGCACACCGGGTTCTCAAGGGTGACGGCCTCCTCGTATTCACTTATCACCATTCCAGGTGGGAGGGCTGGCAAAGCGTCCTGCACGCAGTCACCGGGGGCGGGTTCCGCATCGAGGCGTGCCATCCGGTCAAGGCGGAAATGTCCGTTGCTGCGCCCAAGCGCCAGGCAAAAGACCCCATCAACTTCGACATCATTTTAGTGTGTCGTAAGAATCGGACTGGATCAGAATGGGCACATGTGGCGGCAAATCTGCAGCTGGCTACGGCGTTCAAACGTGCTGAATCCCAGGTAGCGAGGCTGCGAGCGGAGGGTTGGAATCTGAGCCGGAACGATGTTGGTGTGGTGGTGATGGCCCAGGCTGTGGCTGAAGTCTCCAGACAGCCAGATCCCGAAGCAACCGAGCAAGCATGTTTAGAGACAGGACATTCCATAACCCAAGCCATTGACCGAATACACGGTTGAGACATCCCGACCGGATAAGAATAGGTTAGGTACGCCATGAGCCAAGCAGTTGACGCCCTCGCCGAACGGGCCATCCGTGAGCACTGGGAATTCGTTCCCACTGCCGGCAGCCGCATTGGCCGCCACGATTACGACGGCCGACTGCCGGACTTCTCCTCTGGTCGCGTTGCTCGTCGTATCGAGGAACTGCACCGTTCGCTCGGGCAACTCTCCGCATTGCCCGAATCTGACGGGTTCGTCGCCGATGACGAGGGCCGGATGGACCGTCTGTCGCGCAGCTTGCTGGAAATGTTCCTGCGGCGCGAGCTGTTCAACCTGGAGGAGATGCGGACCCTGCATAACAACCCGCAGCGGCAGGTCGGCTATATTGGCATCGGCAGCTACGTGCAGCGCGACTACGCGCCATTGCCCGAAAGGTTGCGCTCCGCGACTGCAATCCTGCGGGACGTTCCTGACTTCCTGGCCACCGTGGATAGTTTGACCGACCCGGAACTGGGAGAACCCGTGCGTGACATGGCCGTCGAGGCCTACCGCGGCATGGCCTCCTTCTATCGCACCGGACTGGCCGCAGCCTCTTCGGAGTGCGCCGACACCGCCCCCGACGTCGCCGCCGAGTTCGACGCGGCGCGAGAGACTGCCGCCGCCGCAGTAACCGAGTTCGCCCAGCGCCTCCAGGGCCGGCGAACGCGCCCGGACTTTGCCATTGGCCGAGATCTCTACAGCCGGATGCTGCAAGTTGGCGAAGGGGTCGACACCCCGTTGCTCGACGTGCTGTCCATCGGTCAGGCCAACCTGGAGCAGAACCTGCGCCGCCTGGACGTGGCCGCCGCCCGTTTCTTGTCTCAAATCGGCGCTCCGGGCAAGTCCGTCCGCGAGGCCGTCGCCCAGGTTGCCGCCGACCATCCCGCCGCCGACGCGCTGATACCGGAAACGCGGAACATGCTGGAGGACATCCGCCAGGCGCTCATTGACCACGACATCATCACCGTACCCTCCGAGGAGCGGTGCCAGGTCACCGAGACGCCGTCCTACATGCGCTACGCCTTCGCCGCCATGGACTCGCCCGGCGGACTGGAGGAGGTTGCCACCGAGGCCTTCTACTACGTGACGCCGGTGGAGCCGGACTGGACGCCGCGCCAGCAGGAGGAGTGGCTCACCAACTTCAACTACCACACGCTTCAGGTCGTCAGCGTCCACGAGGTCTATCCCGGCCACTACGTCCACAACCTGCACAACCGGTACGACAGATCCGGCGGCCGGCGCACCCTGCCCCTGATCAACCGCGTCGCCACCTCCTACGCCTTCACCGAGGGCTGGGCGCACTACACCGAGGAAATGATGCTGGAAACGGAGTTCGGCCGGGACAACCCCGCGCTGTGGCTCACCCAGTTGCTGGAAGCGCTGGTCCGCAATTGCCGCTATCTCTGCTCCCTGGGCATGCACACCCAAGGCATGACCGTGGATGAGGCAACCAAGTTCTTCCAGGCCCACGCCTACATGGAGGAACACCCGGCCCGCCGCGAGGCCCTGCGCGGCACCTTCGATCCGGGCTACCTCAACTACACCCTGGGCAAGCTGATGCTGCTCAAACTGCGGCAGGACTGGCGGCGCCAGGAGGGGTCAGCCTACAGCCTGCGCCGGTTCCACGACGCCACGCTGTCCTGGGGCGCGCCGCCGGTGCCTCTGCTGCGCCGTGCGATGCTCAACGATCCAGGGGACGCGATACTCTGAACACGCGCCCGCACGTAATCCAGAGCCTGTTGACAAACTGAAGATCAAACCGCCGTTCCTGCGAAAGCAGGAACCCAGAAAAGCCTCTGCGATAGGAACGTTGGGCGGATTTTATGCTCCCTGGATTCCGGCTTTCGCCGGAATGACGGCATTTGTCAACAGACCTTAGACCACCCGCGCCCCCAGGATCCTGCCGATGTGGTCCAAGGCCCACCGGTGCGCGTCGGCGTCAAAGGACGTCACGCAGTCGCTGGGCACCTCCACGGCGTAATCACGGTTGCGCGCGTCCGACGTGGTGTGCATCACGCAGATGTCGGTGCACACCCCGCAGACTATGATTTTGTCGGGCCGTAGCGCGGCCAAACGGTCGGCCAGGTCGGTGTTGAAGAACCCGCTGTAACGGTTTTTGGGAATGACGTTCCCATCATCGACCCACTCGGCCAGTTCCGGGATGACCTCCGGCTCCTCCGTCCCAATGACGCAGTGCACCGGGAACATCTGGAACTCCAAATCGTCGGGCAGGTGATGATCGGAGACGAAGAGGATAGACGAGCCGGCTACAGCCTCGCGCGCGAGCAGGTCCCGCACCGGCTCGATGATCCGGCGGGCCTCGTCGCCACAATACAGGTTGTGCCCCGGCTCCATAAAGCCGCGCACCATGTCGACTACGAGCACTGCGTTGGGCATGGCGTTCACCCCCTCACTTCAGCGATCCGGTGACTGGGATCAGTCGTTGGTTGTAGGGACCCACACCGAGGAACACACCTTCCAAAGTGTAGGCGCCCAGCAGAGTCGATGCCCCCTCTTCGCCGAAGATGACCCACGTGATGGTTTCACGCCCGTCCACTCGGGCGCGAGCCTCGGTCATATCCAGTTGCACCTGCTCACCTCCGGCGTACTCGAAGGTTTCGCCCTTGGTCGGCTGAATGCCCAGCCCCTCCAGGATATCGCGAGGAACTATGGTGCTGATCGCGCCGGTGTCCACCATTACGTCAACATCCTCAAAGTGCTCGCCGTTGAGGTTGCCAATCTCGATAGTTATGTTGAAAGTTCCCATGCGATGCTCCCACTACTAGCGTCCGGGATATCCTTATTCCCCGTAGTAGAAGCGGTAGGGCCGGTCATATATGTCATCCCGGTTCAAGTTGATGATTCTAGCCTCGTCCTCTGTGCGTTCCAGCGCATCCCGGAACTTGGTAATGCGTTCGAGACGGGAGGCGGCATGGCTATTCGCTATCCCCCTCAGGTACTCTTCTACCATTGCCTCTACCGTCATATCCTTAGCGGCGGCAATCTTGCTGACCTTGGCTGCAGTTTCCTCGTCAATGTCCAGAGTGAGCTTCATATCGCTGTCTCCTGATAAAAGCGGTGGGCAAGGAAACCTCACCCCTGCCCACCATTGTACTGACGCGCCGCTAAGCGCCCGCAGCCCTAGTGCGCCACCGGGCTCGGCGCGAACCCACCGTAGCGAGGGTACTGTGAGCAGATGAACTCCAGGTACGCCGGCTGGCCGGTGTCGTTGGCCGCCATGGCCCGCTCCAGCGCTGGTATCACGTCCGACGGCTCGGTGACCCGCTCGGTGTACAAGCCCAACTCGGAGACCGCCCGCGACATGTTGATGTCCTCGGGACCCATCACCTGGTGGGTGTAGGGATCATGTCCGTCGCCCCAGAAACCCGGGCCATAGCCGGCGAACCCGCCGTTGGCCACGTGAGCGATGGTGATGCCCAGCTGCTGGCGAACGGAAACCTCCAGGTTGCCCAGCATGTAGCCCATGCCGGCGTCGCCGCTCAGGGCCACGGCCTGCCTCCCCGGATAGGCCAGCTTCGCGGCCATGGCGCCGGCAAGGCCGAACCCCAGGGTGGAGATGTTGCCCCAGCCCAGGAAGCCCCGGGGGATCAGGGTGTCGTACACCGTGCTGAGCTGATCGCGGGTGTTGCCGGACTCGTGGGTCACGAAGGAGTTGTACGGGTCCAGCACCTTCATCATGTCACCGATGACGCGGTAGGGGTTGATGGGGGTGTCGCTGGACGCCATAGCTTCGCGGTACTCGGCCAGGCCGGCGTCGCGGGCCTCTCGGACCTCGGCCACCACGTTGCCGGCGGGTCGACCCGCTCCGTCGGTGCGGCGCGATACCTCATCGGCCAGGGCTTGCAGGGAGAACTTCGCGTCGCCCAGCACCGCGTGATGCGTGGGGAAGATGCGGTTCAGATGCAGGTCGTCCAGGTTGCACTGGATGATGGTCTTCCCGGCCGCGTTGGGGATGCCGTGGGTGAACCGGCCGGGCGACAGGCTGCTGCCCACCGTGAGAATCACGTCGCTCTTGTTCAGGTAGGCGATGGGATGCTCGCCGCGCACGCCCACAAACAGCGGGTGGTTCTCCGGGAACGCGCCCTTGGCCTTCAGGGTGGTGATCACCGGCGCGTTGAGCAGTTCGGCCAGGCCCACCAGTTCCTCCGACGCCCCGGCGTAGATCACGCCCTCGCCGGCGTAGATCAGCGGGTTGGCGGCGCCCATCAGCAGGTCGATGGCCCGGGCCACGTCCGATGGATCCGGCGCCGACTTGTACCCACGCACCGGGAAGTAAGGGTCGGCGGTCTCGTCGTAGACGCCGGCAGAGTTGGGGATGGCCAGTACCACCGGACCCGGACGTCCGCTGCGCAGCATGGAGAAGGCACGCCGCATGAACTCCGGCGTTCGCTCCGGACGGTCGACGTAGCCGAACCATTTAGTAACGGTCTTCAGGGCGGTGGTCACGTCGAACATGGTGTTCTCGGTGCTGCCGGCCGGAATACCGTCGGTGATGCACAGCATGGGCGAGTTGTCCTCGAAGGCCTGCGCTAGCCCGGGGAAGGAGTACTGCAGGCCCGCGCCGTTGACGCCGCCCTGCACGGTGCACACGCCGATGCGGTCGCCGCCGGTGACCCGCGAGTAGGCGTCGGCCAGCGCCACGGCGTAGCGGTCGTCCCGCATCATGATCATGGGCACGCCCTCGCGTCCCAGGGCGTTGTTCACCCGGCAAACGGGGAAGGTGGAAACCCACTCGACCCCCTCCTGCTTGAGGATGCGGGCGATGGAAGTTGCGACGTCGATGCTCATGGTTGGAACCTCTCTAGTTGTTCAGTAGTGTCAGAACACGGGCCACGAAACGATGCACCAGCGGCCCGTCTTCTGCGATCTCGAAATCTTCCATTTCGTCGTGATAGAAGTTCTTGTGAAACTTCTCGGCTGCGGCGAAGCCGCCAGCAATACCATCATCGCCGGTTTCGGCAGTCAATCTGCCCACGGCGTTTTTCAACGAACGGTGACTGCGATGGGGCCAACCCCGCTGCTGGGCCACCGCCATCACCGCGTGCGTAGCCGCGCCCCACAGCTTCTCGGAGGCTTGCAGATGGTCGCCGGCGTCAAACTCCCGGTCCGAAGCCTCCAGGAAATCCTGTGCAGTTACGGCGTGATTTTGGGTCAGCATGGGGTGAAGATTCCTTGCGTTTGGCAGGGCTCAATGCTGCGATTGTAACACTCCCGCCCTGCCGTTACCGGACCGCAATTTGATGACACCCGGCCACTGACGGCGGCGCACCGGTCCTTGTACCATCCTTGCTGTATCACGCCGCCGGCCGGACGCTGCGGCGACTATGCTAGACTGGTGAAAGCAATGGACGAATGGTGGGAAAGGCGGTGGTTGCGCCGTCATGCAATGGTCGCCCCTTTCGGGGTTTTCGTGACCACTTTGTTGCTGGCGTACTGGAAGGAAGGTGGACAGTGGCAAGCGTTGACAAGTTTGGAATCGGCGTCCGGACTGGTGGACTTGGCCGCAGTTCTGTACGCTATGCTTGCCGTACTGTTGGAAAGAGGAGTAAGGCTCATGTTCTGGGCGTTGGATGAAAGGCGGAAATGGCGCGCGAAAATGCGCGCCGAGGCGAGGGCTGAGGGTCTGGAGGAGGGCCGTGCGGAAGGCCGTGCCCAGGGCCGCACAGAAGGCCGTGCCGAGGGCCGCACAGAAGGCCAAGCGGCAACGACACAGCGCTACGAAAGCTGGCTGGCCAAAGTGGCAGAAGAGACAGGCATCCCCCTCGCCGACCTGCTCCCGCCGCAGGAGAACCCGTGACAGCTGCCGGCGCAAATGACACCGTCCTCATGTCTGTCGGTTCGTCTCGGCTCCCAGCGCGTCCCGCAGCCCCTGCCAATCTCCATTCGTCGCTGGTCCACCCCAGTCATCGAAGTGGAGCAGGTCCTCCACCGGCAGACGCTCGCGCCAGCCGGCCCGTTGCAAACCCGGCTCGTCCGTGAACTCAACCGGGTAACCCAGGCAGAGATAGGCCACCGGAATGATGTGCGGTGGTATCCCCAGTATCCCCCGCAGTTGCGGCAGCTTCAGGATGCTGACCCAGCCCGCGCCGACGCCCTCGCTCCGCGCCGCCAGCCACAGGTTCTGCACCGCGCAGCAGGTGGAATACACGTCCGTCTCCGGCATGGAGTTGCGCCCCAGCACCACTTCCGCCCGCGTCGGGTCGCACGTTACGCAAAGGTTCACCGGCGCTTCCAGGATCCCTTCCAGCTTCAGTGACAGATAGGCGGACCGGCGCGGCTCATCGAAGAAGCACGCCGCCGCATCCCGCTCCCGGTCGAAAAGCTCCTTCACCTTCCGGCGCTTTTCAATATCCTTCACCAGGATGAAGTCCCACGGCTGCATGAACCCAACCGACGGGCCATGATGCGCCGCCCGTATGATCCGGGCCAGTGTCTCGTCGGGTATCGGGTCGGGGCGAAACTCGCGGACGTCCCGCCGTTGGTAGATCGCCCGGTACACCGCCTGCCGTTCCGCCTCCGGAAAGGCGAGCGCAGATCCATTCATGGAATTGTCGTCTGGTTGGTAACGTGTTTCGTCCATCCGCCCCCCAACGAAAGTGTGCGCGACCCTCTCGGAGGATCGTCGCTCTCGCGTGCGCCTATCATACCCACGCAGTCCGGGTTGCGCTAGGATTGCCCCGCTCACGCGTACCCGGTTTGTCATCGCGAGGAGCGTAGCGACGTGGCGATCTCGTTGCCATAGCGACGCCTGTTACCCCAACGAGATTGCCACACTTCGCTCGCAATGACTGTTCGATTGAAACTGGGCACACGTGAGGATTGCCCCGCCATTGCCAGACATTTCCAAAGTCGGTTGAAAAATTCTATCTTTCGCAGAAATCCCCGAATACCCAATCTGAAAAATCCTATTCATCCTGTTCATCCTTGTAAATTGGGAATGCGCTGCTACCCATTCGTCACGCACGGATGCGAAGCCACACGGTGATAAACTGGAACCGTCCCCAGAGTAACCAACACCCCGCCGCCATCACGGGAGGTGCGCCATGCCGCCGGAAATTCGCGCCGTAGGAATCGAGGGCCTGCCCGAGGTCCAGGCCGGTGACGACCTGGCCGCTCAGATCATGGACGCCGCCGCCGCCCAGGGCACGCCCATCGAGCCGGGCGACGTGCTGGTGGTCACCCAGAAGATCGTCAGCAAGGCCGAGGGTCGTGTCATGACCATCGACGAGGTGGAGGCATCGCCCTTGGCCATCGCCATCACCGAGGGCCACCGCCGCGACCCCCGTCACACCGAGATGATCCTCCGCGAGAGCCGCCGCGTCGTCCGCATGGACCGGGGGGTGATCATCAGCGAGACCTACCACGGCTACATCTGCGCCAACGCCGGTATCGACGCCTCCAACATCCCCGGCTCCAACTCCATCTGCCTGCTGCCCGTGGACCCTGACGCCTCGGCCCGCCGCATCCGCGATGCCGTCCGGGAGCGTCTCGGCGTTGACGTGGCCGTGCTCGTCTCCGACACCTTCGGCCGTCCCTGGCGCAACGGGGCCATCAACGTGTCCATTGGCGTGGCCGGCTTCAACCCCGTCATCAGCTACGTCGGCGAGTTCGACCCCCACGGCAACGAACTGCACACCACCACCATCGCCGTCGCCGACGAGCTGGCCGCCACCGCCGAGCTGGTCACCGGCAAGCTCCTGGGCGTCCCCGTGGCCCTCATCAAGGGCTACCCCTACGAACCCATGGAAGACGCCGACAGCCAGGCAATTGTGCGGGAGCCGGACAAGGATTTGTTCCGGTAACGATAAGCACGCAGGCAACTTATGATCTGCCTGCGCACTTGCGCGTCATAGGCGCCAGGTTGACAGTTTATCTGGCGCAAGTACAATAGCCCCTGTACTCAATTTCATGCCGTCACGGGCATGTTGGTCAAAGGCGGCGAAACACTGGAGACCGCAATTATGGTATCGCGCAGTAGCTTGGAAGTACTTGCAACGCGAGCTGGTCAGTTCCTCGATCAGAACAATCTGGCGACAGAGGAAGCTGCCAAGCACGCCTTGGTGCTCCCGTTCATACAAGCATTGGGGTACGATGTTTTCGACCCAAGGGAGGTTGTTCCGGAATACACAGCTGATTTCGGGATCAGGCAGGGTGAAAAAGTTGATTACGCTATCGTTCGCGAAGAGAATGACAGCGAACCAGCGGTGTTGATTGAATGCAAGAAAGTGGACGATCCTCTGGATGTTCGCACGGCTGGTCAGTTGAGCCGTTACTTCAGCCAGACCTCGGCTCATATCGGCATCTTGACGAATGGGATCGTGTATAAATTTTTCAGCGATCTGGACGCTGAAAACGTGATGGATACAACTCCGTTCTTGGAGATCAATATCACCAAGTTGGACACTCGGGAAATTAACGCCCTGAATCACTTCGCAAAGCATTCCTTTGATATCGACGAAGCGCGCAGCGCGGCGTCCAACATGAAGCATATAAATGGGATGAAAACATACCTCGCTCAAGTGTACAGTCAGCCGGATTCTGACTTTGTGAGGCTATTGGCCCGCAAAGTTTATTCAGGCTTGATAACGCAAGCCAGATTGGAGCATTTTGAAGGACTGGTAAGGCTGGCGTTCCAGGGATTCGTGAACGACCGGATCAACAGCACGTTGCAGAGAGCGTCAGACATAGCGAATACTGCTGCTGACACAGAGGATGCGCATTCGAGCTCAGAGAGTGATGCGACCGGATGCGACGAGCACGAGGAAAACACCGGCGAAGGCAAGAGTATTGTCACCACCGTCGAAGAAGTTCAAGGTTATGAGCTGGTCAAAACGATCGTCAGCAATGTTGTTGATGTCAGCAGAGTAGCGATGCGCGACACGCAAAGTTATTGCGGTGTCCTGCTGGACGACAACAATCGCAAGCCAATTTGCCGTCTATGGCTTAACCGGGCATCGGTAAAATACCTGGGTTTGCTGGATGAAAATAGAAAAGAAACTCGCCACCTGATCGAGTCTGTCGATGATATCTCCAAGTTTGCCGAAGACCTTCGGCTCGCGGCTAGACGGTATATAGAATAGAATAACCGCAGACCCAATTATCGCTCCTGCTCGGACATTGCCGCGCGGCTACGCTCCCGCGCCAGTGTCATCTGGTAATCGGCTTCTAGGTTCATCCAATACGACGCTTCGATACCAAGCGCCTCATGCAGTTTCGCCGCTATTTCATCCGTAACGGCGGCTTCCCCCGCGATGATGGTGTCAAGTGCCGGAGCAGTCACGCCCAATAAGCCGGCCAACTCGGCCGGGGAAATGCCGCGCACCGCGATTTCCTCGGCCAATATCTCGCCCGGCGGGATGGCGAGATCCGACACAGGACGTGGTCTGTTCGTTGACATGGATGTGGCTCCTATCCGCGGTCGCCCTTACCAAGTGTACGTCAGGGAAACGTTAGAACCAGGATGGCAGGATTGGAGCCGTTCCATGATGGATCACCCCCAATCCTGTCAAATCATAAAATCCCGTAAATCCTGCTTCTGACAATCTACGAAGGCGGGTACGCCTCCCCGCACCAACCTACGCCACGCCCGCCAGCTCCCGCTCGCCTTCCGACCCGGCGCCGTCCCGCACCCGCAGCGCCAGCCCGTCCCCGGCCTCGTTCACGTCGGCGATGATGTGGTCGCCCTCCTTGAACTCGCCGGACAGCACGCCCCGCGATAGCTGGTTCTCCAGGTGCCGCTGGATGGCGCGGCGCAGCGGACGGGCGCCGTAGGTCACGTTGAATCCCTGGTTCACCAGCCAGTCGCAGCCGGCCTCGGTCAGCTCGCAGGTGATGTCCCGCTCCGCCAGCCGCTTTTGCACCTCGCCCACCATCAGCCCGACGATCTCGCCGATCTGAGCCCGGCTCAGCGGGTGGAACACGATGGTCTCGTCGATGCGGTTCAGCAGTTCCGGCCGGAACGCCCGCTGCAAGGCGTCCTGCACCGAGCGCGCCAACTCCGGCGTCACCTTGCCAGCTACCTGCTCCCGGTCGGCGGTGGGACCCAGACCGAAGGGACGCTGCGAAAGGTCCCCCGTGCCCAAGTTGCTGGTCATGATGATCACCGTGTTGCGGAAATCCACCGTGCGGCCCTGCCCATCGGTGAGCCGTCCGTCCTCCAGGATCTGCAGCAGCAGGTTGAACACGTCGGGGTGCGCCTTCTCGATCTCGTCGAACAGGATGACCCGGTGGGGACGCCGCCGCACCGCCTCGGTGAGTTGGCCGGCGTCGTCGTACCCCACGTAGCCGGGGGGCGCGCCGATCAGCCGCGACACCGTGTGCCGCTCGCCGTACTCCGACATGTCCAAGCGCACCATGCTGTCCTCGTCGTTGAACAGGAACTCGGCCAGCGCCCGGCTCAGCTCCGTCTTGCCGACGCCCGTGGGACCCAGGAAGATGAAACTGCCGAAGGGCCGCTTGGGGTCGTTGAGACCCGAACGCGCCCGGCGGACGGTGTCCGCCACCGCGTTGATGGCCTCGTCCTGCCCGATCACTCGCCGGTGCAGGTGTTCCTCCATGTGCAGCAGACGCTCGGCTTCGCCCTCCATCAGCTGGCCCACGGGGATGCCGGTCCAGTTGGACACCAGTTCGGCGATGTCCTTCTCGTTGACCACCAGGTCGGGCCCGGTGGTGTGCTCGATGGCCTCGCGCTCAGCGTTCAGCTCCGCTTCCAGGCGCAGCCGCTCCGTGCGGTGTTGGGCCGACCGCTCGTAGTCGGACATCTGGTTGGCCCGCTCCTCCAGGTCGGCCAGCTCCCGCCGCCGGTTTTCCATCTCATGCAGCTTGGGCGGCAGCATCCCGGCGTCGATGCGCACCTTGCTGCCCGCCTCGTCGATGAAGTCGATGGCCTTGTCCGGCAGCTTGCGGTCGGTGATGTACCGGTCGCTCAGGCGCACCGCGGCCTCGATGGAGCCATCGGTGAGGGTGACCTTGTGGTGGGCCTCGTAGCGGGGCTTCAGCGCGTGGAGGATCTCCAGCGCCTGCTCCGGCGTCGGCTCCTCGACGTACACCGGCTGGAACCGCCGCGCCAGCGCCGGGTCCCGCTCGATGTGCTTGCGGTACTCGTCTAGCGTCGTCGAGCCGATGGCCTGCAGCTCGCCCCGGGCCAGGGCCGGCTTGAGCATGTTGCTGGCGTCCAGGCCACCCTCGCCGGCGCCGGCTCCCACCAGGGTGTGCATCTCGTCCAGGAAGACGATCACCTCGCCGTTGGACGACGTCACCTCGTCGATGACCGACTTCAGCCGCTCCTCGAACTCGCCGCGGAACTTGGCTCCGGCCACCAGCCGGCCCATGTCCAGCGCCATCACCCGCTTGTTGTGCAGCGAGTCGGGCACGTCGTCGCAGATGATCTTGCTGGCCAGGCCCTCGGCGATGGCCGTCTTGCCCACGCCAGCCTCGCCGATGAGCACCGGGTTGTTCTTGGTGCGCCGGGTCAGCGTCTGCATCACCTGCCGGATCTCCTGCTCGCGGCCCACCACCGGGTCCAGCTTGCCGATGCGCGCCAGCTCGGTCAGATCTACGCTGTACTTCTCCAGTGAGCGGTACTTCTGCTCCGCGTTCTGGTCCTCCACCCGGTGCGAGCCGCGCAGCTTCTGCATGGCCTGGTACATCATCTCCTGGTTGACGCCCAGCTCCCGGAAGAGACGCGCCGAGTCGCCGGCGTCCTCCCGGGCGGCGGCCACCAGCAGGTGCTCCACGCTGATGTACTGGTCCTTCAGCCGTTGCGCCTCCTCGTCGGACACCTGCAGCATCCGCTGGAGCCGGGGCGTGATGAAGATCTGCTGCGCGCCCGACACCACCTTGGGCGCCGATTCCAGCGTCTGGTGCAGCCGGCTCTTCACCGCCTCGACGTCAACCCCCAGCTCCCGGAAGATGCGCTCCGGCAGGCCGTCCTCCAGCGCCACCAGGGCCAGCAGCACGTGCTCCACGTCCCACTGGCTGTGCTGGTAGTTGCGCACCAGCTCCTGGGAGCGTTGCAGCGCCTCCTGCGCCTGTCTTGTGAATTTGTCCGCGGTCATCACCATATCGGTTACCTCCTGGTTGCGTTATCCCGGCGGGTCGAATTATTGCGTGTCCTGCCGTCGCCAGCCGTATTGCCTGCGGCGCGCAGCCGGTTCACCTCGTTGGTCAGGGCTTCCACCTGGTTCTGTAGATCAATTATCTGCTCCGTCAGCCTCAGCGCCACCTCCGCGCCGGCCAGGTTCACCCCCATCTCGTCAACGAACGTTTTGATCCTTCGCAGCCGATCCACGTCGGCCATGGAGTAGAGCCGCTGGCGCCCTCCCGAGCGGGACGGCATCACCAGTCCCACGCGCTCGTAGTACCGCAGGGTCTGCGCGTGCAGCCCCACCATGCGCGCGGCCACGCTGATGACGAAGCAGGGTTCGGTGGTGAAGTTCTGGTCCGGCGTCATCTTGTCCGCTCCTTGTCGTCAACTACCGTCATTCCCTTAACATCAACTACCGTCATTCCGGCGAAAGCCGGAATCCACGGCGGCCTCGCGCAGCTGCTCGAAGAGGTGACGCTGCTCGTCCGTCAGGTCGGTGGGCAACGACACGTTGATCTCGGCGTACAGGTTGCCCCGCTGCTCAGGGTCGTTGAGCTTGGCCATGCCCTGGCCGGCCAATCGGAACCGGCGGCCGTTCTGCGTCTCCGGCGGCAGCGTCAGCTCGATCTGCCCCCGCAGCGTCTTCACCGTCGCTTTGCCGCCCAGCACGGCGTCCAGCAACGGCACGTCCACCGTGGTGGTGAGGTCGTCGCCCTTGCGTTCGAACTGGCCGTGAGGCAGCACCGTGACCAGCAGGTTGAACTCGCCGCCGGCGCTGTTGCCCGCTGCGATATGCACCCTGCCCCCGTCGGCGATGCCGGCAGGGATCTTCACCTCCAGCCGGCGGCCGTCGGGCAGGTTGACTAGCCGGGTCGTCCCGTGGTCGGCCTCCTCCAGCGCTATCTCCACCGGAACATCGGCCGGACGCGGCCGGAACCGCTCGCCCTGGCCGCCCAGGTCGGAGGCGAATCCGCCCAACCCGCCCAGCAGGTCCGAAAGCGTCGCCCCGCCGGTGGAGAAGCTGAACCCACCCGGGCCCCCTCCGCCGAAGTTGCCGCCCCGGAAGAACTGGGAGAAATTAGCCCCGCCCTGCTGATCGAACCCCTGCCGATCAAAGTGCTCCGCCTGTTCCCAGCGGTCGCCGTAGCGGTCGTATTTTTCGCGCTTGTCCGCGTCCGACAGCACCTCGTAGGCGGCGTTGATGGTCTTGAACCGCTCGGCCGCGGCGTCATCCCCGGGGTTCACGTCCGGATGGTGCTGCCGTGCCAGCCGGCGATACGCCTGCCGGATCTCCTTTTCGTCCGCGCTGCGGGTCACGCCCAGTATGTCGTAGTAGTCAGCCATTGCGGCGCCTGCCTGCATGAAATTGGTGGTGTCGCCATCATATCATAGGATGGGATATTGGACAATAATCTGATGATATACCATAGATAAACTTGACAGTATCTTATCAAGTCTGTATATTGACATCACCGGCCCAAAGAGCGGCCACCGCAATCCTCGGCCACTGCGCCGATACCTCTGGAGGACAGAATATGACGACCATACAGCGATTTGACCCCTTCCGCGAGATGCGCCACTTCAACCGCCTGTTCGCCAACCCAATGTGGACCGCCCACCGCTGGGGCAATCCCCCGGCCAACGGTGTGGAGAACGCCGCCGAAGCCTGGTCCATCCCCATGGACGTGCATCGCAACGACCGGCAGCTCACCGTGACCGCGTCGCTCCCCGGCTTCGCCGCCGATGACGTGGACGTGTCCATCAGCCCCGATCGCGTCCTCTCCGTCAAGGCCGCCCGCCAGTCGGAGTCCAGCCATGAGGGCGAGGAGTACCTGATGCGCGAGCGCCGTTTCGGCAGCTTCTCCCGCGCCATTCGCCTCCCCAGCGACCTCAACCTGGACGACGCCTCCGTCGCCCTGGAGCACGGCGTCCTCACCGTGACGGTGCCCGTCGCCGAGGCCGCCCAGACCCGGCGCCTGCAGATCCCCGGCGCACCCGACGCCAACGCCTGCTAAACGCCGGTGACACGCCGAGTGCGACCGAATGGAGGCGGGGAATGCCCCGCCTCCATTTTTCGTGCGCGCCCCCGTTGATCCACCGCCCTGGCGTCGGATGCGTCGAGGGTAATCAACGGCATTCCTTCATGCCCGGACGTGAAGCCATCCGCCTCGACGCGCAAACCGAAACCGCGTCGCTCGGTGGTAACATCAGGCCAAGTTTTAACCGGGAGGTCTCGAAGTGGATATTGGAGTTACCGCCAGGGCTTCCAGCCAGTCGGTTGACCCGGCCGAATTGGCGAAGCGCGCAGAGGAACTGGGGTTTGAGTCATTCTGGCTTCCGGAGCACCCCATCCTGCCCGTGCACACCACCTCCCGGTACGGCGGCACGCCGGACGGGTCAATCCCAGATTCCATGGCGGACATCGGTGATCCGCTCATCGCCCTGGCCATGGCGGCGGCGGCCACCAGCGCCATCAAGCTGGGCACCAGCATCAGCCTGGTACCGGAACACAACCCGCTGATGCAGGCCAAGCAGATCGCCACGCTGGACAAGTTCTCGGGAGGAAGGTTCCTGTTCGGCATCGGCGCGGGCTGGCTGCGGGAAGAGACCGAGATCATGGGCGGCGATTTTGAGCACCGCTGGGGGCAAACCCGGGAAGCGATCCTGGCCATGAAAGAGCTCTGGACCAAGGAAGAAGCGGAGTTCCACGGGCGGTTCTTCGATTTCCCGGCGGTCAAATGCTCACCCAAACCGGTCCAGCACCCGCACCCGCCGGTGCTGCTCGGAGGCTACGCCGCCAACGTGTTCAAGCGCGTAGTGGCGTGGGGCGACGGCTGGATGCCAGTGCGGGTGACCGAGGAGCAGGTGCGGGCCGGACGCGCCACCATGGACGAACTGGCCGAGGCCGCCGGCCGGGATCCCAGCACCATTCAGCTCATCGTGACCAACGTCCAGCCGGACCGAGAGGTCATCGCGGGGTACGGCGAGGCCGGCGCCAACCGGGTGACGGTGGCCCTGCCGCCGGACGCTGGCCCTGAAGGGCTGGACGAGCTGGAGCGCCTGGCGGAACAGGTTCTGTAGTTGACGCGCATCCGGCTTGTCATCGCGAGGAGCGCAGCGACGTGGCGATCCCGTTGCGCCGAGAATGGCCTCTCCAACAACGAGATTGCCGCGCTGCGCTCGCAGTATCTGTGTTTCGTGTCAAGGGTGTTTCAGCCGGAGGGTT
>JAPPMU010000059.1 GCA_028873965.1 Chloroflexota bacterium
GAACCAAATTCCATCGCTTCTACCCCTGCCTTTCCAACTCTGACTGAGTACTAGTTCATCGCTGTCCAGGGCCTCAATAGCTGCGTAAGTTTGCTCCTGGGTCTTGCAGGGCCAGCCGCGTTGCTTGGCCGCTTTAGCCACCGCGTGGTAGGCGGCGTCCCGCAGGATCTCGGCGCCGCGCATCATGTTGTGCACTGCAAACTGCTCCAAAGCCTCCGCAGCCGGGCCTTCGGTGGGCAAGTCCAGTTTCGCCACTACGTCCGCCAGGTTTGGTTCGGGGGCAACCGAATACCGGGCTCGGTCAAAAGGAAGGTTGCCGCCTTTGCCCGCAATGCTGGCGAGGAAAGCATCTACCACCCAGCAATCGGCTTCAATATCTTCCGGCGTAATTTCAGCATAGCGGTAACGGATTTTATCGGGCAACCCTTCGGCGTACATATAGCCGGATGTCAGGCCCTCGCCGCAGTCGAGTTTCTCCAGCAGGTCATAGATTTCTTTCCGTGTTTCGCAGGGCCAGCCCCGCTGCTGGGCCGCCTGGACCACGGCGCAATGCGCGGCGTCGCGCAGGATCTCGGCGCCCAGCATCATGTTGTGGATCGAAAACTGCTCCAGCGCCTCGGCTACGGGTCCTTCCTTGGGCAGGTTGAGTTTGCTGATGTCCACCATCGTCATCCCTCGGGGCCCTTGGGCATGCCGGCGTCTATCCACGACGCGATCTCGGCGGCTTCCGCGCGCGATAGGAACGGACCGCGCAATGGCATCCGGCCGAAAGTGCCGCAACCCAAGCGAAGGGAGCGCACCAGGTGCGTGTCGGCCCCCGGCACGCCCGGCTCAATCGATGGATACCCGTTGAGAACCGACGCGGCCAACTCCTCGGGTGTTTCCCACCAGTATTCATGTATCCCGGGGTAGGGCTGCCGGCCGTGCCGCTCTATCCAGCGGTCCATGATAACGTCGAGCAGTTCTTTGACCCTGGGCCAGTAAACGGGTGTGACTTCGTTCGCGTTGGCGTCTGTGCTCATTGCTTGGCGGTCTCCGGTTGATGAACTGGTAACGGATTGGTGATCGAGTATCAGCGGGGATGTTCCTGCACCGACTCGCGCTGGAGAAGTTCGATGGCGTGGGGCAGAACGGGCAGGATGACGTCGAGGCATTCACCCACGCCGCGCGGGCTACCGGGCAAAGTGATGATCAGCGTCTGTCCGCGGATGCCCACCACCGAACGGCTCAGCATGGCCATGGGCGTGAATTTGAGGGTCTGGGCCCGCATGGTTTCGGCCATGCCCGGGACTTCGCGGTCCATGGCGCGCAAAGCGGCTTCGGGCGTAACGTCGCGCCGCCCCATCCCGGTGCCGCCGGTGCTCACGATCAGGTCCACTTCGCCGGAGTCGGCCCAGTTGGTCAGCCGCCCGGTTATCGTGTCCGCGTCATCCGCCACCACTTCGTAACGGACTTCTTCGTAGTCGGGCGGGGGCAGCTTGTCGCGGATGGCCTGTCCGCCGGTATCTTCGCGCTCCCCTCGGGCGCCGGAACTGCTGATGGTGAGAATTGCCAGGCGATACATGTCTCGAATGTGCACAATCGGTGCGAGAAGGTTCAACGGGCGCAATGATACCACAAGGGCCGCCTGGTTCGGCCATCGGAACGGTCGGCACCGGTCTCCGTCGTTGACACTGTTAAGAGGCAGTCCGTATAGTAATCTGGCAACCAAAACCGGCGTTACGATGGCTGAGCCGTTGGCTTCGGCGGCTGGGCATGGCTCGGCACTTTTGATGAGGTTGACCCGATAAATACATGAGCTCTGAACCCACCAACTGCGTATTTTGCGAAATCGTGGCCGGCCGCGAACCGGCGCGGATTCGTTATCTGGACAACGACCTGATCGCCATCGTAAATCGGCTCACGTGGGTGCCGGTCATGCTGCTGGTCATGCCGCGCCGGCACATGTCGCAGTTGGAGATGTGGAGCAGTGGGATCATGACTCGGCTGGGTGACGTAGCGGCCACGCTCGGCTGCATGTACTGTCCCAACGGCTTCCGCATCCTGTCCAACTTCGGTTACGACGGGTTGCAGAGCCAGCCCCACGGACACGTACACGTCATCGGCGGTCAGTTCCTGGGCCACTATGCCTGATATCGTTCACACCGCAATACCCCTGAACTCAAGGAGACCTCGTCGTTATGCCTGAAACCGTGCTCTACGAAAAGACCGGAACCGACAACCACGTGGCGATTATCACGCTCAATCGGCCCGAATCCTCCAACGCCATCAACCGGCAGTTGCGCGGGGAACTGCGCGAGGTCATTGACCACTTCGACAACGAGGACGATGAGGCCTGGGTGGCCGTCATCACCGGGGCCGGCCGCAACTTCTGCGCGGGGCGCGACCTGAAGGAGCGCGCCGCCGACAACGCCGAGGGCGTCCAGGCCCGAGCGGAAAACAGCATGTCTCCCAACAAGCCGCACATGTGGGAACGTCCGGTGAAACCACTGGTGGCTGCGGTTAACGGCGCTGCCGCGGCCGGAGGTTGGTCCATCGCCCAGATGTGCGACGTTCGCCTGGCCGCCGACAATGCCCGCCTGGGCATCACCGAGACCAAGTGGAGCCTCATGCCGCCCTTCGCGGTGGAGCTCACCAAAATGATCGGCATCTCCAACGTGCTGGAGTTGGTAATGACCGCGGACCTGCTGCCCGCCGAGAGGGTCAGGGAGATGGGTTTCCTGAACAAGGTCGTACCCCCCGACGAACTCGTTCCCGAAGCCATCAAAATGGCCGAGAGCATTGCTCAGAATGCCCCCCTGGCGGTTCGGACCATCAAGGACCTTGCCTACAGCAGCCTGGACATGTCCATCGCCGAAATCAGCGCCAAGACCTACGTGGCCTACGACTACATCCTGACCACGCAGGACAGCCGGGAAGGCCCGCGGGCTTTCGCCGAGAAACGCCGGCCCAACTGGCAGCTCAAGTAGCCCAGTCACCAGACGACATCCGTTCCCACAGGCACTTTCAAGGAGACACGCCATGACCACACAAGTACAACCCAAGAGCCGGACCGTCACCGCCAACGGTATCAATCTGCACTATCTGGACTGGGGGACCGAGGGCAACCCGCCTCTGGTGTTGCTGCACGGCCTCCGTGGCCACGCCCACGTTTGGGCCGACGTGGCCGAATCGCTGTGCGGGGACTACCACGTATATGCGGTCGACCAGCGTGGCCGGGGCGACACCGACCACGCGCCGGGCGGCGACTATTCCACTGAGGCTTTCGTGGCCGACCTGCTGGGGTTCGTGGACGCCGTCGGCCTGGACAAGTTCGTCCTGTTCGGCCATTCCATGGGCGGGCGCAACAGCATGGCCTTTGCCGGAGAACACCCGGAACGGCTGGAGCGCCTGTGCATCGTTGACATCGGCCCTCGCATCGAGCCTGCCGGCGGCAATCGCATCACTGAGGAGTTGCGCGCCATCCCTCCGCATTTCGATAGCTTCGAGGACGCTTTGGCCCATGTACAGGGCGGGAACCGATTCGCGTCGGAGGCGGTGATGCGCCGGCGCCTGGCGGGCCAAACCCGGCAGTTGCCCGACGGCAAGCTTGGTTGGAAGTTTGATCCGGCCATACGTGAGCAACGCATCAATGGCACCGCCGCTCCGGCGACAGACTTGTGGCCGGCGTTGGAAAACATCACGTGCCCGACACTGGTAGTGCGGGGCACGGAAACCGACCTGCTTACCCAGGAAACCGCCGACCGCATGGTTGACACCCTGGCCCAGGGCAGCATGGTAAACATCGAGCGGGCCGGACACATGGTCTTTGAAGACAACCCGTCCGATTTCATCGACGCCGTAAAGTCCTGGCTGGCCGGGTAATCCCTGTTTCTCCCATGCTCTTCGGTGTCCGAGGTGCGCTGATGACAACCGCCGAAAAGTTGTACACCAGGGAAGAATTCATTGCTCTGCCCGACGACGTTATTCAGGGGTGCGAACTGATTGACGGCAGGATCGTCAGGAAACACATCTGGGACGGAGAGGACCAGGGTATGACTCCTGACATGGCAAGTCATATGCAGGTGGTGAGACTGACGCTGCGGGCGCTTGATTGCGCGGCAGAGCAAAGTGGGCTGGGGGCGGCATACACCGAGGTAACCTTTAGTGTCGGAGGCAGCCGGGAACGCACCCGTCGAGCTGATGTTGCAGTCATTTACGGCGAGTTGCCCACTGAGCCGGATGCGCTGTTGGCCCTGGCGCCCGCAATGGCGGTAGAAGTCATCTCACCGAACAACACCGCTGTTGACGTGATGGCGAAAGTCGAGGAATACCTGGCCGCCGGAGTTCAACCGGTTTGGCTGTCTTTTCCCAAGCCGCGCACTATCATCGCCTTCTGGTCTGACCACACCGCCGTGTTCCGCCCCGGCGACACCATTACCGCCGAACCCATCCTGCCGGGCTTCTCCTGCCCGGTAACTGACCTGTTCCCACCGCCAGCAACCCTGCCGCTGTGATCTGAACGCTCCATGCCACAATCCCAAACCCGCACTAGCGGCGGCGCACCGCCGAGGTAAATCGACATGAAAGTTTCTTTCTTCCACCTCATGCCCTACCAGGACCTGCCGGACGATTTCGCCCAGCAGCACCACTCGGCCTGGGTAGACCTGCCCAACGAGAATTTCGACCCGGCCAAGGGCAATGAGTACTACGCACAGTACATCGACCAGTTGCGTTACGCGGACGAGGTTGGCTTTGACGGCATCTGCGTCAACGAGCACCACAATAATGCCTACGGGATCATGCCGTCGCCCAACCTGATCGCTTCGGTGTTGGCCAACTCCACGAACAACGGCGCCGTGATCGTGCTCGGGAACAGCCTGGCCTTGTACAACCCGCCCGTGCGCGTGGCCGAGGAGATGGCCATGCTCGACGTTATTTCCAACGGGCGTCTGGTCGCCGGCTTCCCGGTGGGTACCGCCATGGACACGACGTTTTCCTACGGCCAGGTGCCCATCACGCTGCGTGACCGCCATACCGAGGCGCACGACGTGATCATGCAGGCGTGGACGCAGCACCAGCCCACAATTTTCAACGGCAAGTACAACAAGCTGCGCTACATCAGCATCTGGCCGCGCCCAATGCAGGAACCCCATCCGCCGGTGTGGATTCCCGGCTCCGGCAGCCTGGAGACCTGGGACTGGGTCCTGGACCGGGACTACGTCTACTGCTACCTGTCATATTACGGCTACCTGCGCGGCCACAACATCGTAAAGGGATACTGGGAGCGTGTTGCCGAGCGCGGCATGGATGACAACCCGCACCGTCTGGGGTTCCTGCAGTTGGTGTGCGTCTCCGAGACCGACGAGCAGGCGGAGAAAGACTACGAACAGCACGTGAAGTATTTCTACGAGAAGATGCTCCGCGTGTACCCGCCGTTCGCCGAGTCGCCCGGCTACCGGTCGCTGGAGTCCATCCGCAAGTCCTTGCGGCCGCAGATGGGCGAGGAGGCGCAGCGCACTGCCCAAGAGAACAGCTGGAAGGACTATATTGAACAGGGCCACGTCATTGGCGGCAGTCCTGAAACCGTGCGCCGCAAGTTGACGGAAGCCTGCGAGATGCTCCGCATCGGGCACCTCATGGTCCTACTCCAGATCGGCAGCATGCCGCCTGAACTGGTGCGGAAGAACACCGACCTGTTCGCCAACGAGGTCATGCCGCACATGAAGGGTCTCTTCAACGAGTACGACGACCCTTGGTGGCCGGAGCGCCTGAAGTCCGGCACTGCCGAAGCCGTAGGGGACTGAACATGGCTACTGGACCGACCTTCCGGGAGGCCGATGTCGCTGCCGCCGTTGCTCTTGCTCTGGCTGCCTCCAAAGACCCGGCACAACCGGCAGCGGATGTGGGAAGGTCCCCCGTGAAATATGCGCAACTCAGCCACGATTTCCGGGCCAGCGCCTGGCGGCACCTCAACGAGGACGGGGACTTGCCTCAAGCCTCCAGCAAGGCTTGGGGCATGGTCGCCGAGACCATCAAGGCTGTCAGCGCCCGGCACGGGGGGATTATCCATGCCCACCGTTCCATCTGGCACGTGCTTCGGGAATTGTCAAATCTGGCTGGTGAATCAGGCGATATTGATACGGCAAACTGGCTGAGAAATTCGTTTGGTGTCGCCCGGACGCTACATAGCAATTTCTATGAAGATGAAGCGGACGCCGGGGATGTGATTGCAGGTCTTCTGTTGTGCGAAGAACTGTCCGATCGGCTTTATGAGCTGTTCTGGCCGGACCGTGCCACCGGGGAAACCGGGCTTGATAACGAGGGATAATGATGAATGACAAACTGCAACAGGGCGACCGTCTGCCCGAGTTGGCTCTAAACCTCATCGACGGGGGCACGCTGAGTCTCCCCGGCGACATGTCTTCACGCTACCTCGCCGTGCTGTTCTATCGCGGCGTTTGGTGACCCTACTGCTCGCGGCAGTTGGCCGCGTGGCAATCACAACAGGACTCGTTGTCCGAAATGGGGCTGTCCATCGTCGGCGCCAGCGTGGAACCCAGGGAAGTAGTGGAGGAAATGGCCACGAAGTCCGGCGTTACCTTCCCCATGGCCTACGGCGTTACCCGTGAGCAAGCCGACATGCTCGGCTCCTGGTGGTCCGATGACCGCGGTGGTTACATCCAGCCCACCGAGTTCCTGCTGGGACGGGGCGGCACCGTGCTCGGATCCATGTACGCCAGCGGCCCGGTGGGGCGGGTGAGCCCGGACGAAGCCGTGCACTTCATCGAGGGCCGCGAGCGCGCTCGGTTGCGCAGCCAGTAAACGGCAGAGTGACGGGCCGTCAACCCGTCACTCCTCGGGTTCAACCCGGACCGCGCATACCTTGTACTCGGGTATCTTCGAGTCGGGATCGTACACGGCGTTGGTCAGGAAGTTAGCCGCGGAATCGCTCAGGCGCACGAAGGGAATGAAAATCTCTCCGGTTCGCATGCGATAGGTGAAACGCGCCATCCCGGTAAGCTCTCCACGCCGCGAGCGGACGCGCACGGGCTGGCCATCCCGTAACCCGAATCGCTCGCCATCGGCCGGGTTGACGGACACTTCCAGGTCTGACATGCGAGCCAAAAGGTTCCCGACGCGACGCGTAATCGTGCCGCCGTGCCAGTGATACAACACCCTGCCGGTGTTCAGCACCAGCGGGAACCGTTCGGAAGGTGTCTCCGCCGCCACCGGCCCCTGTTCGTAGGCGACAAACTTGGCCCGGTCGCCCCGGGGAAAATTATCGCCGTAGAGATAACTGGTCCCGGGATGGTCAGGTGTCGGACAGGGCCATTGGATGCCGCCCTCGGCGTCCAGGCGGTCGTAGGATATTCCCGACAGCAGCGGGGTCAGGCTGGCCATCTCCGCGAATATCTCAGAAGGATGCCGGTACGCGAACTGGTCGCGCCAGGGCAGGTCAAGGTGGTCGCACATGAGCCGGGCCAGTTCGCTGATGATGGCCCAATCGGGCCGGCTGTACCCAACCGGTTCGATGGCCTGCCGAACCCGTTGGACCCGGCGCTCGCTGTTGGTGAAAGTTCCGTCCTTTTCCGCGAAGCTGGTAGCCGGCAGCACGACGTCCGCCAGCCGGGCCGTTTCGTGGAGGAAGATATCCTGCACCGCCAGGAAATCCAGCCTGCGGAACAATTCGTCCGCCCGGTTGAGGTCCGGCTCGCTGAGCAGAGGGTTCTCGCCGGTGATGTACATTGCACGGACGCCGTCCGGCTCGCCTATGGAATCCACCATGTCCGTGACCACCCGACCCGCACGGTGGGGTAGCGAACCGTCTGCGTGCCAGGCCTGCCCGAACTTCGCAACCGATTCCGGTCTCAGGCCCTGGTAGCCCGGCAGCGAATCGGGAACGCATCCGGCATCGCCGCACCCCTGCACGTTGTTCTGCCCTCGCAGCGGCGAGATGCCGGATCCCGGGAAACCCATCTGCCCGGTAACCAACGCCAGATTGAGCACCGAGTGCACGTTGGCCGTTCCGTTGGTGTGCTGAGTCAGACCCATTCCCCAGATCAGGCAGGCGCCGCCGCGATCGCTGTTGGCGTCGCCGTATCGCGGGATCGGCGGCTGCGCCACCATGCGCCCGGCGGCGCGAATATCGTCCGCGGGAATGCCGGTGATCGCCGACGCCCGTTCCGGCGTGTACCCATCAATCACCGTGCGCCACTCGTCGTATCCTTCGGTCCGCCGATCCACAAATCGGTCGTCAGCCAAGCCCTCGGCGACCACGACGTGCGCCATGGCATTGAGCAGCGCGACGTCGGTTCCAGGGTAAGGCCGCAGCCAAAGGTCGGCATAGTCGCACATGTCGATGCGGCGCGGGTTGATCACGATCAGCTTTGCGCCACGCTCCACGACGGCGCGCCGCATCCGCGATGCGGCCACCGGATGGTTGGAAGTCGGATCGCAGCCCATCACCACCAGGCAGCCTGCGTTTTCGTAGTCGGTGTATGAGTTGCTGGTTGCGCCGCTGCCCAGCGAGGTGAGCATCGCGGCCACCGACGGGGCGTGACACAGGCGCGTGCAGTGGTCGATGTTGTTGCTGCCCATAACCAGCCGGGCAAATTTCTGCTGCACGTAGCCGTCTTCATTGGTCGCCTTTGCCGAACAGAGCGTACCGAAAGATTCGCCCCGGTAATCGGCCAGTCGCGACGCTACCAGGGACAATGCCTCGTCCCAGCTCGCTTCCCGGAAGTCGCCGGTGAACCGGTCGCCCTCGCGTATCAGCGGCGTTTTGATCCGGTCGCCGTGGTGCACGAAGGTGTAGCCGAAACGTCCCTTGACGCACAGCATTCCGACGCTGGACCGGTTTTCCGGATCGTCGTGTGAAGCGATGATCGCCCCCGCGTCGGGTCCTTCCGTGGTATCGCTGACCTCAAGCTTAATGCCGCAACCCACCCCGCAGTATGGGCAGGTGGTCTTGACCTGGTGAGTGGACCCTGCGGTTTTTGGAGGCGCTTTGACGCTGATCGCCCCGGTTGGGCACACGCTGAGACATTGCCCGCACGTGGTGCAGATGCTTTCTCCGAGCGGTTTGTCGCCCGCGGTGGCGATGCGGGCCGTCTCGCCGGCGCCCAGCACGTCGATGGCGCCGATGAACTGATGGCTGGACTGGCACGCGTTGACGCACCGGGCGCACAGGATACATGCGTCCATGGCGAGATCGAATACCGGGTTGGATTCGTCCGTTGGCTGGCGTGGACGAGCGTCCCATCGCGATCCGGAAATCCCGTGCAACCTGGCTGCGTCGGACAGCAGACCATACCCTTCCCCAGAAGGTCCGTCGGACCCGTTGGACTTGCCCACCATGCCCAAGGTGAGTTCGATGACGCCGGAGCGGATGCGCCTGGCATCGGCCGTGTCGGTGCGGATCACCATGCCGTCGCTGGCCGGGGTCGAGCACGACGCGGGGAAGCCACGGATGCCGTCGATTTGCACCAGGCAGGTCCGACAAGCGCCGATGGCTGGCATGTCGGCATCTTTGCACAGCTGGGAGAGCGGCACGCCGGCGGCATTGACCGCGTCGAGCGCGCTGGCCCCGGACTTCACGCTTACCGCAATCCCATCAACCGTCACGCTGATCGTTGGGCTGGTGACCACCATGATTCCTACCCCCGCCCGGTTAGCCGTTGGGTCTGTTGTTGCCTTCGTACTCCGTTATGGCATGTGCGATCAGCCCTCGAAATAGCCTTCCTCCTGGAAGAGCTCCGCAAGCCTTGCCACGCCTTCGCGTATTTCGTCGGGCGAGTTATGGCTGTAGGTGAGGCGCAGGTGGTTGTTGCGCCCGCGATCCGAGCGGAACATCCCGCCCGGATTGTATTTGACGTCCCGTGCGGTGGCTTTGGCGAGGGTTGACCAGGTGTCGGCGTTTTCGGGCAGCTTCACGAACATCATCATGCCGCCGTGGGGGTGGGTCCACTCGCAGAAGGAAGGGAAGTTGCTCTCCAGGGCGCCGATCATCGCGTCGCGTCTTGCCAGGAGAGCCTGCCGAACGGCTTCAATATGGTCCGCCTCGTGAACCCGCATGTATTCGTAGACCATGGTGGTGGCAAGGTGGCTCACGCTGCGACGCGGCAGGTTCTCCGCGTTGACCTGCGGCAGCGCGTCCGCGACACCTCGCGGCAGCACGCCGAAGCCGACGCGCAGCCCGCACCCCAGCAGCTTGGTGAACGAGGAGACGTAGAACACGTCGCCCTGGTCGCTGATGCCCGACATTGCCGGCGGCAATGGGTCACCGTCGATCCGGAAATCCGCGTAAGACTCGTTCTCCATCACCGGCACGCCGTACTTTTGCGCAATTTCCAGGATCGCGCGCCGTCGCCCCTCGGACACGGTGAAACCCAGGGGGTTCTGGTACACCGGAATCGTCCATACGAACTTCGCCCGGCGTCCCGACTGCTCCAGCAACGACAGCGCGTTTTCCAAGGCGTCGGGCAGCATCCCATCGTCGTCGCAAGGGACATGTATTGGCTCCGCGCCCCGCTCCATCATCATCCGCAGACTGCCCATGTAGGTGAATTCCTCCACCAAAACGGCGTCCCCCGGGTTGATGAACGACTCCAGGACAATGGCAATGGCGCCGCCGGCTCCGTCCGAGATGAACACATCGTCGGGAGCAACCGCGTAGCCGCGATTGGCCTCCAGGCGTTCGGCGATCATCTCCCGCAGGCCGACGTGTCCGCCAGGAGGCGGGTATCCTGCCAGCGACGCGCCCCCGCTGGTTTCCAAACCGGTCCGTATGGCAGCCAGATACTCGTCGGCATCCACGACCTCGGGGACCGCGTTGGTGATCGAAAAAATATACTTGACGGTGTCGCCCGCCCCGGGCGGCGATGCTACTGACCTCGGCAAATTGCTGGAGAAAAGGGATGCATAATCGACCATATGTGGCCTCCCGATACTGCGGTGGCGCGTATGGTATCAGATACGCACCCGCATATAGCCCGGTTCCGGTGTTCCGCCCCGGGCAAACGCGATGTCAAACGGCGGCTTTGCGGCGCTGGGCGACTCCTTCCCTCACCAGGGGGATCAATTCCCTTCCGTAATCGGCGGCATCCGCCAGCGGGTCAAATCCCCGAATGATGAACGCGCTGCATCCCAGGTCGTAATACGCCAGGAGGGCGTCCGCCACCTGCTGCGGCGTGCCGACCAGGCACGTGGTGCTGCCCGAGGCCCCGCTGGCCGCCGCGATGGGCATCCAGAGCCGTTCGTCGTGCACGTTCCCCTCGGCCGCGAAGCGAAGCAGGCGCCAAGCGCCTTCTGATTGCGGCCGGGTGGGTACACCAGGCGTGACCCGGCCCGCCGTAGCCTGCTGTACTCGCCCCAGGATCTCTTCCGCCCTTTGCCAGGCCTTCTCCTCGGTTTCGGCGAGGATGGGTCGCGCCGAAAGGCTGAACCGCATGTCCGCTGGGTCGCGGCCGGCCGCCGATACTCGCTGGCGCACGTCCGCGATGCGTTCGGCGATGGAAGCCCGGGGCTCGCCCCACAGCGCGAAAAGGTCCGCGCGCCGGCTGGCGGCATCCAGCGCGGCTTCCGAGGCTCCGCCGAAAAACAGCGGCACGTGGGGGTACTGCCGGCAGCGGGCCTGGCTGTAGGCGGCCTGCAGGTGATAGAACTCACCGTCGTGATCGAACGGTTCCGTCTCCGTCCAGATGCGCCGCATCACGTCCAGATATTCGTCGGTGCGCCGATACCGCGAGTCGTGATCCAGCCAGTCGCCGTCCTGCCGCTGCTCGATGTCGTTGCCTCCGGTGATTACGTGCAGGGCAATGCGCCCGTTGGTGAGCTGGTCCAGCGTGGCAGCCTTCCTGGCTGCCAGTGTGGGCGCGACGAAGCCGGGCCGGTGCGCAATCAGGTATCCGAGCCGTTCGGTGTGCGCCGCAGCGTAGCCCGCCACTTCGAATCCGTCCGGCGTGGAGGAAGAGTAGCCGGTCAACACCATGTCGAACCCCGCCTCCTCGTGGGTGCGGGCGAAGTCCAGGATGTAGTCCGGGTCTACGCCGGAGGGGACTTCCGCGCCGGGATTGATCCCGCCGCCGAACAGGCTCAAAGTGGCGCCCCGATTGGCCTCGGATTCGCGTACCACGCCGATCATGCCGATGATGGTCACTCCGCCCTCGCCGTAAACGCTCGGCGCGGTTGCTTGCGGTCGGTTGCCCTTCCCATTGGCTGCGCTCATTCCTGCCGTCTCTCCGATGCTGAAACTGTTTCGGCGTAGTTTAGACGATTTGGACGCAGTTGCGTTGGTCAGACGAAACGCTGATATTAATTATCGGATTTGGGGTTGACAAGCATCTTGGTCGCATATACTATGTATTCAAGGTGCTGGGGGTACAGGGAACTCCCACCCGCCGAAAACCCGATGGCCAGACCATCGTCAGCGCAGGAGGTTAGAAGTGGTTACGCTGATAGAGTTGAACCATAGCTGGCATTTCCCCTGTAAGAGCCCTGTCGGTGGAACCGCGACGGCATGACGATGCTGGGTGGCCGCTGACAGGGTCGAGACCCGTCAGACCGTCGCATCCTTGGCGGCGGGACGAAGGGAGAACCAGCAACCGGGGCCTGACTGTTTATCGGGCCCCGGTTTAGTTTTGCTCCAGTAATACGCAGCGTCCTCAATCACAGGGTCGATTATCCCGCTCCCGATGCTCTCAGCGCGGCTTGGTACTGCTCCGGCGTGTTGACGTCCCAGAGCAATTCGGCGGCGCCCAGCTCCACCCGCTGCGTGCAGTCGCGATGCCGCTCAGTGATCGCCCTCATCCCCTGGGTTTGCTCGTCGATGGCGATGAGTTCCCCGTACAGCCGGCGACTCACGATGATGGGGTGCCCGCCCTTGCCCTGGTAAGTTGGGATGGTGATGAGACTGTCATTCCCGTTGCGATGGGCGGCCAGGGTTTGTTGGATGATTCCTACCGAGCGCGGCTGGTCGACGTTCAGCATCAGGATTGCCGCGTCGGGGTCGGGGGATGGACCCAGGGCCCACAGACCCGTCTTGATGGAAGTGGTCTTGCCCTGGGCGTAGTCCTCGTTGGTCACGCACCGCACCCGGCCGAGGTCGTACACCTCCCGGTTGACGCCGATCCTCGCCTGCAACTCGTCGGCCCGGTGCCCCAGCACGACGATCACCTCGTCGGCCCCGGCCTCCCGCAACGAAACGATCTGATGGATGATCAGGGAACGGCCCTGCCAATCCAGCAGCGCTTTCAGCGTTCCCATGCGCCGCGAAACCCCGGCGGCCAGCAGGATGGCGGACGTGAACCCGTGCTGGGCGGTCATCAGGAAAACCCGTTGCGACGGCGATAACCAGTGGTCGACACCGGGTCATTCCCCTGCGGCAAAACGTTGATCGACCACACGTCGCCGGCCTGCGGGTCGGGGTCAGTCCGCGGTGGCACCCATCGCCCGATTGGCTCGGCGTTCGGCGCGTTCCAGGTACCAATCGTCCATGGTCATCGGGCTGCCCTTGCCGCCCCGTCGGGCCATGATGATCTCCGACATTATGCTCACGGCCAACTCTTCCGGCTCCAGGGCGCCGATGTCCAGCCCGATGGGCGCACGGACTTCCGCCAGTCGCTCACGAGGGACGCCCTCCTGCAATAGCCGCTGGTAGATCATGAGCGTCTTGCGTCGGCTGCCCAACAGGCCGATGTATCGGGCCTTGGTGGTCAACGCCGACTCCAGCGCCACGTCGTCGAACCAGTGCCCCCGGGACGCCACCACGATGAAACTGTTCACGTTGATGTCCAAGTGGTCGGCCCAGTTGGTGTAAGGCGTGACGATAGTCTCTTCCGCGTAGGGGAAACGCTCGGGGTTCGAGAAATCCTCGCGGTCGTCGATGATGTACACACGATAACCCAGTTGATGCGCCAGGTCCGCGGTGGCCTTCCCCACGTGTCCACCACCCACCATCACCAGCGTCGGCGGGGTGGTGAAACCCTCCACGAACAACTCGGTCTGGTCGTCGATGGTCACCGATTCGTTGGCGCCGACAGCGGCGACGCGGCCCGCGGCTTCCAGCGCGATTTCGTCCAGCTCGACCGTGCCGATGCCACCCGCTATTGACCCGTCGGACCGCAGCAGCAGCTTGGCTCCGAGACGCGCCGTATCGCCTTCGGATCTCACTACCGTAGCCAGGGCAGCCGGCTCTGCCCCATCGTACGCGCCCAGCAACTCCGAGCCGATGTCCGAAAAGTCGTTCGTCTCCCAGAAGGGCTCGAGGTAGAAGTACATCGTGCCGCCGCAGACCAAGCCGTCGCGGGCTGCGATGTCCTCATTCAAGTAATAGTCCTTGAACTCCGGGCCGCCCTGGTTGCGCAGAATCTCCCGCGCCGCGAACCAGATGTCCCCTTCGACGCAGCCGCCGCCCAGCGTCCCGACGGCGGTGCCGTCGTCCCGCACCAGCAGCATCGCGCCGGCTTTCTGCGGCGTGGAGCCTTTGGTGCGCACCACCGTGGCCAGCACGCACGGATTGCCTGATTCCAACTGACTTACCGCTTCCTGAATAACGTCGCGCACGCTTTCACCTGCCTGATGCCCGATTCTGTCGAGCTGATACCTTCATCCGCGCCGGAACCCACCGTTACACCGGCCTCACGCTGATGCCAACATTATACAGCAACGTCGTTTTCGGTTCGCGTTCCCACATCCGGCATTCACCCCGGAACCGTTGCGCGGGGCAAACGTAGAATAGCCGCGCAGTGGCATCGGCGTCGAGCAATCGTGTATGATTGCCAGCCATAAGTTCGGATTTTTGAGTTCGCCACACCTCTATCCCCAAACGGCGGTGACGAAGATGACTGTGAACCAGCGCAGGGTTACGAAACCGGTGTACGTCGGCGGAGTCAAGGTTGGTGGGGGCGCCGACATCACCGTTCAGTCAATGACCAAGACGGACACCCGCGACGTCAAGGCCACCGTCCGGCAGATCCACCAACTTGAAGAGGCCGGGTGCGAGATCATCCGCTCCGCGGTGCCCGACATGGAAGCCGCGAAGGCCATGGCGGAGATCAAGAAGCAGATCAGCATCCCGCTGATCGCCGACATCCATTTTCACTATCAACTGGCGCTGGAGTGCGCCGCCGGCGGCATCGACTGCCTGCGCCTCAATCCCGGCAACCTGCGCAACGAGGACCAGGTGCGCCAGGTCGTCGCCGCAGCTAAGGAGCGCGACATTCCCATTCGCATCGGCGTCAACTTTGGCAGCCTGCCACCCGTGGGCGGCATTGGTCGGACCCGTGGGTTCTCCCGCCACATGGACCTGGTCAACCGACTGCCCAAGGCCGGCGAAGCCCAGGCCGGAGATTACAGCATCGTCGACCACATGGTCGCCACCGCTCTCTGGGAGGTGAGCCTGCTGGAGGAGCAGGATTTCGATCAGATTAAGATCTCCATGAAGGCGTTTGACGTGCCCACGACCGTCGAGGCCTACCGCCGTCTGGGCGAAATGGTTCCCTACCCGCTGCACCTGGGGATCACAGAGGCCGGAACGGCCAAGTCGGGCTCCATCCGCACCGCCGTTGGTCTCGGTGTGCTGCTGTACGAAGGCATCGGCGACACGATCCGCGTGTCGTTGAGCGACGACAGCGTGGAGGAGGTGATCGCGGGATATGAGATCCTGAAATCGCTGAACCTACGGGACAAGGGGACGACCATGGTGGCCTGCCCCAGTTGCGGCCGGGCCGACGTGGACATCCGCAAGCTGGCCAACGACGTCGACGACCTGCTCAAGAAGACCGACAAGAACATCAAGGTCGCGGTCATGGGCTGCGAGGTCAACGGCCCCGGCGAAGCCAAGGACGCCGACGTGGGCATCGCTGCCGGCGCGGGGCGCGCCATTATCTTCCGCAAGGGCGAAAAGATACGGGTGGTCTCGGAAGACGAAATGCTGGCCGCGCTGATGGAGGAGATCGAGAAGACGCCGGTCAAAGCCGGATAGCGTATGTACGAAATCCGGCGTACCCCTGAGTTCAATGAATGGTTGAATAGTCTTGACCCATCAGCCATTAGGCGCGTCGCTTCGGCCCTCTCCCGCATGGTTGATGGTAACTGGGGAGACTACAAGCCTCTGGCCGGCGTTCCTGGCGTCTTCGAGCGTCGCCTGACGGGGAGAGGAGGCGGAATTCGATTGTATTTCTGCCGGCGAGGCAGCAATGTTGTGATGATGCTGATCGGGGGTGACAAGGCTGGTCAACAGCGTGGGGACATTTCAAGAGCCCGCCGTCTCCGCGATGACTATGCATAGGGAGCGAAAACTATGACGCTTACCAATCATGACGATGATTGCCGGAAACGGGTTCAAGAGGACCCCGAATTTGCCAAGATGTGGCATGAAACGGCAGTAGAACTACTGGACGGCAACGACGAAGACCGTAAGATTGCCCGGCATATGTTGCGCGACCATTTCGGCCTCTCCGAGGACAAGATCCAGGCTCTCCAATCTGCCCGGGCCGATGCCCCGCGCGACGCCGCTTACTTCTTCAGGTTCGGCACCTACAAAATGGATGCCTGCGATTACGCCGAGGCTATCGCCAACTTTGACCGCGCCATCACCCTGGAACCGGACAACCCCGACGCTTATCACAGCCGCGGCATCGCTAAAGATGGGCAGGGAGACTACGCCGGCGCAGTTGCCGACTTTGACCACGCCATCGCGCTGGACCCGGACGACGCGGACATCTACCACAACCGGGGCGTAGCCAAAGCGGAACAGGGAGATTACGCCGGCGCCATCGCCGACTACGACCGCGTCATCGCGCTAGATCCGATCAACGTGGCCGTCCACGACGACCGGGCTGTTGCCCAAGCCGGCCTGGAAGGTCGCGCCGGAGCCGTTGCCGGTTATGGCGTTGATGACGAACTCGGCGCGCTCGAACCCAAAGAGGCCGCCGTATGACCACCGCCGCAGCCGAGGCTATCGCCCCCTTTGACGTTGCCGCCCTGGAGGACCTGGGCATACCGCACCTGCCCACCGAACGGGAAACGCTGCGCCGCCACCTGGTCGACGCCATCGCGCGCATCCGTCCCACCCTGGAAGCCGACGCCGAGGACAACGACGCCGGTGAAAGGCTGTCGTGGTCGTCGGTGGTGGCGCTGTACCGCGAGGGCCTGCTGTCGCTGAAGGTTCCGCGGGAACTGGGGGGCCCGGATGTGGATCCGCATCTTTATCTTGAGCTCTGCGACGAACTTTCGTACATCAACCCATCGGCCGGATGGTGCGCCTTCATCAACAGCACCAGCGCCGCGTTTTTAGGCGCATTCCTCCCGGACGCGGGCGTAAAGCGCGTGTTCGCCGGCGACGGTATGCCCATCGCCTCCGGAGCCCTGATCACGCGCGGAGTTGCGACCCCGGTGGACGGTGGCTGGCGGGTCAGCGGTCGGTGGCCCTTTGCCAGCGGCTCGGCACACTCGTCTTGGCTCCTGGCGGGATTCCGAATTGTCCGCGATGGCACACCGGGCCCTGAGCACATGGTGATGGGCGCTCCGATTGCAGCCGTGCGATTCGTGGACAACTGGCAGGTAATGGGCCTCAAGGGAACCGGCAGCCGCGACTTCGTGCTCGAAGACCATTTCGTGCCTGAAGAATTGGCCTTCGACCTCATCACTACTGACCCGCGTCGGGGCGGGCCGCAGTTCTGGCTGGGCCGTCCGGGTTTCGTCACACCCGACCACGCGGCGTTCGCCCTGGGAGTGGCGCGACGTGCTTTGGACGAAATCGCCGCACAAGCCGGATCGTACAGCCGCGGCTACCTCACCTCCACCATCTCCCAGCGTGGTGCTTTGCAGCACGACCTCGGTCGCTGCGACCAGGAACTGCGCGCCGCCCGCGCCCTGTGCCGTGAGGCGCTGGGCGAAGCCTGGGAGTTCTGCCTGCGCGGAGAACGGCCGGATCTCGAGCGTCAGCTGCGCCTGCGCGGAGCCTGCGCCTACGCCACCGACGTGGCTTGCCGGGTGGCTACCACAGCCTTCCGCTACGGCGGCGGCAACGCCATCTACAACGATCGCGTCCTGCAACGCTGCATGCGCGACATCAACGCGGCGGCCCAGCACTTCATGGTCAACACCAGCGCCTACGACAACCTGGGGCAGTTCCGGCTGGGAATGCCGGGCGTGAATGCGATGGGGTAAAGAAACCTATGCCAAAGCCAAGTCGTAGAGAACGCAAGCAAAAGGGTAAACACAAGGGAGCCAACCGCGCCAACCCTATGCGCAATGCGCCTAATCAACCTAGCAGGGATGCCGACCGGATTGAAGCGGCGTCCCGGGTCAAGGCCGGTAAAGCCAAAATTGACGCCGGCGATTATGACGGTGCAATTGCGGATTACGAGCGGGCAATTGAGGTCGACCGTGAGATTGCTACTGCACGTCTCAACAAGAGAAGCATTGCACGTGCCTACGCCGGCCGAGGCGACGTAAGAACTAACAAGGGAGATTATAGCGGGGCAGTCGCCGATTTCGACGAAGCCATCGCCTTAAGTCCTGGCGAAGCCTACCTTTACAACAATCGCGGCATTGCCAAGGACGCGCAAGGCGATTACGAAGGAGCACTGGCAGATTTCGACCACAGCCTCCTACTAAACTCAAACAGTCCTTACGTGCACAACAACCGAGGCAATACCAAATCGAAACAAGACGATTACGATGGGGCGATAGCGGACTATAGTTGTGCCATTGCGCTTAACCCTGATTATTCGGAAGTTTTTTTCAACCTGAGTACTGCTTACTGCAACCGAAGTAGTGCTAAGATTCAGAGAAGGGAATACAGTGGGGCGATTACCGATTGTGATTGTGCCATCGCTCTTGACCCCGATCACGTGTGTGCTTACGACAAACGGGGAGTTGCCAAGACCTGGCAAGGAGACCATGACGGGGCGATTGTAGATTGCGACCGTGCCATTGCGCTTGACCCCAACTGGGCAAATGCTTACAACAACCGGGGCAACGCCAAGGCCGAGAAAGGCAACTATGTAGACGCTATTGCCGATTACGACGAGGCCATTACACTGAACCCTGACGATGCATTGGCCTACAATAACCGGGGCATCATCAGAGGCGAGCAAGGCGATTATGAAGGGGCGGTTGTCGATTACGGTCGGTCCATTGCCCTAAACCCTGACGATGGGAGAGCCTACTTCAATCGGGGCGTCGCCAAGACCGCCCTAGAGGATTATGACGGGGCAAGAGAGGATTACGACTTGGCTCTTGAGTGTGGTGTGGATTCCTTTCTATCCCCCAAATCACTCCGTATCTTCTATGATGTTCGGGAAAGAGTTGGGAAAACGGTGGAACGACAGCGACAACAGGTAGAAGTCGAGCGTTTGCAATCAGAAAACAATCAATACTTGGAGATAGCTGACCAAGCAATCAATGAAAATGAACAATTAAAAATACTAGTGAAAGACCTTGAGCACAGATTGCGAGAACAATCGCTAGCACATAGTTTTCACCCTAGTTCCAGCCATAGGCAAAGAGATCTGACAAATGATGTAGCGTCGTCTAATGCTTGGCAGGTCAGTTACTACAGCGATATGCGGGGGCAGACGCTATACATAGATTGGTTGATACAACTCGACCGGACTAGTCAAAGACGCTTGAGGGATGCCATCGTCCAAATGCAAAATGGCAACTTCGGCGACCATAAACCGCTGCACGCCCCTGACTTGTTCGAGCGTCGCTTGGTCTCCGGTCTGCGGATTTACTATGCCAAACTATCGCCAATATCGGTGCTAGTCCTCGGTGGCGGCAACAAGCCGGGCCAGCAGAGTGACATTGACGCTGCGGCGGAACGATTGGCTGATTGGCGGTCGCGTCATCCCAAATGACCACACCACCGGCCGTGCTAAAATGAGTTGATGCCTCGGACGGAGGTGCCGCGATGGTCAGCATAAATCTGGACGACCTAGACGAGGAAACGGCGGTGCGCCTGCGCGCCCGTGCTGCCGGCAACGAATGTTCGTCGGAGGAAGAGGCGCTGCACCTCCTGCGGTTTGCGCTGGTGGAGCATGGCATCCATGTGCCGCCGCCTAAAGACTGGGCTCTGGCTATCCGCGAGCGGTTCAAGCCTCTCGGCATTGTTGATATCATAATCCCGCCGCGGAGCACGGGTGAGCCAATGCAGTGGATTTTCGCGGAGGACGATGACGAATGGGAAAAGAACAATCCGATACCTACCCCTGACGAGGAATTGGCCGAAGAGCTCCGCATCCGGGCTCTTGCCAACGATTGCTCGGTAGAAGAAGAAGCATTGAACGTCCTGCGCTTTGCGTTGGAGAAGCCGGCCCGACTGCCGCAGCCGAAGCGCTGGGGTGTGGCTATCAACGAACTGTTCAAGGACCTTGGTTTCGGTATAGAAGTCCGACCGCGCAGTGAGAATCCCGACCCGGTTGCCCGATATTATTGGCTTGACGAGGAAGATGGCGACAATAGTCGATACCAATGTGGCGTCTGAAATCGGCGAGCCTCGCGCGCATCCGGCGGTTCTCGCCTGGCGGGATCGCCAACACGTTCATGAGATGTTCACTACTGCCGTAACCGAAGCGGAAATGCGTTACGGGCTAGCCGTCATGCCGCTTGGACGGCGGCGCGATGCGGTGGCTCTACAAACATATTATCTGCTTGACGGGTATTTTGAAGACCGCATTTTGCCTTTCGACAGCGCCGCCGCCAAAATTTACGCTGAGATATATGCCAGCCGTCGCCGGCGTGGGCGTCCAATCAGCCTGCAAGACTGCCAAATCGCGGCCATCGCTCGCTCGACGGGCATGGCCATAGCCACCCGCAACGTCAGCGATTTCACCGACTGCGGCATAGAACTCATCAACCCCTGGTCAACCGAAGGAACGCCACCCTGATGCGCATCTCCCGTCTCGTCACCCGCACCCTCCGCGACGACCCGCCCGAGGCTGAAACCGCCAGCCACCGCCTGATGCTGCGGGCCGGCCTCATCCAGCAGGTCGCCGCCGGCATCTACGCCTACCTGCCCCTGGCCTGGCGCTCCATGCAGAAGATCGAGCAGATCGTCCGCGAAGAAATGGACGCGGCGGGCAGCCAGGAACTGCGCATGCCGGCCCTGCAGCCCATGGAATTGTGGGAGCAGTCGGGCCGCGCCGCCGCTTTTGGCGATAACATGTTCTCGCTGGAAGACCGGCGGGGCCGGCCCCTGGCGCTGGCGCCCACCCACGAGGAGGTGGTCACCAACATCGTCAAGGGGAATGTCCAGAGCTACCGAGACCTGCCGGTGATCCTGTACCAGATGCAGACCAAGTTCCGGGACGAGCCCCGGCCCCGTGCCGGTCTGGTTCGCGTTCGCGAGTTCACCATGAAGGATGCCTACTCCTTCGACGCCGGCGATGAGGGTCTTGACGTATCCTATCAGGCCATGGCACAGGCGTACCGCAACGTGTTTCGCCGTTGCAGCATCCCGGTGGTGATGGCCGAGGCCGACAGCGGCGCCATCGGCGGCAAGGACTCCCACGAGTTCCTGCTCCCTACCGACACGGGCGAGGACACGGTGATCACCTGCCCGTCGTGCGGGTACGCGGCCAACGCCGAAAAAGCCGCCGGCGTATATCCGGACCAGCCGGTGCCGGACCAACTGCCGCTGGAAGAAGTCAGCACCCCGGGCATGAGGACCATCGCCTCGCTTTGCGAGTTCCTGAGCGTCGAAGAGATACAGACCCTGAAAGCCGTCTTCTACGCTGCCGACGGCGAGGTGGTGTTCGTCACCATCAGAGGGGATCTTGAGGTCAACGAGGTCAAGCTCAAGAACGCCCTACATTGTAACGAGCTGCGCCTGGCCGAAGACGCTGAGGTCGCTGCCGCCGGTATCGTCGCCGGCTCAGCCTCGGCCATCGGCATCAGCAACATCCGACGTGTCGCCGACGAGTCCATCACCAACGGCGGCAACTTTGTGGTCGGCGCCAACAAGCCTGACACTCATTACCGAAACGCCAACTACCCCCGCGATTTCGACGCCGACCTGGTCATCGACATCGCCCTCACCGAACCGGGCCACCGGTGCGCCGACTGCGGCGGTCAACTGGAATTCACCCGTGGCGTTGAGGTCGGACACATTTTCAAGCTCGGCACCTTTTTCAGCGAAGCGTTGGGCGCATACTACCTGGACTCAGACGGGGAACAGCAGCCGATCACCATGGGTTGCTATGGCATAGGCGTGAGCAGGATTCTCGCGGCGGCCATCGAACAGAACCACGACGAACGGGGTATCGTCTTTCCCCCGCCGATCGCACCGTATGACGTGCACCTGGTCGGCCTGAACATGTCCGACGAAGCCGTGGCCGGAGCCGCCACCGACCTGTACGACCGCCTGTGGGCTGCCGGCGTTGAGGTGCTGTTCGACGACCGCACCGACGCCGCGGCCGGGGTCAAGTTCAACGACGCCGATCTCATCGGTCTGCCGGTCCGCCTGGTTGTCAGCCCGCGCAACTTGCGCCAATCGGTGGTGGAGATGCGCGGCCGCACCGCAGAGGATGCGGAAATGGTCGCCCTGGACGACGCGGTTGACACGGTGCGGCAACTTTTGAGCACTGCATAACCTTGCCCGGCGAGTCCCCGGAACTGCGCCCATTGACGGTATGGGAGCGGGGATTCACCGCCATCTACGGCGGTATCCCCAGCAGCTTCATGTTGTTCGTGTTGCGGGCGATTTTCCTGTTCCTCAGCGGGCCCGACGTGAGCGTGTGGCATTTCGTGCGCTACACCTTCGGCTTCGACGCCGGCCTGGACATGCACGTGGACGCTATTGATACCTATTACGTGCCCTACGTCATGGCCAACGGCATGTATGGCGTGTTCTATTTCACCTGGGGTCGCTCCCTGGGGCACATGGCGGCGGGCGCCCACATCGTTGACGCTCGAACGGGCCGGCGGATGCGCACCTGGCAAAAGGCCGTGCGGAGCGTTCTGCAACTGGTCAACGGCTACATAGAGTTCCTGCGCATCCTGGACGTGCTGTCCATTTTCAGCGTCCTCATTGACCGGGAACGGCGACGCTCGATATACGACATGATCGCCGGAACGATGGTTGTCGTGGGCAACCCGGTGGAGGAAGAACCGGAAGCGGCTCGACAAAGAAGCTGGCTTTCCGCCCTGTTCGGGCAGCTGACCGGACGGGAACCCGCCGGCTGACCCATCTCCCCGGCTAATCAGGTCCGTCCGTAGCCGTCGTTCCCACCCCACTCACCGCGCCGTTCCCGCCCTACCACCGTCGTTCCCGCTTTCGCAGGAACCCAGGACCTCCGCATAGACGCGATTCGCCTAGTCTGACCAACCTTACCAGAGGTCGTAGTACAAATCATGCCATTGCGGATTCTCCCGTTCGATCAGTTACAGCTTCCAGACTCGTCGCCATTTTTTGAGCGCTTTTTCCCGGGCGATTGCACTCTCCATAGTCTCGTGGCTTTCATACCACACCAGCGTATGTGTCCCGTATTGCTTGGCAAATCCTTCCGACAAGCCCTCCCTGTGCTGCCAAACCCGTCGAATCAGATCGGAGGTTACGCCGATGTACAGAGTACCGTTGCGTTTGCTGGCAAGGATGTACACGCAGGGTAGTTTCATGCCGTGAGGTCCTGGGTTCCCGCTTTCGCGGGAACGACGAGGTGGCGGCGGGAACGACGAGGTGGCGGCGGGAACGACGAGGTGGCGGCGGGAACGATGGTGTGGGGCGCGGGAACGATGGTGTGGGGCGCGGGAAGGATTTCGGGAGCTGTATCACGGCTCCAGTATCAGCTTGCCGAAGAAGTTGGTGGCTTCCATGTCGGTGTGCGCGTCGGCGGCGTTGGCCAACGGGTAGGTGCGGTGGATGGCCGGCTTGATGACGCCGCGGTTGAGGCTGGCCACGATCTGGCGCATGTCCTCGCGGGAGCCCATGTAGCCTCCGTAGATTTCGATTTGCCGGCTGAACAGCAGGCCCAGGTGCAATTCGGCCCGCAGCCCGCTGGTCGCGCCGCAGATGCAATACCGTCCTCCGGGACGCAGCGCGCGGAAGCCGTGTGCCCAGACGTCCGCGCCCACATGGTCTACCAGGAGATCCACGCCGGCCCCGCCGGTGATTTCCCGGACTCGCTGGGTGATGTCCTCCTCGTTGTAATTGATCACGTGGTCCGCGCCCAGGTTCCGGGCCAGTTCCGCCTTCTCCGGCGTGCTGGTGGTGGCGATCACCGTCGCGCCCACCACGTTCTTGAACACCTGGATCGCCGCCGCGCCAACACCGGCCGACGCCGAGAATACCAGTGCCGTCTCCCAGGGTTGCAGGGCAGCCCGCCGCACCGCCATGTTCCACACCGGCAGGTAGGTCGTCGGGATCGCCGCGGCGTCCGCAAAGGACACGCCGCCGTCCAGCTTGTAGGCGTTGACCTCCGGCACCACGACCAATTCGGCGTAGCTGCCGTCCATGGCCGTTCCCAGGAATCGGCTGCGGCGGCACAGGTCATCCCGACCGGAGCCGCACCACTGGCAGACACCGCAGGCCAACCTGGGGTTGACCACCACGCGGTCGCCGGCGGTCAGCGTGCTCACGGCGTTGCCGGTAGCCACCACCTCGCCGGCCGTGTCGCCGCCCAGGATCAGCGGCGGCGGGAATTCCCGCTCCAGGCCCCGCTGGCCCTCTCGCGTGAAGATGTCCAGCCGGTTCAGCGCGCTGGCGCCGACCCGGACCACTACGTCCGACGGGCCGGGTGAAGGGTCAGGGCGGTCTCCGTACTGCAGGACCCCGACGTCTCCGTGGGCTTCGATGTAAACGGCTTTCATGGTTGGCTTAGCCTCCTTGTTCCGTCACTGCGACGGGGGACGCCGGTTCCTGTAGCAGTCCTTGCACAGGAACACGACGGCCAAGGTTTCATCATGGCTCGCGGCCCTCCCACAGCGCGGAGCGTCGCTGTCGGGCGACCACGGCTGATGGAACGGGCCGCCGCACATCTGGCAGGTGGACCGATGCGGTCCGTCGAGTTCGTCGTTGCATACTACACAGTAAACCGGACCTGATACCTGGAATATGGTTGCCACTGCACTGCCTCCCTGCAATCCGCCATTGGCGGAAATTAACGCGTGGTTCTATCCGAGACTTGCGCCCAATTCCGGACCAATTCCTGTTCGTCCTGGACGGAATGCGTCTCGCCGTCCAGGCGCGCCCGGCGCAATTCGCGCAAGGCCGCTCCCATTTCGGGGCCGGCCGGAACCCCCAACGCCAACAGATCGTGACCCCTGAGCCGGGGCGCCACTGACCACCACTCGGACAGGTAGCGCCCGATCTGGTCCGCAATCGGGCTGCCTGCTGCCATCATTATTGCCCCTTTCAGGGCGTCCGGCGCCATGCCGTCCAGGAGGGCGCACACATCCGAGGGTTTGGCCGCGTCGCCAATCGACGAAGCTAACGCGCGGATACGAGCCGTATCGGCGATCACGCGCGCCCAATCCGATGGCGCGTTGAGCCTGGCGGTCAAGGCGGCGCCTTCGTCTGCGTTCAGGGGCCACACCAGCGCCGCCAGCCATGCCAAGGGTGTAACCGTCTCCCCAACGTCCGGCAGATGGCTGGCGGTCAGGGCCGGATGGATTGCCGTCATGACACCGCAATCGCCGGCCAATCTCAACGGCGCTGCCGGATCAGATTCCTGGAACGTGCGCTCCAGCTCGTGGCGCACGCGATCGCCCGTGAGCGTCGAAAATGCTCGGGCGGCCAAAGCCTGCGACATCAGGGTCGCCGTATCCGGCTCGATGGTGAAACCAAACCGCGCGGCGTACCGCACAGCGCGGAGGATCCTGGTGGGATCGTCACGAAAACTTCCCGCGTGGATCACCCGAATAAGGCCAGATTCCAGGTCGGCCTGTCCCTGATGGGGATCCACCAGTTCGCCAACGGAGGCCGGCAACGGCATCGCCATGGCATTGATGGTGAAATCCCGCCGCGCCAGGTCATCTGCAATCTCGCCCCGTTCCACGTCGGGCAGAGCGCCGGGCGAGCTGTAGGTTTCTCGCCGCGCGGTGACCAGGTCAATTGTGAGCGCCCCGGCGGTGACGGTGGCGGTACCGAATCTCTGATGCACCGTCAGCCGCCCGTTGATGTCGGAAGCCAACTTCTCGGCTACGATGACAGCGTCGCCGACTACGGCAATGTCAAGGTCCGTAGTTGTAACTCCCAGCAGGCGATCACGCACCGGACCGCCCACCAGGTACGCCTCAAACCCCAGATAGTCTGCTATGACGGGAATGCGATCCAAAACGAACCGGTGGCCGTCAACGGGGTCGCCGTTGCCATCGCCACCGATTGTCGCTACGTCTGTTGGGGTCAGCATTTGGCGTTTGGTTCAATCACCATAACTGGAGAGAGTGTATCGCAAGCATCCCGGCCCGGCAACACACAGGATCCCGTTCAACCGGGTCGCTGCCGTGGGAGCGGGCGAGGTGCGCTATACTTCCGATGTCAACTTGATCGATGGAGCAAGAGAACGCTATGGAAACAGTAGGATTCATTGGCTTGGGGAACATGGGCGGTGGGATGTCGGCCAACATTCAGCGAGCCGGCTACCCGATGATCGTTTACGATTTGCGCGAGGAAGCCGCGTTGCCTCTGCTGGAGGGCGGAGCGCGTCTCGCCAACACGCCGGCGGAGGTGGCGGAGGCCAGCGACGTGACGTTCACGTCGCTGCCGGGTCCCTACGAGGTGGAGGCGGTTTCGACGGGCGCTTCGGGAGTGCTGGAAGGGATCCGTCCGGGGAGCGTGTACATCGACCTGTCGTCGAGCCGGCCGACGCTGATTCGGGAGATCGAGCCGCAGTTTCGGGCCAAGGGTTGTCACGTGCTGGACGCGCCGGTGAGCGGGGGGAAGACGGGGGCGGCGTCGGGAAACCTGGCGGTGATGGTGGGTGGAGACCGGGAGGTGTTTGATCGGGTGAAGCCGATACTGGACGCCTTTGGGGACAAGGTGTTCTACGCGGGCGAGATTGGGGCGGGGAGCGTGGCGAAGCTGGTGCACAACATGATTGGCCACAGCGTGCGGCAGGCCATCGCCGAAGGACTGACCTTGGGCGTGAAAGCCGGCGTCGAGCCCGAGGCGCTCTGGGAGTGCATCCGCCGCGGTTCTCTCGGCCGTATGCGGGTGCTGCACGAGGGATTGGTGCGGACGATGTTCCGCGGGGAGTTTGAGCCGGCAAGTTTCGCGCTGAACCTGGCGTACAAGGACATCTCGCTGGCGACGGAGTTGGCGCGGGAGTACGACGTGCCGATGCCCATGTCCACGCTGGCCGAGCAGATCGCGTTGCAGGCCATGAACCGCGGCTGGGCGGAGTCGGACAGCAGCATCACCGTGCTGCTGCAAGAGGAGCAGGCGGGCGTCGAGGTACGCGCGCCGCACGTTGACCCGGTCCGCGCCGGGCGATTCATCACCACCCACCCCGACGACGAATAGCCAGCCCTCGTGCCGTCCTATCCGGAAATGCCGGTGCAACCGGAGCAACCGATGAATCTGAATACGTACCTCCACTTCAACGACAATTGCCGCGAGGCTTTCGAGTTCTACCGTTCCGTGTTCGGCGGCGAGTTCGGCATCCTGCTGACCTTCGCCGAAGGACCCGACCATATGCCGCCCCTGCCGGATCACGAGAAAACCCGCATCATGCACGTGTCCCTGCCCGTTGGCGGCGGCGTGCTCATGGGCAGCGATTCCTGTTCCGCCTTCGGGCCGCCTCCCACCTCCGGCAATAATTTCTCCATCAGCATCTCCACTGACAGCCGCGAGGAGACCGACCGTGTGTTCGCGGCCCTGGCCGACGGCGGCAATGCCGCAATGCAGCCCCAGGATATGTTCTGGGGGGCCTATTTCGGCATGTGCACCGACCGCTTCGGCGTCAACTGGATGCTCAGCAACGAAGCCCAGTCCCACTGACCACGCAACCATCCGTACCGCGTCCAATCCCCTCATTCCGTAAGGAGGACATGATGGCCGACTCCAACCTGACCATCGACTGCCAGGTACACTGCTACGAACTCAACACACCTGCGCGTCCCTGGGCCGGCTACCTGCAGGGCCCGGATCAGGCAACCGGGGACGATATGGTCACCGCCATGGATGCCGTCGGCGTCGACGGCGCGATCCTGATTTCCCCGTTTGCCATGTACCGCTACGACGCCAGTTACGCCTTGGAGGTTTACGATCAGCACCCCAACAAGTTCGGTTTGGTCCGGCCTTTCGATCCCGAATCGCCGTCAATCGACGAGGAGATGGCGGAATGGACCGGCCGGCCCGGTGTAGTCGGCGCGCGCATCATGCTGCGCGACGTGGATTACGAGGCCGACCATCCCGGCGTGAACCAGATCATCGCCGCTGGCGGCCGGGCCGGCGTTCCCGTCAACCTCATGTGCTCCGGCAAGCTGCCGTTGATGCGGGAACTGGCGCGCCGGAATCCTGATACGCAGCTCATCGTCGACCACCTCGGGCTGGCGCAACCGTTCGAGCCGCCGGCTCCGCCGGAGCCCTGGGCTGACCTGCCCAACGTGCTGGCCCTGGCGGAGTGCGACAACGTCGCCATCAAGATCTCCGGCGCCGGCACGCTGGCCCACGAGCCTTTCCCCTATCCCGACATCTGGGAACCCCTGCACCGGATTTTCGATGCCTTCGGCCTGGAACGCTGCCTCTGGGGCACCGACTGGACCCGCGCCGTCAACCTGCTGAACTATGAGCAGGGCGTCGAGGCCTTCCGCCTCACGGACACCCTGTCGGACGCGGATCGGGCCGTTCTCATGGGCGGGGCGCTGGCCAACATCTACAAGTGGTCCCCCGGCGTGGCGAACTAGCGCACCGGGATTAAATGCATCGGCGGCCTCCGAGAGGAGGCCGCCACTTTTGAGCCGATGGTGGGCGGTAGTGGACTCGAACCACTGACCTCTTGCGTGTCGAGCAAGTACTCTAACCAACTGAGCTAACCGCCCATTGCGATTGAAGTGTAGCAAGGGCGGCTCCGCATCGTCAACCGAACTCTTGCCATTGTCAGGGTATTTCGGTTTTCAAAATCCTCATCCCGCCGTGCCCGCGAAAGCGGGAACCCAGAAGGTCTTTGCAGCAGAGGACTCTGGATTCCGGCTTTCGCCGGAATGACGGAGAAGGGAGAACCGAAAGGCTCAACCGCGCCGCCGGCGCGGTTGACCCCCGAATGGCGCGGCCCCTAGAATGTTGTTATGACCACCGCACAGAAGCCGGACGGCACCCTCGACGCCGAGGCGCGTCCCATTTCCGCGGCTACCCAGGGAGATGAAGGCGAGCAGGACGTTCGGCTGCGGCCGGCCCGGCTCGGGGACTTCGTCGGGCAGCCGCAGGTGCGGGAAAACCTGAGTATCGCCATGGAGGCGGCGCGGATGCGCGGCGAGCCCCTGGATCACGTGATCATCTACGGCCCGCCCGGCCTGGGAAAGACCACCCTGGCCAACATCATTGCCCAAGAGATGGGTTCCACCATCAAGGTAACTTCGGGCCCGGCCATCGAGCGAGCCAGCGACATCGCATCCATCCTGACCGCTCTTCAGCCCAACGACATTCTTTTCATCGACGAGATCCATCGGTTGAACCGCGCTGTCGAAGAAGTGATGTACTCGGCGATGGAGGAATTTTTCCTTTCGTGGGTGGTGGGCAAGGGGTTGTCGGCGCGCAGCATCAACCTGCGTATCAATCCATTCACGCTGGTTGGGGCCACGACCCGTTACTCCCTGGTGAGCGCCCCGTTGCGCACCCGGTTCGGTTCCGTGTTCCGGCTCGACTACTACTCTGACGATGACATGGAAACCGTGGTGAACCGCTCAGCGCGCATCATGGGAATCGAGTCAGAAGAAGAAGGTCTGCGCGAGGTAGCCGTTCGCTCACGCGGCACGCCCCGCATCGGCAACCGGCTGTTGCGGCGCGCCCGCGACTACGCCCTGGTTCGGGCGAATAACCGCGTCACCGGCCCCGTGGCTCGCGAGTCCCTGGACCGCCTCGGGGTCGATGCCCGCGGGCTGGACGAAACGGATCACCGGCTGCTGTCCAGCATCATCGAGAAGTTCGACGGTGGGCCGGTGGGCCTGGACACGCTATCCGCGTCCATGAGCGAGGACGCCAGCACCGTGATGGAGGTGCTTGAGCCGTTCCTGCTGCAGCAGGGGTTTCTGGAACGAACCCCCCGGGGCCGCATCGCCACCCGCCTGGCCTATGAGCACTTGGGCTGGCCGTGGGCCGGTTCTGGAGTCGACCCGTCCCGTCAGGGGCAATTGTTCGATGATTGACATAACGCAGGAAAACTTGAAGGCGCGCGACGGACGTCGGGCGCATGGATTGCATCATTATTGACATAACATGCTGCGTAAAATTTTCGCCATAATCATTTGTCTTGAATCCGCATTGGTCGCTGCTTACAATTGATCGGGATTTCATCGAACCACCCTGCGGACGACTCACGTGCCCCCTGGTTTAGCTGCCCATCCATCCACCTCCCGTTCGCCCACTCTGGAGCGCGTGGCGGCTGGGGCTTGGTTGTCCGACGAGGAAGCCATTGCGCTGGTGCCCAGCGACGCGGAGTTCGTGGCGGATCTCTGCGCCGCGGCCTCCGAATCGCGTGACCGTGGCCGTGGCCGCGTGATCACCTTCTCGCCGAAGGTGTTCATACCGCTGACGCGCCTCTGTCGCGATTTCTGCGGGTACTGCACCTTCCGACAATCGCCGGAGGAATCGGACGGCCTGTATCTTACCGTTGATGAAGTGCTGTCCGTTGCCCGCTCCGGCCAGCGCCTCGGCTGCACCGAAGCCCTGTTCACCCTGGGTGAGCGACCCGAGCAACGATATCCTGAAGCAGCGGAATGGCTTTCCGGGCGGGGTTACCGGACCACCCACGAGTACCTGGCGCACATGTGCCGCACCGTATTCGAGGATACGGACCTGCTGCCCCACGGCAATCCCGGCACCATGAGCCGCCGCGAGCTGGAGGCCCTGCAGCCCACCAACCCGTCCATCGGGATCATGCTGGAGAGCTCCAGCGCGCGTCTCTACGAACCCGGCGGGCCGCACGAGTTCGCTCCCAGCAAGCGTCCCCGGGTCCGGCTCCGGACCATGGAACTGGCCGGCGAACTGGGCATCCCATTCACCACCGGGATCCTCATCGGCATTGGGGAAACCCGACGGGAGCGCGTGGAGTCGCTGCTGGACATTCGTCGCCTGCATCAACGCTTCGGGCACATCCAGGAAGTCATCATCCAGAACTTCCGCGCCAAGGCGGATACGCCCATGGCCGGCACTCCCGACGCGGAGCCTGACGAACTCATGTGGACCACCGCCGTCGCTCGGCTCATCCTCGGCGAACGGGTAAACATTCAGGTGCCGCCCAACCTCAGCGAGGACTACGAGCGTTATATCGCTGCTGGCATCAACGACTGGGGCGGCGTGTCGCCGCTTACCATAGACTACGTCAATCCCGAAGCTCCGTGGCCGCAACTCTCGGAACTGGAACGCCGAACCCGCGAGGCCGGTTACGAATTGCGACCCCGGCTGCCGGTTTATCCGGAATACTTCGCTAACGGCTCCCGCTGGCCGTTGCCATCGCCTCTCAAAGAAAAACTGCTGCGACTCACCGACGAGTCCGGATACGTGAAAGGGGGAATCCGACGCTATGTCCACAGCAACTGACCGTGACGCCCCGGCAACCCTGGTTGCCCTGATCAATTCGCTGAACCCGGACGTGGCGTCCGTCCTGGAACACGCGCTGGCCGGCGGCGACATCTCCGTAGAGCAGGCCGACACACTATTCGCCACTGCCGGCCCGGAGTTCACCGCCATGACCATGGTGGCCGACGAGCTGCGGCGCCGTTCGGTCGGCGATCTGGTGACCTACGTGGTCAACCGTAACATCAACTTCACCAACGTGTGCATCAAGCGTTGCGGCTTCTGTGCCTTCAGCCGAGATTTTCGGGAAGAAGAAGGCTATTTCCTGCCGGTGAACGAGATCATACGCCGCGCCAAAGAGGCCCAGGATTACGGAGCCACCGAGGTTTGTGTCCAGGCCGGCCTGCCTCCCCAGATGGAAGGCGACCTCTACATCCGCCTGTGCGAAGCTATCACGGAAGAACTGCCGGACATGCACGTCCATGGGTTCTCCCCGGAGGAAGTGCTTTACGGTTCCATCCGGTCCAAGTGCACCATCCGGGAGTACCTGCAGGGGCTGAAGGACGCGGGCGTGGGCAGCCTGCCCGGAACCTCCGCCGAGGTCCTGGACCAGGAGTTGCGCGACATTATCTCCCCCGGCCGCATTACCGTTGACCAGTGGATCGAGGTGATCACCAACGCCCACGATCTGGGTATCCCGACAACCTCCACGGTGATGTTCGGGCACCGGGAAACCAACGCCCAGATAGTGCGCCACATCGCCCTGTTGCGCGACATCCAACAGCAGACGGGTGGGTTTACCGAGTTCGTACCGCTGAGTTTCGTGGCATCCGAGGCCCCCATGTACCTCAAGGGCACTGTCCAAGACGTCCGCTCCGGCCCGACGGGCATGGACGTCATCAAGGTGCACGCGATCGCTCGGATCATGCTCAACAACTGGATCCCCAACATCCAGGCCTCCTGGGTGAAGGAGGGCAGCCGGATGTCCCAGTTGCTGCTCACCGCCGGTGTCAACGATCTGGGCGGCACCCTGATCAACGAGAGCATCTCCACGTCGGCGGGAGCCATGCACGGGCAGTTGATGCGGCCCTCCGAATTTCGCGCCATGATCCGTGAGGCCGGGCGGACACCGGCCGAGCGTTTCACCACCTATGGTATCCGTCGCGTGTACAGCGATTCCGACGAAGCGCTGGATCCGCTGGATCTGGTGGGCGACAACGTGGAGGAGATTTTCGGCTCCTACAACCAATTGGTGCAGATGGATTCCTACCGCTTCGAGCATCCCCGCGCTCAACGGGAGCGGAACACGGTGCAGCAGACGGTCTAGCCGGTGACCACTTCAACCACCGGGCTGGTGCTCGCCCTCGCCGGCGGCGTTGGCGGAGCCAAGCTGGCGCTGGGTCTGTCCAGAATCCTCCCACCCGAGCGACTGGCCATCGTCGTCAATACCGGCGACGATGAGCAGTTCCACGGTCTGCATGTGTCTCCGGACTTGGACACGATGACCTACACCCTCTCCGGCCTGTATAATCCCGAAACCGGTTGGGGCATCGATGGCGACACTTTCGAAACGTTGCAGATGTTGAATCGGTTAGGCGCCGATACCTGGTTTAACCTTGGCAGCCGCGATTTCGCCATGCACATCCGACGCACTGAACTGCTCGCCCAGGGATCCTCCTTGAGCCAGGTAACCGCACAAGTGACTGCGAATTTGGGGATTGAACACCCCATCATCCCCATGAGCGATCAGCCCGTGCGAACGGTACTTGATACCGACGCCGGCACCCTCTCAATGCAGGAATACTTCGTCAAAAGACGCGCCGATCCCGTGGTGAAGTCGATCAGTTACGTTGGATCGGCCGACGCGCGGCCTTCACCCGGGTTTGCCGCCGCGCTGGATGCTGCGACCGCGATCGTCATCTGTCCGTCCAATCCCTTCCTCAGCGTGGCGCCTATCCTGGCGATCCCGGGCGTGCGCGACGCGATTGCGGGCCACGGAGCCCCGCGCGTGGCGGTCAGCCCCATCGTTGGCGGGACGGCCGTTCGTGGCCCGGCCGGCAAGATCATGCAGGAACTGGGAGCGGACGTGTCCGTGGTTGGCGTGGCGCGGGAATACCGGGAAATCTGCGACGTGTTGGTGCTCGACTCGCAGGACGCGAACTTGGCGGATGCCGTCGCGGCCGAAGGGGTCGAGGCGGCGGTCATGCCCACGATCATGCAGACCAACGAAGACAAGGTTCAGCTCGCCGAACGCGTGCTCGCGTTGGCGGCAGACTTGGAGAACCGAAGATCATGACCGAATCGCCCGATCAGGCCAATCCCACCGTAGTCCCGGTGGTGCCCATGAAGCCGCTGTCGCAGTGCAAGACCAGGCTGTCCCGGGTCATGGGTCCCGAAGATCGCGCTGACCTGACGATGGGCATGTTCCGACGTGTCCTACTGGCCATCCGCGGCGCCGGCGTCGATCCCTTCTGGGTGGTAGGTGGCGATGACCGCATACGGAACATGGCGCGCACTCTCGGCGCCAATTGGATGGAAGACCTGGGCCGGAACCTCAATGACACCATAACCAAGTCCTTCGAAAGCGCTCGCCTGCGGGGGGTGTCGGCCCTGTATCTGCCGGGTGACCTGCCCTTCATCAGGCCGGGCGACATCCATCAGCTGATCCGCAGCGCCGAACACCAGCACAACATCACGCTATCCCCGGCGCGCCGGGACGGAGGGACCAACGCGATCCTGGTTCCCTACGACCTGATACCGTATTTCCGTCCGGAACTCGGCAACAACAGCTTCCGCAAGCACGTGGGCACCGCCGCGCGCATGGGCGTCTCCGTGGCCTTCTACTACAGTCAGGGCATGGGCTTCGATCTGGACGACGGCTCCGACATCGAAGAGTACGAACACATGGAGCCGGGCCTGCTCACGCGCCTGCTGGGCCGCGAGCCCAAATCCCTGAACCTCACCAGCCTGGAGATCCGCTGACCTATGGCCTCCAACGTTCAATTGGGTTGCCTCCTGCCCACGCGGGGCCTGCTACTGGCCGATCGCAAGCCCACCGACGCCGAAGCCGTGCTCCGCCTGGCAACCTGGGCCGAGGAAGCGGGCATGGATTCCGTGTGGGTCGGCGACAGCCTCACCGCAAAACCTCGGCTGGAAGCCATGACCACCCTGGCGGCCATCGCCGCGCGCACCAGCCGAGTGCGCCTCGGGACGGCGGTGATGCTAATGGCGCTGCGCCATCCGGTCCTGTTGGCCCAGATGATGGGCACCGTGGACCTCATCTCCAGCGGACGGTTGCAGCTCGGCGTCGGCGTCGGCGGAGCGTTCAACGGGATGCAGCAGGCGGAATGGCAGAACGCCGACGTGCCGCAGCGCACTCGCGCCCGGCGGCTCGAGGAAATGCTTGAGGTGGTCAAGGGCCTGGGAACGGGCAAGCCCTTCTCTTACGACGGCCGTCATTTCCAGATGGACGACGTGATCATGGAACCCACGCCCGTTCAGCCTGACGGCGTTCCCGTGTACCTGGGAGTCCACTGGCATGGCCGCGGCGACGGCCAGGGCGCCCAGAGGGAGCGCCAGGCCCGGCGGGCCGCTCGCCTGGCCGACGGCGCTATCTCAATCTCGGCGACGCCCGAGGAACTCGTCGACCTCCGGGATACCGTGCGCGGCTACTGCGCTGAGTACGAACGGGACCCGGATGCGCTGTCCACGGTGATGTACCTCACCGTCAACCTTGATGAGGACGTGTCCCGGGCGGAAGCGGAGGCGGAGGACTGGCTGCTGGGTTACTACGGCGCAAATATCTGGGGCGACCGCTGGGGACCCTTCGGCGACGCGGAGCGCGTTCGGGAACGCATCCACGCCTACGCCGAGGCCGGCGCGGACCAGGTGATTGTGCGCTTCGCCACCTATCGCCAGGAAGAGCAGATGCAGGTGTTCCTGGAGCAGGTCGCTCCGGACTTTCGCCACTGACAACGCGCCGACCGCGTTTCCCATATTCCGGATGTGACGAGGTAACTCCGTGTTCCCGATAGATTTGACTGGCCGCAATGCGGTCATTTTTGGTGTCGCCAACGACCGCAGCATCGCCTGGGCCATCGCCCGCACTCTGGCCGGCGCCGGCGCGCGCATCGCCCTCACCTACCAGAACGAGCGGTTGCGGAGTCGTGTAGCCCGGCTGGCCGAGACGCTGGACGATCCGGTCCTCGTAGAGTGCGACGCTGCTGACGACGGCCAGATCCAATCGGTGTTTGATGCCATCGGTGACCAGATGGGCTCGTTGTCCATCCTCGTGCACAGCATCGCCTTCGCTAACCGGGATGACCTCGCCGGCCGTCTCGCCGACACCGGACGCGACGGTTTCCGCATGGCGCTGGAAATCAGCGCCTTCACCCTGCTGCCCATGGTTCGCCACGCGGCGCCGCTGATGACCGATGGCGGCAGCGTCATCGCCATGACATTCCACGCTTCCAGCCGCGTCTATCCGGGCTACAACGTGATGGGGACCGCCAAGGCGGCGCTAGAGCATGAAGTACGCCAACTGGCCTATGAATACGGGAGCGACAACATCCGGGTCAACGCAATATCGGCCGGCCCGGTGGACACCCTGGCGGCCCGTGGTATCAGTGGCTTTCTGGACATGCGGCGCGCCCACGCTGAGAAGGCTCCCCTGGGGCGCAATATCACCGCGGACGAGGTGGCGCAGACGGCGCTGTTCCTCTGCAGTGATCTTTCCAGCGGCGTGACCGGAACCGTTCTCCCGGTGGACGCCGGCTACCACATCATGGCGGTGTGAAACGCCGGGTGATCAGATCGCTTCCAGCTGCTGGCGGTCGGCGGCGGCTTTCTCGCTCAGCCCGAGCTCGGTATAGGCCCGGGCGCGATTTGCCCACGCTTCCCGGTAACGAGGATCCAGGGCGATAGCCTTGGTGAATTGGTCCACCGCCTCGCGCACTCTTCCCTGGTTGAACAGCGACAGCCCCAACTCGGTCATGCCGGCCGCGGTTAGGGGTCGGGTGATGGACAGCGGCGCCATTGAAAATGCCGGCGCCGGTTCGGAATCGGGTGACGTTGTCTGCGCCGCTGCGGCCTCGGATTCGCCAACCTGTTGTGACGCCATCACGGGTTCTGCAGCTGGCTGCCCCGAGGGCGCATCGGATGCCGGCGCGCGCTGTTCGTCGGCATCGACGCGGGCCCCATGGCCAACCCCGTGGGCATTAGCCGACTCGGGCGTTTCAGTCGCGGCGGCGGCTGGGTCTGTCGTGGCATAAGGACGGGTCAGTTCCCAACCACAGTTGGTGCAGAAGGTCGGTCCGGCTTCATGGGCGTGTTGACATCGGGGACATGCGGTCATACCGTCCTGCCCGCCATCGGGGGCGACCGGCCGCCGAGTGGGCATGAATACCAACGCCAGCATTGGCAACATGCACAGCACCGTGATCCACTCGGGGAAAATGTCAAGCAGACCCACCACCGGGATCGCCGCTACACCACCCCAGACCAAAGCGTTTCTGCCTTTGTTGCGCGCGAGTCTGGCGGTCCAGAGCACCACGAACAGCAGTGACAATATTTGAAGGATGATACTCATTTGCACCCGTGTTCTTCCGGCGTTGTTCCTATTATAGCCGGATTGCTGCGTTGGCGGCAAACCGGGACATGGGCTCACGCGCACCCAGTTTGTCATCGCGAGGAGCGCAGCGACGCGGCGATCTCGTTCCCGTGGCGGCGTTCGTTGCCTTGACGAGATTGCCGCGCTCGCTCGCAATGACAACACGGGCAAAACTGGGTACGCGCGAGAGGATGCGGTCGGCTTAACGTGATCCTGTCTTTGGAATCGCTTTGACCGACAATCTGCGCTCCCGTCTCGGTGGAAAACGCGGATAACGTGATGCCCAGATCTAATGACCGCAGTTCTCTTCCGCTCACCACTTCGTCCGCCGTGCCTGAAACCTGTCAGACTGAACCCGCACGCGACGGGCAAAGGTGCGCCGGCCAACGAGTTTCAAATTGACAGTTTCGCGTGCGGGATGCTATCGTGCAAGCGCAATTATTCGGTTTCAAAAGGTATTATTTGGCGCCGGACGCAGGTCCCGGTGGCCCTCGCGTGGGAGGAACACTCACATGGATTTGACCATCTCTGTGCTCAAGGCGGACGTTGGTTCGATTGGTGGTCACACCAAACCGTCGGATCGCATGATGGACGCAGTACGCTCGGCCACGGACCGAGCCATGCGCGACGGCTTGCTCATCGACGCCTACGTGGGACACACCGGCGACGACATCTGCATCACCACCACTCATACCCGTGGTGACAATGACGAAGCGGTCCACCAGTTCGCCTGGAATTCTTTCCTGGAAGCAACCGAGATCGCGCGTCAGTACGGGCTGTACGGCGCGGGTCAGGACCTTCTCGTCGACGCCCCGTCGGGCAATATCCGCGGCGCCGGACCCGCCGTGGCGGAGATCACGTTCGACCATGACCCGATCAAGACCAACCCCATACGCCCGGCGGAGTCTTTCTTCGTCCTCGCCGCCGACAAGTGTGGCCCGGGCGCTTACAACCTCCCGACGTTCCTGGGTTTCGCCGACCCCATGTACTGTGCCGGCCTGATGCTCCCCCGCCTGGGCGAGGGCTTCACGTTCAACATCATCGACATGGACAACACTGACGGCGACAGCATCATCTCGCTGAACGCCCCCGAGGACTACTACCGGATCACAGTCCTCCTACGCGACAACGAGCGTTTCGCCATCGAGAGCGTGACCTCGCGCTACTCCGGTCAGACCGCTGCGGCGATTTCGGCGACGCGGCTGCACAACATCGCGGGCAGCTACACTGGCAAGGACGACCCGGTCGCCGTGGTGCGGAACCAGGGAATCTTCCCGGCTCCCGAGGAACTGATTTCGCCGTACACCAAGGCCCATTACATCGGCGGGGACGCGCGAGGTTCCCACGTCATGCCGCTGATGCCGGTGCCCATCAACACCGCGGTGACGGGCATGTACTGCCTGCCGCTGGTTTCGTGCGTGGGCTTCAGCATCAACTCCGAAGGCAAGTTCGCCGAGTCCTCGACGGACTTCTTCGACAACCCGGCCTGGGACTACACTCGCCAACTGGCCCAGGAAAAGGGCATCGCGATGCGCTCCCAGGGTTGGTCCGGCGCTGCAATGCTGCCTTACGGCGAGCTGGAATACTCCGGCTTCCGACAGAGCATTGGCGACCTCGTGGCCCGGTTTGCCATCCGCACCAACGGACACCAGCCGGCCGCCCAGCCGGTGGCGTCCGGCGACGACGATTAGCCGTTCTACATCGTCAAAGTTCAGGGGCGGGTTCACACCCGCCTCTGTTTTTCCTGTGCCAGCCGGCAGTGCCGGCCCTCGTTGGCATCAGCCGGCGAATATCCCGTTGCGCTCGAAAATCGCCGCCAGCTCCGCGATTCCATCGGATACGGTTTGCGCCGTCGGATGCCCGAAGCACAAGCGCGCCATGTTTGTGCCGTTGCCCTCGGGCGAGAACATCGCGCCATTGTAGTATCCGACGCCTTCGTTGAATGATTGCTCTTGGAACGCGGCCAGATCCGTGCCCTCCGGCATCGTCAACCACAGGTACAATCCGCCCTCGGGCTTGGACCAGGTGGCGCGGTTTCCGAAGTGCTCGCCAAGAGCGGCCAGCATGGCGTCCCGCTTGGCCCGCAGCGCCTGGTTTTCCTCGTCGATGTGGTCGTACATGTGATTGCGCAGGTACTCCTCAATCGCCAGGGCGGCGAACTGGTTGACGCCACCGGATTTGAAGCTCAGCGCGCGCTCCCGCACAATTTCCGGCGCCACCAGGTAGCCCATGCGCACGCCGGGAGCGATGATCTTGGACATTGATCCCACGTACAGGACGCTCCCGCTGTCATCCAGGCTGCTGATGGATGTCACGTCCTCGCCCTCGAATCGCAGGTCAACATAACAGTCGTCCTCCAGAATGGGCACACCGTGGCTCTGGCAGACTTCCAGCATGCGTTGCCGCCGCTCCAGAGTGGCGGTCCATCCCAGGGGGTTCTGGAAAGTGGGGATGGTGTACAGGAACTTGACCCGGCGGCCCGCCGCGTGCTGTGCCCTGATGGTCTCGTCCAACGCCTCCGGTATGATCCCGTCGTCGTCGCACTTGACGCCCACTACGTTGGCGCTCCACAACCGCATTTGACGCATCGTCCCGAGATAGACGTATTCTTCGGTCAGGAGCACGTCGCCCGGGTCGGTCATGGCCTGGATCAGCATGTTGATGGCTTCACCGGAACCGGACGTCAGGACGATGTCGTCGGCAGTGACTTCCATCTGCCGGTCGCGGCGCAGCTTGTCCGCCACGAGCTCACGCAGCGGCGGATATCCGGCGGACACCGGATAGTAGGCCAAATCACGGCCTTCCCGCTCCAGCGCGACGCTCAGCGCGTCGACGAGGCCGGTCAGCGGCAGCGTGTCCGGATCAGGGTAGGCGACCGCAAAATCGTACCTGGCGTGCCGGTTCGCGCCCCGGGTGGTGATCGGGGCCCGTTCGGCGAAGAGCCCTTCGTAGTTGAACTCGCTCATCGGTTGTCCTCCCTTGCGGACGGTGGAGTCGGTACCTTCGCGGCCGGTTCGTGTGAAGTCTGCCCGGCGAACACTATTCCACCACGCGAATCGACAGGTCGCGCAGTTGCCCCGCGTCCACTTCCGAAGGCGCGCCGAACAGGAGGTCCGACCCGCTCTGGGTCTTGGGGAACGCGATCACTTCGCGCAGTGAGTCAGCGCCAGCCAATATCGCCACCAGCCGGTCGATGCCCGGGGCGATTCCCCCGTGGGGCGGCGCGCCGTAGTCGAACGCTTCCAGTATGTGCCCGAACCGCTCGGCGATCTGATCCGGAGAGTAACCCAGGATGCTGAATACCTTTTCCTGCAGGTCGCGGCGATGGATGCGTATGCTCCCGCTGGCCAACTCGGAACCGTTGCAAACCAGGTCGTAGGCTCGTGAAGGGATGGATGAAAAGTCCTCCCCGTCCAGCATGGCTTCGCACCCGGGCGCGGGCGCGGTGAAGGGATGGTGCGCCGAGTCCCATCTACCAGAGTCGTCGTCCCACTCGAACAGGGGAAAATCGGTCACGAAGGCGAACGACAGCGTCGCCGGATCGGCCAGTTCCATCTGCGCGGCCAGGTGGCTCCGCATTGCCGCCAGCCACTGGTTCGCCAGGCGGGCCGGGCCGGCCATCAGCAATACCAGGTCTCCACGCTGCGCTCCCGATCGTTCCGCCAGCCGGCGCACCCACTCGGCGGGCATACGGAGGCCGGGAGACAACAATGCGTCGTCATCGGTCAAGGAATCCAGGGAGCCATCTCCCGTCAGCCTCACGTGGCTCATTCCGGCCGCGCCGAACTCTTTCGCCGTCTCTTCCATGCGGCGCATGTCCGATCCGGTGAGGCCGCCCTGGCCCGGCACGGCCATCGCCTTGATGATGCCGCCCCGGTCCAGGATGCCGTGGAACACGCGGAACTCCGTCTCGGCGGCAAGAACGCTCACGTCGGCCATTTCCAGGCCGTAACGGAGATCCGGCTTGTCGCTTCCGAACCGCGCCATGGCATCCGCGTATGAAAGACGCTGGAACGGAGTCTTGACCTTGAATTGCGGGGTCAACTCCCGCACCAGCCCGGCGTACAGGCCCTCGATCAAGCCCAGCACGTCCTCTTCTTCGACGAAGCTCATCTCCAAGTCAAGCTGGGTGAACTCGGGTTGGCGGTCGGCGCGCAGGTCCTCGTCCCGGAAGCATCGGGCGATCTGGAAATACCGTTCCACACCGCTCACCATCAACAACTGTTTCAATTGTTGCGGGGATTGAGGCAGCGCGTAGAAATTGCCCGGATGCGTCCGGCTGGGAACCAGGTAGTCCCGTGCTCCTTCGGGCGTGCTTTTGATCAGTATCGGCGTTTCGATCTCCAGGAAGCCATGATCGTCCAGGTAATCCCGGATGTACTTCACCGCCTGGTGACGCAGGCGCAGGTTGTCCTGCATCTTCGGCCGCCGCAGGTCCAGGTAACGGTACCGTAGCCGCAGACTCTCGTCGGCGTCTACGTCATCCGTGATGTAGAAGGGCGGCGTGAGCGACTGGTTCAACACCGTCAGCCCTTCCACCATCACCTCCACCTCGCCGGTGGGCAACGCCGGGTTTTCCGAACCTGCGGGCCGGAGACGAACGGCGCCGGTGACTTCAATGCACCATTCCGAGCGCAGGCGTTCGGCGGTCACGTAGTCCTCCGCCGGCAAATGCTCCGGATTGAGTACCACTTGCACGTATCCGGAGCGGTCCCGCAGGTCGATGAATATGATCCCGCCGTGGTCCCGCCGGCGGCTTACCCAGCCGGACAGCGTCGTGATGGTGCCATCGTGGGCGGCGCGCAACTCGCCGCAGTCTTGGGTTTTCAGGGTGTCAACTCCTGGGAAGATTGGTGAGCTTTTTCGCCGGGTCAGCCCAGCAGGTCAAGCACGTTTTGGAACGGGCTTTCGGCAACGGCGCCACCCTCCGCGACGAAGACCGCCAGTTCTGCGGGATCCGTAACCGGCGGGTAACAAACGGTGTCAAGGCAAACGTGGGCCTGAGCCAGCGCATTTTCAATAGATGCGGGAGCCAACCGGATGAGCAAGTGCGGGTCGTTCAGTTTCATCGCGGCCGACAGCATGGCGTCGGCACTGGCAGTCCCCGGCGAACCTTCCACCGTTACTTCCACCACCGGATGGAGGTATTGGTCGACCGCCACCGCGTAGTCTGCGGCGAGTTCGCCATAGTCGCGGTTGGCGTCAACGTACGCGCTCAGGGTGTGGCGGGCGGTCTGGCGATACCGGTCATCCAGAGTGGCGTGATGCAGTCGCATCATTCCAACCGCGGCTCGTGTGTTTTCCGCCAGAGGCTTCTCGCGGGCGTGCAGATAGCCAAGCCGTTCCTGCCCCGATTCCACGTCCCAGAACCCGCCGTGCGCGCCGTCCAGGAACCTGTCCAGCAGAATTTGCGCCGCCCGTTGAGCTGCTGACAAGTAGCGCTCCGACCCGCTGGGCAAGGCGTCGTACCCGTCCAATACGGCCACCAGGAAATTGGCCCAGTCGACGAGCAGGTCTCCCTCGTACTGAGGCAGCGCGCCGGAGGCGGCGTAGGCGTGTGGCAAGTTGCCGTTTTCGGATGCGTCGACCAACCCGTCCAGCAGGTCAGCGGCCGTTCCGGACAACTCGGGCCGTCCCAGTTTCCATGCCGCGCCCAGCAGCAGCGAAACCGCTTGGGCGGTGGCCGACGTGTAGCAGAACGGGTCAACCGCTGGCGCTGCCGATTGTGATCGCTCCTGGGGTGAGCCCGCGTAATATTCGGAGTGCGCGCCCTGGCTTCCCCGCAGGCCCTTCGCTGACCGGTCGTACAGCGTGCCGTAGATGTAGTCGACGGTCTCGCCGGCCACGTGCAGGTAGTCCGCTCGTTCCAGGATGATGCCTGCGTTCATCAGGACGCCGGCCAGGGCGATATTGTCCTCGGCCATTTTTTCGTATTGCGCCTGCGTCCAGTCGCCGCCGGTAGTGAAGCGGAAAAACCCGCCGTCGATCCGGTCACGCAGATCGCTGCCGATGATCGCGTCCAGGCTTTTTTCGAGCATCACACGGAAGAACGGTTCTCCCGTGGTGCGGTACCGGTGCAGCAGCAGGCGCAGCATGGGCGTGGACGGGAACTTTGGCTCCAGACCGAACCCGCCGTTGATGGCATCGTAGGTTCCGGCGACGCGGCGCGAGATGGTGTCCACTACGCCAGCGTCGGGGTCGCGCCCGGCAGAAACGCGGCCCGCATGTTCGCGGCGTTGGCGCAGGATATCGTTGCCTTGCTCGTAGAGTTCGGGCTTGCGTTCTGCATACGCCCGACGCACTTCGTCCAGCATGGCGAGGAGCTGGTCGGGCGGCAGGTAGGTCGCCCCTGCCATGAAGCCGCCGTGTGGAGTCAGGAACGAGGTGGTCGGCCAGCCGCCCACGTTGTAACGGGCGTTGACGTCCGGACGATGGTCGGTGTCAACGCGCACGGGCGTGAAGTGGGTGTTGATGAATTCAATGACGTCGGGGTCTGCGTAGGCGCTGGAATCCATCTCATGGCACCAATAGCACCACACCGCGTTGATAGAAAGCAGGATGGGCCGGTCGTTGTCCTGGGCCGATGCGAAGGCAGCGGCGCCCCACGATTGCCAGGAGACCGCATCAGTCGTTGCTGATAATGACACTGCCGGTCCGTCCCTCGTATGCCATGTTGAAGTGCCGCAGGAAAGTACGGCCGATCAAAGCGTAATACGGCTGCCCGCCGGCAGCCAGATCTGCGCTGTCGAAAGGCCCGTCGATGGTGAAATCCAGTTCTGGAATGTAGATCTGTGCCCGATATACGGTGGTTTCGAAAAATCCGCCGGCCCCGGCGATTAGACGGCGTTCCAGAACCGGCAGGTTCAGCGAGTCAGCCAATTCTACATCGAGCGCACTTTCCTGTGCGCCGGTATCCACTAAAGCGGGCAAAACCTCCGGAGGCAATTGTGCTCGCCGTCCCGGGCTTGGCTGATAGTTGGGATCGTAGCCAATCCGCACATCAATGGTTGGGCCGTACTGGATCAAGTCAGAAGGGTTGTTGTACCCGGAATCAGTCCTTGCCATGACGCTCGCGACGCTCTATTGCGGCGGCCAAGTGCTGCCTCTTTTTTTCAAGGTTGAACTCGCCAACCAGCCTGATGAGATACGGGTTGGGATGGAATCGTGTCCATGATTCCCGACGAGCCTCCAGACCATCATCGTAGATGCCCACCAGTTCGCCATCGTAGAAAACCGCCCAATGGAGGAAGTGCGTATCTTCCAGGTGGTCCTTCATCTTTTCGTAAGCAGCTATATTATCTTCCCAAGAAGCAGGCATCTTCTATCTCCTTACCCGGATACGCGCAGGGTAGGCGGCGCGTTGGGCGCGTTCGATTATATGGTACGCCCTATTGCCGGGCAAGAAATCCGGCGAGCGCCAGCCCGGCGAACCGCTTATCGCGCCCGCGGGTTGAAGGCGTCGTTCACGGCGTCGCCCAGGATGTTGAAGCAGAAGAACAGCAGCGTCACGGTGCCGATGGGGAACAGCAGCAGGTGAGGCTCGTTGCGCAGCACCTGGATGCTCCCATTCTCGAACATCATCCGTCCCAGGCTGGGTACGGGCGGCTGGACCCCAATCCCTATCCAGCTCAGCACCAACTCGGACCCGGCCACTCCCGCCAACCCGGCGGAAATGGACACGATCAGCGGGCTCAGGATGTTGGGAAGGACGTGAACGCGCAGAATCCGCGCCGTCGAAGCCCCGGCCACCAGCGCGGCCTCCGTGTATTGACTCTCCCTGGCTTGCAGCACCTGTCCGCGCACGAGCCGCGCCATGCCGAACCAACCGAAGATCGACAGCGCAAACGATATGATCGCGTAGTCCAGGATCCCCAACCGCAGGATCCAGTCGATCCCGGTGGCGTCTTCGAATCCCTGCACCACGCCCACAAGTCTCGGTTTCAGCGCCGCCACGAATATCAGGATGAGTATGATGTCGGGGAACGACGACGTGACCTCGCCAGTGCGCATGATCACCGAGTCGACCCACCTGCCCATGTATCCGCTGAGCAAGCCCAGCACGATGCCGAGAACGAGGGTGCCGCCGAGCAGTGAGATGATGGTGATGATTACTGTGGTCCGCAGCCCATAGATCACCCGGGTCATCATGTCCCGCCCCAGGCGGTCCGCTCCGAAGGGATGCGCCAGACTGGGTTTGGCCCGGCTCTGTGACAGGTCCTGGGCAGTGTACTCATAGGGGGTGATTAACGGCGAAAGCAATGCTCCCACGTACATCACCAGGATGATGGAAAGGCACACCACTGCCAGCTTCTTCCGGAAAAGCCGGTTTACCGACAGGCTCAGGTAGCTGTGTCCCCGGGCCGGCTGGTCATCCAGTTCCAGGCGCCGGTCGACGGCCAACTCGTTCGCTGACCAGTCGGTACCTTGCAGGTCCCTTTCCTGGCGCTGCGCGTGCCCGTGATCGTGTTCCCGAGGGCCGGAGCGGTCAGGCAACATTTCCAGCCCCCAGTCGGATCCGAGGGTCCAACATCGGATACATCATGTCGACGATCAAATTGGCCAGCATGAAAAGCGTGGTGGAGATGATAGCGAACGCCATGATAACCGGGTAATCCCTGGCGAAGAGGGAGTTGATGGTGAAGAAGCCGACCCCTGGGATGCCGAAGTAAATTTCCACGATGAACGTTCCGCCCGCCAGGCCAGCTATGGTGAACCCGAAGCTGGTGACCACCGGAATCATCGCGTTCCGAAGAATGTGCCTCCAGCGGACGATGGTCTCGGATAACCCTTTAGCCCGTGCGGTTCGTATGTAGTCCTGGCCCAAGACGTCCAGCACGCTCGCCCGCACCAGCCGGACGACGATCGCGATGCCGGGAACTCCCATGACCGTCGCCGGCAGCACGATTTTGGGCGAAAAGAACCCATCCCATCCGCTGGTAGGCAGGATGTCCAGGTAGAGGGCGAACACGAGGAGGAGGACCGGAGCCGTGATAAATACCGGCAGCGATTGAAAGGCCAAAGCAATCGCAACCACCACGTTGTCCACGCCTGTTCCCTGGCGCAGGGCGGCGAAAAGGCCCACCGGGATGCCGATCCCCAGCGTGATTAGGATGGCCGCCAAGTTCAGCTGCAGCGATACCGGAATCCGCTTGGCCAGCAGCTCGCCAACGGACTTGCCACGGAATTGAAAACTCTCTCCGAAGTCCAGGCGCGTGACCACGCCCTCAATGTAGCGGACATACTGGACGACCAGCGGGTCGTCCAGTCCAAGCTGCGCCCTCAGTCGCTCCCGTACCTCATCGTTCTGGTGCTGGCCCAGCCAGACCTGCACCGGGTCGCCGGGCCCGACCCGGAGCAGGGCGAAGGTCACGAACGTGACGATGATCAACAGGAAGGGCAGCCATAACAGCCGACGTACCGCGTATGTTCCCATCTGTTTCTGCCCGTTCCTCGCTCTGACAGTGGTGAGGGCGAACGGTCATTCGCCCCCACTTTTCGATCCGCAGCGATGTTACTGGTTGAAGTACACGTAGCGGTACTTCGGGATGCTCATCTGCAGGAGGAAGTAGTCCGAAACTTCGGGCTTGATCAGTGCGTAACCCTCTCCGCTGAACCAGGTCCAGACCCACGGGGCGTCGTCCAGGATCATCTGCTCGATCTGGTTGTACAGTTCGAACCTTCGGGCCCGGTCGCGTTCCGTTCGGGCTTCTTCCAGCAGACGGTCAACCTCCGGGTTGCCATAGTTGGTGTGATTGCTCTGGCTTTCGGAGTGCAGGAGCACATCGAGGAAGTTCTGCGGGTCGGGGTAGTCCGCAATCCAGCCCAGGGAGAACATCTGGTACTTCTTGTCGTTGACGTCCTGGAGGAACGTGGCCCATTCCGTCTGCTGGATCTCAACCTCAATCCCCAGCTCCTGGCGCCACTGCTCCAAGATCACTTCGAGATAGGTCGGGATCGCCGCGCCGAAGCTGCCGGATATGGTCAGAGTGATGCGTGGGAAATCCCCGGACGCCAGCGCGTCCCCGTACTTGGACTCCTGCATCAGCTCCCGCGCCAGGTCCGGGTTGAAATGGTAGCTGCGCAGGTTTTCCGTGTAGGACGGGAACCCGGGAGGGATCACTCCCGTTGCCGGCGACACCCGGCCGTCCAGCACGTTTTCAGCGATGCTTTGCAGGTCAATGGCGTAGTTCAACGCCTGGCGGACTTTGGCGTCGTCAAACGGTGGCTCGGCTACGTTGAGGCCGATATAGAACACGTCGAAGTCCTGGGGCGAACGGTGCAGCTGCGGATGCAGCGCGTCGTTGGGATCCAGCAGTCGCGGCAGGTCGTCCAGGCCTACACCCGTCAGATGGATCTCGTCGTTCTCGTACATGATCATGGCGGACCCGCCGCTGAGGATCATTTGCACACTCTCGATGTGCGGCGGACCCAGATGGTAATTCTCGTTCCGCTCCAGCACGATCAGTTCGCCAATCTCATAGGTCGCCAGTTTGAAGGGACCCGTGCCGTTGGGCTCCTCCAGCCAGGTTCCGTCGTCATTTACCTGTTCCTGGTCGACCACGTAGGCCGTGGGGTAGGTCAGTTTGGCCAGGAAGTACGACTTTGGCGCGTCGATGGTGAATTCGATGGTGCGGTCATCCACAACCCGGACGCCGCTAACTTCGTCGGCGGTCCCATCCAGTTTTTCCTTCGCCCCGACGATATCGCCCAGGTAGGTCTCGGCAGTGTGGGAGAGGGTATCCGGGTCTGCCGCCCGCTCGATGGACCACTTGACGTCCTGCGCCGTTACGGGCTTCCCGTCGTGGAATTTGGCGTTCTCGCGCAGGACGAAGGTGTAAACCAGGCCGTCCTCGCTGATGGAACAGGTCTCCGCCAGGTCCAGCACCGGCTGGTAGTCCAGGCTCAGCGTCACCAGGCCGCCGAAGACCTCGCCGCCGATGACGCTGGACGTCACGTCGCCCATCAGGTGCGGATCAAGCGTGGGCGGATCCGCAAAGAGCCGGACCAGGGTGCCGCCTTGGGGCGGACGGTCGTCGAAGGTCAGGTCAGCCGACGGGGCGCAGCTTTCGCCCATAGCCGTCGGCGCGGGCATGGCCATCGCCGTTTCAGTGGTCGCGGTTGGCGCTTCGCTGGGCGCGGTGGCCGCCGGAGCGGCCGGAGCAGCAGTCGTAGCGGGAGCGGCCGTCGGTTCGGGAGCGGCCGTCTGCGGCGTTGCGCTGCCACCGCACGCCAGCAGTCCGACCAGTGCGGCCAATACGGCTGCCATCAGCAGTATTCTGAAAATCTTGCGCTTCATAAGTCCTCCGAATCAGTTCTCAGGATCAAGGGGATTACGAGATACTGACCGGAATCAGTTTGCCCCAAATGCTATTGCCGAGATATTACCGGCTCTGCATGCAGGAATTTTATCCAATCGCCCGACGCCGTTCAATTGTGCCTGGCTCGGTGTATTGTCCGATTTGATGATGTATGCTAACCTCAAATAGTATCCCGGCAAAGTGCCCCGGGAGCGCTGCGGCGAGCATAGCCAAGTGGTCGAAGGCGCCTGTCTGTGGCACAGGAGATCACGGGTTCGAATCCCGTTGCTCGCCCCACCTGTCAGCCTTTCAGTCTCCAGGGAATTGCGCCTGTAGCTCAATGGATAGAGCACTGGGCTTCGGACCCAGGGGTTGCGGGTTCGAGTCCTGCCAGGCGCGCCACCTGCAAAAATAACCCACGACGTCGAGTTCGGCGCCGTGGGTTTCTCGTTGGCCTTGGGCCCGCTGCTACTCCCGCCGCGCTCCCATGGTGACCTCCACGGTCATCGCCGCGCCGTCCCGCAGGATGGTGAATTCGACGGTGTCCCCCGGCTGGGAGTGCTCCACGGTGTATGCCACCACGTCGTCCATTCCCATCATGGGCACCCCGTTCATGGCGGTGATGATGTCTCCGCCGATGGGCAACTCCGCGCCCTCGATCACGGTGATCCGGTCCGAAGCCCGCAGGCCAGCTTGTTCCGCGGCGGTTCCAGTGCCCACGGCGAGCACCAGGGCGCCCCGGGTGTCGGCCGGAAGATCCATTGCCGTGGCAACGTCCGGGCTCACCGACATGCCGCGGATGCCGATGAATGGATACTCGTAGCGCCCTTCCGCAATCAGCGCCGGGGCGACCAGTTTCGCCAGGTTCACGGGTATGGCGAGGCCGACACCCGAGAATGCTCCGGTCTCGCTGATGATTTGCGTGTTGATTCCGACCACCTCGCCGCTGCGGTTCAGCAGCGGGCCGCCGGAATTACCCGGATTCGTAGCCGCGTCGTGCTGCACTACCCGGGGCACGGAAAAGTTGCTTTCCGAGGGGTTGATGGTCCGGCCCACGGCGCTGATTATCCCTGACGTCATGGAGAACCCCCGGGAGAATGGGTCGCCGATGGCCACCGCCAATTGCCCCGGTTTGATGGTGTCGCTGTCCCCCAGCGCAATGGCCGGTGGTCTTACCGCCTCGTCGGTAATTCGGATTACGGCCAGGTCCGAGTCGGGATCGTCGCCCACCAGTTCGGCGTCGGTCTGGATACCATCACTCAGCACCACGATGATCCTGTCGGCGCCATCGACCACGTGCTTGTTGGTGATAATGTGCCCCTCGTCGTCCCAGACAAACCCCGACCCGGCGGCCCTCGACCAGAAATCGCTCCGACCGGTTCCTCCGATCGTGATCGAACTTAGCACCCGCAACCCCACCACCGATGGGATAGTTCGCTCGTAGATGCCCGACATGACCTCGTCGTGCGCCGCCGTTATCGCCGACGCCGTCAGCTGGACCTCAGTCTCCGGCATGCCGCCCTGGGCCGGTTGTTCAACCGCGGGTACGGCCTCCGATTCAGTCGCTTGCGGGGGCGGCGCGGTGGCCGCATCGCCGTGCGGTGATACGGTGTTGACGGCCGGAGGAGTCAGTTCAACGGTCTCCTGCGGCGCTGGGCTGGGTTGGCTGCAGGCCAACGCAACTGCCAGGGCCATAGCCAGGCAGGCGACGGCCGGCAGGAAAAAAGGGCGCCGTTGTTTGGCGGAAGCTTTGGTACCCATGCTCACGTGATTCCACACCTCTTCAATCCGGTCGGTCGCGTGTACGGCACAACCGCAGGACAGCGGGTAATTTCTTATGCCGTGGTCGGTTTTCGTTGCTCGATGTCTTGCGGTTGCGCCGAGTCTAATCACACGATTGTTAAGGTTTTGTGTATGCTCGCCACACTGGACATGCCGCCCGTCCGCAGTCCACTGCGTGACTGCTCGGGGCGGCTGACCTCCCTTGATTCTACGGATAGCGCCGGGCTGCGGATTGACCCGCATCCGACTGGCCCGGTGCTATACTACCGGCAGAAGCGGCGGGTCGCCAGATGGTTGCCGTCGCATTGATTGAGCCGGTCACCCCGACACCCGGTAAGGAGAGAAGCGATGCTTTACGAACTCCGTATCTACGACGCCGTCGCCGGTCGCTTGCCCGACATCAGCGGCCGTTTCGCCAACCACACCTGCGCCCTGTTTCGCAAGCACGGCGTGAAGTATCTCGGCTTCTGGACCGATGAAATCGGCCGCAGCAACCGCCTCACCTACATCAACGTATTCGACAGCATGGCCGACCGCGAATCCCGCTGGGCCAAGTTCGGCACCGACCCCGACTGGCTGGAAGTTCGCAAGCAGACCGAGGCTAACGGCCCGCTGGTCGACGCCGTCACCAACCGCTTCCTGCGCCTGACTCCCTATTCGCCCCAGCCGAATATCTCCACCGCCGTGCAGGAACTGCGGATCTACGAGGCCATGCCCGGCCGCCTCCCGGACGTCCACAACCGCTTCGCCAACCACACCATCGGGCTGTTCGAGAAGCACGGCATCGAGAACATCGGCTACTGGTCCGAGGACGTTGGCGTCAATAACGTCCTGGTCTATATGCTGGGCTACCCCAGCCTCGGCGACCGCGAAAAGAGCTGGCGCTCCTTCCAGGCGGATCCCGAGTGGAACAAGGCCCGCGCCGCCAGCGAGGTCGACGGCCCCATCGTCCGCGTTTCCCGCCACTCCATCATGCGACCCACCGACTACGCCTTCACCAGCGAATAGCCCGGCCTCCGGAAAGGGCCGGTAGAAGCAGCAGGATTGGGGACGCCCCTCGTGGGCGTCCTTGCTTTTACGCAGGCGGCGCTGCCGAGAACGCGAGTTGCTCCACGGGCTACGCCTGAACTCCATAAAGCTGACTCTCCCGGAGGTTTCCCCGATGCCTGAGCGATCCCCTCTTGCCGCTAGCGACATCTTCAGCAATGCCGCCGCGCGCGCCGCCGGATTTACCGATCAGTTCTGGTTCGACGCCTACAACCGATGGCTCGACGAGATCAGGAACGATTCCCAAGGCGGATTTGATGCCTACGAAAGGGAACACACCTTTCGCATGCCTTACCAGCATGGCGAGGTTGACGTGCTGGTCCGCATTGAGCCCGAAGGACGCGAACACCCCTCGCTGCGCTTTACGGCCTTCCCCGCGGAAGACACGCCGGCGCCGCGACCAATAGACCGCTGGTATCAGTACTACGAAACCCGCGCCATCATCGGGGAAGCCGCTCTGCTGGACGTTAACAACCGCTGGTAGATAGAATGATCCCGCACATTTTGGCCACGCTACCCAGTGGATAGGCGGAACGGTATGTCAACGAGCAAGCAGGAATGGCAGGACGCAACCCTGTCCCCCGTGACCCAGCGATTTGCCGAGCGGCGCGAATCCTTCGCCACCGACTCCGGCCTCGCCCTGGACACCGTCTACACTCCCGAGGACGAGTCCGCCGCCGGAGCCGGTTACGCCGACGGCATCGGCTACCCGGGAGAATTCCCCTACACCCGGGGCGTCCAGCCCAACATGTACCGGGGGCGCATCTGGACCATGCGCCAGTACGCCGGCTACGCCACCGCCGCCGCTACCAACGAGCGGTACCGCTACCTCCTGGAGAACGGTCAGACGGGCCTCTCCGTTGCCTTTGACCTGCCCACCCAGATCGGGTACGACAGCGACCATGCCTTGGCGGAGGGCGAGGTTGGCAAAGTGGGTGTACCCATCTGTTCGCTGGCCGACATGGAGACCCTGTTCGACGGGATACCGCTGGACAAGGTCAGCACCTCCATGACCATCAACGCCACGGCAGCGGTTTTGCTGTGTCTCTACATCGCGGCCGGCAAGAAGCAGGGGGTTACCCCCGACCAACTGAGCGGCACACTCCAAAATGACATACTGAAGGAGTACATCGCCCGCGGCACCTACGCCTATCCGCCACGTCCATCCATGCGCCTCGTGGTCGACGTGTTCCGCTACTGCGCCGAGAACGTGCCCCGCTGGAACACCATCAGCATCAGCGGCTACCACATGCGCGAGGCCGGAGCCACGGCGTCCCAGGAATTGGCCTTCACCTTCGCCAACGCCATTGCCTACGTGCAGGCCGCGGTGGACGCCGGCCTGCCGGTGGACGATTTCGCGCCGCGCCTTTCCTTCTTCTTCGTCGCCCAGAATAACCTCTTTGAAGAGGTCGCCAAGTTCCGGGCCGCCCGCCGTTTGTGGGCCAACATCATGCGGGACCGGTTCGGCGCCAGGAACCCCCGCTCCATGATGCTGCGCTTTCACACCCAGACCGCCGGCGTGACGCTCACCGCACAGCAGCCGGACAACAACGTGATCCGCAGCACCGTCCAGGCATTGGCGGCCGTCCTCGGAGGCACTCAGTCACTACACGTCAACTCGCGCGACGAGGCCCTGAGCCTACCGACGGAGGAGTCGGCTCAGCTCTCCCTGCGAACGCAGCAGATCCTCGCCCACGAGAGCGGCGCCGCCGACGTCGTGGACCCCCTGGGCGGCTCGTGGTACATCGAAAACCTCACCGACCGGCTGGAGGCAGCTGCGCTCGAGTACATCCAGCGCATTGACCGCATGGGTGGCGCAGTGGCGGCCATCGAGAACGGTTTCCAGGTCCAGGAAATCGCCGACGCCGCGTTCCGGCACCAGCGGGAGGTCGATGAGAACGATCGCGTCGTGGTTGGCGTAAATCAGTACGTGACCGAGGCGCCGCCGATTGCCGGCCTCCTGCGCGTCGACGCCACGGCCGCGGCGGAACAGGTAGAACGCCTATGGACCCTCCGCCGCGAGCGCGACAACATGGCCGTACAGATCGGCCTCGCCCGTCTCGCCGACGCGGCTCGTTCCGAGGGCGCAAACACCATCCCGCCCATGATGGAGTGCGTGGAACACTACGCTACCCTGGGCGAGATCTGCGACGTGCTGCGCCAGGTCTTCGGAGAATACGAGCCGGCCGGGGGCCTGTGATAAACTCGGATGAGAATGGCTGGAGGTGATGGCAGCATGGGCATCACTCGCGTGAACGTAAAAATCAAGAACCCTGCCGAGCCTAATCGGGTCTGGGAAGGCCCATTCCTGGTGGATACAGGTGCCATCGACTGCCTTGTACCCCGGCAATACCTGGAAGCCATCGGACTAGAGCCAAAGGGGCATCGCACTTACAGCTTGGCCGATGGCAGTGCGATTACTATGGATGTCACTGTGGGCGAGATTGAGTTCATGGACGAGACCGTTGGCGGTACCATCGTGTACGCTGAAGGCGACGCCGAGCCGTTGCTGGGCGTCACCGCGCTGGAATCGGCCGGCGTCGAGGTAGACCCTCACAACCAGACCCTCAATAAGCTCCCGTTTGTCCGACTGAGAGGATTCAGACTCTGACCGTTCTCCAACCACCCCGTTTTCTACTAACCAACTCGCGCGGAGGAACCCAGTGACCGACGTAACGCTCAACGAAGAAGAAAAGATGCTCCAGAACCTCGTTCGGGACTACGCGGAGCGCGAGATCATGCCGCGGTCGGCGGAACTGGATGAGAAGGCCGAGTTCTCCCACGAAAACTGGCGCGGCATGGCCCAGTTGGGCCTCACCGGGATCGGGGTCGATACGGCCTACGGCGGCAGCGGCGGCGGCTTTCGCAAGTCCTCCATCGCCATCGAGGAACTGGCCCGGGCTGACGTGGCCGCCAGCGTGACCCTCGCGGCGCACTTGGGCCTCGGCCTAGAGACGATTGCCCGATTCGGCAACGAAGAGCAGAAGCAGCGCTATATCCCGTCGCTGGCCTCCGGCCAGGGCATCGCCGCCTGGGCGCTCACCGAACCCGGGAGCGGCTCCGACGCCGCCGCCATGGCGACCACCGCCACCCGGCGCAACGGATCCTGGGTCCTCAACGGCTCCAAGCAGTTCATCACCAACGCCGAGGTTGCGGAAACGCTGGTCATCTTCGCCAACCAGGACCGGTCCATCGGGTATCGCGGCGTTTGTGCGTTCATCGTTCCGGCCGGAACGAAGGGGATGCAAATCAACCCGCAACATAACAAGATGGGCATCCGCGCTTCCAGCACCTGCGAGATCGTCTTCGAGGACGCGGAGATACCGTCTGAAAACATCATTGGCGAAGAGGGCATGGGATTCCGCTACGCCATGGATATTCTCGACTCCAGCCGCATCTCCATCGCCGCCCAGTGCGTGGGCATCGGCCAGGCCGCGCTGGAAGAGGCCGTGCGGTACGCCCAGCTCCGCGAGACCTTTGGACGCCCGTTGGCGCACCACCAGGCTATCCAGTTCAAACTGGCCGACATCGCTACCGGGGTGCACTCCGCCCGCGTCGCCACCATGCACGCTGCGACCCTGCGCGACGCCGGACTGCCGTTCATCAACGAGGCATCCATGGCGAAACTCCTGGCGTCGGAGATGTGCAACAAGGCCGCGTATGAGGCCATGCAGATACATGGCGGCATCGGCGTCTTCAAGGAATCGCGCATCGAGCGCATCTTCCGCGACGCCCGCGTCACCACGATCTACGAGGGAACCTCAGAGGTCCAGCGCATGATCATCGCCCGCCAGGTCCTTGCCCAGTACCCCGTCTGATACCACCTGACGCTTTGGGAGGCGAACCGACGATGCCCGAGATCTGCGCCGTCAACTACATTGACCACGTCGGCGTCGCCGTCAACGACATTCAGGCCGCGCTGGAGTTCTTCGGCGCGAACTTCGGATCGCCCGACGCGGAGGTGGTCGAGTTGGACGACCAGGCGGTTCGCGCCTGCCTGATAGAAATCGGCCAAACCCGCTTGGAACTGCTTGAGCCGCTGACACCGGAGAGTGCGGTGGGGCGTTTCATCGAGCGGCGCGGTGAAGGCTTGCATCACCTTGCCCTCAACGTCGACGATATTGCCGGCAAGCTCAAGATACTGTCCGCCAACGGGCTGTCTCTCATTGATGCGGAGCCACGCCACGGCCTGTCGGGGACCATAGGCTTCGTTCATCCCCGCTCCGTGTTCGGCGTGTTGACCGAACTGGTCGAGAACTGACCGACGGGGCTCGTCTCCGGGCCGGCGCGGCGTACCCGCCGGTCGCGCGCGACATGCCAGCACACGTCATCTACGGCGATTCCTTTCTCGTTGCCGAACGCCTGCGCCGGGTGAAAGCCGAGGCCGGCGTCGCTGACCTGATGGATTCGAACCGGCACGTCGTTTCGGCCGGTCAGGCCCGCCCTGACGAAGTGCTGGCGACGTGCAACTCGCTCCCGTTTCTCGACACCATGCGCCTCGTCGAAATCGAAGGCGTTCTGGCTACACAGCAAGGTTCAGGAGGCGGGCGCCGATCCGGCAGACGGTCGGCGTCCGCCACCGGCGCCTGGAGCCAGTTGACGGATGCGGTGCCAACGCTTCCTGATACAACCTTTCTGATCTTTGTGGACGGGGACGTACAGCAGGGCAATCCGTTGCTCCGGTCGTTGTCGGAGCACTGCGCCGTGCACCGGGAGGCCACTCCCAACGCCCAGGCGTTGCTGCAATGGATCAAGCAACGGGCAGAGGACAAGGGATCCAGCATCACCCCTCCGGCGATGCAGGTGCTGGCCGAGTTGGTGGGCGGCGACCTGTGGACCATCGACCGGGAACTTGAAAAGCTGTCCCTCTACGCAACCGGCCGCAGCATCACCGATGCGGATGTCCGTGCCATGGTGCCCTATGCCCAGGAGGCCAACATCTTCGCGGCCGTGGATTCCATCATGGACGGCCGGCCGGGCCCGGCGTTGCGCTCATTCATGCAGCTGATGGAGGACGGTCAGGAACCGCTTTACATCATCGCGATGATCGAGCGGCAACTACGTCTCATTGCCCTGGCACGCGACCTGACGGACCGCGGGGTAGCACAACCCGACCTGGGGCGACGCATGGGAACCAATTCCGACTTCGTGGTGCGCAAGACGCTGGGCCAAGCGCGTCGGCTGACGCTGACTCAGATCCGCAGCAAGTACCGTCGCGTCCTGGAGAGCGATCTGGCCATCAAGCAGGGACGCCTTGAACCGGCATTATCGCTGCAGCTGTTGGTAGCGGATCTCGCAACCAGCTGATAACCGGAAGTGGCGGGGCGTCACTCACTGTTCTCGTACGTCATCGGGTTGTAGCACGCTGCCCAATGGCCGTCATGCAGCTCGGATAGGCCCGGAGTCCGTTCCGCTCGGCATCGTGTGAGGGCTTTGGGGCAACGCGGGAGGAACGGACACTCCTCGGAAAGGTTGATCAGGTCGGGCGGAACCCCCCGCAGCGCCTGAAGCCTTCGGCCGGCGGCGTCCAGCCGGGGCAGGCTCTGCAGCAGCGACCAGGTGTAGGGGTGTCGCGGCTGTTTGAAGAGCGGCAGCAGTTCCGCCGTCTCGACCAGGTGGCCCGCGTACATCACGCCCACCCGGCGAGCCATGTTGGCAACCACGCCCATGTCGTGGGTGATGAGCAGGATCGCCGACTTGGAGTCGCGGCTCAGTTCCTTGAGGCGTTCCAGTATCTCTGCCTGTAACGTCACGTCGACACTGGAGGTCACTTCGTCGGCGATCAGCAGCCGGGGTCGCATGACCATGGCCATGGCCAGCATCACCCGCTGGCACTGGCCGCCGCTCAGCGTGAACGGGTAGGCGGACATCATGCGCCGGGGATCCGGCACGCCCAACTCGCGGAGCATCTCCTGGCAGACCGACCCAGCCGCTCTCCGGTTCAACCGCGAGTGCGTGATTATCACTTCAGTGAGCTGGTTGCCAATGGTCTGCACCGGGTTGAGGGCTGATTGCGCGTCCTGGAACACCAGGGACATCGCCTTGCCCCGAAGCTCCCGCACGTGTTCTTCGGGAGCAGTGACCAGGTCGATCCCGTCGAAAAGTATCTTTCCGCCGGTCACCTCGCCGTTGTCAGGCAAAAGGCCCATCACCGCCAGCGCCAACGCGCTCTTTCCGGCGCCGCTCTCGCCGACGATGCAAAACACTTCCTCCTCTTCCTGAGAGAAGGAGACGCCGTTCACGGCATGCACCACCCCGTTGGGCACACGGAACTCGACCCGCAGGTCCTCGATTTGCAGCACTGAACTCATGCTAACCGGTACGACCGATTGTCGTTGGCGCGGCCACCGTCAAGTCCACCGGGCGCATTCGTCCCGCCTTCAGTTCTGCGACCAGTTCGTCCAAAGAAGTGATGCGACGCTCGAACAGCGTTGCAGCAGTGCCCATCTGCCGCAGGTAATGGGTGTCGCTTCCGCCGGTTCCCGGTAGGCCCAGACCCTGGCGGAGGTCCTCCGAAAAGAGGTTCTCCGTCTCTTTGCCCCGGCCGTTTTGGGATTCTACCACGTCGAACAGGCGGAGCATCTCGTCGTCCAGAGCCCGGTTGAGCATCTCCGAACGCACCGCCGGGTCTTCGCCCGGATCGGCCAGGAAGCGGCGTCGGTACGGATGGGCGGCAATGAGCACTGCCCCGTGCCGGTCCGCTTCTTCCCGCAGGAACCCCGGCTTGTGCATTCCAAACTTGTACCGGTGCAACCCGAAAACCAGCACGTGCCCGGCGTCGGTGTTGATCTCCGCGCCGGGCAGAACCAGGATCCCGTGCCGGCGAGTGAGCTCCCGGGCCGCTTGAATCGGCCAGAAATCGTCGTGCTCGGTCAGGCAGATTCCGTCCAGGCCGTGTTGGCGAGCGGCGTCCACCAATTCGTCCACCGAAACGAAGCTGTCATCCGATTTGGGGTACGTGTGCGTGTGCAGGTCGATCAGCAATGTTTCCCGGCTCCCTAGGCGGGAAATCATACCACCGATTGATCGGGCGGCGTCGCCGGATCATGAGAAACACCGTTTTCTGCTGCAACACCAGGTTTCCGGGAGGGATTTGCACGCCGCCCCCCGGCGGCCGGCCGTCGAAGCGGATGTGGCGGGAACGGTCTAGCCGCCGATTACCAATCCCTCGCCCCTCAGTTCTTCGATCAACTCGTCGGCTATCGATTTGCGCACCTTGAACCGCCGCTCCAACATGGCGGACGTGAGCCTAGGGTTGCGCAAGGCCAGATCCCGCGCCTGGTCCAGGATGTTGCCCTGGTAGATGTCGTCGATGTTTTCGGGGTCGGGGTCGCCTTCGGATTCATCCTCTTCGGTCAGGTCGATGGGAGGCAGGAGCGGTCCCTGCTGGTTGCGCCAGAAGTCGACGAGGCGGTCCATTTCGTCGTCATACACCAGAGTGCCCTGGCCGCGTCGGGCCTTGGGGAAATCGTTGTTCAGCAGGAGCAGATCGCCCTTGCCCATCAGGGCTTCGGCGCCGGCGCCGTCAAGGATCACCCGGGAGTCGACCTGGGACGCCACCGCAAACGCGACCCGCGCGGGCACGTTGGCCTTGAGCAGCCCGGTGACCACTTTGACCGACGGCCGTTGCGTGGCCAGCACCATGTGGATGCCGGCGGCCCGTCCCAGTTGCGCCAGCCTGACCAGTTGCTGTTCCACTTCCAGGCCGCCCGTCATCATCAGGTCCGCCAACTCGTCCACGATGAGCACCAGGAAACACATCGGCTCGTCGGCCTTGGCGTTGTAGCCGGCGATGTTACGCACGCCCATTTCTTCCATGAGCTTGTATCGCCGGGACATCTCGTTGATGAGACCCCGGAGCGCTGGCTGCACGTCGTCGGGTTCAACGATCACCGGCATCACCAGGTGCGGGATGCCGTTGAAGGGGGTCAGCTCCACCCGCTTGGGGTCGACCATGATCATCCGCAATTCGTCGGGCGGGCGCGTCATCAGCAGCGAGGCCACCAGCGAGTTGATGCACACGCTCTTCCCGGACCCGGTGGCGCCCGCGATGAGCAGGTGGGGCATCGCGGCCAGGTCCAATGCCAGGGACTGCCCTCCGGCGTCTTCGCCCAGGGCAAATGCCAACCCTCCCTTCTCGACGATCTTGCTGAATTCGGGCGCCTCAACGATCGACCGCATCAGCACCTTTCCGGGCGTTGGGTTGGGCACTTCGAGACCCACCAAGCCCTCGCCGGGTTCGGGAGTCTCGATGATGCGGATGTACGGGCTCTTGAGGGCCAGGGCCAGGTCCTTCTGTCGTTTGGTGATGTCGCCGACACGGACGCGGCTGGGCCGCTGCTTCGTCGTGTCTCCGTCTTTACCGACCCTTTGCGGCATGTACCCGGGAACCAGGCCGAACTTGATCACTCTCGGGCCGGCCTTCACGTCCTCGACATCCACGTAAACCCCGTGCTCGGCCAGAGCGTCCTTGATCTCCTCGGTCATGTCGGCGATGGCAGCGCCGTTCATTTGATGTGGCTCCGGCGGCGCCAGCGTATCCAGGGGCGGCAACTGCCATCCTCCGGAACGGGAGATGCTGACCTTCTGCGGGGCTGCCGGAGGCTCTGGCGCGTCGGAATTCTTCGGTTCCTTCGGCTGGGCCGGCGGGACTTTGGGCTCGGCGGACGCGGGTACTCTTCCGGGTCGCATTTCGACCAGTCGCCGCGCGCCGCGAACCACGGCTACGGACGCCAGCGCCAGCCCAATCGCAACGTATTTGGCCCCGATGCCGGCATATACCAGCGTGGCCCAGACCGCGATGCCGATAAAGCGGCCAGCGATCAGGTACCCTTTCCACGCCTGCGGAACCAACAGAAGGCTGACGATGACCATGGCGCCGAGTAATTGGATCAACCACATCCAAAGGTGTCCACCGGTGAGCGCGTACCCCCATTGGCCGGCCATTCCGTAGGCGTAGGATGCGCCGCTGTCTCCCCGCCAGAGCGTCAAGGCTCCTATCGCCGCGATCGCGACCACCGCCAGGGCCAACCACCACCGCCAGCCCCGCACCACCGAAGTCGGTAGGTAAACCAGGGCCAGCAGCAGCGCTAACCCGTACCCGGCCACCACCACCCAACCCATGCCCAGAGACGCCATCAGCCAATCCTGGAAATCCGGTATGGCCAGGTAGGCCACGGCAAACAGCATGGCGGCTGCCACCAGCACGCCGGCGGTGATGCCTGTTTTGAACCAATTGAACCCGCCGGTGAAGGCTGCCGTGGCCGTCGACATATCCGCGACTCCTAAATTGTTCCAGCCCGGACGGGTCACAAACAAGACCGCCGCCCCTGGCCGGCGCGGCGGAAGATCTGTCACGTTGTGATGACTTGCCGGAGGCCCGTCACGTATCCAGGATTACCGGAATTATCATAGGCCGTTTGTTCAGGTCATTGCGTAGGAACTGCCTGGCGACTTTTCTTATATTTGCGCGAGCTTTGTCCGGGTCGTCGGCGGGGAGATCGCCGGATACACCCATTTCCACAGCCTCGGCCAAACGCTTGAAGGCGTGTTTGGCGTCTGCGGGATCCATGAAACCGCTGCCGGCCACCTGGATAGGGCCGGACAACTCACCGTCCGGGTCCACGCCCGCGCAGACGATGACCACGCCGTCCCGGGCCAGCGATCGGCGCTCCCGCAACACCACGCTGTCCGTATCCATGGTCGTGGCTCCATCCAGGTATATGGGCCCAGCGGGTATGGAGCCGGTTATTGCAGCGCCGTTCTGGTCAATTTCCAGGATCTCGCCGTCCTCCAGCACGAAAATCCCGTCCGGCGCGGCGCCCAACTCCCATGCCAGCTGCGCGTGGGCCCGCAAATGCCGATATTCACCATGCACCGGCACGAAGTAACGCGGCCGCGTAAGGTTGAGCATGAGCTTCAACTCCTCCTGGCTGGCGTGCCCGTGGACGTGGACCGGTGCGATGCGATCATACAAAACATGCGCGCCCTGGCGCAGGAGGTTGTCGATGGTCTGGCTCACCGCCCGCTCGTTGCCGGGGATGGGGGTGGCCGAAATGACCACCGTGTCTCCTTCCATAAGTTCGACGTCCCGGCTTTCGCCGTTGGCGATGCGCACCAGCGCGGAGGTGGGCTCGCCCTGGCTCCCCGTGGTCATCAGGACCACGCGATCCGGGGGCAGCCCGGTAACGTCGCGCACGGGAACGATGGTACCCGGCAGTGCATCCAGGTAACCCATCTCGGTGGCCATCTGCACGTTGGCGAGCATACTCCTGCCCACAAAGGCCACGTGGCGACCGTGATTTTCCGCGGCGGTGATGACTTGCTGGATCCGGCTGATCAATGACGCAAACGTTGCGATGATCACCCGGCCGGGCGCGTCCCCTACTGCCCGGTTCAAGGCCTCGCTCATGATTTGCTCGGACGGCGTATATCCGGGCAATTCAGCGTAGGTTGAATCGGAAAATAGCAGCAGTACTCCGTTTCTGCCGCGTTCAGCCAGCGCGGGCAGGTCGATAGTATGACCGTCAACCGGGGTGTGGTCGATCTTGAAATCGCCGGTGTGTATCACGCTGCCCCACGGGGTTTCGATGCAGATCCCCATGGCGTCCGGGATGCTGTGGCACACGCGAAACCAGGTGGCCCGGAAGTTGTCGCCGAACTCAACGGGCTGCTCCGGCTCAACGGCATGCACCACGGCATCGCGCGTGGATCGTCGCTCGTTGAGTTTGACCGTGATCAGCCCATGCGCCAACCGGGGCGCGTAGACCGGAACGTCAAGGTCAGGCAGTACGTGGGGGAGGGCGCCGATATGGTCCTCGTGCCCGTGGGTAATCAGAATGCCGCGCACGCGGTGGGACTGAGCGACAAGGTAGGAAACATCGGGGATGATCAGGTCAACGCCGGGCATATCCTCGGTTGGAAATTGCACCCCACAATCCACGATGACGATGTCCTCACCGCACTCCAGCACCATCATGTTCTTGCCGATTTCGCCCAACCCGCCCAAGGGCAGGATGCGCAGGGGGGCGCCGGGCAAGGGGCGGGATGCGGGAAAAGTGGTCATGCGGGATACGGTTCAGAACAGTCTTTGCTGGCCGGGCGGCGGATCGTTTGGTTGGTCGACCTCGTCGGCGGGTGATTCTTCAATCCGGGACCCGGCGATCCCCGGCTCCGCGGGCGCCAGCACGTCCCAGAGGGAGCGGGATTGTTCCGCGGGCGAGGGTTCGAAGGAAGCGCTGGCCTCGCGTATTTGAGCACTCTCAGAAGCCGGCTCGGACTGGATGCGCAATACGTCCAACAGGCCCGGAATTTTTGCGAAGTCTTCCTCGATTGCGGCCCTCATTTCCTGGCGGCGCAAACCGGCCGCGGGGTGCATGATGGGGAAAATATGACGCCCGTTCACTCGCCGCAAACGTCCCCTCAATCGGCTGATGCTCTGCCCGGGGATAAATCGGCCTGTGGAAAACCGACCCAGCGTGACTATCAGTAGCGGGTCGAGCAGTTCTATCTGGCGGTCAAGATATTTGCTGCACGCGGCGATTTCTGAGGGAACCGGGTCACGGTTATCGGGCGGGCGGCACTTGACCATGTTGGCTATGTACACCTGGTCCCTGGTCATGCCGATGGATTGGAGCAGGTCTTCCAGGAAATTACCTGCCGGCCCGACAAACGGGCGACCCTGACGGTCCTCGTGGAACCCCGGACCTTCACCGATGAACAGGAGTTCGGCCGCATCGGGACCCTCTCCGGGCACGGCGTTCGTTCTGCCGGCGTGCAACTGGCAATCCGTGCACGTGTTGACGACACGAGCGACCTCGGCAAGCGTGTCCATTGCTCAAGTAACCCATGTACAACGCAGTCCCGGCAGACAAGGCGTCGGCCTATTCGTCCGTCACGCCCTTGTCTTTCAGGTAGTTCACCGCGTCGGCGATGGTGTGGATCTCACCGGCGTCTTCATCGGGGATTTCGATCGTGTTGTCGCTGGAACTGAATTCCTCTTCAAAGGCCATGATGAGTTCGACCAGATCCAGTGAATCGGCCCCAAGATCATCCTGAAAGGATGAGGTTTCGCTGACATCGCCGGCATCTACGCCGAGCTTGTCAACTACAATGTCGGTAATCCGTTCGAGCACGGTACTCACAGGTTCATCTCCGTGGAAGAAAGTCGTGGGTATAACCACGTAATGGGTTTGAGGCGTGCGGAGTCTAAACTAATTTACCGCACTGTCAACGGATGTCTGAAGACCGTGAGCGACTGAACCCAGGACGCCGTTGACGAACCGAGCGCTGCTTTCGCTGCCAAACATGGATGCCAGTTCGACGGCTTCATTGATGACAACGTTCTGCGGAATGTGATCGCGATTGAGCAGTTCATAGATTGCCACACGTAATATGTTGCGGTCAACGATGGACAATAAACGAACCGGCAGGGCGGGGGCGTAGCGGCCGATGATCTCATCGACGCCGGAGCCTTCCGCAGTTATTCCGGCAACCATCGATTCCGCGGCTCGCCGGGTGCTGGTTGTGGCCGGGCTCTCCGCGCACAACCAGTCCATCGTGCCAGCTGCCGAGTCGGAACGGACGTCGTTGGCGTATAAGGACAGGAGGGCAAGTACCCGGGCCTGCCGGCCTACCGGACCTTGTCGGACACCTGACGTGAAAGGATTATCGGTCAAAACCTTTCACAGCCGCAACGCAGGACGTTACGGCTGGCTCCGGGAATGCCCTGGCTGCTGGCAGGTTACGGCGAGTCCGCGCCTACTTTGCGGATCGTATCGGGGTCCGACAGGGTCAACGCTTCAACCTCGGGATCGATGCGACGGACGAGGCTGGACAGCACCCGTGCCGGCCCGAACTCGACGAAACGGTTGACACCGGCGTCGACCATAAAGCGCACCGAGTGTTTCCACATGACGCAGTGGCACAGGCCGGTGAGCAACTCGTTGCGGGCCTGTTCCGAATTGATGATCGCCGTTCCGGTGGAATTTGCGATCACCGGGAACTGCGGGTCATGCAATCGGATCTGATCGATGGCGTCGGTCAAGCCTTCCTGCGCCTCTGCCATCAGCCGCGAGTGGAAGGCTCCGCTGACCGCCAGGGGGACCACCTTTTTGGCTCCGCGAGCGGACGCCAGATCCATGGCGCGCGCCAGGGCCATCTTGTCTCCGCTCACCACGATCTGGTCATCGGAGTTGATGTTTGCCATCTCGACACCGGCGTCGAGGGCAACTTGCGCGACGTCGTACTCATCGAGGCCGATGATTGCAGCCATGGATCCCGGATGCGATTCCGACGCCTGATGCATCAGGCGCCCGCGCTCCCGGACGAGGCGGATGCCATCGCTGAAATCCATGACGCCGCCAACCACCATGGACGTGTACTCGCCCAGGCTGTGGCCGGCGACAGCCGCAGGATCCGGGGCTTGTGGGCCCAGGTACTCCTGCCACGCCCGCCAGATGGCGATGCACACGGTCATGATGGCCGGCTGGGCGTGGGCAGTGTCCTGCAGGTCCTCCGCCGGACCCTCGAACATCAGGCTCGAAAGGTGTATGCCGAGGCTGTCATCAGCCTCGCTGAAAACTTCTCGTGCGGCAGGTGAACGTTCGAACAGCGAACGCCCCATGCCTACTTTTTGCGTGCCCTGCCCGGGAAAGATATATGAGTAAACCGGAGTTCGGGCGATGTTTGCCATGGTGACCGCTCTCCAAGTTAGCGATGCAAAATCGCGGCCCTGCTGTCTCGTCGTTATGGTGTTGTTTCGCAGTCGTTCAGCCTCCGACTTGACGGCCTCTGTAGTACCCGCAAGACGGACAGGCTGCGTGCGGGCGTTTGGCGGCCCGGCACCTCGGGCAGCGCGCCGGATGCATGGCCCGGAGGCGGTATGCTGGAGACGAAAGTCGTCGTCCCTTACGTGCTCTGGTCAATTTCTTGTTTGGTAGCGCTCCCATTTTTCAATCCATTCTTGAGCCCGGGGTCTTGCAAGTGATGGTCGCACCGGACCGGCCCTTGCTTTCGGGCCATAGCGTTCAGGTTTGCTGCTCATCCATGAGCAAACGTAGCGATGCCCATCTCGGGTCGATTTCCCGATTATAACAGTCGCACGATCCAAGGTTGCGGTCTAGACCGCAGCGATCACAGATGCCAACGCAGTCGGGTCGGCACAGGGGCTTCAGAGGAAGAGCGGCCAGCGTGGCTTGGCGGGTGGCCTCAGCCAGATCCAGGTTGTGGTCCGGGCTGATGAACAACGCCTCCCAGTCGTCGGGAAGCAAAACTCTGGCACCCGTTTTGACATCGATCTCCGGGAAGTACTCTTCATCTAGTTCAATGCCAAACGTGCGTGAAAAACCTTCGAGGCACCGTGAGCAGTCTTGCGGAACGCGCACGTCGAGACGCGCCTGTACCCAGATGCCCTGGTGCGTACGCACCATTTCCACCGAGCCTCGGACGTATTCTACAGGATGGTCGGCGTCGCAGATAGCCTCCTCAATGTCGAAATTGCGATGCGAACCGATTGCTTCTTTCAGCAGTTGCGCGACGTTGTACTTCATGGATGGATACCACCTGAAAACGCACGCGGTTCGTGAGTTGACGCCAGATTATAGGTTGGCCCTACGGGTGCATCAATAGAACAGCGGGCCAGTTTTGCTAATTTTATGCATTTTCAAACCCTGCCGTCGAATTTGCGCTCCGAACGAATGCTTCACGAATGCGCCGCCGGAAATCGTTAGTCCGAAGCGTGGGTATTGATGTAATCGATGATGTCGTTGGTGGACGTGCCCGGCCCGAAAACTGCCGACACTCCTATCCGGGACAACGTTTCCCGATCTTCTTCGGGAACGATACCGCCCAGGACGACCAATACGTCGTCCATTCCCTGTTCGCCCAACAATCGCATGATTTCCGGCAGCAACTCCATGTGGGCTCCCGAAAGGATGCTCAACCCCAGGACAGACACGTCCTCTTGCGCGGCGGCCTGCACTACCATCCTTGGGGTTTGACGGATACCCGTGTAGATCACCTCCATGCCGGCATCCCGCAGGGCCCGGGCGATCACCTTCGCTCCGCGGTCGTGTCCGTCCAATCCAGGCTTGGCCACGAGGACTCTGATCGGGTTAGCGCGTTGGGTAGTCATGCAGTCGTTTCCCGGTATTGAAACGGAGGATGGCGCATCAAGTGCGAATTCCGCCAAGAGCTAAGCAGTGCGACAATTTTACTACAAATCTTGTCGCACTCTCCGTGAACTCGCGCCGTCACTGTGCGGAGTCGCCTGATTTGGGCGACCAACTATCCGTCGGGTTATCCCTGGCAACGAAGCGTCCGGGCATGGTGCGCTACCGCGTGTCCCGGCGCGTTCCCTCACGTTCTTGCGGCGATATCTTGCCCGGGACAGCCGTGTCAAACGTTGACACCCCGGCGCCGCTGTTACTATCCTAATCTATCCCGACGCGTCCCAGTAGCTCAGTGGATAGAGCGGCTGCCTTCTAAGCAGCTGGCCGCGGGTTCGAATCCTGCCTGGGACGCCACTTCATCCCTGCTTCCAGTAGGGATTTCGCATTTCCCAGCGGTCGGGCCCGGGCTCGAAGTGCCCGCGAGGTTACTTCGTCACCGGAGCTTTCCGGGATTTTTGACACGGCCCGCGCCGCACCTATAATTGCGAGCACAGCGTTCACGGTTCCCGAATGCACGTCAAGGAGATTTCAACATGCCCACTTGGAAAGTCGCATATTTCAGCGGAGTAGGGGGGCGCCCCCAGATCATGCTGGAGAATGCCCCGGAGGATCTGGAGGTCACGCTGGTAAACCCCGCGCTCTCGGAGGACGAGAAGATCGAACTATGCCGGGACGCCGACGCGATCATCAGCAGCGATCTCACACTCAACTTGATTCGGGAGTGCCCCAGGCTCAAATTGATCCAGACCCTCAGCGCGGGTTACGACCGCCTGCCCCTGGAGGACATCCTGGAAATGGGCATTCCGGTCGCCAACAATGGCGGAGCCAACGCCATCTCGGTTTCGGAACAGACTTTGGCCCTGATGATCGGGATAAGCAGGAACCTCATGGCGCAATGGGACAGCACCACCCGGCAGCGAGCCTGGCGGAGCGATCTCTACCAGACCGACCTGTCGGAGGTCACCGACAAGACAGTGGGCATTGTAGGGCTCGGGCGGATCGGGCGTCAGGTCGCCAAGCGGCTCACCGGGTTCGATACCCACACCATCTACTACGACATCGAGGAGATTCCGGAAGACGTCCAGCATGAAGTGAAGGCTGAGCCGGTAGGATTCGACGAACTGCTGGAAACCTCCGACATTGTGAGCATGCACGTGCCGTTGACGCGGCGCACCCGGGGAATGATGTCCGACCGCGAGTTCGGCATGATGAAACCCACCGCCTTCTTCATCAACTTGTGCCGGGGTCCGGTAGTCGACGAGGCGGCGCTGTATCGCGCACTGACCGAAGGCCAGATCGCAGGGGCCGGACTGGACGTCCTCGAAGTCGAGCCGACGCCGGCGGACAACCCCCTGTTCGACCTGGACAACGTGATCATCACGCCGCACATGGCCGGTCAGAGCCAGGAAACGGCGCTGCGGGCCGCCCACTTCGCCTACGGCAACATCCTGCGGGTGCTCAACGGCAGTGAGGCGGAGTCGCTGGTTACACCGGAATAGCGCCGAGGGTTCACGCACCCACGCTTCCGGAGACCGTCAGAATCAGGATTTACCGGATTGAAGGATTATCGGGATTGGGTGATCTTGTCCATCGGCCGGTTCCGATCCTGGTAATCTCTGAATCTTGAAAATCCTGATTCTGACAATCCCCCGCCCAAAGGAGTGTTCCCATGATTTGGTGCCGTTTTCAGGTGGGCGATGGTGTTAGCTTTGGCATCGTAGAGAACGACCGGGTCACCGAGGTGTGGGGCGACCCGCTGGAGGACTACGCCGTCACCAACCATTCCTACGCCCTGGACCAGGTGAAGCTGCTGGCGCCCATCAAGCCCGGGATGCTGTACGCCGCCGGGCCCAACTACCGAGGACACGTAGAGGGCATGGCCGCACGGCGTGGGGCTCCGCCTTCGTATCCCGACCGACCGTCGCCCAACTACCGGTCGGTCCACGCCATCGTCGGCACCGAGGAGAACGTCGTGGTTCCCGCCGACTGCTCCGGCGCCGTCCAGCCTGAGGGTCAGTTGGCGGTGGTCATCGGCAAGAAGGCCCGCAACGTGCCGGTCAGCGAGGCGCTGGGCTACGTCTTCGGCTACACCATCGGCAACGACATCAGCCAGCGTCCCTGGCAGCAGGCCGACCGGACCATGTTCCGGGGCAAGAACTGCGACACCTGGAAGCCCATGGGTCCGTGGATCGTCACGGACCTGGACCCCAAGGGGTTCCGCATCGTCGTGCGCCACAACGGCGAGGTGTGGGAGGATTTCTCCTCCGCCGACCAGATCTGGGACACCGCCACCTGGATCCACGAGCTCAGCAAGTATGCCACTCTCCACCCCGGCGACGTGCTGTGGATGGGCACCGAAGGCGCCGACGGCGACATGTTCCCCGGCGACACCATCGAGGTGGAGATCAGCGGAATCGGCACCCTGCGCAACTATGTGGTGGCGGAGGAGTAGGGCAAATACCGCGCCACCGATTAGCGGACGGAGGACGGGGAAAAGCGATTTTATCTGAAAGGACTAACCAGCATACTTACAGACCCACAACGTACCTATTTCACCACCCGACTGGAGTCATGATGCGCGCATCAACCTACTGTCTGCAAATCCCCGTGTCCATGACTCGGGCTGGATACTGGCTCTATGTATGGAGAGTCACCATTCCCAATGGCAACGAAGTACTCTACGTCGGCCGAACCGGAGACAGCAGGTACGCAACCGCCAATCCTCCTATAGTGCGCATGGGCCAGCATTTCGACCGGAACGTTGCCCGATCGCTCCTCAAAAATCTGAATGAGCACCTTATAAAACTGGCCCGACGGAGTGGCCTCAATCCACTTGACTACACAGCCAACCCCTACACAGCCATGTCCATAGTCGCCCATGGACCATTGTTTCCGCCACCAGGTGGTGACGACGCTTATCACGAGGAACGAAAAGTCATTGTCGGGCCTCTCGAACGGGCGTTGCGAGACGCCCTCGAATGTAACGGCCATGTCGTAGTGGGTCAACACGACAAGTCAGGAAATCTCTGTCACAGTTGCTGGCAAGATGTCCGCCAAGCGTTTGATCCATACTTTGGCCTCACGCTGGAACATCCGAACAACCAATGTCTCGACCACCCCTGCTTCGAACACGCCTGACTGCGTCGCCGCTGACCTTTCCGATCCTTCAAGGCCTATACGATTCAAGCCCGGGAACCTTCGCTCACCAGTCAGGCTACGGTTCTTGTCGGCGCAGTTGTGCCCTGAGACGGGCCAGTTCGGCTTCCGCAGCGTTGGCGCGGGATCGCTCGAGGATGAGTGCGGCTTCGGCGACGGAGCGCGCTTCCCGATCCCGGTCGGCCCGGGCTTCGGCGGCGACGCGCTTGTCTATCGTCATGCCCGTCGCCGGATCCAGCGCGTCAAACTCCTCGCCGTTCCAGTGAAACGCCACGTCTAGCAACTCGCTGCGACTGCGCGTCGAGCCGTCCGCGCCATACTCCGGCGGATACTCCTCATACTCACCGTTCACCAACCGCTCCCCCGTAATCGGCTTGCCGTACAGCCGGCCGCCCGTGGGATCAAACCGCCAGTACTCCTGTATCTCCAACTGCTGGTACAACTCCCGCTTCCAGCCCAGATCGTTCGCCGCCGTGCTCGGCGACGCCACTTCCATCACGAAGTCCGGCCCTTTCCCGATTTCCCAAATCCAGAAGTTCGGCAGGTTATCCCGTATTCCCGCATTGTCCACCTCAAAAGCTATGAACAGGTCCGGTTTGACCCGCCGATTACCGTCAGTTACGTCGTAAGAGATAAAGACCCCGCTCGAGATGAATACGTCCGGCTGGTCTTCATAGCGTTGGCGGAGGAGATGACCAATTCGGTCAATGGGCGACTCTTGCTGCATACCGTCCTCGACGGGATCCGGTTCTTCGTAGAAGATGTCCGGCAAGGTTCGTACCTTCCAGGCATTGGTGATTATTCGGGTGGCGGCCATGGTAGAGCCTCCGGCGTGAGTGGCGGGTTGGGACAACTGAAGTATATGCTGCCTCCGGGGCGCTCTCAACAATCGCCAGCGGCTTGATTATCGGGGTGGGTGGAAGAACAGGCCGGCTGCGGACCTGGTTCTTTACCCCGTCACGTACCCATTCTTCAAATCCCACGTCGCCGCTCCTTCGTCCCGCTCATCCTGCGCACCGTACCCCCCGCCGCCGGAGGAGAGGCAGACGATGTGGTCGCCGGGGTTGACCACGACGCCCACTTCCTTTGAGCCCAAGACGCGCTCGGTTCCGTTGGACGTTATCTTGTAGTGGTGCGGCAGGCCGTCCGTTGCGCCAAACAGGCCGAATGGCGGGACGACCACGCCGTCGCCAGCGGTGTTCAGCAGGGCGGAGCCATCGCCTTCGTAAACCAGGTCGCACACCGCGCCCAGGCCGCCGCGCCACCGGCCCACGCCCCCGGAGTCGGGCCGCAATTCGTGGCGATGTACGAACAGCGGGAACCGTTCCTCCGTTACCTCGATGCTGGGCGAGCGGATTCCGCCAGCCACGTTGATCTCGCCGACGTTGGACCAGCCGTCGAAGCCTTCCGACGCTCCGCCGCCACCCCGGGCCAGGAAGAAGTGCCAGATGAACTGACGGCCCGTCCTGGGGTCCTTGCCGGTGATGGCGTAGCGCAGACGCCGGGAGAACCCGGCGGAGACGGCGGCGGGGATCGCGGGAGCCAGCGCCTTGAACACCGCTTCCACCACCTCCTCGGCGCAGTGGTTGGTGCTCATGCACACCGGCGCGGGTGGGTTGGCGTTGACCACCAGCCCCCTCGGCGCGATGATCTGGACCGGGCGCATCGAGCCCTCGTTACGGGCAACGTCCATGGGCGCGAGGTACATGATCGCAGCGTGGGCCAGGGAGCGCGTGTTGGCGTAGGCGCTGTTGATGAACCCCTCCACCTGTGGGCTGGAATCGCTGAGGTCGATGGTCATCGAATCGCCGGCGATGGTGACTTTCGCCCGGATGGGCACGAACTTGCTCTCGAACCCGTCGTCGTCCACCAGAGACTCGCCGTGGTACACGCCGTCGGGCCAGCCTCCAATGAACTGGCGCACCTGCTGCTCGGTGGCGTTCAGGATTTCCGCCACCACCGCCATCAACCGGTCAGACCCGTAGTCAGCCAGCAATGATTGGATCCTCTGGGCGGCCAGCATCACGGAACCGATCTGCGCGTTGAGATCGCCCAGGAAGTTCTCCGGCTGCCTTACGTTGGCCGACATCATCTGGAGCAGGTCATTGCGGGGAATGCCCCGGTCGTAGAGCCGCAACGGGGGTATGCGCAGACCTTCCTGGAAGATCTCGTTGGCGCCGGGGTTGTAGCCGCCGTGGGTGCCGCCGCCCACGTCGCTGTGATGCGCACGGTTGACTCCGTAAAACAGCAGTCGCCCTTCGTGGAACACGGGCCGGATGATGGTGATGTCCGGCAGGTGGCTGCCGCCAAAGTACGGGTCGTTCAGGATGAACAGGTCGCCGTCATGGATGTCGTCGCCGAAGTAGTCACGGACGGCGGCGCCGGCCACGGGCAGTGCGCTGATGTGTACCGGGATGCCCTCTCCCTGGGCCACCAGTTGGCAGTCGCTGTCCAGGATTGCGGTGGAAAAGTCGCGGCTGGAGTTGAGGATTTGGGACATGGCCGTGCGCAGCATCGCCTCGGTCATTTCCTGGGCTATCGACTCCAGCCGGTGTTCCACCACCGCCAAGGTGATGGGGTCTGCCTCCGCAGGATCGGCATGACCGTCCGCATTGCCCGCGGCGGCACTCAGGTCGATCGCCAGCTCGACGCCGCCCATGGCATCGACCGTGGCGTGGTCGCCCGGCCACACCAGGATGGTGGTGAAATCCGACTCCAGAATTGCCGGGCCGGGTATTTTGGCGCCCGCCGGCAGTCCGTCGGCGGCATAGGTTGGGGCATCGAGCCATTCGCCCATGAAGACACGGCGCGAGCCCGCCGGAGCAGCCGCTGCCCCGTCCCCCGTCTGGTCCAACTGGGCTATGCGGGGCAGCTTGCCGATGGCCGCCACCCGGAGGGTGACCAACCGCACCTCCTGATCCTGCTGGTTGTACGAATACAGTTCCTCGTACCTGCGGTGGAAATTGGATGTCAGCTCGGCGACGAACTCAGCGTGCGAATGCGCCGGGTCCGGCAGCGGCACCGTGACCTCGTAGATCTGATCCAGGTACCGCATGTCGGCGGAGTACTGGATTTCCACCGCGCTCTCGGCAACGCCTTGGGACAGCAGCTTTTCCCTGCCCTGCGCCCCAAGTTCGCCCAAAATGGACCGCAGTTCGCTCAGGTTGAGCCGGTCCAGGCTGACCGGATAGGATCGGAAGTAGTCGTACTTGATGTCGGTGTTCAGCATTCCATACGCCGACAGCACCGGCGCCGAGGCCGGAATATACACCTTGCCCACCTGCAACTGTCGGGCCACCTCCGAGGCATGGAGGCCCGAGGCCCCTCCGAAGCCCATCATGGTGAACTCCCGCGGATCGACCCCGCGCTGCACCGACATCAGACGGATTCCCTCGGCGATGGTTGTGCAAACCACCTTGTACACGCCGTAGGCAGCTTCAGCGTCGGCCAGCCCCAAGGGTACGGCGACGTGCTCGGTCAGCGCTCGTTCGGCCGCGCCGGTATCGAGGCTGGCTCGGCCACCGAGGAAATTATGCGCATCCAGGTATCCGAGCGCGAGACTCGCGTCCGTTACCGTGGGATTGATTCCGCCCTTGCCGTAGCCGGCCGGCCCGGGATCAGCGCCGGCGCTGTCCGGGCCCACGTGGAGGATTCCTCCTTCATCTACCCGGGCGATGCTGCCACCGCCGGCGCCCAGAGTGTGGATGTCAATCATGGGAGCGGCGATCTTCCAGCCGGCCTCGAATTTCTCGTTGGCGATGTGCGGCACCCCGTTCTCGATCAGCGAGATGTCGGTGCTGGTGCCTCCCATGTCGAAGGCGATGATCTTTGGCTCGTCCAGCAGTTGACCCAGGTAGGCGGCGGCGCTGACTCCACCGGCCGGGCCGGAAAGGATCGCCCGCACCGCCATACGGCTGGAATCGTCTATCGGAGCCACGCCGCCGTTGGATTGCATGATCAGCACGTCGTTCAGCTGCGGGTATGCCTGGAACCGCTCCCCCAGGCGCGAGAGGTAACGGCTGAACACCGGGCCCACGTAGGAGTTGATCACCGTCGTGCTCAGGCGGTCGAACTCCTTGATCTGGGGAATTACCTCGTGGGAGAGGGAGGTGTACGTATCCGGGAAGCGCCGGCGTATGATTTCTCCGGCCTGCTTCTCGTGCTCGGGATTGAGGTACGAGAATAGGAAACAGACCGCCAGGGCTTCGGCTCCCTCCCGCTGCATGTAGTCCAGCCGTTCTTCCAGGGCCACCGTGTCCAGAGGGCGGTGAACTGCTCCGTTGGCGCGGACACGTTCGGGAACACCAACCCGCAGGTAGCGGGCGGCCAGCGGTTCCACGGGAGTCATCCTTAGGTTGTACCGGTCCTCTTTCAAGCCCTCCCGCATCTCCAGCAGGTCGCGGAATCCGTCGGTGGTGACCAGACCCACGGTGGCGCCTTTCCGTTCCACCAGGGTGTTGGTGGCGACCGTCGAGCCGTGGATCACCAGGTCCGTGTTGCCCAGAAACTCTTCCAGCGTTGAGCCGTATGCGGCCGCGGCTTCGCGCAACCCGGCCATGACGCCCAGCGATGGGTCGTCGGGGGTGGTTTGCGTCTTGAAGAAACGCGGTTGGCCGCTCTCGGCTGCCACCACGAAGTCTGTGAAAGTGCCTCCGACGTCTATACCGATCTTGTACACCCTGCGGCCTCCTGAAGCTGCTGACGGCGGTTGTTCCCGCCCGGCAGCATAATACGTCATGGGGTAGCGTTCCGTATCAGATGGTCCGGCTCTTTGACCCGGAGCGCCTCCTTCGCAACCGTCATGGTGGGGGAAATCGGAGTGCGGAGGCGAGCCATGGGGCCACATGGAGCCTACCGGAGGGTTTGCTATACTGGCCTGAAAGGAGGCGGATCATGGCGGATTACACTGCATATTTCAACGGCGAGTGGGTGCCCTTCAGCCAGGTCAAGATCGACCCCATGGATCGGGGCTTCATGGTGGGCGACGTAATCTTCGACGTGGCCCGGACCTTCAACGGCAAGAGCTTTCGCATGGAGCAGCACATCGACCGGCTCTACCGCTCACTGAAGTACGTCCGCATCGACCCCGGACTCTCTCCGCGAGAGATGTACGACATCAGCGAGGAGGCAATCGCCCGCAACGAGCATTTGCGAGAAGAGGCGGGGGATTTCACCATAACGCAGTTCATCACCCGCGGTCCGGGAAACTCGTCCCGCGACGCCGGGCCTCCCGCGGTTTGCGTGAAAATATCGGCGGCGGCCTTCGGACGCTACGCAAAGCTGTACCGAGACGGCGCCCACGGCGTAATCACTCGCACCCGGAGCTATCCCGTCGATGCGCTCGACCCCAAGGTCAAGCACTACAGCCGCATGAACTTCAACCTGGCCGACCTGGAAGCGGCGGACGTGGACCCGGAGGGCTGGCCCATCCTCACGGACTCCGAGGGAAACCTGACCGAAGGGACAGGCTACAATGTTTTCCTGGTCACTGACGGAGTGATCCGCACGCCGGGGGACCGCAACATCCTCCAGGGAATCTCCAGGGGGATGGTGTTCGACCTGGCAGAGCAGCTTGAGATTCCTCTGGTGGAGGAAGATCTCCAACCATATGACATGTACACCGCCGACGAAGCATTCTTCTCCAGCACCACCCCATGCGTGCTGCCGGTAACCGTCGTGGACAAGCGGGATATCGGAGACGGACGGCCCGGGCCGATAGTCCAGCAACTCCTGTCCGCATGGAGTGAGGTCGTCGGGTTGGACATCGTTGACCAGATGGCCCGGTTCGACCGGGGCTAGGATGGCGTCAAATACCGTCAAACTTTCCTGCCGCCGTCCTGCTTGGATGGACCCCCGACCAGACCTCTGCATTGACCGGATCAATGCGACCAAAGCCCACGCACTGGAGTGAAACCAATGAAGTTCGGCATTATGGCGATGCCCCAGCACCCGGCAACCGACTCCGCCACCCAGAGATTCCACGAAACGGTGGAGCTGACCAAGTTGGCCCGTGACGCCGGGTTCAGTTCGATAGCGTGTGGCCAGCACTTCCTGTCGCCACCCTACCAGAACCTCCAGAGCATCCCTCTGCTGGCCCGGTTGGCAGCCGATTCGGGAGACATGCAGCTGGTGCTGTCCATCCTGCTGTTGCCCCTCTATTCGCCCGCCGACGTGGCGGAAACCGTGGCAACGCTGGACGTGATCAGTGAAGGTCGCATCGTGCTGGGCGTGGGCCTGGGGTATCGCGACATTGAATACCAGGCGTTCAACGTGGAGCGACGGCATCGGGTCGGACGCTTCCTGGAGAGCCTGGAACTCGTCCGCCGGCTGTGGACCGAAGACGAAGTGACGTTCCACGGACAACACTTCAGCCTGGACAACGCCACCTGCGCCATCCGACCCGTACAACAACCGCACCCGCCGATTTGGGTGGCCGCCAACTTCGACACCGTGGTCCGGCGAGCCGGCGAACTCGGCCTGCCCTGGTTCGTCAACCCGCACGCCACCCTGACTACCCTGGAAAGGCAGACGGCGATCTACAAGGAGGGCCTGGAAGCCGGAGGCCAGGAGATGCCGGCCGATATGCCCATCATCAAGGAAATGCACATCGCGCCGACCCACGAGGAAGCGGTCCGGAACGCCCAGCCCTACATGGAAGCCAAGTATCAGGCATACGCCGACTGGGGCCAGGACAAGGCCCTGCCCGGTGAGGAGGATTTCCGCATCCCCTTTGAAGAATTGGCCCGGGACCGTTTCATCCTCGGCAGCGGCGAAGAGGTGATCCAGCAGATCGAAGATCACCATCAGCGCGTGGGGGCCAACCACTTCATGTTCCGGATCTGGTATCCGGGCATGGATGCACGGATGGCGATGCGCGTGGTGGAGCAGATGGGCGACAGCGTGATTCCGTATTTTGAAAGCCGGTACGGTGCTGAGAACTGACCTCGCGGTTGACTGGGCCGATTGACCGTCCATATACTGCTACGGACCTGCACTGGCGACAAGAACGCATGCTTGGGAAGTTTCGACAAGTGCCGGCCGTATGCCGATGAGAAATAAGAAAATCGTCGTAGTCGGCGGCGGTACTGGCAACCATACCACCCTCACCGGCCTGCGATCCTGTGATTGCGACGTCACGGCGGTAGTGGCGATGACCGATAGCGGCGGCAGCAGCGGCCGTCTCCGCGACGAGTTGGGCCATCTGCCGCCCGGAGACCTGCGGCGCTGCTTGATGGCCCTGGCGTCGGACTCCGCCGAGTCCAACCTGATGCGGCGGCTGTTCGACTACCGGTTCTCCACCGGAGACGGGTTGAACGGGCACAGCTTTGGCAATCTGCTCCTGGCTGCCCTCACCGAGGTCACCGGAGATACTATCACCGCCATCGATGAGGCGGCCCGGATCCTGGGGATCAAAGGCGCCGTGCTGCCGGTTACGCTGACGCGGTCCACTTTGCGCGCCCGGTTGGTCGACGGCTCCGAGCTTATCGGTGAATCCGCCATCGACTTGAGAAACGACAAGCTGGACGTGGTCATCGACTACATTTACCTTGATCCCAAAGCCTACGTGTATCCGCCGGTGCTGGACGCCATCGCGGAAGCAGACGCCATCGTGCTCGGCCCCGGCGACATCTACACCAGCGTGTTGCCGAACCTCTTGGTGGAGGACGTGGCGCAGGCGATCAACGACTCTGATGCGATCAAGGTCCACGTCTGCAATCTCATGACCAAGCCCAACGAGAGCGACGGATTCCGCACTTCGGATTTCCTGGCTCTCCTCATGGAGTACCTGGGCACGAGCCAGCCCCTGGACTTCCTGCTGGTCAACAGCACCCCGGTTCCTCCGAGATTGATGGAACGCTACGCCGCGGAGGGGCAACACCCGGTAACCGTCGACGAGCCGGCCTCCTTGACCATGGTTGGTCGCATCGTTGACCGACCACTGTTGGCTCCCGGAGTGTTTATCCGCCACAATCCGTCCGCACTGGCGGCAGCGATCATGGAACTCGTCGATTCCTCTGAGAGAGGCCGGCAGGATACGAAGCGACCGTCGCTGGTGTTCGACTGTGACGACGTGGGCGACGTGCTGATGCCTGAAGAAACCATGACCGTCGGCAGCGCCAACGCCGACGGCGACTGAGGCCCGGGCCGGTAGGTATGTGCGGAATTGTCGGATACGTCGGCGACCGCCCAGCGTGGCCCATCGTCGTTGAGGGTCTGCGGCGACTGGAGTACCGGGGATACGACAGCGCCGGTGTTGCCGTCCTCGGGGCCGACTCAGGACTGCAACTGCGCAAGACCGTCGGCCGGGTCCTGGGTCTCCTCCACGATGCTGATTGTCCGGCGCCCAACGGTTCCGCCGGCCTCGGTCACACCCGCTGGGCCACTCACGGCCGCCCGTCGGAGGCCAACGCGCATCCCCACACCGATTGCACCGGCCAGATTGCCATCGCGCACAATGGCATCGTCGAAAACCACGTTGAGCTCAGGGCCGATTTGCGACGCAAGGGGCACAGCTTCAAATCCGAGACGGATACCGAAGTTATTTCGCACCTGATTGAAGATGCCATGAACGACGGCCTGGGTTTGCCGGCCGCCATGCTGCACATGAGCCAACAGGTGCGTGGCCCCCAGGCAGTCGTGGCGGTGCACGACGGCGGCAACAACAGCCTGTGCGCCCTGAAACTCGGGAACGCCGGCGGAGTTGCCGTCGCACACCATGAAGGGCAAGGCATCGTGTCCAGCGATTTGCCGGCACTGTTGCCCATCGTCGGCCGGAACGGCCACTTGCCGGTCGCGTTTCTGGAAGACGGCGAAGTGGCGGTTGTAAGTCGGGAGGGCATCGCCTTCCTGGGTCGCAATGGCCGGCCCATCGACAAGGCCATGTTGCACGTGGACCTGGACGATGTCCTGGTGGAGCGGGGCGGTTATCGCCATTTCATGCTCAAGGAAATCATGGAGCAGCCCCAGGCCGTGACCGCCGCCCTCCGCGATCGCGTGGATTTCGGACGAGGCCTGGTGACCCTGCCCGACCTCGCACTCAGCGACCGCGAACTGTCAGCGGTGCAGCGCGTCGTCCTCATCGGGTGCGGCACCAGCCTGAACGCCGCACACGTGGGTCGCCACCTGGTAGAGCGGCTGGCCGGCGTTCCGGCCGAGGCGGAATCCGCGTCCGAGTTTCGTTACCGCGAACCGTTCCTGGATGCATCTACCCTGGTTGTAGCCATCGGGCAATCCGGCGAAACCGCTGACACCGTGGCGGCGATGGAAGCAGTTCGAGGAAGCGGCGCTCGACTGGTGACGATTTGCAATGCCGCCAGCAGCCAGGCTGCCCGGCTGGCCGACCACGCGCTGCTGATGGGCTGTGGCGTCGAGGTAGGTGTCGCCAGCACCAAGACTTTCCTATCCTCGCTGACCCTGCTGAATCTGTTGGCGATGCGACTGGGAACAGCCCGCGGTCATCTGGGCTCATCGAAGTCCCGGGAATTGGTTGACGGACTGGCCAGGCTGCCCGGACACGTGGCCGAGGCGCTGGAAACTGCCGAAGAAGCCGAGCGGCTGTCGCGCCACTACTATAGTCGGAACCATTTTTTGTATCTGGGTCGAGGCATCAACGCTCCGGTGGCCACCGAGGGGGCGCTGAAGCTCAAAGAGGTCAGTTACATCCACGCCGAAGCCTATGCCGCCGGCGAGATGAAACACGGCCCCATCGCGCTAATCGATCACGCGATGCCTACCCTGGCCCTCGCTCCGCGTGACAATCTGTACGACAAGATGGCCAACAACATCCAGGAAGTGAAAGCGCGAGACGGCGAAGTCCTGGCGATCCTCACCCAGGGAAAGGACCGGCTCGCCGATTTGGTCGATCATTCAATGACGATCCCGGAAACCTCGCCGAACCTGACCCCCGTGGTTGCCACTATCCCCCTGCAGCTGTTTGCTTATCATATCGCTGTCCGACGGGGCTGCGACGTTGATCAACCGCGCAACCTGGCAAAATCCGTCACCGTCGAATGATCTGCGAACTGCAATCGCCCGACGGTGCAAATTTGGGGAATTGAGCAGTATGGCGCGTACCACCGTTCTCGTAATGATTGACGGGCTGGACCCGGAATATCTGGCGTCCTGCCCGACGCCCAACCTACAGCGCTTTGCCCGCGACGGGTTTCACGTCACCGGCGGGGGCATGATGCCCAGCGTCACCAACGTCAACAACACGACCATGGTTACGGGCCATTACCCGGCGCAGCACGGGATAGTTTCCAACTATTGGTTGGACCGCCAGGCTGGCATCGAGGAGTACGTCGAGTCCGGCGAGTTCATCTGCGCCGACACCATATTCACCCAATGTCGCCGACGCGGGGGCAGGTCACTGCTGGCCGCTTCCAAGGACAAGCTGCGACGCCTGTTGGGCAACGATACGGATCTCGCCTTCTCGTCCGAGCGTCCCACTGCCGAAGCCGTGACCGCCGCCGGCGACCCGCCCGACATCTATTCCCTGGAAGTCAATGGCTGGACAATCAACGCGGCCCGAGCAGCCTTGAAAGCGCAGCATTACGATCTTGCTTTCATCGCCACCACTGACTACGCGATGCACATGCACGGACCGGAGCAACCGGAATCGCGTCGGCATCTCTCGATCCTGGATGGCGAGCTGGGACAACTGGTTGACGAAATCCCCGACGTGCAGTTGCTGATCACGGCCGACCATGGGATGTCCGACAAGCGGCGCATGCTGCACCTGCCAGCCGTGCTCCGTAAGCATGGCATCAAAGCTCGGGCAATCCCGATAATCAAGGATCTCTACGTGGTGCATCATTCCAATCTGGGTGGGTGCATCTACGTCCACCTGGACGACCCGGCGTCGCTGGAGGACGCATTGGGTGTCCTCCGGGAAACCGACGGTATTGAAGAAGCGCTGCCCCGATCCGAAGCGGCGGAGCGCTTCTCCCTGATGGAGGAACGCATCGGGGACATCGTTGTCACCGGCGCACCGGACGTCGTGTTCGGCGACCCTGCCGAGGTAACCCTTCCCTCCGGTTTGCGGTCTCACGGATCCGCCCACGAGCGGCAGGTGCCGATAATCGGATACGGCGGCGATTTCGGCGGGTTCGAGTTCCGCGAGAACCGGGACTTGGGTCGCTACGTATCGCAGCGCGTCCTCGGGTGACGCAAACGAAAATCTCGCGGAGGGACCTTTGACTACCGTGGAAGTACGGGCGCCGGCCACGACCGCTAATCTCGGTCCCGGTTACGATTGCCTGGGCATGGCCCTGGACTTGTGGAACACGCTGACCGTGGAGGTTCTTCCCGAGGGCTCCAAGCCGGGGGTGACTGTTTCCGGCGAAGGAGCCGGGGAACTCGACGCCGACACGCAGAACCTGACCTACCGCGCCATCGAATTTCTGTTCAACGAGGCCGATGCGTCGCTACCCCCGTTGTCGCTCCGCTGCGAGAATACTATACCGCTGAGCCGGGGCATGGGCAGCAGCGCGGCGGCCATAGCGGGCGGCCTGGTGGCGGCCAACCGGCTGCTGGACGACGCCTTCACCCAGGACGATCTGCTGGAAATGGCCGCGACCATCGAAGGGCATCCCGATAACGTCGCCGCTGCCATCCATGGCGGCATGCGGCTGGTCGTAATGGACGACAACAGCATGTACACCGTCCCAGTTCGCGTCCCGGCAAATCTGCAGGCGGTATTGTTCATTCCGGATCGGCGGATCGCCACCGCAGACGCCCGGCGTGTGTTGCCCGCCGAGATATCCGTCGCCGACGCGGTGTACAATATGAGCCGCACCGCCCTGCTGGTGGCAAGCATGGAAACGGAACACCCGGAATACCTCAACATCGCCACTCAGGACCGTCTGCACCAGCCCTACCGGCAGACCATTTTTCCGCAGATGAAGGTGATTTTCGCTGCGGCCCAGGCGGCCGGGGCGTTCGGCGTCTTCCTGTCGGGCAGCGGAAGCACCATTTTGGCTTTTGCCCATGATCGAGCCATGACGGTGGCCTACGAAATGTTCGACGCCGCCCGGCTGGCCGGAGTCGATGGCCGTGTGGAAGTAACCCAACCGACCACCCTGGGGGCGCACGTGATCTCGGCCGGTGAGAATGCATAGCGGGCGCCGACGTCGTGCTTCCGGTCCCAGTGCCCGGCTCATGCAATCGCCGCTGACTTCACCAACCAACGAGTCCTGATGTCCTTGTACGTCCACAAATACGGCGGAAGTTCCGTCGCCGACGCCGAGAAGATCGTAAACGTGGCGCGACGCATCGCCATGGTGCACGACGAAGGTCACCAGATCGTCACCGTGGTTTCGGCGATGGGCGACACCACCGACGAGCTGATCGATCTGGCGCGCACCGTTTCCAACGATCCGGATCCCCGGGAGCTCGATTCCCTCTTGTCCACCGGAGAGTTGGTCTCGATCACCCTGCTGTCCATGGCGCTGCGCAATCTGGGCTACGATGCCATAAGCCTGAGTGGACCACAGGCGGGCATCAGGACCGACAATTCCTATGGCCGTGCCCGGATCAGCCAAGTGGACCCGGATCGTGTCCGCCGCGAGCTGGACGCTGGCCGGCTGGTTATCGTTGCCGGTTTCCAGGGCCTAACTCCCGACGACGACATCACCACCCTGGGTCGCGGCGGTTCCGACACCACGGCGGTGGCCCTGGCCGCCGCGCTACAGGCTGACCGCTGCGACATATACACCGACGTCGAGGGGATCTACACCGCCGACCCTCGGGTGGTTGCCAACGCCTCGAAAATGCACGAGGTGGGCTACGAAGAGATGCTGGAGCTGGCCGCGGCGGGGGCGAAGATGCACCCCCGGTCGATTGAGTTGGGCGCGGTCTATAATGTACCCATCTACGTGGCATCGAGCTTCGTTGACGCTCCCGGAACCCTGATACATCAAGCATCGGACGAAAGGCAGATGGAAGACCGGATCAAGGTTACTGGTATCGCCTACCAGACCAACGTAGCCAAAGTGACCGTCTGTGGGGTCGCCGACAAGCCCGGCGTGGCGGCGGCGTTGTTCGAGCCGCTCTCCGCCGCCGGTATCAACGTGGACACCATCGTCCAGAACACCAGCGCCGACCGCACTACCACCGACATCAGCTTTACCGTTACCACCGATGATTTGGCCCGCGCGCTCCGCGTCATGGCGCCACTGGAATCTACCCTGGGAACCGGCCAGGTCATCAGCGACCCGACGCTGGCGTCGGTGAGCGTAGTCGGATCGGGGATGCAGAACACCCCGGGCTACGCCTCGCGGATGTTTCGGATCCTGGCCGATGGCGGCATCAACATCGACATGATCACCACGTCGGAAATCCGGATTTCGTGCATTATCAATCGCGACCAGGCGCAGGAAGCCGTCCGCTTGCTGCACCAGGGCTTTGAACTGGACGAGTCCGATTAGGCGGCCCCTGGCCGGACGGTAATGTCCGCTTGCTACCTTTCCGTCGTCATTCCGGCCTACAACGAGGAACGCCGACTTCCCGAGACGCTTGACACCGTTTGCGCCTACCTCGCCACGCAAGCGTATCCGTGGGAGATCGTTGTAGCCGACGACGGAAGTGACGACGCAACCGCGGTCATCGTGGCTCGCGCCGGGCAAAAAGACGAGCGCGTCAAGCTTCTTCCCCTGCCTCATCGCGGCAAGGGCTGGGCGGTTAAAAACGGAATGTTGGCGGCTCGCGGCGAATATCGCTTCCTGTGCGACGCCGACCTCTCCATGCCCATAGACTTGTTGGAACGCCTGTTGCCTAACGGCGCCCCATCGCCGGACATCGTTATCGGCTCGAGGGAGGCGCTGGGAGCTCGGCGCATCGGCGAACCCCGACGACGTTGGCTGATGGGCCGAATTTTCAATGCCATGACCCGTGCGCTGGCCACGCCGGGAATCGCGGACACTCAATGCGGGTTCAAGGTGTTCCGCGCCGCCGCCGCTGAAACATTGTTTGGATTACAGACACTGGACGGCTTCGCGTTCGACGCGGAAATCCTGTTTCTCGCGCGCCGTCGCGGATTCAGCGTAGCCGAGGTCGGGATCGACTGGCATTACCGGCCCGAGAGCAAGGTCCGGCCAATACGCGATGGATGGCGCACCTTGCGAGATCTCATCATCATCCGCTACCGGTCATTGGCCGGCCGCTACCAACGGTGAAATTGGAACATTCCAATGGCGCGTTCAAGGCCCAGCCTGGCGAAGCGGACAAATCGCCAAAATCGGCAGTCTCAATAGATTGAACATAAGCCGTAGGTCGGTGTAATCCTATACCCAGGCATCATTGGTGGCCTGGCAGGGTCGTTGAAAGGTGGCGGAGGGCAATAATAGTGAATAACGTGACATACTCGCAACGCCGCGCGTCGGTCACCGATGCAACGGGGAGCCGCGCGAAAATACAGCTGGGCAAAGAAGCTATCCGATGCGCGCTGAACGGCGAATGGGAACAGGCCGCCGCGGCGAACCGACAGATCCTGGACATCTGTCCCAGCGATTGCGAAGCGTCCAACAGGCTGGCGAAAGCCTTGATGGAACTTGGCCACTATTCCGCGGCCCGAGAGACGCTCGAGGAGCTTCGAATGCGGTCGCCCTCCAACGTGATCGCACGCAAGAATCTCGCTCGGCTGGACCAGCTCCAAAGCCGGTCCGGGGAAGCCCGCTCGCAACCTGCGGGAGCAGGAAAATCTCCCGCCATGTTCATCGCGGAGAGCGGCAAGTCGTGCACCACGACCCTGTGCCGACCGGCGGTTCCGCCGGAGAATGCGCCCGTCAGCGCTGGCGACGTTGTCGTGTTGCGCGCGCAGAACGACGGGATCATCGTCAATGCCCTGGATGGCCAATACCTGGGGACGCTGCAACGTCGTTTGGGCCGGAGGTTGAGCAAACTGATGGCTGGCGGGAACCAGTACGATGCGGCCGTGGTCGGGATTGAACCGGGCGGTTTGTCCGTAATCCTCCGCGAAACCGGTCAGTCTCCAGCCCTGCGTCACGTGGTCTCGTTTCCGGCTCAGGTGATCGAACCACATCGGCCTGAGCCGGCGGCTGAACCTGACGAATTCATGCCAGCGCCGAATGACGATCCCGACCCGGCTCCGGTGGACGCCATCGATCCTGACGATGCCATAGACCCGGCTGAAAACGCGGTAATGGACATGCCGGATGAAACCCCGGTTGAGTCAGCAGGAGACGACGACATTCCGATGTTGGACACCGACGACGATACTACCTCCTGGTCGCCGGTAGCCCCGTCCTCGGACGACGAAGAGGAGTGGGACTAGCAGCGCGCTGGCCGCGCGAAGAGATCAGGCTTGCCCGGCTCCTCGTGCGCGGGAATCCAGGCTCACCGCCAGCCGGGACCGGAATGGGCGCACCCGGTTGTCCTGATGCGGAACCCCCATGGGCACCACGAACACCGTTTCCTGTCCGGCGGAGTGAGGCCCGAAAAATTCTACTACGGCATCGTCGAAAAAGGTGAGGCCGGTGGCTCCCAGCCCCAGCGCGTGCGACGCCAGATAGATGCGGCCGCCGATAATCCCGGCTGCCGTCTGCGCCATCCGATACCCCCGTGGCCCGAATTCCCGGTCGATTAACGGCAAGTCGGCGGTGATGAACGCTACAGCGGCAGCATCGGCGGGCAGCGCCTGCTCGAAACCCAGGTGCCCGGCAGTTTCCCTGAAGTCGCCTTCCTTGAGCACCCGCAGGCCGTTGTAGAAACGGTTGTAATAATAGGCTCCGGGGTCGAGGCCGGTGACCGCGTTCACAATCAGGTAAATGCTCAGATATGGCGAAAACCCTTCGGCCAGGTGTGGAGCGTTGATCGGGTTTCCGGCGGCGTCAATAATGGAGCGAAAATCCTCCCACGAGATCGGTTCAGTGGCAAAACGCCGAGTGGAACCCCGGGAACGGATACACTCGCCCAGGGATTGCGCGAAGCGCGAGGCCAGGTCCAGCTCCCCGTCGAAGTTTCCGTCAACCCCTGAACGCAACGGACGGAAACGTTCTCCGGTGCCGTCGAGCTCTTCCCTATCGCTGCTGCGGCCCGGTTCGCCGGGTTCGTTCCAGGCTGCTACGTCCTCTCCGGCTCGCAACCAGGAAGCCAGGTGAATTTCACCGGACAGCGGATAATCCAGCGCACCTGCCGCGAGTTCGTTGCTGTCCTGGGGCAACATTCCCGGTACGTCCCCAGAACCGGGGTTCAACATACCGTCCGGTTTGCCGACGGTCGCCAGCAGGGACGGCGCTTCCTCGATCCCGTCGATCCCGATGAACCCGGTAAGCGAACGATCCACGAATCCAAATTTCAGACCCACCGAGGTGCCGGCAGCGTTTCCAGCCGCCGAGAGGTTGGCCGCAATGGTGCCCAGATCCCAGTAGCAATACCGGTAGCCCCGCTCACGGTATTTCCAGGCGCTCCTCCAGAACACCGTGGTGAACACCAGCGTCGCCGGATAGGCGGCATGGTCCTGAGCGGCCGCGGCTACCCACCGTCGCAGGTCGCCGTTGCGCAGACGCGCCAGTGTGAAATCCAGTGGGTTGAAGTGGTACACCCCGGCGCGCAAACCATCAAGGTCTCCGCAGACCACGTACACCTCGGTTGGGTAAAGCGCTCCGGCGGACGCTGCCGCGCGATAGTGCACCTCGCCGTCCCGCAGCGTTCTCCGCCGAATCACCGCCGCTGCGTGGTAAAGCAACTCAGCCAGCGTCCGTAGCGTCGGCGGGCCTTCCGAGTCAGCGGTCGGGGCCGCCCCGCGAATCGCGCGCAGGGTGGACATATCCAGGCCGGATGTCGCGGCCACGTCCGGCAACGGAATCGCGCGCAGATCGGGATAGACTTTGTATAGCGGAGGCTTGTTGCTCAGGTTGATGTACTGGAGCTTGGTCGCGTCGTTGAACGAGGCTGCCACGCTGGCGCCGTCGGATGTCTGATTGGTGACCATGTTTTGTTGTCCTGTTAGGGTGGGCTCAGACCGGTTAAGGCGAACGCGGCCGGTAAATTTCCACCGCCGCAGCCTCGATGACCGAGCCTTTAATCGGCGGGCGGGGCTTTTGAACTCGGACGCGGACCGCGTCGATTTGCGGATGTTGGCCCAGGATCCGGCTGGCGATGGCTCCGGCGGCGGCTTCCAATAGGTTGCGCGGCTCGCCTTCCATGACGGTTTTCACCGCACGGTACAGATGAGTGTAACTTACCGTGTTTTCCAGTCGATCGGTCTCGGACGGAACCCCCAGGTCCAGTTCCGCCTCAAGGTCCACGACGAACTGTTGCCCGAGGCTGCGTTCTTCGGGGTTGACCCCGTGGAATCCGTAGAACTGGAGGCCGGTCAGAATAATACGGTCTGAAGACATCGGAATGGTAACGATAGGAGCGGATCGCTAATGTATATGCGCTGGTCGGCCTTCTCCAGACGGGCGGCCGTGTCCAGACTCGCCGAAGTAGCGGCTGCGCCGACGTGCGTATCTGAACCCTTCGCAAACTGGCAGGCGCTCAATCAATTGGACATGGCCTCGATGGCCGCGGCTTGAGCCAGCAAATTCTGCGCCCGTTTCACCACCGGCACGTCCACCATCCGCCCGTCAATTGAAAGCGAACCCCTTCCGGCCGCTTCCGCTTCATCCCAGGCTTCTACCACCCGGCGCGCATACGCCACATCTTCGGGGTCGGGCGAAAACGTCTCGTTGATGACATCTATCTGCGCGGGATGAATCGCGAACTTTCCCGTGTACCCCATGCGGCGGGCTGCGCCGGCGTCGGTCCTCAAGCCATCCGGGTCACGGAATCCTACGAACGGGCCGTCCAGCCCGGCGACTCCGGCGGCCCGCGCCGCTACGGCCACCGACGACCGCGCGAAGTAGCACTCCTCGCCAAAGTCGCTGCGGGTCACACCCATGTCGTTGGTGTAGTCTTCGGCTCCGAACGCGATGCCGACGATCCGCTGAGAAGCCCGCGCCATCTCATACACGTGGACGATTGCCATCGCAGTCTCGATCCACGGGATCACCTTGATGCTGCCGGTTTCCAGGCCCGCTTTCGTCTCCAGGGGCGCCAGCAACTGATCAACCTGCTGCATGTCCCAGGCCGTGTTCCCCTTTCCGATGCTGATTCCGGCCAAGTCTGGCGATACCATCGCGGCCAATTCTTCGGCAGCCAGCCCGGTCTCCAGCGCGTTCACCCGCACCATCACCCGCTTGCCGGCCGCCGCAAGACGAGGGACCCATTCGGTGGCCAACTCGCACGCTGCGGTCTTTTCGCCGGGCGGCACCGAGTCTTCCAGGTCCACCATGATGATGTCGGCGCCAAACCCTAACGCCCTCTCCAGCATGTTGGATCGGTTCCCGGGAACAAAGACGATGCTGCGGAGCAACTGCACGTGAATGGACCTCCTGGTAGCGTTGTGTCGCCGTCAGCCGGCGCGGTTGGGGCGATTCAATCTGTCTGGCGTCGGCTACCCACCGGTTGTCGGGTCAAGCCGCGGCGCGCGTGATATCGGATCAGAAGTCGCCCCAGGAATAGCCCGACTTCACATCCACCTTGAGCGTGACGTCGAGATCCATGGCGGCGGGCATCTCGTCCAAAACCAACTCGGTCATCACGTGCATTTCGTCGTCCGGCACTTCAAACACCAGCTCGTCATGCACCTGCAATATCATGCTGGAGCGCATCTGCTCGTTGATCATGCGAGCGCGCACGTTGATCATGGCTATCTTCATGATGTCGGCCGCGGTGCCCTGGATCGGCATGTTAATTGCCATGCGTTCGGCGGCTGCCCGGGTGTTGTGATTCGTGGACTGGATGTCCGGCAGATACCGCCGCCGACCCAACAGAGTTTCGGCGTACATCACGTTCCGGGTCCGTTCCTTCACCGATTCCAGGTAACCGTTGATGCCCGGGTATTGGGAAAGGTAGGTTTCGATGAAATGCCGTCCCTCTTCGCGGCTGAACCCGGTCTGTTGCGAAATTCCGTAGGGACCCAAACCGTAAATCACGCCGAAGTTGAGCACCTTGGCGATCCGGCGCTGTTCTGCGTCCACTTCGTTGATGGGCACGTTGAACATCTGGCTCGCGGTTGCCGCGTGAATGTCTTCTCCCCTGCGGAAGGCTTCCAGCAGTGAGGGATCCTGCGACATATGGGCCAGCACCCGCAGCTCGATCTGGGAATAGTCGGCGGAAAGCAACTGGCAGCCGGAATCGGCGACGAAGGCCCGGCGCACCTGGCGCCCCAACTCGGTCCGCACCGGTATGTTCTGCAGGTTCGGATCGCTGCTGCTGACCCGACCCGTGGCCGAACCGGTCTGGTGGTACGACGTGTGGATCCTTCCCGTCGCGTCGTTCACCATTTCCGGCAGCGCGTCGACGTAGGTCGACTTGAGCTTGGACACCTGCCGGTAATCCAGGATCTTGTCCACCGCCGGATGCAGCCCCTTCAGCGCTTCCAGCGCGTTGGCGTCGGTGGAAAACCCGGACCGGGTCCGCCGCGACTTGGGCAATCCAAGCTCGCCAAACAGCAGGTCGCTCAGCTGCTTGGGAGAGTTGATGTTGACGCTGTGCCCGATGGATTCGAACAGTTCTGCCTGGATTTGTTCCAGTTGCTCGTGCAGATCGCGCGACATCTCGTGGAGTATGCCGGCGTCCAGGCGGACGCCCGCCCGCTGCATTTCCACCAGCACCGGCACCAGCGGCAATTCCACGTCGGCAAACATTCCGCCCAGCCCCTGGGCTTCCAGCGGCGACTCGAAATGCCGACGCAAGCGCAGCGTGCAATCCGCGTCGGCCGCGGCGTATGGCGCGCCGTCGGCGATCTCAACTTCGTTGAATGTTTTCTGACGGGCGCCCTTGCCGATGAGGTCCGTGATTTCGGTCATTTCCCGACCCAGTATGGTCAGGGCCAACGGCTTCAATCCCAACCGGTTGTTGCCGAGCAGGTGGGCCGCGATCATCGTGTCGTGGTCCACCACCCGGTACGGATCCACGCCGTAGTTGCTCAGCAGGGTCAGATCGTAGTTGGCGTTGTGCGCCGACCGCTTCAGGCCCTCCGCGGTGAACAGCGGGCGCACCGCCGCCATCACATCCTCCAGGAGCAGTTGCTGACCCGTCCGGTGGCCCACCGGCACGTACCAGGCCCTCCCTCCCTCGACGGAGAAGCTCAGGCCGGCCAGCTCGGCTGACATCGGATCGGTGCTGCTGGCCTCGGTGTCGAAAGCGAAGGAACCCGTCTCCTGGATTGCGGCGATCATCGCCTTCAGGTCTTCCGGCGTGTCAACGATTCGGTAGTTGCAGTCCGGCAACTCTTCCGAGCCGGCCGCGGCCGCGGCCGGCGATCGCTCGGTGGTTTCCGAAGCGGTGGCCCAGGGCGCGTCGGGAGACGGCACCCGTCCCACGACGCTGTGGAACTCCAACGCGGTCATCAGCGCGACCACGTCGGCACGCTCGTAATCGCCGAACTTGCAGGCTTCGAGGTCCAGGCTGGTGGGAGCGTCGCACTTGATGGTGGTCAAAAAGCGATATTCGAATGCCTCGTCCCGATTGGCGGCCAGGTTGTTCTGCACGCGCTTCTGGGTGATCTCTTCCAGGTGCTCGTAGATGCCCTCAAGCGTGCTGTAATTGGTCAGGAGGGTGGTGGCTGTCTTGTCTCCAACGCCGGGCACTCCGGGAATGTTGTCGGATTTATCGCCGACCAGGGCTTTGTAATCCGGTTGCTGCTCTGCGGTCAGGCCGCCGTATCTCGCCGACAGCTCTTCTTCGTCCACGATGCGCCGGTCGCGCTCGCTGCTGGCCAGATCGACCCGAACCATGGGCGAGATGAGCTGGAAGGTGTCCCGATCTCCGGTGAGGATCACCGTGGGCACATGCGCCGCCTCAGCCTGGCGGCAAAGCGTGCCGATGACGTCGTCGGCCTCGTAACCGGGCAGCTCGTAAATCGGCACGGCAAAGGTCGCCATGAGCTCTTTCACGCGGTCGAACTGGCCGCGCAGTTCCGGCGGCGTCGGCGGACGCTGGGCCTTGTACTCCGGGAAACGCTCGTGGCGGAAGGTCGGGCTTGGCGTGTCGAAAGCGACGGCGACGTGGCTGGGCTGCCACTCATTCAGCGCGCGGATGAAAACGCTGGCGAACCCGTAAACGCCGGTGACATCCTCGCCGGTGGTCGAAACGGTGAGGTTACGGCTGGCGCTGATGGCCCGGAATGATCGATGGACCATCGCGTGTCCATCGATCAACAAAAGCAGCGGAGACTTCTGGTCGCCGGTGGCGAAGGTCATCTCCATGGACATCTGGCTGGCGCTGGACATTTGACGTCTCCGTGCGCGGATAAAGCGGTCGCCGGTGATCCTCCCGACCGTTGCCGCATTATACATGAGCCAGTACCGAGAACGTTCGGACCCTATGCTACAATGCCCGCGTTATGCCCGTTTACGAATACCGATGCAACGGCTGCGGCCGGCGTCAATCGCGCCTCGTGTTCAGTTGGACTCCGGCCGACGCGATCGCGTGCAACGGGTGCGACTCGGCCGACCTGACTCGCCTGATGTCCGGGTTCTCCTTCCATCGCTCCTGGGGCGAGAGCCTCAACTGGATGCCCGACAACGCCGCCGCAGACCTGGACAACAGCCACATTGGCAGCATCGACGGGCACATGGGTCGCATGGGCGAGGCAATGGGCGGCCAGGTTACGCCGGAGTTCCACGAACACCGGCACGAAATTATCCATCCCGATCCGTGAGCGGCAATCGGTCGTCCCAGGACATTCGCCAGTTTCAGCCTCTTTTGACCGCGATAATTATGCCGATCTACGAGTACCGCTGCCTCCAATGCCGGCAAGTCTCGTCAATATTCGTGCGCTCTATCAACTCGCCGTTGACGCCGTCGTGTCAGACCTGCGGGAGCGACGACCTGCAACGGCGCATGTCCACCTTCGCCATGGGCAAAACCACCAGCGAGGTGCACAATGCGCACTCCATGGACAGCAATCCCCGGGACTACTACAGTGACCCGCGCAACATCGGACGGCACGTGGAAGAGTCTTTTGCTCGCCACGGGGTGGACATGCCCGATTCTGTCCGTGAATCCATAGATTCCGCTCGCAGCGGCGAACCCCCCAAAGGATTGGACTCGTGACGGACCAGGAACGCAATTACCCACCTGAGCTGTTGTCGGCGCTCGTTGCGTGTTTGGACGGTTTGGTGACGTCCGACGCGCTCCCCGAGGGTTTAATGCGCGGTGAAATCGGCTGGTTGGGCGACGGCTTCAGCGACCCCGACCGGGCATCCACTGCTCCATTTGCTGTCGAGAGTCGCCACCAGGCGCTGGAAATGGCGGACGCCGCCCGAGGTTTGTTGGACGTGCTGGACGCGACACAGGGGATCCCCGCGGATGGGGCGCTGCAGTTGCGCCGCGCCCTGGACGACGCCGTGGCGCGGATTGGCGCCGCCATGCGCCGGGACCAAGCGGACCGGATCCGCGGTCTCTACGTAATCATCGATCCCGAGGTCACCGGCGGCCGCGACCCCTTGGAGATCGCCCGCGCCGCCATCAACGGGGGAGCGCGCATATTGCAGTTGCGCGATAAGTTGCGCGACAAGGGCGAACAATTGCCCCTGGGCCTCGCGCTGCGCGACCTGTGCGCCGCCAACGGCGCTCTGCTGATCATCAACGATCACGCTGACCTGGCCGCCGCGCTGGGTCCGGACCACGTGGGGCTCCACGTCGGACAAACCGACCTGCCCGTGGCTGAGGCCAGAAGAATCCTGGCGCCGGGGCAAGTGTTGGGCCGCTCCAACCGTGAGATTGACTTGATAATCGAATCCCAGGAAATGGGCGCCGACCACGTTGCGTTCGGCGCGATGTACACCACGACCACCAAGCAGGTCACTCGAGCGCCGCAGGGCCCGGAACGCTTGAAGCAGGCCCGGGCCGCGGCGAACGTGCCCCTCGTGGCCATCGGGGGGATCACGGCGGAGAACGTCGCGCCGGTTGTCGAGGCCGGTGCGGACGCCATTTGCGTCACCGCGGCAGTGGGCAGCGCTCCGGAACCCGAGGCCGCTGCGGCCGCGCTCACCGAGGCGATCCGCGCGGCCGGCGGGCGGGTGTAGCCGGCACCGTCATGCCCACTCGTTACGGCCCTCACCTGACCGCCCTGTCCAATCAGGCGGTTGAAGAACTCACGGCCAGGCACCGTGCCCGGGAACAGGCCCTCGGCGTGTCACGGCAGGTTATCCGGAACTCGGCCAATGCTATCCGTGCGGTGCACCGCAACGATTTCGACGAAGCGCGCCGCCTGATTGCCGAGGCCGCGACCCGGCTGGATGAGACCCGGAGCATACGCACCGATAACCCGGAGATTTACTACGCCGGGTTCTTGTCCGATGCACGCAAGGAATTCACCGAGGCGAACATAACGTTGGCGGTGATCTCCGGGGCCGAAATACCGGACGCCGAGTCCCTCAACATGGACCCCCCGGCCTACCTCAACGGTATGGCCGAGGTGATCGGCGAGCTGCGCCGTTACATCCTGGACGCCTTGCGCCGGGACGATACTTCCCGGTGCGAAGAGCTGATGGAGTTGATGGACGAGATTTACGGCATCCTGGTTACCGTCGATTTCCCCGAGGCCGTTACCGGCGGCCTGCGCCACAGCACGGACGCCATGCGCGGCGTCCTGGAGCGCACCCGGGGTGACCTGACCATCTCCTTCCAGCAGCGCCGGCTGGAGCGACGCCTGGAGGGTCTGACCTAGCCGGTCAGTCTTCGGGCGGAGGGCAACATTCCAACAGCATGTTCCCGATCCGCCAACCAGCCATGACCGGATGGGCAGCCCGCCCGTGATTACCGCCCGCTGGCGCAACGTGGCGATCCTCTCCTGGCCGACGGAGGATGGTCTTTTGGTTCCCTTTTTGCCCAACGGCTTGGCGCTGGACCGTTGGCGCGGCACGGCCTACATCAGCCTGGTTTGCCTGTTCATGGAAAACCTGCGGGTGCTGGGGTTGCCGGCTTTGCCGCGCAAATTTGCGGAGCTCAATCTCAGGTGCTATGTCCGGCCAACCCATGGGAGCGATGACCGCAAGGGAGTCGTGTTCCTGAGGCAGCTGGTTTCCAGTCGTTTGGTCGCGCTTGCCGGCCGGGTGTTTTTCCGGGAACCGATGCTGGCTACGGCTTTGTTCCACAAATGTGAGCCGGCAGACCCGGGTAATGGACCAGATCAGCAAAGTGTGCGCTACCGCTGGGCAAACGCTGGTCATGACGGAGAACTGCGGGTCACCGCCCGCGGCGATACGTACTTTGCCGAGCCGGGCTCGTTGGATGAGTTCCTCACCCACCGCTACTGGGGATACAACGGCAAATCCGGCCAGGGTGTTCGAGCGTACCGAATTTCCAGGGAGCCATGGTCGCTGGTTCCCGTCGTTGACCATGAATTGAAGTGCGACGCCGAGACACTTTACGGACCCCAGATCGCAGACGCCATGGCTGGCCCGCCAGCCTCTGCCCTGCTGGCCCTGGGCTCGGAGTCCCGGGTACACTTGCCGACCAAGTTGAGATAGTTCATCAGCCGTTGTTAGAATGCTGTATCGCAGGCCGATCCGACAAAACGCACGGCGGCCAGGCAAGGTTTGAGTGGTTGAAGCAACGCCGCGAGCGGCCATACATACAATTCCCGATTCGCTTGACGCCATCGAAGAGTGCTACCGGCGTGGCTGGACCGACGGCCTGCCGGTGGTGCCTCCCACTGCCGACCGCGTCCAGGCGATGCTGGAAGTAGTCGGTCTGGAACCGGGCCACATTCTGGGCGAGGTTCCAGTGCGGCGCAGGACGCTGACCGCCGAGCAGGCTGCGGCCAACGCGGTGATGGCCGGATGTCTCCCGACCTATTTCCCCATCGTGCTGGCGACCATGCGCGTTCTGTTCGAGCACGACCCCAACTGCATTCACGAAGTGTCCGCCGTTACCAACTCCACCGGGTTGATGGTCGCCGTCAATGGCCCTATCCGGCGGGAGATCAACCTGAACTGCACCGATAACCTGTTCAGTCCCGGCAATCGCGCCAACTCAACCATCGGACGGGCGCTCCGCTTGATCCTGATCAACGTCTTCGAACAAAGGCCCGGCTTGCTGGACCGGGGGTGCATGGGTAGCCTGACCAAATTCGGCGTGGTTTTCGGCGAAGATGAAGAAAACAGCCCATGGGAGCCGTTCCACGTCAGCCAGGGATTTTCGGCCGAGCAATCCACGGTTACCGTGGCGACTATCCAAGACCCGTCCATGCACAGCAACCGATACGGCTCCACCGCCGAGAGCCTGTTGGATTCCATCGCCGACGGAATGGCGTCTCACGGTCTGGCCGCATACTTCGGACGCAATATCAAATGGGTATGGATCGTAGGCCATTGGCACTCGGAACGGTTGAGACTGCAGAGCTGGACCCGAACCGACATGCAGGAGTATGTCTACGAGCGCGCCTGGCGGTCCGCCGGCCAGCTGAAGCGCCTGGGCATGGCCACCGGCGCCGTCCAGCCAGGTGATGACGAAGAGCGGCGCATGAGTGTCGCGGGCCCTGACGACATATTGATTTTCAAAGCCGGCGGGGACAGCGGCATGTACAGCGAACTCATTATGAATTATTACGGGGTTCCCGCTGAAATCGGCGTCATCTGACGCTTCGGACTGCCGTACAAAGGAGTTTTCATGGCCACGCAAAACCTGCCTACCGTGCAATTGGTCGATCCCACTGGCTTTGATCCCGGTGAGACCCCATTGGTCATGGCGGCCCGTCCCATTGATCTCCGTGGCGGGCGACTGGGCCTGTTGGATAATTCCAAGGCCAATGCGGATGCGATCCTGTGGGCCATCGCGAACGCCCTGAACGACGAGTTTGAGTTCGCCGACATCTTCTACGCCCGCAAGCACAGCTCATCTCTGCCGCCTCATCCCGAGGTGTTAGCCGACCTCCACCGCAACGCCGATTTCGTCATCGCCGGCGTAGGCGATTGAGGAGGATGCTCGTCGGGCAGTTTGCACGACGGAATTACATTGGAGCGCCAGGGTATCCCGGCGGCGACCATCATCACCACCGTATTCGCCAACACCGCCCGCGCCTACACCCGGCTCATGGGCGTACCCGACTTTCCGTACCTCATGTGCGCGCACCCGATCGGCAACGCCACCGGCGACGGTTTGCAAGAGCGGGCGCGTCTGCTGACCCCGCAGGTTCGCAACCTGCTGACAAACGGAGAATTGGCGCGAACCGGCACCGCATAGTTGCGCCGAAGTGAACCATGCCTGGAATAGGGGACATTTTTCGCAAGCTGACGCGCCGCTCGCGGGCGCCGGAGCCGAGGCCGGCCGAAACGGCCGCTGCCGGACCTGGTGTGGCGCGGCCTGACCCTACCGATTTGGCGCCTCCCGAACCACTCGCTTGGGAGCATGAAGACGCCGCTCCTTCCCTTGCTTCCACCCCAGAGCTGGACGACTCGCGGTTCTCGCCGCCCGCCGAACCGGCATCATCCCAAGCGGCGTTTGACGATCAACCGCCCCGTGAAACACTGATCTCCTCTCCGCTCGAACCCCAGGTGAGTTTCGCTCCCGACACGCGGGATGACAGCAATGTCGGCGTACTTGATCCTCCGTTCGTTGAAGTCGGGGACGATGCCCAGAGGGAAGATCCCCTGGTGCTGGCCTGTCCGTATTGCGGGGCGGAAGGGCAACGGGTCGGGTCCCGCTGTGCTAACGAGCGATGCAACCAGGTGATCGTGCGGCTGCCGACCTGGGCGCAGCACCGGCGGCACAATTGGTTCACGCGACGCATTTCGTGGCGCCGCATCGTCACCGCCTGCGTCATCGCGCTCCTGATCGTGTTCGTCATCTGGGTAAATTACCCGTTTGCGCCCGACCCGGTGGTGTTGTTCAAAAAGACCCAGACCCAGTTGACCATCGATACCGGTCCCGGTTCGTGGACCGGCGTTGGCAGAGACCTCAGACACAGTCGCCGGGTGGACATTGGACCACCGCCGCCTGCGGGTCAGATCAGGTACTGGAACTTCGACGTGCCCGGCGACCCGTTGCTGTCGGAACCCGTTGCCCAGGAATCGCACGTTTACATAGGTTCGTCCGAGGGCATGTACGCGCTGTCCCACGCGGACCTGTCCCTGATCGAAAAGTGGGAAGGCGACACGCCGGGCCGGATAACCGCCGGGGCCGCCGTAATCGGCCTGTACCTGTTTTTCGGGAGCACAGACCATACCGTCAGCTCGTGGAACGCGTTTGACGGGCAGGTGCGCTGGAGTTTTCCCGCCGCTGACACAGTTGAAACCGCCCCGGTGGTTTCGGACGGCCTGGTGTACATCAGCTCAGGGGAGAGTTGGATCTATGCCCTGGATGCCCACACCGGAGCGTTGATCTGGAAAAAGCAGCTGGACAGCAACGCCAGCGACGCCGCCACCATTCACGACGGCAAGCTGTTCATTGGCGACGAAAAGGGCGTGTTCTACATTTTGTCCGCCCGAACCGGCCAGGAATGGTTCCGTTTCCGAACCCCGCGAGCCATCAGAGGTTCGCCCGTGGTTTCCGAAGATGGGGAACGGGCGTATTTCAGCTCAGGTGGTCAGCTGTACGCCGTGGAAGCGACCCGCCGGGAGATACCGGGTCTTTATCAGTTCAAGCAGTTGTGGGCTCAACTCTGGCTCTGGCAGGTACCCGGCGTGCCGCGCCCCAAGGGACAGCAGGGCGGTCTATGGCGGTTTACACCTGAAAATCCCCTGCAGGGGATCAAGAGCAGCCCCGCGCTGGTCGAAGAAGAAGGCGGCAGCACGCTATACGCCGGAGGACACGACAACAATGTTTACGCGCTAGACGCCATGACCGGTGATCCTCTATGGACTTTCCCGACGGAGAATGCCGTGTGGGCTTCTCCCCTGGTAATCAAAGACCACCTGATCGTTGGCGACGAGTCCGGCGTCTTGTATTCGTTGGATCGGTTGACCGGGGATGAGAACTGGAGCATGAACCTGGGGTCTCCCATCATGATCCCGCCGATAGTGAGTAACGGGTTGCTGATCGTGCGCACCGTTGACGGTAACGTTTACGGCATCGAATAGGAACTTCATCCGGCTCAACCAATGAAAAGTCCCTGGCCGCCTACGCGGCCAGGGACTTTTACCGTCTCATATGGAGATGATCGGTCAGTAGAGGTGGCACGAAACCCGGTGGCCCGGAGATACCTCTTTCTCGACTGGCGCTTCTTCCGAGCACTGAGGCATTGCGAACGGGCAGCGCGGGTGGAACCGGCAGCCGCTGGGCGGGTTGATCGGTGACGGAACCTCGCCCTGTAGCACGATGTCTTCCCGAATCAGGTCCGGGTGCGAAGGCAGCGCGGCGGAGAAGAGCGCCTTGGTGTAAGGATGCAGCGCGTTGTTGTAAAGCTCCTCGGTCTCGGCATACTCGACAATTTGCCCGAGGTACATGACCGCCGTCTGATGCGCCATGTATCGCACCGTCGCCAGGTTGTGAGCGATGAGCAGGTAGCTGACGTTGTACTGCTCCTGCAGGTCCTTGAGAAGGTTCATCACCTGCGCGCGAATGGACACATCGAGCGCGGAGACCGGCTCGTCCAGAACGATCAGCTTGGGGTACGACACCAGCGCGGAGGCAACCGCGATCCTCTGCCTCTGGCCTCCGCTGAACTCGTGTGGATAGTTGTTGGCTTGTTGGGAGTGCAAACCGACCTGTGCCAGCACCTCGGCAACGCGGTCGTTTTTCTCCTGGGTGGTCACATTGCGGTTGACCACCAGCGGTTCGGAAACGATGTCGCGCACCCGCATCCGGGGGCTGAGCGAAGACCACGGATCCTGGAAAACCGCCTGCACGGTGGTTCGGTATTCCTGGAGCTGGGAACCCCGGAAAGTATTGATGTCCTCGCCATCGAGCAGGATTTCGCCGTCAGTGGGCGTTTCCAGGCGCAGCAGGAGCTTGCTGGTGGTGGTTTTGCCGCAACCCGATTCGCCGACCAAGCCCAGGGTCTCCCCTTGCTTGATGGTGAAGGAAATCCCGTCCACGGCCTGCACGTAGCCTATGGTCTTCATCAGGATGAGACCCTTGGTCACCGGGAAATACTTTTTCAGGCCGGTGACTTCCAGAAGGTTATTATCAGTAGCGACTGCCATCGTGGTCGGGACCTCCTCTGCGGGGAAATGCTGATTGCGGTGGTGCGCGTAGTTTACCCGGACGTGCCGGTCGGCGCCACGTATTCCGCGATGGGCGTTCCTTCCCAGTCCGAGTGCAACGCCCAGCAGTCTGCGTGATGCGCCTCTGCGAGTTGGACGGACGTGGGATACGTTTCCAGACACCGGTCAGAGACGTACGGGCATCGTGGAGCGAAACGGCAGCCTTCCGGCAGGTTGGACAGCAACGGCGGCTGCCCTTCGATCGAGTACAGGCGGTCAACGCGTTCTTCCAGCTTGGGCACGGAATTGATCAGTGCCTGGGTGTACGGATGCGCCGGACGGCTGAAGATGTCCCGCACGTCACCCTGCTCGATGATCCGGCCCGCGTACATCACCGCCACGCGGTCGCACATGCGGGCCACCACGCCGAAGTCGTGGGTAATGAAGATGATCGCCAGTCCGGTCTCAGCCTGGATTTCTTTCAGGAGCCGCAGGTACTGCAACTGGATTGTCACGTCCAGCGCGGTGGTGGGCTCGTCAGCAATGATGATCCCGGGCTCGCACGACATGGCGATCGCGCCCACCACGCGCTGCTTCATACCGCCCGACATCTGGTGCGGGTAGTCGTCCAGCCGTCGCTCCGGCGCCGCCACGTTCACCTTCCGCAATGCGTCCACCGCTCGTGACAACATGGAGCTCTTGTTTTCCCGGTGAGCGATGCCCAGCGCTTCGCGCAACTGGTTGCCTATCGTGAATACCGGATTGAGCGAGGTTTGCGGGTCCTGCAGAATCATCGAAATTTGCCGCCCGCGAACATCGCGCATCTCGTCTTCGCTTTTCTGCAAGATGTCTTCGCCATTGAGGACTATCTCACCTTCCACGATGCGCCCGGCCGGCCTCGGAACCAAACGCAACAGCGACAACGCTGTCATCGTCTTGCCGCAACCCGATTCACCCACGATACCAAGCGTCTCTCCCTTCTTCAGGTCGAAGGAGATCCCGTCGACCGCCTTGACGGTGGCCGCCCGTGTGAAGATGTAAGTCTTGAGGTTGTTGACCTCAAGGATGGTATCCGTGGCAGTTTGTACAGCGGTCATGGCAGCATTCCCCTCTGCATTGGTTTGGTCAGCTTGTAGGCTGGAGTCGGAGAGGCGGTTGCCCTATATCCGACGTCGTCCGGTTGTTGGGTGCGGTCATCTGCCGCACGCTGTGGCCGGATTGTACCAGCAACCACCAGCGTCGGCGAGATTATAGCGTGTTGCGTGCTCGATGCGCCGATCCACGGGAAACCTACACATTCCTCAGCTTGGGATCCAACCGATCACGCAGCCAGTCGCCCAGCAGGTTCATGGACAGCACGGTCAGGACGATGGCCAGGCAGGGGAACATGAAGATCCAGTAGGAACTGGTAATGACCTCCCGCCCATCGGCCGCCATCAACCCCCACGCGGGATTGGGTCGCGGTATGCCGGCGCCGAGGAAACTCAACGTAGCCTCCAGGATGATCACGTGCCCCACCTCCAGCGTTGCCAGCACGATCACCGTGTTGAAAACGTTGGGGAAGATATGGCGCATCATGATCCGCAAGTTGGAGGCGCCGGCCACCCGGGCCCGATCAATGAAGTCCCGCTCGCGTATCGCCAGCGCTTCCCCTCGGATCACCCGGGCGTAGCGAGCCCACAGCAGCAGGGCGATCACGATGATCACCGTGCTGAACCCGGAACCTATGGCGACCACCAGCGTCAGTGCCAGCAGGATTGACGGAAACGCCAGCTTGATGTCCACGATGCGCATCAAAATGGCGTCGAGCAATCCACCGCGGTACGCGGCGATCATTCCCAGGCCGGTGCCCAGTATGCCGCCCAACAAGATGGCCAGGCACGACACCGCCAGGGAGATGCGGGCGCCGTGCATCATCCGGCTGAGCACATCCCGGCCCTGCTTGTCAGTGCCAAAGGGATACTCCCAACTGCCGCCCTGCTCGGTGCGAACCACGGTTTCGCCAAGGTCGACCTCGCCGTTGCCGTTGGTGTCGATCAAGGTGGCCACACCGTTATTCAGGTTGCGCCGGGCGTTGTTGATGCTGATTTCGTCGGGGTTTTTGTCTCGCACCCGCTGCACCACGAGCTGGCTCGTTTCCCGGTCCTGGACCCAGCCGGGTGGTTCCAACGCCCGGTCCAGATCACCTATCGTGCTGTCGTGAGGAGACAGGACGTCGGCGAAGACCGCCGGAATGACGAGCAGAAATATCAGGACGAAGAACGGGATGATCGGCAGTCGGCGAAGTTCGCTCCATATTCGACCAGCGGATATACCGCGGGTCGCGGTCGCGACTCCGGCCGCTGCTCCGGCAGGTCCGCCCGGCGGCGCGCTTGTTTGAGCAGCCATCAGTTTTCCCCCCAAGGGTTATGCATCGTGATTGTCTCGACGTGGAACCGACGAATCCGCACGGTTTATTGGTTGTATCGGATCCGCGGGTCGACGTAAGCGTAGGTGATGTCGGTGATGATGTTGATTCCGACGTACAGCAGGGCGAACAGCATCACCACCGCCTGGACCACGATGTGGTCCTTGGAGTTGATGGCTTCGATGACCATCAGACCCAGCCCGGGCCAGGCGAAAACGGTTTCGATGACCACGGAGCCGGTGATAAGGATCGCGAAGATCAGGCTGAAGTACGTCAGCGGCCCGATCAACGCGTTGCGGAAGCAGTGCTTCCATACGATCTTCCACTCAGGGATGCCTTTGATCCGGGCCAGTTTCACGTATTCGGTGTCCAGCACGTCCAGCATCGAAGATCGGGTCAAGCGCATGATCGCCGCCACGTTGTAATAGCCCAAAGCGAAGCCGGGCAGGATGATGTGCTTGATGCCCCCTTTGCCCGACGTTGGCAACCAGCCCAGCTGTACCGCGAACAGCCACATCAGGATCAGTCCCACGGCGAACGTTGGCGCCGACTGTCCTAATATGGCGAACATCTTGCCGCCGGCGTCAAACCAGGAATCTTTCTTCACCGCCGATAAAACCCCGATGGGGAACGCGATTATCCCCGTAACCACCAGGGCGAACGCCGACAGTTGGATTGTGGCCGGCAGGCGTTCTGCAATCAACTCCAGCACCGGGCGGTCCCACCGGAAGGAGACCCCCAGGTCGCCGGTCAGCAGGCGCCGCATATAGGTGAAATACTGGACGTGCAGAGGCTTGTCCAGCCCCCAGCTCTGGCGGAGCCGTTCGATCTGCTCCTTGCCGGCCTCGTCGTCCAGGATCGCCGCCAGCGGATCTCCCGCCACGCGGGACAGCGCGAAGACGATGAGGCTGATGACGAACACCGCCAGCAGTCCCTGCAAAATTCTCAGCACAATGAATCGCTGCATGTTACTGACCCCACTTACAGTTTCGGCAGTGGCACGGAATTCGGTTAGAGGTCCAATTTTTCAATGCGGTGGGCTGCGCAAGCTCTGACGCCCCGCATCCTCAGCGCGACGTCAGAGGCGATTGTCGGAAGACGCCGGCTTACGCTATTCACGCACGCCCTTCACGTATTCCAGGTAGATGAATGTCCCGTTATTGGGGCCGAGGAAGACATACTCGGCCACTATATCCGGGTCGATGGTGGCGCTGATGGGAAGTGTCCAGCCTGGTATCACGCCAACCTGCTCGTAGATCTCGTCCGAGACCTTCTGCCACAGATGGGTGGCGTCGGACTCGTTCAGCGCCCGGAGAGCCTGTTCCTTGTAGTTCTGGATGTCGTCGCTGGTGTACATGCGGAAGAAACGTTCCGCGCTGTAGTAGAAGTGGACCCGGGTGTCGATAGGCGCGGCCGGACCACGGTGCGGGTAGATGCAGCAGTCCGTGTTCAGGCCGCGATACTCGTTGCGCCAGTTGGAGAACTCGATGGGCTCGATCGTCGGTTCCAACCCGATCTGAGACCAGTACGCGGACATCGCCTCCAGCATGTCCGGGATCTCGGGAACTCCGCCCAGCGGGTACGAAATCACCCGGAACGAGAACCCGTTGGGGAATCCGGCCTCGGCCAGCAACTGTTTCGCCGCCTCGGGATCGTAGCCGTAATATTCGTCCCATTTGTCTTCCCATGCCGGGTTGTATCCGGCCGGGAAGTCGGGCACGATGCCGCCGATCCAATGATGTTCGCCGGCGCCTCCGAAGATGGCTTCGTTGATGGCGTCGCGGTCGATCGCCTTGTTCATGGCGATGCGAACCGTGCGTCCCGTTTCGCCCGGAATGCTCCACGGCAATTCTTCGTCCCTATGGTCCACGATGTCGTATTCCTCCACGTACCCTTCCGGTGTTTCGCCCGTGGAGTAGTACAAACCGCCAAAGATTGCCCAGGCCATGGTGGCCGTGACCGATGAGTCGACCACTTCAAGGCCGTCATCTATCGCATCCTGCAACAGCGCCCGGTTTACTGACCCAATATGAGCCTCCCGAGCCTGCATGATCGCCAGTCGAGTAGCCGGTTCCCGGACGTCCTTGATCTCGATTTCACTGAAATCCGGATCAACGCGCCAATGGTCATAATCTACCTCGGACCATTGCCAACCGACGCCCTCTTCGAAGCTCACGTATTCGTAGGGGCCGGTTCGAGCCGACTTTTCCGCCACCAGGTCCCGGCTCGCCAGGCAGTAACCCAGGTCAAGACCTGATTCGTTGCTTCCGTAGTCTGCCGCGCCATTGGGGCAGGCTTGGTCCCACTGGGCCTTGCTGCTGATGGGCATGCCGCGGAAGCCGGAGAGCCAATAGACAAAGTCCACGGCGGGGCGCTTCTGCATCACCATGTTCAACTCGTAGTCGTTCACGATTTCCACAGCCGCACCGGGGTTGGACCGGAAATAGTCCGAATAAGAAGCACGACAATCGGGATTGGTGTAGTAGGCGAGAGAATGTTGCACGTCCTGGGCGGTGAACTCGCCCCAATCGTCATGCCATTGGACGCCTTGGCGCAACTTGAAATTCCAGATCATTCCATCATCTGAAATGCTCCATTCCGTAGCCAGCGTCGGCTCGTACTCACCGTTAAAACGATTGGCGTCGATCATGAATTCCATGGACATCCGGTAATTCACCACGCCCGAACCGGTCACCTCGCAGTCCAGCATCGATTCCAGGGACGGCGGATCCAGCACCACTATGAGCCGTTCCGTAACCAACTCCCCTCCTTGTTCGCTTGGCGGGACAGTCGGTCTGGGGGTAGCAGCCTGCAACACAGACGCGCGCTGCGTCGGGGTGGGCAGGGCCCCGCTTGCCACCGGCGTATTGGTCGCCCGCACCGCCGGAGTATTGGTGGGCGCCTCCACCTGGGGAGCCGCTGTAGCCGGAGCGGCTGGCGCCGCCGGAGCGGCCGCTTCCTGGGCCCCGCCGCATGCTACCAGGAAAGCAGTGAGGGCCAGGGTGGTTATTAAAACGATCGCCGGAATTTTCAGTCCCCGTCTGATTGACATGTTCTCTCTCCAGGTTCGCATTCAGTTGGAACTCATTGACGCGCGGTGGCAGCAGTCCCAACCATCCAGCAGCCTACGCAATATAGGTAAATTCGTTAAGCCGAGTCAAACGCGATTAAAGGAACATGCTGTACGAAAATCGTATCATATCGATTGAAAATAGCGGTAATACGCACTACATCTCCGAAACAGGCCGCAAAGCGCTGTTGACGATTACGATATTTCAATGGCCAGCATCGTTGCAGCAAATAAATAATATGGCGTGCCGTGATATATTGGCGACAGCGATGATAAAGTCGCTGTGCGGTGTCCATCCAACCGTTCGATTCTGCCAAGTGGTGCGCTGCATGCCCCCTGACGCCACATCCTCGGCGCAGCGTCAGGGGGCAACGCTTCTTCCATCAATTGCCGCAGGCGCTATTCACGCACTCCCTTCACGTACTCGAGGTAGATGAAGCTGCCCTGGTTCGGCCCCAGGAAGACGTACTCGGCCACCACGTCCGGGTCGATGGTTGCGCTGATCGGCATCGTCCACCCGGGGATAGTTCCCACTTCGTAGAAGATTTCGTCAGAGACTTTTCGCCAGTCCTCCGTAGCGTCGGCCTCGTTCAGAGCCCGCAGCGCCTTGTTCTTGTGCTCCTGGATGGCGTCGCTGGTGTACGCCCGGAAGAAGCGCTCGGCGCTGAAGTAGAAGTGGACCCGAGTGTCGATGGGCGCGGCCGGCCCGCGGAACCCATAGATGCAGCAGTCGGTGTCCAGGCCTCGGTAATTGTTGCGCCAGTTGGAGAACTCGATGGGATCCAGTTCCGGTTCGAGGCCGATCTCAGACCAGAACTTGGCCATGGCTTCCATCTGGTCCGGCAATTCCGGTACCCCGCCCAGGACGAACACCGGAACGCGGAATGAGAAACCTTCCGGATATCCTGCCTCGACCAGCAATTCGCGGGCCTTTTCCGGGTCGTACCCGTAGAGCTCGTCCCACTTGGCCTCCCAATCCGGGTTGAAACCGGCGGGGAAGTCGGGAACCAGGGTGGCAACCCATTGCCGCCCGCCAACGCCACCGTAGATGGCCTCGTTGATCTGGTCGCGGTCGATGGCCTTGTTCATCGCCATGCGGACCAGCTTGCCGGACTCGGTGGGCTCGTTCCAGGGCATCATTTCGTCGCGCGCGGCGACGATGTCGTAGCTCGACCGGATCTCGGCCTGTTTTTCAGCGGACACGTCCGTGGGCACGCCCGTAGCGCCGGTGGCGAAGTACATTCCGCCGAACAGAGCAAAAGCCGTAACCGACCGCACGGAACTGTCCACCACCTCCAGGCCGTCGTCCACAGCGTCCTGGATGAGGGCCCGGTTGATGGTCGCGATGTGCGCTTCGCGGGCCTGCATGATGGCGAGGCGGGTGGCGGATTCACGCACGTCCTTGATCTCGATTTCGGCGAAATCAGCGTTCACGCGCCAGTGGTCGTAGTCCACCCGTTTCCATTCCCAGCCCACGCCCTCTTCAAAGCTGACGAATTCGTAGGGGCCGGTGCGTGCAGATTTCGCCGCCACCTTGTCCCGGCTCTGGATGCAATAGTTCAAGGGCAGGCCGGCCTCGTTGTCGCCGTAATCAGCTTCGCCGTTGGGGCATTCCTGGTCCCACTGGGCCTTGCTGCTGTGGGGGATACCGCGGTACCCGGAGTACCAGTAAACGAAATCAACGGCAGGGCGGAGCTTCATGTGGATGTTGACTTCGTAGTCGTTGACGACTTCCACCTCACCCCCAGGGTCGCTGCGGAAATAGTCTGAGTACGAAGCGCGGCAATCGGGGTTGGTGTAGTACGCCATGGAATGCACCACATCCTTGGCGGTGAACTCGCCCCAGTCGTCATGCCAGCGAACCCCCTGGCGGAGTTTGAAGTTCCAGGTCCGCCCATCGGCGCTGATGCCCCATTCCGTCGCCAGCATGGGTTCGTATGACCCGTCGAAGCGGCTGGCGTCCACCATCCACTCCGCGGACATGCGGTAGTTGAGCACGCCGGAGCCGGTTACTTCGCAGTCCAGCATCGACTCCAGCGACGGCGGGTCGGCAACCAGGATCAGCCGATCGGTCACCAGTTCCCCTTCGGTGATGGGAGCCAGGGTCGGCCGGGGCGTGGCCTGGAGTACAGAGGCGCGTTGCGTCGGGGTGGGCAACGCGTCGCCGGCAGTCGGCGTATTGGTGGCTCGCACCACCGGCGTGTTGGTGGGCGTTTCCGCCTGAGGAGCCGCCGGGGCTGCGGTCGCCGCCGCCGGAGCAGCCGGCTGTTCAGCCGCGCCGCCGCATGCCACTACCACGGTGGCGCACGCCAGGGCGGCTATCAATGCGATACTCGGAAATTTCAGGAACCATTTCGCTCGCATGTGCATTCTCCAAGGACTGTTTGGTACGAAATCCCCACATTCTTTCGGTGACTGGAAACACCGGCGCCGCCGTTTGGCGCTGGCAATATAGGCAATATCAATCACGCCCGTCAATCGGCGCACTATCAAAAATTTTTACGATTATCGTCGGTATCAGCGGATTATTATATTGTTTAAGGTAAATATTTGCGGAATACATGGTAACCGTGCAGTCACCATTACGATTTGGCGATACATTTGCATCGCCATTACGAATATGTAATATAACGTCTGGTGATATATCGGAGCCAGTGATAACGATAATGCCGTACCGGCCCTGCGCTCTGCTAACAGCGCAGGGCCGGTACGGCCGAAGAGAGTGTTGCGAAGCGTCGCGATACTACATCACAGCCTCCGCAATCCGATCAATTTCGTCCAGTGCGCTGGCGTTGGTCGTGTCGCCGAGCCTGATGATCACCCGGTTGGCGCCGGCATCCTCGAACCGGGAGATGGTATCGCGATCCGGCGCCTGACCGAACACCGTGATGTCGATCCCCGACGGGTCCCGGCCCGAGGCTTCGGCCAGCTCGTCAATGGCGGCCTTGCCGGCGGCGATCTGGTCGGGACTGGCGGCCGTGGGCATCCAGCCGTCACCCCATCGGGCGACGCGGCGGAAGACGTTGCGCGCGTTGCCGCCGAGGAGCACCGGAGGGCCACCCTCCTGGGCGGGTTTCGGGTTGCACTGAACCGGCGGGAAGTCGTAGTACTGGCCGTGGTACTCGGCGGCATCCTGCGTCCACAGCGCGCGCATCACCTCGATGGCCTCCCGGGCTTGCGTCCACCGGTGATCGAAATCGCCGCCCATGATCTCCGTTTCCTCTCGCAGCCATCCCGTGCCGATCCCCAGGATGAACCGCCCGCCGGAAAAACGGTCCAGGGTCGATATGGCGCCGGCGAGAACCAGCGGGTTGCGCTCCGGAATCAGCGTGATGCCCGTACCCAGCTTGATCCGGCTCGTTACCGCCGACGCCCGGGCCAGTCCAATATAAGGATCACCCATGTCCGCCATGTAAGGAGGGATGGAGCCGTCCGGCGAGCCGGGATATTTCGATGCCGGATCGACCGGCATCACCGGATGCTCGGGCAACCATATGGACTCAAACCCGGCGCTTTCCGCGCGTGCGGCAATGTCCGCCACGTCGATCGAGTTGGTCGAGATTGACATATTCAAACCGATGTCCATCGTTGCCTCCAGGGTCAGTACCGAATGCCGTGTTCGGCCCGGATGATAGCATCGCGCACAGCGCGCGTCCATGCGGCCAATCGGCCCTCCGATGATATACTTATCGGCAGTATTTTCTACTTTTTCAGAATTGCACGTTCATAATCAGGAATCATGCTATGCCCCTGTACGTAATGCTCGCCAGCTTCACGGGTCGCGGCCGGCGAATGGGCCAAGACAACCCCAATCTGCTGAGCGACGCCGCGAATGATGCAGAGACCCCAACCAGCAAGGTGCTGACCCAATACGCGGTGTTGGGGCGCTACGATTTCGTCATCATCACCGAAGCCGAGGACAACCAGTCCGCTGCCAGGCTGTCGCTGGATTTGGGCGTGCGCGCCGGCTTGAATATTGAAACGCTTCCGGCGTTGCCCATCGGTATCCTGTCCGATGAGGAACACATCAGCATCCTGCGGGATGTGGCGGTAGCCCTCAACGTCCCCGGCGGTCCGGACGAAGCCGGCGAGGAAACCGACGATTCCTGGCGGTTGCCCGAGGACCCGGACTGAACGGCTGCGAAACCAAAGGCGGTAACTGGTATGGCCCATGCGCGCCCACCCACCGTAATGACCATCGCCGGCTCTGACTCTGGTGGCGGCGCCGGCATCCAGGCAGACCTGAAAACCTTCTCCGCTCTGGGCGTGTTTGGCACGTCCACGCTCACGGCGATTACCGCTCAAAACACCGTGGGAGTCAGCGCGGTGCACGAGATCCCCATCGAGGTCATTTCCGCACAAATCGACGCGGTGGTCACGGACATCGGAGCCGACGCGGTCAAGACCGGCATGTTGTCGTCCAGTGAGATTGTGGAAACGGTTGCCGAAGCGATCCGACGGCACGGCATCGCCAACCTGGTGGTTGACCCCGTGATGGTTGCCAAGAGTGGAGATCGTCTCCTGCGCGAAGAAGCCATTCAGTCCATCTGCAACTCGCTGATACCCCTGGCGGCGGTGGTAACGCCCAATATCCCGGAAGCAGAAGATTTGACGGGCCGCCGCATCCGGTCGGATGACGATGTCAGGGAGGCCGCGATGCGCATCGTGGCCATGGGGGCTCGTTCGGTGGTGGTCAAGGGAGGTCACCGGGACGGGCCGCCAACCGACGTTCTGTACGACGGCAGCGGTTTCCAGGAGTTCACGACGGATCGTATCCCGTCCACGAACACCCACGGAACCGGCTGCACCTTCGCGTCCGCAGTCGCGGCCGGGCTCGCCCACGGCCTGGACGTACCCGCTGCGGTGGCGCAGGCCAAAGAATACGTCACCGCCGCGATCCGCGCGGCGTATCCAATCGGCCAGGGTCATGGCCCCCTGCACCATTTCCATGCGTATTGGTGAAATCTGCCCTGCGCTATAATCGAGTTTCAGTCAGATTTTTGGGTATTCAGCCAGCGCGTGAACGCATCCGCGCGCGACGATGAGGTACTACAGCCATGCCGGCCTTTGACGTGGTTTCCAGCCGGGTCAGCTTCCCGGAGCTCGACGCCGAGATCCTCGATTACTGGAAGGAGCGCGAGGTCTTCCGCCGGTCCATTGACGACCGGCCGGACGCGCCTCTCTTCATGATGTACGAGGGCCCGCCCACCGCCAACGGCAGTCCCGGCATTCACCACGTGCTGGCTCGCGTATTTAAGGACGTGATCTCCCGCTACCGCACCATGAAAGGTTGCCGGGTTATCCGCAAGGGCGGCTGGGATACCCACGGCCTGCCCGTGGAGCTCCAGATTGAGCAGGAGCTCGGCCTGTCGTCCAAGCGGGAGATCGAGGAGTTCGGCATCGCCGAGTTCAACCGCCGCTGCCGCGAAAGCGTTTTCCGGTTCGTTAAAGAATGGGAAGTCATGACCGACCGCATCGGCTACTGGGTCGACATGGATGATCCCTACGTCACCCTGGAAAACGACTACATCGAAACCGGATGGTGGATCCTGAAGCAGCTGTGGGATCGCGGTCTGCTCTACCAGGACCGGCGGGGCGCTCCCCATTGCCCCCGCTGCGTCTCCAGCCTTTCCTCACACGAGGTGGCCCTGGGGTACCGCGAGAACACTCCGGACCCGTCGACCTTCGTGACGTTCGAGGCGACGGAGTGGCTGGATGGCGCCGCGCCGGATGTTCCCTCCTACTTCCTGGCATGGACGACGACGCCGTGGACGCTGCCCGGCAACACCGCTCTGGCCGTCAGCGCCGATGCCGAGTACTCCATCGTTGAAACTGCCAACAGCGCCGGCGAGACGGTCAGGATGGCGCTGGCCACCGCGCTGCTGGGAATCCTGCATGATGATTACACCGTAACGCGCGAGGTGAAAGGCAGCGACCTGACGGGCCTGTCGTACCGACCGCTTTATGACGCCTCGGAATACGGCACACCGATCCGCCAGTTCCTGGCAAATGCAGACGGGCTAATCTCGCTGGAGGACGTCGACTCCTACGCGACGAAGGTCGTATCCGCCGATTTCGTCAGCATGGACGACGGCAGCGGGATCGTGCACATCGCGCCGGCCTTCGGCGACGAAGACCTGGGCCTCGGGCGGGAGCACCGGCTGGCGTTCGTTCAGCCCGTTGACCTGCAGGGCGTCATCACCGGCAACTATCCCTTTGCCGGCAAGTTCGTGAAAGACGCAGATCCGGAAATCCTCGCCGACCTGGAATCCCGGGGCGTGCTGTACCACCAGGGCGTTTACCGCCATACGTATCCGTTCTGCTGGCGTTGCGATACCCCGCTTCTCTACTATGCCAAGACCTCCTGGTACATCCGGACCACGGCAGTCAAGGACCAACTGGTGGGCAACAACTCCCGGATCAACTGGTACCCGGAGCACATCCGCGAGGGCCGGTTCGGGGAATGGCTGCGCAACAACGTGGACTGGGCAATCTCCCGCGAACGCTACTGGGGAACCCCGATCCCCATCTGGCAGTGCGACGGGTGTGGCGAGATGGATTGCGTCGGCGGCGTCGATGAACTGTCGCAGCGGTGCGGTCAGGAACTCGAAGATCTGGACCTGCATCGGCCGTATGTGGACGATGTTGCCTGGCCCTGCCCTTCCAGCAGCGATTGCCAGGGCGTATTTCGCAGGATCCCCGAGGTAATGGACTGCTGGTTCGATTCCGGCATGATGCCCCTGGCCCAGTGGCATTATCCCTTCGAGAACCGCGACATCGAGACCGACGGTCGGCTGCCCGCCGATTACATCTGCGAAGCCGTTGACCAGACCCGGGGCTGGTTCTACAGCCTGCACGCCCTGTCCACACTGCTCAAGGACGACGTGGCTTATCGCAACGTCATCTGCCTGGGCCTGATCCTGGACGGACGCGGACGCAAGATGAGCAAGCGGCTGGGCAACATCGTAGAGCCCGACAGCATCCTCGACACCCACGGCGCGGACGCCCTGCGGTGGTATCTGTTCACCGCGTCGCATCCGGGCGAACCCAGGCGCTTCTCCGACCGCCTGGTGCAGCAGACCCTTCGCCAGGTGCTGCTGACCCTGTGGAACGTCTACTCGTTCTTCACCAACTACGCGAACATCGACGAGTTCGAGCCGTCGCAAATCCCCGAGGGGTGGCGCCCCGAAGCCGAGCTTGACCGCTGGATCCTGGCGGAGCTCAACCAACTGGTCCAGGTCGTAGACGACCATCTCGACAATTACAACCCGACCGACGCCGGACGACGCATTGCCGAGTTCATCGACGTGCTCTCCAACTGGTACGTCCGCCGTTCGCGCCGCCGCTTCTGGAAGTCGGAAAACGACGCGGACAAGCTGGGCGCCTACGCGACCCTGTACCGCTGCCTGACCACGGTAGCCAGGCTGATGGCGCCGCTGGCTCCGTTCGTGTCCGAGCAGATGTACCGTAACCTGGAGCTGCGCTACCAGCCCGACGCGCCCGACAGCGTGCATCTGTCCGCCTACCCGGTGGCCGACACTTCGCTGATCGACCGGCCCATCATGGAGGCAACCCGCCTGGCCATCCGCGTGTCCAGCATGGGCCGCGCAGCCCGGAGCAAGGCTGGCCTCAAGGTGCGGCAGCCATTGGCCGAAGTAGTGGTCAAAACGCGCACGGATGCGGAGCTGCAATATCTGGGGCAAGTTCGCCCCCAGATTCTTGAAGAGCTGAACATCAAGGAATTGCGACCGGCTGAAGGAGACGGAGACCTCTACGTTCAGGCACAGGAGTTGGCCGGAGACGATGGCGACGCTGTTGTGTCTGTGGCCGGATATTCGGCCGCTCTGGACTCAGGCTACATGGTCGCGGTTGACGCTCAGATCACGCCCGAGCTGGCTGACGAGGGCCTGGCCCGCGAGCTTGCCCACCGGATCCAGAACCTGCGCAAGAGCGCCCGGTTCGAGATCACCGATCGGATCGTCACCTATTTCGACGGCCCCGACGACGTGGCTCGCGTGATGACCATCCACGGCGACTACATCAAGCAGGAAACCCTCAGTGACGATCTGTTTGACTCGGTTCCTGAGGACGCCGCCAAATCGGAGACCGCCCAGATCGAAGGCATGGAAGTCACACTGGGGGTGCGCCGCGCCAACGGCGCCTGACCGGTCATGCCGGAACTACCAGAGGTCGAAAACACCCGCCAGTACCTGCTCCGCAGCGGCCTGGTGGGTCGTCGGTTCTCGGCGCCGGATATCACCTGGAGCAAAACGGTCCGCGAACCTTCCGTCGGCGAGTTCATTGAAGGCGTCGCCGGGCGGCGCGTCGCTGACCTGCGGCGACGGGGCAAGTACCTGATCGCGCCTTTGGACGACGAGCAGTTTCTGGTCCTGCACCTGGGTATGACCGGCAGCCTGCGCATCCACGATGCTCGCCGCGAACCGCCGCCGATGGTCAGGCACACCTTCCCGCTGGATGACGGCCGGGAGATGCGGTTTATCGATCCCCGCAAGTTCGGGCACCTGTGGCTGCTGCCTGACCCGTCGGGAGCCACGCGCAAAATGGGCCCGGAACCGTTGGAACCAACCTTCACGGTTGCCGTCCTCGCCGAGCTTCTGGCCGGCCGCAAAGCGCCGATGAAAGCCATCCTGCTCGATCAATCGGTGGTCGCGGGGCTGGGCAACCTGTACGCCGACGAAGCTCTGTTCCTGTCCGGAATACACCCGGAACGGGCCGCGAATGATCTGAACGACGACGAGGCTCGCGCTCTCCACGCCGCAATCGTCCAGGCGTTGTCGCGTTCCGTGGCCGCATACGCGGCGGCGCGGGAAGCCGAATGGCCCGACCCGCCGGTGGCTCTCTCGCCGTGGTCGATTCCCAGATCATCCGACGAACCCTGTCCCAAGTGTTCAGGTACGGTTGCGATGATTCGGGTGCGGGGGCGCAGCTCGTGGCACTGTCCGGAGTGCCAGCCGGCCAGGTGAAGGCAGTTCCGTCCCGGCTATTGCAGTGTCAGAGGATGTTATCGCTGCCGATGGCTGCAACGGCGTCAGACCGATTGTCGGTTTTCAGTGCGATCATGGCGTAGCCAGCCTGGCGGCTCAGGATGTGCATGCTCTCGATGTTGACGCCGGCCTCTTTCAGGTCGCCGGCCACCTTGGCCAGCGCTCCGGGTTCGTCGGGTAGGCGGAGCACCAGGGCGTCGTCGCTGATCGCCTTGAAACCCGCCTGATTGAGCACGTATAGGGCTCGGTCGTAGCGATCAGCGGTCAGGATAATCGCGCCCTCTTCGCCTACTACCTGGGCGTTGATCGATTCCAGGTTGATGCCTTCCGCGGCCAGGACCTGGCTGATGTTGGCAATGACGCCGACCTCGTCCTGGGCCATAACGATGATGCGGCTCAAGGGGTTCACTTGGTTCATAATGACCAATCCTTCTCCGGTTCCGGCGGAGGAGCGAGCAAAGCAAGGTCAGCCGGCGCAGTCGGCGACGAGTTCGTCGATAATCTCCCGACTGACGTGTGGCATGGTAATAATGTGGGCGATTTCGCCTTCAGGAGCCATTTGCCACTTGTGGAACACCTCACGGCGGGGGCGCGGGAACACCACCGTAGCCGAGTTACGGTGCCGCCACGCGGGTATCCCGCGCTCGTTGAACTGTCCCACCGCATATTCCGCCGTGTCCAGCATTCCGGCGACGATGTTGCGGAACCCTTCATGCCCGTGCTGGGCAAAAGCGTACCAGATCATCAGCGGGGCCAGCGCGTTGCGGGACCCGGACAGGGTCGTATCTTCAACGCCCACGTACTCAATGGCGCGACCCACTCGTTCCACGTAGGGACGCTTGGTCAGCACCACCCCGCAGGGCAGGGGCGCGCCGATCAGCTTGTGGCCGCTTACCGAAACGCTGTCTATCCCGGCGTCAAATCCATAGGGCTGAGGGTTGGATACGAACGGCAGGATCATGCCGCTGAGAGCGGCGTCGGCATGGATGTAGTAGCTGGTCACGGCCTGGTCGCGCAGGATGTCCCGTATCCGGCCGATGTCGTCCACGGCGCCGCGCATAGTGGTGCCCACGTTGGCCATGATCACGGCGGGCAGGTCGCGATTGACCCGGATCATCGCTTCCAGGTCATCGTAGTCGATTTCACCATTTTCCTGCCGCCGGATCATAATGTGGCGCGCGTTCAGCACCCGCACGTTTTTGAGCACGCTGTAGTGAGTTTCTTCCGAGAAGTAGAACATCGCGTTGGGGAACAGCTCCCGCGCCAGGTACAGGCCGTACATGTTGCCTTCCGTGCCGCCGGAGGTCACGTAACCCCAGGCATCTTCCGGCGCGATGCGCATCAATCCGGCGAAAATATCGATGACCTCCCGTTCGATTTCATGGGTGTTGCCCCAGAAATTGCTGGGGTAGAAGGGGTCACCGACGTTGTTGATTGAGTAGTCCAGGAAGGGCACCAGAGGAGAGTAATCGAAGTCCTGATTCACCGGATAACCAATCTGCTGCGCGGCAGCAGATTGAATGTCGCTCAACAGCTGATCCAGCCGCTTTTGGATTTCCGGTGGCGGCAAAGCCTTCGGCATCGATGTGGCGGTTGACGCTGATGCGTTGGTCATAATCCGGGCTCCCATGGTGACCGGGCCTTTGCGGAGGTCTTCTTGTGGGCGCGACGGGTGGTATCTCAATCGCGCCGCGACGGGATAGTCACTCTTCGCATCCAATAGAGTGACGTTGCTGCTGGCGTTCCTCGCCATTGCGCCCTGATGTGGCACTTCAGGATCGAGTCGCCGCTGGCAAAGAGTACCAAGCCAAGCTGGGAAATGGAACAGCAAGTTGCGCTCGGCATCGTGACCGCCTTGGGATTCATGAATTCGACGCCGCTAAGCGAGTGGCATAACGACAGTAAGTTTCAAGCCGCAAAAATAATGACAACAAACCGGCGAGTCAAGCGGCAATTGTCGAATACCAAATGCTAAAATCGCACGAAAATGCCCGCTGTGAAGGTGCAAAGTGGCTGTGAACACAGAGACCGTGGTTTATCGTTCCCTCAGTTTGGGCGCAGGGGTACAGAGTTCTGTCTTGGCTCTTTTGTTGAGTAGGTCCGACCCGCGACTGCTCGAGCTGGGTTATCCTCAGCCAGACGTCGCGGTGTTCGCGGATACAGGATGGGAGCCGGCTTACGTCTATGCACATCTGGATTGGCTTGAGCGCGAGTTGGATTTCCCTTTGCTGAGGGTTTCTGCTGGTGATTTGCGCTCCAACATCAAGCGGGGGCAGACGGTCTCAGGACACCGGTTCATCGATGTCCCTTTCTTTCTGGTCGACGAGAACGGCAAGAAAGGCATGCTGCGTCGTCAATGCACGAATCATTACAAGATCCAGCCAATCTATCGCCACATCAGGCAGCTAGCTGGAGGGCGGCCGGGGCGACCGTTTCCTACCGACACCCACGTCGAGATGTGGTTGGGAATTTCTCTTGACGAAGTCGGCCGAATGAAGCCCAGCAGGGAGGCGTGGGTCGAACATCGCTGGCCCCTAGTTGACTTGGGTATGTCGCGGAGTGATTGTCTGGATTGGTTTTCGTCTGAATATCCTGGTCGCCACCTGCCGCGCTCCGCTTGCGTGATATGTCCCTATCGTTCTGATCAACACTGGCTTGAGTTGAAGCGTTCTGAACCCAGCAGTTTTGAAGAGGCTGTTAAATTCGATCGCTGGTTGCGGAGTAGCAGGTCGAACCCCGTTCGACAGATCGTGAGCGGTCGGCCTTATCTCCACTCAGCGCGTCGGCCCCTTGCGAGTGTCATCGCTGCACGAGAATCTGAAGGGCTGGAAAACATCAACCATTTCAACGAAGAGTGCGAGGGCCTCTGTGGTATCTGAGCTGAACCCGAGTGTAATCGCTCCTAGATTTGCTCTGCACCCCTATCAACGCCAAGTGCTTCGGGACGTACTTGGAGCTTTGGCATTGCCCGATCACCGCGTGGTCGCGCATTTGCCTACTGGGGCTGGGAAAACTCGCATAGCCGCCCATGCCGCCTGTCGGCTTTTGAACGACAGCGACACTGATCGCTCCCTCATCATCTGGTTGGCATCAACCGAGGAGTTGTGCGAGCAAGCTGCCGAGACGTTGGCTGGTGCTTGGGCAAGTCTTGGTCAAAGGGAGGTTGCCGTACACAGGTGTTGGGGCGCTACCCGTTTGGACTCGGCCCGACTGGACGCCGGATTCCTCATTACTGGGCTGGCCAAGTTACGCTCCGTCGCGGGCCAGGACCTTACGGTCTTGCCTCAACTTGCTGGTCGCACGTCCGGCGTCATATTTGATGAGGCACACCAGGCGGTCGCGCCGACCTATTCGTTTCTGATTGACCAATTGTGCAGTGCGAGGCCACCACTACTCGGTCTAACTGCCACGCCGGGTCGTACGGCAAATCTTTCCGGCGCTGATTATGATCTTGCTGAGATGTTCAGTCGCCAAAAGGTTTCGATAGACGCCCGGGGCTATGACAGCCCGGTCACCTATTTGGTCCAGAATAGGTACCTGGCCAATCCGCGTTTCATATCTGTAAAGTTCTCTTCGCAGGTTCCCGTTTCCAATCCGCCCTTCGGTGCGGACTATAGTCTTGGTGATTTGGACAGTTTGGGTAGTGATTTGCAGCGCACCTCGAGGATAGTCGACCTTGCCAAAGATGCCGTTCAACGACACCAGAGGACCATTGTTTTCTGTCCCTCGGTCAGCAATGCTGTGACCTGCCACAGTCGTTTGGTAGCGGACGGGATCAGAGCTTACGTCGTTACCGGTGAGACGCCTGCTGATGACCGCCGAGTCGCGATCGAAGCCTTCAAGAGTGATGATGCCGGGCACATGGTCATGCTCAACTATGGCGTTCTTACTGCGGGATTTGATGCTCCGCGGACCCGTTGCGTCATAATAGCGCGTCCTACCACCTCTCTAGTGCTTTACTCTCAGATGGTAGGCAGGGCCTTGCGGGGGCCTCGGGCTGGTGGGAACGCAACTGCCGAGGTCTACACCGTGGCAGACACGAATTTGCCTGGTTTCGGCTCCGTAGCCGATGCCTTCACGAATTGGGAGGAACTATGGTCGGACACGCGGATGTCCTCGGCGACATAGATCGCAGTCTGTTCCCGAGCAGCTTCACAATCCGGGCTTTGAGGGATAGTCGCTATCACAATTCGGCGTACGCGATAGCCGAATTGATCGACAATGCCATTGAGGCTGGTGCCCCCCATATTGAGCTGCTCTGCATGGAAGAGCCAACCCCTGGGCAATCTCGGACCCGGCGCCGTGTCTCCGAGATTGCTGTCCTTGACAACGGCCCCGGGATGGACGTGAGGACTCTCTTGGAAGCTCTCAAGTTTGGGGGAGGAACTCGCCACGACTCTGTCAGGGGGATTGGGAAATACGGTATGGGGCTACCCACTTCGTCCATGTCCCAGTGCAAGAAGGTCGATGTTTGGACTTGGCAGGACGGGCCAGATTCGGTCTGGCACTCCAGTATTGACGCTGATGCCATTGAGCGAGGCGATCATCTTGTCCCTCTTCCCGACCAGGAGACTCCCCTCCCTGACCTTTGGCGGCGCGCCGGTAGCGACGCGATAATCCAGGGGCGCTCTGGGACTCTCGTTGTATGGAGCAAATTGGACAAAATCCAGTGGAAGACCAGCCGCGGCATAATTGACAACACTTCTCGTGAAGTTGGGCGGATACACCGCCACTACATCGATGCCGGCATCCACGAGATAAAGGCCGCCGCCTTCCTCAAAATCTCACCTGAGGCTCTGGAGCAAGTGACGACCTTTGTCGCCAATGACCCACTGTACTTGATGGCTCCCACATCCGTTCCAGAGTCTCCATGGGATGAACAGCCTATGTTCCAACAATGGGGCGAGCCGAAGTATTACACCTCGACGGGTGAGGGCGGCAAAGAGGTTACGATTGAGGTCAAGTACTCCATCGTGAAGCCAGAGGCGCTGCGAACCGATAGCGTATCTCAAAATCCGGGAAACACCGAAAGGGGCCGGCATGCCCGTCACAACATCGGCGTCTCGGTCGTGCGTGAGGACAGGGAGATAGTTCTCGAAGATGCCTTCCTTAGGGAAGGAGGCAGCGCTGAAAACCCCCAAAATCGATGGTGGGGCTGTGAGGTTCTCTTTTGGCGTGATTCCGATGAACTGTTTGGAGTCGACCACAACAAGCAGATGGCGGCGAATTTCACCCAGGCTGCCAAAACGCTGGCTCGCGATGACCGTCCGAATCAGGTCGTCCTTGACGAACTCGGGATCGATGACGATCTCATTTACCAGATAGTTGGGGACATACGCGACCAGACTCGCGCCATGATGGGCCAGATCCGTCAGATGTTTGCCCAGAAGAGGACTCCACCTCCCAGGCCAGGTCCCGGCCCCAGCACTCCCGAACATACGGCTGTCCGAACGGCTACCGAGGCAGACCGTGATGCCGTGTCATCTGGTGTCGAACCTCCAACCAAGACCGATATTGATCGGGAACAAATCCCTCCGGAGCAAAGGGAGGAGGGTTTGACCGAGCAGTTTGTTGAATTAGGCCAAGCACGCGAAGATGCTGAAAGGTTGGCTAGGCATCTGATCGAGGAAGACCTTTCATATCAGTTCAATTCCTCCCAGCTCGATGGGTCGCTCATGTTCAATGTGCGCTCGAACCAGGCGGTTCTTCATATCAATCTCAATACTGACCATCCGATCTATGACCTACTCAGCCACATCGAAGGAGACTTGGACGCCAGTTTGGACCCAGACGACCCCGCTTTCCAGGCCAGCGTCGCGATTCGTCTATTGCTTTCTTCCTGGGCCCGCATGGAAGATCAAACTGAACCTCCGGAAGAGCGGAGGCGCATTCAAAACATTGCCATCAATTGGGGGCGCCACGTGGAGAAGGTGATCACCCACCTTAGGGAGCGCAGCGAATGAATCCGTGCGAAGTTCATGGAGACGTTTTGCTGAGGTCGGCCGCTGGAGCCAATCGTGTCTTGATCGTCGCTCCTTACATCAAGGTCGATGCGCTCGAAAGAGTGCTGGGTGTCATCAGCCCCGATGCGTCGGTCACTTGTGTGACCAAATGGACCCCCCACGATCTGGCGTCAGGCGTATCGGACATCCAATGTCGTGATGTTGTGATAAGGCATGGTGGTTCGTTCAACCTCCATTCGTCGCTCCATGCCAAGTACTACCGCTTCGATGACATCGTCCTGGTTGGCTCCGCCAACTTATCATCCGCCGCGATGGGCTGGGCCCGATTCCCGAATGTGGAGATCTTGTGTGCGCCGGCGGTTGACTTTCGAGCCGCCGCCTTTGAACGCTGGGTGCTCCAGAGTGCTCGACAAATAAGCGAACACGAGTTTCTGCTCTGGGAATCGATCCTGCAAACCGCGGCAAGCGACTACGAACCAACAATTGCGCAGCCATTATCCATTGATGACTGGAGGCCATCTGCGAGGGATCCTCACCATCTGGAGGTCGCCTACCATGGCAGTGCCGACCAGATTGCATCACTCGATGAGCAACGAGCAGTTCTTCGAGATCTGCAAGCCATGCGAATCCCAGAAAACGTGGGTATCGAAGATCTTCGAGTCTGGGTATCCGCGTGCCTTCTCTCCTCGACGTTTGTAACGGATGTGATGGCTTTGTGTGGTGGCCATGAGGACGAATCTTCCACGGTACTGGCCGAGAGATACGGACTTTCGATTGCTGAAGCTCGGCGGAGTAGGCAGACGGTGATGAACTGGCTCATCTATCTCGGGTTATCTGGTTCTGATTAACTCCCACACATGGGAAGGCTCGTCCTGCATATCATCGCGCTACTTTCGATTTAGGAGCGCAAGTTTCTCCTATTCTACGTGTTCCTCTTCTGAGGGTTCCTCAGTTGTCTGGTTTTCGGCGAAACTCTAATACGAGATCCGTCGTGAGATTGACTGGTTTCAGCAGTCGCAGTCCGCAACTCTGAGTTTCCCGATTTTCTCAGGGATCGGCGTTTGTTGACGGCATCGCAAGTCCGCCCGTACACTGTGATTTGCCAAGCGGATTTTACCGCCGGGTGTATTGCCGGCTGTCCGCGTTGATGACTTACAAGCTACGGCAATTGTCGTTGGAGGCTTTTTATCATGGCCGGTTACCGCAAGCATGAAGCGCAGGAATGGGCCTGGCAAACCTTGAAGGGGCAATGGACCACGTTGGTCACGCCCTTCACGCCGGACAACCAGGTGGACACTGACGGTCTCCGCCGGAACATTCGTCACGTCCAAAGCTTGGGCGTGCGCGGCGGCGGTTGCACCTGGAACATGGGCGAATTCTGGAGCCTGACCGAAGGCGAGCGTCGGCTGGTGATGGACACGGTGGCCGACGAAGCCGCCGGTCATTGGCTCATCGGCGCCCACGTGACCGACACCTCGCTGCGGGAGAGCATTGCGTTGGCCCAGCACGCCGAGCGCCGGGGCTTCGACCTGCTGATCATTGCTCCCTCATACATGGTGACCAAGACCGAGGACCAAGTGGTCGACTTCGTGCGCCAGGTCGCCGACAACACCGAACTGGCGATGATGTTTTACAACTCTCCCCAGTTCGGCATCACCATCAGCCCCCAGGGGTTGAAGCGGTTGTGCGCCATCCCCAACGTCGTCGGCGTAAAAGAGGCCAGCTTCAACCAGCAGATTTCCATTGAGACCCACCTCCTGGTCGGCCGCGACGCGATCATCAGCACGCCGGACGAGTGGATTTTCCACAAGGCCAAGGAGCTGGGCTTCCACCAGCAGGTGATGTTCGCCAACACCTCCGATTGGCGGTTCGACACTCCCCGGCACAACTACTACACCCAGTTCATCGACCGCGCCACCGCCGGCGACCTCGACGTGGACTTCTACAACCGCTACCTGAAGGACATCAAGGCGCTGTCCGACAAGTGGTGGGGCGGCGCCATGAAAAAGACCGGCGGCGCGCTGCCCGTATCCATGTGCAAGGCCTGGGGCGAAATGATGGGCATGGCCGGCGGAAGCGTTCGCGCCCCCCTGCACGACCTGACCCACGAGGAGAAGGCCGAGTTGTGGAGCGAGCTGGAACCGTTGCTGCCGCGCGCCGGCGCGCCGGCGCTGCCGGAACGGGAAGTGATCCACGGGCGCCCGCATGCCCCCTGGCTCAACGGCAACGGCGTGCGCGATGGGCGGAGCGGCCTTTCCGAGTCAGGCATGATGCTGCTGGTGAGCGCCCAGAACCGGGCTGAGGCGTTGGAAGCCGACCGGGGCGGCGCCGACATCATCGACCTGAAAAACCTCCAGGAAGCGCTGGTGGGATCGGCCCACCCCAGCCTGGTACGGGAAGTGCGGGAGCTCATCTCCCCCGAAAAGCACGTCAGCGTTACCCTCGGCGTCGTTCCCAACCAGCCGGGCACCGTCGCCATGGCGGTCCACGCCGCTGCCTTGATGGACGCTACCTCGGTCAAAGTCGGCTTCCAAGTTGCGGATTACGAAACCGCCGTTGAGGTCCTGCGCGAATCCCGCGCCGCCATCGGCAACGCCGAGACCAAGCTCATCGGCTCGCTGTTCGCCGACAACCTGCTCTTCGAGGGCGGCCTCGACCCTCACCTGATGGTCCAGCTGGCCATGGACGGCGAGTGCGACGGTTTCCTGATCGACACTCTCACCAAGGACGGGCGGAACCTGTTCGACTTCATGCCGGAACCCGTGTTGCGGGACATGGTGATGCAGGCCAAGCAGGCCGGGCTGAGCACCGCCCTCAGCGGGCATCTCAAGCTGGAAAACCTGGACGAACTGGCCCGCATCAACCCGGATATCGTCGGCGTTCGCGGCGCAGTGTGTTCCAGCGGCGAGCGGGACCGGGCCGTAGCCTGGGAAGCCGTCGCCTACTTCAAGGAGCAGCTGGACCTCCGCAAAACCGGCGTGATCGACGTGCGAGCTCCCGTGGGAGCCTCTCCCGGCGGCAATGGCTACGGGAACGGCAATGGCAACGGCCACGGGAACGGATGGACTGTGATCGACGGGCGCGGCAAGAACTGCGCCGGCGTCATCGCCGCGTTGAGTCGCCAGATGGAATACGACCGCGCTTCCTTTGTCGAGGCCATCCTCCACGACGCTCTGAACATCTACGATGTCATCTACTGGGCCGAGCAAGCCGGACACCGCCTGCTGACCCAGCGCAAGGAAAACGACGGCACCCTCCGCGTGTTGATCGAGCCCTACGGCAACGGCAATCACTGATTGTCTGCCGCAAATACCACGTCGCATCCACAGGGGCGGGATCACTCCCGCCCTTGCTAATTCAGTTTCCGGTTCGTTGACCCGGTTTTCGGCCCGCCATATAATCCCCGCAGGCCGACGCCAAGCGGGATACTCCGCATTCGGAGCGTCCGCTCCACGGGTGTCGGCGTTGGAGGGCTGAAATGGCTCGTTTCGACTACCTGGAGCCGCACTCTTTGGACGAGGCGCTCGGGATGTTGGGGAAGCACGGCAGCCGGGCGCGGCTGGTGGCCGGCAGCACCGATTTTCTCGTCCGGTGGCGCACCGGTTCCTGGCGACCGGAGATCGTGGTCTGCATGCAGCACGTCCCCGGGTTGGACGGCTTGAGTTTCAACGATGACGACGGCCTGTCCATCGGCGCGATGGTTACGGTCCAGGACATTGAGCAGGACGCGGTGGTCCGGGCGCGGTACCCCGCGTTGGCCGCCGGCGCAGCCGCCTTCGCCGGCGTGCAGGTGCGCAATCTCGCCACCGTCGCCGGCAACGTGTGCAATGCCTCGCCGGCTGGGGACACCCTGCCCGCGCTGTTGGCCTATGACGCCCAGTGCCGCATCGTTGGTTCCAATGGCGAGCGCTCGTTGCCGTTGACTGAAGTTTTTGTAGGGCCCGGTCAAACCGCCCTTGCCGCGGGCGAGATCATGACCGAGATCAGATTGCCGACCCCGCAGCTGAACTCGGGCGGACTGTACATCAAGCACAGCCCGCGCGGCGCTATGGACATATCCGCCGTGGGCGCGGCCTCCGTGGTGAGCATTGGCTCCGACGGAACTTGCGCATCGGTCAGGATCGCACTGGGCGCGGTTGCACCGACGCCCATGCGCGCCTTCGGAGCCGAAGGCCGCCTGGTCGGCCAGACCCCCACCGACGAGAACATTGCCGAGTCGGCGCGGATTGCCGCCCAGTCTTGTAGTCCCATCGCTGACGTGCGCAGCGGCGCCGAGTATCGCCGCGAAATCGCTCGGGTCCTCACCGAACGCACCCTGCGACACGCCGCACAAACCGCGGTCGGCGGCGTACCCGAATTCGATGACATCCGACGCCTGGCCGTGCAAACCGCCTGGTAGCCGCTACGCGAGGTTGATGAAATGAAACAGCCGCTCACTCTGAACATCAACGGCGAAATCCGCTTGATGCTGGTGGAACCGGACTATTCGCTGCTGGATTGCCTGCGCGACGAGGCTCAGTTGACCGGAGCCAAGAAGGGCTGCGACGAAGGTGACTGCGGAGCCTGCACCGTGCTGATGGACGGCAAACCCGTGACTTCATGCCTGGTGTTGGCCCATAGCGCCCACGATGCAGCCATCACCACCATCGAGGGACTGGCCGGCGTGGATAGCCTCAGTCCGGTGCAGAAAGCCTTCGTGGAGCACGGCGGCCTGCAATGCGGGTTCTGCATCCCCGGTCTGATCATGTCGGCCACCGGGTTCTTGCAGGAAAATCCGAACCCCACCGAGGAAGACGTGCGTTTCGCCATCGGCGGCAACCTGTGCCGGTGTACCGGCTACGCGCGCGTGGTGGAGGCGGTGATGGCGGCCGCGCAGGAAATGAGGACAACAGGCTGATCGGTCCGCTCCGGCAACGATGGAGGCACATGAAATGACAACGCAGTTCAAGGTTTTGGAGCGCAATCATCCTCGTGTCGATGCGTATGACAAGGTCACCGGACGCGCCGCCTACGCGTCCGACGTGTATCTCCCGGGCATGTTGGCGTGCAAATTGCTTCCGAGCACACGAAACCATGCCCGCATCGTGCGCCTGGACACCAGCAAGGCAGAATCCCATCCTGGCGTTCGGTGCGTCGTCACCGGAACCGATTTCCCGAATATCCGGTACGGGTCCGGCGCCCTGCGGGACCGGTACGTCATGCCTCGCGAAGTCGTAAACTTCGTCGGCGAACCGATAGCAGCGGTGGCTGCGGACGACGAAGCCACGGCGCAGGAAGCCATCGAGTTGATCGAGGTGGAGTACGAGGACATGCCGGCGGTGGTCAACCCATTGTCCGCCATGGGTACCGATGCCGCGACGGTGCATCCCGAGCTGGAAGAATACGAGGGCTACGGGTTCACCCTGGGGCACAACGTCAGCACGCTTCTTGACGCCGACCGCGGCGACGTTGACCAGGCGTTCAGGGACGCGGATGTAGTCGTGGAGGACGTGTACCGCTCCCAGGGCATTAACCAGGGTTTCCTTGAACCCATGGCCTGCGTCGCTGACGTGGAGGCCAACGGCCGGCTGGTCGTTTACGCCTCTACCCAAGGCCCTTATCAAATCCGGGCCGCGCTTGCGGGCGCGCTCGAAATCCCGGTGTCGCGCATCCGCGTGGTTCCCATGGAACTCGGCGGCGGTTTTGGCGCCAAGCTGCGGTTGGCGTTCGAGGCGTTTCCCGCCCTCCTGGCGATGAAAACGGGGCGCCCGGTCAAGTTGGTGAACACCCGCGAGGAAGTGTTCACCATGAACGGCCCACGCCTCCCCGTGACCAACTACATCCGGTCCGGCGTCATGCACGACGGCACGATCGTCGCTCGCGAAGCCTACACGATCTTCGACGTCGGAGCGTACCTGGGCGCTGGCCCCAACTCGGGGATCGGTCATGGCATCGGCGCCTACAACGTGCCGAACTTCCGGCTGCGTTCCTACGGCGTGTACACCAACAAAATCTACGTCGGCTCGTACCGGGCTTCCGGCGTCGCCGACATGACCTTCGCCGTGGAATCGCACATGGACCGCATCGCTCACGAAATCGGGATGGACCCCTATGACCTGCGGGTGAAAAATGCCCTGCGCGAAGGCGACGTTTCCGTGAGCGGGGCCGTAGTGCCCACCAACGGCCTCATGGAAACACTGGAGGCAATCAAGGAAAAGATCGGCTGGCCGCGAGACCTGGAGGACGGCCACGGCGTGGGCCTGGCGCTATGCGAGTGGCGGAGCGGCAGCGGCCCGTCCACGGCGTCCATCAGCGTCAACGATGACGGCACCGTGAGCCTGCTGACGGGTTCAGTGGACATCTCCGGCAGCGACACCTCACTGGCCGCCATCGCCGCCGAAGCCCTGGGGATCCCCATGGACAAGGTGATTGTAGCCAAGCGCGACACCGATCTCGCGCCCTACACCGGACAGTCGGGCGGGAGCCGTATCGTGTACTCCCAGGGCACCGCAGTGCAGCGTGCTGCTGAGGACACGGTCCAAAAGCTCACCGCTCTCGCCGCCGAGCGGTTGGGTGTCCCGGAGGATGCCCTGGGCTGCGAAGACGGCCGCATCTACGTGATGGACAACGAGCCGCAGGGCTTGACCTTTGCGCAGCTGGCCGCCGCCAGCATTACGTCCCGCGGCGGCCCGATCATCGGCACCGCCGCGCTTTCCAGCATGCCCTACACGCCCGTGTTCGCTGCCCAGGCCGCCGAGGTCAAGGTTGACCGGCAGACGGGCCAGGTCAAGCTGCTGCGCTACATCCAGGCCCAGGACGTCGGGACTGCCATCAACCCCATGGCCGTTGAAGGGCAGTTGGACGGCGGGGTGGTCCAGGGAATCGGTCGAGCCCTGACCGAAGACCAGCAGTTCGATCCCGAAACGGGCGCGGTTCGGAACCCATCCCTCGCTTCCTACCTGATGCCGTTGGCCATCGACCTGCCGGAACTTGAAAACGTGCTGATCAACGTGCCGGCTCCCGACGGGCCCTTCGGCGCGCGCGCTGTCGCGGAGCCACCGGGCTTCGGCCCCCCGGCCGCCATCGCCAACGCGGTTTACGATGCCGTGGGCGTGCGCGTCAAGGAGCTGCCCCTGTCCGGTGAGCGCGTACTCGCCGCGTTGAACGGCCAGAACGCTGACATTGACTTCGACGTGGATGCTCTCCGTCGGGCCGAGGGTCTCGCGGCCGATTGATTCAGACCAAGCCGGAGTTTTGCGAGGGCGGGCACGGGCTCGCCCTCGCTGTTTCAGTGGTCAGTCCGCCCGGCCGTATACGTGCGACGGGGTCACCAGCACGGCGTAGCGACGGTCGTCCAGCATGGCCTGATCGTACTCCGGCCAGTTGGGATGCTCCTCTCCGGCGGCGGTGCGGAAAACGTCACGCAGGGTTTCCCGGTATTCGTCGGCTGAAACTTCATCGACTCCCACCAGCCTGGCCTCTCCTTCCAGGACCAGGAAGTTTCGCCAATCCCCGGTGCCGACGAGGATCGTGCAGCGGGGGTTCCGCCGGAGATTACGGAGCTTCGCCCGGTCTGCGGTGGTGGTAAAGGCCACGCCGTCCCCATACAACCCGCACGTGACGATACTCATCTGCCCGGCGCCGTTCCGGCGGAAGGTGGTCAGGGCGCCGTTGTGGTTGGTCGACAAAAATTCGCGCTGCGCTTCGGTTAGCATCGTTTGCTCCTTTTGCGGCGGGCAGAAGCCCACCGGTCAACGTTGTTGGAAGGTTCAGCTGAGCCAGAATTGAGACCCGTCACCGGTTTTCAGGACCTCGATCCTGACCGGGAAAAGGTCCTTGAGATCATCCAGGTGTGTGATGACGATGATCTTCTCGAAGTCATCCTGGATGGACGCGATGGCGTCCACGATGCGCTCGCGCCCGGCCGCGTCCTGGGTGCCGAACCCTTCGTCGATGAACAGCGTGGGCAGCGGAAGGCCCATGCGCTGCGCCAGCACTTTGGACAAAGCAATGCGCAGCGCCAGGTTGATGCGAAACGCCTCGCCACCGCTGAAGAGATCATAACTTCGGGATCCCAGCTCGTCACTGACCAGAATATCCAGGGTCTCGGCGACGTTGCCCGATTGGCGCACCCGTTGGGTTTCGAGTTTCACCGCCAACCTGCTGTCCGTCATGCGACCCAGCAGCAGGTTTGTCTCCGCTTCGATCCGGGGCACCGCGGCGTCGATGAGCATCGCCGGGACGCCGCTGCGGCCAAAGGCTTGGTAGAGGTCGGAATAGACTCCCTGCTCGGCGCTTGACGACGTCCGACGGTTTTCCAGGGCGTCAATATCCGCCAGGTACGAAACCCGGCGCTCGGCGTCCCCCTGCAGCCTGCCCTGTCGAGAGAGGAGAGCGTCCCGTTCCGCCAGGAGATCGGCCACGGCCTTGTCCGCGTCCGCAGCTTCCAGTTCCCTTACGGGTAGATCTGCTACCGCCAATTGGGCTTCATCCAGGATCGCCTCCGCGCTCTGCAACTCTTCGTTCAGGCGGGTCAATTGGTTTCCGGTTTGGGCCTGAGAAGCCTCATCCTCCGGCAAGCGGGCGCATGCGTCCTGCAACCGCCTCAATTCGGAGTCCCAGTGTTGCAATGTTCGGGCTTTCTCCGTGGCCGCGTCGAGGCGTTGTTCATCGTAGTCCAGCTTCGCTGCCGCAATTTCCATTTCCGCTAGCGCAGTGCGCTGCTCAATCGCGAAATCGTTTTCAGACAGGGCTAGTTGCAGCTGCTCGAGACGTGGCAACGATGCTGCCAGCTGGGTAGCGGCTTCTTCGCACTGCCGTTGTTCCTGGCCGATTCGGCCCCGCTGCTGCTGAAGCCGTTGCTGGCGTTGAGAAAGCGTCGAATCGCGCCGGGAAATGCCAGCCTGCAGGTCTTCAAGCTGGGTGGACATATCATGTAGTGATCGTTTGATCTCGTAGTGCCGCGTCAGTTTGCCCCGGATTTCCTCCTCGTACCATGCCGCAATGTCGCCGCAAGCGTCCTCGGTGAGCGGTGTCCGACACAAGGGGCACACCGCGTCCGCCGCCTGCATCTCCCTTTGCTTGGCGCGCAGATCCTTGCCCTCGGCGATGCAACGGTCCAGGTCAGCCCGCGCCAGGGCGATATCGCGTTGCAAGTCACTGGATTGGGCGATCTCCGATTCCAGCGCCGAGCGTTCGATGGCGAGCGTAGCCTCTGCCACCGCCAGCGCTTCGAATTCCCGGGCAAGGCCATCAGCGCGGGTAGCAGCCGGCCGCAGCACGTCGTCCAGATGATATTTCAACTGCGTCGCTTCGGCGGAAAGTTGCGCCCGGGCCCGATCGATTGCAGCCTGCAACTCGCTACGCCGGTTACGCAGTCGGTCGTATTCGACCCGAGATGCTTGTAAACGTTCCAATTCGGTTTGAGCCGCTTTGAGTGCCTCGGCTCCAGCGCAGATCTCGGCAGCGCGGTTCTCCAGCGCGTGCGCGTTTGCGATGCGCTCGGCGATAGCGGCCACGGCCGCTTCGGATTGCTCAATATCGGCACGAAGTGTGTCGATGCGTCGGCCTGCGGCGGCAGCTTCCGCCTGCTTCTGGCGCAAGGCGGCAACCGCATCCTGCAGCCGTTTTGCATTGGCGGATGTTACCTCGATTTCTTCGCTCAACCGATGGAGCCGCGACTCCATTTCACCGAGCTCTTCGGTGGGGTCGGTTATGGCGTCCAGCAAACTGCGATTCTGCGCCAGCGCACCTTCCGTACGCACCACTTCCGACTGCCAGTGGTCACGGCGACCGGCGGCGGACACTTGCAGCGACTCGTAGAGGCCAAGGTCGAGGACAAACGACAGGACCGCTTTCCTCTCCGCGGGCGTCTTGCGCGTGAACTCGTCCGAACGACCTTGGAGGAGGAATGCAGTGTTTATGAAAGTGTTGTAGTCCATCCCAACCAGATTCTGTATTTTCCAGTTGGTCTCCCGAACCGAGTTGCCGCTGATGGAACGGGCGTCTCCGGCGTCATCGAGGATGAACAGGTCCACCTCGGTGCGGCCCTGACCAGAGCTGCGGCGTCGCCGGATGGCGCGGTGTTCCTGTCCGCGGGCCAGGAAGTCCAGTTCGACCCGGCACTCCGACTCGCCATAGGCGATCAGGTCATTGTGGTTCTGGGTTCCGGTGCGGGCCTGTCCCCAGAGGCACCACGTCATCGCGTCCAGCAGGGCCGACTTGCCGTGACCGTTGGCTCCGCACAGGCACGCCACGTGAATGCCGTGCAGATCCAACGGCGGCACATCGTCTCGGTAGCACAGAAAGTTGCGGACCAAAAGCCTAAGCGGGATCATCGTGCCCCGATTTTATCACCAGCCGGATGGCGTCGATCGATGCCCCGCCGTGGTTTGCGCCAGCAGGCCGGGAGGGCCAGCGATTGGCAGTGATACAATTTTTGTCGAGGAAACTTTCAGACGATGCCCGCCACCGAACCTAAACCCGTCAAGGGAACCGCCCCCGTCATAGTTGTTGAGGATCTGCGCAAGCGCTATGGAGATATCCAGGCGGTTGACGGAATTTCCTTCGAGGTGCAGCGTGGCGAGGTATTCGCCCTGCTGGGTCCCAATGGGTCCGGCAAGACTACCACGGTCGAAATAATCGAGGGGATGCGCTCCGCGGACAGTGGTCGCGCCACCGTGGCCGGCATCGACGTGAGCCGCAACCCCAAGGCGGTCAAGCAACTCATCGGCGTCCAACTACAGAGCAGCGCGTTCTTCGAGCACCTGAAACTTGCCGAACTGCTCAAAATGCTGGGCAGCATTTACCGCGTGAAAGTGGACCCGGACCCATTGCTCGAAGCCGTGGACCTGGGGGAACGAAAATCGGCGTCCTTTCGCACGCTTTCCGGCGGGCAGAAACAGCGGTTCGCCATCGCGGCCTCGCTGGTCAACGACCCGGACGTAGTGTTCCTTGACGAGCCGACCACCGGGTTGGATCCCCAAGCCCGGCGGCTGATCTGGGACCTGGCGAAAACTTGGAAGCAGGAAGGCCGCACCGTGGTCCTGACCACCCATTACATGGAGGAAGCCGAGGAACTGTGCGATCGGGTGGCGGTGATGGACACCGGCAAAATCATTGCCATGGCGTCGCCGGCAGACCTGATCGACCAGTTGATCTCCCGAGGGTTCCACCGCGAACAGGAAGTGCGATTGGCCACTCTGGAGGACGTGTTCCTCGATCTGACCGGCCGATCGCTGCGGGAGTTTTAGGATGCTCGCACGGCCGGCCGTCTATCTGACCTGGTGGTCCATCAAGATGTGGTCGCGGGACCGGGCGGCCATGTTCTGGACGTTCTTCCTGCCGCTGGTCATCATGGTGATCTTCGGCCTGCTGAACTTCGGCGAGTTGGGGAAGGTTGACGTCGGCATCGTCGATAACGCGGACAACGACGCCTCGCGAGGATTCATCGAGGGTCTGTCCGAGATCGACGCTCTGCGCATCGCGTCCGGCACGGCCGACGGCGAACGCGCGGCGCTAGCGGACGGAAAGCGCGACTTGGTCATCGTGTTGCCGGAGGACCTGGGCATAGCTCCGGGCGGCAGCCAAATCGTCGCCTGGTACCACGGAAGCCGGCAAACCGAGGCGCGGCTCGGCCTCACCGTGATGCAATCGGCCGTCGATGAGCTGAACTTCGCTATCACCGGCGCCGAGCGGGTGGTTACGCTGACGGAAGAGGCGGTTGAAGCGCGTGACCTGGGTTACATCGATTTCCTGATGCCCGGCGTCATCGGCATGGCGATCATGCAATTGGGGTTGTTCAGCGTGGCTTTCAGTTTCGTTACGATGAAACGCGAGGGCGTCCTGCGTCGGCTGCTGGCAACGCCCTTGGACCCGACGTATCTGCTGATAGCCCAGGTGATTACCAGGTTGATCGTTGTAATAATTCAGACGGTGATTCTGGCCGCGGTCGCCGTGTTCCTGTTCGGCGCCGAGTTCGCCGGCAATTTCTTCGCGGTGATGCTGGCGGCGGCGATGGGCGGAGCGGTTTTCCTGGCAATGGGGTTCGCCGTGTCCGGCTGGGCTCGCACGGAGCAGCAGGCGGCGCCCCTGGCGAACATCGTTTCGCTGCCCATGATGTTCTTGTCCGGGGTATTCTTTTCCCGAGACGTTCTCCCCTCGATCCTACAGCGGATCACCGATTTTTTGCCGTTGACCTACCTGGTCGAAGCCATACGCGGCATGACCGTGGAAGGGGACACGGTTTTGATGCAATGGCCGAATTTTCTGGGCTTGGCGGTTTGGCTTGTGGTAGCGTTCATAATCGCCAACCGCACGTTCCGCTGGGAATGACACCACTAACCTGCAAGACACGCGCTAAGGCTACGGGAGTGTGCCGGGATGTTTGACAACCTGACCGATCGATTGACCGGAATTTTCAGCCGTTTACAGGGCAAAGGCCGGCTGACGGAAAAGGACATCGATGACGCGCTGGGGCAGGTGCGCCGGTCATTGCTTGAGGCAGACGTGAACTTCCGCGTCGCCCGCGAGTTCGTGGCCACGGTCAAGGACCGCGCGCTGACCGGCGAGGTTCTGGAGAGCCTGTCACCGGGCCAGCAGGTGGTCAAGATTGTTCACGAGGAATTGACCGCCGTGTTGAGCGCGGGAGACCACCGGCTCACGCCGGCCAGCCAGTTGCCGTCAGTGCTGATGCTGGTCGGATTGCAGGGCTCCGGCAAGACCACCACGGCCGCCAAGCTGGCGTTGCAGATGAAACGGCAGCAGCATAGCCCCATGCTCATCGCCGCCGACCTGCGCCGGCCAGCGGCAATCGCCCAACTGCAATCTTTGGGGAAGCAGCTGGACATCCCGGTGTATTCCGAGGAACCGGGTTCCGCCACTCCGGCCAGCGTAGCCGCGGCCGGGGTCAAGCGGGCCACCGAGCTGGCGTTGACGTGGGCCATCGTGGACACCGGCGGGCGTCTGCACATTGATGACGAGTTGATGGCCGAACTGGAAGAGGTCAAGCGGGCGGTTTCGCCTTTCCAGACCATCCTGGTCGTGGATGCCATGACCGGCCAGGACGCGGTGAACGCAGCCGAGGAGTTTCACCAGCGGGTGGGATTGGACGGGTTGATCCTGTCCAAGATGGATGGGGACGCCCGCGGAGGGGCGGCGCTGTCGGTCACTCGCGTGACCGGCGTGCCGATCAAATTCATCGGCACCGGCGAACGCAGCGACGCGCTGGAGCAGTTTCATCCGGATCGAATGGCCTCCCGCATACTCGCCATGGGCGATGTGCTAACGCTGATCGAGCGCGCCCAGGAAGCGGTGGACGAGGAGAAAGCCCGTGAGCTCGAACGCAAGATGCGCACGGCATCCTTCACGCTGGACGATTTTCTCGATCAGATCCAGGGCGTGAAAAAGATGGGCGGCCTCGCCTCGGTGATGGAAATGATGCCCGGACTGGGCAGGCAGTCAAAGAAGATGCAGGATCAGCTGGATGAATCGGAGTTGAAGAAAACCGAGGCCATCATCCGCTCAATGACTCTGGAGGAACGGGAGAAGCCGGAGATCATCAAGGGCAGCCGCCGCCGCCGCATAGCCTTGGGCAGCGGCACCAATCCGTCGGACGTGAACCGGGTGCTCAACCAGTTCAAGCAGACCCAGCGGCTGATGCGCCAGTTCTCCAACAACCCCAAGGGGTTGATGCGGATGTTGCGATAACGATGACCTGCTAAGAGCCGGCAATCCGGCCGGAACGCAGCGCTGCGAAAAGGTACGACGTGGCGTAAGACCGCCACGGAGACCACCGTTCGGAAAATTCCAGCAGTTGGGCGTCGTCGATCTCTCGTCCGTCGAAATACAGGCTGCTGACGGTCTTGCGCAGCGCCAGGTCGCCAACCGGAAACCCGTCAGGACGGGCCAATGCGCGGACCAAAACCCACTGCGCCGTCCACTGGCCAACCCCTCGCATGGCGACCATGCGCTTCACCACCTCGTCGTCTTCGAGGTCGTGTACGCCGTCCAGGTTGTCACCCGAATCCAGCGCGGCCCGGGCGATGCCCTGGATGTATTCCGCCTTGCGGTAGCTCAGCTTGAGCTGGCGCAAATCATCTACTTCGGCAGTGGCCAGGGATTCGGCGCGGGGAAAGGCGTACCACTCTCGTTCGGCGATGGTCGCACGGACACCGTAATTCTCTACCAGCAGGCTTCGGATTATCCTGGAGACGTTGGTCGCGATCTGTTGCCCTAAGACTGCTTGGACCAGGGCCTCGTAAACCGAGGCGGTGCGGGTATTGTGGTACCCGTAGAAATCGTTGGTGACATCCGCCAACACCGTATCCCCGGCCACCGCATCGTAGAATGGCCGCAGGTCCTGGTCGCAGCCCAGCAGCCAGGTGATTTGCCGTCCCGCGCGATCGGCGTCGCTTTCGGTGAGGTCATCTCCGGTTAGCCCGACAGACAGCTCGGGTTGGTCCACCGTGCCCACCGAGCGCACGTTCGCCAACACCACTCTGTGACCAAGGTCCAGGAGCCGAATGTAGCATCCATCGATGTACTCCTCGGTCTTGAACGGCTGCTCTCGGGAATAATTGGGCTGTCCGGCGGTCAGCTCAAAGTCATACGGCGGCAGCGGACGCACGGTAGTTTCCAGTATGGATTCCATCAGATTCGCACCTCACCAAGATTGGAATACCGAGCGCCGCGCGGCGTCAGCACGCTCCGGTATAGACGAACGGTATCGGGACGCCAACCGCGAGTAGCCGGGAGCCTGGCCCCGGCCACCGCGTCGGATATCGCCTGCCGCTGCCTTGCATTGACTCGATCACGCACTCGTCCCAGGGTCAGATGAGGCCGAAACGGGCGGCCGTCCATCGACCAGCCCAAACCGAAGACCGCCCGCTCCGCCCGCCGGTTCAGGTCTTCCAGGCCTTCCGCTCCGCCGGATACCCCGGCCCAGATCACCCGTGGGTTCCGGCCTGCGGGGAAGGTTCCCAGAGCCGATAATGACAGCAGCGGGGAGCTGGCATCGGAAAAATTCTCGGCTATGGCGTCCAGTATTCGGGGCGCCACCCGTGAGTCCGTGGCGCCGAGGAATTTCAAGGTCAGATGTATGCCATTCGGAGAAACCCAACGCACGCCGTGGGGCAGGGCCCGGCTCAAATCCGCTATGGTTTCGGCCAGCAGCCCGATCCATTCGTCGGGCAACGGCAACGCGATGAACGTGCGGAGGGTTTCCGAGCCGGTGGTCACGGCGTCAACTCGATGCGCCAGCGATTGAGCTCACGGTACCACGCTGACAAATCATCCAGCGAATATCGCGCGTTGGCCGGGCTGGGGTTGGGCAAAACGAACACCCGGCTGGACCCGATCACCAGATCCTGTCTGCCCAGTTCGAGGCTCCCTACAGTTTTGATCCCCTCCCCGTGCCGAAGGTAGGCACGATAGGCGGTGAACCCGTGGAAACAGGCGATGCGGGGAGCATGGCGCAGCAGCTTTTCGCGCAGAGCCGGAGCGTCGCGGCGGTAATCGGCGGCGGTAAGGCCCGATGCCTGGCTGGTCGGACGCTTGACCACATCGGTGAAGCCGATGCCATCCGCCAACAGTGCAGCGTCGTCATCTGATCCAACGGGTCTACCGACGAGGTTGGCGGCGGACACAGCCGTCCAAAACCGGTTGCGTGGATTGGCAAAGTAACGGCCAGCCTGGACCGAGCGGATTGACGGGTTCAGGCCGATCAGGACGATGTCCAGGCCGGGCCTGAGATAGTCGGGAAGGGTTTCCATGGGTGGGTTGCCTGCATTCACCAGGAACGACGCGTTGCCGCCCATTATGGCGTCCAGATCGCACTGCGACAGGCCAGCAGACTGAACGTAATCGATTACCCGGCGATGGGTTAGCAGCGGGTAATCCGTACCGAAAAGGATGCGGTCTGGTCCGGCAGTCATGGCGGCTGCGACGATTGCCGACGGTCGATACAGAAAGGGCAGCGCGGCAGTATCGTACCAAACATTGCTCAGGGCGTCGGCAACCTCCGGCATGGCGGCATAAAAGGGCAACCCGCCGCCCAGATGGGCGAACACGATGCGATTTTCCGGGAAGTCAGCCGCAAATTGCAGCAAGCCGGGGGGCGTGGTCGAACCCTTGCCCGGGTACTGGTGCCCCACGGGTTCCGATGCGTGAATCACGATCGGCGCGTTGCGGGTGCGCAACAGCGCCATCAGCGGGCCCATGAGGGCGGCGTCGCCGATGTCGAACCGCTGGCTGTGGGCGTGAATTTCACCGATGCCGTAAGCCCCGGCGTCCAGGCACCGCGATGCCTCGCGCACGGCTTGGTCACCCCACGCCGGGTTCACGGATGCAAAGGCGGTGATGCGCTCAGAATGGGCTGCCGCGGCCCGGATCAAGTAGTTGTTGACCTCCGTGGCTACGTCCGGGTCAGTCCACCCGAATCCCATGGCCACCGCGCGGTCGACTCCAGCAGCGTCCATGTCCCGCAGCAGTTGTTCCGCGTCGGCGAAACGGCCGCCGGACTCGGGAAACAGCGCGGCATAAGTGGCGTCCCGGGCGGCCAGTTCATTATGGCGAGAACCGAAATCGGGGGGAAGGACGTGGCAGTGGCTATCGAAAATCAACGCGTCGTCCCCAAGCGCGATGGGTGGCAATTCATAGGATCAGTATAGCCCACCGGCGGACGTCAACCGGCCGTCTCATTCACCAGATGCCGCTCATCCCGAGCTTGTCGAAGGAGGCTCATTGCCATCGACGGATGGTTCGACAGGCTCACCATGAGCGGGTGAAAGGGGACTTTGGAAAGGCCGTGGCCTCGGAGCCGAAATTATGGACAGGGTTACCGGCCGGGAATATAATCTTATCGGCTCGCGTTATTACCCTTTCCTATATCGCAGGTGGCGTTTTGGCAGCAGTCGACCAACCCCTACAGACCGTTGAGGAGATGCGGGCAACGTCCCTGCAACTGCGGCGAGACAGCCTGGAGATGATATACGGCGCCGGCAGCGGACATCCCGGCGGTTCGCTGTCGGAGATCGACATCCTGGTTGCCCTCTATTTCGGGGTGATGCGGTACGACGCGCAGGCCCCGGCGTGGCCGGAACGGGACCGGTTCATCCTCAGCAAGGGCCACGCCTCACCGGGATTTTACGCGACCCTTTCGATGGCGGGGTACTTCGGACGCGAGGAGCTTTCGTCCTATCGGAAGACCGACGGCTTGCTGCAGGGCCACGCTCACCCCATGACCCCGGGCGTCGAGATGAACTCCGGCTCGCTCGGGATGGGGTTGTCCTTCGCGCTGGGGCACGCCCTGGCGGCCCGTCTGGACGGAAAAGACTACCGAGTGTTCGCGTTGCTGGGGGACGGCGAGTGCCAGGAAGGCGAAGTGTGGGAAGCCGCAATGTCGGCCGCCCACCACCGGGCCACCAACCTGACCGCGATCGTCGACCGCAACCGTATCCAGAACGACCGGTTCACCGATGAGGTTATGACCCTGGAACCCCTGGCGGATCGCTGGCGCGATTTCGGCTGGAACGTCATCACCTGCGACGGCCACGAGCACGCCGAGGTTTTGCGGGCTTTGGAAACCGCAACCGAGGGCGGGCCGACGGCGATCATCGCCAACACCGTGAAGGGGAAGGGCGTCAGCTTCATGGAAAACAACCCCGCTTTCCACGGGCGAGCGCCCAACGCCGAAGAGTACGAAGCGGCGCTCAAGGAGCTGGCCTGATGGCGACACAACGCGCATCCGCGGCTACGCGGGAAACCTACGGCCGGACCCTGCTGACCATGGCGGACGACCACCCTGACATCGTGGTCCTGGGCGGTGACCTCAATGTGTCGACGTTCGTGCACCTGTGGCGGGACCAGTACCCGGAGCGGTTCTTCGATTTCGGACCCGCCGAGCAGAACATCGTGGGCGTGGCGGCCGGCCTGGCCGCCGCCGGCAAGGTGCCCTTTGTCAGCACGTTCAGCGTGTTCGGGACGGGCCGGCCCTACGATCAATTGCGCGTGCTGGTGTCGCAGCCCTCGCTGAACGTCAAGCTGGTCTGCACCCACGCCGGCATCCTCACCGGCGAGGACGGCATGTCGGCCCACGGGATCGAAGACCTGTCGCTGATGTGCGCGCTGCCGTCGTTCACGGTGATCACGCCGTCCGATGCTCCCGAAACGGAGCAGGCGGTGCGCGCCGTCGCCAGCACGCAGGGGCCGGTTTACGTCCGCCTGCCCCGGGCGGCTACGCAGATCGTGCACGATAACGGCTACCAGTTCGAGATCGGCGCCGCGGACGTGATGAAGTCCGGCGGCGACGTGTCCATCATCGCCATGGGGTCCTTGGTGGCGCCGGCGCTGGACGCCGCCGACAGTCTGGCCGGCCAGGGAATTGACGCCCGGGTGGTCAACCTGCACACGCTGGCACCGGCCGACGAAGCGGCAATCATTACGGCCGCTCAGGAAACCGGGGCGGTAGTGACCGCCGAGGAACATTACGTGCACGGCGGGCTGGGCAGCGTGGTGGCCGGAGTGCTGGCTCGCAACTGCCCGGTCCCGGTGGAGATGGTCGCGCTGCACGGGTACACCAGTTCCGGACCGGCCAACGAGTTGATGGAGAAGAACGGGTTGACGGCAGCGGGCGTGGAAGCGGCGGTCCACCGGGTGCTCAAGCGAAAGCGTTAGTCCCACTGCGGTTGCCGAAAGGCCTGGCTTAGCAGAGATGGAACGGCCCGGTGACTATCCCGGGCCGTTTTTGGTTGGAATGGTTAAACAGGCTGGCGCAGAACTGGTCAGGTTCCGGAGCCGGGAGGCGACAGCGGGCCGTGGCCTCGTCCATTTCCGTTGCCGCCGGAATAATCGTCGTATCCGGCGTTGCTGAACACCCGGATTTCGTTGCCCTGAAAGACGTGAAAGTGGTGGGTATCACGCTCGGTGCCGACCGTATTCAGCATGTCAGCGTCGATGTCGGAGAGGATCTCTTCGATCTGTTCCGGGGTTACGCTGGGGGTCACGGCCACGGCAACATGCGCCAGGCCGGGCATGAAATGGGTATCAATACGGCCCACCGGCTGCTCCCCGTCGAGGATGAGATACGCCTCGGACTGGGGAGTGCGTACTTCGCGTTCGTAGTCGAAGGGCATCGCTCTGGCCTCACCCGCGAATCTGCCCGTTTCCGCGCACGATCCATTTGTAGGACGTCAACTCGCGTAGGCCCAGAGGGCCACGTGCATGGAATTTGTCGGTACTGATGCCGACCTCGGAGCCGAAACCGAACTGGGCCCCGTCGGTGAAACGGGTGCTGGTATTGTGGTAAACGGCGGCCGCATCGACCTCGTTGAGGAACCGTTCGGCCGCGTCGCCGTCCTGGGTCACGATGGCCTCCGAGTGGCCGGACCCGTAGGCTTGGATGTGGTCCAGCGCGTCGTCCAGGCTGTCCACCACTCTGACGGCCGCGATGAGCGCCAGGAACTCCCGACCCCAATCGTCTTCCTGGGCGGGGATCGTGTTCAGGCCGCTGTCGGGACCGAGGATGGTCAGGGCGCGATGATCGCAGCGCATCTCGACGCCGGCTTCGTGCAACTGGCCGGCGATTTCAGGCAGGCAACGCCCGGCAACCTCGGAATGAACCAGGACAGTGTCCAGGGCGTTGCATACCGTGGGCCTCTGAACCTTGGCGTTGTAGATGATCCTGGCGGCCATGTCGGGCTCGGCATCGCGGTCAACGTAGGTGTGGCAAACGCCCACGCCGCCGGTCAGCACGGGCATGGTGGCGTTTTCGCCCACGTAGTTGATCAATCCGGAACCGCCGCGCGGCACCAGCAGATTGATCTCGTCCTTCATCTGGAGCATGACATCGACCAGCGAACGGTCGATGTCGTCGACGAATTGGACGGCATCGGTCGAAATGCCGGCCTCGCCGATGGCCCGGTGAACCAGATCGACCAGGGCGGTGTTGGACCGCAGGGTCTCCTTGCCGCCGCGCAAGAGACAAGCGTTACCGGACTTGAGAGCCAGCGCAACGATGTCAGTGGTGACGTTGGGTCGGCTCTCGTAGATGCTGGCGATAACTCCCAGCGGGATACGCCGCTTCTGGACGTCCAGGCCATTTTCCAGGGTGAAACCCTCGATCAGTTCGCCCACGGGATCGTCAAGAGAGGCGACCCGGCGCACGTCGGTAGCCATGTCGTTCAGCCGCGCTGAGGTGAGAAGAAGGCGATCCAGGAAAGCCGCATCGATGCCGTCGATCTCGGCATCGCGATAATCGGCCTCGTTGGCAGCCAGGACCGGACCTTGCTCGGCTTCCAGGGCGCGGGCAATGTTCTCCAGGGCATGGTTCCTGGTTTCGGCGGACATCCGGGCAAGTACGGCCGAGGTGGCCTGGGCGGCGACGCCCTGCTTGCGGAGGCGATCGGCGGCGTTCATTTGTATTTTCTCCCGTCGCGAGTTAGCGATTGCAGTTAGAGCAGGACCAGATTGTTGCGATGGATGACTTCCTGGCCGTAGTGGTATCCCAGGGTATCGACGATGCGGTCCGATCGCATTCCCTGGATGCGTCCCACATCGGCGGCGGAGTAGTTGGCAATCCCGCAAGCGACGTGGCTATCGGCAAGATCTGATACGTATATGATATCGCCCCGGGTGAACTCACCCACGACGTTGCGGACGCCGGCGGGCAGCAGGCTGACCGCGCCGCGACGCAGGGCAGCCACCGCCCCGTCATCGACGACGACTTGTCCCCAATCGGTATCCCCGACGCGCGACAGCATCCAGCGCTTTCGAGCCTCCAACTTGCCTTGGGCCGGCTTGAAAAAGGTGCCCACCGGCTCACCGCGGGCGACGCTCAGCAGGGCATCCGGGTTGCGTCCCCGGCAAATGGCCATGGCGATGCCCGAGGTGGTCACCAGGTGAGCGGCATGGAGCTTGGTGGGCATACCGCCGCGGGCCCAAGCGTTCCGGTGCTCGCCGGCCATCGCGAACACGCCGTCGTCGACAGAGTCCACCGTTTCAATGCGCGTGGCCGTGGGATCGGAACCGGGATCGGCGGTGTAAAGGCCGTCCACGTCGGACAGGATGATCAGCAGATCAGCATCAATGAGCGCGGCGATCAGCGAGGACAGACGGTCATTGTCCCCGAATATCTCGCCGATTTCGTCGGCAGCGACGACGTCATTCTCGTTGACGATGGGCACGACGCCTAGATCGAGCAGCGATAGCAGCGTGTTGCGCACGTTGAGATAGGACTGGCGCTGTGACAGGTCGTGTAGGGTGAGCAACACCTGGGCGACCCCGATGCCGTGGCTGGCAAACAGGTCGGCGTAGATGTGCATCAGCCGGCTCTGACCCAGCGCCGCGAACACCTGGCGGGTGGGGATATCAGGAATGACGGGGTTTTCGGCAGCGGACTGCCGTCCGGCGGCGATTGCACCTGAGGTGACCAGGAGCATCTGGGCCCCGTCCACCCCCTGAAGCTCTGCGATTTGGGACACCAGGTCGCGCATCACGTTGAGATCCAGGGCGTTGCCCGACTCTCCGGTGAGCACGCTGGTGCCGGCCTTGACCACGATGCGATGGTAGGGAGATGTGTGCGTTGCCTCGCCGGGTTCTAGCGGCAGCGTGGCGGGGTAGGTCATGTGCCGCGAGGTTGACATTGGCAAGGTCCGCGTTATTCGTGGCGGGGTTAGTGAATTATATCACCAGGGTCTGTCGGACCGCTCGAACCGCCCCATGCCCGCGGCTGTCGATCGATGACAACACGACGGCTAACGATCTCGACTCGCTAGCGCAGAATTCCAGGATAACGGCGGCACGGCATTGGGGCGCCGATTGAATGAGTTTACGCCATGGCGGCACCTGACGCATACCCAGTTTGTCATCGCGAGGAGCGCAGCGACGTGGCGATCTCGTCGCCTGAGCGACGCCCTCTCCGGCGCCGAGATTGCCGCGCTTCGCTCGCAATGACAGGTTGCGCGAAGTGGGTGCGCATGAGATGGCAGCCCGCTTGGACACGGGGCATAAACGGGCGTACAATTTTCGCGCGGGGCTGGCCCACGGTCAGTCCCGTATCGGCGTGTAACCAACGACCAATTGATGCTTGGGTGAACAATGACGCTTACCGGACTGCTTTCGCTGTTTGCGGCACAACCTCGGATGCGGCTGCATCTAAGGAACCTCGAGCGGCCGGGCAGGCGTGGGAACCTGGCGATCGACGGCGACCACCAGGCCGTGTACGTTGGGGCGCTTTGGCAACTGCAACAGCGGCCCGTCGTGGTGATCACGCCCCGGCTGGAGGACGCCCGGCGACTGCATGACCAACTGGTGGAATACCTGGGTGACGAAGCGCCGGTACACCTGCTGCCCGAACCTGAAGTGTTGCCTTTCGAAAGGCTGGCGGTCGACGCGCGCACGGGCAACCAGCGTCTGTCCGCCCTGGCAGCACTGGCAAGCTACGACCCCACAGACGCGGACGGCGCCATACCGCTGGTAGTCACTTCGCTCGCTTCGGCGCTCCGGCTGACGCTGTCCCCTGAATTGGCGAGCGGTCGACACCCAACCATGGAGGCCGCTCACGAATTGACGAAGGGCCAAAGAATCGGGTCGATTGACGCGCTGCTCGCCGCCTGGGTCGAATTGGGCTACCAACGGGAGCCGCAGGTCGAGATTCCGGGAACGTTCAGCCTGCGGGGCGGCATCCTGGACGTTTTCCCGACCAACGCTGGCCTGCCCTACCGGGTGGAGATGTGGGACGACGAAGTTGACACCATCCGGCGTTTCGACCCGGAGACGCAGCGGTCGGTGGGCAATGCCGACCGTGTTGTCATGGTGCCGGCTCGCGAGCAACTGCCTGAGCTTTGCGACGCCGCGTGGTTCGACGAACGGCGCGGCAGGATAGACCTCAGCGCGTGCAACGGGACAACCGTTGCCCGATTCCAGGAAGAACTGGCGCACTTGCTTACCGAGCCCAACCCAGAGACGCTGGCCTTTTACAACGGGTTCCTCAACTGTCATACGCTGGCCGATTACCTTCCGGCAGACGCCATCGTGGTGATGGACCGGCCCAACCGGCTGGCAGGGGAAGCGGAGGAGCAGGAATCAAAGTACGAGCAGCAGCGGGCCAACCGGCAGGACCGCGGCGAACTCCCCTACGGGTTTCCGTCACCGTCCGCTGATTGGGACGGCGTTACCCAGAAAATTCACGCCGCCGGTACGGCCACCGTGAGCATGGAGCGCTGGGGCACCGAAGAATCGCCAACGATGTTGCAGCCGCTGCCCGACCAGAGCGCGGGGCTGACCCATTTCACCGATGATGTGGCAGAAAAGGTCGGTAATGGCGGGGCGGTGGTAGCCGTCACGCAGCATGCGGCGCGGCTGGTACAGGTGCTGGAGGAGGCTGGAGTCGCGGCGACGCTGGAAGACAGCGTGACGGCGCGGCCGAGAGCCGGCCGGGTGCAGGTCTTGACCGGCGCATTGAGCAAGGGTTGGCAGACGGAAGCCACCGACAACGAGCCGGCGGTCGCGGTGTACAGCGACGCCGAGCTGTTCGGCACCGTGAAGCGACGGAGCTACCGCCCGTCGCGCACGCGACGGGACCTTGGCGATGCAGTATCTCTCGGCGACCTGACGCCCGGCAGCTTCGTGGTCCACATCGACCACGGTGTCGCCAAGTTTGTGGGCACGACGCAACTGGAGTCCACCGGCGATGACCGGGAATACTTGGTGCTCGAATACGCCGAGGATGACCGGCTCTACGTTCCGACGGAGCAGATCGACCGTCTGGGGGCATACGTGGCGGCCACCGACCAGCCGCCGAGCCTCACGCGCCTGGGCGGGAGCGAGTGGCAGCGGATCAAGGACCGCGCCAAGGGCGCGGCAAGGGAAATCGCCGAAGAGTTGCTAAGGCTCTACGCGGTCCGGGAAACCGTGACTGGGCACCGCTTCGGACCGGACGCGGCCTGGCAGCGTGACCTGGAGGATTCGTTCCCGTACCAGGAAACCCCGGATCAGATGCAGGCCATCGACGAAGTCAAGAACGACATGGAGGCCGGCAAGCCCATGGACCGCCTGATCTGCGGCGACGTGGGTTACGGCAAGACCGAAGTCGCGCTGCGGGCAGCCTTCAAGACGGTCAACGAGGGGATGCAGGTTGCCGTACTGGTGCCGACCACGGTGCTGGCTCAGCAGCACTACGCCACCTTCGCGGAGCGGCTGGCCCCCTACCCGGTCAAAGTCGAGGTGCTGAGCCGGTTCCGGACGCACAAGGAGCAGGACGAGGTGGTGGAAGCGGCGAAGTCCGGCATGGTGGACATCGTGATCGGCACCCACCGCATCTTGCAGAAGGACGTGGGCTTCAAAAACCTGGGACTGGTGATCATTGACGAGGAGCACCGGTTCGGCGTGGCGCACAAGGAACGCCTGAAGCAGATGCGCGCCGAGGTGGACGTGATGACGCTGAGCGCGACGCCCATACCTCGAACCCTGCACATGGCGCTGGCCGGGGTGCGCGACATGAGCGTCATCCACACTCCGCCGGAAGCCCGGTTGCCGGTTAAGACCTTCGTCTCCGAGGACGGCGCCGAACCGGTGCGGGAAGCGATACTCCGCGAGTTGGAGCGGGACGGCCAGGTGTTCTTCCTGCACAACCGGGTGCGCACGATCCACAACGTTGCCGAAGAGCTGGGCAAGCTGGTGCCAGAAGCGCGGATACTGGTGGGCCACGGGCAGATGCCCGAATCGGAATTGGAAGACGTGATGATGGCTTTCGCCAACCGGGAAGCGGATGTCCTGGTCTGCACCACGATCATCGAGTCGGGCCTGGACATGCCCAATGTCAACACCATCATCATCGACCGGGCGGACCGGTTCGGTCTGGCCCAGCTCTACCAGCTGCGCGGCCGCGTGGGCCGTGGAGACCACCGGGCTTATGCCTACCTGCTGCTGCCCGACAACCAGGAGATCACCGAGGCCGCCAGCAAGCGCATCCATGCCATCCTGGAAGCCAACGAACTGGGCGCCGGGTTCCGCATCGCCATGCGCGACCTGGAGATCCGCGGCGCGGGGAATCTGCTGGGCGCGGACCAGAGCGGGCAGATCCACGCGGTGGGGCTCAACCTCTACTCGGAATTGCTCAACCAGGCGGTGCAGAACCTGGTCAATGGCGATTCCGGCGAGCCCGGTGCTGCAACCGAGCCTCCTCCGAGGATTGATCTGCAGGTGCCCGCGTTCATCCCGCCGGGCTATATCGACCACATGCCGGCCCGGCTGGCGTTCTACCAGAGGCTGTCCAACATCACCGACCGGGAGCAGATCGCGGCGGTGAAGGCAGACATGGAAGACCGGTTCGGGCCGCTGCCGCAAGAGGTCAACCACCTGCTGACGATCACGGACCTGCGTTGTCTGGGTGCGGCGGCGGGAGTCGAATCGATCGCCAGCGGCAGCGACGGGATCATTACCGTGGTGTTCCGGCACCCCGTGGGCGACGCCCGGCAGGCGTTGCAAAACAAGATGGGGCCGGGCATCCGGGTCGGCCGGCGTGACATGGAGGTGCGAACGGCTGGCGACACCGATTTCGGCATGGCGCGTCTGGGTCGCGCGCTGCGCCGGGTGTCCGCGTTTGTCGACGAAATGCGTGCGGCCATGGAAGCAGCTGCGGAGTCCGCCCAAACCGCCGCCCATGTCCCGGCGGAAGCGCCAGCCCGGAACCGGAGGCGGCGACGGCCGGCGAGGCAACCGGTCGCCGCCGACTGAGTTCTACTGGTCGCTTGCGGGCCCCAGGTCCGCAACGACGCTGGCCCCGGCAGATCGGTTGCGTCCGCGACGGCGGATCAGGACGACGGCAACGATGACTACGATGACCACCACGACGATGACGGCAGCGATCACCCCGATGATGATCCACATCTCTGCGTCGGAATAGTCGGTGGACACGGAGACCTGAAGCCGCGCATCGGGGGCGTCCGATGTGGGGTCCTGGCCCAACGCGCTGTAGTTCCAACGCTCGATGGCACCCAAGCCGGCGCCGTATTCCATGATGTCCCGTAGATCGGATGATTTGACCACCAGCGCCATGTCCAGCGTGACGAATTCATCCTCGTCTCGCCGGGTCTCGCTCCAACTGTCCACGTAGCCGCCAAGAGATTCAGCCCGGGACCGGATCTGCTCGGCGACGGACAGTGGGTCAGAGGCTGACAGAGACAGGGACGCCTCCAGATCCACGTTGGAACGGATGGCCAGGGTGAAACGGGCATTCGCCACCTCATTGAGCGGAGCCGGGCCTACAGAAGTGAGCTGCCGGCCAGACGCCGCCCCCAGGGTTGCCGCGTAGTCCATCAGCGGGGCCAGGTCGGCGGGTTTAACGAAAACGACCAGATCAACTGCACTACCCTGTCCTTCGTCATACGAACGCTTCCGGCCCACGTAACCGTCCAGCGCGTCGACACGGGCGACGACGGCATCGGCGGTGGCGGACGTATCTCCCGTGGAGAGGTCCAGTTTGCCCACCGGAGGATCGGCGGCGTACTGCGCGGGCAAACGCAGGTTGACGGTAATCAGTGAGGTGGCGACGCGACCCGTCAGATCGCGCTGGGTGGCTTCAACATGCTCAATGTCTGAGCGGACCTCGGCGATGCGCTGCTCGATCTGGATAATGTCCTCGACCGTCGGCGCATTTTCCAGCAACGTGACGAGGCGCTCCTCCTGCGCATACCAGGCGGTCAGCCGGGCCTCGTTGTCGATGAGGCGTTCGGTAACGTCGGTTGAGGAAACGCCTTCGTCGGTGACGCGCCCCAGGGCACGCAGGGATTCGAGGCCGTTGTCCAGGCGGTCGGCGGGCACGCGAATGCGAACGGTAGCCGAACGGTAACCGGCTTCTCCGAAGACTTCAGAGGATTCGACCCATCCTCCGCTTTGAACAGCCAGAGACTCAACCCGACGCACGTTGGCGTCGATGTCCGTGACTTCCAGGCTGATCCAGGACTCCACGATCAGTTTTCGCGCCGATTGGGGTTGGGCCGATTGCGGAGATCCACCGCTCGCGGGGCGAGCTGCGGGCGCGGCCGGCGCCGATTGCTGCTGAGCGGCTTGGGGCATTGCCGTAGGCGCGGCCGCGGCGGCCATGGCCTTCGCTGGGGTAGCGGCGAACTCGCTCTCCGGGCTGAACCGATCGGCGCCAGCGCTTCCGGATTGAGCTTTCAGAGACTCCTGCTCTGTGAAATCGCGAGCGGCTGAAGGCTCTTCAGCGTACTGCGCCATCGCCGGCGCCGACTCCGCCGCGCCGCCGCAGGCAAGCGCCAATGCCGCTACGGCTAACATGGCTAGCATAAGGAAGGCCGCAAACGTCCTTCTCGGGGTTCGGATGTGCATGTCAACTGCCCCCTTCAACTGCCCATCATACGCAATGAGGCCAAGACTGGTTTGCGGAGCCGGCCTGCAGGTATGCTACAATTTGAATATAGTCGGGGTGTAGCGCAGTGGCTAGCGCGCCACGTTCGGGACGTGGAGGTCGGTGGTTCGAATCCACTCACCCCGACCATTATTTTTGCCTTGAATTATCTTTCCCTGGCAGGAGGGACGCGATGGCGCGCCGCAGTTTCTGGGCCTGGGGAATGGAGGACCGGGAGCCGTCGCCAGCGGACTATGCGGCGATGGCCGAGCGGATACACCGCCGTTATGGAGTATCGCTCCCCGCGCCCACCCCTCCAACCGCCGCCGACCTCAACCTCCGCAAGCCCCGTTTCACGCCGCACCCGCTGGTTGCCGAGTTCTGCACCACGGACGACCACGACCGGGCGGCACACACCTACGGGCGCAGCTTCCGGGATCGCATCCGCGGTTTCAGTTGCGAATTTCCCAACCCGCCGGACGTGATCGCCTATCCCCGCACCGAGGAAGAGGTCACGCGCGTTCTGGACTGGTGCGTCAACTCCAACATCGTCGCCATCCCCTACGGTGGCGGAAGTACCGTGGTGGCCGGAGTGGAGCCTCCGGAAGCGGACAAAGTCTGCACCATAGATTTGACACGGTTGGACCGAGTGCTGGAGGTTGACGAAACCTCCCGGGCGGCCCGGATCCAGGCCGGTGCTCTGGGCCCGGCGCTGGAAGCGCAGCTGCGTCCCCACGGCTATACGCTGCGTCACTTTCCGCAAAGCTTCGAGTTCTCTACGCTGGGCGGCTGGATCGCCACTCGCAGCGGCGGACATTACGCCACCAACCACACGCACATCGACGACTTCGTGGAGTCGGTGCGGATGGTGACGCCGGTGGGAGTGTGGGAATCGAGGCGGCTGCCGGGCAGCGGCGCCGGGCCCTCGCCGGACCGCATGGTCATCGGCAGCGAAGGCATTCTTGGGATCATCACCGAGGCTTGGATGCGCATCCAGGCCCGTCCCCGGTACCGGGCATCCGCCGGTGTGGTCTTCGACGGTATGCACGCCGCATCCGAGGGCGCGCGGCTAATCGCCCAAGCGAAGCAGTGGCCGGCCAACCTGCGGATGCTCGACCCGTCGGAAGCACAGGACTTCGCCGGCCTGGACGGCCAACAGGCGCTGCTCATCATCGGGTTCGAATCAGCGGAAATCCCGCAGGGCGACAACATCCGGCGGGCGGTGTCCATCGCCAGGGACGCCGGTGGAACAATCGACGAAGAGAATATCGTGATCGCCGACGCGGCCGAGCGGTCCGGATCGTCGGCCGGGCGTCAGGGCGCGGTGGGCAACTGGCGTGATTCCTTCATCAACGCGCCGTACGAACGAAACGCGACCATCGGCTTCGGCATCGTGGCCGAGACCCTGGAAACGTCCATAACCTGGGAACGCTGGCCGGCGATGGACGAAATGGTGCGCGGAGCGTTGCAAGAGGCGCTGCAACGGACCTGCGGCGGCGGGCGCGTGTCCTGCCGGTTCACCCACGTCTACCCGGACGGACCGGCGCCGTACTACACCTTCGAGGGTCTGGGCCGGGTGGGCGGCGAGCTGGATGCGCACGCCGAGATCAAGCAGGCAGCGTCGGATGCAGTCATGGCGGCCGGCGGAACCATTACCCACCACCACGCAGTGGGACGGACTCACCGGCCCTGGTATGACGGCCAGCGGCCCGACCCATTCGCCGAGGCTTTGCGCGCGGTCAAGCGGTCGGTCGACCCCAACGGAATACTGAACCCAGGTGTCTTGATCGATCCATAAACGAACAGCCAGCCGGGCACGAAGGAGGGACTTGCCATGCGCGGGGTAGTTTTTACCGGAGACAAAGAGGTCGAGATCCGCACGCTGCCGGACCCGCATCCCGGCCCGGGTGAGGTCGTGATCGCCATGAAGGCTTCGGGCCTATGCGGGAGCGATCTGAGACACTACCGGGCGCCTAAGGCGGACCGCGGCGACCCGGCGAACCTCAAGGTGGCCGGGCACGAACCCTGCGGGGTCATCGTGGAAATCGGATCCGGCGTTACGGAAGTGGCGGTGGGCGACCGGGTGATGATGCACCACTACACCGGCTGCCGAGCCTGCACCATGTGCCGCATCGGGTACACCCAGATGTGCCTGCACGGGTCCACCGTCTACGGCACCGGAGCCAACGGCGGGCACGAGGACTACCTGGTCTGCCCGGCGTACACCTGCGTCAAGATGCCTGACGGGCTGGACTTTGACGAAGGGGCGGCATGCGCGTGCGGGACCGGAACGGCGTTCTGGGCGCTGAAGCGGCTGAACATCTCGGGCGACGACACGCTGGCCATTTTCGGCCAGGGTCCCGTAGGCGCCAGCGGCACCATGTTCGCCAAGGCCATGGGCGCGCGGGTCATCGCGGTGGACGTGGACACCGAGCGGCTGGACTTGGCACAACGCCTGGGCGCGGACGTGTGCATCGACGCCGGCACGCAGAACCCGGTCGAAGCTATTCGCGAACTCACCCACGGCGAAGGTTCGCCGGCGACGCTGGACTGCACCGGCCGACCGGAGGCGCGCATCAACGCCGTGGACGCGGCGATGCTATGGGGCCGGGTCTGTTTCGTTGGCGAGGGCAACACCACGACCTTCGACGTCAGCCCGCAGATCATTCACAAGCAGCTGACCATCCTGGGGTCGTGGACCTTCAGCCTGAACGGGCTGGAGGAAGTGGCGCGGTTCGTGGTCGACCGGAAGGTCCCTCTGAAGGAACTCTTCACCCACCGGTTCTCGCTGGATCAGGCCGACGAAGCGTACAAGCTGTTCGAGGCCGGTGGAACGGGGAAGGTGTGCTTCACCTGGGACTGAAAGTTTCCAAGCCGATCTGAGTGCGGGGTGACGATAGTGCGCAAGCTGACATGCTATGCTTGGGGAAAACCTGGTGATTGGGAAGCGCTGTGCGTGGACTTAGACCTCGCTGCGCAAGGGGAAAACTTGGAGGAAGTCCGCCGCGAGCTTGGTGACGCCATACAGACCTATCTCGACTACGTAGCAGATTTGCCGGAAAATGAGCAAGCTAGGTTCCTGGATCGCAAGGCGCCATTGAGATTGCGCTTGCAACTGGCGCTAAAGCACCGGGCGTTCTACTTGCTGAATTCGCTGAAGATTGGTGCTACCGGTCGCGAACTTACCCGTGCCGGCTTTGTTGTAACCCCAACCTCGTGACCTACCGGCAGGTAGTCTCCATTCTCGAGCGACATGGGTTCGTTTTCGAGCGTCATGGGAAGGGGTCGCACCGTGTCTATCAAGCGCACCACAGCGGGCAGCGCTGGTCCGTTACGCTGTCCTACAGCCAATTAGGTGAGGACGTTAAGCCGGGCACCCTTGGTTCAATCATCCGGCAATCCGGTTTGCCGAGAGACGCTTTTCGTCGGTAGCGGCAATGTCATCCGTCGCTACGCCAACCTCGGCAAGACCTTTTTATTGAACAGCCTCAGCGACGCGGTCTGCATATCGTCCGGCATCAGGTTGCCGTAGTTGATTTCGTAGATGAGCTGGTCCAGGCCCAGGTTTTCTTCGAGTTCGGCGAGACGCTCGGTGACAACGTCGGGCGTGCCGTAAACCACCTTGTCGCGGAGCCAGTCATCGTAGTCCATGCCCAGGATGATACGGCTCTGCTCGCCCCAGTCGCCCAGGGTACCCGTCCGACCGGCGTAGGAACCGACGCGCTCGCCGAGCCGGGTGATGGAGTTCATCGCAGATTCCATGGGGTTACGATAGGCCGCCTCGGCGTCCTCATTGACATAAATGGGTATCCGAAGGCCCACTCTGCCCTCACCGGGATGACCCGCCGCCTTCCACGCCGCGCGGTATTCCGACATGGGCCCGGCCAATTGATCCAACGTGAACACGCGGGACGGGTTGACGATCAGCGGGTAGCCCATGGCGCCGATGATTGGGAAACTTTCGGCCGAAGTCACGCCGACGGTAATGGGCGGATGCGGTTGCTGGTACGGCCGCGGCGTCACCGTAAGCTCGTCGCAGGAGTAATGCTCGCCGTGGAAGGAGAACGCTTCCTGTGTCCAGGCGGCCACAACGATTTCCAGGAACTCGTCGAACCGGCTGCGGCTCTCCTCAAAGGTCACGTTGAAACCCTCGTGGACGTTGGGGAAGGTGCCCCGGCCGACACCCAACTCGACCCGGCCGTCGCTGATGTGGTCCAGCGTCGCCATCTCTTCAGCGACCCGGATGGGATGGCCCAGGGGCAGGCAGTAGACGGCGGTGCCGATGCGCATGGTGTGAGTCTTGGCCGCAATGGCCGTGGCGATCATTACGGGAGACGCCAGCACCCGCTCCATGTTGAAGTGGTACTCGGCCAGCCAAACCGACGCTACACCGAGGTCTTCGGCCTCCTGAACCAACCGGAACGACTGGGTAAAGGCGTCGTGGTGGTCGCCGTCAATGGGGCGGGGAAACTCGAGGAAGAGTCCGAACTCCATGCCTGTCCTCCTTGTTTTCGTTCACTCACAGACCGATAGCGGCGGGCTACACCTGCGAACCCTGGATGCGGCGCTCGTGACCCTGCCATTCCTTGTCGCGCAGGATGTACTTCTGAATCTTGCCGGTTGCAGTCTTGGGAAGGTCGCCGAACTCGACGCTCTTGGGCGCTTTGAAGTGGGCGATGCGATCGCGGGTGAAATCGATTATCTCGTCGGCGGTGAGTTGACCCCCGTCTCGGGGAACGACGAAGGCCTTGGGAACCTCTCCCCAGCGCGTGTCGGGGACGCCGATCACGCAAACTTCCAGGACGCCCGGGTGCTCCATGATGACCTTCTCGACCTCCTGGCTGGAGATATTTTCGCCGCCGGAGATGATGATGTCCTTGGACCGGTCCTGCAGCTCGATGTAGCCGTCAGGATGCCAAACTGCCAGGTCCCCGGAATGGAACCAACCGCCGCGGAATGCCTCGGCGGTGGCGTCCGGGTCGTTATAGTAGCCCTTCATCACGGCGTCGCCCTGCATGACCACCTCGCCCATAGTCTCGGCGTCACGAGGCACGTCGTCCATGTCTTCGTCAACCACGCGCAGGCCGGTGCCGTACACTACGAAAGGTACGCCTTGTCTCGCCTTGACGCGGGCCAGGTCGTCGCTGCCCATGGCGTCCCATTCGGGCTGCCCGGCGGCGACGGTGCACGGGCCGTAGGTTTCGGTCAGGCCGTACACATGGATGATCTCAGCGCCCATGCCCTCGATGGTGCGTATCACCTGGGGGGCCGGCGGCGCGCCGGCGGTCATGATGGTCAGGCCGGACAGGTCCGCGGTGGCGGCTTCCGGAGCGGCATAGAGGCCGGTGAGCACGGTGGGCGCGGCGCAGAGATGGGTTACCGATTCCTCGCGGATCAGGCGGTAGACCTCGGCGGGATCGACACGGCGCAGGCAGACGTGGGCACCGCCAACAGCCGTGACCGCCCAGGGGAAGCACCACCCGTTGGCGTGGAACATGGGCAGCGTCCACAGGTACACGCTGCGCCAGTTCATACCCATTTCCATGGCCTCGCCCAGGGCGTTGATGTACGCGCCGCGCGGCGTGTACTCCACACCCTTGGGCATGCCGGTGGTGCCGGAGGTGTAGTTGATGGTCAGGGTGTCGTTCTCGGTCTCCGGGCCGGGGAGCTCGGGGAGCGGGTCCACGGAGGCCAGCCATTGCTCGTATTCCGGTCCGGGTATGTCAGTCGCCAGCGGCGCGGTGTCGCGCACCTGGACGTAGGTCTCGACGCCCGGGCAGTCCGCGCGCAACTGGCGCACGGTGTCCGCCAGTTCGGAGTCGAACACCAGCACCTTCGCACCGGAATGGTTCAGGATGTAAGCGATCTCCCGGGCCGAGAGGCGGATGTTCAGCGCCACCAGCACCGCGCCGATGCCCATGGGGCCGAAGTTGGCCTCCAGCATCGATGGCAGGTTGGGCAGCAGAAACGCGACGCGATCACCGGGTCCCACACCCACGCTTTGCAATGCGGCGGCCTGTCGGCGCACCCGCTCGTAGAAGAGGGCGTAGGAAGTCACGGCCCCGTTGTAAACACAAGCGGCACGGTGCGGATACACGGCAGCGCTGCGCTCCAGGAAAAGCAGCGGGGTCAGCTTGTGGTTGGATGCGGTGGGAATAGCCATGCTGGTCACCATGGGCGGCAGTTCGAGATCGGCGCGAATTTGGCGGCATTTTGTACCGTATGGTTGGAATTGTCCAGCCAGCGCGGACTGCTGTATCCTACTGAAAAGCCGTTCAGCCCACAGGAGGCAACGCATGGCTATCGAACCAAAGCTCAAAATATCAACATCGCAGGGCATAACCACAACTCCGGTGGCCGTGCTGACCGGCGAGAATCAAATCACTGTCCCAGAGGGTGTTCTCGCTGATTTCCCAGACTCAATATATTTTGAAATCACCGCGGAAGGCGGGCGTATCATTCTGACGCCGATTGAGCCAGCCCCGATTGAAGAAGTGTGGGCAAAGATAGCGGAGTTGGGCATAACCGAGCAGGATGTAGCCGACGCCGTGCAATGGGCGCGGGGGCGGTAGATGCCGCCGTTGCGCGTGGTCCTTGACAACAACGTTGTACTTTCCACGCTGTTGTTTCGATCCGGCCGGTTGTCCTGGTTGGTCGATGCCTGGCAAGCGTCGGATATAGTGCCGCTTGCCACTTGGGAAACGATTGCGGAATTAAGGCGCGTCCTCGGCTACCGGAAGTTTGACCTTTCACTCAGTCAACAAACGGGAGCGATGCGGCGGTATCGTCCCTGGTGCGAAATGGTCCCCATCACCGACCCGCCAGAAGTACCCGACTGCCGCGACCCTAGGGACCGTCCCTTTCTGGAACTCGCCGTGTATGCGCAAGCTGACGCTCTGGTTACCGGGGACGGAGACCTGCTGGCATTGGCGCCGGTGTTTGCCGTACCGATTATCACGCCGGCAGCCTTGCGCTCCCGGTTGGAATTTGCTCATGGAGATGTAAACCTATGACTTTTGTGAGGCAAATCGCAAAATTCATTAGCCAGCGCGAAGATGCGGCCGTCGAGGCTCTTGGGTACATACTGTCGCGTTCCGAGACAGCAAGGCTCGGTCTAGCGAATATGCTGCGTGACGGTGATGCTGATGTTGGCGTCATAGCCAAGATAGAAACTCAAGTTTCAGGCGAGGACAGGACTCGACCTGACTTATCTGTAATTGACGAGCAAGGCACGGAACGTGTGTTGATTGAAGCAAAGTTAAGTGCAGGGCTGACTGAAAACCAACCCAATGGCTACCTCTCGCGGCTACCAAAAGACAGGCAGTCAGCATTGCTGTTCGTTGTACCGACGGAAAGGTTGGAAAAACTCTGGTCGGATGTGTATCGGTCAGCGTCGTCAGAGCATGAATTGGCATTCCATCCAGCGACGCCAGGCGTGAAAAGCGCGGTCATAGTTGGCAGCGGGCGCCGCTTGATGATGGTAAGCTGGAGTGACTTGATAGTGCTTCATATGGTTGGGACGATGTCTTACGCCGAGGATCATTTGACTCTATACAATATCGTGCAACTATCGGACCTGATAGACGGCTAGAGGTTACGAAATGCTGCCTCACGAACGCGATTTCATCGGCTACGGCGCCAACCCCCCGGTCATCCAATGGCCGGGCGGCGCGCGCATCGCTGTCTCGGTAGTCGTGAACTATGAGGAAGGGAGCGAGGCGTCGTTGCTGGACGGCGATGCGTACCACGAGACCAACAACGAGGTGCCTTCCCCGGTGCCGGCCGGCCAGCGCGACCTGTTCAACGAGTCGTTCTTCGAGTACGGCAGCCGGGTCGGCGTCTGGCGGATCCTCAACCTGCTGGACAAGTACAGCGTGAAGAGCACGTTTTTCAGTTGCGCCGTGGCTTTTGAACGCAACCCGGAGGTGGCGCGGGCCGTGGTTGAGCGCGGCCACGAAGTCTGCGGCCACGGCTACCGCTGGGAGGAGTACCACAACAAGACCCGCGATGAGGAAGCCGAGGCAATCCGCATGACCGTCGAGTCCCTGGAGCGGACCACCGGGGTACGACCGGCAGGCTGGTTCACCCGGTACGGCCCCAGTGTCAACACCCGGGAACTGGTCGTGGAAGAGGGTGGCTTCATCTACGACAGCGGCGTGTTCAACGACGACCTGCCCTACTACACCGAGGTGCACGGCAAGCCGTGGCCGGTGCTGCCGTACAGTTTCGAGACCAACGATGCCCGTTTCTGGCGGGGCGGCCTCAACAGCGTGGGCGACTTCTACGAGTACATGAAGGACACCTTCGACGTGCTGTATGAAGAGGGACGGACCCACCCCAAAATGATGTCGGTAGGGCTGCATTGCCGCATCGCCGGGCGGCCGGCGCGGTCAAGGGCCCTTGACCGGTTCCTGCGCTACGCTAAGAGCCATCCGGGGGTCTGGTTCGCGCGGCGAGACGAGATAGCGCGGTGGTGGCTGGAGAAATATCCGCCGGGGACGTTGCAATAGCTGCAATAAAATGGGCAGGGCCTTTTCCGCCGCGATGGATCTCCCTTTCCGCTCGTCCTGAGCCTGTCGAAGGACGCGCCTGTGGCTGGACGGGCTGACCACGGGCAGGGTGCTTATACTGGCTTTGGAAAGGCCCGATGCCATGGGGCGTCCAAGATGGACGCCCCATTATCTCCGCGCCGCGCCGAAGACTATGCGGACCACTCGTTCATTCGGATGACCGTGAAAACGGCTCCTTCGGCATCCTGGAGCACGGCGAAGCGCGCAAAGTCCATTAGGTCCCGGGGCTCCAAGATGATGCCGCCGCCCAGGGTCTTCGCCTGCTCGGCGGTGGCGTCAACGTCGTTGACGCCGAAATAGACGCCCCAGTTGGGCGGCACTGGCCCCCAGTCCTCGCCGATCTGGATGATGCCGCCAACCATGCTGCCCCCGGCCCACATCACCCAGTAAGGAAATTCCTGGACGTTCTCGTCCTGCTTGATTTCGACGCCCAGCGTTTGCTGGTAGAAGTCAGTTGCCGACTCGGGGTCGGTGGTGGCCAGCTCGAACCAGCAGAGGGCACCCGGCTCGTACATCGTGCCCGCGCCGGCGTGCGCGCCAGGATGCCACAACCGGAGGAACGCGCCTTCCTTGTCCTGGATGATTGCCATGCGGCCGGCGTCGAAGACGTCAAAGGGTTCTGCTACCACGGCTCCGCCGGCAGCCTTGGCCCGCTCCACCGTGGCCTCCAGATCGTCGACGGTGACGTACACGCTCCAATGGGGTGGGAGGTTTTCCTGGCCGGGACCGGCTTCCGCGGAAGCGCAGGCGGCCTGGCCGTTGTGGGTGTACATGGTGTAGACCATGTCCGGGCCGGCCGGGTGGTCCACGTATTCCCAGCCGAAGAGGGCGGTGTAGAAGTCTTTGCCGGCCTGACCATCTTTGCAAAGCAGATCGGCCCAGGAAGGTGAGCCCGGTGGATATTCGGTAATTTCTGGCATAACGCAGCCTCCGCGAATTTGGTTTGCCGAGCCAGATTAACAGGCCGGTCGCCCCGTTGTCCCCGCCGGCGTGTCATCAATTTGGGCGAAAGGAATCGCCGCGCCTCGCTGACGGGGCACGAGAAAGGGGCGACGCAGCCGCCGCCCCTTTCCGAGTAGTGAGCCGTCGTTTGTTCAGTCGTCGGCAGGCACCGCGGCCTCGACCTTCATGTCCTTGAAGGCGGGCATGACCTCTTCGGCGAACTGCTGCAATTGCTCCAGGATGACAGACTGCGGAGTGCCCACAGGCTGACCAACCTGGATCCGCTCCAATCCGGGGTAGCGCTCCTCCACGCCCTTCAACAGTTCGATAATGCGGTCGGGCGGGCCGGCGAGTACGCTGCCGTTTTCGATGGCGTCCTCGATGGTAGGCAGGCCGGCGTTGGGGGCGATCTCCGGGTTGCTGATGTCGCGGATTTGCTGCTCGGACAGGCCGCGGGTCAGGCGCAGGGGCCCGAACATCTTGAGGTTTTCCTCGTAGTAATGAGCCGCGGCGCGGGCCGCCTCCTCGACGGTGGGAGCTATTTGGAAGTGGAAGCCGACGGCCAGATCCTCACCCAACTCGGCGTCGGGTTTGCCGTTGCGTCGCAATGCGTCCCGGTACCCGTGCATGATGCCGTCCATGGCGCCGCCCTCGGAGGATCCACCGCCGATGACGCCCTTGATGCCCATCTGCGCCATGAATTCCAGGGCGCGCCCGGTGCCGCCCTGGATCGGCTGCCAGCACTCCACCGGGAGGGTCTTCGGCCGGGGAACCAGGGTGATTTCTTCGAGAGGGTATCCGCGATAGGGCACGCCCTGTGGCGGGAAGTTGTAGTGCTTGCCCTGGTGGGAGAAGGCTCGTTCGTGGAAGGCCTTGAAAATGACCTCGACCTGCTCCTCGAAGAGTTCGCGGTTGGCGGGCTGGTCCATGAGCGGGGAGCCGAAGGACTCGACCTCGCGGGTGTGGTAGCCACGACCCACGCCGAAGATCACCCGTCCGTTGGTGAGCCAGTCGGCCATGGCGAAGTCCTCGGCCAGACGCAATGGGTGCCACATGGGAGCGATGTTGAACCCGCATCCGAAACGCAGCTTCTCGGTGACGTGGGCCAGGTGGACGATGAACATCAGGAGGTTGGGGATGCACTCGTAGCCCTCGGGCTGGAAGTGGTGCTCCGCCATCCAGAAGGTGTCGTAGCCGTGCTTATCGAGGGTTTGGGCGATAGCCACGCCCTTGTCGAAGGCAGTGGCGAGGTACTCGTCCGAGAAAGTACGGTCGTTGACGGCGGTGCCGGCGTAGCCCACGTTTTCCATATCGACGTGGCCTGCGTACAGACTGTCAAAGGTGGTAATCATCAAATGCCTCCGGTGGTCGGGCGCGAAATGCGCCAAAGGAGGTCCGCCGCGAACGGGAACCGTAGGGTGATGGCATTTTAGGCTAACGGAGACGGTGGTTCAACCGCCGCAAACCTTGAATTACCAGGCCAACTCTGGCAAGATAACAGCATCATGAAAGTTGGCGCATTTGAACTACAGGAACCCCTGCCCGAACTGCGGGATCCACACGTTTTCGCGATGATTCGCCCATGGGTGGATGTCGGCAGTGTCGGCACGTTGACACTGAACCGGTTGGAACGATACCTGGGGTCCAAGGAATTGGGTCGCCTGAATCGGCCGGGCGAGTTCTTCGATTTCACGAGGTATCGCCCCAGTATGCGGTTGGTGGACAACGAGCGCCGGGTGCGCATCCCCAACAGCATTATCCGGTACGCGACCACGGAAAACGGCCCCGACTACCTGTTTTTCCACCTGCGCGAGCCCCACGCCAACAGCGAGACGTACACCGACTCGATCCTGGAGGTCGTGGAGAAATTCAACGTGAAGCGGTACTGCCGGCTCGGAGCCATGTACGACGCGGTGCCCCACACTCGGCCGCTCCTGGTTACCGGCTCCCTGGGGTCGGTTTCACAGCTCCGGTCGGTGCCCAACCTGAAGCTGCGGGGGAGCACCTACCAGGGCCCAACGACCATCATGAATCTCGTGTCCGACGGCATCGACAAGATGGAGATCGAGGCGATCAACTTCATGGTGCATCTACCCCAGTACGTCCAACTTGACGAGGACTACAACGGGACTGCGCGCATGATCGAGGTGCTCTCGTCCGTGTACTCGGAGATTCCCGCTGACCTGGCGCCAACGCGACGCGGTCAGCGGCAATACCGGGAACTGAACGCGGCGGTGGAGCGGAACTCCGACCTCCAGGGCCTCATCAAGCAGATGGAAGATTATTACGACACCAACGAGGCCGAAGGCGCAGCCACCGAGGAGACCTCAACCCAGGAAGACGCCGTTGCCTTGTCTCCGGAGATCGAGCAGTTCCTCAGCGAACTGGGCGAGGAGTTCGGGCAACGGGACGCTTAGGCTGCACCCATCAAGAAACAAACGAGCCGGGTCGCATGACCCGGCTTTCGTTTGGCGCTCTCGGAGAGCGATGGTGGCGACGGATGGATTCGAACCAACGACCTAGCGCTTATGAAGCGCCCGCTCTGCCACTGAGCTACGTCGCCTACCGTGCGGCCTCGACCAGACGCCGATGCTACCGCAGACTATTCAATGGTAAGTCTCGCCCGGCCGGGTTGTCAATCGAATGACGGCGCAGTATCGACCGGGAGACGAGCAAGATGCCTTGTGGCAGGCGAGCGCCGGACTGGAAGTCATCGTCGCGGATTTGTGCGGTCGACTACAGCCATTTCCTGCCTTCCTGGGAATGACCACGATACAGGCGATTGAGCTCGATCCAACCCCCGCACCACTGAGTGATCTGGGGTGCGTGGTTGTCACCCCAGATGGCGTTATCGCCGAACTGGACGTAACGGCGATTCCTGGAGTGGTCGGCGTTCTGGAAGTCGACCAGGTCGAGGAGTTCCGGCTGCTGGAGTTGCCGGTGTCGGCGCGCCTGACCTATTTGACCGAGGCGGTGCGTGTCCTGGCCGCAGAAATCGCCAGGCGGCAGGGCTAGGCGTCCGTCAGGTCCACGTCGCCGGACTGTCCGCCGGTCTTGCGCAGCAGGCGCACGCCGTCGATGCGAATCGCCCGATCGACGGCCTTGCACATGTCGTAGACGGTGAGGGCGGCGACTGACACCGCGGTCAGCGCCTCCATCTCGACGCCCGTTTTGCCGGAGGTGGTGGCCGTGGTGGTTATGCGCACCCGGCTTTCCGCTTCCTCCAGCTCCAGCTCCACGTCCACCTTGTTCAGCGGAAGGGGGTGGCACAAGGGAATGAGCTCGGAGGTTTTCTTTGCGCCCATGATGCCGGCCAACTGGGCGATGGTGAGCACGTCGCCCTTCTTCATCAGCCCGTCGCGTATCAGCGCCAGCGTCCCCGGCTCCATGACGACATAACCACAAGCCTGGGCCATCCGGTCGGTCACGGGCTTCCAACCGACGTCGACCATGCGGGCGCTGCCATCTTCGGACAGGTGCGTCAGGCGGTCGGCGGATTTGCCGACGTTTTCGGTAGTCATGAGTTCCTCGTCATCCGCCGATGTGGTACATCTCGACCTTGGTACGAGCCGCGGCTTCAGCGGCGGTCAACTCAGTGCGTTCCTCGGAGTAGCGGTCGCGACGCACGCGCCAGGCTCCGGCAATGATGTCGCTAAGTTCAGGGTCGGCAGCACCCTGGCGCATAGGACCGCGCAGATCAACGCCGTCGGTGGCGAACAGGCAGGTGTACAACTTGCCGTCGGTGGAGAGGCGGGCGCGGGTGCAATCGGCGCAGAAGGGCTGGGTCACGGAGGCGATCACGCCGATTTCGCCGGAGCCGTCGCGGTAACGCCAGCGGTTGGCCACCTCTCCGACATAGTTGGGTTCGGCAGGCTCCAGAGGCAACTCGGCACCGATCATGGCCACGATCTCGGCGGCCGAGACGACCTCGTCCAGTTTCCAGCCGTTGCGGTTGCCCACGTCCATATATTCGATGAAACGGACGATGTGTCCTGTGCCCTTGAAGTGCCGAGCCAAATTGACGATGGTGTGGTCGTTTACGCCCTTCTGCACAACGGCGTTGATCTTGACGGGATTCAGGCCGGCATCAGACGCCCGGCCGATGCCGTCGAGCACGCGACGGGTTCCAAAGCCGCGTCCGTTCATCCGCTTGAACACCTCGTCGTCCAGGGAGTCGAGGCTGACGGTGATGCGATCCAAACCGGCTTCTGCCAGTTGCGTCGCCTGCTGGGCAAGGAGGTAGCCGTTGGTGGTCAGAGTGATGTCGTCCGCGCCGGGAATCGCGGCCAACTGGGCGATGAGTGTGGACAAATCCACCCGCAACAGCGGCTCGCCGCCGGTGATCCGCAGCTTGTTGACGCCCGCGTTGACGAAGAGCGAGGCCAGGCGCGATATCTCCTCAAAGGTGAGGATTTCGTCTTTGGGCAGGAACTCGTAGGCCTCGCCGAAAATCTCGGCCGGCATACAGTACGGGCACCGGAAATTGCACCGGTCGGTGACCGAGATGCGGAGGTCTCTCAGTGGACGGCCAAATAGGTCGGCGATCATGATGGCTGCGGTGTTGCTATTCCTGATCCACCAGGGTTTGGAATACGTTGCGCGCTTTCCTGGCGGCATCGGCGCGATGACTGATGCTGTTTTTGATTTCCAACGGGACCTGCGCGATGGTTTGCCCCAAAGAAGGCAGGTGGAACACCGGGTCGTAGCCGAAACCGTGCTCACCTTCCGGTTTGAATTGTATCATTCCGGCGACGGAGCCGACGACCGTGCCGATAACGGCGCCTCCCGGAGCGGCGATGGCGGTGACACAGCGAAACCGGGCGATGCGCCGATCCCAGGGTACGCCGTTGAGGTTGGCTAGCAACAGCGCGACCCGGTCAGCGTCGGAATGGCAGGCATCGCCGCCGTAACGCGCGGAATACACGCCCGGTTCGCCGGCCAGAGCGTGAACTTCCAAACCCGAGTCGTCCGAGATGGTGGGTAGATCAGACAGCCGGGCGTACTCGCTGGCCTTGAGTCGGGCGTTGGCCAGAAAAGTATCGCCGGTTTCATCGACGTCTTCCGAGACGCCGGCGTCGTCCAGCGAGATCAGTTCCACCGGCCAGCCGGCCAGCAACTCCCGGTATTCGCGCATCTTGCCCTGGTTGCGGGTGGCGACGACGAGGACTGACGCTGGCATGTCTAGACCACACCTTCGGCGGCGAGGGATTGAAGATCATGATCCGACAAGCCCAGCCACTCGCCGTAAACGGCGGAGTTGTGCTCGCCGACGGTGGGGCCCATGTGACGCAACTCTCCGGGCGTGTCGCTGAATTTCGGCACCAGGCCGAGCATCCGGGTGTGGCCCAGCTCGGGGTCCTCGATTTCGACGATGTCTTCGCGATCCCGGAAGTGCGGGTCGGCTACGATGTCGGCGCTGTTATAGACCGGGCCGACGACGCCTCCGGCCGGGATCAGCTCGTCCATGATGGCGTCGGTGCTGCGAGATCCCAGCCAGTCCTGGAGCACGTCGTTCAGGGCGTCCTTGGCTTCAAGGCGCGCGGCGTTGTTTACAAAGCGCGGGTCGGCCAGCAGGTCGTCCAGGCCCATGGCGCGGGCCAGTCCCTCCCAGGTGTTTTGCGATGTGGCGGACAGGCCGAGCCAGCGTTCGTCGCCGGTGCGGTACAGGCTTCGCGGAGCCGCATCGGGAAAGTCGTTGCCCACGCGTTCGCGGATCTCGCCCAAGCGGTCGTAGATGGTCAGGTGGGGGATGCAGAGGCGGAAGAGCGGCTCGAAGAGGCTGAGGTCAACCACCTGTCCGGCCCCACGGCCCCCGGCGCGAGCGTCGGCATCCCGTCGGTAGATCGCCATCATCCCGGCCATGGCTCCGAAGACGCCGGCGATCTCATCGGCCAGGGGGATCGGCGGCAGGTTGGGCGGTGTGTCCGGGAAGCCGGTCATCCCGATGTACCCGCTCATGCACTCGGCGATGGTGCCGAAACCGGGGCGATCCCGGTAGGGCCCGGTCTGGCCGAAGCCGGAGAAGCGCAGGATCACCAATCCGGGGTTGACCTCGGTGGAGTGCAGGTCGGAAGGGCCCAGATTCCAGCGCTCCAGGGTGCCGGGCCGAAATCCCTCGATGAGGATGTCGGCTTGAGAGGCCAGCCGCTTGAGGATGGACTGTCCCCGCGCGTCGGCCATGTTCAGCGTGATGGACTGTTTGTTGCGGGAATGGACCTTCCACCACAGCGAGACGCCGTTGTAAAACGGCCCCCAATTGCGCAGCGGGTCTCCCGAACCGGGCCGTTCAACCTTGACAACCTCGGCGCCGAAATCGGCCATCAGCGAAGAGGCGGTACCGCCAGCCACGATGATGGACAGGTCCAGCACGCGAAGCCCGGCCAACGGGCCGGCTGGTGCATTTGTGGTGTTCAAGAATTCGATCCTGTTTTGTGGGTTTGTACCGTATTCATCCGGAGCCGGGCGCTGGAAGCTGAACCGGTCAATCGCCGAACCACGGGCCAATGGCTTTCAGCACGTCGTCGGGGTATTCCATGGGCAGGAAGTGGCTGCCCTTGCCCATGGGCTTGACCGCTGAGCCCGGCACCAGCTTCCGAAAACGCTTGATCCCCGGGTCCTCCGGACGCTGGGAACCGGGGTAATCCGCCACCAGGAGTAGCCAATCACCGGCCAGACCCTCGAGATAATTTTCCACCGGCAACTCGTCGCGCATTCCGTAGAAGGTCGCTTCGGTTTCCGGGTGGCATTTCAGCTCGGCGCGGCCGTCAGCCAGCAGCCTGGTCCCGCCCGCGATGAATTGATGATATGGCTCGTCCTCCCAATCTTTGAACGCCGCGCGAGTCCGGTAGGCATCGAACATTGCCTCGCGGGACTCCCACACTGAACGCTTCATCCGCGTCCGTTCAGCCCTCCGTGAGAGATCCTGGCTGGGAGCCGTCGGCGCATCGTTGCTGACCCGGGTCTCAACCAGCGCCACCCGGTCGAACCTGCCAGGCAGGAGGTTGGACGCGATGATGGCGGCCAGACCGCCGGAGGAATGGCCGATTACCCGCGGCGATTCGAGGTCCATCGCCTCCACGATGGCCGCAAGGTCTTCGCCGGCATACTCGAACCTGTAACCCTTGTCGGATTGGTCGGTGTCGCCGTGTCCGCGCTGGTCGAATGCCAGAACCCGGTAGTTTGCGGCCAACCGGCGTGCGATGGGTTTCCAGGGCCAGGCGCACAACCCGGTGGCATGAAGCATCAGCAGCGGCGGATTCGACGGGTCGCCCCATTCCAGGTAATGGTGCCGGATTCCGTTGGCGGAAACGTAGTGGCTGGTCCAGTCGTTGGTTGTTGAAACGGCGGGCATCGGTTGGCCTTCGGTTTGGTTTTTCGGAGTAGCCATTATGCTATAATGCCGCCGCCCAATTATCCAGACCATCCAGTCTGCCGATCAGGGAAGCCGCTCCGATGCTCGAAGACTACTTTGGCCAGTATGGCCTGATCGCCATCTTCCTGGTCATCTCCATCGTTGTGCCGTGCAGCATGTTGCTGGCGTCGCATGGGCTCTCCCGCTTCGGCATCCGCCCGGCGCGCCCGAACGACGTCAAGCACGACACCTACGAGTGCGGCGTCCAGACCATCGGTGGCACGTGGAACCGTTTCCAGTTCCGATACTACATGTTCGCCATCCTCTTCGTGATATTCGACGTTGAGGTCGTGTTCCTCTACCCGTGGGCCACCAAGTTCCTGACCCTGGAACTGTTTGCCCTCATTGAGATGGCGGTGTTCGTGGGGATCCTGCTGCTGGCCTGGGCATACGCCTGGCGCAAGCGGGACTTGGAGTGGCAGGGATAAATCGCATGGCAGAGCAGACGAATTTCACCCTGCCGTCGTCCGGCGGACCCCTGCACAGCCGGACTTGGGACATTGACCGGTCGGAAGGGCAACTGGTCAACGAACTTATCGCGGCTTCCCAGACTCCCATCGAAGTCCCGGCCATCGAAGTCCCGGACGACCTCAAGCGAAACCTGATGGTGACATCGGTAGACGCCCTGGTCAATTGGAGCCGGAAGTCGGCGCTGTGGCCGGTGTCCTTTGGCCTGGCGTGTTGCGCCTTCGAGATGATGGCGACCGCCATGGGCCGGTTCGACATTTCGCGGTTCGGCATGGAAGTGTTCCGCGCCTCCCCTCGGCAGGCCGACCTGATGATCGTGGCCGGAACCGTCACCTGGAAGATGGCCCCACCCATCCAGCGCATCTACGAGCAAATGGCCGAGCCGCGCTGGGTAATCTCCATGGGCGTGTGCGCCACCAGCGGCGGGCCGTACTTCGGGTCCTACAGCGTGGTGCCCGGCGTGGACCACATCATTCCGGTGGACGTGTACGTCCCGGGATGCCCACCCCGTCCGGATGCGCTGCTTTATGGGATCATGGAGCTGCACGAGAAGATCAAGAAGTACCGCAACCTCGGTGACAGGAGCCTCAAGCCGTGACGTTGAGCGTCGTGTCCGGCGAAACACTGGCGCAGCGCCTTCGTGAGGCGGCGCCGAACTCCGTGGTTGAGTGGGACGACACGGCGGTCTGGGTACAACCGGGTTCGCTGGGCTCGGTAGCAAGCGTGCTGCACGACGACGAAGAGATCGACTTCAAGTTTCTGAACGCCATCAGCGCCATCGATTTCGTGGAGCACTTTGAGCTGGTGTACCACTTGACCTCGATCTCGCGGCTGCAAACCGGCGTGGTGCGCAGCCGGGTTTACGGGCGCGAGGAACCGACGGCGGCCTCCGTGGTCGGTGTGTGGAAGGGCGCGGACTTCCAGGAACGTGAAATCTGGGACCTGATGGGCGTCCGTTTTACGGGCCATCCCAACATGAAACGAATCATGCTCTGGGAAGGCTTCGACGGCCATCCGTTGCGAAAGGACTTCCTTTAGAACCCCGCGCCGGGGTTCCGGAACCGCTTGCTATGACCATCCGCACCGAGCCAATGACGGTCAACGTGGGTCCGCAGCACCCCAGCACCCACGGCGTTTTCCGGGTTCGCATCACGTTCGATGGGGAGGATATCGTCGAAGTCGAGCCCGTGCTGGGATACCTGCACCGGGGCTCCGAGAAACTGGCCGAGGAGCGCAACTACGTGCAGGTGGTGACCCTTACGGACCGCCTGGACTACACCTCCTCCATGATCAACAACCAGGCCTACTGCCTTGCGGTCGAGCAGCTGTTGGGGATCGAGCCGCCCCCGAGGGGGAAGTACCTGCGTACCCTGGCCGCCGAGTTGCAACGTATCGCCAGCCACCTGATCGCGGTGGGCTTCTTCGTGCAGGAGTTGGGGGCCTTCGGCACGCCGCTGATGTACACCTTCCGGAGCCGGGAGCGGATTCTGGACCTGTTCGAAATGCTGTGCGGCGCGAGGGTCACGGTTAGCTACATGCGCCCGGGCGGAGTGTTCGCCGACACTCCGGCAGACTTCTGGCCGGCCCTGGACCAGTTCCTGGACGATTTCGAGGGCGAACTCGAGGAGATCGAAAACCTGCTGCTCAGCAACGAAATTCTGATGGTCCGCACCCGCGGGGTCAGCCCACTGCCGGCGGACGTGGCCATCAACTGCTCGGTGAGCGGGCCGGTGCTGCGAGCCAGCGGCGTCAACTGGGACTGGCGCAAGATCGCGCCGTATGACGCCTACGACCAGGTGGAGTTCGACATCCCGGTGGGCCAAAACGGGGACAATTACGACCGCTTCTGGGTCCGGATGCAGGAGGTGAGGCAAAGCCTCCGCATAGTGAGGCAGTGCGTGGCGCAAATTGAGCCTGGGCCGGTGCGGCAGGAGTTGCCGATGGTCCTCAGGGCAGCGCCCGGCGCCGAAGCCTACGGTCGCGTCGAGGCATCCAAGGGCGAACTGGGTTTCTTCCTGGTCAGCGACGGCGGAGTTTCGCCCTACCGCTGCAAGATACGGTCTCCTTCCCTCATCAACCTGACCATCACGGAGCACCTGCTCATCGGGTGGAAACTGGCCGACATGATCGTGTCCCTGGGCAGCGTTGACATAAACATGGGCGAGGTTGACCGATGAACGGCTGCCTCCTCAATCCCGACGGCCCGCTGGCCGGCAACCCGCTGTTCGCCTTTATTTATAACGCAGCGGCCCACGTTCTGCCCTGCTGGCTCTCCCTCGTTATCGCCGGCCTCGTGATCATGCTGATCCTGATCAACGCGGTGTTGCTGGGAGCGGCCATTGTCAGCTGGGGCGAGCGCCGGCTTCTGGGCCGGTTCCAAAACCGCGTGGGCCCCAACCGGTGGGGACCGTTCGGAGCGTTCCAGCCGATTGCCGACCTTGCCAAGCTGATTACCAAAGAGGACATCATCCCCTACGGTGCGGACCGGCTCGCCTTCACCGCAGTACCCGTCATCATGGTGGCGGCGGTTCTGCTGGGCACCGCAGTGCTGCCGTTCGCCAAGGACGTCGCGCTGGTTGACCTGAACGTGGGGGTCCTTTTCGTCTTGGCCGTGAGCTCCCTGACGTCGATTGCGATCTTCACCGCGGGATGGGCCTCCAACAACCGGTACGCGCTGTTCGGAGCCGGGCGAGCCGTGGCTGTGCTGCTCAGTTACGAGGTGCCGGTGGTGCTATCCCTGCTGGGCGTCGTAATGGTTGCCGGCTCAATGTCGCTGGGGGATATCGTCGCGGCTCAGGCGGTGCCTTTCTTCCTGGTGCAACCGTTGGCTTTCTTCGTGTTCATCGCCGGAATGTCCGCCGAGCTGAACCGCACTCCCTTCGATGTGGCAGAGGCGGAATCGGAGATCATTGCCGGCTATCACACGGAATACAGCGGCATCAAGTTCGCTCTGATCCAGGCCGCCGAGTTTGGCGGTGTGCTGGTGGTGTCGGGGCTGATCGCTACGCTGTTCCTGGCGGGATGGGCTGGCCCGGTGGCCGACTGGCTGGGCTGGCTGTGGTTCCTGATCAAGGTCTTCATCGGCATCTTCCTCTTCGTCTGGATCAGGTCCACGTACCCCCGCCTGCGCCTGGACCAGATCATGGCGGTATGCTGGAAGTTCCTGATGCCGCTGAGCATAATCAACCTGGCGGCGGTGACGCTGGAGGTGTTCTTCCTGCGTGATGCCACCGGGTCGCTGAGCACGCTGGACCTGTGGATAATGGCGGGCATAAATATCGTGCTGGCCGGCGGTTCGATCCTGTTCTTCGGCCGCTTCATCCGCGAAAAAGTCCGCTCTGATGCTCCCGCGGCAAGTTCGACAAGCCAGGTAGTGCCCGGCGTGCCGACGATCGGAATGCGCTAGACGGACGGGGGGTGTCACAGTGTACGGACTGGAAATGGTGAAAGGGCTGGCGGTAACGCTCTCCAACCTGGTGCGCAAGCCCTTCACAACCTCGTATCCGGAGCAGCGGATTCAGCAGCATCCCCGTTTCCGTGGCGAAGAATTCACCTGGTACGAGGAGCGGTGCACCGGGTGCGCGTCTTGCGCCAAGTACTGCCCGCTGGGCATCATCAAAATCGTCACCTCTCCCAGCGAGACCGCTCCGTTGCAAGGCGACAAGTATCGCCTGGAGACCTTCGACATCGAGTTGCAACGCTGCATGTTCTGTGGGCTCTGCGTTGAAGCGTGCCCCTATGACGCGCTGTTCATGGGCAGCGGATTTGAAGAGGGCCAGTACCGCCGCACCGACCTGGTGATCACCATCGACCGGCTGCGGCAGGCCGAGAAGAACCCCAGCACGTGGTTCCGCCCGCAGCTGGAGGGAATGGATTACCGGCCTGGGGCCGGACGTCCTCTGGGATGGCGCGAGGTAGGCCGCGAAAACTGGCGCTGGCACCAGCACGAAAAGGCCGGCATGCGCCTTGCTGGCACCCGCGACGACAACGAGGGCGAAGCCTAAATGTGGTTTGAGCACCTCGTATTCTGGGCGCTGTCGCTGGTCGCCATCGGCGGAGCGCTGGGCGTCGTGCTGGTCCGCGACCTGTTTCGCGCGGCGCTGCTGCTGGCCATGGCGTTCGTTGCGGTGGGCGGGCTGTTCGTGATGATGAACGCCGAGTTCCTGGCAGTGGTGCAAATCCTGATCTACGTCGGCGCCATCGCGGTCCTGTTCATTTTTGCGGTGATGCTCACCCGGGACGTGCAGCAGGGCAACGCGCCCAACCGTCTGCAGATCCCGGCGGCGGTGATAGCTGCGCTGGTGCTGGCCGCCATGATCGCCACGGCGGTTTCCACCGACTGGACCACTCTTGCCGGAGCCGGCCTGGAGGCCAAAGCTCAACTGGCGCAGACACAGGCGGTCGGCATCCCCGACGCAGCCGATTTGACCACTGCCGGCCTGACCCCCGCAGAGGTTGAAAGCGTGAGCAGCGGCGGTCTCGCGGATCTGCTGATCGGCAACTTTGTGCTGCCGTTCGAGGCGGTGTCGTTGCTGCTGCTGGGCGCGGCGATAGGTGGCCTGGCGCTGGCGCGTGGTCGCGGGAGATAGGGCATTGTCGCTGGAATCGCTGCTGATCGTAGCCGCCATCATCTTCTGCATCGGCCTCTACGGAGCGCTGGCACGGCGGAATTTCATCGCGGTGCTGATGTCTGTTGAATTGATGTTCAATGGGGTGAACCTGACGCTGGTGGCGCTGGGCAGATACGTCGCGCCTTACGCGGTACAGGAACAACTTTCCGCGGTGTTCACGGGGCAAGTGTTCGCCGTGTTCATCATCACCGTTGCCGCCGCAGAAATCGCGTTGGGCCTCGGTATAGTGTTTGCCGTATTCCGTTCCAACGAGAGCGTCGACCTGACCGACGCTACCGCGTTGCGCCACTGATTCAACCGTCACACCAAGATCCGCTTCGGAGCATCGCAGAGAATTCCCGGACCATGTGGGTAGAATTCAAACGCGCCCCCAACCTGATGGCGGCGGAGATCTGGAAGGAAGTGCTGGAGGCGGAGGGCCTGCCCAGCCGCCTCCTCCCGGAAGGCGACATCCTGGACTGGAGCGAGCGCATTCCCTTCGTGATCTACGTGCCCAAGGGCCGGGAACACGTTGCCGAAGAGATCGTCAGGAAGCTGTGAGGATCGCCGGACCATGCTGACCGAATCCCTGGTTTGGGCAATCTTCCTGCTGCCCGTAGCATCCTTCTTGCTGATTGGGCTGGTGATCCGGCCGCTGGGCCCGGCCTTTGCCAAGTCCGCCGGCTACGTCACGATAGCCGCGTTGGGCATCGGATTTATTCTCTCGGTCTGGCTGCTGCGATCTCACGCCCACGGCGAGGTTTACGACTTCGCGCCGTACCTCTGGCTGGACCTGGGCTCAGCGGCGATAGAAGTTGGGCTGTTGCTGGATCCTCTAACCAACGTGATGCTGGTGGTGGTGACCGGCGTCAGCCTTATGGTGCAGATCTACTCGATGGGGTACATGGACGGCGACGAGAGCTTCGCCCGCTACTACGCGTACATGTCCCTGTTCAGTGCGTCGATGATCGGGCTGGTGCTGGCGGTCAACATCGTCCAGATGTACGTGTTCTGGGAACTGGTGGGCCTGTCGTCCTACCTGCTGATCGGGTTCTGGCACGAGCGCCCTTCGGCGGCGGCAGCAGCGAAAAAGGCGTTCATCATCACCCGTATCGGCGACGTCGGTTTCCTGCTTGCCATAATCTACCTGTTCTTCCAGGCGGACAGTTTCGCCGCGCACGGGCTGAACGCCCTGCACATCCCTCACATCTGGGAGGCGGCGGCTCCCATCGCCGCCGGAGGCGCCGGCATCGTGGCCGGAGGAGCGCTCCTGTGGCTGTGCCTGGGCCTGTTCGCCGGCGCGGCCGGCAAGAGCGGCCAATTCCCCTTGCACACCTGGCTCCCCGACGCCATGGAGGGCCCCACCCCGGTTAGCGCCTTGATTCACGCCGCGACCATGGTTGCCGCCGGCGTCTTCCTGGTGGGCAGGTTCTTCCCGGTGTTCGCCGAGTCGCAAGCGGCGATGATGGTCGTCGCGCTGATCGGCGCGTTCACCGCCGTGTTCGCCGCGACCATGGGCCTGGCGGCGAATGACATCAAGCGGGTGATGGCCTATTCCACGGTCAGCCAACTGGGCTACATGATGGCGGCCCTGGGCGTTGGGGCGTACAACGCTGCCCTGTTCCACCTGTTCACCCACGCCTTCTTCAAGGCCCTGCTGTTCCTGGGGGCGGGCAGCGTGAACCACGCCGCCGGCACCTTCAACATGATGTACATGGGCGGCCTGCGCAAGGCGATGCCGGGCACCTACTGGCTCACGGTCATCGGCGCGCTGAGCCTGGTCGGAATTTTCCCGCTGGCCGGCTTCTGGAGCAAGGACGAGATCCTATTGGAGTCGTGGCTGGCACGCGGACCGGTTCCGGCGTCGATCAGCCTGCTGGTGTTCGTCATGCTCCTGGTGGGCGTGCTGCTGACCGCCTTCTACACCTACCGCATGGTTCACCTCACCTTCCACGGCGAATTCCGGGGCGGAGGCGAACGTGAGTTGCACGACGCCGAGGAGGCCGGCGAGCCTGCGCCCACCGGCGTCAGCCACCATGTGCACCTGGGCGAATCCCCGATGTGGATGGTGATCCCCATGGGTATCCTGGGCATCAGCGCGGTGGTGGCCGGCTGGCTGGCGAACCCCATTGGTGTGAGCAGCATCTTCGGATTGATACCGTCGCACTGGTTGACCGAGTACTTCGCGTCGGGGCTGCATGATGGACACCACGCGCCTCCGTTCAGCATCCTGATGGCCGTGATATCCAACGTTGTCGCCATCGCCGGTATTGGGCTGGCCGTGCTGACCTACGCCTGGCCGAGACCTTTCACATCCTCCGAACCGTTGCGCAAGGGTGGGACTCTGCACACCCTGCTGGCCCAGCGTTACTACATGGATCACCTCTACGAGGGCGTCATTGTCGGTCGGGTCTTTTACCGGACGGTTGCCGGGATAACCGATTGGATCGACCGCAATATTGTTGACGGCATCGTCGGACTGGTCGGCTGGATTTCCCGTAACATCGGCAGCCTGATCGCCCTGGTCCAAAACGGACAGGTGCAGACCTACCCGCTGATTGCCGCGGCGGGCGGCCTGGTTATCATAATTCTGTACCTGGCGCTCGGATAAATACGCATGCCCACCGGATTCAACGGCCTCCTGACCGCCACCGTCTTCCTGCCCGCCATCGCGGCCCTGCTGCTGGCGGTGGGCCTGGTGCGCGGGGATCGGAACATTCGCTGGTTCGCGGCGGCCGCGGCCGCGGCAGACCTGGTCCTCTCGGTGATCGTGTTCGTCCTGTTCCAGCCGGGCGGAGAACGTTTCCAATTGGTGGACCGGTTTGACTGGATCACCACGGATACGGTGCAGGCCAGCTACCTGCTTGGGGTGGACGGCATCAGCGCGCCGCTGGTCATGCTGACGGGTTTGCTCGGCCTCTGCGCGGTGTTTGTGTCCTTCCACATCGGCAACCGCGTGCGCGAGTATTTCATCTGGCTGTTCGTCCTGCAGACCGCCGTACTTGGCGTGTTCACCGCCTTGGACTTCCTGCTGTTCTTCCTGTTCTGGGAAATCGAGCTGGTGCCGATGTACCTGCTGATCTCGACCTGGGGCACGGGCCGGCGCGAATACTCGGCGATGAAGTTCCTGATCTTCACCATCCTCGGCTCGGCCTTCATGCTGGTGGCCATCGTCGCGGTGTTCGTCAGCACCGGCGTGGGCAGTTTCGACATGACGCGGCTGCTGGAGCCCGGCGGCGCGCTGGACGCATCCCGGGCCGCGCTGCCCATGGGGGTTTTGTTCTGGCTGTTCTTCATCGCGTTTGCGGTCAAGCTGCCCACCTGGCCGGTGCACACCTGGCTCCCGGACGCGCACACCGACGCCCCCACCGCCGGCAGCGTGATGCTGGCCGGCGTCATGCTGAAGATGGGAGGCTACGGTCTCCTGCGGATCAACGCTGGCATGTTCCCCGAGCAGTTGCAGCAATTCGCCCTGCCCGTCGTGGCCCTGGGTGTCATCAGCGTGCTGTACGGTGCGGTGGTCACGCTCCGGCAAACCGACCTGAAACGGCTCATCGCGTATTCCAGCGTCAGCCACATGGGGCTGGTGCTGGTGGGCCTGGGATCTGTCGCCGTCGTGGGCGGCGCGCTGACCGACGCCGGCCTGACCGGCGCGGCGATGCAACTGTTCACTCACGGCACCATCACCGGACTGCTCTTCGTCGCCGTGGGCATACTTTACGAACAGACGCACACCAGGCACATTCCCGACCTGGGAGGCCTGGCGAACCGCATGCCGGTGCTCTCCGGGGCTTTCCTGTTAGCCGGCGCGGCATCTTTGGGGCTACCGTTGCTCAGCGGGTTTGTATCCGAGATACTGGTATTCTTTGGCGCGTTCCGCGCGTTCCCGGCGCTGACGATTTTGGCGGTTCTGGGGATCATCCTGGCGGCGGCGTATATCCTCTGGATGCTGCAACGGACGCTGTTCGGACCCCGGCCGGCGCGTTGGGACAACCTGACCGACGCTGCTCCGGTGGAAATGGTTCCGGTGGCGCTGCTGGTCATCAGCATCGTCGCCGTGGGCGTCTACCCGGCCTGGCTCACCGAAGTGTTCCGCGACGGGCTGGAACCGATAGTCAGCGGGTACAACGCCGGACTGGCCGGGATCAGCCGCTAACCACAAGAGCGCAAACGCAATGACTGCATACGACCTCTACCTGGTTTCGCCCTATATGGCCCTGGCCGCCCTGGCCATGCTGGTGATCGTTGCGGACCTGGTCACCCGTCGCACCGGGTTGCTGGTCGGCCTGTCATTCGTTGGCCTGGCGGCTCCGGCGGCTTTGAGCGCTTGGCAACTGGTGGACCTGACCGGCAGCGGCGCCGGCGCGCTGACCGCCGAGGGATCGGTCATCCTCTACACTCTGTCGATCGACCGATTTGCGCTGTTCTTCAACTTCCTGATCCTGGCGGCGGTTGGGCTGGTGGTGCTGGTTTCCAACGATTACGTGCGGCGCATGGAGCGGCTGCAGGGAGAGTACTTCGGCCTCATGCTCCTGTCGGCCACCGGCATGATGCTGCTGGCCGCGGCCAACGAGCTGATCACGATCTACATCGCGCTGGAACTGACCACGCTGCCCCTGGCGGCTCTCGCGGCGTTCCTGCCCAACGGCCGCTCCAGCGAGGCCGGCATGAAGTTCCTCATCATCGGCGCCATCAGCAGCGCGGTGATGCTCTACGGAATGGCGCTGATATACGGGTTCACGGGAAGCACTCGTCTGGACGAGATCGCCGTCGCGCTGGCCGCTACCCAACAGTCGGGCATATTGCCCTTCGGCAGCATGGCGGTCCTGCTGGCGGTGGTGCTCCTGTTAACGGGGTTCGGCTTCAAGATGTCGGCGGCTCCCTTCCAGATGTGGGTGCCGGACGTCTACGAGGGAGCGCCCACGCCGATGGTCGCCTTCCTGTCGGTGGCGAGCAAAGCCGCCGCCTTCGCCCTGGTTCTGCGGGTTTTCTACATCGGATTCGAATCTCTGGGCGGCGACTGGTGGGTTCTGCTGGCGGGATTAGCCGCGCTGTCCATGACCATCGGCAACCTGGTGGCGATAGCGCAGCGGAACATCAAGCGGATGTTCGGCTACAGCACCATTGCCCACGCCGGATACATCCTGGTTGGCGTTGCCGCCGTGGCTACCGTGAGCGACGATTCGGCAACCTTCGGGCCCAGCAGCGTGCTGTTCTACCTGGCCGCGTACACTGCGGCAAACCTCACGGCGTTCTTCGCCATCGTGTGCATCGGCAACCGGATCAACAGCGATGAGATCGAGGACTACGCGGGGATGCTGCGCCGCGCTCCGTTCCTGGCCATCGCGTTGGCGCTCGCGCTCATCGCCCTGATTGGCGTGCCGCCCACCAGCATATTCATCGCCAAGATCTATATCTTCGCCGCCGCCATCAACACCGGCGAATCGCTGATGACCTGGCTGGTGATCATCGGGGTGGTGAACAGCGTGGTTTCGGCCTACTACTACCTGCGTGTGATCAAGGTGATGTTCCTGCAGCCCGCCATCCACACAGAGCGCCTGGGAGGTTCGTGGCCCGTCAACGTGGCGCTGGGAGCGGCGGCCTTGTGCATGATCTGGCTGGGCGTGGCGCCCGGAGCGATCCTGGGCGCGGCAGAACGGGCAGCCGTCGTGCTGCTGGCCGGCGGGTAGGGTTCAGGACGGACTGGCGCAGATGAAAACGGTCGGCATTGCGTACAACGACCTGATCCCGGAAGCCCTGGACTTGGCCCATGCCATCGTCGGCGAGCTGAACCTCGGGTCCGACACCTGGATACTGCGGGCCGAGGATGCGGAAGACCTGAGCCTGCGGGCAAAAGGAACGGATCTGGTAATCACCATCGGAGGCGACGGGACGATCCTGCGCGTAAACCGCGCCATCGCGCCCCAGGGCATCCCCCTGCTGGGGATAAATATGGGCCGCCTGGGTTTCATGACGGAGCTGACGGTCCCCGGGGTGATGGAGCAGTTGCCCAAGTATCTGAACGAGGACATGAGGGTCTCAGAGCACAGCATGCTCATGGCCGCGGTGTTCCGGCAAGGCGCCGCCGAGGATTCCGTTCCGGAAGGGCCGTACCACGCGCTGAACGACGTTGTATTGTCCCGGAGCCGGGTGTCCCGCGTGATCACGGTGCGGGCGGTGATCGACGGCGCCGACGTGTCCACGTTCCGCGCCGACGGGGTGATACTGGCGACGGCAACCGGCAGCACCGGGTATAGCTTCGCGGCCGGCGGACCCATCGTGGACCCGCTGTCCGACGACGTGGTGCTGACTCCGCTGGCGTCGCACGTGGGCTTGACGACCCCGCTGGTGCTCCGGCCCACCAGCAGCGTGGATTTCCGCCTGGAAGGTTCGCAGGAGGCGATCATCAGCGTCGACGGGTTCGAGAACCACCCGATAGAGCCGGGCGACTGGGTTCGCATCACCCGCAGCCCGTATCGAGCCAGGTTCCTGAGGGCCAACGATCACAACTATTTCTGGGCGACCCTTACCCGGCGACTGGGTTTCAGCCTGACGGGGCGCTAGGCACGGCCAACAATGACCAACTTCCCGGACAACGAACCCACCATCTCGTCACGCCACATCTTCAGCGGACGGATCATTGACGTGCGCGTTGACACGGTCCGTTTGCAGAACGGTCGGGAGAGTACCCGGGAGATCGTGGATCATGCGCCGTCGATTTGCGTGGTGCCGGTGGATGGCGACGGCAACGTTCTGCTGGTGCGGCAGTACCGGAAACCCACGGACGGTTTTCTCCTCGAGGTTCCGGCGGGAGGGATCGAAGCAGGCGAAACGCCGGAAGAGGCCACCCGCCGAGAGTTACAGGAAGAGATCGGTCACACCGCAGACCGGCTCGAGCCCTTGAGCGCATTCTGGCTGGCTCCCGGTTGGTGCTCCGAGTACATGTACGCATTTCTGGCCACGGGCTTGAGGCCGGCGAACCTGGACTCAGACGAGGACGAATTCATCGAGGTGGTGCGAGTGCCGCTGGGAGAAGTTGCCGACGTGATCGGACGCGGAGAAATACAGGACGCCAAAAGCGTGGCATCCCTGTTGCTGGCGGCACGAACTCTTGGCTCACATTAATCGCCCACAAACGGCGGGCGCGCCGGACATCCCCGCGGCCGCCGAAACGCGCTGGATCTACCGGGGCGAGTTCATCAACTTGAGGGAAGACACCGTGATTCTTGAGGACGGTCAAAGACACACTGCGACCGTCGTCGAATACCCATCCTCAGTTTGCATCGTGCCGGTGTTCCCGGATCGGACGGTAATGCTGGTTCGCCAATTCCGGAAGCCGGCCGAGGAGTTCCTGCTGGAAGCTCCGGCCGGCAAGATGGAGCCTGGCGAAATACCGGAAGCCGCCGCGCTCCGGGAGTTGCAGGAAGAAATCGGACACACCGCCGGACGACTGAACCCATTGGCCACCTTCTACACCGAGCCCGCGCTGTGCACCCAACGTATGCACGTATTCCTGGCGAGGGACCTGACGCCGGCCAGGCTGTCGGCTGACGAAGACGAGTTCATAGACGTGCGGAGGATTCCGATTGAGCGAGCCGCGGGGTTAATCGCCGACGGATCGATACGCGACGCCAAGAGCATAAGCGCGTTGTTGCTAGCGATGCGGGTTATGGGCGATAATTAGCCGCCGCTAACTGGCGCGCCGCTCGTGAGCGCCATCAACTGCCGGACTCTGCGGCGCCCGGCCGGAGGAAAACACACATGGCAGAGGTTTTGCAACACGACGTGTTGGTGGTCGGAGCTGGACTCGCCGGTATGCGCGCCGCTATCGCGGCCCGGGCCGGCGGCGCGAATACCGCCATCATCAGCAAGGTCCACCCGGTTCGCAGTCACTCCAACGCCGCGCAGGGCGGCATCAACGCGGCCCTATTGGATCGCGGCGACGACTGGGAGGATCACGCCTACGACACCATCAAGGGCAGCGACTTCCTGGGGGACCAGGATGCCATCGAAGTGATGTGTCGTCAGGCCGGCGCGTCCCTGATCGACATGGAGCACATGGGGGTCACCTTCAACCGGGACGATGACGGTCGCCTGGGTACCCGCGCGTTTGGCGGGCAGCGACGGGCACGTACCTTCTTCGTGGGCGACTTCACGGGACAGGCCCTGCTCCACGTCATGTTCGAGCAGCTGATCAAGTCCGGCGTGCAGCGCTACGAGGAATGGTTCGTCACCGCCCTGATCATGGAAGACGGGCAGGCCGCCGGCGTCATCGCCATGGAAATTCGCACCGGCGAACTGCATTTGATCCGCGCCAAGTCGGTCATCCTTGCCACCGGAGGCTGCGGGCGGCTGTTCGAGCCCAGCACCAACGCGCTGATCGTCACCGGCGACGGCATGGGGCTGGTGTATAACGCCGGCGGACAGCTGATGGACATGGAGATGGTGCAGTACCATCCCACCACCCTCGCCGGCAGCGGCGTGCTGATCTCCGAAGCGGCTCGCGGCGAGGGCGCATATCTGCGGGACAAGGACGGGAACCGGTTCATGGAGAAGTACGCTCCCAACATGATGGAGTTGGCTTCCCGCGACGTGGTATCCCGCGCCGAACAGACGGAGATCAACGCCGGCAATGGAGTTGACGGGTGCGTGTATTTGGACTGCACACATCTTGGCGAGGCCCTGATCATGGAAAAGCTGATCCAGATCAGGGAGATCGGCATCGACCTCGCCGGCGCAGACATGATCAAGGAGCCCATCCCCATCCGTCCCGGCATGCACTACATCATGGGCGGTATCAAGACGGACATCGAGGGCCGCACCAACCTCAACGGTGTTTACGCCGCCGGCGAGTGCGCCAACGTCAGCGTGCACGGCGGGAACCGCCTGGGCGCCAACTCTCTGCTGGACACCATCGTGTTCGGCGAGCGATCCGGGAACCACGCGGCAGAGTTCACCCGCAACATGGACTATGTCGAGTTCAACGCCAACGCTGCCCTGGATCGGGAACGGCGCCGGATCCAGGAAATGCTGGACCGACCCGAAAACGGAGACCGATGGTCGGCGATCCGACGGGAAATGGGCGAGTCGATGAACCGGAACGTCGCCGTCTTCCGCAACGAAGAGGGCATCGAGGAAACCATTGACGACCTCCACCAACTGCGCCGGCGCTACGAGAACGTCCCGGTTCACAACAAGGGCAAGAGCTTCAACACCGATCTCATTTTTGCGCTGGAACTGGGCTATATGCTGGACTGCGCCGACACCATCGCCGTGGGGGCGCTGGAGCGCAAGGAGAGCCGGGGAGCGCAGTTCCGGACGGACTACCCGGATCGGAACGACGAGGAATGGCTGCACCACATCGTCCTGACCAAGGGCGACGGGGGACCGGTGACCTCCGAACTGCCGGTCACCATTACCAAGTGGACGCCCGAGGAGAGGAAATACTAGGCTATGGACGTTACCATCCGGGTAAAACGACAGGATCCGGAGGCTCCCACTGGCGAGGGCCGGATGCCTTATTGGCAGGAGTATCCGGTCACAATCGCCGACAACGCCACGGTCCTGGACGCGCTGATCCAGATTCGTGAGGACGACGACGGCACCCTGTCGCTGCGGTGTTCCTGCCGCAGCGCGATCTGCGGCTCGTGCGCAATGCGCATCAACGGTCACGCGGGATTGGCCTGCAAGACCATCGCCAACACGGTGGTGCAGGACGGGGTCATCACGGTTGAACCGGCCGGCGTCATGCCGGTCATCAAGGACCTCGTGGTCAATTTCGACATGTTCTGGGAAAAGATCGAAGCGGTCGACCCGTTCCTGAAGCACATGGGCCAGGAACCCGAAGGCGAGTACATCGTGTCCAACGACGCGATGCTCCATCTCTCGGGCGTCACCGCCTGTATCATGTGCGGAGCCTGCGTTTCCGACTGCACGGTCCTCGAAGTGGACCCCACGTTCCTGGGCCCCGCCGCGCTGGCCAAGGCCTACCGGTTCACCGCCGATCCCCGCGACGGCGACGGGGATGGCGTGTCCATGGAGCGGCTCTGGGCGCTCAGCGAACCCACCGGCGTCTGGGACTGCACCCGTTGCAACGAGTGCGTCCAGGCCTGCCCCAAGGGCGTGGCTCCCATGGACCGCATCATGGCCATTCGCGAGCAGGCCATTCAGCAGGGGTACACCAACAACAACGGCGCCAGGCATACCGACGCTTTCACCGAATCGGTCGGACACAGCGGCCGGCTGGACGAGCTGCGCCTTCCCATCAAGTCGGTGGGCGGGTTCACCAACATGCCGGCTCTGATGGACTACATGCCGGTGGCGTTCCGGGCACTGCGCCGGGGCAAGATGCCGCCCATCGCCCACAAGAACGTGGACAACGTCGAAGCGGTCCGGAGGATTTTCCGCCAGATGGAGCCGGACGCGCCGGCGCCCCAGGTGAGCAACAACTCACCCTTCGGGTAGCAATCCCGCTCATCCTGTCCATCGATGCAAAAAACGAGGAGCAACCAGTGAAGTACGCTTTCTTTCCGGGCTGCGTTTCCCAGGGTGGCGCGCCCGAGCTTTACCCGGCGGCCCGCGTGGTCTGCCAGAGGTTGGGGATTGAACTGGAGGAAATTCCCGGCTGGACGTGCACCGGGGCCGGCGTAATCCAGGAAAAGAACCAGTTGTTTGGCGACACCCTGAACGCCCGTAACTTTGCCAAAGCCGAACGGATGGGCCTCCCCATTCTCACCATTTGCAGCACCTGCCAGGGTGTGATGTCGCAGGCCAACCACCGGATGCGGAACCCGGAATACCTCGCGGAGATCAACTCCTACCTGGCCGAGGAAGGTCTGGAATACAGCGGCGAAGCCGAGCCCAAGCACCTGCTCTGGATCCTCATCGAGGACTACGGGCTGGACCGCCTGGGCGGCTACATCACGCGCCAGCTGACCGACCTCAAGATCGCACCGTTCTACGGCTGCTACATCGTGCGACCCACCGAAGCCCTGGACATTGCCGACCACCCGGAGCGGCAGCAGTCCCTGGAAATGCTGATACAAACGCTGGGCGCTACGCTGGTGGATTTCGAGGGCAAGACCCGCTGCTGCGGCTTCCCGATCCTTACCATCAACCAGAAGAACTCGATGGCCATGGTGGGCAAGCACACCTCCGAGGTCAAGGACCTGGGCGCGGACGCCATGGTCACGCCGTGCCCGCTGTGTCACCTCAACCTGGACGGATTCCAGCCCAGGGCGGCATCGCAGGCCCGCCGGTCGATTGACCTGCCCATCCTGCACATGCCCCAGCTGATCGGCCTGGCGATGGGCATGTCGCCTGCCGAGTTGGGGATGCGCAAGCACATCGTCAGCACGGGCCCGCTGGAAGTAAAGGCCGGCTTGCGCCGCTAGATCGATCCGGGAATCGAAACCTAGGGAGTGTCGTCAAATTATCCCGTCATTCCGGCTTTCGCCGGAATCCAGGCGTTTCCATACCCAAATCATTCTGCAACAGCGAGTGATTCTGGATTCCCGCTCTCGCGGGAATGACGGAAGCGGAACGCTTTGACGCTTGGCAACTCAATTTGACGACACGCCCTAAGGCAGAGAGGGCGGGAACCTATCCCGCCCTTTCTGCTTTCGTCGGTGCCGGTAGATCTCAGCCCCTTATAGTCGGCGCCACTTCGCGAATGGCATCCACGGTCTGCTCGATGTCGGCGTCGGTATGAACCATCGACGGGTAGAATTTCTGTGGCCACGACTTCAGGATTCCGCGCTCCAGGAGCCCCGCGTTGAGCCGAGCCAATGGCTGCCCGTCGGCCGCCAGGCCGTCACGGAAATTCCTGACCGGGTGTTCCGCGAAGTAGATGTCAAAGATCGCATCTTCCCCGACGCTCTGCACCATGAATCCCTGCTCTTCGCAGGCGTCCGCCAGAGCCGAGCGGATCCGCCCACCTACTTCGTGAAGGCGTTCGTAAGCGCCCTCGGCGCGGAGTTCAGCGAGGGTGGCGAGACCGGCGGCGCAGGCGATGGGGAACCCATTGAGCGTGCCGATCTGGTCAACATAATCGTCGGCAGAGACCGCGGCGCGGTCGTAAACGGACATCACGTCGGCGCTGCCCATGAGGGCCGCCAGTGGGTAGCCGCCTCCCATGATCTTGCCCACGGTGCACATGTCGGGAGTCACGCCATAGTATTCTTGGGCTCCCCCGTAAGCCAGGCGAAAGCCGGTGACGATTTCGTCAAAAATCAGCAGCACGCCCGCGTCCCTGGTTATTTTGCGCAGACCTTCGAGAAAGCCTGGGTCGGGGGCAAGTGTGCGCTGCAGGGGCTCGACGATCACGGCGGCGATTTCGTCCTTGTGCGCGGACAGGATGGCGGCCGTGGTGTCCAAGTCGTTGAACTGTGACACCAACATCAGGTCGTTCAGCGCTCTGGGGATACCGGCGGTGTTGGCCTCCGCCTGCGGGAACTCCACGGCGGCCGAAGCGAAGACCGACATCATGGCGTAGTCGCTGGTGCCGTGGTAGCCGCCTTCGAACTTGAGGACCTTTTCCTTGCCGGTGTAAGCCCGGGCCACGCGCATGGCCTGGAAACAGGCGTCGGTGCCGCTGGTGGTGAAGCGGACCTGTTCCGCGCAGGGAACTGCCCGGACCAACTCCTCGGCCAGCAACACGGCCTGATCGTTGGTGGTGAAAAAGGTCGAGCCGCGGCTGACGGCTGACAGAACGGCTTCCGTGACGGCGGGGTGGGCGTGCCCCAGGATCATGGGCCCGGAACCCATCAGCCAGTCCACGTATTCGTTGCCGGAGACGTCCCAGATTCGCCCTCCCTTGCCCTCTCTCACTAGGAACTTCAGCTCATCGGGGTACGAGGTATTTCCCGTACCGCTACCGGGCAAAAACTGGGCGGCCTTCTCCAGGAGATCCCGTTCGATTGGTGTGCGCTGGGTCATGCTGCCCCCCTTCGCTCGTGTATTGGTGATTTCATTATACATACCGCAAAACGACGAAGGGGCGGGTATGCAACCCGCCCCGGTTCGACTTTAGGTGCGCCTTGACGGTGCGGATAGCGCTATCCGGCTTCCGCTTTGGCGTTGGCCATCACATCGACCAGTTCCTGCACCGAAGCCGCTGAGGACTGCAACGCAGCTTTCTCTTCATCGGTGAGGGTGATCTCGATGACCTTTTCCATTCCACCCGCGCCGATCTTGACGGGAACGCCCACGCACAGGCCGTTGATGCCGTATTCGCCTTCGAGATATGCGCAACCAGGCAGGATCCGCTTGCGGTCCAGCAGGATCGCCTCGACCATCTGGGTGATGGCCGCAGACGGGGCGTAGAACGCGGAGCCCTGCTTGAGCAGAGCGACGATTTCGCCGCCGCCGTCGCGCGTCCGCTGCACGATGGAATCGATGCGGTCCTGGGACAGCAACTCGGTGAGGGGTATGCAGCCCACGGTGGTGTAGCGCACCAGGGGAACCATGTCGTCGCCGTGGCCTCCCAGCACCATGGCCTGGACGTCATCCACGGAGACGTTGAGCTCCTGGGCGATGAAGGTGCGGTACCGAGCGGTGTCGAGCACGCCGGCCATGCCGAACACCCGGTTGCGAGGGAAGCCGGCGGTCTGAAAAACGTTCTGCACCATGGCGTCCAGCGGGTTGGTCACCGCCAGGATGATGCAGTCGGGAGAGTGTTTGACCACTTCCTCGGTTACGGCGGAGGTGATGCGCATGTTGGTGAGCAGCAGGTCATCGCGGCTCATGCCGGGCCGCCGGGCGATGCCGGCAGTGATGACTACAACATCGGAACCTGCGGTAGCCTCGTATCCATTGGACCCGGTTATGACAGCGTCGGAGCCGATAACCGGGCCCGACTCGAGCATATCAAGGCCCTTGCCCTGGGGCAGATCCTCAACTACGTCTACCAGAACCACGTCGGCGTAGCCGAGCTGGTGGATCCGCTGCGCGGTCGTGGCGCCGACGTTGCCAGCGCCCACGACGGTTACTTTGCTTCGCATGTGGTGAGTGGTCCTCCGATTGATCCAAGGTTGGTTAGATTGCGTCCACGATGGCGTTCAGCGTGGCGCTGGGGCGCATGGCGCTGGCCGACTTGTCGTGGTCCGGTCGGTAGTAGCCGCCGATATCCATGGCCTGCCCCTGGCAGTCGATCAGCTCCTGGATGATCTTGTCTTCGTTCTCGGTCATCCGGCGCGCCACTTCGGCAAACCGGGCTTTCAATTCCGGGTTTTCGTCCTGATTCGCCAGTGCTTGCGCCCAATAGAGAGCGAGATAGAAGTGGCTGCCCCGGGTGTCCAGCTCGTTGACGCGGCGCGACGGATTCCGCTGGTGTTCCAGATGTTCACCGATTGCCTGGTCCAGCGTCTCGGCCAGGAGCCGCGCCCCGTCGTTGTCGTATACCTCACCGGCGTGCTCGAAGGACGCAACAAGGGCGCAGAATTCCCCGAGGGAGTCCCAACGGAGGTGCCCCTCCTCCACGAACTGCTGCACGTGCCTGGGTGCTGAACCGCCGGCCCCCGTCTCGAACATGCCGCCGCCGTTGAGGAGCGGGACCACTGACAGCATCTTGGCGCTGGTGCCCAGTTCCAGGATGGGGAACAGGTCGGTCAAATAGTCACGCAATACGTTTCCGGTCACGGCAATGGTGTCCAAGCCGGCCCGGCTGCGGGCGATGGTGGCCTTCATGGCTTCGAGGGGAGGCAGGGTACGGATCTCGAGCCCGGTGGTGTCATGTTCGGGCAGGTATTGTTCCACCTTCTTGATCAACTCGGCGTCGTGGGCGCGGTTGGCATCGAGCCAGAAGATGGCCTCCTGTCCGGTGAGCCTGGAGCGAGTCACACCCAACTTGACCCAGTCCTGGATCGGGATGTCCTTGGTTTGGCACATTCGGAAGATATCGCCCGTCTCTACGCTCTGCTCCATCAGAGTTGAGCCCGAGGCATCGACAACGCGGATTGTTCCGTTGCCGGGAGCCTCGAAGGTCTTGTCGTGGGACCCGTACTCCTCGGCGGCCTGGGCCATGAGCCCCACGTTGGCAACGCTGCCCAGGGTTGCCGGGTCGAGGGCGCCGTGCTGCTGGCAATCTTCAATGGCCGCCTGGTAGATGGTGGCGTAGGAGCGGTCAGGGATCAGCGCAACGGTATCGTGCAATTCGTTGTCCGGGCCCCAGGTGCGTCCTCCGTCGCGGATGACCACGGGCATGGAGGCGTCGATGATGGTGTCGCTGGAAACGTGCAGATTGGTGATACCCCGGTAGGAGTTCACCATCATCAAGTCCGGGCGGCTGTCGTAACACGCCTGAATGTCGGACTCGATCTCGGCGCGCTTGTCTTCCGGCAAGTCCTGGATCTTCGTCAGAAGTTCAGCGACGCCGTTGTCGGGGTCCACTGCCACCTGGGCCAGGGCGTCGCCGTGCTTGTCGAAGACGTCCTTGAAGAATTCGGAGACAAGGTGCCCGAAAATGATCGGGTCCGAAACCCGCATCATGGTGGTCTTGACGTGCAGACCCAGCAGGACGTCGTCGGCTTTCGCCTTGTCCATCTCGTCGGCGTAAAACTGGCGCAGGGCTTTGGCACTCATGACGGCGCAGTCGAGGATCTCGCCGGCCTGGATGTGTATGCCGGATTTGAGCTCGGTAACGCTCCCGTCGCTGCCGGTGAAAACTATGGCGGCGGACCCGGCCTCGGTGGTGGTTACCGCCACTTCGCTGCTGAAAAAGTCCCCATCGGTCATGTGGCCGACACGGGTTTTGGAGACCTCGGGCCAGTCCTGCATCATGCGGTGGGGATTGCGCTGGCCGTGTTCCTTGACCGCATTGGACGAGCGGCGGTCGGAATTGCCTTCCCGAATCACGGGGTTGACCGCGCTGCCAATCACTCGGGAATAACGGGCCTGGGTCTGGCGCTCTTCGTCATTGGCCGGCTGGTCGGGGTAGTCGGGTATGTCGTAACCCTTGCCCTGCAACTCGGCGATGGCTCCTTTCAGCTGGGGAATGGAGGCGCTGATATTGGGGAGTTTGATCAGGTTCGCCGAGGGTTCCAGGCACAGCTCGCCGCACATACGCAGATAGTCCGGGATTTTCTGCTCGTCCGTCAGATTGTCCGGGAAATTGGCGATGATGCGCCCGGACAACGAGATATCCCACGTTTCCAATTCGATGCCGGCGCCCTTGGTGAAAGCCTGGAGAATCGGCAAGAGCGAGTGCGTGGCAAGGAACGGCGCCTCATCAGTTTCGGTGTAAATGATCTTGGCGGTTTCTGCCATGATCTCCTCCTGAGCAAGTAAATTTCACGGGCCGCTGCTGGTTGCCAAGGGGCGTTGGACTACGGGCCCGGACGTAAACGGATGCTGCGCATCCGGCAAGAGTTAAACCGCCAAGATTATACACACGAACGTGGGTGAATGGTACCCGGCGCCGGAGTCGTAACTGTTCAGATTTGATGTGACCGGCCCACCCCAAAACCGTCATACCGGCGAAAGCCGGTATCCAGAAAATCCTTGCTGTGCTCACGTTTGCCGGTAGCAGGGATTTCTGGGTTCCTGCTTTCGCAGGAACGATGTGCAACCCACAAGGAAACCCATCAACACTGAACAGTTACCGGAGTCGGCATTCTCAACCTTGGTAGATATTGAGTTTTCCTTCCTGCTGCCAGCAGACCAGGGCCAGCGAGTACACCAGCATCGCCACGCTCTTGGTGTAGCCTTTGGTCCGACGCATCAGCCGGTTCAGCTTCCCCCGCCACACCGAGGGCAATCCTTCGTTCCAGTTCACCGACCCGCCCTTGCCTGCTACATGCCGGTCCGGAGGAAACCACCCCAAGTACACCGCATAGGCGTCGCTGCGGTACAGACCGGCCTCGGGCAGCCTTTCGTACAATCGCAGGAAAGGCCCTTCACTGCGGTCTCCCACTTCAAAATCCACCCAGCGACTACCATCAGTCTCCCGCACCACCGCCGTCCAAACCCAGCAGTCCTCCCGATTTTCCCCACGCCTGACCCCCCGATAGGTCCACATCTCATCACAGGACACTACCAGGGCCGGCTGGCGGCCCGCCATCCCCTGGGTGCGTTGCCGGTTACGCTCCCGCAGTTGGCTCAGGGCCTGCCGTCCCCCTTTTTCACCCATTGGCTCACCGCCTGGGTACTGTATCCCAACACCCGACCGATGGCGCTCAGGCTGCTGCCTTCCGTGTACATGGCCAGAGCCCGCTCCTTCACCTCCGGCGCCGGACGCCGATACGCCCCCTCCGGCAAGTAGCGGTGCTGACAGTCGCCGCAGTAATACCGCTGCTTGCCCCCGGAAAACCCGTCCTTGCGCATCCAGTTGGAGCCGCAATCAGGACAGCGCACGTCATGACGATAAACCCGGGCCCGGACCATCTCCACAACCCCCTACAATCCAACCTGAGCCTGATTGTAACTCAATCCCTGCTTACGTTGAGAATACCCAGGCTTGAATTAGAATTTTAGCCAGTATCGTGATCGTTGATACTATGGGTAGGTGGATTTGGGCTTAGGGATTCAGCAGGATGGCAAACGCAAGTCGGCTAGGTCGCTGTTCGCTATATCGGCTATCCCAACCGGTATGCACCCGGTAAATTGATTGCCGGCGGCCAGCCGCAAAGATATCAGCGATGTGAGGTTGCCCAAGGATATGGGTATCGTCCCTGTCAACCTGTTGCCGTGGAGTTCCAATTGGATCACGCTGGTGAGGTTGCCCAGGGAGGACGGTATCTTCCCGGTGAGTTCGTTGTCATCCAACTCCAACCTGGTCAAGTTGTCAAGACTGCCTAATGCCGGCGGTACTGACCCACGCAAGCGGTTATCACTGAGTAGCAGTTCTCTCAGGTTGACGAGGTTGCCCACTCCTGACGGGAACACGCCCGACAATCTGTTATCACGGAGGTCCAGTCTAACCACGCGCCCGTTACCATCGGTGGTTACTCCATACCAACTATTGATGTGAGCGTCGCTCAGCCAGTTGGCACTGTTGGTCCAGTTAGACCCGCCGGTGGCGTGGTACAACGCTGCCAACTCCGCTCGATCCCCCTCGTGGGTCGCAATTTCCCGATTCAGAATCGGAGCCGGCACGAAGGATGACGCCTCAGGAATTTCAGCAGCTGGCCCCACGATGACCCCAAACGCGTCGGCAATGACTCCATTCAAATCTTTGAAGTAGCAGTACCCTCGATTTTCAACTCCGTCGTGGTTGAGGACGCAGAACAGGGCGCCATAATCTGCTCCCTGATCCGCAGTGTACACCGCCGCCCACCAGGGGTTGCCAGCGAGTTGGTCGTTTTGATCTCTGATGCTATGGCCCCCAAGACCGGAGACGAAGGTAAAGCTCTTTCCTTCATCAACGTGCAGGACATCCGATGTGGAAGCGATGCTCTGGGTCTCAAAACTGTCCATCAGATGTGTGCGCGAATAAGAATGCTCGTGGCCGTTACCGATGATGGCCCCGCCTTTGCGGCACTCTTCGTAAGGCTCCCATCCCACGACATCTACCGCGCCTCCGACTTGCATCAGCCGTTGGTTATGGTGCCATAAGCAAAATCGCCAGAGGGACTCCTGAGCCTCCTCGGACGCCAGAGCATCCTTGATGAAGGAGGTGGTGGCTGAGCTGATGAAACCTGCGCCGGAAAGCACGAAGAACAATCCTCTATAGGTACAGAAAGAATTAACTCCCAGATCGCCCGTACATTTGGCTCCACTGGTACGAGCCAACCTTTCCCGCAACTTCCTCTGATAACCGTCCCAGGCTACGATATCGTGATTGCCGATGGAAGCGAAATAAGGGAAGTCTTCACCGAGGGTTTCATTGATTTGTTGGTCCCAGCCGTCGGGGTCGTCCCGGTAGTCAAAATCGCCGGAGTGTATCACCATATCCGCCCCTTCCTCTTTTATCATGCGAAGGACCGCCCTGGAGCCACTGCCCAGCCCCTGGTCCCCTATGAGGGCCACCTTGAAGTTAGGTGGCATAGAGCCTGGAGGCCCGGTCCATGCCTCTCTCGTCGGTGTCGCTGTTGGCGTGGGTACTGGCGTAGCCGTCGGCATGGGAGTTGGTGTGGCAGGAGGAGCCGGTGTCGCGGTGGGCGCAGGGGCGACGGTAGGTAATGGAGTCGCGGTGGGTGTGGGTGTAGCCGTCGGTTCCGGAGTCGGCGTGAAAGTTGGAACTGCGGTCCCGGGTGCAACAGGCGCGTTGGTCGGCGTCGGAGCGGACATGGGTTCCGCAGTAGCAGCCGCTGCTGTGGTCGCAGGTTTTGGTACGGGAGTCGCCTCCCTGCCATTCGTATCCTTTGTGGCTGTCGCGGTAGTTGGATCGGGAGCCTCTCCTCCGCAGGACAGTATCGATATCGCGGCCGCCAGGCCGGCCACGGTCAAGAGAATCTGCCCAACGGTACTTTGAAACTTGGGGTTGCCCGTCTTCATTGGCGGTATTACTCCGTCTTCGACTGAATAACCCGATGGTGCTTCGGGTTGTCATTGTGTGAACTCCGGCGGACGTATTCTGCTCCTCCTGCAAGGTGCCTTCCTCGCTTTGAGGGGCTGCCCGATTCGCAGCCGTGTATGAGGGGCTCCGCACATGCAGCCGCCCATTAACCTCCCGCATTCCGGTTTCAGCGGTTCAGCCCAAAGCGTTCAGCGGAAGCTGGCAAGCATATCCAGCAAGTCCTGGCGCCGCATGTCTTGAGAAGAGGAGTCCCGGCATGTCCCGCTCGTCAGTATGAATACATAGGGCTTGGCTTCGTATTGGGAGGAAAGCGCAATTAACGCCATCCCGTCTTCCAGGCAGTTCCGGGCTGAATATTGACTGCGATAAGTAATCAAATAGGATTCGCGCCCCTCGTTCGGCCTTTCCTCAAAGGAGTCAATTTCAAACATCAGAAAATTCTCGGACCTCCGTTCCAGCCATCGGTCGCGGAGAGCTTCGGCGAAAGATCTGAGGCTGTCGCGGTTCGACAGAGGTACCGCTGATATTTCGAGATAAGCACTCCCCTGCCTGAGATACATGGCGAAATCCGGTCGTGTTCTTTTGTCGGGAAAGTCAACCCATCCGGGCGAAACGTCAATGCTGTATCCAAATTTGTCATCTTCGTAGGTGCCCCCTACGTAGGTTCTCCAAGGAAACGTCTCGCCGCCCTCAGTGCTGTAATGGACAAAAACTGTCCCCGGCTCCGGTGTCGGGGTGTTGAGGACTCCGTAAATTTCCTCCAGGAACTCCCATACTCCGGGCGCCCCCGCCTCAAGCAGAGTCCGGATTTCGGTCCGGTTCCCGGGATCGAGGACGCGGTCCGCACCCAGGTAGACATTGCTGAGCACCGCCCAAAACTCGTGCCTGTTCAACATGGCATACCGTCCGGCAAAATTCTTGGGGAGTGGGTCGGTCCGCCTGGCGGCGTCATAGAGTGCATCCCATTTCGCATCGTCTTCCTGAGTGAAACAGAAATTCTGAATCGAGTGCGCGTATTCGTGAGCGGTAACTTCCGGGTCCGGCGGCATCCACAGCAAGTGCGTTTCGTCTGTTGCGGCATTATCAGGGTGGCCCGGTTGCGGGTGGCCGCCAGATCCCCGGATGATCTCATCGTACGAACGCCCCGCGTTGGGGTCTACCTTGCCTTTCCAGTGGCTGTAATCAGGCAGGCCGGTCAGGGGGTCGTCTTTGGGGACTATCAGCATGCCCGCCCCGGCGTTGGCCATACATTCGGCAATATCCTCCCTGCCATCCAGCATCACGTCCATGATGTGGGCCGCCGCCTGGAGGGCCGCCGGGTCGACGTGGGCCGCCGCTTTAACCGTAATCCCCTCCACCTCGACGAATTGCTTGTAGTATGGGTCCTCATCCCGGATGATGAGCCGGTAGCGCGGCGTGGGCGTAGCCGTCGGCATGGGAATTGGCGTGGGTGTCGGCACCGCAGTGGCGGTGGCTGTGGGCTCCAGTGTTGGAGATGGAGTCGCGGTAGGTGTGGGCGTAGCCGTCGGTTCCGGAGTCGCCGTGAACTCCGGCGTCTCGTTTGGCTTGGGCGACGGTCTCGGGGTTGGGGTCGGCGTGAGAGTTGGTACGGGTGTCGCAGTGGTTCCGGGCTTGGGTGCCTGAGCAGTCGCGGGCGCCGGGTTGGCGGCTGATGCTCCGGTTGCAGGTAATGGCCTGGAGGTTGCCAACTCCCTGGTCTCCCCGGGTGCCGAGGTTGTGGCCGGCGGCAAGGGTTGCTCCCCACCGCAGGCCGCGAGGGCTATCAGGGCGGCGAGGCAGCTCGCGATTGGGACGGCCAGGCGGGCAACTGTTTCTACTTTGGCTTGCCAGAATTTGCAGGCGGCACCGCCCCGACCGATTGGACCGGCAGTGAGGCGACCCGGGGCCTCTGTGAAAGTCATTTCCATTTCCTTCCGGTCATCTTGAGATTTCGGGAACTGGCGATTCTGACTACGTGCCGAACTTAGCAGCTTCATAGCCTCAATCTTCAGTATCGGACGAGTTGTCCTCCTGCAATATACCTTAACCACTGCCTTGCAGGATGTTCCGACGGGTTCTTTTGGTGCCACCCTCGGGTTTGTGTCTCCCTGATCAGCGCGGCGGTTTCCCCTTGGCTGCCGTCGAGCTAGCCGTCGCTGAATAACTGCGCGGCCATACCAGCTAGTGTTCAGTCAAGCTTGGTTTGGGAGGGATATAATCGATGGAGCTTGGTTCTGGCGTCCTGGATGCCGAAGCGCCAGTTGATGCGGGCTTGAGCTTCGTTACGCTCCATTTCGAGGGCTTGAACCTCTCCGCAGAGGGTGGCCTCGTCAGGGAGACGTCCGCTGAGGCAACTGCGGGAGAAGACGCTGAACTCGATCTCCGCCATGTTCAGCCAACTGGCGTGCTTGGGGGTGTGATGAAACTCCAGGCATTTGGCGATGCGCCTGGCCTCAACGGCGGGAAAGGTCTCGTACAGGGAGGCCATGCGGTGGGTGTTCAGATTGTCGAGCACTACACGGACGACGGTGGCGTGGGGATAGGCGGTGTCCACCAGCCACCGCATCTGGTGGGCGAAGTCCTGCATGGTGCGCCGCTCAGTGATGGCCACATGGCACCAGCCCGTACGGGGTTCGCAGAACAGGAAGAGGTTGCGGGTGCCGCCGCGGCGATACTCGTAGTCCTGGCGCCGCGGTCGGCCCGGTTGTGGAGGCAACGGCTCTCGCACATCGACCAGCAACTGGGTGGAGGTCTCGTCAAAGCACACCACCGGACGCTCGGAGTCGTAGGGCTCGGCGTAGAGATCCAGCACGTCCTCCATTGCAGCCACAAACTCCCCGTTCATCTGGGAGATGCACCACTGCTGCTTCCGCCAGGGCTTGAGGGTGCTTTTTCAGCCGCAGCCTGACCGTCTCATACGACAGGCTCTCCACCAGGCCCAATTCCACCACCTTCTCGGCCAATAGGCGCAAGGTCCAGTGGTCATGGCCTTCCGGAGCGTCGCTGCAGGCCAGGGCGATCAGGTGGGTTTCACCCCGATCATCCAGCTTGCGATACCGGTTGGCCTGGGGATGGTCGTGGAGCACGCCGTGCAAGCCCTTCTCGACGTACCGCCGCTTGGTGCGAAACACCGTGCGCGGCGACGTGTCCAGCGCCGCCGCCACCTGGGATGCGCTCCAGCCCTCGTCGGTCTTGAGCAGGACGCGCGCCCGATTGATGACCCGAGCGGAGTGCTGGCCTTTCCTGATCAAGCGCTCCAGTTGGGCTCGGTCTTCCTCCGACAACCGTACCGCAAATTTCTCCTAAGCCATGGATGCCGCACCTACTGCACCGTTATTTCACTGCCAGAGTAGTGACTGTGGCTCATTCCATCCTACTTATGCCAATACAGGTTTGATCAAGTACCAGGCAGCCAAGTACAAACGGGCAGACCGTCCGCCATCACTTGACCTCGCGCTCGAACACCATCAACAGCCTGGACCTTGGGACGAACCCGTACCAGAAGAACACCGAACTCTCGACGTGGCTCAGTTCCCAACCGTCCACGGCGTGCTCTCGATGCGCCTTGACACCACGTCGTCGGCCCTCCAGCCTCTGCCCCAACAGCCCCACATCTGGTATGTCCGGTACTGGCGCAAGGCATTCACCACCCTCCTCTTGGTTCAGATCCTCGCCATACAACTACCGAGGGCACCTGTCTGTCAACCTTTCCGGCGAACTTTTGGAGTGTGGTAATGGGGCAGTGTCCACACTTCGGAAAATCCGGCCTCTGGCGGGCAATCCGGCTGAATTGGCCGACCATGTTACAAGGCCCGACGGGTGACCGTCGGGCCTTGTTCAGTTGTCTGCTAAGCAACCCCTCGCCATAATGCCAAATCATGGACTGGTCTGGTTTGGATGCGTTTTTCTGTGATGCCGTCTTAGGGACTCTAATCCCCACAATCTCCGTAAGCCTCGTCGTAGCAGCGACCGCATGGGTGGCATCGGCGGTATGGGCCGACGCGGAACGGGTGTCTGACATTCTGGGCAACGCGTTTCTGGCGTTTCTTGTTGTCTCTGCGTCCACAGCCATTCTCGCCGTTGTTCTAGCGATATGGTGCCGGTGACCATGAAGGCGAGACCAGCGAACAGCACTGCTCCCAACAGAATAATCATGTCCACGGAACTTCACCTCAAGTGTCTGGGGTTGCCTTTCTGATTTTCGGGGATAATCGCTGCGCTGCTGGACGCCGGGGCCGTCGCTGGGCCTCCTCAATGGGGGGTTCTCTACCTTTTGGAATCGTCCCGGAGTTCAGAGCCCGTTATTAGCTTGATATTCGCAAGGAAACAGCCGACTTCGGCCACTGGATCCGGCCCCGTATCAAGTACGGGGTGACGTTCTATCGCCGGTATGACGGTACTAAAACCGTTCAAATGCGATAGCCTCGGGATCACCGTTCCCATTCGCAGGGTCTCAGTGTGATACATTGCGCCGGTAATCCGGCGCCCTACGCGAGATGGCATGATCGATTCCGAACATTCCTCGGCCCGCCTGCCGCTGCTCAACAAGCTGCTGTTCACCGCCGACCATATCGGCTTGCAGTCTATAAGCTATTTTCGCCAGCAGTGGGTGCTCTTCTTCCTGGCGCCGCCGGCCATGGAAGGAGTCGCCCGCGTTCCCGACGCGTCACTGCTGGGATTCGACATCGACGCCCGGGTGCTGGCCGGGTTTCTGATTTTTGCCGGACGGTTTATTGATGCCTTCACCGATCCACTCATCGGTTGGTGGAGCGACCGCACCCGCAGCCGATGGGGGCGGCGGATACCGTTTGTCCTGTTCAGCACCCCTTTCTACGTCATCTTCGGCGCGCTGATCTGGTTCCTGCCTACCGAAGGGAGCAGCTGGTGGAACGCACTGTACTTTGTGCTGATGCTGGAGCTGTTCTTCACGGCCGCCACCATGTCCAGCGGCGCCCTGGAAGCCCTGGTGCCGGAGCTGACCAGAACAGCCAACGAGCGGATGCACGTAGTGTGCCTCATCTTCCTGTTCGCGGTGGCCGGCGCCGGGCTGGGCCTGGTGATGGGCGGGTTTATCAAGGACGCCTACGGCTTTCAGATTGCGGGGACCTTTTTCGCGGCGCTGGCGCTGGTGTTCCGCTACCTGTCCCTGCGAGCGGTGTGGCGGAGGGCCCCCCGGGACATCACGCCGGCGCAAGTTCCCTTCTGGCGAGGATTCAAGGATACACTGCGCAACTCCCAGTTCATCGCCTTTTTGCCGACTTTCGTGATGTTCACCACCGGAGTCGGAATATTGCAGGGATGGGTGCCGTTTTTCGCCGTGGGAGTGCTGCTGCAGGACAAGGACGGCGTGGCCTCCAGCTTCCTGTCAATGAGCGTCATCGCTGGAGTCGTGGTCGCGGGTATTGTCATCTGGATGCTCTTCAGCGCGGGGCGCGTCACCAAGCGTCGGGTGTACGGGGTATGCCTCGTGGCGAGCGGCCTGGTGTTCCCGTTGACCGGGCTGACAGGACTGGCGTTACCAGGCAGCCTGCTGCTGCAGGGACTGGCTTTCATGTTCATCGCCGGGATGCCCATGGCGGCGGTGTTCCTGCTGCCCAAGGGCCTGACCGCCGACATTGCCGACTACGACGCCCTCGTCAGAGGCGAGCGTCGAGAGGCGATGTTCTACGCCACACAGAACTTTTTTGAGAAGTTGACCTATGCGCTCCCGCCCTTGTTGCTGAGCCTGGTGCTGCAACTGGGAGATTCGGCGGAGAACCCGCTGGGCATTCGGCTGGCTCCGCTGTTGGCCGGCGCGTTGGTGCTGGTGGGCTTTACCCTCTGGCCGCGCTACCGCCTGCCGGACACGATCAACCGCGAAACGGTGACGCAGGCCGGGCTGATGCGGCAAGCCGCCTGAGCCGTAATGGCTCAAGCATTGAGTTGCGCGGCCAGCGCGTCGGGGCTGGTAACCGGCAACTGGCAGGCGTAGTTCTCGCACACGTAGGCGGTGGGCCGGCCGTCCTGCATCACCCTCTGCTCCAGCAGCGGCGAGTCCTTCAGCGGGGGGTTGGAGGGATCGGATATGCCCACCAACACCCGGTTGGGCATGAACCGCTTGGTGACTTCCTCCAGCATTTCCCCGGTGCTCGAATCTTCCGCTGGACCAACGATGACGATTTCCCGGGGCAGCGAGACGTAAAAGTCGAGAGCGCCCAGCCAATGGCCGGTGGCAGCCGGTGCCCGGCCCAACAGTTGCTGCATGGCCCGCAGCGGCGTCGCGCCTTTCGCCGAATAGTCGTCGTTTCCGGTTATCACGCCCAGCCGCAGCAGAACGTCCGAGGCGACCGAACCGCCGCAGGGCTGGGCGTTGTCGAACACGTCCCGAGGACGAATCACCAGGGTTTCGTGGTCGCTGCCGGTGTCGTAAAAGCCGCCGACGGCATCATCCCAGAACAGGGCGTTCATTTCGTCGGCCAAGGACACGGCTTCCTGTAGCCAGCGGGGTTCCAGCGTGGCCTCGTGCAGAGACAGCAGGCCGTCGGCCAGGCAGGCATAGTCCTCCAGGTAGCCGTTCAGCTTGGCCTCGCCGTTGCGCCAGCTGCGGAGGAGGCGCCCAGCGGGTCCGCGCATGGTGGCGAGCAAAAAGTCCGCATTCTTACGGGCTGCGTCCAGGTAGTCCGAGCGCCCCAACGCCGCGCCGGACTCCGCGAAAGACCGGAGCATCAGGCCGTTCCAGGAGGTGAGCACCTTGTCGTCACGCAGAGGGTGGATCCTTTGCTCGCGCACGTCCAGAAGGATCGAGCGAGCGCGGGATATCGCCTGCTCCAGATCTTCCATCGACACGCCCCGCTGGCTCGCGTACTCTTCCAAGGGCCGGGGAACATTGAGGATGTTAGCGCCTTCGAAGTTGCCCCGCTCGGTGACGCCGTAGTAACCCATCACCAGGTCGGCGTCCTCCCCCAGCAGCGAGCGCAGCTCATCCGGCGTCCAGACGAAGAACTTGCCCTCCACTCCCTCGCTGTCAGCGTCCTGGGCTGAGTAGAAACCCCCGGCCGGGTCAGTCATCTCGCGAAGCACATAATCCAGGGTTTCCTCGGTGATGCGACGGTACAACGGCATGCCGGTCACCTGCCAGGCGTGGAGATACAGTCGGGCGAGAAGGGCATTGTCGTACAGCATCTTTTCGAAATGCGGAACCAGCCAGTAGGCGTCGGTGGAGTAGCGGTGGAATCCCCCGCCCACTTGGTCGTACATGCCGCCGTAGGCCATTTTCTGCAGGGTGAGCTCCACCATTTCCAGGGCGCGGGCATTGAACCCGTGGCGGTTGTACCGCAGCAGGAACTCCGGGGTCATCGGCTGGGGGAACTTGGGCGCGCTGCCGAAACCGCCGTTCAGGTGATCGAACTGGGTGGCCAGCTGAGAATAGGCGTTGTGCATCACCTCGGTGGTGAGGGGCGTGAACCCCCGGGGCATCTGTCCGGTGCGGCCCATCTGCTCGGCCAACTGACGAGTGACCCGTTCGATCTCCCCCTTGTTGGTGTGGTAGGCCTGGCTGGCGGCGGCCAAAAGGCGAGGAAATCCGGGCATCCCCTGGCGGTCATCGGGAGGGAAATAGGTTCCGCCGTAGTAGGGGCGGCCTTCCGGGGTCAGGAAGACGGTCATCGGCCAGCCGCCGCTGCCCGTCATCATCTGCACCGCTTCCATGTACACTGCATCCAGGTCCGGGCGTTCCTCCCGGTCCACTTTGATGTTCACAAAGTTGTCGTTCATCAGGACGGCGATGTCCTCGTTCTCGAAGGACTCGCGTTCCATCACGTGACACCAGTGGCATGCGGAATAGCCAATGCTCAGGAGGATGGGACGGTCCTCCTCGCGGGCGCGGCCGAGCGCCTCCTCGCCCCACGGATACCAGTCCACCGGATTCTCGGCGTGTTGCAGGAGATAAGGGCTGGTCTCGTTGATCAGTCGGTTGGGCACGGTGTAACGCTCCTCGGCTCAAATCCGGGTTTCAATGGAAAGCGTACCCTGAAACACGGGACGCTCTGCTACAATCGTCGTCGATTGCGTGCCAGCATACCAGACACACCCGAAAACGCACCGACCATGATGATTTATTCACCGAATAGACCCATCGTCCTTGCCGTCCTGCTGTGGGCGGCGATGTTGGTGGTTTTCTCCCTTGCCTGCGCCCCCGCATCCAACGATGCCGGCATGTCCATGGACATGGAGGGGATGGAGGTTGACGAAAGCAACCTCAACCTCAAGATAGGCGAACAAACCCCGCCGTTCGCCATGATCCTGTCCGACGGCACCCAGGTTTCGTCCGCAGACCTGTCCGATGAAGACCAGCCTGCGCATCTTTTCTGGTTCGCGACCTGGTGACCCGAGTGCCGCGCTGAGTTGCAGACGCTGAACCCTATCGCTAGTGAGTTTCCTGAAATCGACTTCTACGTCGTCGCCTACAATGAACCCGCGGAGGCGATTGAAGCGTATATCGAAGAGAACGGATACACCGACCTGATCGCCGCACAGCCGGTCGGCACCATGCTGGCCGACCTGGAAATCACGCGCCAGATGGCGATGATGGCGGTAAACGCCGACGGAGTTCTCTACCACCGGCAGTTGATGGGCAGCGCAGACCAGTGGTCGCCACAATTCGCCACGTTGACCGCCGACCCTCACGCCGTACCAACCAAGACGGAAGTCAAACAGGAACAGGACCGGCGGCTGATGGACCTTCAGCTGCCGGCTTGATGACAGTAGCCTCCGGCGTCGTTGACGCCGCCAAAGGGAAAGGATGAAAAGAATTTCCAAATGCCTGGCAGGTTGCGCCGTCGTTGGCCTTTTGACGACGGCAATGATGGCATGCGGTGCCGAGGAACCGCCGGCGCCGGCAGCCCCCGCGAACGTCGCCCCGCCAGTGGCAACCACGGCATCGCCTCCGACCGCAGCGCAACCGGCCACCAACGCACCGGAGGCAGCGACTGCAACCGCCGCGCCAGCGGCCACGTCCGGTTCAATGGCGGCCCCGGCCACAGATACGCCGACGGCAACTGCCGCCGCCACTGCGCCCCAACCTCCTGCGGACCCTCCGGCTGCCACGTCGCCACCGGCGGCTGCCACCGAGGCTCCGACGGCGGCTGTGCCTACGGATACGCCGGCTCCGACTGCCGAAATTGCCCCTCCGCCCATCGAGGCGCCGGCCGCTGACGTGGGCAACGAGGTGGGAGAGACGCCTCCGGCGTTCGCCATGGACTTGTCCAACGGGTCGCGGATCGAATCAACCGACATCGTAGGCAGCGGCAAGCCGGTCTTCATGCACTATTTCGCCACTTGGTGACCAGTGTGCCGCGCCGAGTTGCGGACGCTCAACCCCATCATCGCCGAATACGCCGGACAGGTTGACTTCTACCTGGTCGCTTTCAACGAGAGCGCGGCCACCCTGGAAGAGTATATAGCCGAGAACGGTTACGCCAACATGACCGCCGCCCAACCCGTGGGCTCCATGCTCCGGGATCTCAAAATTGTCAGCCAGTCATCGGTGATGGCTATGGACAGCACTGGCGTCATCACCTTTCGCAAGGGCTACGGCGGAAGAGGCGCCGACTTTAGCGCGGAGTTCGCCAATCTGGTCCAGTAGAAGGTTCAGACACGAAATCCACGCGCATTGCGAAACGAAACGGGCAGCCGCGGTGGCTGCCCGTTTGCTTTGCCCGGAACACTTGCGACTAACGAGCGGCGGGTGTTCCTGCAAGCCCGCCCTGCAGCATGTCGGTCACCTCACTCAACGGGAGGGCGCCCAGGTTGTCGCCATCGCGGGTGCGCACCGCGGCGGCTCCGGCGTCAGCCTCGCGATCGCCGACGACCAGCATGTAAGGGGTCTTCTGCAATTGCGCCTGGCGGATCTTCTGGTTCATGCGCTCGCTGCGATCGTCCACCTCGACGCGGAATCCGGAATCGCGCAAATGCGCTGCGACCTGCTCGGCGTACTCGTTGTGCCGGTCGGCGATGGGGATCACCGTGGCCTGCACCGGAGCCAGCCACAGCGGGAACGCGCCGGCGTAGTGTTCCACCAGCACACCGAAGAACCGCTCCAGCGAGCCCAAGATAGCGCGGTGGACCATGTAGGGACGGGACCGGTTGCCCTGATCGTCCTGAAACACCAGGTCGAAGCGCTCGGGCAGGTTGAAGTCAAACTGCACCGTGGTGCATTGCCAGTCTCGACCCAGCGCGTCCTTGATCTTGATATCGATCTTCGGGCCGTAGAATGCGCCGCCGCCATCGTCGATGCCGTAGGGCAGGTCTCGGGAGACCAGTGCCTGGCGCAGCGACTCGGTGGCATGGTCCCACATCTCCGGCTCCCCGACATACTTTTCGGGACGAGTGGACAACATGATGTCGTAGTCCTCGAACCCGAAGGCGGCCATGATCTCGAAGGTCAGGTCCAGCACGTCGCCCACCTCGGCGGCGACCTGGTCGGGCAGGCAGAAGATGTGAGCGTCGTCCTGGGTGAACCCGCGCACCCGCATGAGGCCGTGCAGCACACCGCTGCGCTCGTAGCGGTACACGGTACCCAACTCCGCGATGCGCAGGGGCAACTCCCGGTAGCTGCGCAACGCGGATCGGTAAACCTGAATGTGGAAGGGACAGTTCATCGGCTTCAGGAAGTATTCCTGCTCGTCGATTTCCATGGGCGCGTACATGCTGTCCCGGTAGAAATCCAGGTGGCCGCTGGTTTGCCACAGTCGCGCTCGTCCGATGTGGGGCGAATAAACGATGTTGTAGCCTCGCCGGTAGTGGATGTCCCGCCAGTAGTCCTCGATGAGCGAGCGCATGACGCCACCCCTGGGATGCCACACGATCAGGCCGGGGCCGATCTCCTCATGCACGGTGAACAGGTTGAGCTGCCGTCCCAGGGTGCGATGGTCCCGGCGTTCAGCTTCCGCGAGACGCTCCAGGTGCGCCTCCAGTTCCGCGTGCGACTCAAAAGCGGTGCCGTAGATGCGCTGCAACATCGGGCGGTTTTCGTCGCCCCGCCAGTACGCGCCGGCGACGTTGAGCAGCTTGACGGCGGCGATCTCCCCGGTGGTATCCACATGTGGTCCCTGGCAGAGATCGGTGAACTCGCCGTGGCGATAGATGCTCAGGGTCGTTTCGTCGGGAAGATCGTCGATGATCTCCTGCTTGTAAGGTTGGGCCGCAAACATCGACTTGGCCGAATCGCGGCTCAACTCTTCGCGGACGAAAGGCGCGTTGGACCGTATCGTGTCCAGCATCAACGCTTCGATGCGCTCCAGGTCCTCAGGCGTGAAAGGCTGGGCCACCTCGAAATCGTAGTAAAAGCCGTCGGCAGTGGGTGGGCCGATGCCGAACTTGGCGCCCGGGAACAGTTGCAAAACCGCGTCGGCCATCACGTGGGCGGCCGAGTGGCGCATACGATGCCGTAGCGACTCGATAGGGTCGGCGACGGCGTGTTCCGGGGCTCCGTGGTCAAGCATCAGGCTACCTGCTTACTGGATGAGAATGTCACCAAGCATTATACGCCAACCCCTGTCCCCAGGCGTTTAAGGACTGGCGGCTATGAAGCCGATGACGCCGCAGCCAACGTCAATTTGCCAGGTTTGCCAGTAGTTTAGAATGTCCCGTCCCAATAACGACGGTATGTCGGCATTATCTTCGGTGGGGTCGGCAACATAAAGGGTGGTCGAATAGCGGAGCGGCGTTGCGGCGGCATCATCCTGGAAAGTGAGGGCGCCGGGTACCAAGAGGTAAGTGGATGAGCCGCCGATACCGTGGACCCTCAGCCTTTCCGCTTCGTGCAAGATAGTTGCAGGTATCCCCAGTTTAGGGATGTCCGAGGGATGGATTGCTGTGGCGCCGGCGCCACTGTCAACCAGAAATGTCACCGGCGCCGACCGTCCGCCTGGGCTCGCCGAGACCTCCGCTTCGACGAAATAGCCTTCGTCGGTTATGACGCCCCGGATCATAGAATCGTTAACTTGGGCTTGGTGTTCATAAAGCCGGTGGCGACAGCGTCGCCGAGGCGCCCCATTTCCTTCAGCCGATCAGCCAAGTCTGAACTGGTAGGCGCCACCGCTACCAGCCCGTTCTCATCGACTCCCACCCACTTGTCTGGATACTGCTCCGTCAGGGCTGCTTTATCCTTCCACAGCCTCAAGTTAGCGGCATGGTAGCGTTTCATCAGGTCGTTGAATTCACCAACGTTGCCGGTGAACGGAATCGGAGTGGCCTTTGCGGCAGACATAACTTATTTCCCCTCCGGATTTGGTAGATTCAATTTACCGTCCACTGCGTAAAATAGCGAACGCGCCGCGTCGGCCATCACGTGGGCGGCCGAATGGCGCATACGATGCCGCAGCGACTCGATGGGGTCGGCGACGGCGTGTTCCGGGGCTCCGTGGTCCAGCATTGTCCTACCTGCCTGATGGTCGTAAACGCGGAAAGCTCTACGGACAATTATAACTGATGGCCTTTTTAACCGATCCGCGCCGTTTTCCGCAGGGTCGGATATCGCTCCAACACCCTGGGTTATAATTGAAAATTAGAATAAATCTCACGGTGCCCGGAGGTCTCACAATGGAAGAACTGCGCCAGCAGCTTGAAGACATGTCCACCAAGTTGGACGCGGTCATGGAGCGTCTTTGACCTGACGGCGCGTGAAGAATCCATCGCCGAACTAGAAAAAGAGGCGTCCGCTCCCGGCTTCTGGGACGATGCCGCAGCCGCCCAGCGCAAGATGCAGGAACTGGGCAAGCTGCAGCACTCGGTGGAACTGTGGAACGGCCTGCGGTCCCAGGTAGCAGACCTGCTGGAGCTCACGTCGCTGGCCATTGAAAGCGACGACGAAAGCGTCGCCGGCGAGTTGACGGTGGAAACGGCAGCAACCGCCGCGAATCTGGCCAAGGCGGAGATGGAGCTCACGCTGTCGGGCCCCTACGACGACCGGCCGGCGATATTGACGATCCACTCCGGCGCCGGCGGCACCGACTCCCACGACTGGGTGGAAATGCTCACGGGAATGTATTCCAGCTGGGCCACGCTGGGCAGCCGACCGGTTCAGGTGCTGAACACGGCCTACGGCGACGAAGCCGGTCTTAGGACCAGTACGCTGGAAATCGGCGGGCAGCACGCTTTCGGCTACCTCAACGCCGAAGTGGGAGTGCACCGGCTGGTGCGCATCTCTCCCTTCGATCCGGCGCGACGGCGGCAGACATCATTCGCCCGCGTTGAAGTGCTGCCGGCCGCAGATGATGACGATTCGGAAGTTGAGCTGCGGTCAGACGACCTGAAAATGGACTTCTTCCGTTCCAGCGGCCCCGGAGGCCAGAACGTGCAGAAGGTCGCGTCCGCCGTGAGGTTGACCCACGTGCCCACCGGCATCGTCGTCTCGTGCCAGACCGAGCGGTCGCAGCACCAGAACCGCGACTACGCGATGCGGATCCTGCGGGCCAAGCTCCTGGCCCTGCGCGAAGATGAACGCGCCCAGGAATTGTCAGCCCTTCGTGGCGAGAGGGTTTCCGCCGAGTGGGGTAACCAGATTCGCAGTTACGTGCTGCACCCGTACAAGTCAGTCAAGGACCACCGCACCGACCACCAGATGGGGAACGCGGACGCGGTGCTGGCCGGCGATATCGACGGGTTCATCGAAGCCTGGCTGGTGAGCCGGCTGGGGGGCGACTAGGCCGACACGTCGGGTGGACTGGGCTGCATGGGAGTCAGCAGGTGACCCATGCTGTCGCGCTTGGTCCGCATGTAGTCCTCGTTGGTCTCGTTCGGGGGCACCGCCAGGCTCACCCGGCCGGTGACCTGGATGCCGAGACCGCTGATGCCCGCCATCTTGTGCGGATTGTTGGTGACCAGCTGCGCATGGGTGATGTTGAGGTCGCGCATGATCTGGACGGCGAGATCGTACTTGCGCTCGTCCGGCTGGAAACCCAGGGCCACATTGGCCTCGATGGTGTCCATGCCCTGGTCCTGCAGTGAGTATGCCTTGATCTTGTTGTGCAGGCCGATGCCGCGTCCTTCCTGGCGCAGGTAGACCAGCGCCCCGGATCCGTTGTCGAACATCATCCGGATGGCCCGGTCCAATTGCTCACCGCAGTCGCATTTCAGGCTGCCGAAGGCGTCGCCGGTCAAGCATTCGCTGTGCACCCGGACCAGCACTTCGTCGCCTTCTTGCCAGTCTCCGACGATCAGCGCGGCGTGTTCACCGCTGTCTATCGTGCTGCGGTAGCCGATTATTCGCGCCACGCCGTACTTGGTGGGCAGGTTCGCTTCTGCCACGCGGGAGATCAGGGATTCACTGATCCGGCGGTGGGCGATCAGCTGGGCGATGCTGAAGATTTTGAGGTCGTGCTTGACGGCGAATTTCTCCAGTTCCGGCAACCGGGCCATCGTGCCATCGGTGTTCATGATCTCGCAGACCACGCCGGCGGGGTAAGCACCGGCCAGCTTGCACAAATCGACGATGGCCTCCGTGTGGCCGGGGCGGTTCAGGACGCCACCCGGGTTGCTCCGCAGTGGGAACATGTGCCCGGGATGGATGAAATCGGCGGGAAGTGCGTCGGGGTCAATCAGCGCGCGGATGGTGGCGCTGCGATCAAAGGCGGATATGCCGGTTGATGTGCCCCGTTTGTAGTCCACGGACGTCGTGAACGCTGTTGGCTGGGGTGATGGGGAATTGCGGCTCCGCAAGTTGGGGATCTGAAGCTCGTCCAGGCGCTCGCCCTGCATCGGAACGCACACCAAACCCCGGGCGTGCGTCACCATGAAGGCAATCGCCTGGGGAGTGGCGTGCTCTGCGAACAGGAACAGGTCACCCTCGTTCTCGCGCCCCTCGTCGTCGACCACGATGACAAATTTGCCAGCGGCCAGATCTTCGAGCGCCTCTTCAAGGCTGCATAGGGGCATTGTTCCTCCGAGGGATGCGGGAAATTGTCGGCCCGTATCGACCGGCGACTGGGAGTTAAGGCTGTTCGTATCGCGAACCGCCGTCAGCCCTCTCAGTCGGCCTCATGATCTGCCGGGTCGTGCTCGCGCCGGTAGTTGACCAGGTCTGCGATGGACAGGATGTTCAACTCGTGCTTTGCCGCCATGTGGATCAGATCGGGAAGGCGGGCCATGGTGCCATCGTCTTTCATGATCTCACACACGACGCCCGCCGGATACAAGCCGGCCAGCCGGCAGAGATCGACGATGGCTTCGGTATGACCGGGGCGAACCAGCACCCCTCCGGTGTGGTAACGCAACGGGAAAAGATGGCCGGGCTGGATGAACTCCTCGGGACGCGCGTCCGGGTCAATGAGCGCTCGGACGGTGGCCGCGCGGTCCTGCGCCGAGATGCCGGTCGTGGTGTCGATGGCGTAGTCGACGGGCATCGTAAACGCCGTGGGCATCGGCGAGTCGGAATGCCGGCTGGGCAGCATGGGAATGTCCAACTCCGCCAGCCGCTCCGCGGTCATCGGCATGCAGAGTTGCCCACGCGCGTGCGTGACCATGAAGTTGACGGCTTCGGGGGTTACGAATTCGGCCGGCATCACCAGGTCGCCTTCGTTTTCACGATCCTCATCGTCCACCACGATGAGGAATTTGCCGGCTTTCAGGTCTTGCAGGCCCTGTTCGATGCTTGCCAACTGCATCTAAATTCTGGATCCAGCGGTATGGGTGGCTGTGGCTCAGGCGAACCTGGCGGCCAACAGACTCTCCACGTATTTTGCCAAGATGTCCGCTTCGAGATTTACCTTATCACCGACTTTCCGCTCGCGCAGATTCGTGTGCTGCATGGTGAACGGGATGATCGAAATCGTAAAGCGGAGTTCCGCACTTTGTACCACCGTAAGGCTGATTCCGTCAACCGCGATGAACCCTTTCTCCACGATGTAGGGCGCCAGCGACGCCGGCGTTTCGATCTCCAGGATGAAGCAGTCCGCTTCCGGGGTGATCGCGGTAATGTCGCCGGTGCCGTCCACATGGCCCTGGACAATATGCCCGCCCATGCGATCGTGCGCAGCAAGAGCCCGCTCCAGATTGACCGCGCCGCCCGGTCCAACCTGCCCTAGCGAAGTCCGGCGCAGGGTCTCTGGAGCCAGATCGACCGCAAAAGAGCCGGAGTCAAACTCAACAACCGTCAGACAAGCGCCATTGACGGAGATGCTGTCGCCCACGTGGACATCCTCCAGCACGGTTGTGGCCCGGATGACCAGCCTGTAATCGGACAGGGAACCGACTTGCCCCACCTCTTCCACGATGCCGGTGAACATTCAGTCGCCTCCTCCAGTGGGATAGCCGGTAATTAGCCAGTCCGGTCCGATTGCTTCCGTGGTCGTGCGTTCAAGACGCAACACGTCGGCCATCGTCGTAGCGCCAGCGCCTTCGATTGGCGAGCGTGCCCCCGCGCCGCCAATCAACATGGGGCCGAGGAATACGGATATCTTGTCGATCAGCCGCGCGTCCAGCATTGCCCCGAGCACGCCTCCGCCCCCCTCCACCAGGAGGCTGACCACTCCCTGTTGACCCAGATGCTCAAGCAGTCCGGACAAGTTCACTCGCCCGTCGGTTCCCGGGAACGACAGCACCTCGGCGCCGGCGTCGTGCAGCGCTGCGCCGCGCGATGGATCGGATGCGCCGGACGTGGCAATCAGCGTCCGGCCCGGCTGGCGCAGCATCCGGGCGCCCGGCGGCGTGCGGGCGTCGCTGTCGACGACCACACGGAGCGGCTGCAGGTTGGCGGGCAGCGGCTCGCCCTTGTCATCCCGGGCGGTCAACTGCGGGTCATCCGCCAGAGCCGTGCCGATGCCCACCATGATGCCATCCAGTTCTTTTCGCATCTGCTGGACACGGGCGCGGGCGTCGGGGCCGGTGATCCACTGCGAGTCTCCGGTGCGGGTGGCGATCTTGCCGTCCAGGCTCATGGCGAACTTGGCTACCACGAAGGGCATCCCGGTGGTGACGTGTTTGGCGAAGGCCTCGTACAGCGTTTCAGCGGCCGGGTTGGGGCGGTGTTCAACCTCTATTCCGGTGGCGCGCAGGGCAGCCGCGCCGCCCCCGGATACGCGCGGATTGGGATCGGTGACCGCGTAAACGACGCGGCTGATCCCGGCGGCAATGATGGCATCAGTGCATGGAGGTGTGCGGCCGAAATGGCAGCAGGGCTCCAGCGTGCAGTACAGCGTGGCGCCTTGCGCCGCCGGGCCCCCCTGTTGCAATGCGCCGACCTCCGCATGAGCCTGGCCGGGCGGCAGCGTGAACCCCTCGCCGATTACGCCACGCTCGCCAACGATTACCGCTCCCACGGCAGGATTGGGACTGGTGGACCCCAGGGCGGATCGGGCCAGGACGATTGCCCGAGCCATCGGGTCATCGGGCGTGGTCAGTATCGTCACGGGTTGCCGGACCCCGCGAAATCTTGGTGAAAACGGCTGGCCGTCGGGCCGGACTGGCCCTGGTAACGGCTCCGCAGTTCCGGGGAACCGTACAGCCGCTCCGCCGGGGTGGTCAATTGCAGAAACGATATCTGGCCGATTTTCATGCCGCAATACAGGGCGATGGGCAGGCGCGCCACGTTGCTGAGTTCCAGCGTCAGGCGGCCCCGCCAACCGGGGTCCACGAACCCGGCAGTGCTGTGGATCAGCAGGCCCAGGCGACCGAGGCTGCTTTTTCCCTCCAACCTGGCCACTAGGTCGTCGGGCAGCTCAATATGCTCCAGGGTACTGCCCAGCACGAATTCCCCGGGATGCAGCATGAACGGCTCGCCGTCGGCGATAGTGGCCTCTTCCGTCAGGTTGTCCAGAGGCTCACGCACGTCGATGTAGGGTTGGCGGGAATTGGAGAAGACCAGGAACCGGCGGTCCAGGTGCAGGTCGATGCTCGCCGGTTGAATATCGGCGTCGTCAACCGGTTTGACCACGATACGCCCTTCGGCGATCTGCTTGCGGATGCTGCGGTCGCTGAGAACCATCGAGGTCACTTCAGCTCGTAGACCCCGGAAACGGTCACGGTGACCGCGACTTCCCCGGACGAGATCGGCGTGTCGAAATCCGCCGATTCTGAACGGGCCAACGCGGCGGGGAAGGGAACCTGGGGCCCGCTGAAATCACCTTCGGAAACTGCCTTGAGGTCCCCGAGCTCCCGGCCCGAGAACTCGGCCAACTGCGCTGCCTTGTCGCGCATGTCGTCGACGGCAGCTTTACGGGCCGCTTTTTCCAGCTCGGTGGTGTCGGACAAACCAAAACTGAGGTTGTTGAAAACGAGGTGATCTCCACCGGCTGCAATGGCGTCGTCGATCACGGAAGCCGCTTTGTCGATGTCCCGGACCGTGACTGACAATCCGTTGCTGACGGTGTAACCGACCTGATCGCGGCCATCCGGCCCGTACTCGTACTCAGGATGGATGCGGAAATGACTGGTCGCGATGTCAGAGTCGAGGATGCGGTGGCGCTTCAGGGAAGCGCGGACATCGGTCATCGCGTCGGCGGCTGTCTCCCGGGCGTCGGCCACCGTGTCGGCGGTGACCGACACCGCCATCGAGAGCCTGGCGAGGTCCGGCGCTGCGCTGGCGCTGCCGGAACCGGTCACGACAATGGCGTCGAACGGGTATACGGCGGCCTGAGCGCCGGGACTGAAGACGTTGCTCGATGATCCGCCGGACAAAGACGCCGCGGGCGGCTGCAAACCGCACGCCGCGCCCAACAACGCGAATGACGCGACCGCAAGAAACACAACGCTGCGTATGGACAGTTTGGTCATGGAAATCTTGCCTTTTACCCCTGGAAGTTGACCCTGCCGCCGAGGAGAGCCCGGGCCATCACAAACTTATGAATCTCTGACGTTCCGCCCCCGATGCGGGCATGGCGGAGCATGTGGTACCAGTGCGCGATGGGCAGGTCCAGGGTTTCGCCCATCCCGCCAAAGACCTGCATGATCTTGTCGATGCTGCGCCAACCCCACTCGCCGGCGGCGTACTTGACCATCGACGCTTCCACGCGCACGTCCTCCCCGGCATCGGCGCGGGCGGCGGTTTCCCGGGCCACGGAACGGAGGGCCATGATGTCCATGTACACGTCGGTGAGCATCCACTGTATCGCTTGGCGGTCGGCGATGGGACGGCCGTAGGTCACGCGCTGCTGCGACCATTCGATGGCCATCTCCAGTGCTCGGGTCAGGATGCCCAGGGCCATGGCGCCGCGCAGCAGGCGGTCGTGGTGGACCAGCCACTGCTGCCCCAGGGTGAACCCGCCGCCAACCTCCCCGAGGACCTGCGTCTGCGGGACGCGCACGTTGTCCAGGTGGATGTAATGCTGCTGGGCCTTGGTCGGGACAATCCAGACGCGAATTGGCTCGAAGGTGACGCCGGGCGTCGGGTTGTCGATGATGAACATCGTGATGCCGCCGCGCTGCATCTTTTCCGGATCCGTCACTGCCTGAACCAGCAGGAAGTCAGCCGACGCGGCTCCGGAGATGAACATCTTGGTGCCGTTGAGAACCCAGTCGTCGCCGTCGCGCACGGCGCGGGTTTGCATCATGCCGCCGGGATCCGAGCCGGCCTGGGGCTCGGTCTGCCCGAACGAGTAGTACAGGTCACCGTTGATGGCCGGGTAGAGGTATTTCTCTTCTTGCTCCGGGGTGCAGGCCCCGATCATGAACATGGGCACCGGCGAAGTGGGAAGGTGAACGATGCTGCGATGCACTTCCTCTTCCAATACCAGGTGCCCCAGGGCTCCCATGCCGCCGCCGCCGTACTCTTCGGGAACAAACGAGGTGTAGATCCCGGTCTGCTTGGAGACGTTGTTCAAGCGGCCCCACTGTTCCGCAGAGAGGGTCCCAAGGACACCGGGCACGGTCTCCAGAACCCCTCGCGGAGCGCCGTTTTCCGGCTCGCCTTCCTGGGGAGGATGCGCCAGGTATTCGGGTTCGAGCGGCACGCACTCGTCGCGAATGATCTGGCGAACGGTGTTTTTGAGAGCGTCAAGCTCTGGAGGCAAACCGATGTCCGGGGTCATGCTTTCTCCTGGAGGAACGAACGGCACCTGCGTCAAGGGCGGGCAATCTGTAACTTGTCGCCCGATGTCCGGGCGCGCCAGTAATCAACCCGCCGCCGGGGCGTCGCTTAATGGAACGGGCAGGCGTACTTCAGCGCTTCCAGGGCCGGGTTTTCGTTCGTGGCCGGGGCCAGGCGCGCCACGTATTCGCCTTCCCTCGGTGATGGCGGCGCGGACGTCGCCGCGACGACTTCCATAACCGAGCCGACCGTCCCGAACAGGATGGCCCCCGCCAGGATAACGATGATCCCGATGCCTACCGTTTTACGTTTCATGGTATCCGGTCTCGGCTGCCCATTTACCGCACAGCCTGAACTGTCCCTATGATAGCGCATCAGGAGCGTCACCGGAACGCGACAGGCTGAACCGGCAGGCCCTTTCCAAAGTAATTGATAAGTTCCAAATTCCGCTCATCCTGAGCTTGTCGAAGGATGCCCACCTGGGCGGGATGGTAGAATACCAGCCGAATCCCGGGGCTTACCGCAAGGGTCGCCTCTCCTTGGTTCCGGCTACGAATGACCACCACCTCCGAACTCCGCAATCTTCCCAGCGTCGAGCGCGTGGTGAACGCCGACTCGCTCGCGCCGGCCGTGGACGCCCACGGGCGCGAAATGGTGGTGGAGCTGGCTCGGGAGGCGCTGGACGTAGCCCGGAAGAGGGTGCTGACGGGTGACCCCGCACCGGCCGGAGAAGAGATAGCCGAGGCGGTGCTGTCGCTGGTGGCAAACCTGACCGCGCCGTCCCCTCGTCCGGTGATCAACGCGACCGGGGTTGTGATCCACACCAACCTGGGTCGCGCTCCGCTGAGCGACGCCGCCCTGGCCGCCGCCGACGCCGTGGGGCGAGGGTACTCTGACCTGGAAATCGATCTGGGAACCGGACGACGCGGATCGCGGCAGGCGCACCTGCAATCGCTGCTGCGGCGCATCACCGGGGCGGAAGCGGCGCTGGCCGTGAACAACAACGCGTCCGCCCTGCTGCTGGGACTCTCCGCCCTGGCCGCTGGCCGCGAGGTCATCGTTTCCCGGGGCGAAGCGGTGGAGATCGGCGGCGGGTTCCGAATACCGGACGTCTTGCGTCAAAGCGGCTGCACCCTCGTGGACGTCGGTACTACCAACCGGACGTACGTCCGGGATTATGCCGACGCCATGAGTGATCAGACCGGAGCCTTCCTGAAAGCGCACGCCAGCAACTTCAGGGTCGAGGGTTTCACCGCCTTTGTGGACGAGCGCGACCTGGTGGCGCTGGGCGAAACCTCCGGTGTTCCGGTGCTGCACGACGTGGGCAGCGGCGCTCTGCTGCCGACAGAACGGTACGGATTGGCCCACGAACCAACCCCGCAGGAGAGCATATCGGCGGGCGTCGGCCTGGTATTTTTCTCCGGGGACAAGCTGCTGGGCGGGCCGCAGGCCGGGATCGTCGTCGGCAAACGTGATCTGGTCGCGCGGTTGGAAAGGCATCCGCTGGCGCGCGCGGTCCGCATCGACAAGATGAGCCTGGCCAGCCTGACGGCGACGCTGGCGCATTATGTGATGGGAGAAGCGGAAACCAGGGTGCCTGTCTGGCGCATGATCTCGACGAACGCCGACAACGTGCGGTGCCGGGCGGAAGAATGGCGTGCCATTTTGGCTGCCAACCGGGTCGTCGCACGGGTCGAGCCGGCTCGGTCCGCCATCGGCGGGGGGAGCCTGCCCGGCGAAACGTTGCCGTCGTGGACGCTGACGATTGATCCGCCTTCAGATCGTTCCCCCGAATCGGTGTTGTCCGCGTTGCGCGAGCAACCAACGCCGGTGATAGCCCGGATCGAAGAAGACGCAGTCCGGCTGGATCCGAGAACGGTGCTGCCGGAGCAGGACGACGACACAATTCAGGCGCTCACGGCAGTTATGGCGCAGTGAGGGCTGTACAGGACGCAGCAGTCGAACAACTCAGGGGCAGAGCGTGTCGGATTTTCTATTAGTGCACGGAGCCGGGCAGGGAGCAAAGAGCTGGGGGAAGGTCTGGGGCTACATGACGGCGCCGGAACAGCACCCGCCGCCGCTCTTTCGGGCTCGGCAAGCAGTGCGAGTGCGGGCTGTTGACTTGCCCGGCCACGGGGCGGACGCCGCCGCTGACGCCGGCATGATTGACCTGGCGGAGGCGGTTAAGTCGGTGGTCCGAGTCGCGGATCAGGAGAACTTTAGCGACTACACGCTGGTGGGTCATGAACTGGGTGGGACGGTGGCGCTTCAAGCATTGAGCGAACTACCCCGCCCGCCCCGGAGACTGGTGCTGGTATGCGGCATCGTGCCGGCCGCCGGGCAACCCGCGGTTTCCATGTACCCGACGCCGGTGAGGTTTACCGTCCGCCTGTGCAAGACGATAGGCGCCCTTATTGGTCGAGACATCCCGGCGCCTGCGGAGGCGATCAATCGTTACCGATGCGGCGGCCTGGAACCGATGGATCGAGTTCAGACCATCGGCCATTTCGGACCGCTGCCCCTCAAGATGCTGACGGAGCCGGTCACCCTCAGTTTGGATTCGCTCCCCTGCCCGGTGACTTACGTCGTGCTCACCGACGATCGGTTAATCAGCGCCAGCCGGCAACAGACGATGGCGGGCCGCATACCCGGAGTGACGGTGGTGCAATTGGACTCGGGACACCAGGTTACCGTGCAGCGGCCGCAGGAACTGGCCGAGACGCTTCTGGCGGCGTGACATGGTCGCGGGACTGGCCGGTTCGTTCGTCGCCGATCTGCACATCCATTCCCCGTTCGCGTTTGCCTGCAGCAAGTCCCTGACGCTGGACAACCTGGCGTCCTGGGCACAGCGTAAAGGCATCGACCTGCTGGCGACGGGGGACTTTACCCATCCGCAATGGGCGGATGGCCTGCAATCGCAACTGACCTTGTCCGAAGATGGCCTTTACGAGTACGGAGGCGTCAGTTTCGTACCCGGCACGGAGATCAGTTGCGTGTACCGCCAGGATGGACGCACCCGCCGCATCCATCTGCTGGTGATGGTGCCCACCCTTGAGGCCGCAGCGGCGTTCACCGGCCGGTTGGAAGAGTACGGAAAGCTGGAGAGCGATGGCCGACCCACGGTCAGTCTATCCGCCAGGGAATTGCTGGAAACAGCATTGGACTGCTGCCCAAAATCGCTGGTAATTCCGGCGCACGCCTGGACCCCATGGTACGGGGTGTACGGCTCGAAGGCGGGGTTCGACAGCCTTGACGAGTGCTTCCATGACTTGGCTCCAATGGTCCGCGCGGTGGAAAGCGGCCTGTCGTCAGACCCGGCGATGAATCGCGCCGTACCGGAATTGGCTCATCGGTCGGTGGTTTCGTTTTCCGACGCCCATTCGCCGGGGAACCTGGGGCGGGAAGTAACCGCGTTTTCGGGACATTTATCGTGGGATGGGTTGACGGCCGCAGTTAACGGAGGTGACATTGCCTACACGGTGGAGTTTTACCCGGAGGAAGGAAAGTATCATTACAGCGGGCACCGCAAGTGCGGCGTGTCTTTAGGTACGGCCGACCTGGAGCGAAACGGCTCGATTTGCCCGGTGTGCGGGCGTCAGCTGACCTTGGGGGTGCTGCACCGGGTCAATGAAGTCTCTGGGCAAACGAGGGTTGACGAACGGGAACCGGATGCCGACGGCTTCATCCGGGGCGATGACGGCGCGCCACCCTACGCCCGGTTGATCCCGCTGCGTGAGATCATCGCCGCAGTGAGAGGGGTAGGAGTGAATACGCGAACCGTGACGCGAGAATACACCGCCATCACGGATGCTGTGGGCAGCGAACTGGATGCGCTGCTGTGGGCTTCCTCGCGAGACCTGGGAACAGCCACCGAAGAGCCGGTGGCTCGGGCAATTTTACAGGCCCGGACTGGACACGTGCAGGTTACCCCGGGCTTCGACGGGCAGTATGGAACGGTGTCTCTACCCAGCCATTAGTCGGCTTTGACCGATGGCATCCTGCCGCCCCGGCGGGAGCGACGAAGCCGGTGCGACTGTTTGTTAGAATGGCGCAATCTATCCGGGAAGCGGCGGTTATGGATATTGCTCTGCGCCGGATGCGGGCCGAAGACATCCCGCAGGTGATTGAGATCGAACAAGAGGCATTCACGCCCGGTTGGGTGGGTACGCCGTTTCGCCGCGAACTGAACAGCCGGTACACGCGATTCCTGGTCGCGTACCATGCTGATGGCGCCGAACATGGCAATCCGAGCACGATCGGCGCCCAGCAACAATCGGGCCCGGCGGACGAGTCCTTGTGGGGGAGGATGTTGACCGGAGTGAAGTCCGCGTTGGGGTTGGGACGCGTCGACGGTGGGGATGAGCTGGCGGGATACGTCGGCATCTGGCTCCAGGGCGACCAGGCCCACATCACGGAGGTCGCCGTTCGAGAGGATCTCCGCGGACGCGGAATCGGAGAACTCCTCATCATTGGAACGCTGCGAGTGGCTTACGAGCAGGGGCTTACAGAGGTAACACTCGAGGCGCGGGTGTCGAATTTTGTGGCCCAGAGGCTGTACGACAAATACGGGTTCAACGAAGCGGGGATCCGCAAGAATTACTACGCCGACAACCGGGAAGACGCAGTGATAATGACCACCGATCCCATCCACACCGCGGCCTACCGGGACAAATTCGCGACCCTCCAGGCAAACTTCCTGGCCCGGTACGGTGAGATCCGCATCGAGATCTAGCCCCGCCGTCAAATCTCGTCATCTCAGACCATCCCGTTCATCCCTTTCATCCCGTCATCCATGTGAATTGTTCCTCTCTGGCAAACTGGATGCATGTGAGAATCCGACCGCATTGCCCGGCCCGGATGCGGATGTTAGAATTCCCGCCGTTGTGAATACATGAGAATATAGTCGACATAACCAGCAAGGATTGACCGATGGCCTCTTTCGACGATTACGTTCTGGTAAGCCAGTTCCCGGAGCAGCCGGTCGAGCGCATGATCGCAGCATTTCGTGGGTGGCCCGACGCTGGAGACGCGGCCACGGCTACCCTGAACTACATGCTCACAGCATTGGGAGCGCAAAAATTCGCTGAAATAGATCCCGAAGAATTCTTCAATTTCGCGCAGGAACGGCCTCGGTCAACGCGAAGCAAGGACGGAATAAGGCATCTGCAGTGGCCCGCCAACGAATTTTACCTGTGGCCGGGGTCGGACGATGCGCCTCCCGTGGTCTTCTACCTTGGGACGGAACCGCATCTCAAGTGGCGCACGTTCTCCTCGCTGGTGGGTGATTTGGCGCGACAATGCGGGGTCAAATCAGTGGTCCATATCGGGGCCTTGCTGGACGCGGTTCCCCACACGCGGGTAACCAAGTTCAGCGGAACGTCGACCAACCAGCGCATTCAGGCGGCCTTTGACCGGGCAAACGTCCGCACGTCCAACTACCAGGGACCGTCCGGCATCACCTTGCCGGTTTCGGAATCGCTGGCCGCGCGAGGTATCAGCTACACTTCGCTTTGGGGACACGTTTCCCATTACCTGCACGCAACTCCCAATTTTCGCGTCGGCTTGGGTCTGGCGCAAAACGTGTCGGACATGCTGGGATTGCCCATCGACCTGGGCAAGCTCACGGTGATGGCAGAGGCTTTCGATCGCGAGGTGGAAAAGGTGATCGCCGACGACGACCAGCTCGGTCAATACATCATCACGCTGGAAGAGAAGTACGACGCCGCTGTCGACGCCACGGAAATGCCCGACCCCGCAGACCTGGTTCGCGACCTGGAGCGGTTCTTGCGGGCAGAGCGGATGGGAGGCAGCGAGAGCTGACCGACCGACCTCGGCCCATGTCGATCTACGGGCCGAGAGTCGCCGCATGAGTGCCAGCCCCGACCGGTGAAATCGGTAGGACAACATAGAGGCGTCGTTCGCGCTGCCGTATCCAGGTTGCCCGTGCCGAACGCGGGGCGTATAGTCTGGCTGTCGCCGAACACGGCGCGGTGAGGACGGAACAATGATTTTCGATTGGCCGACCCGGATGCAGCAGATGGCCGACTTTATGGGTTTCTCCGAGGAGGACTTGGAGTTGGTCCGGGCGAGCGGGCCGATCCTGTTGGACCGAGCCGACGAGTTGACCTCGGCAGTGTATGACCACTTCCTGCAGTTTCCTCAAACGGCGCGGTTCTTCTTGACCCCGGAGGGCGAAATCGACCAGACTCGGCTGGACCGGCGCAAGCACAGCCTGGCGCGCTGGCTGAGGCACAGCATCGATTTCCAACTGGACGAGCAGTTTCCGGTCTTCCTGCTGGCCATGGGCGTCGTCCACAGTAACCCGTCGCTGGAGCGCGGTTACCTCGGGTCGGTGCCGGCCCGGTTCATGATCGGCACGATGTCCTTCGCGCAGACGGCATTCGCCGGAGTATTCTTGGAGGCAATGCCCGACCCGGTCCAGGCGTTGCGGGCGTCGGTAGCCTGGAACAAACTGCTGCTGCTTCAGTTGGACGTCCTGTTGGCCGGCTACGTTACCGAGACGCCCACCCCGGCAACGGAACCACCTGCGCCCGACGCTGACGATTCGACAGGCGAACCCCAGGGTATGCGGCGCGTGCTCACGAACATCCTGGACGGAAATCGGGCCAACGGCAACGCCGACGGCCACTCCGAGCAACCTCAAGGAGGCATACAATGACCAAAGTGCTGGTGATCCAGGGCGCGGGAATGAATATGCGCGGCAAGGTGCAGGTCGAGATCTTCGGCCCAAACACGCTGGAACAGATGAACGAGCAGATACTGGGCTACGGCGAGAGCCTCGGCGTCGACGTGAAGATCGTTCACTCCAACGTGGAAGGCGAGGTTGTGAACGCGCTCTACGACGCCTGGGAAGAGGGCTACGATGCCTGCCTGATTAACCCCGCCGGGTACACCACGGTGAACGGCCCGCTGCGCGGAGCGATTCAGCAGGTGCCCATGCCCGTGATCGAAGTACACGCCAGCAACCCGACGGCTCGCGGCACGGTGTCAGCCGTCTTGCCGGTCAGCAAGGGATGCGTCTACGGGTTTGGCGTGTACGGTTACTACCTGGCCATGGAGGCGGTGAAACACACCGTTGAATAGCCTCCCGGTTTCGCCGGCTATTCGCAGCGGAGGCAGCGCACGTCCTTGAAAACCCGGTCGTGGATGTCCGGGTTAACGAGGATGTAGTCCATGACGATGCGGACTACCTTGCCCTCGTCGGCGATGTTGTACTTTTCCTTGGAAGAGTTGATGAGGCCGATGTGCTCGGCGTTGACGTCCACGGTGAGTGCGGTTTTGGTGCCGGCCATTGTTCAGAGCTCCTGATCGGTGAGAATGGTTTAGCGGCCAGCCGGGCAGCTGGCGCGTCGCCATAGCATAGCCGCACGGAACGGGATAGTTCAACCGTGTTCCGCGAAGTCGGTCAGGGCGGGCCGCCAGCGATTTGTCCCGATCGGCGTATCGTAAGTCTCAACTCGCTATACTTTTAAGGGCAGAGATTGTTGGGAAGGAGGGAAAGTCATGGTGCATTTGGGAAAGCTGGAACACCCGCTGATTGACCAGATGAGGGTTTATGAGGAGATGCGGGAAGAACTCGAAAGCAACTGCTTCGGGCGATGGGTTGTCATCGATGACGGCCGCCTAGTGGGAAATTACGAGACTTTTCATGAAGCCGATGCGGACGCTCAAGCGTGCGGCTTGAACCCGTTTCACTACCTTGTCCAACAGGTTGGGGTAGAGCCGGCAATCATCATTTCCTACGGCGAGTAGCAAACTTGGCCGCAACCGTAGAATACTTTCTCCCCGCGACGGATATCCTGAGGAGAGGACCTCACATCCTCGTGAATATCGATGGCGAGGATGGTTTGGCGTTGCTTGACACTGGAGCGTCCCGGTCGTACATCGACATTGCAATGGCGCGATTTATGCAGTTCGTCGAGGACGAAACAACGCATCGCGTGACCGGCGCCACTGGCCAGGGCACGTATCCGCGGTTCCGCGCCAATTTGCGCATCCCTGCGTTGGAATTGACTATCCGTTCCCCGATTCCGGGGTTACCCCTGCGAGAGCAGCGCCTCCCGTGGGTAGCCATCATCGGCAGGGACGTGCTTTGCCAGTACGAATTTGCCGTCAACGGGCAGACTGGATTGATCCGGTTCACGAGGGTATGAATGATCGCGGCTTTCGTGTTTCAAGCCAGGCGAAAGGAGCATAGCCATGGCAACCACCATCACGACGTATAAGTGCGTCAAATGCCAGCACACCGAATACGAGACGGACGAGTTCCGCGCCACGGGCGGCAACTTCGCCAAAATATTCGACGTCCAGAACAAGAAATTCACCACGGTGTCGTGCAGGCAGTGCGGGTACACCGAGATCTACAAGGGCAGCACGTCCACGCTGGGCAACGTGTTCGATTTCTTCGCCGGCGGTTAGTCCAATCCCGCCTGCCGTCGAGCAATAAAAAGCCCTCCACTTCAGGCGGAGGGCTTGTTCATTTGCTGGTACCCCGGATGGGCTTCGATCCCATGATCTCCACCTTGAAAGGGTGGCGTCCTTGACCAGGCTAGACGACCGGGGCGTTATGCGCCGCGATTGCTGCGCCTGACCAGTGTACCACAGGGGCCGTTTTTACGGGTAAACCGCCAACGCCTCCAGGGACATCTCCTCGGGAAAACCGCACATCAGGTTCATGTTCTGCACGGCCTGACCAGCGGCTCCTTTGACCAGGTTGTCCAGGCAGCTGATCACGATGAGCCGGTTGGTGCGCGGGTCCACCACCGGGTAAACCAGGCACTGGTTGTTGCCCAGGGTCTGCTTGGTTTGCGGAGGCGCGTTGGTCACGTGGACGAAGGCGTCATCGGCGTAGAATTCCTCGTAGATCGAGCGGATGCGCGTGTTGGCATCCGGATCCCCGGCGACGTCGCCCTGGAGCGGCGCATAGCAGGAACTGAGGATCCCACGGGTCATGGGGATCAGGTGCGTCAGGAAGGTGAGGTTGACCGAGTCGTCCGCAATTGAGTCCAATTCCTGGCTGATCTCCGGCAGGTGGCGATGGCCGTTGACCGAGTAGGCCATCACGTTTTCGTTCACCTCGGAGAAGTGGGTGGTCATGCTGAGGGTACGGCCCGCGCCGGAAACGCCGGACTTGCTGTCCACGATGATGTCGCTGCCGACGAGGCCATGCTCAATGGCCGGAGCGAGCGCCAGGATGGCGCTGCTGGGGTAGCACCCCGGATTGGCCACCAGGCGCGCGTCGGCCACTGCCTCGCGGTTCAGCTCGGTGAGCCCGTAAACCGCCTCTTCCAAGTAGGTGGGATCGGGGTGTTCAACGCCGTACCACTGGCTGTAAACAGCGGCTTGCTTGAGGCGGAAATCGGCGGAAATGTCCACGACCTTTACCCCCTGCTCCAACAGGGGAATGCACGCTTCCGCGCTGGCCTTGTGCGGCAGCGCCGAGAAGACGAGGTCGAGGTCATCGCACAGGTCGGCGGTGATATCGAGGTCCATGTTGTCCAGGTGAGGAAAGACCTCACCCAACGGCTGCCCGGCGGCGCTGCGGCCGGTTACCGAGGCGATTTCCACCTCGGGGTGATGGCGCAAGATGCGGACGAGTTCGCAGCCGGCGTATCCGGTGACGTTGATGATTCCGACTTTCACGGTTGGAGCTCCTTGACGACCTGGGTATGCGGGACGGGAGTGGGGGCTTCCTTACGTCGTCGGCGACGCCCGGGAGCCTGACCGTCGGGGCGGTCGTTGTCGGCGGTCTCGCGTGACACGGGTTCGGTCTCGGCAGGTTCGGAGTTGGCGGCCGCCAGCCGTATCGCCTCTTCGTCGCGCGACGGACAACCGTAGTTGACGACGCAGGCGCCGCACCGGGGACGCTGCGCCTTGCACACCTGGCGGCCGTGGGTGATAAAAGCGACGTGGAAGGGGTACACGTCCTCGGGCGGCATGGCCGCCTCCAGCACCTCGTGGGCCTTGTCGGCATTGACTTTGGGGCCGATGATGCCCAACCGTTGGCTGACGCGGAAAATGTGCGTGTCGACGGCCATGGCGGGCATGCCCAGGGAGAAACTGAGGATGATGCCGGCGGACTTGGGGCCGATGCCGGGAAGCTGGCGCAGCCAGGCACGGGCTTCGTCCATGGGCATCTCGGCGAGGAAATGCAGATCGAGAGACCCGTCGTTCAGGTCCAGGATCATGCCGAGCACGTCCTTGATGCGGGGCGCCTTGACACGAGCCAACCCGCCGCCGGATATGGCTTCCTCGATGTCTGCGACCTCGGCCTCAGCCACCGCCTCCAGCGTGCCGAAGGTGTGCATCAGGTTGCGGAAAGCGCGTTCGGAATTCCGGTCCGACGTATGCTGAGACAGGATAGTGAAAACGAGCTCGTGGGCTGGGTCCAGGCGCGGCTCGTTCTCGAACGGCCCGTACTGCTCGGTGAGCAGGCGGATGGCGTCAGAAATGGTAACGCCGGGTTTTTTGGACCGGCGGCGACGGGTGGTTTTGGCGGCGGTTTTGGGAGGCATCGTCGGTAACCTCGAATACAACACCCGGATTTTAGCACAGGGCACGCGCCGCGAGCGGAGTCCGGGTATCCGACCGCATCATGCCCGGCCGGACTGCGGTCGAGTTTCCGGCGGCGGCTGCGAAGGACGCGTGACCAGTGGTGTGAGAAACAGCACCGGCAGGGAGATGGCAATGCAGGCCAGGGCGTTGAAGGTGACCGACCACTGGATGCCGATTTGGTCCCCGAGCCAACCCATGAACACCCCGCCGGGCGGGGTGCCGATGCCGATGCACAGGCTTTGCAAACCCACCATCCGGCCTCGCATCTCCGGTGGCGACGACCGCATGGTGATGGCTCCCTGCATCGTCCCGAAACAGGACATGCCGATCCCGCTGAGCACCAGGATGGCGAAGGTGACGCCGTACCATGGCGACCAGACAAAGACCGTTGACAGCACCATCGCCGTGAACGCGCCGGCGGCGAAAATGCGCCCGTGGTAGCGCACCGTGCCCACCGATGCCAGGATAAACGCCGTTACCAGTTGACCTACGGCCTCCGCCGCCGCCAGTAGTCCAATCAGGGTTTCGCCGATCTCCAGATGATCTCGCCCAATGGCCGGCACGAACTGGCGGGCCGGGAAGGTCAGGCCGTTGATCATAATGGTAATGAAGAGCATTCCCATCAGTTGACGGTGGCTGAACGCCGCGCGAACCACGTCGCCCAGGCTGTTCCAGATGGGTTCCACCCGCCCTTGCCGTTCCCCCCTGGGGATGCGCACCCGGATTGCCAACGCCATGGATGCCATGTGCATGGCCACGACCAGGACATAGGTCCAAGTGTAGCCGGCATAGTGAGGCCAAAGATACGTGACGTGCTCGACGAGGAAACCGCCGACGAAGGGGCCAATCATGCGTCCCACGGTGTGGCTCATGGAGTCGATGGACAGAGCGTTGACCACCCGCCGTTCCCCCACGATGTCAAAAATCGCGGTGCGGCGGGCTGGGTCCTCCAAGGCACGGCTGACGCCCTGGAGCAGCATGGCGGCGAAAACGTGCCACGGCGCGATCAGCCCGAAAAGCAGGAGAACGAACAACGCGATACCGGCCCCCGCCTTGATTGCCAGTGAACTGAACCAGATTTTCTTGCGGTCGAAGCGGTCGGCGATGATGCCGGTGAAGGGTGAGAATATGGGCCGGGGCAGGTTCTCAAAGGCCAGCACCAGCACCAGCATCAGGGCGGAATTGGTCAGGGAATAGACGAGCAGGCTGGTGACCAGCAGCTCCATCCAGCGGGTCAGCTCGGCGACGTTGACGACGTACCAAATCGCCCGGAAGCGCTGATTCCCGAGAACCTCGAGCATCGGGGATGTGGAACGGACGCCGATGCGTGCCATGCAAAACACTCCGCGCCGGCGGAGTGGGAACCGCGAGCACGGGGGGATTTTACACGGCAACCACGTCCGGCGCGTTGTTGCGCCGGTACCGTACAAAGCGAAAAACAGGCTGGACGCGAAATCACGCCTGTCGATACCTACCGCGTGCCGAGGCCCGCGAGGGCAGGTGGCCATCGGTTTGGGCCACAACCGTGCCCACAGGGTCTGTGCCCGCCTGCCGCGGAGTGCGATTGAGCGAAGCAAGCTCCGTTGCCGGTCGCGGGGGGTTTGACAACGATTTCAGGGTCTATATCATCGCTTCAGGCGGACGGCACAAGGACAGGACACTATCACTCAGGAAACGGCAAGATGGCTAGCCCAAGACTGACCAATGAGCGGTCCGAGACCGGCCGATCGTGGCGCCTCCGCCGGGTTGGATATCGTCCCGGCGAGCCCGCCAGATCGGCGACGTTCGCCTCCGGGTTCAACAGTTTCCTGACGACCGGGAAACTATCCCTGGCGCTGCGCTTGGGGTTCAAGCACGGAGTGGACCGGGAGTTCACGGCCCGGTACCTGGGGCTCCTGTTTTGCAACGCCCTGTTCGCGCCCATGCGGTTATGGCAGAGCATGGCCTACAGCGGGCGCATTGCCCGCCAAGAATTGCACCCGGAGCCGCTATTCCTCCTGGGTTTCTGGAGGTCGGGCACCACGCTGCTGCACAACCTGCTTTCCATGGACCCTCACTGGGGATTCGTGAACACCTACCAGGCCGCGATGCCGGACGTGTTCCTAGCGGGCCAGAACCGCGTGCGGCGGATGATCGAGAAGAGCCTGCCGGCAAACCGGGGCGTGGACAACATTCCGGTGGACTTCTCGATGCCGCAGGAAGAAGAGATCGCGATGATGTGCAGCTCCGGGCTCAGCCCTTACGCCTTCCTGCACTTTCCGCGTACTGCGGAGAAGGCCCTGGATTATCTTTTCATCGAGGAACGACTGGACGCGCGGGAACAGGCAGAATGGAAGCGCGAGTTCACGAGATTGCTGAAGACGGCAAGCTACCACATGGGCGGCAAGCCGCTGCTTCTGAAATCGCCCTCCAACACCAGCCGCATCATGGCGTTGCTGGAACTGTTCCCGAGCGCGAAGTTCGTCTACATTCAGCGGGACCCATACGACACGGTGCGGTCCTACGAGCGCCTGATCAGACTAATGAACGACTGGCACGCCCTGCAGCGAGCCGACTTCGACGAGCTGCTGACGAAGCAACTCGAGGTGTACCGGGACATGGCTCTGGCCTACCTGGAACAGCGGGAACTGATACCGGAAGGGCGGTTGGTGGAAATACGATACGAGGAGCTCGAACAGGACAAGATCGGCCAGGTCAAGCATATCTACGACGCGCTGGGCCTGGGAGGCCACGCCGAATTCGAGGAGCGTCTGGCCGAGTACGTGGCATCGATAGAGGGGTTCGAGAAAAACCCGTCGTACGTGAGCGACCGGGTAATCGCGGCGGTCAACGAGTACGTCCCGTTCCTGGTCGAGGAGTACGGTTACGACCCGAGGGCGGAGCACGGCGCCGGCGCCTGAACCGCCCGTGATAACATTTGTACAGAGATGACGCTCCGGCACGAGTGCACGCCTACGCAACAGAGGCACACGGTAGTGCGATCACAACCCGCGCCATCCCGCCCGTGACGGGGTCGAACCCGCGCGACGGCAATCAGAAACGTACGCAGGAGAAGCTGAACATGGACCAGGTGGTCAGGGACTTTTGGGACGCTACCCGGGCGATCCTGAACGAAACGCCGGTGGGCGCGGAACTTTCCCCCAACGAGAAATTGAGCGGGCGCGAGTACGAAACCTGGGACGTGATCCTGCGAAGCTACGGCGGGCAGCGATTGCGGGCCTTCTACACAGTGCCCCGGCATCTGCCGCCGTCGGGCAAGTTTCCCGCGATGCTGGCGGTGCCCGGCTATGGGGGCGGCAAGGAAATTCCGTACCACGTGGTGATGCACGGGTTCGCCGTTCTGACGCTGTTCCCACGGGCTCAGGGCGAAAGCATACCCGAATGGGACCTGCCGCACGGTACGAAGCTGACCTACAACGTCACTGACCGGGAGAGCTACTATTACCGGGCCGCGTATATGGACTGCGTGCGGGGCGTCGATTTTCTTGCCGAACGGGAAGAGGTGGCGGCCAATGGCATCGGCATGTGGAGCCGGAGCCAGGGCGGCGGGTTCACGCTGGCGACCGTGGCTCTGGACCAACGGGTGGCGGCGGCAGTCGCTGAAGAGCCTTTCATGTGCAATTACCCGGTGGCCATCGACATTGACACCAGCCCGTACCACGAGCTGCGAAACTACACCCTGGAGCACCCGGACCAGAGACAGGAAATCCTGGACACGCTGCATTACTTCGACACGCTGACCCTGGCGGACTCGATTGAATGTCCGACACTGGTGAACATCGGGATGGCCGATACCACCTGTCCATACCAGACCATCATGCCGGTGTTCGACCGTATCAAGGCGCACAAGTCGCTTCTGGTGTATCCGGACCTGACCCACAGCCCTTGCACCGATTTCAACGTGCACGCGATGAACTGGCTCAAGAGGTACCTGGGCGCCTGACCCGTGGAGCGCCGGACATAACATAACTGAATGCGCGATGAGGGAATTGAGAGGTACATAACATGCCCGCGAGGACAGGGGCCGAATACCTGGCCGGGTTGCGAGAGCAGAAACGCGAAATCTGGATGGACGGCCGCCGGGTCGAGGACGTTACGGAGTTTCCGGGTCTGTCCAACGGTGCCCGGTCCATCGCCCAGCTTTACGACATGCAGCACGATGGAGCTGCCGACTGCCCGATGACCTACCCCTCGCCTGTGACAGGCGATCCGGTGGGGCTCTCGTTCATCATCCCCAAAACGTCGGAGGACCTGGCGCGGCGGCGAGAGATGATGTCGCAGTGGGCTCATGCTAGCTACGGAATGATGGGCCGGACGCCGGACTTCCTGAACGTAACGATCATGGCCATGGCGGCAGCCGGAGATTTCTTTGGCGAGAACCGGCCGGAGTTCAAGCAGAACGTGGTCAATTACTACGAGCACGTTCGGGACAACGACCTGTGCATGACCCACACGCTGGTGAACCTGCAACGGAACCGGGCTCCATCCGCCACGTCCATGGACTACAGCACCGACGTCGCCCTGCACGTAGTTAAGGAAACCGATGCCGGGTTGGTAATCCGGGGGCCCCGGGTGTTGGCGACGCTCGGGCCGTTATCGGACGAGATCATGGTGTACCCGACGCGGTCGTCGCTGCTGGCGCGGGACGAAGACGCGCACAAGTATGCCTTCGCCTTCTCCGTGCCGTGCGGGATAGAGGGGCTGAAGTTCATCTGCCGGGAGAGTTTCGACCTGGGCAAATCGCACTTCGATCACCCACTGGGGTCGCGGTTCGAAGAGATGGACGCCATCGTCTTCTTTGACGACGTGCTGGTGCCGTGGGAGCGTGTCTTCATGTACGGCGACCGGCACAAGTGCAACAACATGTCCAACGAGACGGGCCAGTACGTGCACACCGGCCACCAGGTCGTGACCAAGAACGTGGCCAAGTGCGAGTTCATCACCGGCATCGCCAGCCTGATGGTGAAGACGCTCGGAAGTGGAGACGCACCGCAGGTCCAGGGCCTGCTGGGCGAACTGGTGGAAAACCTCGAAATCACCAGGGCGCTCCTGACCCAATCCGAGGTCAACGCCAAGATCGACGACTGGGGTGTCATGCTGCCCGACCGGGTGCCGCTGAACGTGGCGCGCAACCTGTTCATCAAGATGTACCCCAGGATGGCGGAGATCATCCAATTGCTCGGATCCAGCAGCCTCATGGCCCTGCCATCGGAAGGCGACTTCGACGGCCCGCTGGCCGAGGTGCTGGACACCTACCTGGACACCGACACCGCGTCGGCGCAAGAGCGGGTCAGGTTGTTCCGGCTGGCCTGGGACGCGGCGTGCAGTTCCTTCGCCGGCCGGCAGGTGCTCTACGAGCGATACTTCCAGGGCGACTGGATGCGCAACGCGGCCCTCCTGCTGGGCATCTACGACCGCGAGCCGCTGGAGCAACAGGTGCGAGAGTTCCTGGAACGCGACTGATTCACGAACGGTCCAGCGGTCATTAGCGACGGCGTATGCTCGTCGCGGAACTGAGAGGGGGCGAATAATAATTCGCCCCCACGGTTTTGCCGGATGCTTCCGCGATTGTCTCAGCGGCGCGTTGACGGCCGCCGACTTGCGCCCCTAATCGGCGGGCAGTGTGAACGTAGCGGCGCCGTCTTCTCCATGTCGATGGTTGGCGAGCGCCGCCAACACTTCGTTAGTCCGATGTTGGGCCGCGGACAATTTGTTCACGCTGTTTAGCGTGAAAAGCAGCAATGGGACTACGACCGCGAGGATAGCAATGCCGACGCCCATTATGGCTATGGTTTCCTGCGTCATGCTCGGGCTCCCGTTCAACCAGACGAATCACGTCGTGCTCTTATGCTAGCACGAGCGCTCTTGCAGGTACAAACGCAGATTGTGTTTCCACAGGGCCGGCGGCGCTGGGATCGAGATGTCTTGTTTTGTTTATCCATATCGCAGGGGCGAATGACCATTCGCCCCTACTTGCTTCCGCGATTTATGCGGCTTACCGCTGCAATCCGTCGACAACCGGTCCCTTGAAGGCGTTGTCGCCGCCGAAGACGGTGCCCACCGTGCCGGAGTTGAACTTGGTCAGACCCAGGTCATACACCTGCTGCGGGAACGGGATGTATCCCACCGACGCCGACAACTCCTGCCCGCCGGGGCTCAGGTAGTACCGCACGAACTCCGCTATGTGATCCTGCTGCGCCGCGTCCGAACGCACGTAGATGAACAGCGGCCGACTCAGCGGCGCGTACGACCCGTTGTTGATCGCCTCGTCCGTCGGCGCGATGCAGCCGTTGCCGCCGTCAATCGGCACCACCTTCACCTTGTCCTTGTTCTCCACGTAGTAGGCGTAACCAAAGTACCCGATGCTGTACTCGTCGCCGGACACTCCCTGCACCAGCACGTTGTCGTCCTCGGATGCGGTGAAGTCGCCCCGGGACACGCCGCCGTCGCCGTTGATGGCCTCCGTGAAGTAGTCAAAGGTCCCCGAATCCACGCCCGGAGCGTACATCTTGATCTCTTCGACCGGCCAATCGGGGTTGACCTGGTTCCAATGGGTCACCACGCCCTCCGACTCGGGGCTCCAGATCTTATTCAGTTGCTCGACGGACAGGCAGTCCACAAAGTCGTTCTTGGGGTTCACGACGACGGACAGGCCGTCGATGGCCACGGGCAGTTCGATGTACTCAATGCCAGCGGCGGAACAGGTATCTATTTCTTTTTGTCTGATTGGTCTGGATGCATTATTTATTACTGCTTCATTGGTGCAGAATTTCTTGAAGCCGCCTCCCGTGCCGGAGATGCCCACCACGACGCGAACGTTGTCGCCGGTCAGCTCGCCGAACTCCTCGGCGACGGCCTCAGTGATGGGGAACACGGTGGACGAACCGTCAATGGGAATGTCCCCGGACAGGCCAGCGTACATGCTGGGGTCGGTTGCCTTTTCCGGCTGACTGCCGCCGGAGCCGGTGAATCCAGTCGAACCGCTGGTCGTGGCGCCACCCGCAGTAGCGCTCGCGGCACTGCCTCCGGATGTGGCGACGGTGGAAGCGCTCACGGACGCCGGGGCGCTACCGGAAGTAGTGGACGCTGCCGCGGAACCCGGGTCGGCGGGAGCCTGTTCGGAAGGTCCACACCCTGCGCCCATCAGGACGGCGGCGCAGCACAATGCGGCAACGGTCAACAGCAACCGAAATGGAACTTTCGTCAGAGTATCCATTGTGGCGGAACTCATCAATCCTCCTGCAAATGGAAGGTTGGGCGATTTTCTTGTGGATTGGGGAAATTGGCTTTGGCCAAGCGCGGCCGCCACGGGCCGAACGCCGCAGTGTTCAATAGGCATCCCTCCTGATGTTCTATTCATTATCCAAACGCGCTGACGCAGCCAACCTCTCGGTCGGAAGGGCAAAAAAGAGCGAAATCGTTTGATTTCGCTGAAAATTTTCGAGAGCCAAGCCTGCCGCTCCGAAAGGTGCGGCGGGTGCGATTGGTAGTTCGCCAGCGTGGACTGAGTGTGCCGGCTCGGCAACCCGGACTGTGGCGGGCCAAAAAATAACGGGGGATGAATCCCCCGTGGCGCTGGGTAGCGATGCTTCGCTGGGATTAATCGCGGCAGGCGGGTTGATGGCCGACGCCGCGTCCGCCGCAGCGGGTGCGGTGGGCAACGCTCCTTTGTTTGGCAATTTCATCACGACAGGATCCGAAACAAACCCACGCGGCACAAAACGACCAAAGGCAAACCGATCTCAGCGGGAGTCCGACACGATGGATTCGAGCTCGTCCGGGTCTTTCGGAATCGCATCCGAAAGGACTCGGCAACCGTCTTCAGTAACCAGGACATCGTCCTCGATACGAATTCCTATCCCCCGGTAGATGTCAGGAGCCTGCTTTGCCTGGGGACCGAAATAAAGCCCCGGTTCCACCGTAAGCACCATCCCGGGCCGCAATCTCACCTGACCTCGATCATCCCGGTAGGGACCGCTATCGTGGACGTCCAAGCCCAGCCAATGGGAAGTGGCGTGCATGTAATAGTCCCGGTATGACTGCTGCTCCATGATGCCGTCAACACTGCCGGACATAACGCCCAAGTCAACCAGGCCCTGGACCAGCGTCCTGGCAGCAGTCCGGTGTACGTCGTCGAAACCGGCGCCGGGCTTGACGTCCGCGATGGCCTTCCGCTGCGACTCCAAGGTCAGCTCGTATAACGCCCGTTGCGGAGGCGTGAATTTGCCGGAGACCGGCCAAGTCCGCGTGACGTCGGCGGTATAGAAACCGTACTCAGCGCCAGCGTCGATAAGCAACAGGTCTTCCGGGCCCAGGGCGTCCCGGTTCCGAATGTAGTGCAGGACGCAGGCGTTGGCCCCGCCAGCCACGATGGAAGGATAACCGTTGCGCGGCGAGCCCAGCTGCCGGAATGGGCGTTCCAGCGCCGCCTGAACCTCGTATTCGTGGACCCCGGGCGCCGCCGTGCGCATCGCGGCGTCAAAGCCGTGAGCGGTGATGTCGATTGCCCGCTGGAGCAGGGCGATTTCATCGTCGGTCTTGATCTGACGCATCAGGTCGATGGCAGGGGTCGGGTCCTCGATACGTCGAATGGGCTTCGCGCCTCTCTGCGCCATGGCACGCCGGCGCTTTACCAACCCTGACAGGATACCGTCCACGCGGTCATCGCTCCCGAGGGCGTAGTGAACCGTATCGTAGTCCGCGAGCAGCTTGGGCAGCTGGCTGTCCAACTGGTCAACTGAATACGCTGCGTTAGCGCCCAGGGGTCCAACCGCGCCCCGCACGCCCGCGCGATAGCCCACCCAGATCTCGAAGGTGGGGTCATAGGGACGTACGAAAAGGGTGTACGGGGTGTGGGAGCCCGGACGCAGCACCGCCACGGCATCGGGTTCATCGAACCCGGTCAGGTACCAGAAGGTGGAAGGCTGGCGGTACTCGTGGTCGACGTCGTTATTGCGAGCCGCATCATGGCCTGCGGCCAGGATGATCGCGCCGTTGGACAGGGATTCCATCAGCCGTCTGCGGCGGCTGTTAAACTCGCGGGGTTCAGTTGCCAGAACGTCGGCGCTCATCGAGAAAGCAGCTCTCTTCCAGGAGTCGTGATCGTTAGGTCGTTTGCGTTATGGCCGCCGAAATTGTATCAGACATAGACTGAACGCTCAACGTCAACCCATCGACTCATCGGGCCTTTCCAAAGTTGATCCGTCATTCCCGCAGAAGCGGGAATCCAGAAGGTCGTTGTGTTCGGAATGTTCTGGATTCCGGCTTTCGCCGGAATGGCGGTTCGAGGTGAAAGGCCGCCATCCGGGACTTTGAAAAGGCCCTGCTCGCGCGCACTCTCGCCTTGCATTGTGTCAAAGTAGGGGTTATATTGATACATGAAGCACGTATCCGCAATCGGTACGGATGCAGAGACAATAGATCGCGACGTCAGGAGGCGCAAACGATGGTAATGCAGAAGCACGATATTCACGAGTGCGATACCCACGAACATCACGGGGACGAGCCGGGCCACGTCCACGATATTCACGAGTGCGACGACCACGAACATCATGCCGAGGTGCATGACCACGATATTCACGAGTGCGATAGCCACGAGCACCACGGGGATGAGCCGGGCCACGTCCACGATATTCACGAGTGCGACGGCCACGAGCACCACCAGCACGACCACGCCGGGCACGTTCACTAAGCGATACACTCCCCCGCGCGATACGGCCCCGGCTTCAGCCGGGGCCTCTTTTGTTGGCCGCGCCGTTCCGTACCGAACGGGACCTAAAAGGGGATCAAACTCCGCCGTGTGCTCGTCCGCTGCAGGGCCTCCAGATGACCCACGTGGTGGTCCTCGGTGCAGCCGTCAATCGACTGTTCTACCTGGAAGGTGATGTGGCTGATGCCGAATTCCTGGCTGGCGATCTGCCGCAGTCGTCGCAGCACCGGCTCGACCTGATCCTTGGGCAGGGATGGGTCAAGCAGCACGTGGGCGGTGAGCGCTTCGTAGCCCGACGTAATGGTCCAGCAATGCACGTCGTGGATCAGCGTTACTCCAGGCACCTCCTCCAGGGTGTGACACACCTGGTACATATCCAGGCGGCGGGGTGTACCCTCCACCAGCACCTGGAACACCTTCTGCACCAGGCTCCAGGAACTGGCCAGGATGAGCAGACCGATCAGAACGCTGATAATCGGGTCGGCCAGATTCCAGTCCAGGAACCACACCAGCAGGCCCGAGATTACCACGCCGATGGAACCCAGAAGGTCGGCCACCACATGCCAGAAAGCCGCCTCAACGTTGAGGCTGTGCTCCGCGGAACTATGCAGTATGAAAACTACGGCAACGTTGATCGCCAGTCCGATTGCGCCCACGATGAGCATGTGCATTCCCAGCACTTCGGGAGGGTCACTGAGACGGTGGTAGGCTTCCAGGAAGATCCAGCCGGCAATCAGCCACAGGCTCAGCGCGTTGACCAGCGCGGCCAGGATCTCGGTTCGGTGATAGCCGAAGGTGCGTTCTACGGAGGCCGGCCGGCTGGAAATCCACATAGCGAACAGGGCCAGGCCGATGGCCGCGGCGTCGGTGAACATGTGAGCAGCGTCCGCCAACAGGGCCAGGCTGCCGGAGAACAGCCCTCCGATAATCTCGACCACCATGTAGCTGCCAATCAGCCCAAGGGAGATATACAGACGGCGGCGGCCGGCCTCCCTCAGGTCGTGGTCATGGTGGTCGTGGCCGGCATGGTCATGCCCCGCGTGGTCGTCGTGCGCCCCATGGTCGTGGCCGGCATGGTCATGCCCCGCGTGATCGTCGTGCGCTCCGTGGTCGTGGCCCCCGTGATCATGCCCCGCGTGGTCATCGTGCGCCCCGTGGTCGTGGCCCCCGTGATCATGCCCGGCGTGATCGTCGTGCGCCCCGTGGTCGTGGCGGCCGTGATCGTGCCCCGCGTGATCGTCGTGCGCTCCGTGGTCGTGGCCGCCGTGATCGTGCCCCGCGTGATCGTCGTGCGCTCCGTGGTCGTGGCCCCCGTGATCATGCCCGGCGTGATCGTCGTGCGCACGGCCTCTCGAAGCGCGCTCATTATCAGCCATCAGCGTCCTCCGCAATTAACGAGCGCTAAAGGCTGCGTCGAGTCAGACGATCAACTACACACCATTGCTACGGCGAGCGTGTTTGAGCATCGATATCGTCGCGCTTCAGCGTTTGATCTGACAAGGAAGTACCCCACACCGTGGCTTCCAGCGCAATGGGCCGCAGAGCGTTCCGCCTGGACCGCAACTTGATGGATGCCGAAGCGCTGATATAGGGGCACTCGGGAATGTACGCTGGAGTACTTTTTGCAATATCAGTAATTGCGATATTTTGAGACGCATTTTAGTATCGAGATTGTCGCACGGTCAAGTATCGGACGCGGTCGCCGCGGATGAATTCGGGCGGAGCCAGGACCTTAGAAACCCCCGGCGCGGGGACAGCACAGCCACCAAAAGGAGCAGGCCGACGGATGCCACTACTATGGTGGGCCCGGTGGGGAGGTCAAAATAGTAGGAACAATACAAACCGACTACCACCGCAAGCAAGGCGCAGGCAACGCTGGCCACCATTATGGATGACAGCCGCCGGGCCAGGAGGGTGCCGGTAACCGACGGCACGACCAGCAGGGACATAACCATCACGTTGCCCACTGTTTTTATGGCCGCGACCGTCGTCAGCGCCACCAGTAGCGGCAGCATGTACTCGAGGAACCGCACCGGTACGCCGGCAGCCTCCGCCACGGTGGCGTCATAAGTGGTGAACACCAACTCCTTATAGAAGGCCCACACCACTCCCGTGACCCCCAGCGCCAGGATCCCGACACTGAGAACGTCGAGCCAGGAAGCCCCCAGGACGTTGCCAAACAGTATCCCCAGCAGATCTCCGGCATAGCTGGCCAGCGAGTTGATGATGATGACGCCTACGGCAAAACCGCCGGCGAACATCACGCCGATGATCGCGTCGATGCGGATGCCCGACCGACGCGACAGAGCCGAAATCACCAGCGAGGCGGGAACCGCCCAGATGAGCGCTCCGAGGAACACGTTGGCCCCGAACACGAAGGCGACGCCCATACCGGTAAGGGACGAATGGGCGATGGCGTCGCCGAGAAAAGCCATCCCGCGAAGAACGACGAATGTGCCGACGATGCCGCAAGCGGTCGCGGCCAGTGCGGACACCAGCAGCGCGCGCTGCATGAATCCATACTGCATCGGCTCGATGATCAGGTCGAGCACAGAGACCTCCGGTAAGGCGGCCACACCGGCCGCGTCTGGCGACCCGGACGAAAGCGCTCCCGGGTCGGCTTCCTGGAACTTTCGCTTATAGCTTTCCGGCGGCGCGCAGCTGATGGCGCACCTTACCGACGCCGCCGAACTTGAGCCGCAGGAGGCCCTTGACGTCCTCCCAGGCGGTCCGGATGATGCGGACACGGGTATCGGGATCGTCGGTCCAGCGCACCGGTATCTCCCGAATGCGGAAACCGCACTTCTGGGCTAGGATCAATAATTCCGAATCGAAAAACCATCCGTTGTCCAAAACCAGCGGCGCCAAATCGTGGGCAACTCTCCGGCTGACCGCCTTGAACCCGCACTGCGCGTCACGAAACGGCGTGAAAAACATCGATCGGAACAACAGGCTGTAGCCGCGTGAAGTTATTTCGCGCTTCAGAGTTCGTCCGACGACCCGTGAGTCTGGCAAGAGGCGCGAGCCGATCGCGACATGGTATCCCTCGTCGGCAACTGCCGAGACGACTTCGGGCAGGTGCGCTAAGTCCGTGGAGAGATCGACATCCATATAGACCATGACGTCTGCCGCGCTGTCGGTCCAGGCTCGGCGCAGCGCCCGGCCGCGCCCGCGCTCGGTGAGGCTGATGTAGCGCACCTCTGCGAATCGGCCGGCGAGATCAGCAGCGGCCTTGAGTGTGCCGTCGGTGGAGCCGTTGTCGGCGACCACGATGTTCCAGTTGTATTCATCCATGTTGGATGTCATAAACTGGTGAAGCCGACAAACGCTCCCGGGGAGTGCGCGTTCTTCATTCAGGCACGGTATGATCACGTCAAGGCTGGTTCGCATAATTGAGACATTATAGCAACAAGCAACCGCAGGGTGGCGCCGGTGGCGAGAGACATTCGTCGCGCCTCACTCTCCCGACCACTGGCACGCCCGCAGAGCCAAATGGCGGAACACTCACAGTGCGCGCGGACGCGCAAAATTGACAAATATCGAAGGCCGATGCTATATTCCGTGCGATTAACAGACGGCGTTATCGTGTTCGCGATTAACGATGTCGAACGCGGCACGACGAGTTTGTGGCCCAAATTTTCGGTGACAGCCAATAGCGCCTCCCGCATCTCAGTGGGCAGGTGTTTTTTTGGCGACGTTCCGAAACGCGCAAATCCAGCAATGGATAACGCCGGCCGTAAATTCGAGGATTACAGCCGGTTCGGAGGAACCTCCAGATGCTAATGAACGACTTCGTCGTCAGGTTCGCCGGTGAAGGTGGGCAGGGCGTCGTTACTTCGGCCGAAGGACTGGCCCAGGCGTCTACGCAGGTCGGCTATCATGCCTTGACCTACGCGACTTTTCCCTCGCAAATCCTGGGCGGACCCACCTGGACTCAGGCCAGGATCTGTACCGAACCCATTCTCAGCTCCGGCGACCAGGTCGATGTACTGGTCGCTTTTAACGAGGAAGCGTACGAGACCCACGCCGAAGAGGTGCGGGAAGGCGGAGTGATCATCTACAACGCCGACGACTTCACCATGACCGACCCACGGTCGTTCGGCCTGGCTGTTGACTCCCTGGCGCGCTCCACTGGCAATAACCGCGCCGCGAACATGGTGGTCATCGGTGCGCTCGCCCAACTGGTGCACATGCCCCAAGACTACCTCGAGGACTTCGTCGAGGCGCGGTTCCGCAGAGGTCGAGACAACGACGACGAGATCATCTCGTCAAACATTGAGGCCATGCGTCTGGGACGACAGAACGCGGCCGAGAGCGGGTTCGTTCTCGGCGACCTGGCTCCGCCCAACCCCCCCGACTACCAGCAACTCATGCTCAAGGGCAACGAGGCCATCGCCCTGGGAGCCACGCACGCCGGCGTCCAGTTCTACGCCGGCTACCCGATCTCCCCGGCCACAACCATCCTGCTCTGGATGGAGCGCAATTTGGTGGGCGAGGGCAAGTTCGCATACCAGGTGTCGTCAGAGATCGAAGCCATCACGGCGATCCTGGGGGCCGGATACGCCGGCAAGAAAGCCATGACCGCAACGGCAGGGCCTGGCGTTTCGCTGATGAGCGAGGGATTGGGCCTGGCCTGGATGGCAGAAATTCCGCTGGTTGTGGTGGACGTGCAGCGCGGCGGACCGGCAACCGGACTGCCCACGAAGACCGAGCAGTCGGACCTCATGGGATGCTTGTTCCCGGCACACGGCGACGTCCGGATGCCGATCATCGCGCCCGGCTCGGTGGAAGAGTGTTTCTACGGAGCGGTGCAGGCCATTAACTGGGCCGAACGGTACCAGGGGCCGGTCATCCTGATGAGCGAAATGTCCATGGCCGAGCGAGTGCAGAACATCCCGCGGCCCGACCTGAGCAAGGTTGCGGTGGAAGAGCGTCTAACCTACGAAGGCGGAAACGGCTACCACCGCTACTCGGGCTACGAGTTGTCGCCGATGCCATTGCCGGGTGGCCCAGGCGCGTACGTGGCCAACGGCAGCGAACACGACGAGATGGGAGACACCACGCACCTGCCCAGCCGGCACATCCAGATGACCGAGCGCCGGTTCAGCAAGTTGAAGCTTCTCGAAGAAGACCACTACGAGAGCGACAACACCCAGGCCAAGATTGCGTTGATGCCGTGGGGCGGGTCCAAGGGGCCGGTGCGGGAGGCTTACGACGCGCTGCGCGAAGAGGGAGTAGACATCGCCTGGTATTACACGATGTTCCTGCACCCGATCCCGCCGAAGCTGCGCGACGAACTGCGGGCCAAGGAGTTGGTGATCGTCCCCGAACTCAACTACCAGGGGCAATGGGCCAATATCTTGCGGTTCCATCGGGTCGTGTCGACGCCGATCACGCAATACACCGGCCTGCCCTTCAAGGTCAGCGATCTGGTCACCCAGGTCAAAAAGATCATGGCGGAACACACGGAGGAAGCACGGGCATGAGCAAGAAGAACCCGGAATACGACTTCAAATGGTGCCCCGGGTGCGGGGACTTCGGCGTGCGCCGCGCGCTGGAATTCGCCATGATTAACCGGCTGGAGGAAACCGGCCTGCCCATCGAGAACAATGTCGTGGTGGCCGGCATCGGGTGCAGCGGCAACCTGGTTCACCTGCTGGAAGGCGAACAACCCTACGGCATCCACGGAATTCACGGTCGGACGCTCCCCGTGGCCATGGGAGTCAAGATGGCGCGGCCCGAACTGAACGTGATCATTGTGGCGGGAGACGGCGACTTTCTGAGCATCGGCGGCGAACACATCGCTCCGCAGGCGGCTCGCAACGTTAACCTGACCGCCGTAATCATGGACAACGGGGTGTACGGTCTCACCAAGGGCCAGAGTTCTCCCACCACCGAGATGGGCGCCGTAACCAGCAGCACGCCTTTCGGCAAGGTCGAAGAGGACCTGGATCCCCTGGAGTTGTACCTCACCCTGGGCGTTTCGTACATCGCGTCCGGTTTCTCCGGCCAGCCCCGCGTCTTGGCGCGCCTGATCAACGAAGGCATGAACCACGACGGGATGGCGATGATTCACGTCCAGTCGCCGTGCGTGACTTACAACGACACCTTCCAGCTGATCAAGGGCAATGCCAGGGAAGGCATCGCGCCGGCCCTTTGGGACATTCCTGAAGACCACGACCCGTCCAGCAAACAGGCGGCTTACGACCTGGTGCAACAGGGCGGACTCCCAGTGGGCGTCATCTACAAAGATGAGACCCGGGAATCGCTGGAAGGCAACATGGGGTCCATACGGGCCAAGGCCCGCGAACGGTCCGTGGAGCAGTTGATGGAGGCTTACGCTTTCTAGGCACTGGCACCAGGATTAGGAACCATAGCGCCCCCGACGGAAGTGCCGCCGGGGGCGTTTCTATTCAGGTTCAGCGAGTGGAGCGATAGTCACCAAGCCGCCGAATTCCCACTGCACGGTCATTGAGCTACCTCAGAGCAGATTGGCGCCGATGAGCGGAATGTTCTTTTCGGACTCAACAACGTTCACTGCCGTGGAGGTTCCCAACCAAATGACCGTTGCCGGATAAGTCCTGGCTCTAACCACTTGCCCGTCTGCCAATTGCGTATTCACAGTTCCCGTTGAAGTCAAGCTAAGCCGGCTGATGTCTGCCGTCGGCAACTGTAAATCACCATCGAACCCGGTATCTATTATGAAGTTAAGCGTGATAAATTGCCGCTGCCGCGCATCCAGTACGGCGACCGGTATCGTCGGTTGCCTGACCCGGTTGATGCTTCCGCTAACTGCCAAGGTCATAGGATAATGGCTGCCTCGTAGCCGATGCGGATGATGTGCGAGTAGGCGTGAGGCCATTTGGCTTTCATATCCAGCATGGCATCCACAATACGGTCACGGATTATGTAGTCTCCGCTGTCCGGTTCCACGGCGATGAACTTGCCGTGATGCGCTGTCTCCACTAAATGCCGGATGTTGGCGTCATACACGGCCTGGCCGCGTTCCCCAACGTTGTCAATGGTGGTTGGCGTGTCGAACATAATCCGCCTTCTCCTTGACGATCAGTAACCGCCGAGGGCGGGCGCCGCCGCTTCGGGCATGAGGTCAGGGTTCTCGGCCTGCATCGATTGATACTTGGACGGACATTTCACGAGGATGTTATCGGTCGTGAAAACCCCTTCGCCGCCATCGTAATGACCCTCCAGGATGATCTCCGAGTGGGGGTTGAAGAAGAGGTCCGGCAGGACGCCAACGTAGCTGGCTTCCATCTGTGGACTGCCGGGCGCTATGCCCGGCACGTCAGCTACCTTGTCGCCCATGCTGAAACGGGAAAGCGTGGACCCGTCATCGCGGCGGAAGGTATCGGGAGCCAGGGCGCCGGCCACTCGGAGGGTCTGGCCGTCCTGTAGCTTGGGATCATCCAGGAACTCGCTCACGGTGACGAAATACAGCGTGTTCCCGGGGAAGGCGGCATAAACCATGTAGGCCACCGCCAGGGCGATCACGCCGCCCAGGATCAACAGGCGCATGCGGTGGTTTCGCCACGCGGATCGCTCTAATTCTGGCTCGGCAGCAGTCGCTGGAGCGGGGACGGATCCAGTGTAGGGGTCAGTCTGCATTTCAACTCAACAGCCGTCGGTTTGTGTAGTCCCTGCTATTATACCGAGCCGGCGCGTTCCTCATCGTCAGTGTCGGACTCGCTGCTCGATTCCATCGTTTGCTGAAGTTCCTGCAAGTCCCTTTGCACCGACTGGCGGCGCCAGGACATGTACGCGGCGTAGATGAAGAAAACCGCCCACACAACAGCGAAAGCGGCGAACAGGAACGGCAGGTTGTTAGGTGGCACAGTCATTCTAGTCGTAGGTTCCTTCACGGCGGATGGCGGAAACGGCGTCCTCGGCTCCCCGCAGGGCCACCCGTTCCAGCAACAGATACGTGAACAGCGCCAGCGCCGCGATCAGCGAAAAGACCAGGATGCGGGCCATGATCGGCTCCAGGGCGTCGTCTGCCGCCTCGGGCCCGATGACCTGCACCGGATGGATTGATCGCCACCACTGGACTGAATAGTACACGATGGGCACGTCGACAAAGCCGATGATGCCGACAACGGCCGACCACGCCCGGCCTTGCTGCGGCGTGGGTGCGTAGTGGCGAATCATCAGGTAGGCGACGTATATCAGCCACAGGATCAGCGTCGTGGTGAGCCTCGGCTCCCAGGTCCACCAGACCCCCCACACCGGTCGAGCCCAGATAACGCCGGTGACCAGCGCCAGGGTGACGAACACCACGCCCACCTCGGCGGCCGCATGAGCCACGCGGTCCCACGTCTCTCCCCGTCGGATGAGATATCCGACGCCGGCCACGGCGCAAACCAGGAACCCCAGGAAAGAAAGGATGGAAATGGGGACGTGGATGTAGAAGATGCGCTGGATATGGCCCAGCACCTGGTCGGTCGGGGCTACGACGAAAATGAGATACCCGTCGACGATGGTCAGCGCCGCGGTGAGCGCCAGCAGCCACAAACGGAGATCGCGGAGCGAGGATCGGATCGGGCTATTGGTTGGGCCACGGCCCGTTATCACGGCCAAGTTATGCTATCCCTCGAACACGTACCCGAATATCCACGGGCATATTACCAAAAAGAGCGCGTCGAAGACCACCAGCAGCGGGAGCCACCGGGTCCACACCGGCAACATTGGCCCGCCCTGCAGAACCAGCGCGGTGGCTTCCACGGCGGCGATAATGACGGGAACGATAACCGGAAAGAAGAGCACGGGCAGCAGGATTTCTCGCGACCGAGTTTGCGCCGCGATGGCCGCGAAAAAGGTCCCGACCGTGGCGAATCCGACGGTCGCAAGCAGGATGATCAGGCCCAGCGTCGGAGACAGCGTTGGCAAGTCCAGCATGACCGCGAACACCGGCAGCAGGACGGCCTCGATCACCAGCATGAACGCCAATGTGCCCAGCATCTTTCCCAGAAACACGGCATCCCGGCTCACCGGAGCCGCCAGAAGTCCGTCCAGTGCGCCCTGCTCCTGCTCCCGGGCGAAGGCGCGGTTCATCGCCAGCACGCCCACGAATCCGTAGGCTACCCACAGGAGACCCGGCGCTACCGGCGCCAGGCTTCCGGGCGTCCGGTTCAGGCCGAAATTGAACACGACCACCACGATCAGCCCGAAGATCAGCGCCGAAACGACGGTGTCACGGGAACGAAACTCCAGACGTACGTCCTTCCAGGCTATCGCCAGGGTCGCGCTGAGCAGCTGCATGGGCAACGGTCCAAAAGAGACGTCTCAGCCGGGCTCGGGGTCGGACGTTGGTGCGGCGCGCGTTACAGCAGTATCCCGGTGTGCCGGCGTCTCTTCCGCCAATCTCCCCCGCTCCAGCCTGAAGACGAGGTCCGCCCAAGCCTGGCCGATTTCCGCGCTATGCGTCGTCAACAGGGCCGTCCTGCCCGAATCCGACCAATCCCGCAGCAATTCGCCCAGGGACGCGACCGAATCGGCGTCGAGGCCCGATTCGGCTTCGTCCAGCAGCAGGACCGCGGGCTCGTGCAAGACGGCGCGAGCAACCGACAGGCGTTTTTGCATCCCGTGGGACAACGTGCGCACCCGACGGTCCGCCCGGTCGGTCAGGTTCAACCGACTGAGGACACTGTCAATCCGGGTTTGAGGACGGTCCACGCCGTAGAGTTTCGCGTAGAAGGCCAGGTTTTCGCGGCAGGTCAAGTCGTTGTAGAGCAGGGTCTGATGACCGACGAAACCGACCAGCGTGCGCGCCCGTCCGCCGGAACGCCGCATCCGGATGCCGGCGATTTGGATCTCGCCGGCATCCGGACGCGAAAGGCCGGCCAGGGTACGGAGCAGCGTGGTTTTGCCCGCCCCGTTGGGTCCGAAAAGCACCGCAGTCTGGCCCCAGGACACGGACAGGTCAACGCCGCGCAGGACGCTCCGGTCGCCGTAGTCCTTGCGCAGACCGACCGCCGCAATGGCTGACGGACTGGCCGATGCCTGGCTCATCCGGTCCGTTCAGCGGTGATGTTCAAACTGTTCCCGCAGGACTTTCTTGTCGAACTTGCCCACGCTGGTCTTGGGTATTTCGTCGATGAAAACCACGTCGTCCGGCAACCACCAGCGGGCGAAATCCGGTCGAATGAAGTCCAGAATTGTGTCCTTGGTCAACGGACCTGACGTTTCCGAACGCGCCACCACGCAGGCCAGCGGCCGTTCCTGCCATTGAGGATCCGGAATGGCGATCACTGCGGCTTCCAGCACGTCCGGGTGGGCCATGATCGCCGACTCCAGATCAACCGACGATATCCATTCGCCGCCGCTCTTCACCATGTCCTTGACCCGGTCAACGATCTGGATGTACCCGTTGGCGTCGATGGTGGCGATGTCCCCGCTGTGATACCACCCGTCGACGAAAGTCTCCGCGCTGCGCTCGTCGTCTACGTACTCATCCGCCACCCACGGCCCGCGGAACCAGAGCTCTCCGCGCTGTTCGCCATCCCAGGCCAGGTCGTCGCCGTTCTCGTCGGCCAGCTTCATGTCAATGCCCGGCGCGACGACGCCCTGGCTGGCGTTCAGCTCCAGGCGTTTCTCATCGGGAAGGTCGTCCAGCCAACTGCGCCGCCGGTTCACCGAGATCAGAGGAGCTGCCTCGGTCATACCATAGGCATGGACAATTTCGACGCCCAGTTGGTCCCGGTAAGCCTGCAAGACCGCCAGGGGAACCGCCGAGCCTCCGCTGACCACCTGCCTCAGCGATGACAGGTCGTACTCTACGCCCGAGCGCTGGAGGTAGTCCAGCACGCCGATCCAGATGGTCGGCACGCCGGCGCTGATGGTCACTCGCTCACGCTCGATCATCTCGCAGATTACACGTGGGTCCGGCCGGACGCCAGGGAAGACCTGCGACGCGCCGAACATGGTGGCGGCGTAAGGGAAGCCCCAGCAGTTCGCGTGGAACATCGGCACGATGGCCATGATCCGGTCGCGTTCGGAAACAGCCAGCATGTCGGCGGTAGCCGCAGTCATCGAATGGAGGTACACCGCCCGGTGCGAGTAGGCCACGCCCTTGGGCAAGCCGGTGGTGGCCGACGTGTAGCACAGGCCCATCGTGGCGTACTCGTCAACGTCGGCCGGGCGATACTCGGGCGACGCTGCCTCCAACAGCGTTTCATAGCAAACGGCGCCGGGCAGCGTCGTGGACATTTCTTCCGGCCCCCCGAGGATGACAAAGCGCTGCACCGAGGTCAGCCGATCGGCGATGGCTTCGATCAGGGGGGCGAGGTCCGGGTCGATCAACAGTACCTTGTCGCCTGCGTGATTGATGATGTACGCCATGTCGTCAGGCGCCAGCCGGATGTTGATCGTGTGCGTTACGGCACCGATGGTGGCGGGGGCGAAATATGCCTCCAGGTGCCGGTAGGTGTTCCAGGCGAAGGTGCCGACCCGGTCCCCGGGGCCGACGCCCAATTCCCGCAGGGCATTGCCCAGCCGCGAGGTGCGCGTGAACATATCGGCGTAAGTGTATCGGTGAGTGTCCTCACCTACCCGCGTTGCGATTTCCTTGCTGGGGAAGTGGGTTGCCGCGCGCTCCAGAATACGGCTGGCCAGCAATTCATAGTGCATCGTCATGGAGCATCTCCTGCGATGGGTCACTCGGTTTGCGCGATGTCTAAGGTGAAGCGCCGGATATTCAGGCGCAACGACGCGAGGATACTCGCGCCCGGGCAATGTCGGAGTTGGCCGGCGCTGATTCAACCGGTCACGGGCGACCGATCAGGGGTGCTTGATGCTCACGCCGCCGTCGATGGCCCACGTTTGGCCGGTGACGTAGGAAGCAGCCGGGGAAGCGAGATAGACGGCGAGGTAGCCCACCTCGATGAGACGACCGACGCGGGCCAGGGGGATGGCCTCGCCGGCCGAGGCGTCGCGAGCCGCGAAAGCTTCGTCAGACATCTGCTCCGGGTCGGGAAAGGTTCCCGGGGCGATGGCATTGCAGCGGATGCCGAACGGAGCCCATTCCTGGGCCACGCACTCGGTGAACCGCATCAAGCCGGCCTTGGCAGCGTCGTACGCCGCCGACATCGGGCGTCCACGGAAAGACGCCCACCCGCTGATGTTGATGACGTTGCCCTGTCCCCGTTCCAGAAGGTGCGGCCCCACCGCGCGGCAGCCCTGGAATGCTTCGGTTAGATTGATGTCGACGATGCTGTGCCACTCCGCCTCGGTCATGCCGGGGATGTCGCTGCCGGGAAGCTGTGCCACGGGTTTTCGGATGGCGTCGCCCACGCAGTTGATCAGCGTGTCGATGTGGCCGAACTCTGCTATGGTCCGGTCGACGATGGCGTCGGTATCGGCCGCGGTGGTGGCGTCGCCGGTGAGGGGGAGACAGTTTCCACCCATGGCTCGAACTTCATCGGCCACCCGGTTCACGCCGGTGGAGGTCAGTCCCGTAACGGCTACGTCCGCTCCGCCTTGCGCGAACGCCAGCGCGATGCCTTTACCGATGCCACGACCGGCGCCAACCAGCAGCACTTTCTGGCCGCTTACGTCGAAGATATCCAAACTCATTGAACCACTCCTGGCTGTGTGGAATGCACCGCAGCGCCGACCATGGCGATAAGCCCGATCATGGTGCCACACCGATAGATGCACGGCAACCGTAAGCATTTGGTCATTTGGCTGGTCACGGGTATCCCGAATAGTTAAGTTGGACGGGAAGAAGACAAACTGGGGTCAGGCTGCCCCGGAAGCGGCAAGGATCGGGTCACCGCGTGATGGTCTCCGCGGCGTGGCGGATCGCGCCGACGATAGGGTAAAATCGTGCAACGCTTTTCTACTTGGATTTAGAGGTGCCGGCCATGCCCAGGGACAGCAATCGAGTTGTGTTCCCACCCGAAGGGTGGACAAACTCGCTGGCGGCTGACTTCATAGGCGCCGACCAATTCGGCAACGGCGAAGTGTACGACGCCCAACTCGACGGGGCTCCGTTGATCCGCCTGATTTATGACGAGCGAGACGAGGAAATCACCGTCCGGTGCCTGCGCTGCGAGCAGCAATCCCAGGCGGCCGGGCGGTTCACGGCGTACCCGATGATCGGCATCATCAGCATCAACGCCACCGCACTGCTGGTCCCAATGAACACACCGCGCATCATGCGGCACCTGGCTGACCGGCACGAGGAAACCCTGGGCGGCATGGACGACGTCGATTTTTTCAATTGCCTGCTGGACATCTGCGGCCTGTGAAGGACAACTTGGCGAAACGGCATTCGATCCTCGGGAGGTAACCCATTGCAGTATGACTTCATCATCGTCGGCGGAGGATCGGCCGGGTGCGCGCTGGCGTCGCGCCTGACGGAGGACCAGAACGTGTCGGTCTTGCTCCTTGAGGCCGGCCCCGATTACCCGGATTTCGAACACCTGCCGATTGATCTGAAAGACGGCAATAACGTGTGGCGGTCCGCGTACGGACCGCACAGCTGGGGATACCTGGCCCAGGGGACGCCCCAGCAGGAAGAGCCCATCATCATCCCGCGCGGCAAGGCCATGGGCGGTTCGTCCAGCATCAACGGCCAGGTGCTGTTCCGCGGCGTGCCCGAGGACTACGACAACTGGGCCATCTGGGGCAACGACGAGTGGTCTTTCACCAGGGTGTTGCCCTATTTCCGCCGGCTGGAGAACGACCTCGATTTCGGCGGGGACGACTTCCACGGGAACTCTGGGCCGATCCCCGTGCGCCGCTACAAGCGTCACGAATGGCTGCCCGTCGCCGAGGCTTTCTACGACACCTGCCGCGAACTTGGGTTCCCGGAAGACCCTGACCAGAACCACCCGGACTCCGGTGGGGTGGCTGCCCGCCCGCTGAACAACATCGACGGGGTCCGCATGAGCACCTCGTTGACCTATCTATCCCTGGCCCGGCACCGTATGAACCTGACGGTGCGGGGCAACGTGGTGACCCGGCGGGTGCTCTTCGAGGGCAAGACCGCCGTCGGCATTGAGGCAGAGAGCGGCGGCGAAATATTCGAGGTTTACGGCGACCAGATCATCCTGAGCGCGGGCGCCATCGGCTCTCCACAGATCCTGTTGTTGTCGGGAGTGGGGCCCGCCGACCACCTCCAGGAAATGGGAATACCGCTGGTGCACGAACTCACCGGAGTCGGCGAGAACCTGCGGGACCACCCGGCGGTGTTCAGCCTGTTCCGCGGCGTCGGCGACCCGCCGGACTTGGAAGCCCCCAGCATCCAGGTCGCGTTGCGGTACAGCCCGGAGGGTACCGGCACGCGCGGCGACATCCAGCTTTCGCCGATCCTGATGACCAGCGAACATCGCCCGGCCAGCGTGAACATCGAAACGGACGATTTCCACTTCGGGTTCAGCGCGGCCCTGCAGAACGCCGCCACGGCCGGTCGCCTGCGTCTGACCTCCACCGACCCGCACGTCCAGCCGGACCTGTTCTACGACTATCTGTCCGACCCGGTGGACCGCCAGCGTCTGCGGGCCGCGGTGCGTTTGGGCTTGCAGATAGCAGAGCAGCCCACATTCCGCGAATTCGTCGCCGAGCGCCTGTCGCCAACGGACGAGGACCTGGCATCCAACGCCGCGTTGGACCAGTGGATGTTGCGCAACGCCTACACCCAGCACCATTCGTCCGGCACCTGCAAAATGGGCCCCGGCTCGGATCTGGACGCCGTGGTTGACCAGTATTGTCGGGTCTACGGCATGGAGAACATCCGCGTGGTCGACGCGTCGGTGATGCCTGACGTGATCCGCGCCAACACCAACGCCACGACGATCATGATCGCCGAGCGGGTGGCGGACTTCATCAAAGAAGGCAAGTAACGCGGCCTCCGCGTCGGATTGGCGCTCACGCCACTTTTACAAAAGGCAACCAAAGCAACAGAGGACGGCACCAAGCGATGACTACTTCCGCAACTCGCATCGAACGCGACTCCATGGGTGAAATGGAGGTCCCCGCCGACGCTCTTTACGGCGCGTCAACCATGCGGGCGGTCCTGAACTTTCCCATCAGCGACCTGCGCTTTCCCCGGCAGTTCATACGGGCCCTCGGGCTCATAAAACTGGCCGCCGCTCAGACCAACATGGACTTGGACGTCCTCGACCCCACGGTCGGGAATGCCATCGTCCAGGCGGCCCAGGAAGTCGCGGACGGCAAGCACGATGATCATTTCGTGCTGGACATTTTCCAAACCGGCTCGGGTACCTCGACCAACACCAACGCCAACGAGGTTATCGCCAACCGCGCCTCGCAAATCCTGGGCGGCGACCTGGGCTCGCGTCTGGTGCACCCCAACGACAACGTGAACCTGGGGCAATCTTCCAACGACGTGATTCCCACCGCGATTCACCTGGCGGCCCTTCTGGGCATGAAAGAAGACCTGGAACCGGCGCTGGAGTCGCTGCGGTCAGCATTGCAGGCGAAAGCCGACGAGTTCTGGCCGATCATCAAGACGGGACGAACCCACTTGCAGGACGCGACGCCGGTTCGGCTGGGCCAGGAGTTCGGCGGCTACGCCGGACAAGCGGAATACAGTGTCACGCGGGTCCGCCGGGCCCAGGAAGCCCTGGCGGAGGTGGCCCTAGGGGGCACCGCGGTGGGCACCGGCGTGAACACGCATCCGGAGTTCTCGCAACGGACCTGCACCCGGCTCGCCGAAATGACCGGGGTTTCCATCCGCGAAACCGGGAACCACTTCCAGGCGCAATCCGCGCTGGACGGGATAGTCGAAGCCAGCGGCCAATTGAAGACAGTGGCCATCAGCCTGCACAAGATCGCCAACGACATCCGCTTCCTGGGATGCGGGCCCCGCGCCGGCCTGGGCGAAATCAACGTGCCGGAAGTTCAGCCGGGCAGCAGCATCATGCCGGGCAAAGTCAACCCGGTGATTTCGGAGTCGGTGATCCAGGTCGCTGCGCACGTGGTGGGCAATGACGCGGCGGTCGCCCTTGCCGGAGCCGGGGGGTATTTCGAGCTGAACACGATGATGCCTCTCGCCGCGTACAACCTGCTCCAGTCGGTGTCGTTGCTGGCCGCTTCCGCGGGCAATTTCGCCGACCAGTGCGTGGTCGGCATCACCGCTACCGAAACCGGCCCCGCCATGGTGGAAAAGGGCCTGATGCTGGGCACCGCGTTGGCCCCGTCCATCGGATACGACGCGGCCGCGGGTATCGCCAAGAAAGCCGCCGAAACGGGCGGCACGATTCGGGAGATCGCACGCAGCGACACCTCCCTCAGCGAAGCGGAACTTGACGCCCTGCTCAACCCGGAGGAGATGACCAAACCCAGCCTCGAAGTTCGGGGCGGAGGCGGATGAAATCTTCAGAATCAGGGTTTGCCGGATTTGGGGATTATCCCGATTGAGTAGATGGCGCTGAGCGTGACCGCAATCTTGAAAATCCTCTAATCCAGTGCATCCTGATTCTGACGATGACTTTGGAAAGGCTCGAACTCGTCGGGTTTCGGATTGACAAATCTGTTCCAAATCGTTTACCCTATCGACGCTTTCAATATATGCGCAAAATGCTGATAACCTCAATTTTTTGAAACTCCGCCTGCCCCCTCAGTTTTAACTGGCCCATTGATGCGGCTTGCCGGGATAGGCAGGCCGTGTCTTCGTGTCTGCTCGTGAACTACGGAGGAGCAGGCAAAATTCCTTTAATCACCCACCGCGCACCCGTCAGGAGGGTCGTTTCATGGTCTTGACCCGTAAACGCTCAGGCAGGAACGAACGCGGTCTGTCCGCTCGCGACGTGAAAACCTACTCGGATTCCAGCATCGCGAACGTTCTGGACGTGCCCAATCTCATTAGAAGCCAGATCGAGTCATTCGACTGGTTCAAGACAAACGGACTGGCAGAAACTTTCCGGGACTGCTCGCCCATCGTCGCCGGCATCACCCGGCGTTTCGCCAATGGCGAAGCGTCGCGCCGCGCCGAGCGGTTCGAGCTGTATTTCCTGGATCACTGGTTCGACGCGCCGCAGTTCAGCCCGGAGGAATGCCGGGAGCGCGAGATCACCTTTTCCCAGCCGTTGTACGTCAAAGCGCAGTTGCGAGACCAGGAAACGGGCGAGATCACCGAATCGGACATCTTCTTCGGCGACGTGCCGATGATGACCGAAACCGGCACTTTCATCATCAACGGCGCCGAGCGGGTGCTCGTCAGCCAACTCCAGCGCGCCCCCGGCGTGTACTTCGAACGCGAGCCTTCTCAGGACCCGGCGTGTCCCGAATGCGGAAAGCTGGAGAACTGGTACTACAAGGCCCGCATATCGGCCAGCCGCGGCGCTCGCATCGAGCTTTCCACCTGGACCCACTACTACGCCCGTCGCCGCAACCTTCCGGAAACGATCACGGTCAGCGTTGACCGCCGACGCCGCATGGGTGTTTCGACATTCCTTTACGCCCTTGGCATCGTCAGCGCCGAAGAGATGCGGGCGTTGTTCGAGGAAGTGGACAACCACGAATGCCGGCGGTTTGTCGCCGGCGCCGAGCCCGCCGAAGACCGAGATTACAACCCGCGCGACGAGGAACTCAGGTCGCTGTGGGACCGGATGCACCCCGACCGCGAGTTCGACAGCCAGCAGGCGTATCGCATCGGCCTGGCGCAGCGCAACCTTTACAAGTGGCTGCGCCCCGGCGAACCGGCCGTGCAGGTCGATGCTGCGTGCACCTTCGTGCTGAACCACTTCTACGACGGCCGGCGTTTCGACCTCGGCGAAGTCGGTCGCATCAAGGTCGACCAGCGCCTGGGCCGATCCAGCTCGCAGATCCTGACCGAACACCAGAAGAACATCCTCGACCTCGTGCGCAACCGAGCGGAGAACAGCGAAGGAGCCACGCCCGCGGAAATTTTCGAGGCGTCGGGACGGGAGCACCGGATACTTTCAGACCGTGATGTCGACGCCCTGATCAACTACGGTTACCTGGCGCGACGAGCCGATCGGCTGATCGTACCCGTCAACCTGTTCGAAGGACAGTCAGACGACGAGCAGACCGTTCGCGTCGAGACCTACGACGCCGCCAACGCCGGTACACTCCTGTCTCTAATCGGAACGCTGGAAGACGGCGCCCGCACGGTTCGGGTCCAACAGCAGGTCACCGAGACGCTGGGAGATCCGGTGGCCGTTGCCACGCAACCGATCTTCGGCGGTTCCGCGTCCGACGACGCCATCACCCACGGCGAAGTCGCCATTATGAAGAACCGTTTTCTGGCCGGCGAGAGCATCGTCGAAGCGGGCCAGTTGATCTACGCCGAGCGCGTCAGCCAGGGTCCGCTCCAGTCGTGGCAGCTCACGCCGGTTCGCGCTCGGGCTTCGCGCATCGTCGGCGTGGTAACCGAGGTGAATTGCGGTGCCAACGGCAATATGCACAAGGTGCGGTTCAACCTGCCGGGCATCGAATTGGACGAGCGCCGCGTGCTTGACCTGATGGACATCGTCGACACGCTGGAAGCGCTGATCACGCAACACGCCGCCAACGGCGAGCCCCGGGACAACATCGACCACCTGGGCAACCGCCGGGTGCGCGTGGCCGGCGAACTGATGCGCGATCAGGTTCGCATTGGCCTGCTCCGCATGCACCGGATGTTCCAGGACCGGGTCGGCCGCCTGGAAAAACCCGAGGACGCCGTGCCGGCGAAGCTGGTGAACGTGCGGCCGGTGACCGGCGCCATCAGGGAGTTCTTCGGCGGCGACAAGCTGTCGCAGTTCATGGACCAGACCAACCCGCTGGCGGAGCTGACCCACAAGCGCCGCCTCTCCGCGTTGGGCCGCGGCGGCCTCACCCGGGAACGGGCGGGCTTCGACGTGCGTGACGTCCACGCGTCGCACTACGGTCGCATCTGTCCCATCGAGACACCGGAAGGAGCCAATATCGGCCTGTTGAGCAGCTTGGCCGCCTATGCCCGCATTGACCGGCTGGGGTTCATCGAGACCCCGTATTGGCCTGTAATCAAACAGTTGTGGCTGGGCGATTGCCGCACTCCCGGATTGCCCGGATATTTCGATCCCATCGGGCACAAAGTGGCCGCAGACATCAGGACCCGCAAAGGTGAAGTTATCGTCGCAGCCGGTGATACGATCACCGAAGAGCATTGGCGCCGGCTCCGGCGGCTGTCCGGAGACCTCGCCATCGATGTCGCGCCATTTGTTGACACTCGTCCCGACAGCGTCCAGTACCTGACCGCCGACCTTGAAGAGCAGTATCGGATCGCGCAAGCCAACTCCGGTTTTGACGATCTGTACCAGTTCACCGACGAGTTGGTCGAGGTGCGCGAGGGAGACAACTATCGTCTGGCCTCCCCGGCCACGGTGGAATACGCCGACGTATCTCCGCTCCAGATCATGAGCGTGTCAGCCGCGTTGATCCCGTTCCTTGAACACGACGACGCCAACCGCGCGCTGATGGGCTGCAACATGCAGCGGCAAGCGGTGCCACTGCTCCAACCGCAGGCGCCCATCGTCGGCACCGGCATCGAAAGCCGCGTCGCGCGGGATAGCGGACAGGTGCTTCTGTCGCGCGTCCAGGGCTCGGTAGTGTCCGTGAACGGTCGCGAGATCGTCGTCGTGGACGACGCTGGCCGCGAGCACTCCCACCGTCTGGTCAAGTTCGCGAGGACCAACCAGGGCACCTGCCTGAACCAGCGGCCCGTCGTCCAGAAAGGAGACCACGTCAACGTGGGAGACACGCTGGCCGATAGCTCGTCCACCGACGGCGGCGAACTGGCTTTGGGCCAGAACGTGCTCGTGGCGTTCATGTCCTGGGAAGGCTACAACTACGAGGACGCCATCATCATCAGTGAACGCCTGGTCAAGGACGACCAGTTCACCTCCGTCCACATTGAGAAGTACGAGGTTGAAAGCCGGTCGACCAAGCTGGGCGACGAAGAAATCACCCGTGACATTCCCAACGTGGGTGAAGGCAATCTGAGGGACCTGGACGAACGCGGGATCATCAGGATCGGCGCCGACGTTGGCCCCGGCGACATCCTCGTCGGCAAGGTCACTCCCAAGGGCGAAACTGAAATGACGGCTGAGGAACGCCTGCTGCGCGCCATCTTCGGCGAAAAGTCCAAGGATGTCCGCGACACGTCCCTGCGGGTTCCGCACGGCCAGCGGGGCAAGGTCATCGGCGTGAAGGCTCTCAGCCGTGAAAAGCGCGGCGATGAGCAGCCCGGAGACCAATTACCTCCGGACGTAAACGAGGCCATCCGCGTCTGGGTGGCCCAAACCCGCAAGATCTCCGTGGGCGACAAGATGGCCGGTCGACACGGCAACAAGGGCGTGGTGTCACGCATTCTGCCCGAAGAGGACATGCCATTCCTGCCCGACGGGACGCCGGTGGACATCATCCTCAACCCCATCGGCGTGCCTTCGCGCATGAACCTGGGCCAGGTGCTGGAAAGCCATCTGGGCTGGGCGGCGCGGAGCCTGAACTTCCAGGCTCTTACTCCCGTGTTCGAAGGCGCCGACGACAACAACATCGAAGACTCGCTGGCGCGCTGGTGGTTCGCCGAGCAGGCCAAAGCCGCTGACAACAGCGCCGATCCTGAAGGGGAAATCGATCTCAGGAAGGTGTACGCCTGGCTGCGCGAGCAGGGATTCGATCCGGAAGCCATCTACGATGAAACCCAGCACGGCCATGCGCGCGAGGCGTGCCTGTACCTCTGGCTCAGGGACGTGGCCGGCGAGAACCCCGACGGGCTCAGCTTGCCCGAACTCCACCAGATGGCGCTGGACGTGCACCGTGATCAACTGATCTCGCCGCCCACGTTCGCCAAGTTCCAACTTTACGACGGCAGGTCGGGCGAGCCTTTCGACCAACCCGTCGCCGTCGGCAGCATCTACATGCTGAAATTGATCCACCTGGTGGAGGACAAAATCCACGCCAGGTCCACCGGCCCCTACTCCATGATCACCCAGCAGCCCCTGGGCGGTAAGGCCCAGTTCGGCGGCCAGCGTTTCGGTGAGATGGAAGTTTGGGCCCTGGAAGCCTACTCGGCCGCGCACAACCTCCAGGAGGTGCTGACGATCAAATCCGACGACGTTACGGGTCGGGTAAACACCTACGAATCCATCGTCAAGGGCAATCCCATCACGCAGCCCGGCATTCCTGAATCCTTCAACGTCCTGCTCAAAGAGCTCCAGAGCCTGGGGCTGAACGTGAGACTGGAGGACGAAGAGGAGCAGGAAGACGGCAGCCTGGGTCTGCCTGGCGAAGACGACTATCTCTTCACCGCGGAGGTCAACTAGATTATGGTCAGAATGCTGGACAACCGCGAAGCCACTTCATCCGATTTCAACGCAATCCGCATTTCCATCGCCTCGCCCGAGCAGATCACCGGATGGTCCTCAGGCGAGGTCCAGAAGGGCGAAACCATCAACTACCGCACGCAGCGGCCTGAAAAGGATGGACTGTTCTGCGAGCGAATCTTCGGCCCCACTAAGGACTGGGAATGCCAGTGCGGCAAGTACAAGCGCCAGAAGTACAAGGGCGTCGTGTGCGACCGCTGTGGCGTTGAGGTCACGCGGGCAAACGTCCGACGCCAGCGGCTGGGACATATCGCCCTCGCCGCGCCGGTGGCCAACATCTGGTTCGTCAAGAATACGCCCAGCGTGATGAGCCTGGCGCTTGACCTGAAACTGTCGGACCTCACCCGCGTTCTCTATTACTCCGCCTACGTGATCAACCAGGTCGACATCGACCTGATGCGTGAGCAGCTGGAGCGGCACAGCACGGAAGTCGACGAACTGCATGAAGGGCCTTTGGCGGTTGCCTACGGCGCGTGGCAGCGCATCTGGGACCGTGTTGGTGATTGGGCGCTGGAAGGCAGCCTGCACGAGGCCGTGTCGATCATCACCGCCCCGTCGGAAACCCTTCCGCAGGCAGTCGCCGCGGCCAAGGCTGCGCTGGATCGCCTGACCGGCGCACCGGATTCCGAGGAAGGTGATTTCACGGCCGATTTGGAGTGCCTTCTGGCCCTGGCCGCGGAAGGCGCAAAGGCCGAACAGGCGACTTACGCGGTCGGCCAGTTGCTGTTGGCTGAAGGTGTCATCGACTCCCCCGACAAGTTGGCCTTGGCCGCAATCGAGGGCGACCAGGTCGCGGTGGCGATCTCGGGCCTTCACCACGGCAGCATACCCATCTCGGATGCGTTGGAACAGCAATCCTCGCACGCCCGGGCCGTGGTTGACGCCTTCAACGCCTGGCATGGCGATCCCGGCGAGGAGTTGCAGGATGACCTGGTTGACGCCGTGGAACGCCTGCGCGACGACATCGCTGCCGTTTACGAAGAAGCCTTGGTGCCCGCCGTCAGCGGCGTAGCCGCCGCGGTGACCGGCGTGGGTTCTGCGTCCTTCGGACCGACCGCCCAGCAGCCGTTGTCGGACGACCTGGCGGAGATCGAGCACGCCTTGGCCACCGTCGAAGAGGCGGTCCGCAGCTGGAACTACCGCCGCTCGGATGACAACCCCGAAGGACGTGGCTGGAACCTGCCGGCATTCAACGCGCTGCTGGACCGTTTGCAGTCTGACAGCGTCGACATGAAAGTGATCGGCGAATTGGAAGACCGCATCGAGTTCATTCAAACCGACATCACGCCGGAGGATCAGCAAAAGGAAATCTCGCTGTGGCGACGACAATTGCCGGTGCTCCGCGACCTCATCGGCGTTGTCGATGATTATCTCTTGCGCGCCGTCTCCGAGCGACGCAAGGAAGCCGTGGACTTGATCCAGGCCATGCGGTGGCTACGTTGGGACCCATCCCAGCGACCGCGCAGCATTGACGTGGAGTGGCTGTGGGACGACTTGAAGCTGCCGGCGGCGGCACGTAGCGAGACCGAGCTGCCGGACGAGTTCTACATCGCCCGCAGCGGCTCGCCGGGCTTGCACCTGACCACCCTTTCCACCAGCCGTTACGACCGGTTGAAGCCCTTCTGGGCCGAGGCATTCGACGCCGAGATGGGCGCCGAGCCGATTCTCGAATTCCTGAAGTTGCTGGACCTGGACCTGGACCAGGAGCGGTATTACACCGAACTGGAAATGCGTGCCACGTCCTCGCAGATCCGCACCAAGGCCGGCAAGCGCATGCGCCTGCTGGAAACCTTCCGTCGCAGCGAAAACCGGATGCAGGACATGATCATGACCGTGCTCCCGGTGCTCCCACCGGAGCTGCGGCCCATGGTGCAGTTGGATGGCGGCCGGTTTGCTACCAGCGACCTGAATGATCTGTACCGGCGCGTGCTCTCCCGCAACCACCGGCTCAAGCGCTTCGCCAGCATGCGCGCTCCGGGTCTGATGATTCGGAACGAAAAGCGCATGCTTCAGGAAGCCGTCGATTCGCTGATCGACAACGGTCGGCAGGGCAAGGCCGTCAAGGGCAAGCGCGATCACGCGCTCAAATCCCTGAGCGATCTTCTCAAGGGCAAACAGGGCCGGTTCCGGCAGAACCTTCTGGGCAAGCGGGTGGACTACTCCGGACGTTCGGTGATCGTGGTCGGTCCCGAGCTGAAAATGGACGAGTGCGGCCTGCCCAAGCGCATGGCCCTGGAGTTGTTCAAGCCGTTCGTGATGCACCGCCTCGTGCTGAACGCCCTGGCGCCCAACATCAAGGCCGCCAAGCGCATGGTTGAGCGATCCTCGCCGGAGGTTTGGCATATCCTCGAAGACGTCATCAAGGACCGCCCGGTGATGTTGAACCGGGCGCCCACCCTGCACCGGTTGGGCATCCAGGCCTTCAAGCCGGTCCTCATCGAGGGCAGCGCGATCCAGTTGCACCCGCTCGTGTGTTCGGCGTTCAACGCGGACTTCGACGGCGACCAGATGGCGGTACACGTACCCCTGTCGGCCATGGCGGTTTACGAAACCGGCTCGGTCATGTTGAGCACCAACAACATGCTGTCCCCGGCGTCGGGCGACCCCCTCGTCGCTCCCACCCTTGACATGGTGATGGGCTGCTACTACCTGACGGAACTGGCGCCGGAAGCCAAGGGCGCCGGCGGAGTGTTCTACGACATCGACGAAGCCCGCATCGCCTACTCGGATGGGCAGCTGGACCTCCGCGCCCCGATCACGGTGCTGAAGGTGCCCGGCGCCGATGGCAAGATCGAGACCACCATGGGCCGCCTCATCTTCAACGAAACCATCCCGGACGCCCTGGGATACAAGAACCAGTTGATGGACCGGGGCGCCATCAAGGACCTCACTTCAGAACTCTACCGCAACCTGTCCAACGAAGAGACTGCGATAGCCCTGGACAGCATCAAGGAGATGGGCTTCTACTACGCGACCAAGTCCGGCATTACCATCGCCATCAACGACATTCAGGTGTCGGAGCGGAAGAGGGACATCCTCGACTCGGCGGGCCAGAAAGTTGCCGAGCACGAAGACAACTTCATGATGGGAATGATGACGGAGGAGGAAAAGTACGAGCGGATCATCGACACCTGGACGCAGGCGTCCGACGACATGCAGCAGGTGGTGGAGGCCGAGATGGCCAACTACGGCGGCGTCGCCGTGATGGCCAAGTCGGGCGCCAAGGGTAACATCTCGCAGATCAAGCAGATGGCCGGTATGCGCGGCCTGATGAGCGACCCTGAAGGCCGCATCATCGAGCGGCCGGTCAAGTCCAGTTTCCGCGAAGGCCTGACGGCCCTGGAGTACTTCATCTCCACCCACGGCGCCCGCAAGGGTCTTACGGACACGGCCCTGCGAACCGCGGACAGCGGTTACCTGACCCGCCGGTTGGTCGACGTTTCCCAGGAAGTGATCGTTCAGGAATCGGACTGCGAGTTCGCCGAACCCTTCTATGTCGAGCCGCGGCCCAACGATCCCACTCTGTCCAATCTGCCGGAACGCATCGTCGGCCGCATGGCCGGTGACGTGATCGCCAACCCGGTTAGTGGCGAGATCATCGTCGATCGGAATGAGATGATCGACGAGGGTGTGGCTGTGGCCATCCGCGATGCCGGCATCGACCGGGTGCCGGTTCGCTCCCCATTGACCTGCCAGACCCGTCGCGGCATCTGTCAGATGTGCTACGGACGGCTGCCGGCTACCGGCCAGCTTGTCGAGATCGGCCAGGCGGTGGGTGTCATCGCCGCCCAGAGCATCGGCGAACCCGGCACTCAGCTGACCATGCGGACCTTCCACACCGGAGGTATTGCCGGCTCCGACATCACCACGGGTCTGCCCCGGGTGCAGGAGTTGTTCGAGGTGCGGCCGCCCAAGGGCGCCGGCGTCCTGACGCATATCGACGGCGCCATTTCCATCGAGGAAGATCCCAACGGATCGCGGCGCATCCGGGTCACCTACGACGAAGAGGAGCGCCACGACTACGCTCTGCCTTCCGGAGCCATCCGGTTGGTGGAACGGGGCGAGCCGGTTGAAGAAGGCAAGTTGCTGGCCGTGGTGCTGAACACCCAATCCTCGGCAACAACCGACGGCGAAGGCGAGTCCAGCGCCGCGTTGGCAAACACCGACGTGGTGAACGAAATCCGCTCCGATTTCCAGGGTGAGGCCGAGGTGTCCGCCGATGGAGTCACCGTCGTGTGGCGCGAGGAAGAGTCCCGCGTATACGACGTGAGCTCCCAGATGACCCTGAAGGTCACCGACGGGCAGCAGGTGATGGCCGGCGACGCGCTGGTCGACGGACCGCTGGACCTCCGCGAACTTCTGGACATCCGGGGCCTTGAAGGCTTGCAGCATTACCTGGTCGACGAGGTGCAGGAAGTCTATCGCTCCCAGGGAGTGAGCATCCACGACAAGCACATTGAGGTCATCCTCCGCCAGATGCTGAGGCGGGTGCAGGTCGAGACGGCCGGCGACACCGAGTTCATCCCCGGTGACGTGGTGGACAAGTTCCGGTTCCAGGACCAGAACGCCCAGGTGCTGGCCGAGGGCGGCGAGCCGGCCACGGCGAAGACGCTGCTGCTGGGCGTTTCCAAGGCTGCGCTCACCACGGACAGCTTCCTGTCCAAGGCGTCATTCCAGGAAACTACCAAGGTCCTCACTATGGCTGCGGTCGCCAGCGACCGGGACTGGTTGCGCGGCCTCAAGGAGAACGTGATCATCGGCCGTTTGATCCCGGCGCGGCTGGATTCTCTGCTGCAGGCGGAGCACGAGTTCGCGCTCCGGGAGGTCATGGACGACTTTGCCGGCGAATTGGCCCCGTCCTGGCTCTCCGGCGACGGTGACATACCCGAAGAGTTCGCCGGACTCAACGGCGCGGACGAGCTGATCGACGAGGAGCTGATCGCCGGGCAGACCCTGTCGCAATTTGGCGGCACGGGCATCGGCGACGCCGGCTTCCAGATCAGGACCGCGGAAGAAGAGGACGAACTGGTGCGGAGGGCCCAATCCCTGACCGAGAGCGATTCCGAAATCGACCGGGAAGTGGAGTTGAGCGCGTCACGGATCTTCTCCCCCTTCGAAGAGGAGGACGAGGATATCCCGCGCCTGTAATGGCGAAACACTCGCGGTAACCGGTAGGGGCGAATTGAAATTCGCCCCTACTTCATGCTGAAGGAGGACCTGAAAGCCATGGACCTGTCCGTCAATCTGGCGCCGAGCAAACCCGAAGGATTGCCGTTGTGTAATCCAGTCATGATCGCGTCGGGGACTTTCGGATACGACGGGTACGGGCGCGGGCTGGCTCCGGACGTTCCACTGGCGTCTCTGGGCGCGGTATTGCCCAAGACCTTCACCCGCAACGCACGACTGGGCAACCCGGAACCGCGTTGGTTTCCCGCGTCGTTCCGGGAAGGTCTGGAGGCAGGTCAGACCACCTTGCTGAACTCGGTGGGCCTGACCAATCCCGGAATCGAAGCGGCGATGGCGGAATTGGCTCCACAATGGGCGGAATTGGACGCAAACATCGTGATGAGCATGGCCGGCGACTTGCCCGAGCAATGGGAGGAGATGGCCTCGTTCACCCGAGGGGTGAAAGGTTTTTCGGCGATTGAACTGAACCTCAGTTGCCCCAACGTGGACGACGGCGCGATGTTCAGCCATCACCCCAAACTGACGGAGGCGGCCGTGAGCGGAGTGCGCCGTCAAACGGATCTGCCAATATGGGCCAAACTGTCCCCCAACGTGCCGGACATCACCGAAATCGCCGCTGCCGCGGTGGAGGCCGGCGCCGACGCGCTCACCATCTCCAACACCATCCCGGCGATGCACGTCGACGTGGAAACCGGGCGGGCCGTGTTGGGCACCGGGTACGGAGGACTATCAGGCCCGGCTTTGCGTCCCATCGCCATGGCGCTGGTGCACAAGGCGGCTCAGGCGGTGGACGTTCCAATCATCGGCGTGGGCGGCATCATGACCGGGCGACACGCCGCCGAGTACCTCATGGCGGGCGCCACCGCAGTCCAGATCGGCAGCGCGAACCTGGCGGACCTGAACGCCCCGTTCCGCATATTGGCCGAACTCGAAGAACTGCTCGCTGGCTGGGAAGTGGAAAGCGTGCGCCAGATCATCGGCGCCGCCTGGTGGGACGAAACGCCGGCGTCGTCAGGCTAACCCCGCTACCACGCGGAACGCAGCACCGCCTCCAGCTCTTCGGCTCCGTTCACTGGTCGCACGTTCCGGTGCAGACCAAAATCGATCAGGGCATCCTCGGCGATCTGGGGGATGCCCTCCGCCGGCACGCCAACGTCCCGCAGCCGCACGGGCATACCGACGGCTTCGAAAAACCCGGTTACCGCCGCCGCCGCGGAATCGGCGGCATCCTGATCGCTGTCGCCGCGCTCACGGACACCCAGGGCGTCTGCTACCCGCGCCTGCCCGGCCGCGTTGAAGTCGCGGTTGAACTTCATGCCGGGCCCGGTGGTTATTGAGTACGCCGCGCCGTGATCGCAGTCCGGATACCGGGTGTCCAGGCTGTGCGCCAGTGCGCTGACCACGCCGAGGGCCGATCCGCTGGCCCCCGTGTCCCACGCTCGGTTGTACATGAAGGACGCCACGCACAGGTTGACGCGGGCGCTCCCGTCATCGGTTTTGCGAACCAATGGAATATTCTCCACCAGCAGACCCAGCGCAGAGAGCAGATCCGCCGCTGCCATGGCGTTCACCCGGGGCGCCTGCAGCGCGCTGATCACCCCGCTGAACAGCGAGCCCGATGCGCTGATGCACAGGTCCCCCGGCGCGGTTAGCAGCGCATCGGAATCCCAGATCACGGCGGCCGGACGGGTCTTGGGATCGAACATCTCCAGGCGATGCCCGGTGTCGGCATCGATGACGGCGGTGCCGGCTCGCGTGGCGGCGGTGGTGGGCGTGGTCAGCACCAGGATGTTGGGTATCTTGGGCGCCATCAGCCGCGGACTTACGGGCGGCCGTCCCTCCGGATACTTGGTGGCATGATCGCGCGGGTGGCCTCCCTCCGCCAGCATGATGATGATGGCCCGGGCAGTCACCACTGCGCTGCCTCCGCCCACGGCGATGATCAGGTCGGCGCCCGCTTCTTGCGCCATCGCTGCACCCTGCATCACCGAAGGCACGGGTGAGCCGGCCTGCACGCCGTCGAATATCCCGGCCGGCTTTTCTCCCAGCGCCTCGGTTACTCGATCCAGCAGATCCGTGCGGTTGGCAATCGATTGGCCACAAACCACAAAGGGCCGGACCGCTCCGGTCCGCCGCACTGCCGCCGAAAGGTTGGACAAAGCGTCGTCGCCGGCGAAAACGCGAACCGGGTAGGCCACATGGCGAAACGGGGATACAGTTGTCATAATCCACTCTGCGCAGGAAGTTTGGCGCCCGCATTCGGCAGGCAGCGGATAGCAGTGTACTACCCGCGTTGGGGCTCCGCCACGAACGTCTGCTAAAATCGAACGCGTACCATGCCTGATCGCCAATCAACACCCTCTACCCGATCGCTGCCCGCCCGCCTTGCCCGCTACCGCAGCCAGGCCCTGCGGTTGCAGGAATCCGCTCATGTCGCCATGCAACGCGGGCAATGGAGCCAGGCTGAAGACCTGATCTGGGGTAGCCTGGTCGCGGCATCGCGAGGCCTGGCGTTGTGGTACGGCGAGGACGCCGGCGACGACGCCAAGCTTAAAGAATTCGTGCGACGCGTCGGCGACGCGGAGAAAGACCGATACATCCGCGACGCCTTTGACCACCTGTCGGCCCTGGCGGAAACCGCCGAGCGCGTCCGCGAACGGCGAACCCGAGTCGACTACTTCATCCTCGCCATGGACGACCTGGACGAGGGTATCGACCGCTTGGTGGCCCGAATACCCGGCGGCGACGATACTTTGCCCTCCATCGACCCCGATGACGATGTAGCAGACTTCGGTGGGTGAAACGTGGCTACCGACGGAACTCTGCACGTGACGCCTGTATCCGCGAAGGATCGCTCCGGCACGGCAGGTATGCCCGTTGCCGTTGCCGGTACCGTCGCCATTGAGACCCACGGGTGCAAGCTGAACCAGGCGGACAGCGCGGTGCTGGCGCAGGAGTTCGCCCGCGCCGGCTACAGGCTGGTGGATAGCCGACGCGACGCCGACATCATCGTCGTGAACACCTGCACGGTGACCGCCACCGCGGACTCAAAGGCTCGCCAGGCGTTGCGCGCCGCCCACCGGGCCAATCCGGAAGCGGTGGTCGTCGCCGCCGGATGCTATCCCGAGCGGGCGCAGGAGGAGCTGCGGCGCATCCCCGAAGTGTCCCTGATTGTGGGTAATCGGTCAAAACCCGACCTGGTGACAATGGCTGTTTCTGCCAGCGCAAAGCGCCGTGGCATCGCCGCCCGTGCTCAAGAGGGTAACGATGACCCGGTTCCCGGAGGCATCCTGCGGCGCAGCCGGGCGATGGTCAAAATCCAGGAGGGCTGCGACCAGGTCTGCGCCTACTGCATCGTACCGAAAGTAAGGGGGCGCGAACGTAGTATCCCCCCTGCTGAAATCGTCGATACGGTGCAGCGGCATATGGCCGCCGGTTTCAAGGAAATCACTCTCACCGGAACGCAATTGGGCACCTATGGATTCGATCTTCAAGGCGTGGATTTGCCGGCGTTGCTGGACCGTATCCTGGGCGAAACCGACCTGCCCCGGCTGCGCGTTTCTTCGCTGCAGGCCCACGAAATCAGCTCGGACCTCTTGGCCCGTTGGGAGGACCCACGCATCTGCCCGCACTTCCACGTGCCGTTGCAGAGCGGCAGCGACAACGTGCTCAAGGCCATGCGCCGCCGGTACGATACCGACACCTTCCGCCGAGCCGTTGATACCATCCGTGAACGGGTGCCCAACGCCGGTGTCACCACCGACGTCATCGCCGGGTTCCCCGGCGAAACCGAGCGGGACCACGCCGTGGGCCTGTGCCTGGTGCGCGAGATTAAGTTCGCCGACGCCCACGTTTTTCCTTACTCCCAACGCCCCGGCACCTCGGCGTTCCACATGCGGGATCACGTTCCTCCACCGGACAAGCGCCGCCGCGCCGCCGAGTTGACCGCCGCGGCCGCGGTCGGGTTCCAGGAGTTCCGCGTGCGGATGCAGGGGCAGGTTCGGCCCGTGTTGTGGGAAACCGCCAAGCCTCTCGATAGTGGGACCATGCTCTGGAGTGGGCTCACCGACAACTACGTTCGCGTTTCGGCCCCGGGCGGTCGAGAACTGGGCAACACCATAACGGCGGCCCGCCTCGGTGAGCTGACTGGGAAGACCCTGCGAGCAACTGTCGCGGAGAGCTGACCGGCGCCCCTTGCCGTGTGGTCGAACGTAATCCGGGCTCTGTCTTCGCACCCTTACGGTATAATGATTGCCCCACAGCGGGAAACCGGCTCGGCGCGGTGGAAAACGCCATTCCTGTCGGTCGGCGATCGTGACCATGGCGCTACCCGGCGGCTTACTCGGTTGATACGGCGCTTGCCTCTCGCAGTGACATAAAGTGCCGGCCCCGACGGAAAATTGCCGCGATGAGCGACGAGAATTTTCAATTGGCCGGCGCTTCAACAAATAGGTGAATGGATGACAGACGACGTAATCCTGCGCGTGCAGGATTTGCAGACTCACTTTTTCACGCGCACCGGCGTGGTGAAAGCGGTGGACGGCATCAGCTTCCAACTGAAGCGCGGCGAAACCCTGGGCATCGTCGGCGAGTCGGGCTCCGGCAAGAGCATGACGGCCTGGTCCATCCTGGGAATGGTGCCGCACCCGGGCCGCATCGTCGGGGGAAGCATCAACTACCTGGGCGAAAACCTGTTGGAAAAGAGCCCCGGCGAAATGCGCGATATTCGCGGATCGGGCATCTGCATGGTCATGCAGGACCCGCTGACATCCCTGAATCCGGTGTTCACCGTGGGAGATCAATTGATGGAAACCCTGCGCCTCGAGTACAACGAGCCCAGGCGTTCCCTGCGCGACCGGGCGATGCGGCTCCTGGAAAATGTCCGGATCCCGGCAGCCGAGGACCGCCTGACCAACTTCCCCCACCAGATGAGCGGCGGAATGCGCCAACGGGTGGTCGGAGCGATATCCATTGCCCGCGCGCCCAATCTGCTGATCGCCGACGAGCCGACCACTTCTCTGGACGCAACCATTCAGTTGCAGTACCTCCGCCTTCTCAAGGACATCCAGGAGCAGACGGGCGCGGCGATTATATTCATCACCCACGACTTCGGCATTGTCGCCAGGATGTGTGACCGCGTGGCCGTCATGTACGCGGGACGCATCGTGGAGCAGTCCGACGTGGAGGACATGTTCGACCGGCCGGCCCATCCCTACACCGAGGCGTTGTTGGAATCCGTTCCCGACCTCGACACCGACGTTGACACGTTGCCTTCGATCGAGGGCCAGCCGCCGTCTCTGGACGCCCTGCCGGAGGGTTGCTCCTTTGCGCCGCGCTGTCCCCATGCGTGGGAGCGCTGCCAGGAATACCCCCTGGAATTCACGGTGGCGCCGGGGCACGTGTCGCGATGCTGGAGGGCGGAATAATGGTTACGACTGTTGCTGAAACCACGGGATCTTCAACCGGCGCCAGCGAACAGCCGCTGGTCAGACTGGAGGGCATACGCCGCCACTTCCCGGTTTACCGGGGCAACGTGCTCCGACGGCGGACCGGGACGGTCAAGGCGGTTGACGGCATCTCAATCAACATCATGCCGGGCGAGACGTACAGCCTGGTCGGAGAATCGGGCTGCGGGAAAACCACCACCAGCCGCATGTTGCTCATGGCGGACCAGCCCACCGAAGGCAATATCTATTTCGATGACCGTCCCATGAACCAATTCTCCGGAGCCGAGCGGCGAAACTTCAAGGCCTCGGTGCAGGCTGTGTTCCAGGACCCGTGGAGCTCGTTGAACCCCAGGATGCGGGTGGACCAGATCGTCTCGGAGCCCCTGATCACTCACCAGCGGCTCAGCCGGTCCGCGGTGCGCGCCCAGGTTCAGGAACTGCTGCAGGTGGTCGGACTGCACCCGTTCCACGCCGAGCGGTATCCCCACGAGTTCAGCGGCGGCCAGCGCCAGCGGATCGCCATCGCACGGGCGTTGTCCACCCGTCCCAAGCTCATCGTGCTCGACGAGCCGGTGTCGGCCCTGGACGTATCAATACGCGCGCAGATTTTGAACTTGCTGAAGGCACTCCAGTCCACCTACGAGCTCAGCTATCTCCTGATCGCGCACAATCTGGCCACCGTGCGCTACATGAGCCACATGGTGGGCGTCATGTACCTCGGGAAGATCGTAGAGGAAGCGCCACCCATCGAGCTGTTCACCAACGCGCAGCACCCGTACACCCGGGCCCTCATCTCCGCTTCTCTGCCGGCCCACCCCAGGCGTCAGCGCGAAGAGATAGTGCTTACCGGAGAGGTGCCGTCGCCGCTGAACCCGCCGTCGGGGTGCACCTTCCATCCCCGTTGTCCGTTCGTCATGGAACGCTGCTCTGTTGATGTGCCGACCCTGACCGAATACAGCCCCGGCCACGCTACCGCTTGCCACCTGTACGACGAAGGGGGCGCCCACACCTGCTAACGCAGCTGCTCAAACCAGACTCCCTGAGCCCACCAAGCGCCGGCCCCGGCACCGACCGGAGCCGGCGCCAACGTGTTCGCCGGATTCGAACGCTGGAATCGCTCACCGGGCAACACGCCTGTTCAAACGTGGATACCGTTCCCCAATGTGCAACGATCCCCCAATATCATGAGGTTTTACATATTTGAAACACGGATACCACTTTCGGGTGGAGTATAATTGGCGCGTCGGGTTCGCCGAATCGGCGGATTGGATTGCGATTATCGCAACGTAACGGGAGCAGGTAATTGATTCAGGCGAGCGAGCTGGCCCATCCGATCCGGTTGGCGCGCGGAATATTTTACGGATGGTGGCTGGCCGTCATCGGCGGCCTGATCATGGTGATCGGGACCGTGCCGCTGTTCCAGGCTCTCTCGCTGTGGCTGCCGGTTCTGTCGCAGAATTTCGGCTGGACCCCTTTCCAGTTGTCGTGGGCCTTCACGTTGACGCGCGTGGAGGGCACGGTGATGGGTCCCATCGCCGGCTGGTGCGTGGACAAGCTGGGGCCGCGCAAGATGGTCGCCATCGGCCTGGTGATATTCGCCGGCGGTTTTGTGATTTTCAGCCGGACCGACAGCCTGTGGATGTTCTACCTGGCTTTCGTGGTGGTCAGCCTCGGCGCGGGCTTGGGCTCCTGGCTGCCGGCCAACACCGCGCTTAACAATTGGTTCCGACTGCGCCGCTCCACCGCGATGTCCATACCCATGCTGGGCTTTGGCATCGGTGGCGTTTTCGTCGTGCCGCTGATGGCATGGACAATGGGTTGGGACGTCAAAGCCGGCGTGGAGATACCGGGCCGCCTCGGGTGGCAGAATACCGCCCTGCTGGTTGGCGCAATCGGGCTGGTGGCCTCGGTGCCCCTGTCCATGCTGGTGCGCAACCGCCCCGAGGATTATGGCCAGCATCCCGACGGCATTGACCCCGAAACGGCCGCGTCGCCCGGCCGGCAACGCACCGCCAACGGCGCTGGATCCGTGGCCCCGGATTACACCTGGCAGGAGGCGATCCGAACGCGCGCCTTCTGGCTGATCACCATGGGCCACGCCAGTTCGTCCATCATCATCATCAGCGTCATGTTCTACCTGGGTCTGCTGATGGTGGAACGTGGGTCTGGGCTGCCGGAAATCAGCGGGGTCATCGCGGCGCAGACCGCCGTGTCTACTGCCTTCATCCTGGTGGGCGGAATAGTCGGCGACCGCGTACCGATCCGGTTGGCCATCTTCGGCTTTTCCTTCCTGCAATCCATCGCCATGGTCGTCCTGCTGAACGCCAATGCGCTGCCGATGTTTTACCTGTTCGCCGTGCTGATGGGCATCGGATTCGGCGGCAGAACGCCCCTGACCACCGCCATTCGCGGCGTGTATTTCGGTCGCAGCAACTTTGCCCGTATCACCGGCATATCGATGATACCGATGAACATAATGTTTATCGTGGTGGTGCCCTACGTCGCGTGGATGCAGGAGTTCATCACCGGCAGCTACACGCTGCCCCTGGCCTCCATCGCGGCCGTGAGCGCGGTGGGCTCCATCATGTTCCTGTTCCTGGGCAACCCGCGCCTGTCGCCCTCCCAGCGACGCCGCGCCGACGTGCAGCGGCTGGTGACGCAGGGGGCCAGTACGTCTGCGGATAATTGATGACGGCTGACCCCGGCTCGGCGTCCGCCTCTGCACCGGAGCAAACCGGGCGCCGCCGGTTCTACGGATGGTGGCTGGCAAGCATTGGCGCCGTCATCATGGCGGTTGCGACGGTGCCGCTGCTCCACGCCCTTCCGGTGTGGGCGGCGGTTTTTTCACAGAACTTCGGCTGGGCGCCTCCCCAGATGTCTTGGGCGTTCACGCTGCCGAGGCCGTTAGGTTGGGCGCTGGGACCGATTGCCGGCCTGCTGGTGGACAAAATTGGCCCGCGCAAGATGATAATCATCGGTATGATGACCTTGGCTGCTGGCTGGTTTCTGTTCAGCCGGGTTGGCAGCCTCTGGATGTTTTACACATCCATCGTGGTGGTAAGCGTGGGCGCGGGTCTCGGCTCATGGGTTCCAGTTACCGCCGTGCTCAAAAACTGGTTCCGTCGGCGGCTGTGCACTGCCTCTTCCATACCGGCATTAGGTCTGTCTCTCGGCGGATTTTTAATCGTGCCCTTGATGGCGTGGGCAACAGTTTGGAATGCCGAGAGCGGCGCTGTCATGCCGGGCCGTCTCGGATGGCAAAATACCGCTTTATTGGTGGGCGCGGCTGGACTGGCAATGTCGGTGATTGCTGCCCTGCTGATACGTGACCGACCCGGAGATGGTGGTCAGCAGCGGGACGGGATTAGGAGCGACGACGAGGAACCGCTTCCCGAGTACGGCTTTCGCGAGGCCGTCAAAGCCCGCGCCTTCTGGCTGCTTGTCCTGGGGGCGGCCTGTTTTCAGGCGTCCGCGTCGATTGCGGATGAGCGTGTGTCAATGTTGTTGCTGGACTATGGGTATGCTCTGGAAGTGGGCGCTCGCTACCAATTGGTCCACTCGGTAGCGTCTCTGGCTTTTATCCCAGTGGGCGGATGGTTTGGCGACCGGATGCCTATTCGCCATGCCCTGCTGCTGTTCACATCGTTCCAGTTGGCCGGCTCGGCGGTATTCCTGGTGGCTCACAACGCCCCGCTGTTCTACATCGTCGCCATGATGACGGGTGCGGGGGCAGGTGGACACCAGATATTGGTGCTTGCCGTGATCGCCATCTATTTCGGCACTGGCAGATTTGCCAGCATTTTGGGAGTTGCCGGGGCATTGTCGGCATCTGTCAGCGGCATCTTGACTTTCCTTAGCGCCTTAGGCGGAAGTCCAGTCCTTGCGGTGGCTGCGGCCGTCATCCTGGCAGTTGTCGGCGCAGCGGCCTATCGTTGCCTCGGGCAGCCGCAACCGGCCCCATCCCAGCGAGAATTGACGGGAAGCGCGCCAAGCGCAGACTAGGCCGTGTTGACATTTCGCGTCTTCCCCGCGTCATCACCGTCTTTCCTGCGAAAGCGGGTACCCAGAGTGTACGAAACAAGCCAACGTTGCGGTTGTGGAGGATTCCTTGGGCTCCTGCTTTCGCAGGAATTGCGGGGGATTTTCTCAAACCTCAACACTACCTAAATATTGAATCGGTTCATGACTTCCCCAGCAAACAGTGCCAGCGTCTCCGACGGCGCCGGATTGGGGAACACGACGAAAAAGTATCGGATCCCGAACTCCACGTACTCTCCGAGGCGGTCGCAGATCTGCTCCGGCGTGCCGGAAAGGGTGTTGCGCAAGCGATCCGCCTGATATGTGCTGGCGGTCATCCCGGCCTCCCCCGCCAATCGCGCCACCAACCTCTCGTAATCCCGCTGCGTGGGCGCGATGACGCAGTCCGCGTTGTGGGTAAGCTCGATGCTGTCTGGATCTCTCCCTGCCGCCTCGGCGGCCTGACGTATGATGCCCGCGTACCCGCGATGTTGCTCCACGGTGTCGTTGGAGCCCACGTTGCAGATATCAGCGGTGCGACCTATGGCGGGCAGCACATAATGCGGGCCGTGGCCGCCCACCAGGACGGGCGGAGCGGGCGACTGTGTCGGTTTCGGTTCGACGGACGCGCCGGAGACCCGGTAGTGCTTCCCGTCGAAATTAACCGACGGCTCCGTCCACAGCCGCCGGATGATCGTCAGCGACTCCTCCAGCATCTCGCATCGTTGGCGGGTGGACGGGAAAGGCAGCCCACTATGCTCGGTGTCGCTGCGGCTGCCGCCGGCGCCGATCCCCAGCGTGATCCGCCCCCCGCTGATGACGTCCAGGGTGGCTGCCATCTTGGCCGTCAGCACGGGATGGCGGTACTGATTTGCCAGCACCATGGGCACGGCGCGGATCCGTTCGGTTTGCGCCAACAGCGCGGTCAGCGTCGTCCAGCATTCCAGGGCATCCACGGTCAGCAGGTCGAACAGGCTGGCGGAGTAGTAGCCCAGGCGGTCCGCCTCCTGCCAGATCCGCAGCAGGTCTGCGTAGGAGTAGCGATACTGGTTGACCCGAACGTTGAATTTGATGGGCGCCTGATCCAAGATCATAGCCATGGCCTAACCCAAATGAATGTAGGGGCGAACGGATCATTCGCCCCTACCCGGTGAGCCGATGTGAACGGAACTACTTCGCGCCGTTGCCGTTCCGGAAGTGCGGGATGACTTCCTTGCCGAACTTCTCGATGGAGGCCATCACCTTCTCGTGGGGGATGGTCTCGGTCTGCATGATGAGCATGACCTGGTCGACGCCGATGTCCTCGTACATCTGGCAGGTCTTGATGCAGGACTCGGGGTTGCCGGCGATGATGACGCCACGGTCCGACAGGGTCTTGCCGTCCAGCTGGGCGATGGCCGCCCGGGCGGCGCCGGGACCGGCGTCCAGCGACAGGCCGACGTCCTGCGCCAACTGCTGGTGTTCCTCGTCGGACTGCCGCAGCCAACGGCTGAAGTCGGCGGACAGGTGGTCCGGTACGCCGCCCCAGGCTTCCAGCAGCTCCTCGTAGGCGCCGATGCGGCCGGCGATGTAGGGCTTGTCCGGCCCGAAGAAGGTCTTCATCGACTCGGCGGCCAGTTCCTTGGCGTAGTCGTCATCGTCGTCGCAGAACCCGTGAACGTTGTTGCCCCAGAACTCGGTGACGAACTCGCCCACCGGCTCGCAGTCTTTGAGGGCGTCGCGGTAGATCTGCACCTTCTCCTTCAGCACCTCGACGGCGTAAGAGGCCGACGACAGCACGCCGATGCCCTTCTGGGCGGCCAGGCGGAAGCTGTCCTCGGAGGTGCAGGCCAGGTAGAGACGCGGGTGCGGCTGCTGGTAAGGCTTGGGCAGCACGCGACGCTTGGGCACGCTCCAGTTCTCGCCCTCGTACTCGTACTCGTCCGAGGTCCAGATCTTGGGCAGCATGCTGATGGATTCGTTCCACAGGTTGCGGGTTTCCCGGGGGTCGATGCCTAGGCCGGTCTGCTCATAGGCGTTGGAGCGGCCCGTCCCGACCTCGATGCGGCCGTCGGTGAGCTGGTCCAGCAGCGCCACGCGCTCGGCCACGCGAACCGGATGGTGGTAGGGCAGGATGCAGACGCCGTAGCCGATGCGAATCTGCTTGGTGATGCGGCTCAGGGCGCCGAACATGGCGTCCTGTGAGGGCGAACCGGAGAAGCCGGTGAGGAAGTGGTGTTCCACGAACCACAGGTTGTCAAAACCCACCTGGTCGGCCAGCTCACACTGTGCGAGGGTCTCCTTGTAGAGGGCATTCCAGTCGATCTCGGTGCCCTGGAACGGGCGCTGGCATTCGTAAAGCAAGCCGAACTGCATGGCAAATCTCCTGTGTTGCGTAATCGCGGGGTGGCCCGCTTCCGTTTATCGCCGTGGGATTGGCTACGAAAGCCCGCCCCGGGGCACTTTCCCAGTGTTGGCGGCAGTATAGCGCAACTGCTACTTGTTGGCGAACGTTGTGTGCGTCGATGACGCCGCCGGGTAGCTCAGCGGGCGGCTAGCCACGCGCTGTAATTTTCCCGCATGTATTGCAGATGCTCCGGGATGTGGGCGGCGTACACGTCAAGCCAGTCGTCCAGGGTCATATCACCGTTCTCAGGGTGGAAACAGGTGTTGGCCCAGGTCGCTTCGGGTAGCGTCCTGATCAGGTCATACGTCTGTTGGCGCAGGATCCGGAACAGCTCCAACGCCTCTGCCGCGGAGCGCTCGGCGTAACCCAGGGCGCTGGCCCAGCCGTTTTCGTCGTAGGCCATCAGCGGTTCGCCCGGCTCTGCGATCAGGCGACGGCAGCGGACGTAGCTGTTGGCCTCGCTGTCGGTTATATGGATCAGGTGCTCGTGGATGCTCCAGCAGCCATGTTCGTCTCGAAAGTCCCACATCTCCCTGGGGAACTCCCGCAGTCCTGCGACCAGCGTCTCATAGGCCGCGCCATAGGCGGTGATCTTTGCGGAGCGTGCTGCTGGGGACATGATTCACTCTGCCACGTTGAGTCCCGTGGGGTTCCAATTTTGCGGAGAAGCCTACGCTCCGGGAGGACGGTACGTTACCGTCTTGCCACAGGCCTCGTCGATTTCTTCTGGAGTTATCAACTGGACGGTCGTTATGCTGAGAGCGCCGCCGGCGCCTATGGTCATCGACACCGCGGCAGCAGTCGCCGTATCGGGAAGGTCGAAGGTCATGTAAAGATCGGCTCCGCCGAGGGCATAGTAGAAAGACTCCAATGCCCCGCCTTGCTCCCTTGCCAGGTCTGCAAAAACCTGGCGGCGCGAGGTTCCTCCCTCCTTCAACAATCCCTGAAAGCCCTCGGTGGTGTAGTTAGCCTGGAAGAGATACTTGGGCATCAGCGCGCTCCCTGTGTATTGTGCCAGCGAGTGGAGGTATTCCCTCCGAAATCAGTGGACAGTCTATCACGCCCGGGATGAGGCGACCGAGATTGGCCCGCCCCTTGCCGGCGGCGGCGATACGGGCGATAATCCGCCACAAGCAACGATCCAGAGCGTTTACCAGGGAGGTGAAACGCCATGAAGTACGACGTAATCATCATCGGGGCCGGCTCGGCCGGCTGCACCATGGCCGCGAGGCTCACTGAAGACCCCGACCGCTCGGTTCTCCTGCTCGAAGCCGGGCCGGACTACCCCGATTTTGAACTGTACCCCGACGATCTCAAGTACGGCTACGACCAGACCGCCTCCGCGGTGAACGCGCCGCACAACTGGACCTTCTGGGCGCAGAACCCCGGTCAGGCCAACCCCATGCCCGTGCCCCGGGGCAAAGTCGTCGGCGGCTCTTCCGCCATCAACGGCCAGGTGCTGCTCCGTGGCGTGCCCGAGGACTATGACGCCTGGGCTGCCCTGGGCAACGACGAGTGGAAGTTCACCGACTGTCTGCCCTATTTCCGGAAGATGGAAACCGACGTCGACATCAGCGACGACTTCCACGGCAACACCGGCCCAATCCCGGTGCGACGCCACCGGCAGGAGGATTGGCTTCCGGCGCAGGTCGCCTTCTGGAATGCCTGCCGCGACGCCGGCCATCCTCACGACCCCGACATGAACCATCCGGATTCCGGCGGCGTCGGCCCGGTGCCCATGAACAACCCCAACGGCGTGCGCATGAGCACGTCCATCACCTACCTGCGCGAGGCCCGGCACCGTCTGAACCTGACCATCCGTCCCAACGTCACCTGTCGCCGCATCGTTTTCGAGGGCAAAAAGGCGGTGGGCGTCGAAGTGGAGAGCGGCGGCGAGGTGTTCGCCGTCGAAGCCAACGACATCATCCTCAGCTCCGGCGCCATCGCTTCGCCCCAGTTGTTGATGCTGTCCGGCGTGGGTCCGGCAGATCACCTGCGGGAGATGGGTATCCCCGTGGTGCACGAACTGCCGGGCGTCGGACAGAACCTGCGCGACCACCCCAACATCCGCGTTCCGGTCAAGGTGAAGGACGACTTCCCGCTGGACCCATCGGCCCCGCGCACCCAGGTGTGCCTCCGCTACACGGCCACGGGCAGCCACCTGCGCAACGACATCCAGATCATGCAATCCTCCTTCTCGTCGCCCATCGCCGGCGACCCTCTGGAAGCCGAAGGCATTCGTTTCACCTGCATCCTGGAATTGGCAATCGGCTCGGGTCAGTTGCGGTTGGCCAGCACCGACCCGCATGACCAGCCGGCGTTGAACTACAATTACTTCCAGGAAGAGTTCGACCTGTCGCGGATGCGCGAGGCCGTGCGCGTCTGCGTCAACCTGCTGGAAAGCGACCACTATAAAGACGTTGCTGACGAGTTGTTGGATCCCGTGCCTGCGGACCTGGAAAGCGACGAGGCCCTGAACGACTGGCTGAGGCGCGTTGTGAGCACCTCTCAGCACATCTCAGGCACGTGCAAGATTGGCTCGGCCGACGATCCCATGGCCGTGGTCGACCAGCATTGCCGGGTGCATGGCCTGGAAAACCTCCACGTCGCCGACGCGTCGGTGATGCCCGATTGCATCCGCGCCAACACCAACTGCACCACGATCATGATCGCCGAGCGGAAGTCCGACTGGTTCCGCGCCGGCGAGTAGCCTCGATCCGATATTGGGAGAATTTCTGATGACGACTACCACCCGAGAAGTGCACGTCTACACCAACCCTGGTTGATTCAGCTGCCGGACGCTGGAAGAATTTCTGGCGACCAACGGTGTTCAGTATGAACACCACGACCTGTTGACCGACGAGGCGGCCCGCGAGGACCTGAAATCCAGGGGCGTTCTTTCCGCTCCCGTCACCATCATTGACGGAACGGAAGTCATCATCGGGTACTACCCCAAGAAGCTGATCCCGGCGCTGGGTTTGGATGAAGCCCCCATTGACCTGTCTGGCCGCACCGCCTGGCTCGCCGACAAGTACCAGCGGATACTCCGGGCGGCCGCCCGAGCGACCTGCGAACTGTCGGCCGAGCAGTTGGCCCAGACGGTGCAGTGGCGCCCGGAAATGCTGCGGGACACCCTCCTGCACATCGTGTCCTTCCCCGAGTTGGCTTACACCAGCCGCACCAGGGGATCCATGAACACCGACGACATGCGCGCGTGCAAGGAAAGCGTGGCCCATCTCACCACGCCGGACGAGATCGCTGCGTACGCGGAGAAGGTGGCCGACGACATCGTCGACTTCCTGAACAGCGGCGACACCGAGGGCTTCGACCGGGTGGTGCCGGCGCACTACGGCGGCGAGGTCACCGTCCTGGAATTGCTCAACATCATCCTGAGCCACAGCACCCATCATCTCAAGCAGGTGTACTGGTTCATGGACGACCAGCTTGGCCAACCGCCGAAGGCTCCCGCCACCGCCGAGGACATGGATGGGATCTTCACACCGGCCCAGCTGATCTAGGGCTCCCCGGGAGGACGTCATGGCCGAGCCGCTCATCACCTTCGACGAAACCCCGCAGACGCGGGTGCTTATCGCCGGCTGGCGGCGGCAATGGTCCGATGGCGGCAACATCTCCAGCGGCATGCCACGCTGGCTGATCGACAAGCTTTCGGCCCGGCGCATCGGACAGATGACCGAAGAGATCTCCAGGATGTGCTTCCCCTTCCAGATCGCGGGGACCCACGATCTGTATCGCCCACGGGCCGCTTTCGACGACGGCCTTCCCAGTCGACCCATGCAGTGGGACAACGGTTTTTGGGACGCCGGGGACGGCGTGGTCATATTCCTGGGGGTCGAACCCTGGTACAGGATCGACCTGTACGGAGACGCCTTTTTCGAGGCCGCGGCGGCGTTGGGCAACCCCAAAATCGCCGCCGTAGAAGGCTACAACGGCCCGGCGCCGCCCGAGCTGGAGCGCCGAGTGTCGTGCGTGTACAGCAAAGCGTCAATGGCGGAAGAGTTGCGCCAGCACGGCATGCTGTTCTCCAGCTATGGTTCCCAGCAGCGCCAGGGCCCCACCGTGGGCATGGCGTTGGTCAGCATCGCCCATTACCAGCATCCGGACGTGGAGATGGTGCGGGTCGGCGCCATGGCGCCCATGTTCCCCTTCAGCGGCAGCGGCGGGGGCCAGTTGGGTATCACCACCGACCACCGCGCTTTCTACGACATCATGCGCCGGCTGAGGGCTCTGTATTCGCTGGACATCGATCTGTCCGACCTGGGGCCCCGGTATGAAGAAGAGGCGACGCGGCTCCTGGAATCACTGGACCGGGTAGCCCAACGCAACGACGAGGCGCGACGGTACATCGACCGAGTACGGAACGACTACCAGTTCCAGCCCTTCGAGGAGCCCGTGGAACTCGACCCGAGCATCGAAGGCACTCTGGCCGACATCCTGGGGCAGTTCGACCTGCCCGATGCTGAGGACGAAACGCCAGCGCGCTGACCCAGCTCCCGAATACAGTGGAATCCGAAAGGGGCGGGTTTGAAACCCGCCCCTCGCGATTAGGTATATTTCCCGTCTCTAGTCAATGACCAGCACGGTGTTCTCGCGGCCTTCGCGCCGCATCTCGGCCAGACCCTCTTCCGGGGTATCAAACTTGTCGTAGTAGAACTCGATACCGTTCCCGTCCGGGTCCTCAAAGTACACGCTTCCGGTCATGCCGTGGTCGGTGGTGCGGTCAACCTTGACGTCATGCTCCAACAGCGTGTGGTACAGATCGCGCAGAGAGTCGAAGTCTTCCACCTGCACGGCAAAGTGGTTGAGCCCGATGTGGCCCTTGCCCACTCCCGGCGAGTCCTCGGATGCCTGGAACAGGGCCAGGTCGTGGTGGATTTCGCCGCAGGTCAGGAAGGTGGCGGTGGGTCGCTGTACAGCGATCTCGAAGCCGAGAATTTCGGTGTAGAACTTGGTGGACGCTGCTACGTCAGAGACGTTGATGACGAGATGTCCGACTTGCTTGGGCTTGACCATTTTGCACTCCTTTGATGGTTTGGATAGGGCGCCTGTTGCCGGCAAATATACGACAGTTGGCATCGGCGGGCAAGACGCGGCGGGTTTACGCAAAATCTAATCGGCGGCGGTCACTTCCTCGGGGGTTAGGATGACCTGCCCGGTATCCTGATCGTGGCGATGGATTAGCATCAGGTTCAGCCTGCCCTTAATCTCGCCGACTTCGCCGACCAAAGTCATAACGGTCTGTTCCAGATTAGCGACACGCCCGGTTAGCTCATCGAGTCGTCGATTGATGCCCCTCACGTCGCCCTTCAGCTCACCGATGATGCCACCTTGCCGCCATAAGGCGACGACTATTGCGACCTGCAACAAGGCGATGAAGCCGAGAAAAGCGTACAGGATGTAATCAGCTGTAGTAACCGTTTCCAATTGTGCACCTCGGCAAATGATGCCGGCAGTAGTATGGCATGACCGTGTTGGAATGGGCAACCGAGACTGATCGCTCCCGTCAGATCTCGTTCATCCGCCGCACCATGGGCCGATACATCCACCCGGCCAGCGAGATGACCAGGAGCACCACCGCCCCGCTGGTGATCGCGGCGGACCAGCCGTACAACTGCGCCAGCCAGGTCAACGGCCACGCGCCCAGGAAATGGAACACCGGCGCCAGTTGCATCATCGCCATCATCCGGCCGCGCATATCCGGTGCTGTCGTCAGTTGCATCATCGAGCTGGACACCGGCCAGAAGCCCCCGATACTGGTCGATCCGACCAATGCAACCAGCATGCACGCGGCCCAGAACCACTGCGACCAGGCCATGGCAATCAGCCCGACGCAGCAGATCACGAGCTGCAAGTACATCAAGAGGCCCTTATTCTTGCTGTCGCCCCAACTGGCAACCACCATGGATCCCATGAATGCTCCGGCGCCCCGGAACACCATGAACACCCCGGTCTGGAACTGGTTCACGCGCAGGAATTCGGTGGTGAACGCGGGCACGACCTGCATGTAGGCCATGCCGAAAAAGCCGAAGGTAGCGGACAAGAAGATCAGCACCGCCGCCATGGGAGTGCGAATGGCGTGGGCAACACCACCCACGAAGTCGCTGATGGGGGACGAGTTCCGCCGGGTGATAGCGGTGGGCCGCGTCACCATCATCAGGAACGCGACCCCCACCAGATAGCTGACGCCGTTGATCATGATGCCGGCCCAGGTGTCAATGTACTGGATGGCCCAGCCGCCGACCAGGGGGCCTGTCATGTTGCCGATCTGGCCGATGGACGTGTGCAGCGCCACCGCGTTCATCATGTCTTCGCGCGGTACCAGGTCGGCGGCCAGCGCGAACCGCGCCGGCATCTGCACCGCCATGAGGCCACCCAGGATGAACACGACGGCGTACACGTGCCACATCTGCGCCAGGCCGGTCAGCGCCAGAACCGCCAGGGCAAGCGTGATTACCGCATTGCCCAGTACGCAGGCGATCAGGAACAGCTTGCGGTCCACCCGGTCGGCCAGCACCCCACCGACGAAGGTGAAGAAAAAGTTGGACACCCCGAACAGGCTCACCGCCAAGCCCAGCGAGGTCTTCTCACCAGTGAGGTCCAGGATGAGGAATCCGATGCCGAGAAACTGGATCCCCTGCCCGAAGGACTGCACCCCGATATTCAGAAAGAACCACCGGAAGTCCCGGTGGCGGAGAGCAGAGAATGCGCGCAGCCATCCGGCCGCGGCGACAGAGGCCATGGGTTACGAGGCGCTAGTCCCGAGCTTCGACGTTGAAATCAGCAGGTCCACCAACTCGTGGAAGTCCGCAACCTCGAAATCGGGCAGGTACGCCGACACCTCGTTGGGAAGCTTGTAACGGTTCACGTAACCCGCCCGGAATCCTGACGCCCGCGCGCCGGTGACGTCGAACGAATGCGAGGAGATCATCATGATCTCGCCCGGCGCCTTACCGAGAATTCGGGCCGCGGTCCGATACACCGCCGGGTGCGGCTTGAACGCGCCGGCCTTCTCCACGGAAATAACGTCATCAAATGGGATCCCGACATTGTTCGCTGCCATGCGTTCCAGGTAAGACTGCTCTCCGTTGGACAGCACGACCAGGCCAAACTTCCTGTTGTCAACCAGCTTTCGCAAACCCTGCACCGCGTCGTCAAAGGGCCGCAGATCCTCGTAAACGGCCATGAACCGGTTCACGTCTGCATCGTCGAACTCCACGCCGTGGAGGCGCAGGCAATAGACGAAGGACCGGCGGCAGGTTTCCAGGTAGCCGCTGTGTCCCAGCATGTAGAGATTGTCCTGGTACTGCTCAATGCGCTGGCGCCCGCGCCAATCGTCCCAGAACCTGTCCGCCGTGACTATCGAGCCGCGCTCGGCCAGGAATCTCCCGGCTGGCTCGGACAGACTTCCGCCCAGGTCGAGCACCGTGCCGAAGATATCGAAGACCAGCGTGTTGACCTGGGCGACGGGATTGTCGGTCATATCGCAAGACCTCGATGCGTTCAGGCAGGCTTGATGTTGTCGATGTTGGTCTGGTCAATGTTGATCTGGCGCTTCACGCTGTCAAAGTAAACGATGAGCCAGGTCGCCGGACCAATCGTCCGCTTTTCACGCACTTCGCCAACATCGCCGGTCGTAATGCTGCGCACCGAAGAACCAACCGGAGAGGCCATTACCTCGCGGACTTCGAAATCGGCAGTGGCTTCGACTTTCGTGCCCTTTTCGTACAGGTCAAAACTCATTTCTGTACCTCCTCGGGGGAATCCCGGTGAGCTCGATTCGAGGCGTTAACTGGCCTCGCAGTGTACGGCCCGCAGTTTGCGGAGTCAACGAGAGGCCCGCTCATGAGCACGGCCGATCCTGAAGCTTTCCGCCCTGCTAGACGACATAAGCGGCGCAGGGTATCATTTTCGGGACATTCGACCCCGAACCCATTCTGGAGGTAAACGAGACCCATGAAAATCGTAAAGATGTCGGCAGTAGAAAGGACCGAGGGAACCGCTCCCTTGTTTACCGGGCCCGTGGGCCGGCAGGCCATCCTGGACCCGGACGACAGCAACAACTTCAACTTCGGCATCGTTCACTTCGGCGCCGGCGTCCGCAACAAGTTCCACACTCACAGCGGAGACCAGATCCTCATTGTCACCGAGGGCACCGGCATCGTGGCCACCCGTGACGAGGAAGTGACGGTTACGGAAGGCGACGTAGCGATCATCCCCGCCGGCGAGGACCACTGGCACGGCTCTCGCGAAACCGCCATGTCCCACATCACCATCACCGTGAAGGGCAGCCAGACGCAGCAGAACGAGGACTAAACCAGGTCACCAACCTCTGCGATCAAGAACAGGGGCGACCCGATGGGTCGCCCCTGATTTTTGCCATTCCACCGGATCAGTGATGGCGGTGGCCGTGGCCCTCGTGGTCATGACCGTGCCCGTGATCGTCATGGTGGCCGTGGTCGTCATGATCCCCATGTCCATCGTGACCGCCGTGACCGTGATCGTCGTGGTGGTCTTCCACCGGCGCCAACTGGGGCAACCGCACCACCGCCAAAATTACCGCCGCCGCCAGATACAGAGCCGCCGTGTAGTAGAACAGGTACGTGTAGTCGATCCCGTACAGCCAGCCGGCAAGCAGCGGCGACGCTGCGCTGAGGATGAACCGGGAGGTGGACAGCAAGCCCAGCGTGGTTGCCGCCGTCCCTTCCCGCACAATGTCCATTGCCGCCGCGGTCAGGATCGGCTGGTCGCTGTACAGGAACATCCCCAATGCGGCCAGCAGGATGGTCATTACCGCCAGGTTGGTGCTGAACGGCACCATGATCAAGGTCACCACCGCCAGGAAGATCATTCCCGGAATGAGCACCATCTTGCGGCCGAGCCGGTCGGATATGTAGCCCATCACCGGGCTGGCAAAGATGCCCACCAGGACCAGCAGCGCGATCAGCGATCCACGGATGAAAACGCCCTCAAACACCCCGCCTTCCGGATCAACCGTCAACCCCAGGTGGTCGGCCAGGTAGAGGGGCAATACGGTGACAAAACCGATGTAGGCCATACCGCGCAGGCCCGCGACGATGGTGATTCCCCAGATGCGCGGGTTCCTGACCAGCAGCTTGGTCTCTTCGACCTGCGACCGCATGGTGAATGCGGGCGCCGACTCTGCGGCCGCCTGGGCACGCTGGCCGATGTCGCGGAACGCCCAGAAAACCAGGAACGCCAGGAAAATCGGCACCGCGGCGTATATGGTGATGATCGACTGCCACGTCATGGTGACCAGCAGCAAACCCGTCAACGCCGGCCCGAGCACGTCGCCCACGTTGCCGCCCACGCCGTGGAACGACAGCACCGATGCTCGCCGGTGGGCGAAGTGGGAGGACAACGCTGCCATGGCCGGCAAATGCCACACCGAAGCGGCGATTGCTACAATGGCCATGCCTATGATCAGCAGCGCGTAACCCACCGGGTTCAGAGCGCCGCCACCGGCGGCCGCCGCTTCTGCGGTCTGGCTGGTTACCAGCCACGCGCTCCCCGGCACCTGCCAGCCGGCCGCCGCCATCAACAGCCAGCCAACGCCGAACAGGGCCATACACACGGCCATCACCCAGCCCCAGTAACGCCGCAGGGCATCGGTGAGCACTCCGCCGGGCAGCGCCACCACGCCAGAGGCAATCTCCCGCGTGGTCTGGATGCTGGTCGCGGCGATGATGCTGCCCCCGAGCAGCAGGTCGCGGACCTCGGGCAGGACGACGATGAAGCTCTGGGCAATCCAGTGGAACACGCCGTGACCGCTGGTCAGGCCCCCGATGATGAATGCCGCTCCCCTTCGGAAACCGGTCCGGCCTTCCGCTACCGAAGGCACCGCGTGGTGGTGATGTGCGTGCGCCATATCGACCTCCCGTGGCCGTTGAGTTTGGGGGTTATTCGAGGGAACCGCCGGCGCTTCGGGGCAGCTGCGAGAGCCCGCTTGAAGCGGCCGGGGCTCGTCTGATGCGATCGCGAATCTTCGACCAGGCAAGAACCGCCACAAACAGCGCCGCCGACAATAGCACCACGCTGGCGCCCGACGACACGTCGATGAAATAGCTGATATAGATGCCCAGCACGGAGCACATTATACCGATGCCGATGGACAACAACGTCATCGTGCGGAAGCTGTTGGTCAGCAGCCGGGCGACGATGGGGGGGATCACCACCGCCGCAGCGATCATCGTGACCCCCAGCACCTGCATTGAAACGACGATGGTTCCCGCCAACAGCAATGCGAACAGCGTGTCCACCCAGCCGGTGGGCACACCGTAGAACTGGGCAACGTCGGAGTCGAAGGTCGCGAACAGGAATAGCTTGTAACCTACGAAGAACACCAGGGCCACGATTGCGGTCACCACAGCGATCGCGATCAGGTCTTCTCGGTCCACTGCCAGTACGCTGCCCCACAACGACGCCTCAAAGTCCCGGGTGAAGCTGCCGAAGCGGCTGATGATGGCGATGCCAAGGGCAAAGCTGGCGGTTGTGATGATGCCGATGGCAGCGTCGGATCCGATGGGGTTCCGTCGTGTGGTCCACGCTACCAAAATTGCCGACAGGAATCCCCAGACCGTCGCTCCCACGAAAAAGTTGATCGACATGATCCAGCTGACCACCGCCCCGCCGAATATGGCGTGCGACAAGCCGTGGCCGATGTATGACATCCCGCGGAGCACGATGTACACGCCCATGAGGCCGCACAGACCGCCGATCAGGCACGCCGCAATCATCGCACGCACGAAAAAGCCGAATTCAAAAGGCTCCAGTAGCATGAATCTGGTCAGGCGACGGTAGTCAGGTCAGGGTGCAGTGGAAGCGGTCCGCAGGGCCCGGATGCGAGCGCCGGCGAGTGCGGTCTGTATTCATCGGCGGCGGGGACTCAATCATCTGCGTTCTCGTGATGGTGATGAACGGGAACGTTGCCGTCCGACGGATGGGTGTGTGCCAGGATCGGCTCCATGTGGCTGTGATCGGTCACGGTTGACAGATGGTCGCCACCGTTGCGCTCGATCCAGAAGTGAGCGGCCTCAGCCACCATGGTCATGCCGTGGTACTGGATGACCGGCATCTCGGCGCCATAGACCTCGCGGAGGATGTGAGGGGTTATCACCTCGTGGGGGGGCCCATCGGCCACGATGGTGCCGTTCAGGCAGACTATCCGCGGCAGGTGCACGGCCACGGTGTTTATCTGGTGGGTCGAGATGATGATGGTGATGCCAGCGTGATTGAGATCGTGCAGTAGGTGCATCACGTCGTCCCGGGTTTTTACGTCTACCCCGGAAGTCGGCTCATCGAGCAGGAGCAATTCAGGGTTGCTCACCAGAGCGCGAGCCAGGAAAACACGCTGCTGCTGGCCGCCGGAGAGTTGGCGGATGTGCCGCTTGGCCAGGTCACCGATGCGGAGGCGCTCCATGACATCGTAGGCCAGTTCTCTCTCCTGCCGTCGGAACCAAGGGAACAGCGAGTTTGACATCGTTCGGCCCATCATCACCGTTTCCTCGACGGTCACCGGAAAGTTCCAATCGATGCTGTCCACCTGCGGCACGTAGCCCGCCCGGTGTCGCTGCTTGTGAACCGGCTTGTCGTTGACGCGAACCTCCCCGGTCTGCGCCTTGACGGCGCCCAGAATGGCGCGAAGGAGCGTGGTTTTCCCGGACCCGCTGGGGCCCAGCAAACCAACGAAGTCTCCCGGCAGCACGCGCAGATTGACGTCTTGCAGCACCCTCGACCCGTTATAGCCGGCGGTGACGTTTCGTAATTCCACTGCGGGCCGGGCATCGGGGTCGGGCCGGTGGAGGTGCTCCAATTCTGGCGGGTGCAGCATGGCGAGTTGCCTGATCCTGATTACTTGTGACGACGGGATTACTGAGGATAGACGGCATTGGACGTGCCGTCAAAAACGGGCGATATATCCACCTTGTCCAACGCAGATGCGTCCCCGCCCAGGGCCGGGATCATGATGCGCAGGTTGGCGACTTCCAGACCCAGGTAGCTGTGGTCGGGATCGCCGGGCGCGCCGGGAAGGTCATCGTCGGAGAGTTCGTCAATATATTCGGCTCCGGACTCGGCGGCGATGGTCTGCATGACGTCGCTGGGAAAGACCTCCGAACCGAACACGGCGGGGATGCCTTCTTCCTTGATCTGGATGATGAGGTTGGCAACGTCGCGGGCCGACGGTTCGGAAAAGTCGGATGGCTGGACGGCGCCAATGACGGTGAGGCCGTAGCGGTCGGCGAAGTATGCCCAAGAGTCGTGGTAGGTAAGCAGTTTGCGGTTCGCCGTCGGGATGGTGGGAATCATGGTCCTGATGGCTTCGTCCAGTGTCGCGATGCGCTGGGCGAAGGCATCATAGTTGGCGTGATAGTAATCGGCGTTGGTGGGGTCCCTCGCCACCAGGTTGTCGCGCACGATCTCCGCGTAGCGCAGTGTCAGGAGGGGATCGGGCCACAGGTGAGGATTGGGATGTCCGTCCTCTTCGGGAAAGGAGAAGTCGAACTGCCACTGGTCGCGGGTGATGGTCTGCTCGCCCAGGCTGACGATGGCGGCGCCGGGTTTCAGGTTCGCCTTGGCCATTTCCAGGGTGGGTTCCTCGAGGAAAAGTCCATTGAGGAAAATCAGGTCGGCGCCGGAGAGGGCAACCGCAACCGCGGGCGCGGGTTCGAAGGTGTGGGAGTTCACGCCCTCCGGCACCACGCCTTGCAGCGCGATGCGCGTTCCCCCGATGTTCTCAACAATGCTGGTGATGGGCGATACGGTGGCCACCACGTTCAGTGGGCCGGACGCAGGTTGGGTCGGCCCTGGAGCCGGCGCTGCGGATGGCTGCTCGCCGCCGCACGCAATGGCGGTTACGGCAGCCAAACCGAGCGCCAATAATATGCAAACTCTCGTAAAAGACATGAATTGCTCTCCAACTGGGCAAGAAAAATCCCCCAAAATTATGGGAAGAAAATCATCTGGTATCCATCTGTCAGCCTTGAGGCTGGCAAATGGAGCAGAGGCCGCCAATGGTGATGTTGTCCAGGTCAGGCGTGAAGCCGAACTCCTGGTGCAAGCGCTGGCTGAATTCCGCCAGGTAGGCGGGGCTCAGGGTTTGCACCGAATCGCATTCGGAACAGACCATGTGATTGTGGCGATTGTGGTGATCGGCCAGCTCGAAGTGAAGCTTGTTTCCGATCACCACCTCCGTCACGACACCGAGGCGCTTGAGCAACTGCAAAGTGCGATAGATGGTCGCCAAATCAACGTAGGGGTGCTGTTCCTTGGCCAGATTCCACACCTCATCGGCGCCGATATGGCCGGGCCGGCCGGCGACGATATCCAGTACGGACAGACGTTGCGGGGTCATCCGGTAGCCTTCGGAGCGCATACGCGCCACCGCCGATTCATGCCCAGACATGCGCACACCACCGTTGTTGCATGGATTTGCGACAACCAATTATAGCATCGTACCCACTGGCGTCAACCTTCCGTGGAGCCCATGCCAGGACGATTGCAAAGTCTTCTAACTCCCGCTCATGGTGAGCC
>JAPPMU010000023.1 GCA_028873965.1 Chloroflexota bacterium
TTTCGCAGGAACGACGTGTAATCCACCAGAAAACCCATCAACACTGAACAGTTACAGAGCCTCATGCGTACCCATTTTGTCATCGCGAGGAGCGAAGCGCAGGGCCTTTTCAAAGTTAATCCGTCATTCCGGCGAAAGCCGGAATCCAGAACATTCCCAACACAGCGACCTGCTGGATCCCGCTTCCGCGGGAATGACGGTTCGGGGTGAAAGACCCCATCCGGGACTTTGAAAAGACCCTGGTGAGGCCAATCTCGCCTTGACACCCTTCGCCCGTCCAACTTATAATCAGAATATATGTTCGCCATAGCCGACATCATCGCCCAGGAAACCCAGGACGGCCGGCTCATCATCCGCTTCCTCATCTCCACCATGCACGGCGAACTCCCCGACTCCCAGCCTTGCCACCGTCTCGACGCCGCCCGGCTTCTCGTCAAACTCGGCTTCGAGCCCGCCCAATCCCTCATCGACCGCGCCGCACCCCGGCGCTCCCCTCAACCCCATCCGCGCTCCCAGCCGCAGGCCGAACCCGAACCCGACAACGCGGCGCACCGCATCCGTTCCGCACTGGCCGAGATCGTCCGCGAGGAAACCGACCACGGCCGCGCTTCCGTCCGCTTCCTCGTCGACGCCATGCAGGGCCAACTTCCCGACTTCAAACCCTGCCATCGCCTCGCCGCCGCCAAAGAACTCCTCCGCCTCGGCTTCAACCACGACGCCGAGGACCAGGGCCAGGACGCCGGGGAAGCAACCCCGGCCGAACCCGAACCTGACCCCGCCGAGATCGAAGCCCGGCGCCGCCTTGCCGAGCATATCGAATTCAGCCGGCACGGCCCCGTGTACTACGCTAGCTATCCCTACCCCTGTCCTTGCGAGGACCGCCGCCACGACTGCGAAGGCAACGCCCTCGACGACCGGCAGCTCGAACAAGCCGCCCGTAAAGGCCCCGGTATGCAGTTTTTCATCGGCGAACCCCATAGGATGGACGACTTCCTCGCCCGCTATGCCGACTACCTGACCCGACGCAACTCCGAAAACCCCCGCAACCCCATCGACATCAACCGCATCCTCTGGACCGACCGACGCTGGCAACATCTCAACCCGGCCCGCGGACCCTAGCCGCGGCGTGATCAACCCCTGGAACCCAGGTGCGCCGTTCGCGGTTGTGGTTTAATGCGCAGCGAAAGGGAGGTGCCTCATGGCCAAGAAAAAGGGTTCCGCTCTGTTGATCGTCTTCACCGACGTCGACATTGAGAACGACGCCGAATTCAATGCCTGGTACAACGAAGAGCACGTGCCGGAACGCCTCAGCGCTCCCGGGTTTCTGGACGCCGCCCGTTATGAAGCCTTGCGCGGCGGCCCGCGTTACCTGGCAGTTTACGAGCTGGAGTCGGTCGACGCCCTGCATACCGACGAATACCTGCGAATGAGCCAAAATCCAACGGAGTGGACCAAGCGCATGTCGCCCAACGTGGTCGGCCGGGGCACCGTGCGCCTCGCCTGCTCCCAGATCTACCCCGAGGAAAGCGACCCGAATACCCTGGGAAGGGGCATGGCCCCCGCGCTGCAAATCGGTCGGATGGATGTGCCGGCAGACATCGAAGCCAAGTACAACGAGTACTACGACACGGTGCGCACGCCGGCCAACCTTCAGATCCCCGGCTGTCTCCACGTCCGCCGGTACCACGCGGTGGAGGGCAGTCCCAAGTACCTTACGATGTACGAGTTCGAGCACGAAAAGGTGCCGGAAACCCTGGCCTGGGAAAACCAGCGTCGCCAGGACACCATGCACGAGTACATCGGCGGAACCTACGGACACGCTGCCGGATCGCCGGGGGTGTACCGCCGCGTCCAACCGCCTCGCGCCTTCTGACCACCAAACGATTGCGCCGGCCTGCGTGTTAGAATGGCGCATCCATTGACCCCTGACTTTCTCCCAGCCATTTGAGGAGGCAATCGATGAACGCTCCGGCCCGAATGAAATTTGGCGTGTTTATGGCTCCGTTCCACCGGGTCGGCGAGAACCCGACGCTGGCCCTCGAACGCGACCTCGAACTCCTCCAATGGCTGGATCACCTGGGCTACGACGAAGCCTGGATCGGTGAGCACCACAGCGCCGGCTGGGAGACCATCGCCTCGCCGGAAGTGTTCATGGCCACTGCCGCCGAGCGCACCCGCAACCTGCGCCTGGGCACCGGCGTGGTCAGCCTTCCCTATCACCATCCGTACATGGTCGCCAACCGCATGGTCCTCCTGGACCACCTGACCCGCGGGCGCGTGATGCTGGGCGTTGGGCCTGGCGCCCTCGCCTCCGATGCCTACATGTTCGGCATCGACCCGGCCCGTCAGCGCGAGATGATGGACGAGTCCCTTGGGGCCATTAAGCGGCTGATGGACAGCGACGAGCCGTACACCTACACCAGCGACTGGTTCGAGCTGCACGACGCTCATTTGCAGTTGCGGCCCTATCAGCAGCCTTTCCCCCTGGTCGTTGCGTCGGTCCAGTCGCCGGCTGGTGTGACCACGGCGGGCAAGTACGGCGCCGGCGTCATCTCCCTCAGCGTTCCCCGGGACATGGTGCGCTCCACCAGCCTGAAGGACCAGTGGGCCATCGCCGAAGAGACCGCCGCCGAGCACGGCCAGACCGTCAAGCGCGAGGAATGGCGCCTGTCCGTGGGCGTGCACCTGGCCGACTCCAAGAAGCAGGCCCAGGAGGACATTCGCGAAGGCTCCGCCCGCGTCGTCACCGAATACTTCGGCAATACCCTGGGCCATGAGGTGCCGGACGTGCCCCGGGATCAGATCGTCGACTTCATGACCGACAACAAGCAGTGGATCGTGGGTACGCCCGACGACTGCATCCAGCGCATCAACGAGCTGCAGGATCTGTCCGGAGGCTTCGGCGGCTTGCTGGTCCGGGTTGAGGACTGGGCTCCGCGCGACAAGCTCCATCGTTCCTACGAGCTGCTGGCCCGATACGTGATGCCGCAGTTCCAGGGCAGCCTGTCCGGCATCCAGACTTCCCAGCAGTGGGCGTCGAACCTTCGCGAAACCCTCCAGGTCAACCGCCGCGCCGGCCTTGACCGCGCCACCCAGGCTTACGAGGAGAGTCGACAGCGCAGCTGATCTTGAGTCTCCCACATTGAGCGACCGCGCCGGGGCGGCCCCTTGGGCCATCCCGGCTTTTTTCTACCGTCGCCCGTGACCATGCGCCCCATACGGAACGGTAAGAACGTTCCCAACGGTTTGCTGCCGCCTGCTGCAAAAGCGGCGTTGCCTCCGCATGTATCAATATGACGACCTAATCCGGGGCCGGGTTATAATGGCCCAAAGATAGAGGACCATGGAGCAGAGGTAGATATCATGCGCAAGACCAAAATTATCGCCACCATAGGCCCAGCATCCCGGTCCCCGGAAATCCTGGACCGCCTCGTCGGCGCCGGCATGGACGTCGCCCGCCTCAACTTCTCCCACGGCACACTGGAAGAACACGCCGAAGTCATCGCGAATGTACGAGCAGCGGCGAATCGACACAACCGGCCCGTGGCCGTCCTGCAGGACCTGGGCGGCAACAAGTTCCGCCTGGGCAACATGGAGGAGCCGGCCCAGTTGAACTTTGGCGACGAAGTATCCATAGTCAACGAACCGACCTCCGTTTCTCCGTTCCTCCTGCCTTTTCCGGAACCGGAGATCCTGCGCAGCATGCGTCCCGGCAACCTGGTTTACATCTCCGACGGGACGGTATGCCTGGAAGTTCTGGAAGTGACGCCGGACCTGGAAGTCAAAACCCATGTCCGCAACGGGGGCAATCTCTCATCGTACAAGGGGGTCAACCTCCCCGACGTGCCCATCGACATGCCGGTAATCACCGAAAGCGACAAGATCGCCCTGCAATTCGGAGTGGATCAGGATGTGGATTGGGTCGCGCTTTCCTTCGTGCGCACGGGCGAAGACGTCCGCTACGCCCGCGCCCATCTCAACCAACTTGGGAGCCGGGCGCCGGTGATGGCCAAGCTCGAACGCCGGGAGTGCATCGCCAACCTCGACGAGATCCTTGCGGAAGTGGACGGCATTATGGTCGCGCGCGGTGACCTGGGCGTGGAGATGCCCATGGAGGAGGTCCCCGTTATCCAGAAGGATATGGTGACCAGGGCCAACCGGGCCGGGCGCATCTCCTCCGTGGCCACCCAGATGCTGCGGTCAATGGTCAACTCGCCCACTCCAACACGGGCTGAAGTGTCCGACATCGCCAACGCCGTGCTGGACGGTTGCGACTCTATCCTGCTGTCCGATGAAATCGCGGTTGGTTCGTATCCGGTGGAAGCGGTGCGCATCGCCGACGCTGCGATTGTCCAGGCCGAAAAGATGTACCACTACTACTCCGAGTTCCCGCAGCGCGATCAGACCCAGTCGGTGACGTGGGGCGCGACCCAGTTGGCCAAGTCGCTCAACGCGAAACCCATCGTGATCACGAGCACCGGGCGCGCCGCCTACGAGATGTCGCGCTTTCGGCCCGAAAACGACATCATCGTGTTCTCCCACGACGCAGCCGTGCAGCGCCGCGTGTGCATGGCCTGGGGGCTCAATCCCAAAGGGGTCATCCCGGCGGAACCCGACGTCGCCAAGCTCGTCACCATGCTGGTTGACGCGGCCATGGCCACGGGAATGGTTTCGGAACGGGATGTCGTAACCCTCGTCCACGGGTTCATGACCGGCGTTACCGGCACCACCAACACCATCCAGGTGCTCAACATCCAGGAATACCTCGACCACATCGGCCGGAATGCGGTGGCTTCCGCCGCGCCCGACGCGGTCTGACGACATGGGAGCCGTTGGCATGACGGAACAGGAGTACGCCGAGTGTGCCCGCAAGTTCCTGGCCGACTCCGACCGGGAGTTTGCCGCCGGCGAGCGGCAGCAGGCATCCGAAAAGCTGTACGGCGCGGCCAACGAAGCGCTGACCGCCATCGCTGTCCGGCGCGGCTGGAATCACCGCACCCACCGGGACATGAAACTCGCCTCGCACCAACTGGCCGAAGAGTACAATGAGCCGTTCCTGGCCTGCGGATTTGTCGTTGCTGAAAAGTTCCGCGATAACTCCATCTATGATGATATGGAGGAGTACGAGATCGCGGTTGATCGTCCAGCGGCCCGGGAATACGTTTACCGGCTGCTGAAATTGCTAGAGGACTGATATTGCGGCAACGCACCGAATTAGCATCAGCTCCGAAGAAAGGTGCACAATGACGGAACAGGAATACGCCGAATGTGCCCGCAAGTTCCTGGCCGACTCCGACCGGGAGTTTGCCGCCGGCGACCGACAGCAGGCATCCGAAAAGCTCTACGGGGCGGCCAACGAAGCGCTGACGGCCATCGCTGTCCGGCGGGGCTGGAAACACCGCACCCACCGGGATATGAAAAACGTCAGCCAGCGTTTGGCGGATGAATATGCCGAGCCTATATTTGTTGGAGGCTTTGGGATTGCAGAGAAGTTCCACAAAAACTTCTTCCACGACGAAATGGAAGATTTCGAGATCGTGGTTGATCGCCCCTACGTCCACCAGTTCGTTCATCGGGCGCTGGAATTGATCGAGCAATAAAGCGAAGGGGCAGGTTCTCAAACCCGCCCCTTCGCATACATGGCAATAGCCGTCGGTTTTACTCGATTGCCGTCGACCGGGGCAGGTGGCTGCTACCCGACGAAAGGTATTGGTCCACGCCGCGCGCCACGTCCCGTCCTTCGGCAATTGCCCATACCACCAGTGACTGCCCGCGAACCATGTCGCCGCCGGCGAACACGCCCGGCACCGAAGTCATCTTGTTGTCATCGACCCTGACGTTGCCCCTGCCGTCCAGCTCAACCCCGAGCTGGTCCAACATCCCGCCGTGTTCGGGGTGGAGGAACCCCATGGCCAGCAGCACCAGGTCTGCGTCCACGCTGAACTCGCTGCCCGGCACCTCTGCCATCTGGAAGCGGCCGTTCTCGCCCCGGGTCCAGTCGACCCGCACGGCGTGCAACCGGCTGACCTGCCCGTTCTCGCCGGAAAGCGACTTGGTAAGGATGTTGTAGTCGCGCACCCCGCCTTCCTCGTGGGCGCCCGAGGACCGGAGGATCATGGGCCAGCGCGGCCACGGGTTATCGTCCGGGCGGGTCTCCGGGGGTTCCGGCAGCAGCTCGAACTGGTGCACGATTTCGGCTCCCTGCCGGTGCGCGGTGCCCAGGCAGTCAGCGCCGGTGTCGCCCCCGCCCAGGATGATGACGCGCTTGCCCTCGGCCGTGATCTGACCGTCCAATGTCTCTCCGGCCAACACCCGGTTTTGCTGGGGCAGGTAATCCATGGCGAAGTGCACGCCATCCAACTCACGCCCCGGAACGTCCAGATCCCTGGCATGGGTGGAACCGCCGGTCAGGCACACCGCGTCGTATTCTTCCAGGAGCTGCTGGGCGGGATAGTTCACGCCAACGTTTATCCCAGTGCGGAACTCGATGCCTTCGGCTTCCATCAACTGGACCCGGCGCTGCACCACCGACTTCTCCAGCTTGAAGTCCGGAATGCCCAGCATCAGCAACCCGCCGATATAGTCCGCCCGCTCCAGCACCGTGACCTTGTGTCCGGCGCGGTTCAACTGCTGGGCGGTGGCCAGGCCGGAAGGCCCGCTTCCCACCACGGCCACGGTTTTACCGGTGCGCGTCTGCGGCGGCGCTGCCTTGATCCATCCCTGCTCGTATCCCCGGTCGCTGATCTCTTTCTCGATGTACTCGATGGTAACCGGATCGGCATTGATGCTGAGCACGCAGGACGCTTCACAGGGAGCAGGGCAGATCCTCCCCGTGAATTCCGGGAAGTTGTTGGTGCTCAGCAGTACCTCCAGCGCCCGTTCCCAGTTTCCCAGGTACACCTGGTGGTTGAACTCCGGAATGACGTTCCCCAGGGGGCACCCCATGTGGCAGAAGGGCACCGCACAGTCCATGCAGCGCCCACCCTGCTCCGTGGCCTGTTGGTCGGACCAGCGGTGGTAATACTCGCTATAATCGCCGACCCTTTGCGACGGGGGCCGTCGTTCCGGCGGGGTCCGCCCGAATTCCATGAACCCCGTGACTTTACCCATTGGGCACCGCCACCGCCTCGGCCGCCGCGCGCTGGGCGCGTTCCAGGAGCACACGCCGGTAATCCCTGGGCATGACCTTGCGGAACTCGCCGATGCTGGCCGACCAGTTGTCAAGGATCCGCTGCGCCGGCCCGCTTCCGGTTCGCTCCGCGTGCTCGACCAGCATATCGCGCAGCAGGTCGATGTCTTCCTGTTCTACCAGGTCTTCGAGGTCTGCCATTCCGTCGTTGAACCGGATGCGGAAATCGCCGTCCGGGTCGTGGACGAAGGCGATGCCCCCGCTCATGCCGGCGGCAAAGTTACGACCGGTGCTGCCGATAACCGCGACTACGCCGCCGGTCATGTACTCGCACCCGTGGTCGCCCACGCCTTCAACGACGGCTCTCGCTCCGCTGTTCCGGACGGCAAACCGCTCTCCCGCGCGCCCGCGGATGAATACGTCCCCGCCGGTGGCTCCGTAGAGCGCCACGTTGCCGATGATGATATTGTCCTCAGGCACGAACCCGGAACCGTTCGGCGGCACGATAACCAGGCGTCCGCCTCCGATGCCCTTGCCCATGTAGTCGTTGGTGTCGCCAGACAGCCGGATGGAAACGCCGGAAGCCAGGAACGCTCCGAAGCTCTGACCTCCCGAACCTTCCAGCTCGATGTCGATAGTGCCGTCAGGCAACCCCTCTTCTCCATATTTGCGGGCAACCCGTCCGCTGAGCATGGCTCCCACGGTGCGGTTCGAGTTACTGACGGGCAGGCTGATATGCACCGGCGTGCCGTTATCGATAGCCGGTTGGGCCTGCGCGATCAATTGGTGGTCCAAAGCCCGTTCCAGCCCGTGATCCTGGTCAATGCAGCAGTAGGTCTGGACGCGCTGGGCCCGAGGCGGGATGGTCAGCAGCTTGGCCAGATCGATACCCGAGGCTTTCCAGTGGTCCACCGCCTTGCGGGTCTCCAGCTTATCGACCCGGCCCACCATTTCGGCCACGGTGCGGAAGCCCAGCTCTGCCATGATCTCCCGCAGCTCTTCAGCCACGAAATAGAAATAGTTCACCAGGTGTCCCGGCTGCCCGGCGAAGCGCTTGCGCAGCTCAGGATCCTGGGTGGCAATACCCACCGAGCAGGTGTTGAGGTGGCACTTGCGCAGCATGATGCAGCCGTTGACGATCAGCGCGGCCGTGGCCATGCCGAACTCTTCGGCGCCCAGCAGGGCGGCGATTGCCACGTCGCGGCCGGTTTTCAACTGCCCGTCCGTTTGGACGACGATGCGGCTGCGGAGGTCGTTTGCCACCAGTACCTGTTGGGTTTCGGCCACTCCCAATTCCCAGGGCAGGCCGGCGTGCTTGATGGACGATTCCGGAGATGCTCCGGTGCCTCCGTCGTGGCCGCTGATCAGCACCACGTCGCCGTGTCCCTTTGACACTCCCGCGGCGATGGTGCCGACGCCCACTTCCGACACCAGCTTCACGTGGATGCGCGCCTCGGGGTTGATGTTCTTCAGGTCGTGGATCAGTTGGGCCAGGTCTTCGATGGAATAGATGTCGTGGTGGGGTGGGGGCGAGATCAACTCGACGCCCGGCGTCGTGTGCCGCACCCATCCGATGTATTCATCCACCTTGTGGCCCGGCAGCTGGCCGCCCTCGCCCGGCTTGGAACCCTGGGCCATCTTGATCTGGAGGTCCGTGGCGTTGACCAGGTAATTGGGCGTAACGCCGAAACGACCCGACGCCACCTGCTTGATGGCGCTGGAACGGTTGTCGCCGTTGTCGTCGAGAGTATAGCGGTGAAAATCCTCGCCGCCCTCGCCGGTGTTGCTGCGCGCCCCCAGTTGGTTCATGGCGATGGCCATGGTTTCGTGCGCTTCGCGGCTGATGGAACCCAGGGAGATGGCGCCGGTGGCGAACCGCTTGACGATCTCCACCGCCGGTTCGACTTCATCGAGGTCGATGGGTTGGAGGTCCCGGAATTCAAACAGGCCCCGCAGCGTTGCCATGCGGCGGCTCTGGTCATTCACTTCCTGGGCGAACTCACGGTAGGCCCGCGGATCGTTGGCGCGCGTGGCGTACTGGAGCTTGGCGATGGCTTCCGGGTTCCACTGGTGGAACTCGCCGTGGCGCCGCCACTGGTACTGGCCGCCCATGTCCAGTTCCTGCATCCCCGGCACGAACGGGTCGTCGAAGGCTGACCGGTGGCGTTGCAGCGTTTCCTCCTCCACGACGTCCAGGCCGATACCCTGGATCCGGGAGGGGGTGCGGGTGAAGTACCGGTCAACCAAATCGTCGTTCAGTCCGATGGCCTCAAAGATCTGGGCTCCCCGGTACGACTGCACCGTGGAGATGCCCATCTTGGACATCACTTTGAGGATGCCCTTCTCGTTGGCCTTGATGAAGTTGTAGACGGCGTAGTCCGGCTTGGTCCCGTTCAACTCGCCACGCTCAGCGAGATCGCGAACCGATTCCAGCGCCAGGTACGGGTTGATGCCGCCGGCGCCGTAGCCTATCAGCAGGCAGAAGTGCTGGACTTCCCGCGGCTCTCCGGACTCCACCACCAAGCCGACGCGGGTGCGCGTCCCGGTGCGCGTCAGATGATGGTGAACCGCGCTGGTCGCCAGCAGGCTGGGTATCGGCGCGTGGGTCGAGTCCACGCCGCGGTCGGACAGGATGATTATGTTCTTGCCCTGGGCTATGGCCTCGGACGCCGCGTCGCAAAGGTTGTCGAGGGCACTCTGCAGCGATCCGTTCTCAGCATCGAAAAGGGTGGACAGGGTCACTGAAGACAGTCCCGGCAGATCCAGCGCGCGGATCTGCGCCAGTTGCTCATCGGTCAGGAGCGGCGACTTGAGCCTCAGTTGCCGGCAGTGCTGCGGCGATTCATCGAACAGGTTCTGCTCGCTGCCAACGAACGCTTCCAGGGAAGTGACCAACTCCTCTCTGATGGCGTCCAGGGGCGGGTTGGAGACCTGGGCGAACAGCTGCTTGAAGTAATCAAACAGCGGGCGGTTCTGATCGGATAATACGGCCAAGGACGCGTCGTTGCCCATGGAACCGATGGCTTCGTATCCCGCGGCCGCCATGGGCGTGGTCAGCATCCGCAGTTCTTCGATGGTGTAGCCGAAGGAGCGCTGCTGCTGGCGGAGGTCGCCGCCACCGGCCGGCGGCAGCGGCTGCGCGTCGGGCAGGTCTTCCAACTCAACCTTGCTTTCTTTCAGCCACTGGCCGTAGGGTTGGCGGCTGGCCAGGGTGTGCTTCAGTTCCTCGTCGCCGATGATCCGGCCCTCGTCGAAGCTGACCAGGAACATCCGGCCCGGCTGCAACCGGCCCTTTTCCCTGATGCTCTCCGGCGGCAGATTCAGCACGCCGGTCTCCGACGCCATGACCAGCTTGTCATCGTGGGTCACCGTGTAGCGGAACGGCCTCAGTCCGTTGCGGTCCAGAACCGCGCAGACGTCCTTTCCGTCGGTTGCCAGCATCATGGCCGGGCCATCCCACGGCTCCATCATGCACGAGTGGAACTCGTAGAAATCTTTTTTCTCCTGGGGCATGGTCTCATGCTGGTCCCAAGCTTCCGGGATCATCATCAGCATGGCGTGCGCCAGGTCGCGGCCTGTCATCACCAGCAGTTCCAGCGCGTTGTCGAAACTGGCGGTGTCGCTCGCCATGGGGTCGCAGATCGGCGCCAGCTTGTGGATGTCGTCGCCATACAACGGGGAGCTGAACTGGTACTCCCTGGCGTGCATCCAGTTGATGTTGCCGCGCAGCGTGTTGATCTCGCCGTTGTGCGCCAGATAGCGATACGGATGCGCCAGCTTCCAGTGCCCCAGCGTGTTGGTGCTGAAGCGGGAGTGAACCAACGCGAACGCCGATACCATGGATTCATCGTTCAGGTCGGCATAAAAATTGGGCAGTTGGTACGAAACCAGCAGGCCCTTGTACACGACGGTATTGGCGCTCAGGCTGCAGATGTAGTAAAAATCCGCATCGCCCTCGCTGATGCCGGTGACATGCAGATTGTTGGTGATGGACTTGCGGACGACGTAGAGCTTGCGTTCCAGGGCCGCCCGGTCGGGGGTGTGAGCAGTGCCTTTCCCAACGAAGAACTGCCGAATGGTGGGGCAAACCGCCCGAGCGTCGCGCCCGATCGCGGTGAGGTCAACCGGCACGTCCCGCCAACCGAGGAGGGTCAAGCCCTCGTCAGCCACGACCTTTTCGATATGGGCCACGCAGGCCGTCAGAGGTGCGGCTTCCTGCGGCAGGAAGACCATCCCCACGCCGTATTCCCCCTCCGGGGGAAGGGTTATCCCGATTTCGGCAATAACCTTTCGGAAAAAGGCGTCCGGCATCTGGACCAGGATGCCCGCTCCGTCTCCAGTATCGGGGTCGGAACCCGAAGCGCCCCGGTGTCCCAGGTTGTTCAGGACTTCCAGCGATTGGGTGATGATGGCGTGGGTCTTTTCACCCTTGACATTGGCAACCATGCCGACGCCGCAGGCGTCGTGCTCCTGCTCGGGAGCGTATAATCCGGATTGGGCCAGTTCTTTGAGGGAATTCATGGCTGCACCGTGCGGTCGCTGGGACAATGAAAAAGCCGCCAGCAATGACGAAAGCCACACCCAATCAACCGGGGCCGGGACATTCTCGCCGCTGGCACTATCAGTTTGTGTAATATATCACAATTGGCGGGGATTGCAAGGCAAACCACCGCCGGCCTATACTCCCCATGCAGGAATAAGCGGCAGAGGTTTGCCCGGAGGCGCTGGGGCCGGACAAGGAGCGAAGGAAATGGAGGCAACGCCGCTGACTATCTTTTACGGCTCTATGCTGGGACTGGTGGTGGCCGCCCTGTTCGTCATCATGTTCCGGCAGGGGCGCAGCCCTACGCACAGCGATATGCGTGAGCTGGAGCGCCAAACGCGCGACGAGTTACGGGCGGAGATCCGGGAGGCGGTAAGGACAGCAACGTTGGAAATTACCGCTGAGATGAACCGGAATATGGCCGAGCAGACGGCCGAATCGAACCGACGCATGGACGAAATGAACCATCGCATTGACGAAATGAACCACCGCATCGACGAAATGAACCACCGCATCGACGAAACCAACCGGCGCATCGACCGGGTGTTGACCACCCTGGCCAATCATGAGCACCTTGACGGCAGAGTGGTCGTAGCCATGCGGCCCGACAGCGAGCCGGCTCCGGCTGTCGTCGACAACTGAGCCAACCGGACACGATGACCACCACCGATACCCTGACCCCGGCCGACGTCGCCCGCATGGCAGTGGACGTGGCCGCCGACAAGCTCGCTTCCGACATCGTCATGCTCGATCTTCGGGAATTGACGGTGTTTGCGGACTACTTCGTGGTGATGACCGCAGATTCCGTGCGGCAGATCGAAGCTCTGGAAGAGGACCTGTCCGAGGCCATGAAGGTCGCCGGCGTGCCGCGCCACCACCGTGAGGGCACCCCGGCGTCGGGATGGGTTCTCCTCGACTTTGCCGATGTGGTCATCCACATCTTCGGCCCGGAAGAGCGCGAGTTCTTCGGGCTGGAACGGCTCTGGGGCCGGGCCCCGCAGGTGGTCAGGATTCTATAATCCACTTATCCGTGCTGCGCGTATAGTCCAGGGCGTCGCCGGTCTCAAAGAACAGGCCGATTTCACGTTCCGCCGACTCTGGTCCATCGGAGCCGTGAACGATGTTTCGGCCGATGTCGATCCCGAAATCGCCCCGTATCGTGCCGGGCGCTGCCTCCCCGGGATTGGTCGATCCCATGGTCTGACGCGCCAGAGCCACCGCGTTGTTCGCCTCCCAGATCATGGCCACGATGGGGCCGGAAGTGATGAACGACACCAGCGACGAGAAGAAGGGCCGATCAACGTGCTCCGCGTAGTGCCGTCCGGCCAGTTCCTCGTCAACGATCATCAGGCGGATGGCGACCAGCTTCAGCCCCCGGCGTTCCAGCCGGGAAATCACTTCCCCGACGAGACCGCGCTGTATTCCGTCCGGCTTGATGGCGACGAAAGTTCGTTCCATGGGATTGCAGGCTCCTGTTTAGTTTTGCATGGATGGACAGGGTAGACGGGATTGGATGGTTATCTTGATGCGGGTCTGCCCTGGCGCACCCGGTCCCGTCGTCGGGGCGCGCCGATGGTTGGCATCCGCAAGTAGTACGGTTGCAGGGTAGTGAGATCGTCAGTTTGACCCTCACTCATTCTTCGGGCGGCCACTTCCGCCAGCGCCCAAAGGCGGTCCGCGGGAGTCCACGGCATCACCACGCGCCCGGAACCGTCTCCGGCCAGAGAAGTGATCTCTTCCCGGCGCGCCCACGCTGCCTCTCCGCAATACGCCGTCGGCAACGGGCCTTCGTCATCCTGTTGCAACAGGTCTGACGGCGGGGCGACCCGGTCCTCTCTCAAGCGTTTGCCATCGGATCCGAACATCCCCGCCGCAACCTCGTTGCGCCCGGCATCCAGCCACGACACCGTACCCCGCTGACCCGACGGCTGACCGTATATCGCAAGGCCCAGGTACCGCCACGCTTCCAGCAGCAGCGTGTCCACGCCGATTATGGGAAAACCGCCGGCCATGGCCAGTCCCTTGGCGGCGCTGACGCCCACCCGCAACGCGCTGAACGGCCCCGGTCCCAGCGCTACGGCCACGCCGGTCAGTTCCGCAGCCTTGATGCCTCGTGCGGACAACAGCTCGGTCACCGCCGGCATCAGTTGCGCGGTGTGGTTGGCGGTGGACCGCCACATCCGGGCCTCTATCACCTGCCCGTCACTGCCGGAAAGCGCGGCCCCGCCGTAGCGCGACGAAGTGTCGATGGAAAGCAGCATCAGCGCGCGGGACCCGGTTCATGGGAAGCGGAATAGCGGGTCAACTGCTCCAGCAGCGGCGCGTATCGATCCGGGGCGTCAACGATGGAAATCCGATGCCGCGACGGCACCGAACCGTCTTCACCCGGGATCACCTCGCACGCCGCCGGGTTGCCGTCCGGCGCATAGTCCAACCCGATCCACAAGGCATCCTGCGGAAATATCTCGGCGGCCCGGTCCGCCCATTCCACGATCAGCACGTCTTCCCCGGCCGCGATGATGTCTTCGAGACCCAGATCCCACGCCTCCGCGGGATGGTCGATGCGGTACAGATCGGCGTGATGGATGGTGAGTCGGCCCTGGTACCGGGTCACGAGTACGAAGGTGGGGCTGCGAGCGTATCCCGGCGCCCGCAACCCGCTGGCTATTCCCTGGGTGAGGCAGGTCTTGCCGGCGCCCAGCGGCCCGGTCAGCAGGTAGACGTCCCCGGGCGCGGCCATCTCGCCGATGGCTTTGCCCACCCGACGGGTCTCGTCGGCGGTTTCGGTGTGTATGGTGATGCTGGTAAGCATGGGCGTGGGCACGAGAATTTTGCGAATCTGCGGGACGGGTCAGCCGAAATGATCCCAGCCGGCGCCGCTGCGATGACGTGTGCTGCCATCGGGGTCCAATACCGTGACCGTGCCGGCCGGTCCGTCGGTGATCTCGCCGACGACCGCGGCGGAATTGGGCAACTGGCCGATGACAGCGCTCATGACTGCGGGCGGCGCGGTGAACAACAGGACATAGTCCTCTCCACCGTACAGCGCCAGGTCCAACCAGTCCTCCGCGAACACCGATTTTAGCGCCGGTTCCGCGGGCACCCCGTCAGCCCGGATAACGGCGGCAACGCCGCTGGCGGCGCATAATTTTCCCAGATCGTCCGCCAGCCCATCGCTGACGTCCATGGCCGAATCTACTCCATTGGCGACGAGTATCCGGCCTTCCGCAACGTGCGGGCGCGGGCGCCGGTGGATCAATTTGAGCTGCTCTCTATCGGTGCCGGCCGACCCGGATACTTCCAGCATGGCCCGCAGTCCACCGGCTGACCCGCCAACGGGCCCGGTGACGCCCACCAGGTGACCCGGCCTGGCCGCGGTTCGCACCATGGGGTTGCCGGCAGCGATTCCCGTGAGCGCCACGGTGATGAACGCCACCGGTGACCGTACCATGTCGCCGCCGATGACGCGGGTCCCGAACTCCCGGCAAATCTCGGTCATCCCGCCGTATAGCTCTTTCACGTCATCGACCAGGGTGTCGGCAGGCAGGCCCAGGGTCACCAGTGCGAAGGCCGGAGTGCCTCCCATGGCCGCAACGTCGCTGACGTTGGAAGCGATGGCTTTCCAGCCCAAGTCCCGCCACGGCGTGGTCTCTGAAGTGAAATGGATGCCGGCCACCATGGTATCGGTGGTGTACAGCTCAGTGACCTGGTCGCTGACGAAAGCGACGGCGGCGGCGTCATCGCCATTATCGACCACAGCCCGGCAAGCGGCGGAGACAGCGCCGTTCACAGGATGCCCGGGCTCCCGCGTCCATTCCTGGACCCGTTCTATCAGGCCGAATTCGCCGAGTTCGGAGATGCGCATGGGGCAAATATACAAGCAAAACGGGCCTTCATCAAAAGGCCCGCACTTTGTGGCTCGTTACCGGCTGAGTAGTGAAAGGAAGCAAGAAGTTTGCGAATTGTTCCGGCGATTTTGCCGGGGCCAGCGGATTTTCTCAGGGAACCTGCTCTCTGGGCACGGGAGTCAATGGACTCGACCAGAAAACCCGAGTGGCAGGAACGTCCGCTGATTGACCTGGGAGTGGGCCGGTTCGCGCCTGTTGAGGCGTTCCCCGACTAAGGTCTCCCTTTAAAGGAGGTGATCCAGCCGCACCTTCCGGTACAGCTACCTTGTTACGACTTCGTC
>JAPPMU010000055.1 GCA_028873965.1 Chloroflexota bacterium
GGAATGACGGCTCATGGTTCAAGGCAGCCATCCGGGACTTTGGAAAAGCCTTGGCCTGCCGACAACCTCCCCTTGACATTGCGCGAACCTATGTTCCATAATGGTCAGCGTCAGGTGAAAAACTTTTGCCAGAGCCAACAGGTCGTTTACGGTCATCCCGTTAGCATCAAAATCGCATCACCGGCCATGGGACAACCCGGACTGTCGTCGTCCCAACATCTCAGGCGCGTAGTCCAATTGGCCACAGGGGCAGCTGCCTTCCTGGACGCGCCGGCATCATGCCGCAACCGTCAACCATGGCAGTAAAAACTTTGCGTACCACCCCCGGCCGTGGGGCTAACGAACGACCATCCGGCTCTGGCACACATCCATCGATCGATCGATCATCACCTGACCGCCTGACATCCGCCAGCAACCAACCCGTCGCCTTCCCGGAGATCGCCGCCATGCACGAACCTTGAGCCCCAGCGCCCGTTCCACCATAGCGAAACATGATCCGTGCCCGCCGTCGCCGGCATCCGCCTGCCACGTCAGGGCTTTTCCAAAGTTAATCCGTCATTCCGGCGAAAGCCGGAATCCAGAACATGCCGACCGAACCAAGCGACCTGCTGGATTCTCGCGGAAGCGGGAATGACGGCTCATGGTTCAAGGCAGCCATCCGGGACTTTGGAAAGGCCCTGCAACTGACGCCAGGGCCTGTGCAAAGTCACCCCTCGACCCTTTTCCGCTCATCCTGAGCTTGTCGAAGGATGCCCTTTGCAATCGGCGGATGGTTCGACAGGCTCACCACGAGCGGATGAGAAAGGACTTTGCACAGGCCCTGAACTGACGCTGTAAACTTTGCAAATTTTCCCGCACGCAGGTACTATACTGGATTAGTCTAGGTGATTGGTTTGCCCGCAGTGCAGCCGTGCACTCTCCAACGGCAGGAACGTTATGACCAACAACCGCTGGGTCCGCAACAGCCTGATCTATCTCCTCATCATCATTGGCGTCATCGTCATCTTCTACACGCTGCTCCCCAGTTTCGGCAGCAGCGAACGCCTGGCCCTGACCGAGGTGCTGCAACAAGCCCGGGCCGGCCAGATTGAGAGGATCATAGTTGACGGCGAGAAGCTCACCGTCATACCGACGGTCGGCCGCCAGGGCGAGGAGGCTCAGAAGTACAGCAGCCGCATCGGCAAGAACACCGACCTGGAGAGCCTGTTGATCACCACCGGCATCTGGGACCAGGTGAGCGCCCCCGACGTGGAGTACAAGGGCTCCAGCGGGTTCGGAAGCGTCTTCGGCATCCTGCTCAACTTCCTGCCCCTGATCTTCTTCGGCGGGCTGATCCTGCTGATGATGCGGCAGGCCCAGGGTTCCAACAACCAGACCATGAGCTTCGGCCGCAGCCGCGCCCGCATGATGCCGTTCAACCGCCCGTCGGTGACCTTCAGTGACGTGGCCGGCGTGGACGAGGCCAAGGCCGAGCTGGAAGAGGTCGTGGACTTCCTGAAGTACCCCGAGCGCTTCCTGCAACTGGGCGCGCGCATCCCCAAAGGTGTGCTCCTGGTGGGTCCTCCTGGAACCGGCAAGACCCTGCTGGCCCGAGCGGTGGCCGGTGAGGCCGGCGTGCCCTTCTTCCACATTTCCGGCAGCGAATTCGTGGAGATGTTTGTCGGCGTCGGCGCGGCCCGCGTGCGCGACCTGTTCGAGCAGGCCAAGCGCAATTCCCCCTGCATCCTGTTCGTTGACGAAATCGACGCCGTGGGACGCCATCGCGGCGCCGGATTGGGCGGCGGCCACGACGAGCGCGAGCAGACCCTCAACCAGATCCTGGTTGAGATGGACGGTTTCGAGACCAACACCAACATCATTGTCATCGCGGCCACCAACCGGCCCGACATCCTGGACCCGGCCCTGCTGCGCCCGGGCCGCTTCGACCGCCGCGTCACCCTTGACCTGCCCGACGTGACGGGTCGCGAGGCGATCCTTAAGGTGCACGTCGCCGGCAAGCCCCTGTCCCGGGAGATCAAGATCGACGTTGTCGCCAAGGAAACCCCCGGCTTCAGCGGCGCCGACCTGTCCAACCTGGTCAACGAGGCCGCCCTGCTGGCCGCCCGCAAGAACCAGTCCAGCATCTTCATGCAGGATTTTGAAGAGGCCATCGAGCGCGTCATCGCCGGCCCGGAGCGCAAGAGCCGGGTCATCAACCAGCGCGAGAAGGAGATGACTGCCTACCACGAGGCGGGCCACGCCCTGGTCGCCTGGCACCTGCCCCACGCCGACCGCGTGCACAAGATCAGCATCGTGTCCCGCGGCAACATGGGCGGGCACACCACCCTGCTGCCCGAGGAAGACCGCTATCTCTGGACCAAGAACCAGTTCCAGGACATGCTGGGTGTCATGATGGGCGGCCGTGTCGCGGAGGAGCTCATCTTCGACGAGGTCACTACCGGTGCCAGCAATGACATCGAGCGCGCCACCAAGACGGCCCTGGGCATGATCAAGCGCTACGGCATGTCCGCCAGCCTCGGCCCGCGCACCTTCGGAAAGCGCGAGGAGATGGTGTTCCTGGGGCGTGAGATCAGCGAGGAGCGCGACTACGGTGACAGGATTGCCGAAGAGATCGACGACGAGGTTCGCCACCTGATCAACAACGCCTACCGCCAGGCCCAGCAGTTGCTCATCGACCACAAGCCCAAGCTGGTGCAGGTGGCCGAGTACCTGATCGAGCACGAGGCCATATCCGGCGATGCCCTGACCAAGCTGTTCAGAGACGGCCCTCCCGGCGCCGAGCCGGAACCGGCCGTGCCGGAGGCGCCCACGCCTTCGCCCTATGCTCCGCCGGCTCCCCCGGTTACCCAGGGCGGGCCCGTGCCCAGCCCGGCGCCCTCCTTCAGCAGCGCCAGCGCCGCGGAGCCGATACCGGGCGACGACTGACGCGAGGCACGGTTTCAAGCTGAAAGGGAGCAGGCGGCAAGCTTGCTCCCTTTTTTGCCCAGGCAATGACCTGTACTACAAGCCTGGGGCGGCCAATGGGAGCCAAATTTGCCCTCCGGCTATATTGATGTCATCATTGCCGGAGGGGTTGGTATATCAAGCGGAAGATACGTCGAATGGCTTCAGTTAGTTCCGCGTCTGACATCGTCCCGTAATAGTCTGTGATGCGGCTTTCAGACAGGGTACGAATCTGGTCAGTGAGGACCCAGGATGGCTTGGGCATCGAGACTGAGTTGATTGGGTACGAGAAACTTCGATTTTGGTTGGCTTCAGATGAGCCGATCAATGCTACGATAGCCAACTTCGAAACGGCGTTGAATTGATCAGTGCTGAGAATCAGAGCGGGGCGATCACCGCCTTGTTCATGTCCCCGGATGGACGCAGGTTCCAAGATCACATGGCGGATTTCTCCTCTCAGTATTGGGGCCATGTTTTCGCATCCTCTGCAAGGCCAATCTCCGCCAATTCGGTCCCGTATTCAATTTGATCTTCTTCCAGCGACCAGCCCACCGTTGGATCAAGTTCTATCTCCCGGCGCATAAGTTCGAACGCCACAATGCCGCTGAGCGCTTGTTTTACCTGGGCCATTGCATAGCAGAGGACGTCAAGCGGGTTAGGAAACTGTTCGCGGGCAATCAATCTATGGAGCTCGGCAGACGAAATTCCACGGATCCATTCACTCAGGATCCGTTCCATTGCGGAACCGTTGCCGATGTCCCGCAGGTCTTGCAGCTGCCGCGACAAACCCGCAGTGTCGAACTCACCGACCCACCGGTCAACGAAACCGTTGAGCTTTTCAATTTGATCTTCAGTGAACCCGTCTGCGGCTAACTTTGCTTGCCATCCGTGGTAGTCGAGCGCCAACAGGTCGAAAATCATGGACCGAATTGCTGCCTCCAGTCCCCAGGTCTCCCTGACGTCCGGCGACCCCACGATGTGGTCCATGATGGAATGTTCCATCGTGACCATCATTCTCTCCTTTGGCCAGTTCAGCGATTGGCGTAGCTGCGAGGACGGCTGAAGGTAATTTCGCCAATCCGTTGGGAATTCAATAGACCAGGTGGGTGGATGATACCAGATGATCGATCGCGATCACTTCTGACAATCCGGGCCTTCCAGCGCCAGCGCCGCGGAGCCGATACCGGGCGACGACTGAGACGCCGACCGGTGACCAGGCAACAACGAGGGGCGGGTACGAAACCCGCCCCTTTTCATTCTAGCTACCGGCTTCGCCTTCGACCGCCTCGGACTCCAATGGCAGGCTGCGGTAGTAGAGGCCCCACTGCTGCATCAGGCTCTCCACGCGGGGGTCCTTCAGCGCGATGAGCTCGCGGAAGAAGCCGGCCATGGCGTGGGCCGGGCGCAGTTCGTCGGTGCACACCCAGCTGCGGTCCCCGGGCACCGCGTAGATGAGGCCGCTCTGGTGAGGGCACGTCGCCTGGACGCGCCCCATATCCGTGCTGATCTTGATGGTCAGTCCCTGGGGCTGGGGAGCGGTGTCCCGGCTTTCTGATGCTGACCGAATGGGAGTAGTCATGCTGCCAATTCCCTGATGTCGGCCGCCTTGCGCGGCCTGCGGCGTCGGCCTGGAAACGCCGCTCGATGCGGCCGGCCAATTATAAACCAGCCCGCCGGCGTTGGTGTTATACTGTGTCGGCCAACCGTGCGAAAATCGTACCGCCTAACGCTGGTTGCGCCGCTCAAACCGGATAAATCGGTTGACATCGACCAGGCTCGACCTGCACTTTCACAAAGGACCCTTTCATATGTTCACACCCGGGGGAGGTCAACAACCGCCTCGTCAACCCGAATTCGACCTTGAACAGCTCTTCGGTCGCATACGCGGCATGTTTGGCGGCTCCGGTGGACGCTTTGGCGGCGGAAACCTGGGCATTTTAATTATCGCCGTCATCGCCCTGCTGATCATCATCTGGGCCGCCACGGGAGTCTACACGGTAAGCCCTGGTGAAAACGCCGCGCTGCGGTTGTTCGGAGCCGTCCAGGGCGCGCCCGTAGCGGAAGAAGGTCTCCACTGGTGGTGGCCGTCGCCGGTGGGCAACAAGGACGTGGTGCTGGTCACCGAAACGCGGCGCATGGAGTTGGGCTTCCGCTCCAACGAAGCCGCCGTCAATACTCCGTTCCTTGACGAAGCCCTGATGATTTCAGGGGACCTCAACATCGTCGACGTGCAGATGGTGGTGCAATACCGCATCAGCAACCTGAACAACTTCCTGTTCAATGTGGACGATCCCGGCGAGCAGGTTCGCTTTGTACCGGAGGGGCGGCCCGACGGGCGCACCCTCAAGGACGGCGCGGAGGCCGCCCTGCGCCTGGTGGTGGGGCAGCGCTCCATCGACGACGTGCTGGTGCGCAACCGTGAAGAAGTGGAGACCGACACCCGCACACGGCTGCAAGCCATCGTGGACTCTTACCAGGCCGGCATTGAAGTAATCTCCGTGCAGCTACAGGACGTGAAGGCGCCGGAAGAAGTGCGCGATGCTTTTGACGACGTGCTCCGCGCCCGGCAAGAGCGCGAAACCCGCATCAATCAGGCCGAAGCCTACGCCGCAGACGTTATTCCACGGGCCAGGGGTGACGCCCAGCGCATCATTGAGGCGGCGGAGGCGTTCAAGCGCGCCCGTATCGAGACCGCCAATGGTGAAGCGCGGCGCTTCGAGTCGGTGCTCAACGAGTACCAGAGTTCTCCCGAAGTAACCCGCCAGCGCCTCTACCTGGAGGCCCTGGAAAACGTCTTCCCCGGCGTTACCAAGATCATCGTCGACCCCGACACCGAACCGGTGCTCATTCTGGGACAGGACGGAAACGTCATACCTGCCCCCATCGGTCCCAACCCGTAGCCGCAGGTAATCCAGACTGACCGTCTTTCACCCCCGGAGAACCCCCAATGCGAAATTTGATAATCATCGCCATCGTCATCATCGTCGGACTGGTCGTGCTGCGCCAGGCCCTTTACGTGGTCGACGTCACCGAGCAGGTCATCATCCTCCGTTTCGGTGAGGTGGTGGACACCCGCACCTCCCCCGGCCTCAACGTCAAGGCCCCCTTCGTGGACACCGTGGTCCGGCTGGACAGGCGGATCCTCCGCATCGACGCGCCACCGGTGTCCATGCCTGATACCAACAAGCAGAACCTGGTCATTGACATTTACGCGCGCTACCGCATTACCGACCCGGTGCAGTTCCGCAAGACTCTGCAAAGCGAAAACAACGCCCGCAGCCGTTTGGGGGACATCGTTACGTCAACGCTGCGCGACCGCGTAGCCCAGCGAGAGCGCGAAGCCATAATCGGCGCCGAGCCCCTGCGCGACGAGAACGGCGCCCCGGTGGTGGATGAGGAAGGCGTTCCTTTGGTTGAAGCCCGCGAAACTCGTACCGAAATTCTGAATGAGGTGCTCGCCGAAGTGCGGAATATCACCGTCCGCGACCAGTTCGGCATCGAAATGATTGACGTGCGCATCAAGCGCGCCGACTTCCCCGAAGCCGTTACCCAGTCCATCTTCACCAGGATGCGCGCCGAGCGTAACCGCATCGCCGCCGGTTTCCGGGCCGAGGGTGAAGAGCAGGACCGCAGAATCCGCGCCGAAACCGACCGAGACCGGGACGTTATCGTCGCCGAAGCGGAGCGCGAGGCGAACAAGCGGCGGGGTGAAGGTGAAGCCGAAGCCATCAGTATCCTGGCCGAAGCCCTGAACCGCGATCCGGAACTCTTTGCCTTCCTGCGCAGCCTGGAATCTTACCAGCGCATCATCCGGCAGCAGGACACCATTATCCTGTCCTCGGACGCGCCGCTGTTCGACTACTTGGCCGGCCCCGCTCTGCCGGCGGGCAATTAGAACGGCATACCGGCCGAACCGCCTCGCGGACCACATCGGCAACGGCGTATGACCACCAAGCCAAAAGAACCGCCGGCAAGGCCGGATGCCGGGGACAATGTTCCCGTCGGGGAACGCGCCGGTTCCATCGTGCTGCGCCTCGACGCGTTGGGCCTCGATTTCCACGCCGCCGACTTCCCCACCCGGTTCATCGAGTTCTGCGAAGCCAACGACGACTGCGAAATGGAAATCAACGAAGCCGGGGAGCTGGTGATTCTGCCTATGACCGGATTAAGGGGGAACAGACAAGAAACCGAGACGAACATTGAGTTGGGTCTGTGGCAGCGGGTCAACGGAGGAGTCAATGTTTCGCAGAGCAGCCGGTTCCGCCTGGCATCGGGCGCCATCCGCGGGCCTGACGCCGCCTGGTTCACCCAGGAGCGTTACGACGCTGCCACCGAGGAAGAGCGCGAGACCGTCTTCCCCGGCGCTCCCGATTTCGTCGTCGAGATCCGCTCCCGCACCGATAATCTCGCTCCGCTGCGGCGCAAGATGCAGCTCTGGATGGACGGCGGTACGCGCCTGGGCTGGCTCATCGACCCTAGCAACCGCCACGTTTATGTCTATCGCGCCGGCCAGCCGGAGCCGGAACTGCTGGAAAACCCGGAGACGCTGGACGGCGAAGACGTGCTGCCGGGTTTCTCCTTCCGCGTGCGGCAGTACATCTTCGACATGCAATAGCGCCGGGCGCCGAGTGCGTTCCATGACCACCACCCCAAAAGAGCCTTCGGTTGCCGCTCAAGGCGCAGCCGCCGTTGCAGCGGACGCGGAGCGCGCCGGCTCCGTCGTGCTGCGTCTTGACGCGCTGGGCCTCGACTTTCGCGCCGCCGATTTCCCCACCAGGTTCATCGAGTTCTGCGAGGCCAACGACGATTACGAAATGGAAATCAACGAAGCCGGGGAACTGGTGATTCTGCCCATGACAGGTTTCAGAGGCAATCGAAGAGAACATTACCTCAACACATTTGTGGGCAACTGGGAGATGATCAACGGTGGCGTCAGCGTTTCTCAGAGCAGCCGGTTCCGCTTAACCACTGGCGCCATCCGTGGACCCGACGCCGCCTGGATCACCCAGGAGCGTTACGACGCTGCCACCGAGCACGAGCGCGAGACCGTCTTCCCCGGCGCGCCAGATTTCGTCGTCGAGATCCGCTCCCGCACCGATAACCTCGCTCCATTGCAGCGCAAGATGCGACTCTGGATGGACGGCGGCGCGCGGCTGGGCTGGCTCATCGACCCGCCCAATCGTCGGGTGTACGTCTATCGCGCCGGCCAGCCGGAGCCGGACCTGCTGGAAGATCCGGAAACGCTGGACGGCGAAGATGTGCTGCCGGGCTTTTCCTTCGGGGTGCGGCAGTACATCTTTGACATGGCGTAATTGTCAGAAGCAGGATTTTCGGGATTTCGAGGATGGGCAGGATTTGCGTATATCCCGTAAATCCATAAATCTGCAAATCCTGCTTCTGACGAAATTGCCTAGCGTCCCGCGATCCTCCGTCCCTCCGCTAGCCCGCCGGCTGTCCGCGTCGGCGCGGTGATCAGGATGCTGAACCCCTGCTCCAGCCGCATGGGGACTTCCTCGGCGGTGCAGCCCACGGCGCAGGGAACTCCGGCGTTCTTGCAGGTGTCCAGGATCCGCAGCAGCATCTCCTGAACCTCGGGGTGGGCAGCATTGCCCTTGTGCCCCAGCGCCACGGACATGTCGCCCGGGCCGGCCCAGATGGCGCCGATGCCCCCGACCTCCCGCAGAATATCGGGCAGGTTCCGCACGCCGGTAGGTTCCTCGACGATGCCCATGAGCAGCAGGTTGCCGTCGGGGTCCAGCGGCCACAGGTCGGCTGCATCGTAATATTCGGCAGCGGACAGGCCCCAGTAGCGGGGGGCGATGCGCTGCCACCAGCCTCGCTCTCCGTGGGGCTCGAAGTCGGCTACGCCCGGTACCTGGGGATATCGGGCCGACTGCACCGCCGACATTGCCCCTTCCACGGTATCCAAATGGGGCAGGATCAGCCCGTACACGCCGGTGTCCAGGGCCTGCTTGATGACCCACTGGTTCTGCTCGCGGGTGTTGGGCGGGATGCGCACCACGGGCGTAGGGTCGGCCATCAGGCCGCCGCCCTCAGCGACGCGCTTGCGGTTGAGCAGGAACTGGAGCGACGTGCGCAGGTTGTTGAAGGACAACCCCTCGTGCTCCATCTCGATCATCACCATATCGTAGTCGGAATCGGCAAAGTACATCATCTCGTCCAGGTTGCCGTTCCAGATCAACCCGGTGCCGAACACCGGCTTGCCTTCCTCCAGCAGCTGGATCACCTTGCTGTAGCGGGTGGTAGCCATGGCTTTGCCTCCTTGTCTTGCTGAAATACCCCGTCAGACTGCCGTTGCAAGCGCAACTGTACTTCGGGTAGATGTTCTGTCATTCTGGGTTTGCCGAACCGATCTATTGATTATCCCTGCGGCGCAGTTCGCTTTCCAATTCCCGAACGCGCGCTTCGGCTAGCATCCGCGCTTCCCGCTCTCGCTCAACCTGAGCCTCAGCCTGCAAGCGGGCAGCGCGTTCGGACTCGTAGGTGGGGATGTGCTTCCCGGTCGCCGGGTCGTACAGACCGATTTTTCCGTTCTCCCAGCGCAGGTACAGGTTCAACACTGCGCTGTATCCCTGCAACGCGCCCCCGCTCAGCTCTGCAATGTCTATCGGCTCATACCGCCCCCCCACCAGCCGGTCGCCGGCCAATCGGGTTCCGTGGTACTCCCCGGTCTCGTCAAAGCGCCAGTATTCCTGGATGCGAAACCCCTCGTAGTCATTTCGCTTTGCGCCGACGTCGGTATCCGCGGTGCTGGGCGACGCCACTTCCAGCACGAAGTCCGGCGGCTTGCCCTGCTCCGCGATGACATACCCGTTGCGCCTCCGGTAGGCAACCGGGTCCACGCCGAAGGCGATGAGCAGGTCAGGCGCGCGCCGCTCGGTGGCGGGCGCGCCGGGTTCCCGGATAATATAGCGTTCGCCGGTAACCAGCGTGCTGTCGGGGTTGCCCAGGAATTGAGACAGGCTGTGGGTGAGACCGGGTTCGTGCAGCTGATCTACGGTGGTCATCTCGTCGGGGTGGCGTGGCGGCGGATCCGGCAACGGGAGCAGGGATTGCCGAAACGGTAACTTGGAGCGGGTATTGGCGGTGGTCATGGGACACCTGGCGGGGTTGGAGAGTTGGCCAGCGTTGGTTTGAAAGCCATCTATTCAACGGTCTCCGGTAGAGACCTGCGGCGGCGACTTCTACGCCGTTCTCCCGGCAGGACGACACCGGCTTTTAGCGCCGCATCCCTCAGCACATCTCTTGATATGCCATTGTCCTCTGCCGCCTGTACGATGCGCGCCCGATCTGGTCTGGATTCAACCGCTTTTATTGCCGCCACGAAATTACCCGCAGCCTCCTCCTGCCGCCGCCTTCTGCGTTCTTCAAGATCTTTCCCGATTTTTGACAATGCGTACCACATCCCAACGAGGCCTCCTTCTGCCACGACCGCCACTACGCCATAAGATATGACGCCAAGGCCGACCATGTCAGATACCTTATTCCAGTCCGGCCAAAACATCCACTGATTTGACCAAGTGATCGTTAATGCGGACGCTCCAAACGGAGATGTCCAGAAGTGGCGGTATTGCCAACCCGATGGATTTACCAACCACTTGCCGATGGTCAGCGCCACTATCGTGAGCCATTTCAACATCTTTGCCTTGTTTCGATCCTATCACGATTCCTGAATTGTTCGTCAGTATCTCTTGATATGCCAGATCAACCGTCTTGATCATACTTGCGAATCATCCCCGGAACCAGAAACAGGTCAACAATGATCCAAATGACCAGCGCAACCCCCACAACACCGGAAGTCGGTATGGTCAATATCCACAATCCGAGCATAGCCAAGCCGGTCTTCCAGCGTCCCAGATAGAAACGATGAACGCCCAACCACCCCAGGAATATCAGCAGCACGTAGGCCAGCGCCGTGCTTTTTCTGCGCACCGGCTCGTCTACATATTCATTATCATCATAAGTCGGCGCGTAGTCCGCATCCCGGGCAGCGCTGCTGTATGAAGCTTGGGAGCGCGATTGGCGCCGAGCGCGGCGACGCGATTGCCGACGGTTCCGTGAGGAGCCTGCCAGCAGAGACTTTACTTCATCAACAGATATGGCGTAAGCGATGTTATCTGATCCTCTGATCCCAAACGTGTTAACTCCGATCACTACTCCCTTTTCCTGATCCACCAGCGGACCACCGCTGTTGCCTTGATTGATGGCGGCGTCAGTCTGGATGTACTGCACTCCACCTGAATGTCGCACTGCCGACACGATTCCCCGGGTCACCGTCTCCGAATCTCCGAGGTGGTACACCTCAGGGAACCCCAGCGCCAGCACGTTCTCAGCCGGCCTTACCGCCGCTGCGTTTCCTAGCGGCATCGCCGGCAAAGCGCCGTCGTACTCCACTCGCAACAGGGCTAGGTCCTTTGCTACATCAACGGCAACTACCGTAGCGTCGCAGTGGTAGCGGCGCCCTATTACCACTTCCACGTCTCGGTCGTCGCCGACCACATGAGCGTTGGTTACCGCCAAATTACCTTCAGCAATTACGAAACCAGATCCATGGCCTTCGCTGGTAAGCACATGCAGAAGAGATGGGCTCAGCCGAGCTACCAATCCCGGCGCGTTGCTGCTAACCATCGGGAATCTCCCGCTCATCCAGCCAGCGCTGCCTCGAAATCAGCCGCATCCTCGTGTGGCCCCACTATGGACAGGCGAAACGCATTCGTGTCCACCAGCCGCTCGGCGGCCCGCAGCGCGTCGTCGGGCGTCACCGCGTCGATGCTGGCGGCGGTCTCGTCGGGCGTGGTGATCTCTTCCATGAGGAGTTCCTGGGAGGCGAGCCATGAGGCCACCGCTCGGGAGTCTTCCATGCGCATCAGCAGGCGGCCCTTGATGTACTCGCGCGCCTTGTGCACCTCGGTTTGGGGGGGAGCCGTCAGCAGGCCCTCAAGCTCGCGCCGGGTCGCCGCCACGGCCTCCGCCGCGCGGGACGGCTCGGTTCCGCAGGACACCACCAGCGCGCCGCAGTCGCGGTAGCTGCTCAACGAGCTGTGGCAGTCGTATGTGATCCCCAGGTTCTCCCGCAGGTTTTGGAACAGCCGGCTGCTCATGCCATCGCCGAGGAGCCCGTTGAGCACGGTGGCGGCGTAGCGGTCGGGGTCGTTCAAGGCAAACCCGGGCAGCCCCATGCAGATGCTGGTGTCCTCGGTGACCCGATTGTCCAGCAGGATGGCCGGCGCGTCGCCGGACGGAGCGGACACCGGCTGCCAGGTCAGGGTGTCGCCCGGCATCCAGTCATCCGTAGCGTCGGCGACGAACCGCACCGCGTCGTCATGGCTCACCGCGCCGGCGATGCCAATGACGGTGTTGTTGGGGCGGTACTGGCGGTCCATGTACCGGCTCACGTCATCCAGGCTGATGGCGGTGACCGACTCCGCGGTGCCGCCCACGTCCCGGCCCATGGCCTGGTCGGGCCACAGGGCGCGGTCGATGAGCAGGTCACACACCTGGGCAGGGTAGTCGTTGGTCATCCGCAGCTCGTCGAGGATGACCTCCCGCTCCTTTTCCATTTCGGCGGGGTCCATGAGCGGGTTCAGGATCAGGTCGAATATCACCGGCAGGGCGCGGTCGGCGTGCACGCTGGCCACTTTGCACCAGAAGGACGTCATCTCGCGGTCGGTGGCGGCGTTCATGATGCCGCCGACGCCTTCCACCGCTTCGGAGATCGCCAGCGCCGTGGGCCAGTTACGCGTCCCTTTGAAGGGCAGGTGCTCCAGGAAGTGGGACAGGCCGGCCAGCTCGTCGGGCTCGTAACGTGAGCCGGCGCCCACCGAGACGAACATGGAGACGCTGCGGGTGTGCGGCATTTCCGCCGTCAGCACCCGTAGCCCGTTATCGAGGACCGTTTTGCGGTACATCAGACTCCTATCCGGTCCCCGTTACAGCGGGAACTCCTCCGCGTGATTCCGGAAACCCAGCTCCGTCATTCAGGGAACTCTACCCGTCATTCCGGCCTTGAGCCGGAATCCACAGGCCCAGGCGAACGGCTTGCCCGCCCGCATGGATTCCCGCGAAAGCGGGAATGACGGTGAAAGCGATAACTCAGCGCATCTACGTGTTCAGCCAGTCCACGTCGCCCTGCAGGTCGGCCGGGTGGTCCTTGGACATGAAGACGTCGTAGCGACGCTTGGCCTCGGCGATGGTGGTGTTCTCGGGGCCGTGGCCCGGATACACGTAAGTGTCCTCGGGCAGAGTCAGCAGCTTGCTGCTGATGCTGCCGAGCAACTGCCGCAGGGCCTCGGGGCTGCGAGACCGGCCCGGGCCGCCGGGGAAGAGGGTATCGCCGGAGAACAGGAACCCGCCTACTACATAACAGGTTGAGCCGTCGGTGTGGCCCGGCGTGTGGATGCATTGGATGGTGCGGTTCCCGAACTGCACGGTGTCGCCGTCGTTGAGCTGACGCTGCACCGGGCCGGGCGGCAGGTGGGCATCCAGTTCGCCGATGGCGGCGGGGGCGCCGATACTGCCGGTGATCTCGTTGTAGCCGGCCAGATGGTCGCCGTGGCCGTGGGTCACCAGGATGGCCTGGACCTCAACGCCGGCGTCGCGCACCTCGTTGATCATCTTCTCCGGCTGGTCCGGCGTGTCGATGCACACGGCCTGGTTGGTCTCGGGACAGATGACGATGTAGCCGTTGTTTCCCAAGCTACCCATGTTCTCAATCTTGTGGACGGTGACGTCGCCCGCTCCCTGCGCCTGATGATGAACTGGCATGCTGCTTGCCTCCTGTGAGTCGTGGGAAATAGCGCGTGCATTGTAACAAACCGGGAGACCGCTAATGGTTTCTGGGTCTGATCGCGGGTTTGATAATATGTACCAATAAAGGTACAATTATACGTACGCTAATTTTGGGCTTTGCCAATGGCATGGGACGTATCATTCACCGAGGCGGCGATGGAATCGCTGCAACGCATTTCAGACCGCAGGATTCAACGGTTGATCGTCAATCGCGCCCAACAATTGGCCGAAGATCCGCGCGCTTTGGGCACGCCCTTGCGGGATGAATTGAGAGGCTTACATTCCACGCGAGCGGTAGGTCAACGCTACCGGATCGTTTTCCGGATCAACGAGGAACAACACCAGGTCATCGTGATTGCCGCCGGCATCCGTCGCGAAGGCCACCGTCACGATATCTACGCGCTCACGCAAAGGTTAATAAGATTAGGCTTGGTCGAACCGCCTCAGGATTAGGAGACCATCATGGCATCGGCATGGGAAACTGACACTGAGCACATCTCCATCGTCAAGGCGAGGGCGATGCTCACCCAACTGCCCGAACTGCTGGCCGAGGAGAACCGGGCGGTTGCACTCACGCGCCGGGGCAAACCGGTGCTCGCCCTGATGCCTTGGGAATTGTTTCAATCCGTGATCGAAACCCTGGAGATCATGGGCGACGCAGAAATGATGGACGCCCTGCGGCGGGGCATCAGGGACGCGCAGGAAGGCAACCTTGTTTCGTTGGACGAAGTGAAGGTGAAGTTGGGAATCAACGACTAACGCGGTCAGGGCTTTGCGTTTCGGATCACCGCGGCCCGTCAGTTCCGGCGACGGCGGATCAGCGATTGGACGGCCACCGCCGTGCGCTCCTCAGTGCTCGCCTGTATGAACCCGCGTATGGCCTCTTCGGCGCGGTCGATCCAGGGGTTCGCCACGATGGCATCAAAAGTCTGGGTATGGTCGTAGTCGGCTCTCTGCCTTACTTCCTGCAGCCGGCCAAACGTGTCTGCAAATCGCCCGGTGTCCGGCGAAAACAGGCCCCGACCCTCCCGCAATTGGACCCTGGCAATTCCGTGTTCCAGTCCCCGATAGACGCGGTCCCATGCGTGGCGCGACAGCGGATCGTTAGAAGTTCCAATGATGCAGTCCGCGTTGCTGGTAGCCAATGCGTGGAATATCGCGTAGTAGGCCGTGCTGATCGCTCGACGCAATGCCTCCTCAGTAGTAGGATTGTTCAAATAGGCGGCTCGATTACGAAAATCGTAATCGGAGATGCGT
>JAPPMU010000032.1:0-66684 GCA_028873965.1 Chloroflexota bacterium
AACGTGAGCACAGCAAGGATTTACTGGATACCGGCTTTCGCCGGTATGACGGTTTGGGGGTGGGCTGGTCACATCAAATCTGAACAGTTACGAGGGTCTGGGCTTGGTTGAGAGCCGGATTGGCCCTGTGCTATCATCCGGGAACACGTTCTCTATTGCATCGTGTCCGGGCGGGCGTAACTCAGTGGTAGAGTGTTTGCTTCCCAAGCAAAAAGTCGTGGGTTCGAATCCCATCGCCCGCTCCATTTTTTCGCACACCCGACACAGCCACCACGAGGAGCGCGGCGGAGCCGACATGGACTTGCAGCCGGCGCCCAGAGGACCAGCTAAACCATGACCACAACCGCCCAAACCTGGACTTCCAGCATCACCGAGGTATCCGGCTCCAACGTCGAGGTCGTCACCGGCGGCTCCGGCAACCCGCTGGTCATTCTGCACGACGAACTGGGGCATCCCGGCTGGCTGCGCTACCACGAGGCCCTGGCCCAGAACCACACCATCCACATTCCGTCGCATCCCGGCTACGGCCAATCCGATCAGCTGGACTGGTCCATGAAGATGCACGACATGGCCATCTGGTACCTGGGCGCGCTGGACAAGCTGGGACTGGAGGGCGCGGACCTGATGGGCTTCTCCCTGGGCGGCTGGCTGGCGGCCGAGCTGGCCACCATGTGCCCGCAGCAGTTCCGTCGCCTCATCCTGGTGGGCGCCGGCGGCATCCGGCCGCCGGGAGGGCAGATCTACGACATCTTCGAGGTGACGCCGCCCCTGTACATCCGCGACTCCCTGCTGGACCCCGACGGCACTCCCGAGTACCGCACCATCTGCCCCGCCGAGCCGGAGGAGGACATCCTGGAGCGGTGGGAAAACGCCATGGAAGGCACCTGCCGCGTCTCGTGGCGCCCGTACATGCACGACCCGGGCCTGGTGCACCAGGTGTACCGGCTGGAGCGGGTCCCGACCCTGCTCATCTGGGGTCAGCAGGACGCCATCGTCCCGGTCAGCGCCGGCGAGGAATACCAGCGTCGCATCCCCGGCAGCCGCCTGGAGGTCATCGACAACTGCGGCCACCACCCGGAGCTGGAGGCCACGGACCGCTTCGTGGAGCTGGTGGAGGGGTTCCTGGCGTAGAGAGACACATTGCCAGGGAGGTGACAACCATGAGCACTCAAAAGCCGCCCGAAGAGGGGAAGTCTGACAACGAACCGGGAGAATGGCCTGCGCCTGACCCCGAAGAACTCCGCCTTTTGGAAGAGCATCTCGATCAGCTCGAAAAGGAAGGCGTCCTGATGCGGGGGGAGGGCAGACGCGACAATTGGGAACCGGTAGCCTACATACCCGGGGCGGTAGAGCGGTTCTTTGCAGCGCGCGGCACTAAGCCCAAGCCACGGGAACAATGGTAGCGCGACCGCTGATGGCATACGTGGATCCATCGGCGTTGACTCCCGCAATATCCGGGGATCTCCCCGAAGAGACCCGCATCCGGCTGGAGCGGTTTCCGATTCTGATGTCCTCAACCCTGCTGGATGCAGAGTTGCGCGCCGCGTTTCAGGATGAGCAGCAAACATACAGCCCGTCCCTCGACTCGGTGATAAACCAATGGGTGTTGCCTAATCGCCGGCTGGACGAGGAATTGGCTGCCGTATCGGAGATTGTATCGCTGCCGGCTCTCCCTTTGTGGCATCTGGCCAGCGCAATGTACTTTCAGCAGAGGCAATCATTGACCAGCCGGCAATATCGGCTGGCCTTCATCACGCTGGACGAGCAGCAGGAAACGGCGGCGCGTGAGTTGGGTTTCTTCATCCCATAAGGGGAATAACTATTATGAGCGATCAAGATACGCCCGCCGGACAGCAGTTTGACGACCAGGAAGATTGGCTGGCGCCTGACCCCGACGAACTCCGCCGTTTGCAAGAACGATTGGCGGAATTGCGCGCCAAAGGGATTATATCGGGAGACGAAGGACCGCGTGATTCTTTGAAGCCAGTGGCCCACATACCCGGGGCGTTGGCCCGGTTTCTGGCCGATGGGCGGTAGGGTAGTTCCGGATGGTTACAACGCCGCGCCGGTGGTTAGACGATGGGGATGTTTCGCACTGGTACGTCCAGAACCGACGCCGGCGCACGGGTCAAATGACCGTCGCAGGTCAGTACTGTGGCTCTATGAGCCTTGGCCGCGGCAACGTACAGCGCATCATAGGCGGTGATGTTGTGATAGTACCCCCATGCCAGTGAGATAAGGGTTCGGGATGATATTCGCTCGACGGGCATTGCGTCCAAGTCGGCTAATGCCGTAAGCGCTCGGGCTTCGTCAATCAACCCTTGCAGAACCCGGCCACGCAGCGCTGACATTACTTCCGAGTCCAGAGTATCCGGCGCGATCAGGTGCGCGCCGGCGATGACGGCGGCCACTCGCGCTCCCGCCGGACGCGCCAGCAAATACTCCACTGCCGCCGATGCGTCCAGGATATAGGTTTCCGACGCGGTAAGCTCCGGTTGGGGTGGGTCCTCAGGGTTGGCAGTTATCATCGGCGTATCGCCGCCCGAAACCACGGCTCCCACGCTACTTCCCGCTCCAGCCTCGCCTCCTCCAGCGACGCCGCCGCGCTCAGCACCAGGCGGCCCCCGGGTCGGCCTTCCCAATTCTCCGCCCATACCCGCCCGTCCTGCGGCGGGTTGCCGATGAGCCGGTGCATCAACAGTTCAATCACTGCCCAGTCCAGCGAACTGCGCAGCCACTCCCGCAACTCCCGCCGCGCTATGGTCACCGTCAGCCGGTCGCCGCGCTCCGCCCGCAACTCCGCCAGCCGTTCCGCCGCGCCGGCTGCGACCCGTTCTCCCGCTATCGCCAGACTCGCATGCAGCACGTTGCCAGCGTCAAACTCCGGTATCGGCAGCTTCCACAGGTGCTTGTGCAAATCCCGCGCTCCGAACTGCCCCTTGTTCATCAACGGAGTTACCGCGTCATACAGCGTATCGCTGTTGATGATTGCCAGCAGGTAATAGGCTTCTTGCATATCCTTGCAGGGAACCCAAAATAGTACGTTTTCAACGAAGGCTTCATCGTCATGAAGTATCGCAGCCGTTGGTTGTCCAGCTTTGGTGTATATCACCCGAAGCGGCCTGCCTCCATTATCTTGTTGCCAATCCAACTGTGATGACAATTTGCGTTGGTAATCCAGATTACCCATGAGGCTAAGCTTGCTTCCGATGCTCTTGTTGTCCTCCCACAACCGGCTTACCGTCCGCCAGCGTTCTCGCATCCGCCGTTCCAGCCCGCCCAACCGCACGCCACCCGGTCCATGATCGTCGGCGGGTACGTCGGAGTCGCCCCGTTTCAATGGCAGCACGGCTTTGAGCGGCTCCAAAGTTGCATAGGGAACCACTGTCTCGCCCAGATGCACGTCATACACGTGGGAACGTTCAATAGGTTGCCCGGTGATGCCTGGCAGCGGCAGGTCTTTCCACGGGGGTTTGTCCTGTGAGCCTCGACGAGGATTCACGGTGATCGTCTGACCGGCCTGGACAGTAGTCGTTGACCCCGTTTCCTGAACGAAGAACAGACAGCGCGGGAAGATAGTTGCGCCATTGCGCGCGCACCCGGCGTAGGGCGATTCGCCTGCTACGGACGTGTCGGTAATGCCGGCGGCGACTCGCCGCACGTCGTCGCTGTTGGTCTTGCCCACCCAGAGTTCCACCGTCTCGGCCAGTGGCGTCGCCTCGGCGTTCTCCCCCTTGCGTTCCGCGAACACTACGCAGGATGCTATTGGAAAGAAGTCGTTGGGTTCCAGTTGCTCCAAATCCCACGCCGACTTGCAATCAAAGTTCACCGCCAGCGTCCGCTCCACTCTCTTGCTCAGGTTGCCCTTGGGTGTCAGCCCGTGCTGCTCCCATTTGCCAGTGCGCCATTTGGCGTAATGCCCCGACTGCAACGCGCTGTGCGGCATCACCATGCCGATCAATCCGCCGTCCTTCAGGTACAGGTCAACGGCGCGAGCATAGAACAGGCCGGCTACGTCCTGGTGGGTGGCGTAATTCCCTCCCGCCCAGATGCCATAGGTCTGTTTGCTCTGCGTCTCCAACTCGTGCCGCAGTATGTTGGCAGTCTGGTTGTAGTTAATCCACGGCGGGTTGCTGATAATCAGGTCAACCTTGTTGCGGCTCAATACCACCGGGCGCACCATGTTGCGGGTGTAGTAGGCCCAGATGTGGTTTTTTCCTTCGCGGTGGAGCATTTGCATCGTGGCGATGGCCGCTTCCGTCATCGAGCGCTCCGAGGGGTCCGTGACGTGGTTGTCGTCCAGCGCCAGCGTGGGGTCGTTGTCCCGCTCGATGGCGTCGGCGATGTCCGACATCAGCGCGTCGAAGGTTCCGGCCCGCTCCACCAGGGACATGGGGAAGGTCAGCGTCGGGTTGCCCAGGTCGCTTTCCCTGGTTTCGATGGTGACCGTATGCTCGGCGAACAGGTCGCCGGTGCGGTAGCGCAGTTGCAGGGCGTCGCCCAGGTAGATGGGCGCGGATATTTCAGTGTTGTAATCCGCCGCGGCGCTGATCGCATCCCGGGCCGCCAGCGCCCAGGACGCCCGGGCCAGGTGCACCGCCGCCGGATGCACGTCGATGCCGGTAACCGCCGCCCGCAGCCGGGTGAGGATTTCCTGCGGTTCCAGGTTGGACTCACGCGCCGCCGCCATGAACCGCTCCACCGCCGCCACGATGAAGGTTCCGGAACCGCAGGCCGGGTCCAGGACCCGCTGCGTCAGCGGGTCGTCCACCAGTTCGCTTGTCATGGCGTCGGCCAGCCACTTGGGGGTGTAGTATTCGCCCAATTGCCGCCGCTCGTCGGCCGGGATGACGATTTCGTACAGCGTCGGCGCAATGTCCGCCGGGGGGTCATGCCAGTCGAACCGCGCCACCCGGTCGGCCATCTGCCGGATGAACTGCGCGCCCCCGGCGACTTCCGTGGGCCACGCGAAGAAGTCCGACTCCAGGATGCCGCTGAGCCCGGTGGCGTTGCGCAGCCGCCGGCCCAGCAGCAGGTCCGCCGGTTCCTGCGCCGAAACGTCGCGGATGTCGATTCCGAAGGCCGCCTGCACCGCCATGCCGATGACCGCGCTCAGGTAGGTGTGACGGATGAAAAGGTCGTCCAGGTCGGCGGGCGCGCTGGCGATTTCGCCCAGGGCGGCGCGGAGCAGGTCCTCCCAGAGCCGGCGTTTCACCTGCACCGTCTCCCGCTGGCCCTCTCTTTCGTACAGTATGCGCAGGGTGGCAAAGTCCTGGTTGGTGTGGTGGCTGGCGTCGCCGAACTCGCGCACCAGGTTGTCCTGCGTTGGGGCGACGTTGCCGGCCCGTTCCTCAAACACCCGGTCGTGCAGCCATTCGTAGAGACGGAGGCCGCCGGCCTCCGTTTCCAGCGTCCACATTGGCGGGCTGACAGCGTCCACCTGACCGTCGCCGACGCGGCGCAGCAGCCAGCGCCGGCCGTCGGTCAGGACGCCGACACGGATGCCCCGGCCGGCGGTGAGAGCGTCGGTCAGGTAATCGTCCAGTTGCCTGACGTGCTCGGGCGCTATCTGCGCGCCGCTGTACAGGTTGCGCTTGAACTCAAAGAAGGCGTCCCGCGCCACCAGGTCAACCCGACCCGCGGCGGCCTCGGTTGGGGATTCCTCCTGCGTGACCTCGCTGGCGGTCACCAATCCGCTCTGGATGATGAAGTCCCGGACCGCGCTGCGGATGTCCGCCTCGGAGTCGCCCTGATTATGCCGGCGCAAAATTTCTGCCGCCAATGGGGCGTAAACATCTACAGCCCCCAGCTCGGTAGTGTTGTGTCCCTGGCTAACCATTGCCGACCATCATCCCATTTATGAGCAGAGTGTATCACGCTGTCGGTCTGCCGATTTTGATGGTCCTCATGCGTACCCCATATACCATCCCATTCATCCTGTTTATCCTGTTCATCCATGTGAATTGTCCCTCTTCGGTAAAATGGGCGCGCGTGAGGAGCGACAGCAGTTGCTTATTGTAGCGTGACGTGTTAGCATGTTTCGCGAAAGATAGAAGAAACCCAAAAAGAGAAGGTACGAAGCCCGTAATGTTGGACGCCGACGTCAAGCAAAGGATCATCGAGGAATATCGAGCACACGAGTCGGACACCGGCTCAACCGAACTCCAGGTCGCCATGCTCACTGAGCGGATCCGGCAGGTGACCGACCATCTCCGCACCCACCGCAAGGACGTGCATTCACGGCGGGGCCTGGTGACGATGGTTTCCAAGCGGCGTCGACTTCTCAATTACCTCAGCCGCGAGGACGTAGGCCGCTACCAGAGCCTCATCGGCCGGCTGGGATTGCGCCGGTAATCCGGCCCCCGGTGCCGGAACCCGGCATCCGCACCCCCCTGCCCACAGCCGGCCGGGATGAGACCCGCCGGCGTTCCCGTTTGCCTGCCGCCCTTTCGTTCGCCATCAAGGGAGCGTCAGAATCAGGATTTTCAAGATTCAGGGATTATCAGGATTGGAACTGTTCTGTGATGGAGACCCTCCCAATCTTGCCAATCATAAAATCCCGTAAATCCTGCTTCTGACGAATTACGAGCGAACATCGAGCTGCGGCCGCCGTATTTGCAATCAAAAACCACGATGGAAGAAGAGGTAGAGAGAACTGCTGTTATGACAACTATAGACGCCGCCCAAGAATTGATGAACCCCTTCTCCATTGACGGCGAGATCGGCGGACATCCCATTACCCTGGAGACCGGTCGACTGGCCCAGCAGGCCCACGGCGCCGTAACCATCACCTGCGGCGAGACCATCCTGCTGGCCACCGCCGTGATGTCCGACCAGGCCCGCGAAGGGATCGACTTTCTGCCCCTGACCGTAGAGTTCGAAGAGCGGCTCTACGCCGTCGGCAAGATCCCCGGCAGCTTCTTCCGACGCGAGGGACGCCCCGGAACCGAGGCCATCCTGTCCGCCCGCCTGACCGACCGCAGCATCCGCCCGCTGTTCCCCAAGGGGCTGCACAACGAGGTGCAGGTGATCATCACCGTGCTGTCGGTGGACGAAGACCATCCGCCCGAAACCCTGGGCATGGTCGCCGCCTCCGCCGCGCTGTCCATCAGCCAGATACCTTTCGAGGGACCCATCGGCGCCTGCCGCGTCACCTGGGACGGCAACAACTACGCCATCAATCCCAGCTACCAGCGCAGCAATGCGGACGATCTGAACATGATCGTCGCCAGTAACCGCGACGCCATCATGATGGTCGAGTCGGGCTCCGTCGAAGTGTCCGAAGAGGTCATCCTGGAGGGCATCCGGCTGGCCCACGAGAGCAACGTGCAGACCATTGAACTGATCGACAAGCTGGTGGCCGCACGGGGCGCGGACAAGATCGAGGCCCACTTCGACTACTCGGAAACCGAGGAGCGTCAGAAGAAAGTCGACGCCCTGGTCAACGGGCGCATCTCCGAGGTCCTGGAGCGCAACTCTTTCAAGAGCGAACGCGACTCCAGCCTGGACGCCATCGAGTCGGAGGTTGCCGCGCAGTTGGCCGACGACTATTCCGGCGGCGACATCGCCGAGGCTTTCAAGAACCTGGTGAAGAAAGAAGTTCGCGGCCGCATCCTTAACCAGAACGTGCGACCCGACGGACGACAGACCACTGAGATCCGTCCCATCACGTGCAGCGTGGGCGAACTGCCCCGCGCCCACGGCAGCGGTCTGTTCACCCGGGGACAGACCCAGGTGCTGTCCATAGCAACGCTGGCCTCGCTGTCAATGAAGCAGACCCTGGACACCGTGGGCCCCGAGAACACCAAGCAGTTCATGCACCACTACAACTTCCCACCCTACAGCGTCGGCGAGGCGCGACGGGTGGGCTCCCCGGGCCGGCGTGAAATCGGCCACGGGGCTCTTGCCGAGCGGGCGATCCTGGCCGCCATGCCCCCGGAGGAGGACTTCCCCTACACCGTGCGCGTGGTCAGCGAGGTGCTGGCATCCAACGGTTCCACCTCCATGGGCAGCGTCTGCGGCTCGTCCATGGCCCTCATGGACGCCGGCGTGCCCCTGCGGGCGCCGGTGGCCGGCATCGCCATGGGCCTGATCACAGACGCCGACAGCGACCGCTACGCCATTCTCAGCGACATCCAGGGCATCGAGGACTTCCTCGGCGACATGGACTTCAAGGTCGCCGGAACCGAGAAGGGCATCAACGCCCTGCAGATGGACGTCAAGATCGACGGGCTGACCCAGGAACTCCTGAGCGAGGCCCTGGAACAGGCCCGCGTCGGCCGCCTGCACATCCTCGACCGCATGTCTGAGGCCATCACCGAGCCGCGGACCCAAATGAGCCGGTACGCTCCCAAGCTGGTCCGTATGCAGATTCCCGTGGAGAAGATCGGCGCTCTCATCGGCCCGGGCGGGCGCGTCATCCGCGCCATCCAGGAGGAGACCGGCTGCGGCATCGACGTTTCCGACGACGGCGGCGTCATCATCTCCTCCAACGACCAGACCATGATCGAACTGGCCCGCAGCCGGGTGGATGGCCTGACCCGGGACCCCGAGGTGGGCGACATCATTACGGGCAAGATCACCCGCACTACCAACTTCGGCGTCTTCGTGGAACTAACTCCGGGCGGCAAGGACGGCCTGGTGCGCAACGAAGACCTGGGCGACCTCGCCTACGAGAACGTGGACATCGGCCAGGAAATCACCGTGATGATCCACGAGATCGACCACATGGGCCGCATCAACCTGTCGCGGCGCGCCCTGATGGGCGACACCGAGCCGCCGGCTCCCCGTCCCGAACGCGGGGGCTTCGACGACCGAGGCGACCGTGATCGCGGACCGCGTGGCGGCTTTGGCGGCGGCGGTGGAGACCGTGGTGGACGCGGCGGCTTTGGCGGCGGCGGCGGAGACCGCGGCGGACGCGGCGGCTACGGCGGCGGCGGTGGAGACCGCGGCGGACGCGGCGGCTATGGCGGCGGTGGTGGTGGAGACCGCGGCGGACGCGGTGGCTACGGCGGCGGCGGTGGACGTGGCGGTGATCGTTCCGGACCGGGACGCGGCGGTCCCGGCGGCGATCGTGACCGTGGCGGACGCGGCGGTGGCTACGGCGGCGGAGACCGTGATCGCAGCGGCCCCGGCCGCGGCCGGGAACGCGGGAGCATGCTGGGCAGCGAGACCAACGACCGCGGGCAGGGACCGCGCCGCTATCCCAACCGTTCCACCGGCGGAAGCCGCAACCCGTCCGACCGCCGGTTCCTGGGTGGCGGCGGAGCGCGCCGCTAGCTTGGAGGAGGACGGATAATCCTAGGCAACGGGGGCAGGTTTCGTACCTGCCCCTCATCTTGTATCGCAGGGATGAGCGCTGCTGTGCCGTGCGGCCGCCGGTGGTTCAGCGACTCGCGCAGCGGCTATGTTATCCTGTAATTGATGCTGTATGATGCCGGCACAATACGCCCTGCTGTTGCGAGGGATTGGGAGGCGATGCAATGCCCGTAATTACCATCAACGGCCCTATCGGGGCCGGCTCCATCGCCGTCGGGCAACAGGTTGCCCATGACCTGCATCTCAACTACGTGGACCGCATGGTCTTCGCCGAGGCCGCTCGCATTATCGGCTCCCCGGTCTCCAACCTGATCGCCAAGGAGCAACGGGTGGAGCGGTTCGGCGACCGGGTCACGGCCCTGCTGGGTCGAGTCCTGGAACGGGCCGCCGTGTCGGGAGACTATGACCTCGGCGTTGGCATCGAAACCTTGCCCGAAACTTACCACGAGTTGGCTGGCGAACCCTCGTCGCGGATGCAGCGCGTAAACGACCAGGTCTTCATCGAAACCACCCGCGAAGTCGTGCGCAACCTGGCCCAGGCGGGCCACGTGGTGATCATTGGCCGCGGCGCCAACATCATCCTCGGCGACACGCCGGGCGTGCTGCATATTGGCATGTTGGCTCCCATGTCACGGCGCGTGGCAACCATCATGGAGCGCGAGCACCTCGATGAATCCGAAGCCCGTTCCTACCTGGAAGGCCTGGAGGAAGCGCGGGTCAAGTTCTTCCAGAAATTCTTCAAGGTGTCACCCCACGACCCAACGCTGTACCACATGATGCTGGACATGGGGCACATGAGCGACGCCACCGCCGCCAAGATCATTGCCCACGCCGCCGGCGATCTCGAACACTGAACTTCGTTCACAATGCCGGCCGCTGATCGGCCGGCCCAACGCCAAGGAGGATTTACCGATATGTTCATCAGGATGGTCTGGGGCAAGCTTCGCGCGGGTTCCTGGGAGGAATTCGAGCGGCACTACCACGAGCGGGTTGCCACCGGCGCGCTCCCCAAGGGATTGAAAGAGCGGCAATTGATCCGCAGCACCGAAGATCCCGACGAAGGAATCAGCGTCAGCGTTTGGGACACGCTGGGCGACCTGCGCGCCTACGAGACCAGCGAGTTCCGCGCCAACATCGCTCGCGAGGTCGAACACCTCTACCGGGGCGAGTACTGGGTGAAGCACTTCGAAATAGCGTCCACCGACTGACGCGGTATCCCACGCAATGCGCACAGAACGGCCCCGCTCCGTTTGGAGCGGGGCCTCGCTTTGTGGCCGCCGTGCGGGATATGGCTAGCGGCTGGCGCTGGCTCCGGACAGGCGGGCAATGCCGGCCCGCGAGCAGTCCTCGTCCTCCTGGGCCGTGCCGCCGCTGCCGCCGACCGCGCCGATCAGTTCCCCGTTCATGTAGATGGGGAGCGCGCCCTGTCCCGGCACGAACTCGCCGCGTTCCACTTCCATCACCGCCCGCATGATGGGCGTGGTGGACCGCTCGGTCAGGTCGCCGCTGGGCTCGCCGAAGCAGGCCGACGCCCGGGCCTTGCCTCGGGACACGTAAGGCGTCCGCCAGGCGGAACCGTCCATCTTGCACATCGTGATCAGGTCGCCGCGGGCGTCCACCACCGAGAAACTGAACGCTTTACCGAGTTCCAGGGCGGCGGCTTTTGCGCCGGACAATACCGCTTCCGCCTGGTCGAGGGTGATGTTGGGCATAATCTGTTCTCCTTGTGAGTGAATCGTGTTGTGCTGAACTGTCCTACAGCGAGCCATCGCTAGCCGTTTTGTGCGTCGCCATTTTCGAGCAGCGGAGGGGGTTCGTCAAAGGGTTCGTTGTGTTCGGCGGCGGCCAGCCGGCGCTGGTTCCACTCGCTGACCAACTGGCGGAACTCGGCCTTAGCTTCGGCCCGGCCTTGCTCCCGACCCTCCTCACGGCCTTCCGCCAGACCTTGCTCCCGACCCTCTGCTCTCTGCCTTTCCTGCAGCGGCCGGACGTACTTGTTCATCAGGTAATCGTAAGTGACCATAAGACGCTGAATTACCTCCATCAGGGTGAAAGTGGCGGGAATCCCCAATGCCGTGACGGCGGGAATATGCGCCATCGCCGCTTCCACCACCTCGCTCCTGCCGTAGTCGGGGTGGAGCCAACTGAGAAACTTCACAACCGCGTACATCGCCAGGAACCATTGTACCCAATACAGTGCGATGTAGGGCAACCTCCAGCGCGGCGGAATAGCCCAAATGGATTCTCTGCTTTGACCCTTCATCGGTCCGGGTCTGACGCTGCGGTCTTGTTGTGTGATGGTTCCGCTCCAGCCGGCTCCGGTTGAGTGAGTTCAACGGGCTGCGTTATTATATCAGCGCAGCCGGCCCGACCACCGCGCTAAGTGGGCACCCCGCCGGTTCACGGGACACGCTCCACCATGTTCGGTTTCTTCGACTCGTTCAAGAAGGGCTGCGGATGCGCCCTCGGTGTGATGACCGGCCTGGTCATCGCCGCGATTATCATCGCCCTGGTCTTCGGCAACTGCGAGATCAACGGCCTGTAACCAACCTTCCCGGCATCGCTTCGCCCAGGAGATAGTATGCAGTTCGGATTCTACCTGCCCAACCACGGCCCCAACGCCCAGCCCGGACCCCTGGCTCAGATCGCTCAGACCGGAGACCGCCTCGGGTTTTATTGCATGGTGGCCGGCGACCACGTGCTGGTCCCCAATCAGATCGGCTCGCCCTACCCGTACACCGTGGGCGGCGAGTTTCCCACCGGCGAAAGCGGGGAGTATTTCGAGCAACTCACCCTGCTCACCTTCCTGGCCGGCGTCACGGAGAACATCCGGATGGTTCCCAGCGTGATGATAGTGCCGTATCGCCCGCCCATCCTGGCCGCCAAGATCCTCGCCACGCTGGACGTGCTCTCCCGCGGACGCCTGATCCTGGGCGTCGGCGTGGGCTGGATGGAAGAGGAATTCGAAGCTCTGGACACCCCGCCCTTCGCAGAGCGGGGCGCGGTAACCGACGAGTACCTGGACGCCTACAAGGAGCTGTGGACCAGCCCGAACCCCGAGTTCGACGGCAAGTACGTCCAGTTCTCCGGCATACAGTTCCTGCCCAAGCCAGTCCAGAAGCCCCACCCACCCATCTGGGTCGGCGGCCAGAGCCGTCCCGCCATCCGTCGCGCCGCCACCATCGGCGACGGCTGGCATCCCGTGGGCACCATTCCGGCCGCAACCCTGGAGCCGGAGGAACTGGCGGGAGACCTGGTGACCCTCAACCGGTTCGCCGAGCAGGCCGGCCGCGACCCCGCGGAAATTGAGGTGTCGATGAAGGCCCCGCTGTACGATCCCGCGACCATGCATACGGGACCGCGCCGGCGGTTCTCCGGTTCCACCGACGCCATACTGGAGGACGTCCATACCTATTCCGAAGTGGGTGTCTCCCACATCATTTTTGACATCCGCGGCAGCGATCTCAACCAGGCCCTGGAACGGCTGGACTGGTTTGCCGGAGACGTGATGCGGCAAGTTGACTGACCCGCCCCAAGCGGGAGCAAAACGCCCCTATGCTATAATTCCAGCGCTTGACGGTCTGCGCCTGCGTCGCAGTTCCACCGTTGCCTCCACTTCAAGATAGCTGCTTTTCGCGAGGAGGAATACAGCCTTGACTTCCCTCAATGACCGTTATCAAGCCGGCCAGGATATGCGCGGCGAGATGGCCAGCGGCGACGTCACCCACTACGCACTGCCCGGCGTCGATCAACTGGCTCCCGACCTCAAGCGCATCATCGATGAAGCCCTTTTCGGGACCATCTGGCGCCGTCCCGGGCTGGACCTTAAGCAGCGCTGCATGGCCACCATAGCAGCCCTCGTTACCCAGGGAGAGATGAACCTGATGCGCCGCCATATCGTGCGCGGCCTGAATGTCGGCCTCACCCCGCAGCAGGTAGTTGAGGTTTTCGTCCAGTCCACCTTCTACATCGGGGTTCCCGCCGTGGAATCGGCTTTGCGGCTGACCAAGGACATCTTTGAAGAGCTGGGCATCGAATGCGAGCCAGCGCTGGAATACGACGTCAATCAGCATCCCGACCAGCTGTACGCCCTGGGCCAGGAATTGCACCGGCATCACATGGGCAATACTCCGACCGGTTTCGGAGAGGATTCGCCGGAGGGACAGCTGGAGCGGATCGTAGACGAGTACAACTGGGGCGCGATTTACAGCCGCTCGTTGCTGGACGATAAAGAACGAGCCATCGTCTCGCTGTCGGCGCTCACCAGCATGGGCGTGTACGACAACCAGATGCGACGCCGCATACGTGGCGCGATCGGCGTGGGAATGACCCCCACCGAGCTGATGGAAATCTTCATCCACCTGTCCATGTACGGGGGGTACATCAACGCTCGCACCGCGATGCGCATCGCCCGCTCCGTATTCAACGAGCTCGAGATCGAGTAGCCTTTGGCTAACCCGCCGAGCAACAATCGTCATCGATAGCGCGAGGTTGTCGCCTCGCGCTCTTCGGTTGGGAAGAATCCGGAGCCAGACAGCACGGAGGTCAGCAGGAACACGATGAAACTGCGCTTGGACGACGGCTGCGAGCTGTTCTACACCATCGACGACTTCACGGATCCGTGGACCGAGCCGGAAACCGTGGTGATGCACCACGGCATGGCCAAGAACCACAAGCTCTGGTTCGGTTGGGTGCCCATCGTAGCGCGCCACTATCGCGTCATCCGGTTCGACATGCGGGGCATGGGCCAATCGGACGTCCCTGAGCCCGGCTACCCGTGGTCGGTGGACAACTTCGCCAAAGACCTGGCGGAGTTTGCCGACAAGCTGGGGTTGGACAAGTTCCACCTGATCGGTGAAACCGTGGGCGGCAGCATCTCCATGCGCTACGCCACCATGCACCAGGAGCGGCTGCTTTCGCTGACCGCCTGCACTTCTCCCACCAGCTTCAACGACGCCCACCATGCCGAATCGGCGGTCCAGATCGAAAATGAGGGCATCGGCGCCTGGGTTGAGAGCAGCATCGGACGCCGCCTGGATCCGCAGATCGTGGACCCTGCATACACCCGCTGGTACGCCGAGCAAATGAAGGCGACCACGCCCCACGTGGTTGCGGGTTTCCAGGCCCAGGCGTCCGGCGACCTGCGACCGCTGCTGAAAGACGTGCAAACGCCGGTGTTGATCATTGCCGCCGCCGCCCTTCGGGAAGAAGTGCTCGGCGACTTCCGCGGCGCCGCCGACGTGTTCCCCAACGGGCGCGCCGTGGTGTTCCCGGGCGTCTCCGGCTTCGTCCAACACATCCTGCCCGTGCCCTGTGCCCGGGTATGGCTGGACTTCGCGCGCAGTCTCGCATAACGTCGCCGACCCATGGCAAACCGCGCCAGGTCGGATTCTGGTGACATCGCGGGGGGTGAGGCGTCACGGCGGAGAAGGAGAGCGCACGCTCAAGCGCGCCGTCGCGCCCGTGAGCGCCGGGCGCGCCATACGACCGGGTTCCTGGATCGCCTCATTACCCGCGGCGAACTGCAGTTGATGCCCCGGCGGGTTAGCCGCCGGTTTCATCTGCCTCTTTTCATCGAGCTGTACAACGTACAGTTCTTCCGGCTCAAAACCCGCTACTTGTGGCAATCGGCCCTGGCGGCGGTGGTGATGCTCATCGTCATGCTGATGGTGGATTCCGTGGCCGACGCGGTTCTGGCCGCCGGTTTGGGGTCCAGCGCGGTCATCGTATTCGTGCATCCCAATTCCAGCAGCGCCGCGCTGCGGCACCTGGTAGGAGGGCACGTCCTCGGGTTGACCGTGGGCGCGCTGACGTCTTTTGCGCTATTCCACGCCGGCTGGGTTCCGGTACCGGACCACGCGCATCACTGGGCCGCTGACGTTGCGGCCGCCATGACACTGGGCGTGGTGATCCTGTTGATGTCAATCACCGACACCGAACACCCCCCAGCCGCGGCCACCGGACTGGGTTTCGCCCTGCAAAGCCTGGAATTCACGCTGGTAATGCTGTTCATCGCCGCCGTCCTGACGCTGGCGGCCGGCAAGGTCATCTTCCGCGCCTACATCCGCGACCTGGACTGATCTCTGCTGTTGGCACGCCGAGCCCGCGGGTCGCAGGGGGCGGCTGTGCTACCATGTCTGGCGTATGTGAAGTGCCGCCATTCCCATCCTCGCTCGCGAGGCCGACTATGGACACGTTCAAGACCACCGCCAAAATCGCCAAAAACGGCACAATTACGCTTCATCATCTGCCTTTCGAGGAAGGGGTTGAGGTCGAGATTACCGTCCAGGTTTGCGCCGCCCGGCTCGAATTGGACCCGAATGATTTGAGCCGCCCGGCACTGCACAACCCACTTAAAGGCACGGTCATCTGGCATATAGACCCATTTGAACCGGCCATCCCGGAAGAGGAGTGGGAAATGCTGGCCAACGACAATCCGTTCCGATCTGCGGATCCTGAGAGAGAGTCGAGCGAGGGCTGACCACCGTTGATTGTTATTGACACCCATATCCAGATTTGGTGGGTTGAAGAATCCGGCCGTCTGTCCGAATCGCAACGACAGGCTATCGAGAACGAGCGGCGTCAATCCGGGATTATCGGCGTCAGCGCCATATCTTGCATAGAAATTGCCAGACTCGCGGGAAACGGGCTGATTGAGTTGCCGACCGATTCGCTGACTTGGATGCTTCGCCTGTTGAGTTATCCCGCCGTCCGACTGCTGCCCATTACCCCCGAAATAGCCGTTCGCGCTTACAGCCTCCCGGAACCCTTCCACCGCGATCCTGCTGACCGCATCCTGGTTGCCACTGCTCTGGAGTACTCCTGCCCGCTGGTCACCTCGGACGGTCGCATCCTGGATTATCCTCACGTTAACACCATCGGATAAAAGGAACTCACCCCATGCCCGACTCCCTGTCTCGCCAACTTGCCCGATGGGCCGTCAACCTGGACGCCGCCGACCTGCCGCCGGCCGTGGTCGACAAGATGCAGACCTCACTGCTCCATGCCACGGTGGTGGCAATTATCGGCGCGGAAACCCACCATGGGAAGGCGGCGGTGGACCTGGCCCTGGCCGAAGAAGCATCAGCCCACGGCGCCAGCATCCTGGCCTCGGGCGGCCGCGCCACTCGTTGCGGAGCGGCCTTTGCCAACAGCAAGCTGATGCATGCCACCAACCAGGCAGATTCCTACCGGATGCTGACGCATCCTGGCCCGTGCGTAATTCCCGCTGCGTTGGCCTCGGCGCAGCTAGGCGGCGCCACCGGGGCGCAGCTCATCACCGCCATGGCCGCCGCATACGAGGTGGAGTCACGCATCGCCGGCGACTTCATTGCCTCCACCCAAGCCCGCGGTTTTCGCTCCAGCCCCATCTACGGGACGATGGGCGCCGCCGTGGCTACCGGCAAGTTGCTCGGTTTGACCGAGGACCAGATGGTCACCGCCATCGCTCTGGCCTGCACCTTCACGGCCGGAACCAACGAGGGACCGCGCTCCGGCGGTCGCGAGATGATGTTCCACGAGCCCCAGTCCACGCGCAGCGGCATCATGGCGGCCCTGCTGGCTCGCGAGGACGTTCGGGGTTCGGAAGAAGCCCTGGAGGGCCCGGCCGGCTTCTACAACGCCTTTACGGGCAACAACCGCGGCGAACTCTCCTACGTGTTCACCGGCCCCCAGCAGGTGTCCTTCGAGCCGGTGACCGAAGGCTTGGGAACCCGCTGGGAATTGCTGCACACGGTGCTCAAAATGTACCCGACGGCCGGCTACAACTGCCCCGTGATCGACCTGATGACGGACATCCGGCGCGCCCACCAGCTGGCCATTGACGAAATCGAGCGCATCACCATCGACATGAACTGGCTCGAGACCCTGTACCCATCGCCAGCCTTCCCCAATCCGTCCCGGGGTCAGGCCATCGTGGGCAGCACCCACTACTTCGCCGCCTACGTCGCCGTGAACGGCAGCTATCCGCCGCTACGCACCCGCATAGATCCTGGTGACGACGCCGACGCCGCCACCGCCGAAAACCACGACGCGGTGCTATCGCTAATGCGCAAGGTCCAGATCGTCGGACACAAGGACCGGCCGGCTTTCGCCCCGAGCATCACCATCGACATGGCCGGCGGGAACGTGTACCGGGGCGAATACCAGGGCAACGAGCTGGAATGGGGCCTGGAGGCTGAGGTGGAACGCCTGCAACCACTGTTCCCGCAGATCAACTGGCCCGGCGACAAACTGGAGGCCACGGTTGCCGCGGTGCGGGACATCCCCACCGCCGCCAATCTTGAACAGCTGCTGATTGCCGCCACGCCGTGATCAGCCGCATCCGGCAACGCAGCGTCGATGCGCTGGGCATCTGGCGGACGCCGCTGTTGTACGGCGCGGCCACCGCGTTCGTTTTCTGGTGCGTCTGGTACTTTACCAAAATCCCCTGCACACCCCATAATGCGGCTGCGGGTCTGTGCAACCCGGGTTGGCTCGCCCGGTTCATCAACGCCGAAATCCTGGCTCTGGCCGTGGGCGCCGGCATCGCCATCGGCAGCGTCAAAGGAGGCTACGACTACTATATGCTGAAGAATATGATCAACCAGGAACGGGAAGACCGCCTGAAGAAAGAGCAGGAATTGCGTGACCTTATCGCCGAGCTGCGCGACGAACTCCGCGAAGCACGCAGCAGCGCCGAAGATTACCGCCAGCGCTTGGATGAAGAGCGTCGCCAAGCCGATGAGGAGCGCCGTCAGGACATCGCAGCACGCCGCCGGTTTGAAGAAGAGCGTCGCCAAGCCGAAGCGGAAGAGCGACGGCTGTCAGCGGAAGAGCGTCGCCAGACCCTCGCCATTCAGCAGGCCATGCTGGATACCATCGTTCGCCTGGCTGAACGTCGAAATGGCAACGGAAACGGCACTCACAGTTCAGACTAGCGGAACGACTTACCCAAAATCAGGAGTGAAACATGCTGCCAGGACTGGAAGGCAAGGCCGCGCTGGTAACCGGAGGGAGCAAGGGCATCGGTAAAGCCATCGCTTATGCCCTGGCCAGGGACGGTTGTGCCGTCGCCATCTGCGCCCGAGGGGAGGACGACCTGCGGGCGGCGGCTGCCGAAATCGGAGACGCCACCGGCGCGCGCGTCATACCCATCCGCGCCGACATGACGGTGCCCGACGACATCGTCAACCTGGTAAGCGAGACCGTAGATGGGCTGGGCCGGCTGGACATCCTGGTCAACAACGCGGTGAACAGCACCAGCGACCGCGCCAGCCAGATCCCCGACGACGTCATCCTGAACCACATCACCACCAAGGTGATGGGCTACATCCGCTGCGCCCGGGAGTGCGTGCCCCACATGATCGCGTCCGGCGGCGGCCGGATAATCAACATCGGCGGCATGGCGGCGCGGAATTCCAGCCCGACCAACCCGGGTTCCGGCGTCACCAACTCGGCGATGTCCAACTACTCCAAGGCTCTGTCGGACGACGTGGCTGCTGACGGCATACTGGTCAACTGCATCCACCCGGGCAGCACGCGGACGGAGCGATACATGGGCCTGGTCGCCGAGCGCGCCATCCGGAACAACACCTCATCCGAGGGGGAACTGGCGGAATCGGTCGCCGAGATTCCCATTGGTCGCATGATCGAACCGGACGATATCGCCAACCTTGCCGCCTTCCTGTGCTCGGATCTGGCATCCGCCATCACCGGCCAGACCATAGCAGTGGACGGCGGGGCCGGGCGGGGCGTGCACTTCTAACCGCGCGCAGTCGCACCCGGGGCCGAGCGTCCCCGGACCCATTGACCGTGCCGCAACCGGGTTGTCCGCGGTGTCACAACCTGACGGGCCGTCAGTTCATGCCCAATTCGCGCAGCGCGTTGGCGAAGTTGGAATCGAGAACGTAGGCGTCTTCGTTTCGGTCGTAAGTCAGCGGGCGGGGCAGGTCCACGTTTCCCCGACGGCGCTTCAATCGGTTCAGGCTGTGCCCCTGGCTCGACAGCGAACCGGACAGTTCACGCTGCGTGAGCCGCAGGGTGTGCATCAGCTGGGCGCGTTTCTGCGTGTGATTAGGCGAACGGGAAACCCGCAGCATGGCCTGCCGCGCCGTGTCCGACAGGTTCCGCCAGAACGTTGTCACGTAACTTGCGTTCCAGGCAGCTCCCGGCGTCTCCGACGCCGTTTCGGTGGGCTCCCCTTCTTCCGTTCCAGCTTCGGGCAATATGGCAACGGCCGTCTCTTCACCGGCAGTTTCGATCGCTGCCGCAGTCGGCGCGACCGCGGTCGGGTCGATAGCCCCACCGGCCATTCCTCTCAGCATTGCCGCCACTTCCTCCACATCACCCTCAATCGTTATTGTGACATTGGCCAAAGCTTTGCTCCTGGTTGCCTGAATTTTACGCTGCGTCGCCAGTGTTCTGTATAATCTAACATAAATATTGCTCAATACACCATACCATTCAATAACCAAATTAATTTCACCGATTAATCGCGGCCAATAACGCCGTTTCCAATAGCTGCGGCGGTACATATTGCTCAAACCGATCAGCGATACGGCCATCGCTGCCCACTACGAACGTCCAGGGCTCGGACACGAGACCCCATTCGTCGACGGCGGGAACCAACTCGCGGGTCGGGTCCGCCGGGTCGATCCGGTGTGGATCCCGGTACACCTCTACGTGAACGAAATTGGCCTGGCCTTCATACCTCTCGGCCAGGACCGAAAGGTCCGATACTTGCGGCCCGCATGTCGCCGTCACGCAAAAAGCCGGCGTGGCAAAGGTGATTACCGCGGGCTTCCCGGCCCTTGCCGCCTGCGCCACCGATAGCTTGTACAGTGCCGGATCCGGTTCGGGGCTGCTGCTGATGGTTCGCAGATCCGTGACCGTCGTCACGGTCGGCGTGTCGGACAGTGGCGCGGCGTCACCGATGAACGGCGCGCGGTGCGTTGGAGCCACCGACACCACCGAGCCGATTGTCAGTGATTCCGCCGCTTCCGAAGACGACTGGGCATAGTCGAACGTGGCGTGCAACTCCCAAATTCCCATCGTGTCGCCGGTGGCGGTTCCGGCTTGATCAAAGGATACGTTTGCGATGAATACTCCCCGACGGCCATCCGGTGGCCAGGGCAGGAATTCCGCCTCGGTTCGGTATCTCACCTGGCCCGTTGCCGCTCCCGGCTCGTAATACACCGCGCGCAACGCCACGGTGTCCGGGCGCACCGGCATGTAGTCCCGATCCACCAATCCGAAGGAGACCCGGTTGTCTCCAACGGCGAGATCGCTGTTGCTCACCACCAGGCTCACCGGAGGCCCCCCGGGCGGCTGTGAAAACGGGTCGCCGTCCGCCGGCGCCGCTGTACAAGCCAATGCTGTCAGCATCAACAGCAACAATGTCGATTTCGCCGCCCTGGCCAATCGTCGCCAACCGTGCTGCATCGTCCGGCTACACGAGGTGGCGGCGGAAGAAACCGGCGACTCTTGCAATGTACTCCTCCGGGCGCTTGCGATACACGTTGATGCGCTCGGCGTTGCGCGCCAGCCGCAGCCGGTCGTCCTGGTTATCCCGCGCGCTGTGCAGTTCGCTGGTATCGGTAACGGGCGTGATGGGGTCATCCTAGCCGTGAATGAAGTATAACCGAGGTCATCTCGTGAGCGACCCAGGCGCCGTATCCGATCATCGCAGCAGCGTGAGTGGAAGGCCGGACGTTGCGACAACTGAAATAATCATGGCTTCACGACACCAACGCATCAAGCATCACTCAGCGACTGACTCCGCTCCGCTGCTCGGTGCGCCGCCGTTCCAGCCAGTTGGCGGATTCCTCGGAGGCTTCCAGCTCGTCGTCGAAGAAGCCATGCCCGCGCTTGGCCACCTGCATCGCCTCGTAAAACAGCAGCCAGACGATGTGACGCACGATCTCATCCGGCACGCCGTTGGCGTAGAACGACCGGGGGTTCATGTCAGGGTCGGCGTTCACGTAGTCCACGGCGTAGAACTTGCCGTCGTCGTGCAGGCAGATCTCGCTGCTGAACTTCTTCATGCGGGAAACCTGCGCGATCTGGCGCATGATGCGCCGCAGCGGTTGCAGGCGGAAGCGCTTGATCTGGGCCGGCGACACCAGCTGATACTCGTGGGTCACCGGGTCCCACCAGCAGGGAATCACCTCGCGGCAGATGTGGTAGAGGCGGAACCAGCCCATGCGTCCGCCCAGGGGCTTCATGTTCACCCTCTTCTGGATGAGGAAGGTATCGGAATTGGGAGCCTGTTCCAGCGATTGCTCCAGGTCATACTCGGAGGAGGCATCGACGATTACGCCGACGCCGGAGTCGCCCCAGGCCGGCTTGACCACGAAGGGCACCCCCAGACGGTCGCGAATCTCGCGGGTGATGCGGAAACTGCCGATCTGCTCGCGGGGCACCATGATCGTGTCCGGCACCGGAACGTTGTGCTGCACCAACTGCTGGTGGAGATGGGCCTTGTGCGCGGAGCGGGCCGTCAGCTCGGGATCGTCAATGACGGTCCCGCCCTGGCGCGTGACCTCGTAGGCCAGCTGGGTGTACACGTCGCTGGGGTCGGTCTGGTTGGCGGTGAGGTCCAGCATCGCCCGGACGGCGATGTCCTTGGCGCGCAGCTTGCCCAGGAATTCATGGACCCACACGTCGTCGGCCAGGAAGAAAGTGAGGTCCATCTGGCCGCACAACTCGCGCATCTTGTGTGCGAAGAAGTCGTAGTTGGAAAACGGGCTGGACAGAACGATGTCATAGGTCTTCTGTGGCATGGCGCTTTCTCCATTTCGTTTTGGTGTGTTATGTTAGCACATAGTGGACATCGCCATAATACGCCGACCGCGAGCGGGACTGACCGCATCCCATGTGCTTGATGGGAGGGAAGCGCTGATGCCAAGCAAGAGAGCGGGCCGTGGGTATCTCGGACAGCGTTGCACAACACCTCGACCGCCTGATGACCGCTACAATGGATGCCATGGGACTCCCGGGCATGGCCGTGGCGGTAACCGACCGGCAGCGTTTGCTATGGTCCGGTGTTCAGGGTGTCGCCGACTTGAGCGCCCGCGCGCCGGTCAACGCGGATACGCGGTTTGAGATCGGCTCCTTGGGCAAACCGTTCACCGTCATCCCGCTGATGCAACTGCGGGAAGCCGGCGCGCTGGACCTGCGCGCGCCGGTCTCACGATACCTGCCCTGGTTCCGGATCGCGTCCCCGTTCCCGGAGATAACGGTTCACCACCTGCTCAACCACACCTCCGGTTTGCCCCGGGGCACCGACATCGCTCCGCACGGGCTTTACGAAAGCTGGGCGCTGCGGGACTTCCGGCCCGTGGTCCCGCCCGGCGAATACTTCTGCTATTCCAACCTCGGCTACAAAACGCTGGGTTTTCTGCTGGAAAAGCTGACCGGACAAGCGCTTCCGGATGCGATACGGGAAAGGGTCCTGACTCCCTTGGGAATGCGGCAGACCTCCCCGGCGGTGACCGTCGCGACCCGAGGCAGTGCGGCGACCGGCTACACGTCCATTTTCGACGACCGGCCCGAACACCGCACTCACTCGCTGGCGCCGGCGGTCTGGGCTCCCTACGCCACCGGAGACGGCGCCCAGGTATCTACCGTCGGCGATATGGCCGCTTATCTCAGGCTGCTGCTCAACCGGGGTTGGAGTCCCGCCGGAAGGGTGATGTCCGAGCGCAGCTTTGAACTCATGACCCAGGACGGCGAATGGACCGGCGGCGACTATTACGCCTACGGCCTGGCGGCCTACCTGGTGGAGGGTCGGAGGTACATCGGGCACGGCGGCGGGAACGCCGGGTTCCGGTCGGCCATGGTGGTGGACATGGAGGCGGGGTTGGGGGTCATCCTGCTGACCAACCGGATGGGAGAGACCGACCCATTGGTGGAAGTGGCGCAGCAGGCCCTCACCGCGGCGGGCGCCGCTCTCGACGGTCGGGAGTTGCCGGAATTGCCGCGCCCTGCGGATCCGGTTCACGTCCCGGACGCCGGAGCATACTCCGGCACGTACCGCTCGGAATCCAGGATCTTAACGCTGGAAGACGCCAACGAAAGGCTGTTGCTGCGCTACGGCGGAGAGCCCCTTGCCCTGGAACGGCGGGCCAGCGACAGTTTCTACGTGCCCCATCCGGACTTCGCCCTGGCCCTGCTGGAGTTTGGACGGCAGGGGGATCGAGTGGTGGAATGCTTCCGCGGGGGAGACTGGTACGTCAAAGACGGGTACCGCGGCCCCCGGGAATTCCATCATCCGCCGGAGTGGGACGCCTGCGTCGGCCACTACCGCGCCAGGAATCCGGAGCTGTCCAACTTCCGGATCGCAATTCGCAAAGGAACGCTGACGCTGCTGCACCCCTGGGGGAACACCGATCCGTTGGCGCCTCTGGACGACGGCAGTTTTCGAATCGGCTCGGACCCCCTCGGCCCGGAAACCCTCCGGTTTTCAGCCGTGGCTGAAGGCCAGGCGCTGCGGGCCGACTACTCCGGATGCCCGTATTACCGAACCTTCGAGCCGTAGCGCAGACGAGCGCCCCGGCGCCGGAGATATGTTACGCTGGAACAATAATTCTGTGGTCGTGTTACGATTGTTCGAGGCAGGCTTGACGTAAGATGAACTCGCAAATCGCCGCTCCCTACGGCTCCTGGAAGTCTCCGATCACCCTGGATATGGTGGCGCACGGTACGGTCAACCTGCTGCGCATCGCCCTGGACGGATCCGATACCTACTGGGCGGAGGTGAGGCCAACCGAGGATGGCAGAGCAGTAATCGTAAAACGGGATGCCGGCGGCGATCTGGAGGATGTAACCCCGCCCGGTTTCAGCGTGGGTTCCATGGTCAACGAATATGGCGCCCGCAGCTTCACCGTGGCCGACGGCGTGGTGTATTTCTCAAACGACCCGGACCAGCGGGTGTACCTCCAGCGGCAGGGGGAGGCTCCCACGCCGATCACGCCGGCGGGCGATTTCCGGTACGGCAGCAAGCTATACCACCGGCGTCTGGACCGGATCATCTGCATTCGGGAGAACCACACCGATCCCGACGAAGAGCACCCGTTGAGCGAAATCATCGCCATCGACGTTCACGGATTGAGCGAACCTGCCGTGCTGCTGGCGGACAACGATTTCCACAGTTCGCCGTGTCTCAGCTCGGACGGAACGCAGCTGGCGTGGCTCACCTGGGATCACCCCAACATGCCGTGGGACGGCACTGAGCTGTGGACCGCCAGGCTCAATGATGATCTCAGCCTGGAGGAACCCGTCCAGGTGGCCGGCGGCCTCGACGAGGCGGTGATACAGCCCGAGTGGTCGCCCAACGGAGACCTGTACTTCATCTCCGACCGCACCGATTGGGCGAACCTCTACCGCTGGCGCGACGGGGCAGTGGAACCCGTCTGTCCCATGGATGCCGAGTTCGCCCGGTCCAACTGGTGGGTCGGAATGTGCTCCTACGGTTTCGACTCGCCCAACAGCCTGATCTGCTCCTACTCCCGGAAGGGCCATTGGAGCCTGGCGAGGATTGGTTTGGACGACCTGCGGCTGGCGCCCATCGACTTCCCATATTGGGAGATGGGGCACGGCGACTTGCAGGTTGGACTGGGCCGGATTGTCCTGGTTGCCGGCTCCCCGGTTCAACCCCTGTCGCTGCTGCAGGTGAGCCTGGAAGACGGCGGGATCGAAGCGCTGCGCGTCGAGTACGAAGAGGATCTGCCGCCGGAGTACACGTCTCTGCCGGAAACCATCGAGTTTCCCACCGACAACGACGAAACGGCCCACGCCTTCTTCTACCCGCCGGCCAACCGGGACTACGTCGCGCCGGAGGGTGAACGGCCGCCGATGGTGGTGGTGTGCCACGGCGGGCCGCACAGCGCCGCGTCGGCAGAGCTGAATCTGACCACGCAATACTGGACCAGCCGCGGCGTTGCCGTGCTGGACGTCAATTACGGCGGCAGCACGGGCTATGGCCGTCACTATCGGGAGCGCCTGATCGGCGAGTGGGGTGTGGTGGACGTGGATGATTGCGTCAACGCCGCGCTGCACGTCGTGGGCCGGGGCGACGCCGACGGCGACCGGACTGCCATCAGCGGCGGCAGCGCCGGCGGGTTCACCGCGCTGGCGGCGCTGGCGTTCCGGGACGTATTCAAGGCGGGGGCCAGCTACTTCGGCGTCAGCGATCTGGAAGCGCTGCTCAGCGGCATCCACAAGTTCGACGCCCACAGTTTGGTGGGCCTGGTGGGGCCCTACCCGCTGTACCGCCGGCGTTACGTCGAACGCTCACCCATCAATTTTCCCGAGTACACAACTTGCCCCGTGATCTTCTTCCAGGGTCTTGAGGACACCATCGTTCCCGCCATTCAATCGGAAGAGATGTTCAACACGTTGAAGGCCAACGGAGTCCCCACCGCGTACCTGGCTTTCGAGGGTGAACATCACGGCTTCCGCATGGCGGACACCATCATGCGGTGCCTGTCCGCCGAGTTCTACTTCTATTCACGGATTTTCGGGTTCGAGCCGGCGGACGATCTGGAGCCCGTTGCCATCGAGAACCTGGACCGACGCGCAACCCTATAAATTCAGAGAACACACTGTCTGAAGCGGACAATTCGGCGTAGTATTCGTCCACCGTGAACCGGCGCAGCGGGAGTAGGACGACACGAGCGGCCGGCGGCGATGTGGTCTGGGTAGTCATGGTCACGTCCGCTCTCTAGCCGGGCAGGATCTCGTCCACCGCAGGGCAATATAAAGACACTGTCGCCATGCCGGTTGGAAGGCCCCCTCGGCGCGTTATAATGCTGTCCTACTACACATCTCCCGCGAGGCAGATATGCGCTTCGGCTCCTTTGTATTTCCCGTCAGCCACCAGCCTGAGAACGACTCGGCCGTCATCGACAGCACCCTGGACGAGATCGTGCTGGCCGAAAAGATCGGCATGCACTCGGTGTGGCTAACCGAGCACCATTTCGACGGAGCCGCCGCCCACGCGGACCCGCTGGTGCTGGGCGCCGCCGTGGCCTCCAGGACCACGAACCTCAAGATCGGTTTCGCGGTTGTCGAGCTGGCCTTCCACCATCCCGTACGCCTCGCGGTGCAAACCTCCCTGCTGGATAACCTGAGCCACGGCCGGCTCATCGTCGGCACCGGCCGTGGGTCCGCCTACAACCACTACGAGTACATCGGGTTCGGCATCACCATGGAAGACGGCCTGGCGCGCCTGGATGAAGCCGAAGAACTGCTGGTCAAGGCGTGGACCGGCGACCCATTGCAGCACGAAGGCGCCCACTGGGACGTGGAGTTTCCGTTGCTGCGCCCCCGCCCCTATCAGCAGCCCCATCCGCCGCTGATCCGTGCCTGCATCAGCGAAGCCTCCACGATCCGGATGGCTGAGATCGGCCGCCCGGTGATGATCGGCATCCAGACCCTGGAGAATCTACAGTCACGGCTGGAGCGTTACCGAGCCACCATGCTGGATTCAGGCTTCACCGAAGAGGAGACCGAGGCCACAGTGGACCAGTGTTGGGCCTCCCGCGACCTCTTTGTCGCCGACAGCTACGACGAGGCCCACGAGATCGCGGCCGCCGGCTTCGAGCGAGAACGGACCCACTTCCGTCAGGCCCGGGAACTGTACAACCCCGGCGGATTCCCGCCGCCCGACCCCAACCGTCCCATCCCCGCCGGCGAGAGCCTCGAACACTCCTTCATCATGGGCACGCCGTCCCAGGTGGCGGAGCAGGTTGCGGCCATGCGGGACATCGGCGTGCGCAACCTGATGCTCAAGCTGAACGTCGGCGAAATGGACACCCACAAGGTGCAGAAATCGATGCGGATGTTCGGCGAGAAGGTGATGCCGCACTTCGCCTAGCGGCTATTTACCGGGGCAGTTGCCGGCGATTGCGCTCCGCGACTACGATTGGCCGGGAAGTATCGCTTCAACCGGTATCTCGATATCATCGAAACAGTCGGGCCGCAGTACGTCGCCCGGTCGGAACCGTCGCGTTACCCGGTAGCCGTTGTCAGTGGGCTCCGTGTGGGACTCCACCATGTCCTCCGGCAGCAAGGTGAGCCATACCTCAGGTATACCGGCCCGGGCGTATCGGGGCAGTTTTTCATTTCGGTCGTAGCCCACAGAACTGTCTGCAACCTCGATGAGTAGCAACACGTCCTGGGGACCAGCATGTCCCGATGCGTAAAGGTCTGCCCGTTCCTGCAACAGCGCCAGATCCGGCTGTGGTTCGGTTCCATCATCCAATTGAATTGGGCTTTGCACTTGGACCACCGCGCGCCGTCCCACAGCCTCAGTGAACGCTCGATTGAAACCATTCACGACGCCAACATGCCGGCTGCCGACTGGGGCCATTTCAACTATCACTCCATCAATGAGTTCCACCCGGTCATCCTCGGTCAGGATGCCCGCCTCGGCCATGGCGTAGTACTCCGCCACCGTGAATCGCCGGATCTGAAGATCGAGCACCTTAGCCGGGGAAGTCTTGGTCTGCGTTGTCATGACCCTGTCCTCCCTATTAGACCGGCAGGATATCGTCCACGGACATAGCGATGTCCGGGAAGCAACCGGGAGAGATGGTATCGCCGGAGCGGAAGGTGCGCATTTGGGTGTATCTCCCGCCGGCGGGTTCAGTGTGCGCTTCGATGACGCGCTCGGGCAGGATGGCAAGCCAGACTTCGGGGATGCCGGCTCGGGCGTATCTTGGCAGCTTTTCGTTGCGGTCGTAGTCAACCGAACTGTCGGACACCTCAATTACCAGCAGCACGTCCTCTGGTCCGGCTATGCCTGACCCGTAAAAATCCGCCCGTTCCCTCAGCAGCGCAAGGTCAGGTTGCGGCTCCGTAGCGTCGTCCAGACGCACCGGGCTTTGCACCTGCACAATAGCGCGCGTCCCGACCGTCGTGGTTAGCGCTCTGGTAGAACTATTGACGGAGCCGATGTGCGTGCTGCCAATGGGTGCCATCTTAACTATCACTCCATCAATGAGTTCCACCCGGTCATCCTCGGTCAGGATGCCCGCCTCCGCCATGGCATAGTATTCGTCGATGGTGAAGAGGCGCGGTTGGGGCTGCCCTCCCGACCCCGGGCCGGTCTCCGAGTTGGTGCGGAGCTTGGTCTGCGTAACCATAGCGCTAACTCCCGTATAGGTACGATTATTGTCCGGGCAGGATCTCGTCCACTGACAGGGCGATATCGGGGAAGCAGTCGGGGGAGATGGTGTCGCCGGGAGCAAAGATGCGTCGCACCGCGTATCTGCCGTCGGCCGGTTCCGTGTGCGCTTCGATAACTCGCTCGGGCAGTATGGTAAGCCAGACTTCGGGGATGCCGGCCCGGGCGTATCTGGGCAGCTTTTCGTTGCGGTCGTAGTCAACGGAACTGTCGGACACCTCAATCACCAGCAGCACGTCCTCGGGGCCAGCATCGTCGGATCGGTAAAAATCGGCCTGCTCGCGGAGCAGGGCGAGGTCGGGTTCCGGCATAGTGCGGTCGTCCAGAACTACGGAGCTTTGGATTTGTACTATAGCCCTTCTTCTGACGCTCTCACCGAACAGCCTGGTATATCGGTTGGTAGTAGAGCGATGGTTTCTTCCCATCGGGGCCATGGCGACGATTACTCCATCGATCAGTTCAACCTTGTCTTCCTTCCGCAGGATTCCCGCTTCAGCCATGGCAAAGTATTCATCCACGGTGAAGCGGCGCAACGGGAGTTGAGACACGTCGGCGGGATGCGGCGGTGGCTTGGTCTGTGTCGTAACCATGGGGGTAGTACCTCATATGCCGGTGATATTGCTACAGCGCCCGCACCATGGCGTCCAGGCTCTCCAGGGCCCTGCTGATGTTCTCCTGGCTGTTGGCGTAGGACAGCCGCACGTAGCCCTCGCCGAACTCGCCGAAGGCGGAGCCGGACAGCAGCGCTACGCCGGCCTCCTGCATGGCGCGCTCCTCGAACTCGGCGCTGGTGAGGCCCGTGTCCTTGATGCTGGGGAAGGCGTAGAACGCGCCTTCCGGTTCGGGGCAGTTGATGCCGGGGATGGACTGCAACCCGTCGGCGATCAGCCGGCGACGGCGCGCGAACTCGGCGGCCATCTCCTGCACGGCGTCCTGCGGCCCGTCCAGCGCGGCCACGCCGGCCATCTGGCTGAACGACGCGGCGCAGGACACGCTGTTGGTGGCCAGCCGGGAGACGTGGGGGACCAATTCTTCCGGCATGATCCCGTAGCCCAGCCGCCAGCCGGTCATGGCGTAGCTCTTGGAGAACCCATCCAGGATGATCGTGCGGTCGGCCATGCCGGGCAGCGCGGCGATGCTGTGGTGCTCCCCGGAGTACAGGATGTCCTTGTAGATCTCATCGGACATCACGTACATGTCGGGGTGGCTGCGCACCACGTCGGCGATGGTTTCCAGCTCCTCCAGGGTGAACGCGGACCCGCAGGGGTTCTCCGGCGAGTTGATGATCAGCAGCCGAGTGCGCTCGTTGACCATATCGGGCAGACTGCTCAGATCCGGATGGTACGCCTTGTCCTCCAGCAGTTGCATCGGCACTGCCGTGGCGCCGCTGAACTCGATCATCGATTCGTAGATGGGGAACCCGGGGTTGGGATAGATGACCTCCGCGCCGGCCTCGGCGATGGCCAGCAGGACGTAGAACATGATGGGTTTGGCCCCTGGCGTTACCACCACCTGCTCCCAGTCGGTGTCGATGCCGCGCACCTCCCGGCTGTTGCGGGCCACGGCCTGACGGAGTTCCGGCAGCCCCGGCGTGGGGCCGTAGTGGGTGTAGCCGTCCTGCAGCGCCTTGATGCCCGCCTGGACAATGTGCTCCGGCGTCTCGAAGTCGGGCTCGCCGATCTCCAGGTGTACGATCTCGCGTCCCTGGGCTTCCAGCGCTCGCGCCTTGGCCAGCACCTCAAAGGCGGATTCGGTTCCCAGGCGGCTCATTCGGGTGGCAATTGTCATGACGTCGCATCCTTCAAATCAGTTTTCGGCAATGGGCCTTGGGCCTGCCGGCAGGTTATCACATCCCTTGAACCCTTGAGTCCAGCGGCGGATTGCAAAGCCGCATTCCGCTGGCTGGATACCGCGATTGTATCGGATTTTTGCGGCCTTCCCATGCGGTGGTATGATGACCATACATACATCAAGGGAGGATACTAATGACGATCACGATTGACCCTATAACCGTCACGACGCTCATTGCCGTGGTGCTGGCGGCAGCGGGAGGATTTATCTGGTTCGGCAAAATAGGCAAACGGGTCGATAACCTGGAAACGAATGTCAAAGAACTTAAAACGGACGTCAGGGAACTGCGGCAGAGCGTCCAGGACGTTCTGATCCTGCTTCATAGCCACATGGGATACCACCAAGCCCTGGGGCGTTCCGAGAGCGATGCCATGCCGGGTGAACGTCCGTTACCGCAAGGGTGAACGACAACAGTGAAGGCAATCATGGTGGTAGGGTTGATGGCAGCCGAATACCTCAACAACCGGGAGAAGCGGGCAAATGAGAAAACTACCCGCGAATTGCTGGAGTCGAAAAAACAGATCTGAAAGACGATTAGCGTTGCGCTGGGCAGAAGACCACGGCGTTGACATCGATAATCTCCGCGACTCCGAAGGTCGCCTATACTTCAGCCGGTATAGTGGTCGGGGACTCCGGCGATTTCGCAGAGGGTCCGCGCAGATCGGGACGCAACAGCAAAAACGGGCCGGGGTTAACTCCCCGGCCCGACTGATTACCGTGAGAGATGCCTGCGCCCGGCAGGCCGGACTCTACAGCTTCCAGAACGTGCCCACCTGGCAGACAATGTCCACTTTGTTGATGGACTCGGCCGGCCAGCCCACCAGGTTGAGCCAGTCCTCGAAGTGGGACTGCTCCACCGCCTCGCACTCGGAGATGAGCTTGCCATTCTCCAGGTCTCCGTAGACCTTGAGGATGGTGGTGCGTCGGTCGGGCCGCCACTTGCGGACGGCGTCCAGCTTATCCCGGAAGTCGGCCTCGGTGATGCCCGGGACGTTGTGAACGGCAATAAAACGTGCCATCGTGTCAAACTCCAAATAGTCAGCCCGTCATTCCCGCGTTAATCCGTCATTCCGGCGAAAGCCGGAATCCAGAGAGTAGCCGGAATGACGGTAGGTATCAGTCAGCGGGCGGTACGAAGGGGTACGGGATCGCCGGGCCGTCCCGCAGGGGGAGAACCACCGTCGCCGTTCCCGGCATACTCTCGATGCCGTCCTGCGTCTTCATGCCGATTTCCAGTTCGATGAATCCCATCCGGTTCTTTTCGTACTTGCTGGTAATCCGGCCCCACATGATCAGCACGTCGCCGGGAACCAGCATCGCTCGGTGCTCGAAGCGCGCCTTCCACGGCCAGCCGTTGGGCAGCGTCCAATCCTTCAGGTACTGGGGAACCACGCTCTGCTTCCACGAGCCGTGCACCAGGATGCTGGGGTTGCGGTCGTGGTTCAGGCCGAAGTCCAGATCGTAATGGATCCGATGGAAGTTCTCGATGGCCGCGCTCCACCGGAAGAGGTGGGTCGGCGTGGGCTTGTAGATGTACTTGGGCAGTTCGTCGCCCTCGTTCACGTCCTCGTAGTAGATCTGCTCTTTCGCACGCAGACCGTCGGCATCCGGACGCTCGTTGAGCTTCCAGATCTCCTCGGCCTCCATGTTGAGCAGGTCATCCAGCAGAGTGGTCATTTTGAAGACTCCAGGATCCCGGCAGTAGCCGGAACGACGTTGCTACGGTTTAAAGGCGAGTATTTACATGGATAGACAGGATGAACGGGGATTTTGACTGATTTAATCAATACAATCCTGCTTATCCTGTTTATCCCGTTCATCCATGTAAATTTCTTTCGGCTTTCTCTGAAATGATGTTGCTACGATTAGCGGCGGATGGTGGAAGCGCGGGTGATGCACAGCGTTACGTCATCCTGGTTCCAGAAGCGCGTCTCGCGGGTGATGATGAGGAACGGCGTGCCGTCCCGTCCCAGGCGCTCGCGAATGTCCGAGTAGCGGTTCTGGAAGAAGATCGTGTCGCCGATGCTGGGGTAGGCGTACAACTCGATCTCGTTGCCGGCGTTGAGGACCCGCACCAGGTTGGTGGGCACCGGCGGCAACTCGCCGGGACGTTCCACGGAACCGATGCCGTCCGACTCGGGGTTCTCCTCGAAGGCTGCGGTGATGGGGTCGCCCTGGTCCGGCCGGATGCGGCTGGCCAGGTAGCTCACCATGATCGGCGGCGTGATGATCTCGCCGTAGCGGGTGGACTTGGCGAACTCGTCATCCCAGTAGCGCGGGTCGGGGTCCATCAACGCCTGGGTGAACCGGCGCATGTACTCGGCGTCCACCACGCCCCAGGATTCGACGACGTCGCCGCTGACGCCCACCATGGCCTGCACTTCGGGCGTCAGCGCGGTGGGAGGGGCTTGTTGAGTCATAGGGAAATGCTCCGTAACAGTGGAGATTTTATGTACGGGCAAGCGTAGCGCAGGCCGCCCGGTTCGTCAATTGCAGCGCCATTTGCAACAATGATAGAGTGTCACTGCATGAACCACCGCGAGGACTGCGATGACCACCAGACCATCCAAGCCCAAGTCCCTGCCTGATCCGCCTTTGATCCGCCAACTCTCTGAGGAAGAGGCGCCGCACCTCTACGAGGACGGCGTGTACTACCCTTCCGCGGCTAACGGTCCGCTGCTGGCTCCACCCTCGGAAGCCGATGCTCCCCACTTGTACGAGAATGGCGTATGTTACCCCTCATCGGATGGTGTGCCCTTGCCCGACGGAGAAACTCAAGGCTTCGCGTTCCAGACGCTGGTAACCACCCTCCGCGCCCATTACGCCGACCAACCCCGCACCCGCGTCAACGGCAACACCTTCATTTACTACGACCAGACCAACCCGCGCCGCGCAGTTTCCCCGGATTGCTATGTCGCCTTCGACGTGGACGTGGACGTCATCGACTACCACGACAACTATCGAATCTGGGCAGTGGGCAAACCACCGGACTTCGTGCTGGAAATCGCCTCCCAAAGTACCGCTGACAACGATCTTCGACCCAAGAGGGAATTGTATATCTACATCGGAGTCGGAGAATATTGGCGCTACGATCCCACTCCAGATAGCGAGTTCTACGGCGAAAAGTTAGTCGGCGAGCGGCAGGTCAACGGCCTGTGGGAACGCATCCCGGTGGAGACAGATGCTGAAGGCCGCCCCCGGGGCTACAGCCCCACATTGGGGCTGGACCTGGTCTGGACAGAGGGCGTCCTGCGTTTTTATGATCCGGCCAACGGCGAATGGGTGAAAACTCACGAGGAAGAGCAGGCCGCCCGCGCCGCCGCCGAAGCCAGCCTGTCGGATGAGCGCGCCGCCCGCGCCGCCGCCGAGTCCATGCTGGCTGCCTCCGAAGCTCACGCCGCCGAGTTGGAAGCTGAACTGCGCCGGCTGCGGGGCGACGCTACCTAGCGTTTCGCCGTTTCCGCCCACACCAGGCTGGCGGCGCCTACCATCCCCTGGCTGTCGCCGAAGGTAGCGGGAGCCAACCGGAACGCACGGTGTCCGGAGCTCATCGCCCGCCGGCGTGTGCCCTCCTCGATCTCGCCCAGCAGGCCCAACTCCTGCAGCCCCAGCGTCACGCCGCCTCCCATCACCACCACGTCGGGGTTGAAGATGTTGAGCACGTTGCCCAACCCGACGATGATCGCGCCCACCGCCGCTTCTATTACCTCGACGGCCACATTGTCCCCACGCGCGGCGGCGGCGAACACCGCCTCGCCGGTCAGCGACGCGTTGCTCTCGTAGGCCCGTTGCAGCGGCGATCCGGGGGTGGCGTCGGCCAGGCGGGCCTGGGCCGCGCGAGCGATGGCGGTGCCGGACGCCAGGGCCTCCAGGCAGCCGCTGTTGCCACAGGCACACGCCGGCGCGTCGGCCCGCAGGTCTATGGTCATGTGCCCGACTTCGCCGGCGGCGCCCACCGCTCCGGTGAAAACCTCTCCGCGGTCAACGATGCCCGCTCCCACGCCGGTGCTGAAGGTTATGAACACCAGCGTGCGGGACGGCGTGTCCTGCGGACGGATCGGTCGTCCAGCGCCGTAGTAGTACTCGCCCAGGGCCGCCAGGTTGGCGTCGTTGCCCACCCAGACCGGCGCGCCCAGCATCGGCTCCCACAAGGAGGGCAGGGTAACCCCGTTCAGGGCTGGCAGGTTGGGCGAGGACAGCAGCATGTTGCTTGCCGCGTCGATCGACCCGGCCAGGGCGATCCCCGCGCCGGCAATCGCGCGTCCCTCAGCCCATTCTTTCGCCGTTTGCAACAACCCGCCGGCGGCGTGCACCAGCCGGTCTTGCAACGCGCCCGGCTCATTAGCGACCCGATCCTGCCACAAGATGGTTCCCTGCCGGTCGATCACTGCGGCGCGGGCCCACGTCCCACCCCAGTCCATCGCCAGCGCCACCGGCGCTGTGGAGTCGGAGTCGGAAAGCACCGTACTTCCCTTTGGTCAGCCGCCCCAGCCCAGAGACAGCCATTCGGCAGGCAGAAGCTGTTCGCCGGTGGGGTCAACCACCAGATTGAAAGCTTCCAAGGTGGATGCGCCCAGCAGATAGTTGCCCTCCGGCCCGAATATGACGGGGCAAGAGCGTTGGTAGTCGCCAATGCTGAATCGGGCCATGCCGTAGCCGTACCTTACTCGGCTGCCGTCGGCAAGAATGAAACCCAACTGCTGTTCGGGTTCAATGCGGAGTTGAAGCATCAGGGATTCAGGCAGCATAGAGTGGGCTGCGCCCGTATCTACAACGGGATGAACCGGAGCCAAATCGCCGTCGTCCGGATGGCCGACGCCTATGGAGACCTTGAACATCGACATTGCTGAAGCCTCCTGCGCCTTCGGCGTGGCTATTGTAGCACGGCGGGCGTTGACCGGACTTGCCCACCACTGCGGAGTTTGCAGCCAGTCAAAACATTTTCAGCCCATCTATTGACATAACGACAGGAGAGGACAAAACTGTCAGAGCGCGTGCTGCCTACATCGTCCGCGTCAATTGCTGTAGGGAGATTTACTAACCATGCCAACAACAGAAGACCTTTTGCGCCGATCCATCGTGCACATTAACTCGGGGGTCCTGCACAACGAGGCCGACGTGAAACAGTTTGTCATCCTGCAAATCCTTCGGGCGTTGGATTGGGATGACGGCAACCCGGATGAGTTCGCAAGTGAACTGCGTGTGGAGAATGCTCTGGCAGGGCGTGGGTATGTAGATTATGCTCTGAAGGGAGAGAGAGGACCGTTGGTTTTCATAGAAGCCAAAGCGCCCGGCAAAGTCAGCGAGGGCGGCGAGGAGCAAGTTTTCGCGTATGCCTACCAACAGGGGGCCCAGTTTCTGGTTTTGACCGATGGCAACATTTGGGCGTTCTATCTCCCCAATGTGGACGGCGGTGCTTTTGCGGACCGCAAATTCTACCATATGGAGCTGCGTCAGGAAGAAAAAGTACCCGAATACGTTCATTTTCTAAACAACTTTCTTCACAAAAACCAACTCGTCAATAATACCACGCAAACCAGGCGTGCCGCAGAAGACTTACGGGATGGCAACATTCAACAAGAAAAGGCCCGCAATGCGATCCCCACTGTGTGGCAGAAGATGCTGGAAGACCCGGACGCGTCACTTCTCCGCAGCATGATTGTGGAAGCGGTGGAAAGCGAATGCGGGACTCAGCCGGACCTTGACGATGTGGAGTCGTTCTTGTGCGAAATTGTACTCCCCCTAATTCCTTCCGCCCAAGCCGTCGCCCCCACGATAGCCCAGACAACAGCACAACCTTCGTCCCCGTCTGTTAGTATCCCACCATCTGGTAACAAGAAAATCGTTGGTTTTGTCCTTGACGGAACTCAGGTCGACACCAGAAACGGAAAACAGACATTGACTGCATTGCTCAAGGAGTTTAATCGGCGTGACACTGGTTTTATGGACCGCTTTTCTCAACGAACCATCGGTCGCAACAGACGGTTGGTAGCCCGAAACCGCGATGACCTTTACGACAAGGCGCACCTCAGAAATGACCACTCTCTGGACTTGGAAAATGGCTGGTGGCTCGGAACCAACTTGTCAACAAGCTATATCCGCAACCATATCGAAACTGCTTGCCAGGTGATGGACATCCAGTTTGGCTCTCAGCTCACGTTGATCGAGCGGTGAAGGCGGATCGCGCAGACGGCCGCGGTACCCTGATCATCCGCCCGGCGTCGACGCCTCCGCCAGCAGCTCGTCCAGCGCGCCGCGCAGCACGTCCTCCGGCATCGGTCCGACGTACTTGCGCCGGATCACGCCGCCGGCGTCAATGAAGAACTTCTCCGGTATGCCGCGCACGCCGTACTCCAGGGCAATTCCGCCATCGGCATCTATTCCGGTGGGATAGGCGACGCCGAACTCCACCAGGAACACCTTCGCCGCGTCCGGCGTGTCCCAGATGTTGATGCCCACAAACTCCACCGGCGCGTCGGAGTAGGCGGCGTAGATGCGGTTCAGCGTCGCCGCCTCCTGCCGGCACGGCCCGCACCAGGATGCCCAGAAATCCACCATCACCACCTTTCCCCGCAGGTCGGACAGCCGGAGCGTGCTACCGTCGGCCAATTCCAGCGCGAAATCTGCCGCTCGCGCCTCTGACACCCGCACCTCCCCGAACTGCGCGTTGATCCCTGCGCCAGCCGGCGTTCCCTGTTGCCGCACCGCCGCCCACGCCAGCAGGGCGAACAGGGGGACCAACACCGCCGCCGTTCCCAGCATGATCCAACCACGCCGGGACATCAGCCTACGCTCGCCGTCGGACGCCGCCAGATGCCCCAGCCCAGCAATCCCGCCAGCACGACGCCCACCATGACGGGCAGCGCTGTGAACCAGAACCGCGCCTCCGAAATCGGGTTGCCCACCCGGTCAATCCAGGTAGGCTCCGGCAACCCGGACAGCGTGATGCCGACCCCCTGACCGGGCTCCAAGTCTTCTGCGCCCCACGCTCGGTAGGTTACCGCGCCCACCGTGAAGCCATCGCCGGGAGCCAGTCCTCCAACTCCGATATTCCCGAACTCCGCCGGGATCAGCAGTTGCAGCGATTGCGCCCCCTGCAGGGTGTTGTCCCGCCACGCCACCTCGCTTCCCTCGTAAGGCACGGTGAAGGTGAAGCTCACCTGGTGCCTCCCCGGCGTCACGGGCGCGGTGATGGCGAACCCGGTGCCCACCGGTATCACCTCACCGCCCACCAGGTTGGTGGAAACGTCCAGGTCGGTGGCCGCCGGCGGTAGGGAGAACCGCAGGAAGCTGAACTGGCCGATCATGGGCGGAGCCGAGAGGTCCGGCACCAGTGTGGTGTCGCTGCGGTTTTCCAGCGTGAACAGCTGCACCGCCGCCATGCGCCGGGTCGCCGAGTCGATCCCGGCCACGATTATCGACTGCTCCGTGGTAACCACCACTCCAACGTCGCGGGTGAATTCGTACACTGTCAGCACCACCGGCTCGGCGATGTCAGACTGCGAGAGCACCTCAGTGTAACGGGTCTCCCCGTAGTCCACGGCCAACGCGAGGCTGTCGCCGTCGGAAACCGCCGGCACGTGGTCAAACCGGAAGCCACCGTCGGCATCGGTGGTCTCCTCGTAGGTATCCACTGATCCCGAGCCCGCGCCGAAGCGGTGGAGCAGTACGGTGACTCCGGCGGGCGCCTCGACTCCCTGCGTGCCGTTGACCACCGTTCCCGTAACGGACAGCGTTTCCGGGGATTGCGCGTGCAACGCCGCCGGCAAAAGGGCCAGTAGCGCTAATACCGAGAAGAAGAAGACCGGCTTGAGGAACAACTGCTGACCTGAATATCGTAGCCGGCTGTGCGAAGGTTGTTGGATAGCGGCAATGCGCTAACGTCGGTTGCCGTTGCGGTCCTGTCGCAACTGCGAAATCACTGCCGTCAGTTCAGTCAGGGCTGCCAGCATCTCGCGGTGCATTTCGTCGTTCTGCCGCATCCACGCCTGGTGTTCCTCCTCGCGTCGCCGAGACTCTGCGGCCAATTGATGCCGGTATTCTTCCGCACGCCGCTGGCGCTCTTCCTCGCGCCGCCGGGTTTCTGCCGCCAGGTGCTGCCGGTGTTCCCCCTCAAGTCGCCGTCGCTCCTCCTCGACCCATTGGCGATAATCTGCCAACTGCTTCTCTGCCTCGTCGGCCCGCTTTCTCTCCGCGGCGATGATGGCGCGCATCTTGGTGAACATACTGAGATTGCCGCCGAAAGCCCGGTAAATTTAACGCTGGCGTTCGCCGGTCTATGGGATCTATGGAAGGGAAATCGTCGCGCCGGTCAGCCGCCATTGGGTGCGTCGCCATTGCTGCCATTGCGCTGCTCCCCCAGGTGCGCGGTGATTTCGGTTAACGCCGCCATGAACGCCTGTTGGTTTTCCGTGACCTGTTGCAGCAGCCGCTGGCGCTCCTCGTCCGACCGCTGTTGCATCTGGCGGCGTTCTTCGTCCGCCTGCTGTTGCATCTGCCGGCGCTCCTCGTCTGACCGCCGGCGCTCCTCGGCAAGCGCAACCATAAAGGCTTCCCGTTCCTGCCGGCGCTCCTCCTCGGTCTGCTGGCGGTACTCTGCGAACTGCTTTTCGGTCTCGTCCGCCCGACTTCTTTCCGCGGCCATGGCCGCTCTCATTTTCGTAAACATATCGTAGTTCCAGACTCCTCCCACGCCCGCAAGTATCGCCGAATAGGTCAGCATTCTGCCATAAATATCGACGTTGATGTACCTGGCGATAATCGCGGGGTTGCAGCCGATCAGCGCCGCCAACTCCGCTGTGCAGGGGGTACTCGTATAGTACCAGATCAACCACGTAATCGCTGCCGTGGCAACGCCGATCGACGCCGGCAAGCGCAGCAGCTCGTATATGTCCCGAGGACTGGGTCGCACGCCATACGGATCGGGAGCGGCGGATACTTGCCGTTGACTACCCACCCCTTTCGCCTCCGACTTCCCGGTCCAAATCCCGCATGATCTCCGCCGCCTGCCTCCGGTATTGGTCCAGTTGCTCGCGGAAATCATCGTCGGCGATGCGGCCCAGGCTGTGCTCCATCTGGAGGGTGCGTATCGCGTCGTATACACCCTCCAGCGCGGCGGAGCTTGCAAGCGCGACGTTATCCATGGTTGCGCCCTCATCCGCCTCCCGCTGATTCGGTGCGCTGCCCGATGCCCGCCAGCGGCCGGACAGGAACGGCCAGGCCACCGCGCCCACGATGAGCAACGCCACCGCTATCGCCAACCCCAGTTGCATCCTGCCACTTTTCCAGGTGACGGTCTGCTAGTCGGCCGCGCCGGAGGCCGGCGACGCAACCATGACCGAACGGCGCGCCGGCGCCCGCGACGGCCACAGGGCAATCACGGTGCCGAATATCATCACCGGGCCGGCCACCCACATCCACCAGACCAGCGGGTTGACCAGGATGCGGAATCCCACCGCTCCGTCCTCGCGGTTCTCGCTGGGCACCACGTAGAAGTCCTCGACGGGCGTGGAGCGTATTGCCGCTCGCGTCGACGCCATGTTGAACGCCGGATGGAAGGTACGCTGCGGGTGCATCGTCTCCAGCAGTTCGCCGTCACGGTACACCTCCACCGTGGTGCGGAACTCGGTGCGGTCGGCGAAGGCCAGCGCGGAGGTGTCGACGTACTCCAGCGTGTAGTCCTGCACGGTTACCGACTCGCCCGGCATCAGCGCCACGTCCCGCTGCACGCCGTAGAAGGACTGGCCCACCACGCCCAGGGCCACCATCACCACCGCCAAGTGCACGACGTAGCCACCGTAGCGCGGCCGGTTAGCCATGATCAGCCGCACGAAGCCAACGGCCGGATTGTCGCCCACGCTGTGTCGCCTCGCGGCGGTTCCCCGCACCCATTCGGACACGATGCTGGCCGTCACCAGGGCGCACAGGCCGAACCCGACCACCGCGTAGGGCTGCCGGATGCCCACGATCAAAAGGACTGCCACGGTTGCCAGCGCGACGGTTCCCGGCACCAGCAGCGCCCGCCGCAGCGAGCGCAGGTTCGCCCGACGCCAGGGCAGCAGCGGGCCGACGCCCATCAGCAGCACCAGCCCCAGCATCAGCGGGCCGTTGACCTGGTCATAGAAGGGACGGGCTACCGTGATCTCCTGCTCGGCGAACAGCCGCGACAGCAGAGGGTACACCGTGCCCCACAACGTGGCGAAGGCGATGCCCAGCAGCAGCAGGTTGTTCACCAGGAACGCCGACTCGCGGGAGAGCATCGAGTCCAGGCTCTGCGCGCTCTTCATCCGGTCATAGCGCCAGAAGAAGATCGCCAGCGGCACGATCACGCCGAAGGCCAGGAACAGCAGGAACACCCAGCCCAGGGTGGACGCGCCGAAGGAGTGCACCGACGGCACCGGCCCGCCCCGGTTCATGAACATTCCGTACAGCGCCAGCCCGAAGGCCACGTCGATGAGCACGATGTTCCACATCCGGAACATGCCGCGCCGCTTCTGCACCATTATCGAGTGCACGAAAGCCGTGAGTGCGATCCACGGCATGAACGCGGCGTTTTCCACCGGGTCCCAGAACCAGAACCCGCCCCATCCCAGGATGGTGTAGGCCCACCACGAGCCCAGCAGCAGCCCGGCGGCCAGCAGCGCCCAGATGCCCACGCCCCAGGCGCGGCCGGCATCGATCCACTCGTCGCCGCCCTTGCCTCCAATGAGGCTGCCCAAGGAGAAGGCCGTGGGGATGCTGATGCCCACCAGGCCGGCCATCAGGGCCGGCGGGTGGAAGAACATCCCGAAGTGCGTCAGCAGCGGGTTGATGCCCTGCCCGTCGGGGACGGGAAAGGGCAGCTTGGCGAAAGGGTTCGCCATGAACCCCATCACCGCCAGGAAGAACACCAGGATCAGCATCAGGATGGCCGTCGTCCAGGCCAGCGTGGGACGGGTTGACGCCGGCGCCAGCCAGATCGCCAGCGCGGACATCACCGACAGGGCGAAGGCGATGTAGAGCAGTGATCCCTCGTTGCCTGCGTAGAAGGCGACCCAAGTGTAGATGTTGGGCATCGCCAGGTTGCTGTGCTCGGCCACGTACTTCAGCGAGAAGTCCCGAGCGATGAACGACTGCACCAGCGATAGGGTGGATACCAGCAGGACCACCACCAGTACGTAGGATGCCTTGCGTCCGCTGTCGACCAGGGCCGGCGAACCGCGCAGTTGGCCCCCTACCGACGCGAAAAAGGAATAGGCCGCCAGCGCCAGCCCCATCCAGAGGCAGGCGGCGCCCAGATCAGCCATGTTCAGCATTCCTCCGTGGAGTCCCGGCCGTCCAGGGCCAGGTCGCGGTCCACTGCGGCCAGGTACGGCTGCAACCCGTCGGCATCGCCCTGCTCAGCGGCTCCTTCGCCGTTGCCACGCCGAGCACGCATCGCTCGCAGGGCGAGGAGTCCGCCGGCCAACGCCGCAACAACGACAACGCCGGGGACGATCCACGCGATCAGGTAGAAACCGGAACGCGGCGGTTCCGCCAGCACGCTGGGCCCGTACCGCTCCGGCGCGGAGAACCAGGCCAGCACTTCCTCACGGGTCGCTCCTGACACCAGCAGTTCTCTCACCTGCGCCCGCATCTGCTTGGCCAGCGGCACCTCGGTCTGGTCGATGGTCTGCGCCGGACATACCGGGCACATGAGCATCCGGTCGATTTCCTGCGCCTTCGCCTCGTCATACGACGCGCCCGTCTCGCCGGATTGGGCCGCTGCGATGCCGGCAAACAGCATCCCCAATGCCAACGTCAGCGCCGCAACGATGCAAACCCGGATGGGCGCGCACCGCCAGCGAGTTACTGGTGTCAGGACAATCGGGTACAAGCGGAGTCAGCGCCGGTCAGGGTTATTCCTGCTCTGCGCCCACGAATGCCAGGAATTCGGCCGGCCTGATAATCGGTATCCCACGGAACGGATTCATCACCAGCAGGTCGTCGTCGCCGGTTACGATGTAGTCTGCACGGCCGTTGACGGCCAGCTCCAGGATCTTGTCATCGTCAGGGTCGCGGCAGGCTTGCACCGGCTCGGTGATTTCTACGGTCTCAGTTTCGCGCGTCAAGTCCCGTAGGAACTCTTCGCGTTCGGCTCGGGTGGCATACCGGTCGAATCGGGGCTTGCTCAGCACCATGCGCAATTCTTCGATCAATGCCTCAGACATCAGGAGCGAACCCAAGTCCAGCGCCAGCCACAACGCCGTCGCCGGTACAGAATCCTCGAACAGATCCGCGCTGACTATAACGTTTGTATCGAATACAATCCGGGGACGGGGGGTCATTCGTCGAGTATGGATTGCAGGATTTCCCACGTCAGCCCCCGCTCCTGGGCTTTACGGCTCATCTCTGCCATAGTTTCTTCCAGCGATCTTCCGGTCTCTGGAACTTTGTCTAAGCCCAACTTGGCGATCATCTCCGCCTTGAGGCGCCGTTGGTCTGCCTCCCAGTACTCGCCTCGCGCCTCTTCGTCCTCTCGCCGCTTCTTGTCGAGCGCCATCATATCGCGCAGGTGTAGGTTCACCAGCAGTTCGATCTTGTGCCGGTCCACGTCCGACGCCGTGCGGAAATATTCCGCCACCCCGGAATCAACCGTCACCGTTATGGTTATGGTGTCCTTCATCGGCGCGCTGCTCCTCAAAATAGGCTGCTATCTCAAGGGTAGCACGGCGGGACGTTGCCGCCTAGGGAGTTTGAACTGACAGGCGGCTACTGGCAGGCTGCGGCGTTGCCGTCCTGGATGCAGCCTTCCACGTAGTCCAGCACCAGCTCGATCTGATTGGGGGTCAGCAGTTTCCTGAAGGGGGGCATCACGTTCACGCCGCCTTCGATCACGCCCCGCAGGCCGTCGCGGTCGAGGCTCCGGGCCGCCTCCGACGTGAGGTTGGGGTTCTGCGTGGCCAGGTCCAACGGCTGGTAGCCGTAGTCCACGATCATCCGCGCCAGCACGGGGCCGTTGCCCAGGCCCTCGGCTCCGTGGCACATCACGCAGTTGGCCTCGAAGATGTGCCTGCCCGTCCTCGCGTCGAGCAAGGTAGGTTCCGGCGGCGTCGAGCCGTACCACGGCACTGCTGACTCCGGCACGCTGAGCCGCGGCGGCTCGTGGGCCTTGTAAGCGGGCTGGTAGTGCATCTCGTAGAAGATGTCCAGCGGGTAGGACCCCTGCGAGCAGCCGGCCGCCACTATCCCCACCGTCGCCAACGCCGCAAACAGGAGCGGCAACCGGAACTTGCCGGGGATCGTGCTAATCCGTGTCATCAAGTTTTTCATTGCAACTTTCAGCTTCGGTCATCGCAGCGGTCGGGCCGGATCAGGCACGGTTGGTCGTAACGTCCACTGCGCCCGCCTCGTTCAGGATTTCGGTGACCTGCGGCGCCTGTGCCGCGCCGGCGTTCACCAAGACGCCAATCAGTCCAGTGGCGATACGGTCATCGGTGTGTGGGGACGTGAGTCTCGCCCGCATCGACACGGCGATTCCAATCACGGCGAACAGGATCGCACCCAGCATCGCCCCGGCGTAGCAGATCACCGACAACGGCGGCAGCGCCAGGATTGGCTTCGGCCCGATGGTCATGGGTACGGCCAGCGGGGTCATGCCGGCGACTATCAGGGCCAGAACAAGGCCAAGGATTCCGCCGACAATCGGCCACACAAACAGGGCATGCCTCTCCATCGGTTCGCCAAAAGCCCCTTCGGGATAGGGAATGTCGGTGAGGAAGTGGTAGTCCGACTCGGCGATACCCGATGCCTTCAGCGCGTCCCCCGCGTCGGCGGCCGCTGAGGCGTCGTCGAACAGACCCAGTATTCCTTGCGTTGCCATGGTGATGGTTCCGGTCCTTGCTACTGGTCCGTCTTGACGTCTACGGCGCCGGCGGCGTTCATTATCTGCACCACCTCTCGGCTCTGCTCCGGTTCTGCCTTGACGCGGAGACCGAGGAACCCCTGGGTGATGCGGTTGTCGTAGAGGCCCAGGTCAAACTTGGGCAGGCGCGACTCGAAGATGATGCCGATCACGGTGAACAGGATCGCGCCCAGCATGGTCCCCTCGTAGCAGACGATGGCCATGGGCGGCAGGGACAGCACGGGCTTCCCGCCGGTAACCAGAGGGTACGCCACCTGCGTCATCGCAGTGATCATGATGCCGGAGGAGAGCCCCAGCAGCGCTCCGATGAACGGGTACAGGTAAATGCGGTGCGGCTCGTCGCGCTCTCCCAGCGACCCTATGGGATAGGGCGCATCGGTCAGGAAGTCGTAGTCGGTGTCGGGGATGCCAGCGGACTTGAGATCGTCGCCGGCGGTGGCTGCGGACTCAGCGTCCGAGAACACCCCCAGTATGGCCTGCTTGCTACTGGGCGGAGACATCGAGTTTCGCAACTGCTGCAAAAATCCTGGCATGGCCATGGCTATTAACCTAGTCCTCTCGGAACGTCGCCGGCACGGTGCGGCGGCCAATCTGCATTTCGGTCTTCAGAATGTCGCCTTCCTTGATGTCGTACAGCGGCACCAGCGGGAACACCCGGCTGAATAGCAGCATAAGCATCGACACGAAGGCGAAGGTGGCTCCCACGATGAGGGCTTCCGGCCACTGGGGCAGGTAGTCGTTCCACGTGAAGGTCTGGAACTGCTTGTTGGCCTGGCCGGGCACGAACAGCAGGTAGCGTTCCAGCCACATGCCCACGTTGACGGAGATACACGCGGCGGACATGATCCACAGGTTGCGCCGCCACGCCTTGGGCAGCCACAGGATGACCGGCAGGAAGTAGGTGATGCCGACGAATATTATCATCCAGACGTTGTAGGCCACGCCGTGGTCGCCGGGCAGGAATTGCAAAGCGCGCACCGCCAACTCGTCGCCTTCCAGGCCGTAGATGCCGAAGATGATCTCCATGACCAGGAAGTAGAACCATCCGGTGGCGACGACGATCAGCAGGCGGCCCAGCGCGTCGATGTGCTCGTGGCGGATGTAGTCCTGCCAGCCGTAGGCCCAGCGCAGCAGGATCATGGCGAACACCACCGCGGACACGCCGGAGTGGACCGCGCCGACCACGAAGTAGGGCGCGAACACCGTGCTGTGCCACGACTTGATGGCCACGGCCATGCCGAAGTCCCAGGACACGATGGAGTGCACGGACACGAACACCGGCAGGATCAGCGCCGACAACAGCACGCCGGCGATGATCTGCAACTTCCACTGGCGGGGGTTGCCCTCCCAGCCCATGGCCAGCAGCGTGTACACGATCTTGGGCCAGCCAGTGGTGCGATCCCGCAGCACCGCGAAGTCCGGCACCAGGGCGATGATCACGAACAGCGTCGAAGAGGTAAGGTAGGTCAGGATGGCGGAGGGGTCCCACACCAGCGGGGTCCGAATGTTGGGCCAGACGCCACGGGCGAAGTCGTAAGGGAACGCCCAGTAAAGGATGCGCCACGGCCGCCCGGTGTGGATGATCGGCATGATCATGGCCGTCATCAGCGAGAAGATGGTCAGCACCTCGGCCGCGCGGGTCGCCGGGCGACGCCATTCGGCCTTGGCCAAGCGCAGGATGGCGGAGAGCATCACGCCGGCATGGCTGATGCCGATCCAGAACACGAAGTTGGTGATGAAGAATCCCCAGACCACCTTGTAGTTCAAGCCGGTGATGCCGAGACCCCGGTCGACCATGATGCCGATGGTCACGGCGGCCGCCAGCACGACCATACCGAGCAGCGACACCACCGGCCAGAACCAGCGTGGCGTCTCCAGTATGGACCGCAGCAGGTCCCGGTTGACTTGCGCTGCGGGTAGGACTTTGCCTTCCTGCATTTTGACTTACTCTTACCTGTGGTGGCTCGGTGGGTGTTCTTCGTTTCCGTGGTCAGTTGTCATTGCGAGCGTAGCGCGGCAATCTGGTTCCCGGTTGCGCTTTTCTATTCCGGCTTGGCCAGAACGAGGTAGCGGCCGCGGATCAACGTGTCGACCCGCTGGTACATTGATCCTTCCTTCATCTCCCACATGGACAGCGGCGGGAGGATCATGAGGCCAACGCGGAGCAGGAAGAGCACGATGCCCACGCCGCCGAGGATCATGAAGATGTCCCACAGGTCAGGGAAGGTCGCGCCGGGCGGAGGCAACAGCAACGCCGGGAATGAGAAGGCGTCTGAAGGCAGGTAATACAGCCCGTGCAGGTCAGCCGGCGCCGCCGCGAAGGCCGCGGAGAATATGCGGATGTGGAAGAGCAGCAGGCCGATCAGGATGAAGACGGCCGCCAGCGGGGCGCCCCAGCCTTCACGGCGGGCATGGTTGGACACCAGGATCGGGAACGGGATGAAGAAGGTGAAGAACAGCTGCGCCCAGAAGATGCCGATGTACGACTTGAACATCAGGTAGTTCAGGATCGCCTGCTCGACCTCCAGCCGGCCGTACCAGTAGGTGATGAAGAACGCGAACAGGTGGTAGGTGTGCAGCAGCGTCAGGCCCAGCAGCACCTTGCTGGCCGCCCAGAATGGGGCCTGACCGATGTAATCGCGATAGCCGCCCCAGCGACGCAGGGCGTAGGCCGTCAGCAGGATCGCTGCCAGGCCGCCCTGGAAGCTGATCACCGTGTAGAACGGCGGCAGGATCGAGTCCTTCCAGCCCGGTATCATCGCCATGGCGAAGTCGCTGACGATCAGGAACTGGACGAACACCACCAGCATGAAGTAAAGGCCGCCCAAGATGGCCAAGCCACCCTTCTGGATCTGCCACTGCCGCTTGGTGCCGTACCAGCCGCCGGCCAGCCTGGCGTACAGGGAGGCGCGGAATCCGGTAACCATCGAGCGGCTCTGCGCCATGTCCGGCATGGCCGAGAGCCACAGAATGGACAATGAGCAGAACACCAGCCCGATCATCGAGGCCATGAGCCACCCCGACGGGTTGCTCAGTTCCTGGAACCAGATGGACCGGCGCACCATCTCCTCGCCGCTTTCCGTCATCACCCCGATTTCGGGTAACGCGATCAGCGCCGGGATGAACAGCAGGATGTTGACGATGCTCACCACCGAGAACACCTCGGCGATGCGCGTCAGCGGCCGCCGCCAGTGGCTCTTGGTGAACCGGAAGGCGCACGCGGCCAGGGGAGCGGAAGCGGACAGCGTGAAAACGAACGCGAACGCCGCGACGTAAAATCCCCAATCGCGGTGGTCGGAGAACCCCACCGTAATCAGCTTGAGCACAAAGCCCACGATGCCCAGGATCGTCAGCAACCCGCCGACGATAAACACCCATCGCAGCAGGCTCGAACCTGCTTGCTGCCGCTGGACAACACCGGACACCAGCCCCGACCGTTCGGGGATCACCCACATTTCCGGCCCGAAATGGCCGTGTTCGTGGGAATCGTGCCCCGCGGAATCAGCGCTGTGGGCGTCGTGTCCCGGTTCGGGATGGGCCTGTGCTTCGCTAGCCATCAGTGTCCGCCCTTAAGGGGGTACTGGTCGATTTTCTTCAGGTAGATGACGCTGGGGCGAGTGTTCATCTCTTCCAGCAGCCGGTAGCCCCGGGTCGCGCGGTCGTGCTCGCCGTGGCCCGGGTGTGCGTTCACGTCGTCGAAGTACGGCTTGATGGCGGTGTCCTGGTCCTCCAGGTCGCCGAACATCAGGGCGTTGGTGGGGCAGGCTTGCACGCACGCCGGGTCGTAGTTGCCTCCGGTGATGCGTTCGTCGTTCAATCGCTGTCCGCCCCGGGCTTCAACCTCGATCTCGCCCCGGCGCAGCCGCTGCACGCAGAAGGTGCACTTCTCGGTGATACCGCGCGTCCGCACCGTAACGTCCGGATTGAGCTGGTTTTCCATCCTGGCCGGCCAGTTGGGATGCCAGTAGTTGAACATCCGCACCTGGTACGGGCAGTTGTTGATGCAATACCGGGTCCCGACGCAGCGGTTGTACACCTGCACGTTCAGGCCCTCTTCATTGTGGTAAGTGGCATACACCGGACAGACCGGCTCGCACGGGGCGTTCTCGCAGTGCTGACACAGCACCGGCATGAACCGCGCCTTGATATTCGGGTACTCGCCTTCCCAGTAGCGCTCGATGCGGATCCACTCGTAGGCGCGCCGCTGCAGGAAATAGTCCTTGGTGTTGACAGGGATGTTGTTCTCGGCCTGGCAAGCCACGACACAGGCCTGGCAGCCCGTGCACTTGTCCAGGTCAACGACCATTCCCCATTTGTGCGGATATTCGGCGTTTGGCATTTCTCAGTTGTCCCAGGTCACGACGAGCTTGTCGGCGGGCCTAGTGACCTCCCTCCGCGCTGACGCTCTTGTAAACCTGCTCGGCCGGATGTTCGCCAACCTCGCGGCTGGTGTAGTCGCCCTCCAGCTTGGAGACCGCCATGCTGTCGCCCGTGGGCGTTATGGAGCAGAGGTTGGAACTCCAAGCCAGTCCGCCGGAGCCGTCCACTGCGACGGGCTCCAGTATGGATACCACGTTGCCACTTTCCCGCGCGTCCCGATCCGTGGCGTAACCGGACCCGAGGGTTCGACCGCCGCCCATGGGCACGGACGCTACTCCCGGAGGGGTGCCGGGATTCAGGTACACCAGCGCCTGGATGCTGCCGGCGCCAGTGGTGACGTTGACCACGTCGCCCTCGCGCAGGCCCATTTCGCGACCCTGCGTTTCGTTGATGTCCACCCAGGTCTGCCAGGTGACCGTGGTCAGCGGGTCCGGCGTGCTCTGCGCCCACGGCAGGTGAGCATTGCGGCCATCCCGCAGCGTGTGGTGCTCGTAGGGCTGCAACTGGAAGTTTCCGCTACCCACCAAGTTGGCCGGGGAGGCGTTGCGCGCGATCCTGGCTAGCGTGCCGTCCGGCGGGGTCGCCGCTCGGCCGGTGGCGTTCTCGTCCCACCATCCACCGTACATCAGCGTATCGGTGAGGTCCGCTCCCAACGTTTCTTCGACGTTGGCGCGAATCATGGCTTCGTAGCTCTCGGCCGGCATACCGTCGCCGCGGCCCAGCGTCGCCGCCGCGTTCAGCAGGACGTCGGGGAAGCTGCGCGGGTCCACGTCGGGTAGGGGGTTCACCACGGGCTGCTGCACGGCGTACACGTGGTACCCCGGCATCGGGTCGGGCAGGTCGTCGCCCCAGTCTTCCAAGGCGGCCCGGTCCGGTATCAGCAGGTCGGCCATCGCCGACGTTTCGTCCAGGAACTGGCTGGCGCTGATGACCACCACTCCCTCGTTGCCCAGCGCTCCCTCCAGGCCGATGCTGGGCGGCAGCCCATGGACGGGGTTTGCGTTGTGGATGATGACCAAGGGAGCAGCGCCGCTGCCGATGTCGCCGGCGATCCGTTGCCAGTCGGCCAGGGACGCCACCGGAGCCGGCGTCGGGCTGTCGGAAATGGGGCTCCCGGGATCGGGCAGCAGGCCACCCTCGTGTCCCACGTTGCCCAGTATGTAGTTCAGGATCAGGACTGCCGAGGCGTTGAACTGCCCGTTGCTGTACGCGCCGGCCTCGCCGCCGCCGCCGATGGCCAGTCCGCCGTGAGCCATGTAGTCGTGTGCCAGTTCCTCAAAGAACTCGCGCGGGGTCTTCCCGTCCAGGACTTCGCCCGGAATGCCCAGCACGTCCACCAAGGCGTCGGGGATGAATTCGCGCAACGGGCCCGGTCCGGCCTCGCCCGTGATCTGCTGCACGTACTGTGACTCGGGGTGAGTTGAGGCGACGGCCCATCCCATAGCCATGGCGGCGTAGCCTTCGGAGCCGGGATTGATTGGTATCCACTTGTCAGCGTTGGCCGCAGTCATGGAATACCGCGAGCCGAAATGATAATGCCTCCCCCGATGCGCTTTCGACCGGAATTTTCCGTAAGCCACCGAATAGGCGGTGGGGCTGCCCCAAGTGGACAGGAAGTCCGAGCCGAAGCTGGACAGGGTTTCGGCGTTGGCGATGTCGTGGAAGGGCAGGCTGTCGGTGCCCATCACGTCCTTGACCGCCGCCCGGTAGGCCGAGTCGTCCGCCGCGCCGCCGAAGGCCACGTGCCGGCCGCCGAATGCCTGGGCGAAAGCGCCGCAGATCTTGGCGAAGCTGCACTTGCGATCCTCGGTGATCAGCAGCATGCCCTGGCCGCGGTCGTCCACCGCCGCGTTGAAGCGATTCAGCGCCTCTTCCCAGCTGATGGGGCGGTAGCGCCCGGAACCCCGGGGCCCGTTGCGCAGCATCGGCCCGTCAATCCGGTCGGGGTGGTACAAAGATTGCAGCATCGTATCGGCGGTGGCCGATTGCTTGCCCTGATTGGTTGGGAAGCGTGGGTTGCCGCGCACCTTCTTGGCGCGCCCTTCCATCACCCGCACCAGTACGCCCTCGCCGCCGGGAACGGATGCGTCGTAGGTGGCATACCAGTTGTCCCGGCCCTTGACCAGGTCCTCGGGGATCAACGCCGGGCTCTGCACCCGCAGTTCATCGTCGAACAGGTCGCAGGCGATCGCTCCGGTTGCAGCGATGCCGGCCCAGGCGAGGAAGTTGCGGCGCGTCAGTTTCATTGGTCTAAGAGTCCGGTTCCGGAGTGCGGCCTACTTGTGGCAGCCTACTTATGGCAAATTGTACAGTCGGTGCTGACGTCGTTTTCCCGGTGGCAGTCCAGGCAGGTGCCCATCTTCAGCGACTGTCCATCCTGCGGCTGCACCTCTTCCATGTGGGCCACGTCTCCGTGGCACACCGAGCAGGCTTCGGGCACCGTCACCGGCAGGTTCATCGGCTTTTCGTCTCCCACCGGCAGCGTGACCGTACGCGCTTCGCCCTGGGTCAGGAACCGGATGTGGGCCTCGTGCACGAACCGGACGTGGTCCGGCAGACGGTGAACCCGCTCCCAGTCGATGGGCCGTTCTTCGGCGTGTTTGTCCAGCACCCGCTGAATATTGATCAACTGATCGGGTTTAAGTTCCTCAATCGACTGTCGTGCCGACTCAGTCACGTTGCTGCCGTTGATCTGCTTGTGACAGATCACGCAGACCTCTACCGCCGGCACCGTGGCCGCCGCCCCAGAGGTTACGTTGCGGTGGCAGAACTCGCACTGGATGGCATGGCCGCCGTCTTCAACAGATCCGGCGTGAACGTCATGCGGGAAAGGGATGGGTTGGGCCGGCGCGTCGCCCCAGCCGAAGGGCGGGTTGGAGAACCAGGAAATGAACAGCACGACCAAGATGAACGCGACGATGGCCGTTACGACGAGGCCAGCGATCGCCATCGGGATAAGCAGTCGGGGGGGTGGGAGGGGCGGCATGGAAATCGTCAGGTCTGTGGGCGGCACGGCCGGTCGCGTCAGGCAGCGGGCTTAGCGGCGCGGCGCCCGGAGCATTATACGAAGAGGCGTCCCCAAACGTTTTGCAGCGTAACTGGCGATTGCATGACGGTCAGAATCATCATGGCCACGGCTCCCGCCAGTGCGGCGACACCGATCACGGTGAGGGGTAATCTCAAACGCGAGAAGAACGCAGGGTAGGTGCCGGTCTGCACGCCCGACGGGATCAGCCCGTGAGCGATCAGCATGCTGAACGCAAAGACGATGATCAGGGGGAAATAAATCCAAAGATACGTCAACCAGAGGCTGACATCGGCCCAGAGAGCCGCGTTCATCGCGTTGGGGTCGGTTTGCGGCATGTGGCTGGTGAACCTGCGCTTGAACGTTTGATGCTGGGCTCTCTACCCGGTATCGACCACGCAAAGCGGCTAAAATTACGTAGGCCGTTTTTGGCTGGTGAAAATTATCACATTCAATTTGGCCTGTCAACAAGATTCGCGGACGCCTCAATGCCCTTTCACGGCACGCTGCCGCTGCACGGCCGAACGCGCCGGGCCCACCACCGGGTGGCAACCGGACTGTGCCAACCCAGGACTGGCGCGGGTTGATGGACCGTGCGCTACCGGCCTTCGCGCAGCCGATGCAGCTCCGCCTCCAACTCCTGCGCCCTGGCCTCGGCGGCTTCGGCCCTGGCGGTTTGCGCATTGGCCCGGGCGGTTTGCGCATCGGCCCGGGCGGCTTCGCCCTCGGCGCGGGCGGTTTCGCTTGGCAGCGTCGGGATGTGCTCCCCGGTGGCCGGGTCGTGCCATCCCAGGTAGCGGTTCCCTGCCCGCAGGTTCAGGTTCAGCGCTGCGCTATGCCCCTGGAACACCCCGGGCGCGATCTCCGGCGCAGGGATCTCCTCGTACTTCCCATTCACCAGCCGGTAACCTCGCAGGATGAACGTAGAACCGCCCATCCCTATCGTACAGCCAGTACTCTCCCACGCCCATCCGTTCGTAGTAGGCCATCTTCCCCGCCAGGTCATCGCTGGCAGTGCGCCGCGACGCCACCTCCAGGATGAAGTCCGGCGGCTTGCCCTGCTCGGACACGATATAGCCGTTGCTGGCATCGTAGGCGGCCGGGTCAACGCCAAAGGCCACCAGCAGGTCGGGGTAGCGGCTTTCGCCGGCCACGTAGGCCGGGCCGGGGACGACGTAGTGCTCGGCGCTGACGATGGTGGTATCGGGGCCGCCCAGGCGTTGGGCGATATTGGCGATGGCGCCGTACTGGTGCAGGCTGTCGACGCTGGTCATGTCGTCAGGATGCTTCTCCGGTATGTCGGGAAGGCGGAAGAAGGGCTGGGCCGGGGCGACTGGGGCCGGCGTTTTGGCGGGTCGGGCGGTGGTCATGCTGAACCTCGATGGGCAAGTCGGCAGTGGAGCCGGGCGCCGGTGAACGCATGATAACACTGCGGCCGTTGGCGCGCGGATCGCTTCGCCGGAGGCTGAGCAGCCGCGCAGCCGCGCTTTCGTTGACGCCCTAAATACCGCCCCATATAATGCCGGCTGGACTTAAAAGTACCGTCAGCGTGCCACTCCCGGCGCATCGCTCTAAGGAGACTCCCGAATGACCACCGAAGTCTACGAATCTATCTTGCATCCGCAATCCCTGGTCGCGGAGCTGAAGAAGAACAGCGTCTCGCATGTCGTGTGGCTCCCCGACAGCGAGACCAATTTTCTGTACAACATGATGATGGAAGAGCCCACCCTGGACCTGATCCCGGTGTGCCGAGAGGGCGAGACCATGGCCGTCGCGGCAGGACTATGGGTCGGCGGCGCCAACCCCGTGGTGCTCATCCAGAACACCGGCGTCTTTGAGGCCGGCGACTCCATTCGCGGCCTGTGCCTGGACCTCAACCAGCCCCTGGTCATGCTGGTCGGCTATCGCGGCTGGACCCGCCGCGGTCCCACTCCCGACTCCGCCGGGCGCTTCATCGAGCACATCCTTCACGCCTGGGGCATCAACTATTACCTCGTGGAAACCGATGACGACGCCGACCGCATCAGCATCGCCTTCGAGGAATCCCAGCGCCTCAACCGGCCAGTCGCCGTTCTCATCGGAACCGAGTTCGGCGCGTAGAGCCTTTTGTCAAATGACGTCATTCCGACGAAAGCCGGAATCCAGCTAACGTTCCCATCACAGAGGCTTTTCTGGGTTCCTGCTTTCGCAGGAACGACGAGATGAGTTTTCAGGAGTGCACCACCATGATTAACAACACCGATGCCGTGCGCGTCATCGACAGCAACCGCGAAGACGCCGTCGTCGTCCCCACCATGAACGCGGGCAACGTCCGGTTCGGCCTGCCCTCCGTCACCACGAACCAGAATCTGGACCTGCCGATCTCGGGCGCCATGGGCAAGGCCAGCAACGTCGGCCTGGGCATCGCCCTAGCCCAGCCCGGGCGCAAGGTAATGGTGCTGGACGGCGACGGCAGCCTGCTGATGAACTTGGGCGCGCTGGTCACCACCTCCACCAAGGCCCCGAAGAACTTCTACCACTTCCTCTTCAACAACGGCGTCTATGCCGTCACCGGCGGTCAGCCGATCCCCGGTTCCGATGGCGTAACCAACTGGGAGGAAATCGCCAGGGGCGCCGGCTACGCTGCCGTCTTCTCCTTCGACAACCTGGAAGACTTCACCACCGGCATCAGCGAAGTGCTCGCTGCCGAGGGTCCGGTCTTCATCCACTTGGCCGTGGAGCCCGAAATCGAAAACACGCCGGTGCAGTTCCGCGTCCGCGGTTCCCGCACCGCGCAGCAGGCCTACGAGGAGGTCACCGCCGCCCTGGCCGGCGACAACTAGCGCTTACCAACCCGCCCACCCCTGGGTCCCGGTTGCGCTTTGGACTCCCAGCGCGGATTGCCGGAGACCATCACGGCGGGCGGCGTCATTAGATGGCTGACCAGGCATATGCGGGATTTCCCCGATCGTGACGTTACAGCCAGCAGGATTCAGCATGCCCTGGAAAATTGGGCGGTTCGAGGTATTTGCAAAGACGGACAAGGCGCTCGTGAAGCGATAACCTACTGGGGACTTGTCCCTGGCCGAAGCGAAATGTTGCGAGTAGTGGTGTCGCTGAATGACCAAGAGATCATCACGGCTCACTTCGACGAACATGCAGCCGAGCGGATTGCAGAAAATCATCCCTGGTTCCAACGGCGTTGCCGAGACCTGGAGGTGCGGGATGCAGGCTAAGTACTATGCCGAAGACGATGCGTTGATCCTGACCGCTGCCCCTGGGGGGCTCAGTGGCGCCGCTTTGCGAGATGACTTCCGCGTCATCTTCACGTTTGAGGATGTGGGCGTTGAAAATGTCACGCGGCTGCGCGTGCTATACGTCAGCGACTTTCTCCCCCTCGACGCGGAGCGGGGCTACGACGCCGACACCGACACGCTGACCCTGGGCGACAAGCCGGACGCGGACTCCGATTACCGCGTGGTGGACAACGGCGACTTTGTGAGTTACCGGCAGTGGTTTGACGACGGCAGCGGCTGGGACATCGTAGCGGTGGACCTGCGGCAGGCGTCCAAATATCTGGCCCCGGCGCTGGCCGCTCCGACGCAGCCGCAAACCGTCGGCACCTGACGACCCAATCCGGGCCAGCCATGCCCAAGTTTCGCCCCTTCAGCATCGTCGGCCGACTGTTCGCGTCGGCCGTTGTCGTAGCCGGCTTCTACCTGCTGTGGCTGGGCTTCATGGAAAGCAACGCCCTGAAAGCGGTTCCCGGCGCCCTGCTGATCCCGTCCGGCCTGTACCTCATGGTATCCCAGCGCCGCGCCGAGGCCCGCCGCGACTCCGAGCCACTCGGTGAAAGGGATACGGCGACTGGTGACGACGAATGATCCCTTCTCGCGAAGTCGCCCGCGCCATCAACTACCACCGTCATGATGCGCTGGTGGTGTCCACCTCCGCCGCGCTGCGCGACTGGCACAACGTCTCCGAGCGGCGCGAGCTGGACATCGACCTCACCGATTGCATGGACCGTGCGCCGGCCGTCGGGCTGGGGCTGTCCCTGGCTCAGCCCAACCGCCGAATATTGGTGCTGGACTGCGACGCCACTCTGCGCACCGACCTGGCCAGCTTGGCAACCATCGGCGAGGCCGCGCCGGCAAACTTCGTGCACTTTGTTTTCGAGGACGCCGACCACACCTCCACCGAGGGGATGCCCATTCGCGGGCTCGACCGGGTGGATTTCGAGGGTATGGCCCGCAGCGCCGGCTACGCCCACGCCTGCCGGTTCGACAACCTGGAGGAGTTCCTGATCGGCCTGGAGGACATCATGGCCCGCGCCGGCCCCGTGTTGGTAGCCGTGAAGGTGCTGCCCGAGCCGGAACTGCCCGCGTTCCCTGAACGTTCCATGGCTGACGGCTGGGCCGAGGTGCGCCGCGCCCTCGGCTCAAATTCCTAGACAGCAGTCGCATGCAAGGTGATCCGAAGCGGCGTCAGGCTGGCGCCTTCGGATCGTTACGTCGCGGCCAGTATTTCAGCGTCGTCGATGTACTCCGCAGTCTCCCGGATGCGGCGTTCCGTGTGCGGCCCGCACATCCTGTTGTAAAAGCAGGAGCCATGCAAGTAGCTGATTCGGGTGAAATAGCGTCCCACCAGCGTCTCGGCATCTGGAATGGCGCTGGCAAGATCCAGCAAACCTTCCGTGGTCAGGGCCGTCGTTTCCGGTTCTTCGCCAGTGCGAACCAGGACAAGGGCGTCGGTGGCGCGCTTGGTGGCGCACCAGGCTTTTTCCGCGGCGTCCCGGATATCGTCGTAATCGAGGCATGCGATTGCTCGACTGTGCATCTCACGGGCATCGGCGAACAGTTCAATTACGCGATCTGGGAGCAAAGTCGTGGTCATTGGTCGCCTCGGCAAGCCGTGTCCTCTACCTCATCCCCTGCCGGTCGCACCACAATCTGCCGCGCTACGTTGTAGCCGATGGAGATGCGGTCAACTTCCGTCTCCACCTGCATGACGCCCAGATAGGGCATGCCTTCCAGGAGGGTGATCCGGCGCTCCGGCACCAACCGCGCGGCGCCCAGGAATTTCAGCAACTCCGCGTCCTCTTCCGGAACCCGGTCCACGACGTAGGCGTTCCCGACGTCGGCGTTGTCCAGGGGGACCGCGCCCGGTGATGGCGATGTCGGCCCGCTGCCCGGTATCGGCCAGCCGAAGGGTGAGTGGGTCGGGTTGCCCAACCGCTCCATGAGCTTGGCTTCCATGGCGTCGGACATGCCGTGCTCCAGCTGGTGCGCCTCGATGTGGGCCTCGTGCAATTCCATGCCCAGCAGGCTAACCACGAGCCATTCCGCCAGGCGGTGCCGGCGCGCGATGTTCTCACCTTCCTTCTTGCCGCGCGTCGTCATCCGGATGCGCTTGTCGTTGCCGATGTCCACCAGGCCCTGCTTCTGCATCCGCCGCAGCATCCCGGCCACCGACGGCACCGAGGTACCCAGGCCCTCCGTGGGCGGCAGTTGCCTCAGCGCCTCCGTCAGCTGGGTCAGCGTCGGGATGTCCGAGTCCTCCCACATCTTGTACAGCGACAGCAGGTAGTTCTCGGTAACCGGCGACAGTCGTTCCGGACCGTCGTGTCCTTCGGTTTGCGCCCTGGGTTCGGTGGCGGTTTTACGTGGTCGCGGCACTACCCCTTCCTCCGGGAACGGATCAAGATGTGCCGCGATTATACCGCATACCCCATCTCGGGCGATTCGACGGGCGCGCCCCGAGGCGTGTGCCGATTGCCGCCGCTACAGGATATCCAGCAACTCCCGCAGGTCGCCGATCTCGTGGTCCGGCGTGACGCCGGAGTTGTTTGCCACGCCATCCGCATTGAGCCACACGCTGCGGATACCGCACCCGTTGGCGCCCACGATGTCGGATTGCAGGGAATCGCCAACGTGGACCACTTGCGTTGGGTCGCAGCCGCACTTGCCCAAAGCCAGCTCGAAGATGCGCGGGTCGGGCTTGGCGATGCCGCACTCTACGGCCAGCAGCACAAAGCTGAAAACGTCGCCGAGGCCCACCCGCTCCGGATAGGTGTTGCCGTTGGACACCAGGCCGAGCCGGTAGCGGCTCTTGAGGTCGTTCAGCACATCGACGACGCCCGGGAATGGGTGGGTTGCCGTGAACCTGGCCTCGGTATAAACCTCGTACAGTCGCTGGGCGCCATCATCGCTGGGGTGGCCGACCTCGGCCAGCGTCCGCGCCAGGGCCTCGCGGCGGATTACTTCCACCGAGGTCGTGCTCTCGCCAAGCTCATCGGCGACAGCCTCCCGTATCTCGGCCATGCGCGCCACGGTGAGCGCATCGGCCGCCGGATTGCCCACCACGCGGCGCAGTTCGGCCAGCGTCACCTCCAGCGCCTGCAACATGGCGGAGCGGAAGTCCCAGAGGGTGTCGTCGCCGTCGAAAAATATTGCTTTGATCTGGTTCAAGTCATATCCCCATGCCGCAGGCTGAGTCCGGCTCACAGTGAGGGCGCCGGTCGTGGTTAAACTCTGCCCGTCCTCGTCGTTATCGCATCGTCGGTTATGATGCGACCTTCATTATAAGCCGGATGGCTTGCCAGATAATCGACGGTTCGGCTTACTACGCTGAAGAAGACCGGTATCATTACCCAAAAATGCCGCCCCATCCGGGCGGCATCGCTGATCGTCGTTTGTAGCCGAGCTTACGCGGGCGCGCCGTCCAATTCTGCCGCGTAGGCCGGCCCGTCGAAGAAGGCGCGGCCGTCGATAAAGGGCAGGAGCTTGTGGCCTTCGCGGAGGACGGTTCGGACACGAGAGCCCGGCTCGACGTGCTCCACATGGGACTTCATCACCTGTACCTGCTGTCCCGACGGCAAGACCACCGCGTACATGTGGAACGCGCCCATGAATTCCCGGCCGGAGACGACGCTGTCGCCGGCCTCGTCCACAAAGATGTCCAAACAGTCGGGGCGCACCATGACCTGCAAAACCTTGTGCTCCGGCCAGGGCGAGGGCCAGAAGCCCGGCCAGGGCATGCTTCCCACCTCGCAGGCGAGGAAATCGCCGTCCTGCCATGCGGGCAGGAAGTCGGCCGTGCCGAAGAACTCGGCGGTAAAGCGATTGTCCGGGTTGTGGAATATCGACTCGGGCGAGCCCAGTTGCTCGATTCTCCCGGCGTTCATCACCACCACGCGGTCGCCCAGCTGCATGGCCTCTTCCTGGTCGTGGGTCACGCAGACCACGGTGGCGCCGCGCGCCCTCAATATTGCCCGCACCTCGGTGCGCAACTGTTCGCGCAGTCCCCGGTCCAGGCTGGAGAACGGCTCGTCCATGAGGATCAGGTCCGGCTCCGGGGCCAGGGCTCGAGCCAACGCCACGCGCTGCTGCTGCCCTCCCGAGAGCTGGTGCGGATACCGCTCGTCGTAACCTTCCAGGTCAACCATCCGCAGCGCCGATGCCACCTGCTCCTTCCGATGCCGGGTCCGACCCAGTCCGAAAGCAATGTTCTGGGCGACGGTCAGGTGGGGGAACAGGGCCCCTTCCTGGAACACCATGCCCACGCGCCGTTTCTCCGGGCTTTCGTTCACGTCCGGCCCGCACACGGTGCGCCCGCCGATCTGTATGGTCCCGTCGTCGGGCGCGTCAAACCCGGCGATCAGGCGCAGCGTGGTGGTTTTTCCGCACCCGCTGGGGCCCAGCAGGCATAGTATCTCGCCCCGCTCAACGTCAAGGTCAACATTGGCGACGGCTTGCGTTTCCCGAAAAGATTTCCACAAGCCCGACAACCGCAGGGCCTTGTGCCCGGTAACCGCTTCACTGACTGTTGCCTGCGCTTGGTGATTAGATGGGGCGAAGGTCATTTTCAGGCCGTATCGTATATATAAATGAAGGCCGATTGAACGCGGCCGTCAGTGTATCGGCATACCACCTCACTGTCAACATTATCACCGTCGGTGATACGGCGCTTTTCGCTTCCGGACGAGCGTGGATGGCGTTCCCCATACCGAGCAGGGGGATCTCAGCGCGCGTCCTGAATTCAGGGTTACGGCGCTAGAACCGGCCCGGTACGCCCGTATCGAGTGCCTCACACGGGGATTGGCATCCGGTCGCGGGGTGAATGTCTCGTCTCGACTTCCCGCGAAATTGATAGTCAGTGCACCATTGACAGCAGATTAAGTATGCATTAAATTGATAAGCGCATACGGACGTAATCAAATGAACTCCATCCTGAAAACACGGGCTGACGTGGGAAGAAATGAGAGCCATGCGCCGAACCGCTCGGTTGCGGTACGCCCGATGGATCCCGGGCGCCCCGGCCTGTCGCTGCATGGACCCCCGCCTTAACACGAAAAGCGGGACGTTACTTTAGCGGCAGTAACGTCCCGTTTTCTGCCCCTCGCATGGGCAGCTGGCCCTGTCGGACCCCTCCTCCCGACAGGGCCATTGTAGCATTGACCATGCTTCCGGGCAAAGGGCAGGGCGCCGGATGACCGGCACCCCGATGTGTCTCCGGCTGTAAAGATGCGCAGATGGACTACTTGGCCGCCTTGGCGTACTCCAGGTGGCCGAAGACGCCGGTGATGCTGCCGAAGATGTACTCGGCCACCTCGTCCGGGTCAACGACCAGGGTTGAGCGGATATTGACGACGGGAATGGTGCGGTACTCGTCGTAGATGTCGTCGCCCATGGTCTGGGCCAGCTGTTCCCGTGTTGGTTGATCGGTTTCCTCCAGCAGGCGGTGATAGGTGTCGTCATAAAGTTGGTCTTCGATGTAGGCCACACCGCCGCCAGGGATGCCGGTTTCCGGATTGGTGTCGCCGGTGTAGTAGTAGATTCGCGCGTTGGCGGTGATGGGACGCAGGGTCTGGCGCACCGGAAGGATGAAGTGGGCGTCATGGCGGTCGCGGAAGGCGTCGATGGCGCGGGCGAATTCCACCTCCACCAGCTTCACGTTGATGCCGATGTCCTCGAAGGACTGGGCCACCGTCTGGGAAACCTCGATGGTCTCGGGCAGCCCCGGCAGGCTGCTCTGCCACACCTCCAGGCTGAAGCGGTTCTGGCCGTTGTCGCCGGGATAGCCGGCCTCGTCGAGCAGTTGCCTGGCCAATTCGGGATCATAGCCGTACTTGTCGTCAAACTCCTCTTCCCAACGGGGGTTCCAGCCCTCCAGAGACTGGTGGAAGATGGTGTTGTACATGGGCTCGCCGCGGCCCTTGAACAGCTCGTTGATGATCTGCTCCCGGTCGATGGAGCGGTTCATGGCCTCCCGCACCAGGTTGCCGGTTTCGCCCGGCGCAGTCCACGGCTCGGTTTCGGGGTTCCAGTTCACCTCGCTGACGTAGTACTGGCCGAACGGGATGATGGTGAGGCCGACGGTGGGAAGCGGGCTCTCCAGGATCTCCATGCCCTCGTCAAGCGCCTGCTGGTGGAGCACCTTGGGCACGTCCACCATGTTGGCCTCGCCGGTCAGGAGCAGGGCCAGCCGGGTCAGGTCCTCCGGCGTGGTGGTGATGCGCAGACGCTTGAATTCGGGGTTGACCCGCCAGTGGTCGTAGGGTACGGCTTCGTACTCGGTGAACTCCTTGAGCTTGCGTTCCGCGAACTGGTAGGCGCCGGTTCCGGCCGGGCCGCTCTCGAACATCGCTTCGCCTTGCGCGGCGAACTGGGCCGAGCTGCGGACGGCCATGCACCCGATCTGCAGGATGTTGAAGTACCAGGACGCCACGTCCACCTGCGGGCGGGCCAGGGTCATCTTGAAGGTGTAATCGTCGATGATCTCCATGTCGCCGTTTTCGATCATCCCGGTCATGGAGTCGGCGCCCATGAACCGGCTGAGGGTGGCCTTGCAGCCGGCCAGCGGGTCGGACATCTGCTGGTCGGCGGTGAAAATGACGTCCTTCACCGTGAACTCGCCCTGACCAAAGTGGAACTGCACGCCCTCCTGCAGGTAGAAGGTGTACTCGCTGGCGTCGGGGCTGATCTCCCAATCGCGGGCCAGCTGCGGATAGATCTCCGAGACGCCGGTTGTGGGAGACATGGTGGTCAGGTTCTCCCACATGGGGCGGAAGACCAGGTGGCCGCTGCTGGTGGCGAGCCAGGGATAGAAAGTGTCCTGGGGCAGCGGGGTCACGGCCAAGTGGAGCATGGTTTCGCTTTCGGCCATGGCCGGTACTGCGGTTGCCTCGGGGATGGCGGTGGCGGCGACGCTGGCGGGCGCCGCGGTGGCCGGAGCGGCAGCGCCGCTTTCCCCGGCCGGGGCCGTGGCAGGGGCGGATTCTCCGCAGGCCCACACCGCAAGCAGGGCTAATGAGAACAGGAACAATGGAATCATGCGAAACGGTTTAGCCTTGCGATGAACGGACATGGGCACACCTCCGTCGTTCGTTGCCTGATCGCGTACCGCGATTTCGCTATTGTTGCCTAAAACGTTACCAAATAGCATTTATACTGTCAATAATCGTTATCATAAACCGATGTTGTGAAATAATACACAATAAAATTGGGACGGAATGACGAAATCCGTCCCAAAGAGGGCAGCGTATGTCGCGGTACGGTTACCGGGCCCGCTTGGCATACTCCAGGTGGCCGAAGACGCCGGTCAGGCTGCCGAACTTGTACTCCGCGACTTCCTCCGGGTTCGCCACCAGCGTCGCACGGACGTTGACGACGGGAATGGTGCGGTAGGTGTCGTAGATGTCATCGCCCATTTTCTGGACGAGCTCGTGGCGTACCTGCGGGTCGGTTTCCTTCAGGAGCTTGTGGTACGTCTCGTCGTACAGAGGACTTTCGATGTAGGCGACCCCGCCCGTAGGCAGACCGGCCGCGTTGGTTTTGCCCCCGCCGGCGTAGTAATAGATGCGCGCGTTGGCGTTGATCTGGCGGATGGTCTGGCGCACGGGCAGGATGAAGTGGGCATCATGCTGATCGCGGAAGGCGTCCAGCGCCCGGGCGAACTCCACTTCCACCAGCTTGACGTCGATGCCGATGTCCTCAAAGGACTGGGCTACCGTCTGCGCCACCTCGATGGTTTCCGGCAGGCCGGGCAGGCTGCTCTGCCACACCTCCAGGTAGAACCGGTTCTGGCCGTTGTCGCCCGGGAAGCCGGCCTCGTCCAGCAACTGCTTGGCGCGTTCCGGATCGTAGCCGTACTTCTCGTCAAACTCCTCCTCCCAGCGCGGGTTCCAACCCTCCAGCGACTGGTGGAAAGTGGTGTTGTACATGGGCTCGCCGCGCCCCTTGAACAGCTCGTTGATGATCTGCTCCCGGTCAATGGCCCGGTTGAGCGCCTCACGAACCTTGTTTCCCGTTTCGCCGGGCGCGTTCCACGGCTCGGTATCGGGATTCCAGTTGATCTGGGTAACGTAGTACTGTCCGAAAGGAAGGATGCTCAGACCCACGGAAGGCAGGGGACTTTCAAACACCTCCATGCCCTCGTCGATGGCCTGCTGGTGCAGCACCTTGGGCACGTCCACCATGTTGGCCTCGCCGGTGAGCAGCATGGCCAGGCGGGTCAGGTCCTCCGGGGACGAGGTGATCTTCAGGTGCTTGAACTCCGGATTGACGCGCCAGTGATCGTAGGGGACGGCCTCAAACTCCGCCGTTTCCTTGAGGGTGCGGGAAACGAACTGGTAAGCGCCGGTTCCGGCCGGACCGGTCTCGAACATGGCGTCGCCTTGCTCGGCGTGCTGGGCGGAGCTGCGGACGGCGGCGCACGGGATCACCAGGATGTTGAACCACCAGTCCGCCACGTCCACCTGCGGCTCCGCCAGGCGCATGGTGAAGGTGTAGTCGTCGATCACGTCCATGTCGCCATTGGCGATCATCTCGGTCATGGAGTCGGCCCCCATGAACCGGGTGATGGCCGCCCGGCAGCCGGCCAGCGGGTCCGAGGTCTGCTGGTCAATGGTGAGGATCACGTCCTGCACCGTGAATTCGCCCCAGCCGAAATGGAAGGGGATGCCCTCCTGGAGACGGAAGGTGTACTCGCTGGCGTCGGCGCTGATTTCCCACTCCCGGGCCAGCTGGGGCAGGATGGTGGAAACACCGGTCTCGGGGGAGATGGTGGTGAGGTTCTCCCACATGGGCCGCATGGGGAGCTGGCCGCCGCTGGTAGCCAGCCAGGGGAGGTAGGTATCCTGCGGCAGCGGCGTGACTACCAGGTGCAGGGCGGTTTCGATCTCCGCGTCCGCCGGCTCGGGCGTAGGGGCCGGCGTGGCGGTCGCGCTGGCGCCGGCCGGAGCCGGCACGGCGGCGGCCGGCGTCGGGGCTTCTTCGACGGGGGTTGCCGAACCTCCGCACGCCACGATCACGACCAACGCTGCCAGTACGCCCAGGGCAATAAATGACCGCCGAAGGCGTTGCATATCAATTGACGTCATACTTAACCTCGCAAGCGATGTTTATCGTTGTTTTCGTATCATAGCGTCAACGATTGCGTCAAACACATGGGGGCCTCACGCATGCCCAGTTTGTCATCGCGAGGAGCGCGGCGACGCGGCGGTCTCGCCACCCGAGGAATCGCCCCTCCAGCAACGAGATTGCCACCCCCGCATCAAGTGCGGAGTCGCAATGACACAGGAGTTACGCAGTTGGGCAGATTATGCGCCGTCGTTCCCGCAAAAGCGGGAACCCAATAACCGACATCGTTAACTTTGGTCGAAATTGATTTACCACCAAGTCCCTGGATTCCGGCTTTCGCCGGAATGACGGGTTGGTGAATTCAAGTGCGTAACTCGTATGACAGTTCGGGCGCAACTGGGTACGCATGAGCGAGGTCGCAATGACAGTTCGGGCGCAACTGGGTACGCATGAGTATGGGGGCGGTTAGACACCGCCCCCATGCGTTGGGTCGTCGATTGTCGCGGTACGGTTACTGGGCGCGCTTGGCGTACTCCAGGTGGCCGAAGACGCCGGTGAGGCTGCCGAACTTGTACTCCAGCACTTCCTCCGGGTTCACCACCAGGGTGGACCGGATGTTGACGATGGGGATGGTGCGATAGGTGTCATAGATGTCGTCGCCCATCTTCATGATGATCTGGTTGCGCACCTGCGGGTCGGTCTCGATGAGGAGCTGCTCGTAGGTGTCGTCGTAGAGCTGGTCCTCCATGTAGAGGACGCCGCCGTTGGGCAGGCCAGTCTCCGGGTTGGTTTCGCCGGTGTAGTAGTAGATCCGCGCGTTGGCGTTGATCTGCCGGATGGTCTGGCGGACGGGAAGGATGAAGTGGGCGTCGTGGCGGTCGCGGAAGGCGTCCAGCGCGCGGGCGAATTCCACCTCAACCAGCTTGGCGTCGATGCCGATGTCCTGGAAGGACTGGGCGACGGTCTGCGAAACCTCGATGGTCTCGGGCAGGCCGGGCAGGCTGGACTGGTAAACTTCCATGGAGAAGCGGTTCTGTCCGTTGTCGCCGGGGAAGCCGGCCTGGTCGAGAAGCTCCTTGGAGCGTTCGGGGTCATAGCCGTACTTCTCGTCGAACTCCTCGGCCCAGCGGGGGTTCCAACCCTCCAGCGTGTCGTGGAAGATGGTGTTGTACATGGGCTCGCCGCGACCCTTGAACAGCTCGTTGATGATCTGCTCACGGTTGATGGCACGGTTGAGCGCCTCGCGGACCAGGTTGCCGGTTTCGCCGGGGGCGTTCCACGGCTCGGTGTCGGGGTTCCAGTTCACCTCGCTCTTGTAGTACTGGCCCAGGGGCAGGATGGTGAGTCCCACGGAGGGCAGGGGGCTCTCGAAGACTTCCATGCCCTCATCGATGGCCTGCTGGTGCAGCACCTTGGGGATGTCCACCATGTTGGCCTCGCCGGTGAGGAGCATGGCCAGGCGGGTCAGGTCCTCGGGCGCGGTGGTGATGCGCATCCGCTTGAACTCGGGGTTGACGCGCCAGTGGTCGTAGGGCACCGCTTCGTATTCGGTGTACTCCTTGAGCTCGCGATCGACGAACTGGTATCCGCCGGTGCCGGAGGGGGCGGTCTCGAACATGGCGTCGCCCTCGGCCTCGTACTGGGCGGCGCTGCGCACGGCCGCGCACGGCACGACCAGGATGTTGAACCACCAGTCGGCGACGTCAACCTGGGGCTGGGCCAGGGTCATCTTGAAGGTGTAGTCGTCGATGATCTCGGCGGCGCCGGAGTCGATCATCTCGGTCATGGAGTCGGTGCCCATGAACCGCTTGAGGGGCGCCTTGCAGCCGGCGAGCGGGTCGGACATCTGCTGGTCGATGGTGAGGACCACGTCCTTGACAGTGAACTCGCCCCAGCCGTTGTGCATCTGGACGCCTTCCTGGAGATAGAAGGTGTACTCGGAGGCGTCGGGGCTGACGTCCCACTCGCGGGCCAGCTGGGGCAGGATGGTGGAGACGCCGGTCTCGGGTGAGATGGTGGTCAGGTTTTCCCACATGGGTCGGAAGGGAAGGTGGCCGCTGCTGGTAGCCAGCCAGGGGAAGAAGGTGTCCTGGGGCAGCGGGGTTACGGCGAGGTGGAGGTAGCTATCCTCGTCGGCCATGGCCGGCATGGCGGTGGGTTCGGGAGCGGCGGTGGCGGCAGCCTGGGCCGGGGCGGCCGGGGCCGCGGTTGCGGCAGGAGCGGCGGGCGCCGGTGCTTCTGAACCCCCGCAGGCCCAGATGGCCGCCAGGGATAAGAGCAGCACAAGGGCGACGATGATCCGGGACAAACGAGCCGGACGATAAATTGCCATAGGATTGCCTCCTGCCGTTCGATTGGAAATGGCCTCCCTAAAATTGAGGCCATTTAATTTCCCGGCAGACAGTACCATTGCCAAATTGCGATGTCAATCATCATGGTTTTTGATATTATGGCGGACTTAAAATCCGAGACGTAGCGTATGAGAGGACGAATTGGCAGGGATGGATGGGGTTGTCAGAAGCAGGATTTTCGAGATTTGCGGATTAGGGGGATTGGGAGCGTTCGGTCAGGGGGATATCTCGATCCTGCCCAATATTTGACGGCGGGCGACTGGATTCCTGCTTGCGCAGGAATGACGGGTTGGGGATTGGGGGTCGGGAGCACTTGGGGGATGGGTGGGGCCGGGGCTTGGGGATGAGTGGGTGCTAGCGGAGGACTGTTA
>JAPPMU010000032.1:66694-87353 GCA_028873965.1 Chloroflexota bacterium
TGGGTTGATGGTTGTGTCCTTTCATGGGTTTGTGGTTTGGTGTGTTTCGTGTTTTTGGGGTTCTCGGGGTTTTTGGGGGTGGTTGGGTTGTGTGGGTGCTAGCGGTGGACGGGGATGGTGTCGGGGCTTGGGGATGAGTGGGTGCTAGCGGTGGACGGGGATGGTGTCGGGGAATTTGACGTGGAAGGTGCGTTCCAGAGCGCGCTTCCACAAGGGGGACAGTTCGATGGAGGAGGGGTTGCCGCGGAGGGTCAGGTCGGCCGGATGACAGGGGCAGGGACCGGGAGTGAGGCCACGGGCGTAGAAGTTGTGGTGGTCGGGGAGCCGGGCCAACGGTGACCGGGTCAGATCGTAGGCCCGGGCGATCTCGTTGAAGTTGGGCAGAGCCATGATCTCGCTCATGGACCGGGGCATAGGTTGCGACGGGGGCCGCGGTGGGCGGCGGCCGCGCCCGGTGACGGGCCGGCCGGCGATGGCTCCCTCAATGGAACGGATGAGCATGGCCACCCGGTTGCGGGCCTGTCGGCACAGGCGGCGGGCCTCGTGGGGTTCGGAGCCGGCCAGAAGCCGAGGCATGTCGTAGATGCGGCGGAAGACGCGGACCCCTCCGTTGGAGATGTGGCCCTCTCCCGCCAGGATGAACAGGAAGTTGGTCAGCTTGCGCCGGGTGGGCCGGCGCACGTGGTCCCAGTGGACCACTGCGGAGGTGGCGGCGTGGGATGCGGCGCGAGCCAAGGCGTTGGCGGCGCGGTGGTAGTCGGCGGAGTTGAGGTCGGACCGGGCCAGGGACAGAAAGCGCCGGGCCTGGGCCTGATGGTGCTGGACGCTACCCATGATGGATGATCGCTCCTTGGGATGGGTGCGTCCCGGTGTTCAGTTTTTACAGGGATGTACAGGATAGACAGGATGGATTCCGGCTTTCGCCGGAATGACGGTTTCGCGGGATTGGGTTGGCGCAGGCGATTGGGGGATGGTTTTTGCAGGCGATTTGTCGGATGGTTGTTGATGACCAGGTTCCGGGAGGTTATCAGCCCTACGGCCGGAGGATTTGCGCTGGGTTTTTGGCTCTCATTTTCCATGAACACCGGGCAGGGGCTCGGACATGGCGCGTTGTGGCGGACGCGGTGGCAGAGGGGACTGCTCCGATTAATGCGGTCGGGGATAGTCTCCTGCGGATGCCGGTAGCGACTTGGATGCTGATGGGGTTGGCCGTGTATTCTCGGAACCTGGTCTGGGGATGTTTTGCGATCGCCTGCGGGGGAAATGATAGCACGAAAGTTCTATGACAGGCAAGGCGGGAATTGTCTGAAGCAGGATTTGCGGGATTTTATGATTGGACAGGATTGGGAGATGTCCATCGCGGAATGGTTGCAATCCTGGTAATCCCTGAAGCTTGAAAATTCTGCTTCTGATGGATAATGCCGTCGTTAGTTACCGAAAATACGGCGGTAGTCCAAGCTCTGTCCGCCGAAGTTCAACAGGAGGCCCAATCCGAAGCCGTAGGCGGCCACGTAATTTTTCACCTGCGCCAGGTGGACGGGTTCCAATGCGGCCAAGGCTTTCAGCTCCACTACGACGCGATTTCCCACGATGAAGTCAGCCCTTCTGGAACCAATCTCTACCCCTTCGTAATAGATTGGCTGTTCGACTTCCCGGCCAAAGTCGATACCGGCGCGGGCCATCTCGATGGCCAGGGCGCGCTGGTAAATGACTTCCTGGAAACCGCCGCCAAGGGTGCGGTGCACTTTCATGGCGCATCCGATGATCCGGTAAGTGAGATCGTCTTCGACCATTTTGTCCGATCATTGCGGGTGGTCGTCAGAAGCAGGATTTGCGGGATTTTATGATTGGACAGGATTGGGAGAGCGGCAGCACGGAACGGTTCCTGCTCCGGGTGGTCGTCAGAAGCAGGATTTGCGGGATTTTATGATTGGACAGGATTGGGAGATGTCCATCGCGGAATGGTTGCAATCCTGGTAATCCCTGAATCTGGGAAATCCTGATTCTGACGTTTCCTCGCCGTAAACCACGATGTGTCAGAACTCGGCGTTGCGGGGGGTGCGGGGGAAGGCGATGATGTCGCGGATGTTCTGCATGCCGGTGGCGAACTGGACGGTGCGCTCGAAGCCGAGGCCGAAGCCGGCGTGGGGGGCGGTGCCGTAGCGGCGGAGGTCGAGGTACCACCAGTAGGGGGCGTCGTCGAGGCCGGCCTCGGCCATGCGGCGCTGGAGGACGTCGAGGCGTTCCTCGCGCTGGCTGCCGCCGATGATCTCGCCGATGCGGGGGACGAGGACGTCCATGGCGCGGACGGTCTCGCCCGGGTCTCCCGGGCCGGGCGGGTTGAGGCGCATGTAGAAGGCCTTGATGGCGCTGGGGTAGTCGGTGACGATGACGGGTCGGCCCACCTTCTGCTCGGTGAGGTAGCGTTCGTGCTCGGACTGGAGGTCGGCGCCCCACCGGACGGGGTACTCGAAAGTCTCGCCGGAGGACTGAAGGGCGGCGACGGCCTCGGTGTAGGTCATGCGCTCGAAGTCGGAGTTGGCGATGTCCTCCAGGGTCTGGATGAGTTCCTTGTCGTAGAAGCGGTTGAAGAAAGCCATGTCCTCGGGGCAGTTTTCCAGCACGTGGGCGAAGATGCTGCGGAGGAAGTCCTCTGCCAGCTGGGCCAAGCCGTCGAGATCGCAGAAGGCGACCTCGGGCTCGACCATCCAGAACTCGGCCAGGTGGCGAGAGGTGTTGGAGTTCTCGGCGCGGAAGGTGGGGCCGAAGGTGTAGACGTCGGACATGGACTGGGCGAAGATCTCCGCCTCCAGCTGGCCGCTGACGGTGAGGAAGGCGGGACGGCCGAAGAAGTCGGCGTCGTTGTCCACACTGCCGCCGGCCAAGGGCAGGTTGTTGAGGTCGAGGGTGGTGGCGCGGAACATGGCGCCGGCGCCCTCGGCGTCGCTGGCGGTGATGATGGGGGTCTGGACGTAGAGGAAGCCGCGTTCCTGGAAGAACTTGTGGATGCCGAAGGCCATGGCGTTGCGGACGCGGGCGACGGCGCCGAAGGTGTTGGTGCGGGGGCGCAGGTGGGCGAGCTCGCGGAGGAACTCCAGGGTGTGCCGCTTTTTCTGGAGGGGGTACTCCTCCGGGTCGGCGCCGCCGAGGAGCTCCAGGCCGGTTGCGGAGATCTCGTACTTCTGGCCGCGGCCGGGGGAGTCCTGGAGGCTGCCGTCGGCGCTGACGCTACATCCCGTCGTGAGTCCGTTGACCAGGGAGTAGTCGGGGCAATTGGCGTCAACGACGATCTGGAGATCGGCCAGGGTGGAGCCGTCATTGATCTGCACGAAGGCGACGCCGCCGGAGGAACGGACGGTCTTCACCCAGCCCTTGACGTTGACCGGGCCGGTGATGTCGCCGGAGCTTTCGGCGGAGAGGAGGTCTTTGATGCGGGTGCGTTGGGCAGGCATGGCGGGCCTCCGGGGGAGGGGATTATGGGGTGGATTTTAGCATAGGGGCGGTCGGCCCATGACGAGGGCGGGTTTGTATAATGGCCTTATCACGTACAAGATAGGAGTTACGCGGTTGAGCGCCGGCTCGCACTGCGAGATTGCCACGCTGCGCTCGCAATGACAGGCTCAAGTGCGTAAGTCCTAACAGGAGTGTGGCTGCGATGGTCAGGGTTGAACTGGAAATATCCGACGCGGAACGGGAGCGCTTCGTCCGGCAGGCCGAGCGGCAGGGGATGACGCTGGACGGCTGGCTGGTGAAGATTGCGCGGCAGCACGCGGCGGAACCTGAGGCCGCGGACGACGAAGCGCCGGCTGGCAGGACCCCGTCGGGCAATGCGGGGCAATCCATCCTGGAGATGTTTGACGAAATCCACCGGTCAATGCCGGAGGGGGCTTTTGACGATCTCCCGACCGATGGAGCACGAAACTACAAGCACTACCTGTACGGTTTTCCCAAAGAGGAGGATGAGCAGTGACCGATGCCGCCGAGGAGGTGTTTGCGGATACCGGCTACTGGATAGCCATGCACAATACCGAGGATGAATGGCACCGGAGAGCACGGGAGGTAGCCGCATCGTTGGTGAACGAGCGGATAGTCACCAGTGAAATGGTTTTGGTTGAATTCCTGAACTTTTGCAGCAGGAGTGGAGCAGCCAGCCGGCGACTGGCCGCCTTGATGGTGCGACGGCTTTGGGACGCCCCCGATATAGAGGTCATACCTCAAGACAGCGCGCAGCTGAAAGCGGCAGTGCAACGCTACGCCGACCGTCCGGACCAGCGGTGGAGCGTCACCGACTGCGCCAGCTTTCTGATAATGGAAGAGCGTGGCATCACCGATGCGCTGGCTCACGACCGTGACTTTGTGCAGGCCGGTTTCCGGGCGCTTTTGCGGGAAGTTTAATCAGGTTGTGTTGACGCTTTGAGACCCCGTACCGTCATTGCGGCCTTGAGCCGGAATCCGGCGAGTTCGAGCATAGATACTTTTGAGGATGCTGCGCTTGCTTGGGACTATGGATTCCGGCTTTCGCCGGAATGACGAGAGTAATTCGCCGGAATGATGAGAGTAATTCGCCGGAATGATGAGAGTAATTCGCCGGAATGACGAGATAATTTGACGACACTGCCTGGCTTCTGTGTACTTTATGCCCTCCTACCCCCCACATTGAACGCTACTGCGAAGATTAGGTTGTGTTGACGCTTTGAGACCCCGTACCGTCATTCCGGCCTTGAGCCGGAATCCGGTGAGTTCGAGTATAGATACTTTTGAGGATGCTGCGCTTGGTTGGAACCATGGATTCCGGCTTTCGCCGGAATGACGAGAGTAACCGGAATGACGAGAGTAACCGGGATGACGAGAGTAATTTGACGACACTGCCTGGCTTCTGTGTACTTTATGTCCTCCTACCCCTACATTGAACGCTACCGGGAAGAGTTGACCGAGCTGATTGAGTTCGGCGGGTCGGACAGCGAGCTGAACATACGGCCGGCGTTCCAGAATTGCCTGGCGGCCTACTGTCGTGACCATCGCGAACGGCTGCTGCTGGTGCCGGAGCTGGCGGCGGGCTCGGGGCCGGCAGAAACGGGGATACGGCCCGACGGCACCGTCAAGGACGCCCTGCGCATGGCCCGGGGCTACTGGGAGGCCAAGGACACCCACGACGACCTGGACGCCGAGATCCAGGCCAAGTTCAACCGGGGCTACCCCCGCGACAACATCGTCTTCGAGGACTCGGAGACGGCGGTACTGTTCCAGAACGGAGGCGAGGCCATGCGGGTGAGCATGACGCGCCCGGCCGACCTTCACCGCCTGATCCAGCGGTTTCTGGATTACGAGCTGCCGGAGATCGAGGAGTTCCGCCAGGCCCGCCAGCAGTTCCGGGACGACTTGCCGGCCGTGCTGGAAAACCTGCGCGCCGCCGTGGACACGGCCGCCGCCGTCAACGGCGGCTACCGCGACGCGGCCGCGGCCTTTCTGGCGGTCTGCCACCGGACCATCAGCCCCGAGGTTTCGGACGCTGACGTGAGGGAAATGCTTTTGCAGCATATCCTGACCAAGGACATCTTTTTAGCGATTTTCCGTGAAACCCAGTTCCATCGCTACAACAACATCGCGCGCCAGCTGGATGACCTGGAAGGCACCTTCTTCACCGGCGACGTTCAGCGCCAGGCAATCGACCGTCTGCGCCGCTACTATGGCGCGATCGGGAGCGCGGCCTGGGACATTACCGACTACGCCGAAAAGCAGCAGTTTCTCAAGGCCATCTACCAGGACTTCTATCAAGCCTACAACCCGGCCGCCGCCGACCGCCTGGGCGTGGTCTATACGCCCAACGAGGTGGTGGACTTCATCATCCGGGGAACGGACCGGCTGTTGCAAAGGCACTTCGGCAAGACGCTGGCCGACGACGGCGTGCGCATCCTGGACCCGGCCACGGGGACGGGGACGTTCATCACCAGCCTCATCAATCACCTGCCGGCGGAACGGCTGGAGCACAAGTACCGCCACGAGATCTACGCCAACGAGGTGGCGATACTGCCCTACTACATCGCCAACCTGAACATCGAGTACGCCTACCGGGAGCGGACGGGGCGATACCTGGAGTTTCCGAACCTGAGCTTCGTGGACACGCTGGACAACATGGACTGGCAGGGGGCGGGGGCCAGCGGGGGCGCGGTGCAGCGGCAGGCGGCGTTCAACCTGGGCGGGCTGTCGGAAGAGAACTGGATACGGGTGCAGGAGCAGAACGAGCAGCCCATCAGCGTCATCATCGGCAACCCGCCGTACAACGACAGCGCCACGCTGTGGGGCGACGGTGGCGCGAACCGGCAGTATCCCGATATAGACCGGCGCATCCGCGAGACCTACATCGCCGCCGGCACCGCGCAAAAGACGCATCAATACGACATGTACAAGCGGTTCATCCGATGGGCGTCAGACCGGTTGGCGGATGACGGGATAATTGGGTTCGTCACCAACCGCGCCTACCTGGATACCCGGCAGGACGACGGATTTCGACAACTGGCGGCGCAGGAGTTCACCGACATTTACGTGCTTGACCTGGGTTCGGACGTGCGGCGCAATCCGAAAATATCCGGCACCACGCACAACGTGTTCGGCATACAAACCGGCGTTGCCGTCGGTTTCTTCGTGCGCGAAAAGGCCAGGCTGGGGGAGTGCGGCATCCATTATGCTCGGCGCGAGGATACGGAAGTTGCTATAGACAAGCTGGCCTACTTGCGTGACGCAACGCTGGACGACGTCGGGTTTGCCAACATTGCGCCGGACAAGCGAAACGACTGGCTCAACCAGTCCAACAGTGATTTTGAGCAATTGACGCCTCTGGCCAACCGGGAAACCAAGTTTGCCAAAACCACCGCTGATGAGCAGGCGGTGTTCGGCCTGTTCACCAACGCGGTCAAGTCGAACCGCGATGATTGGGTTTATGACTTTGAGATAACCAATCTGCGGAACAAGGCGCTTTTCTTTGCCGATACTTACAACGAATCGCTGGACAACAACGACCAAACCTATAACCCGATCATCAAGTGGAGCAGCACCCTACGAGACAGGTTCCTGCGCGGTGAACGGATTGTTTACAACGATGGCAACCGCGTACATTCTCTCTACCGCCCGTTTGTCAGCAAATGGTATTTCGCTGATATTGCATTGAACGACCGACTTACCAGAAATCATTACGAGATGTTTGGCGCTGATTTGAAACAGCCCAACCATGTCATCAGTTTCTGCGTGAATGGCAAAGCCTTTTATGTCCTGGCGACGGATAAGCCTGCCGATTTTCACTTCACCGGGGACACGCAATGCCTGCCCCTCTATCGCTACACGGCGGACGGGGAGCGGGTGAGAAACATCACCGAGTGGGGGTTGCGCCTGATCAACGAGCATTACCGCAGGGAGTGGGGCGCACACTTCGACGGCGTGTATCCCGACGGCATCGGCGCGGAGGACATCTTCGCCTACACCTACGCCGTGCTGCACGACCCGGTGTATCGCCACGACTACCGGGTGGACCTGCTGCGGGAGTTTCCGAGGCTGCCGCTGTACCACGAGTTTGACGCCTGGGCTGCCGTGGGCCGGGAGCTATTGGATTTGCACCTGGGGTTTGAGACGGCGGAGCCGTGGCCGCTGGAGCGGGTGGAAGTGGATTCCGGCTTTCGCCGGAATGACGGGAGTAGCGCGAATGACGGGAGTAGCGCGAATGACGGGAGTAGCGCGAATGACGGGAGTAGCGCGAATGACGATGGTGGCAGGGTGATACTGCGGGCGGACCAGGAGCGGGGCGTCATCCGGCTGGACGAGCGGACCACGCTGGCCGGGGTGCCGGCCGACGCCTGGCGTTACCGGCTGGGGAGCCGGTCGGCGCTGGAATGGGTGCTGGACCAGTATAAAGAGAAGAAGCCGCGGGATCAGACGATACGGGAGCGCTTCAACACCTATCGGTTCGCGGATTACAAGGAGCAGGTGATTGACCTGCTGGGGCGGGTGTGCACGGTGAGCGTGAAGACGATGGACGTGGTGGACAGCATGGCGTATTGGGAAGACGGCCACCTGATCGTGTTCGACGACCGGGATAAGAACGAGCGGGAGACCGTTGCCCTTGCCGAATAGTTCGGCGAGCCCGGCGGGCGGGATGATGACCCGGAATATCAAGCCTGGTTGGCGTCGCTGCCGGACATTCGGGAGCAGAGAGATTAACCAGGGTTGGCGATATCGTCATTGCAAAGTCTATCCCGGCGGGAATTGTCAGAAGCAGGATTACCATGATTAGAGGATTTTCGGGATTTACGAACATCCTGAAAATCTCAAAATCCGGCGAATCCTGCTTCTGACAATGACTTTGCACAAGCCCTGAAGCCCACTCACCAGGGCCTTTTCAAAGTCCACCCGTCGTTCCCGCGAAAGCGGGAACCCAGAACCTCCCTATTGACGGCGGACCCTGGATTCCTGCTTTCGCAGGAATGACGATTGGGTGGCGCGAAGGTTCCCGCAGTGACTTTGAAAAGGCCCTGCCCACTCACGCGTACCCAGTTTGTCATCGCGAGGAGCGAAACGACGTGGCGATCTGGTTGCCTGAGCGACGCTCTCTCCAGCGCCGAGATTGCCGCGCTGCGCTCGCAATGACAGGTTGCGCGAAATGGGTACGCGTGAGCTGAAGCCCAATACCGCACCGCAGAGCGATACCCGTCGGTGCGGCTGATTTGGTGGCCGGAAGTTTGGACCCGGACGGCAAGGTGCGCCCGGACCGGCTGGCTACCTTTGCCGAAAGCAGATTCGGCAATACCGTTGCTCGGCTGACTGGAGCTATAACCGCGGAAATTCTGGCGGCGGTGCGTGCGCTGTTCTGATTCCCCTGGCCGGAAGCGGGGCCAGGGCCTCATGTGTCCCCGCTTTTGAAGATCGTCAGGATCTGGTTTGACCGGCCTCGTATCAAGTACTGGGGGCGTTCTATCGTCGGAATGACGGGTTGGTGAATCCAAGTGCGTAAGTCCTGTAACTGTTCAGACTTGAGGGGATCTGCGTCCTGTTTGACCTCTGACACAGTGGTGATCAAGCACGAAACCCCTGTGGCGGGCTGATCGGATCCCCGCAAACGTGAACAGTTACTAGGGAGTGTCGTCAAATTGAGTTGCCAAGCGTCAAATCATCCATTTTCGTCATTCCCGCGAAAGCGGGAATCCAGAATCGCCTGCTGTCGCAGCACGATTTGGTTATGGAAGCGCCTGGATTCCTGCGAAAGCAGGAATGACGGGATAATTTGACGACACTCCCTAAGTCCTATATCAATTTGACGATGACAGTGCTCTGTGCTACCGTGTCAGCAAGGTCAGAAGTACTTCGGCCGGCGATAGCGGTCATAAAACAAAGAACTTTGCTATCGCTGGAGATGTCGGAGCAAGTCTCCGGCCGGCGGGCCGTTTCCGGAGTGGTACGGAGCGGAGCGCTAAGGGCCGCTGGGTACTTTCAGACTGGCGAAAGCCCCGGACTACTCCGGGGCTTCGTCGTTTTGTCGGGTAGGTCGGGAGGGTATAGTGATTAGGCCCCATCCCCCCGTATTTCCTTGGGGATCGCAGTATAGTTTAGGTTGTAATACATCCCAAGCGCGGTTAACTTGCTGCGGCCGCAGTATGTGCGTTCCGACAGGACGCGCGGCGAGGTCGGCGATTTGTACTCCCACCGTGTTGCTTTTCTTGTCGTCAAAACTGGCTTGAAACCTCGGGGAGGTTCTGCCCCTCGTGTGCCATTGGGCGCTCAGGCTCCAAAGTTCCTGGCGCAGTGCATCGTCCTGCTGTCTTCCTTGCGCTTCTACGACTACCGGCGTCGGCAGCGTGGCTTGGTTACAACCATTCAGGAAATCACGTATTCGCACCATACACGCATTGAAGGCCAGACGGTCAAGGGCCGAAGCTTGGTTGGGGACACGTAGTTGTTGGCGTTTATCTACGATAGCGGCAACCATGGTAAAGTTCGCGGCAGCGATGGTATCGCCTAATTCGCGCATGAAATCCTGCCTTTTCGGTTCATCTCCTTGGAAGTCGAAAGGCGGTTCCGCCAAGCGAATTTCTCGCTCGTGAAGAATGATTGACGGGTCGCCCAGATGAGTTGATTTGAGATTGGCGAAGGCAGGCGCTACGATGTTGGAGTAGTGGTCCTGACGAAAGACACAGAAGATGCGGACAAAAATCGGGTAGTTTGGGTCAACCGACTTCGGGTTTGGGTTCCCGCTCTCGTCAGAGAATAGTATGAAGTCGCCGGTGTTCATTTTTGTTCGTCAACGCTCGATGATTTATGATACATCTACAATATCGGTTATCCTGACGATACGGCGCCGCTACTATTATTTAGCCGGGAATTTTGGATTCCCGCCGTTAAATCGCCGGGCGGTGCCGATGCCAGTCGGTGGCCTGCTGGTAGGCGTGGGCGATGTTGAGGAGGTTGGGTTCGGAGAGGTGGGGGCCGATCAGCTGGAGGCCCACCGGCAGACCCTGATCGGAATTGGAACGCGCGAAGCCGCAGGGGACGGACATGGCGGGGAGGCCGGCCATGTTGACGGGGAGGGTGTAGACGTCGACCAGGTACATGCGGACGGGGTCGTCGGCGCGCTCGCCTATGGGGAAGGCGACGACCGGCGAGACGGGAGCGGCCAGGGCGTCGACCTCCTGGAAGACGCGGGCGAAATCCTGGCGGATGAGGGTGCGGACCTGCTGGGCCTTGTGGTAGTAGGCGTCGTAGTAGCCGGAGGACAGGGCGAAGGCGCCCAGCATGATACGGCGCTTGACCTCGGGGCCGAAGCCGTGCTGGCGGGTGCGCTCCATGGCCTCCCACATGTCGCCGTCGCCCTGGCCGTCCCCTTGATAGGAATAACCGTACTTGACGCCGTCGTAGCGGGCCAGGTTGGCGGAGCACTCGGAGGGGGCGATGATGTAGTAGCAGGCCAGGGCGTACTCGGTGGTGGGCAGGGAGACCCGGCGGATCTCGGCGCCCAGGGCGGCCAGCTGGTCGATGGCGGCGGTTACGGCGGCGCGGACGCCCGGATCCATTCCATCTGACCCCGGGCCCTCGGCGAAATATTCGCTGGGCACGCCGAGGCGCAGGCCGGAGATGTCGCCGGTGAGCGCGGCGGAGTAGTCGGGGACGGGATCGGGCAGAGAGGTGGCGTCGCGGGGGTCGTGGCCGGCGATGGCCTGGAGGATGAGGGCGCAGTCGGCGGCGTCGCGGGCGATGGGTCCGACCTGGTCCAGTGAGGAGGCATAGGCCACGAGACCGTAGCGGCTGACCCGCCCGTAGGTGGGCTTGAGGCCGGTGACGCCGCAGAAGGACGCGGGCTGGCGGATGCTGCCGCCGGTGTCGGTACCCAGCGCGAAGGGGGCCGCGCCAGCCGCCACCGCCGCCGCGGAGCCGCCGCTGCTGCCGCCGGGAACACGCCCGGTGTCCCAGGGGTTGCGGGTGGGAAAGAAGGCGGAGTTCTCGGTGGACGAGCCCATGCCGAACTCGTCCATGTTGCCCTTGCCCAGCAGGACGGCTCCCTGCTCGCGCAGACGGGCCACGGCGGTGGCATCGTACACGGGGACGTATCCGGCCAGCATCGCGGAGGCGCAGGTGGTGGGGATGCCGTTGGTGCAGAGCAGGTCCTTGATCTGCATGGGGATGCCGGTTAGGTACTCCGCTTCTCCGGCGGCGATGCGGCGGTCGGCGTCGGCGGCCTGCTGGCGGGCGAGGTCGGCGGTGACGGTGACGTAGGCGGATATTTGCCCGTCCACCGTCGCGACGCGTTCCAGGCAGGCGTCAGTGAGTTCGGCGCTGCTGATCTCGCGGTTGGACAGGAGGCGGGATGCCTCGGCGACGGAGAGTTGCCAGAGTTCGCTGGCGGTTGGCGTACTCATGGGGTCACTCGTCCAGCACGGCGCGCACCTGGAAGAAGTCGGCGCGCCGGCGGGGAGCGTTGCGGAGGGTGTCCTCGGCGTCCAGGCTAGCGGCGGGCTCATCGTCGCGGAGCACGGTGTCGAGGCCGGCGACGTGGGCGGTGGGTTCGACGCCGGCGGTGTCCAGGGATTGCAGGACCTCGAACTGGTCGAGGATGTCGGAGAGCTGGCGGGCGAAGGCTTCCTTCTCCGCGTCGGTGAGGGCGATGCGGGCGAGGGCGGCGATGTGTTCCACCTGGGCGGGGTCGATGGGCATGGTGGTGTTTTCCTACTCGGATGGGCTGCCGTTGACGCCGATTACTGAGAGAATGATGTAGCCGGCGACGGCCAGGCTGAGCCATTCGAAGGTGCGGAAGAACACGCGGGCCAGGCTGAACTGGCGTTCTGTGTTCTATGTGTCGCGAAGCTCCCCGAAGATGCTGCCAAACAGCACAACTGACGAGAGGGCGATAATGATCGCAGTATCAAGCGCGAATACAGTTACTACGATAGGAATCGAGATCGTAAGCACAGTCCCGCAAACTGCAACGACAATGAACTCTCGATCGACGGCGTGATCCTGCATAACCCTGCGTCTACTTTCTCGAACCCGGGATCCCCAAGAACGCTGCCGAGAAGCACATCAGGCTGCAACCAAACGCCAAGACCTCCAGCAGGACCTTCTGATGCCAAACCCAATCGCTGGGGAGCGCGAAGAGGCCCCAGATTCCCAAGAGGAAAAAGAAAATCCCCATGGCGATCCCAGCCGCTTTGTCAGCTTTGGTGTGCATGATGCCACTCCTCGCTCACCATTATAGCGGGCAGGCGCTCCGGCTAGCTCATTTCGGAGCCGCCGGAGACGCTGATGCTGAGGCCGGTCATGTAGTCGGACTCGGCGGAGGAGAGGAAGGCCGCCATGCGCGCGATGTCGTCGCCCTGGGCGATGCGACCCAGGGGCACGCGCAGCTCGCGCTCGCGGACCATCAGGGCGCGGTGCTCTTCGCCGGAGGTTCCTTCGGGGGCCAGGGCGGCGGCGATGAAGTCCACCCGCTCGGTGTCCACGAGGCCGGGGCAGATGGCGTTGACGTTGACGTGGTAGGGCGCCATCTCGTGGGCCAGGGACTGGGTGAAGCCGATGACGGCGAACTTGCTGGCGCAGTAGGCTCCGTAACGGGCGATGCCGCGCTTGCCGGCGCCGGAGGAGATGTTGATGATCTTGCCGGGGCCGCCCCGGCCGATCATGTGGCGGGCCACGGCGCGGCTGACCAGGTAGGTGCCGCGGACGTTGACGCGCATGACCTCGTCGAAGGCGTCCTCTTCCAGCTCCACGATGAGGACGCGGTCGCGGCCGGGGCGGGAGCCGGCGTTATTGACCAGGATGTCGATCTTGCCGAACTCGCCGAGGGTATCGGACACCATGGCGTCGACCTGGGCGCTGTCGGCGACGTCGTAGTACAGGCCGGCGCTGCGGCGGCCCATGGCCTGGATCTCCTGGACGACGCTGGGGAGGCCCTGCCAGCCGTCGAGGCGGTCCTCGGTGCGGATGGCGTCCAGGGATGCTTCGACGTCAGTTACCACGACGTCAGCGCCCTCGGAAGCGAGGCGGGTGGCGATGGCGCGGCCGATGCCGTGGCGTCCGCCGGCGCCGGTGACGAGGGCGGTCTTGCCGTTGAGGTCGTACATGGGGAAGTCTCCTTGTCAGGGGATGCAGTTGGGAATGGAGAGCAGTCTTAATTCCAGAATTGAACTAACATAAGCCAAATAAGTATCAGCGCAATGGGGCCCGCAATAGGGCCGACACCGGCTCCTATAATGCCGCCGGTAAAGACGCCGCGCGGCTTTCTTCCAGAAGCAGAGAAGACCGCTCCGATGAGGGCGCCAAGACCAGCACCGACGCAAGCCAAGAGAAGCAGCCCAATGATGAGGGCTTCTGCGAGGCCCTCGCCGAATCCTTCGAAATGTTGGTTCGCAGCGATCGCCAGCAGAGTTTGGGTTGGAGTCAGCATGGCCTGAGGACGGTTTGGTCGGGGGGTGATGCAGAGATTGCGCGTTCGGCGATTCACGGCCCGGACAGCTCACCGCGCGATTATGGCGGGATGACCGTCAGTCCGGTCGAAGATCGCCCATGGGAATTGAGTACCAGAATATGTCCTCGGCCGCTATGGAGTCTTCGACGTGATGATCCAGGACAACTCCGGCGACGGCGGGGGTAGTCGGGACACCGGTGATCCGGGTCAGGAATTCGGCGTTGCGGACGGCGCGCGTGGTGTCGTACCCATTCACGGTGTAGGAGATTTCAACGACGATGTAATGGAGTTCTCCATCGGGGTTGTTGGCTGCGATAACCAGATCAGCGCGCTGGAAGCTCTGGAGCACCTGGGGGAGCATCCAGCTGACGTCGTTGGCCTGGGTAAGCCGTTGCAGATCGCCCCGGTGCCGGATAGCGGAGAACTGAAAACCCATACTGCCGGCCAGCAGCGGAGCTTCATCGCGAACGATGTCATAGACGATACGGCCCCGGATGTCGCCCATCTGGTTTCTCAGAGTGCGCATGTCGGTTTCCAGAGCGATCAGCCGCTGGTTGGTGGCGGCCACAAATTGACGCACTTCCTCGGTGAGTTGCGCCAGGCCAGTTTCCAGAGCGGTCAGGCGCTGGTTGGTCGTTTCGGTGTGGGCTTCCAGCCGGTCCAGGCGCTGGTTGGTCGTTTCGGTGTGGGCTTCCAGCCGGTCCAGGCGCTGGTTGGTCGTTTCGGCATGGGCTTCCAGCCGGTCCAGGCGCTGGTTTGATATTTCGGTTGCCCGGCGCACCTCGGCGGCGAATTTGGCGAACTCCTCCGGCAAATCGAGCAGGGCCCTGGGGAGCAGCCGGGAGCGGACCGCTTCGAGCCACTCGGGGTGCTCGTCCAGAACCCGGATGAAATCTTCGATGTTGTTGATGGTGGTCATTGGAGGGCGTCGGTTGGAGGTGTACAGGGGTTATTTTAGCACCGGCAGCGCCGGCTCCGGTGGCGCAGGTGGCTTTGGCTCATGCGCATCCGGTTTCGCAAACCGTCAGAAGCAGGATTTTCAAGATTTGGGGATTATCAGGATTGGGCCGCAAACCGGGCGCGCGTGAGCGGTGTTGGAGCTATGGTGGATGGCAACGGCCGGCGGTGAATTTTACCGGGATAAACAAGATGAACGGGATGCACTGGATACGGTTGGGTTGGGTTGCGTCCGCGGATCGTTTGCATTTGGCCGTATGGACTCCGGCTTTCGCCGGAGTGACGGCAGTGTAGTTTATGACGCAGGTGGCGGGACGCCCCATCTGCGGCGGACGAAGCGGAAGGCGACGACGGTCAGCGCCACGTCGACCGCCGCTCTGACGATCATGGGCACCAGTCCGAAAACAACGATTGAGATGGAGGTGGACAGGAAGCTGTCGCCCGGGATAGCAGACGGAAGAGCAAATGATACGATGGAACTGACGACAGTGTTGGCAAGACTGAGGATCACTCCGAATGCAACTCCGACGATGACGCACCGGCGCACGACCGGTACCGACCGCACCTCGAGCAGACCCACTGCCAGTCCAACCAAGGCTGCTGCCGCGATGTTCAGCAGAATACCCGGGAAGTATGGGGCGAGAGGGGCGAGCGGAGCCGGCCACAGGGAAATCAGGAAGAAAATCATCGCGCTGACAACGCTGAATAAAGCGCCGATGACGATCCCGAACGCCGCTCCGACGAGCGCGCCAACCAACGCGCGCTTCCAGTGGCGGGTTCGATTGCCGGCCGCAGCGCCGGCAACGATGGCGACCAGGACGCCGAGGAAAACCCAAACCAACGTGCTGGGCAGGAAAGCTACGAGAGGCATAGCCCGACTGTTCTCACACGTACCCAGTTTGTCATCGCGAGGAGCGATGCGATGCGGCGATCTCGTTCCCGGAGCACACCCGTTACCTCAACGAGATTGCCGCGCTTGCGCTCGCAATGACATAGGAGTTACGCACTTGAAATTACAAACCCGTCATTCCTGCGCAAGCAGGAATCCATAGGCTTCACAGTGAACGAATCTGGAACACTGTTAACGATTTCGGCCACTGGATTCCCGCTTTCGCGGGAATGACGGGTGTAAAGTCTCCCAACTGCGTAAGTCCTATGACATAGGAGTTGCGCACTTGAAATCCCACACCCGTAACTCCTATGACAGTTCGGGCGAAACCAGGTACGCATGAGCCCAAGCCCCAGATTGCGATGCTATTCGCGGCCGGGCCAGTTGATGGGATGGTCGTGGTGGTGGAGGGCGTAGGCACCGCCGGCGGAGTGGACGACCAGTTGGTGGCCGAAAGCCTCGGCCAGGACCGACTCCAGGAGCACCTCTTCCGGCGGGCCGTAGGCGATCAGCCGCACGTTGACCAGCGCGACGTCGCTGGCGCGGGCGGACACGCAGGTGAGGTCGTGGGTGCTCATGATCACGGTGACGTCCTGCTCGCGCAGTTGGTCGATGATGTCCAGGAAGCGATGCTGGGCGGTGGGGTCCAGTCCGTTCATGGGTTCGTCCAGCAGTAGCACGGAGGGGCTGGAGGCGATGGCCCGGGCCAGCAGGGCGCGGCGACGCTGGCCTCCGGACAGCTCGCCGATGCCGCGCTTGCGCAGATCGATCAGGCCCACGGTGGACAGAGCGGCGGCGGCGGCCTCGCGGTTGGCCCGACTGTGCGCGCGAAACAGGCCGCGCCGGGGAGTGAGGCCCATCATCGCCACGTCCCAGACGGTCACGGGAAAGTCCCAGTCGACCTGCTCCAACTGGGGCACGAAACCGATGTGCTTGCGCATCTGGGGGCTGGGCTGGCCCTGGACGAGGACGCGGCCGGTATCGAGCTGGACAAGCCCGACCACTGCCTTGAGCAGAGAGGATTTGCCGCCGCCGTTGGGCCCCACCACGCCCGACAGGCTGCCGCATTCGACGGAGAAGGACACGTTGTCCAGGGCGCGGATCGTCCCATAGCTGACGCTGACCTGCTCGAAGCAGACGACCTGCGGGGTGGCGCCGGCGTGGGTGTGGGTTTGCCCGTCCCGGGAGTGGGTATGGCTGTGCTCGGCGTGGTTGTGCACCGCCCCCGTCGCCGCATGGAGGTGGTCGTGCTCGGCGTGGTCGTGGCCGGTGTGGTCGTGTGGGGATGTCCGTTGCATGAGAGCTAGGCGCGGAACCAGTCGTCGCCGGCGGGAGGCCAGGGGTTTTCGGCGTCGAGCACCTGGGACAGCTGGGTGAAAGCGCCCTTGAAGGTGGTGGGGTGCAGCCAGATGCTGTTGAAACCGAGGTTGACGTAGTTGTCGGTGCGGCGGGAGGTGGTGAACCGGATGTCCTGGGTCTGGAGGTAGGCGTCGGTGGCCAGGGAGTCGGCGATCTCGTAGATGGTGAGGTAGAGGCCCTCGCCGTAACGGGCCAGGAAGCGGCCGGAGGGGGAGTCGGCGCTGGTGGGCTGGGCCAGCTCGATGAAGGTATCGCCGCCGGTGAGCGGCAGGACGGCGATTTCCAGGTCGGTGAAGCTGATCTCGAACCGGCGGGTGGGCATGAGGTCGAACATCCGGCTCCAGTGGGCGATGGCGGCGTCGAGATCGTTGACGATGACGGCCATCTGGCGCAGCTGCATGGTGCCGGGCCGGTGGGAGGATGCCTGCCAGTCGGGTCCGGCGGCAGGCCAGGGGTTGGCCGGGTCGGTGACCTCGATGATTTCCAGGAAGGCGCCGTTGCAGGACGATGGGTGTACGAACGCCGAGCGGCTGCCCTCATGCTCAGTCTCTCCGGTGATGCGCACGCCCAGATCGCGCAGGTGGGGGATGAGCCGGTCGTACTGGTCGGTCTCGAAGATCATGAGGTAGGGGGCCTCGCCGCGGCGCTGGAGGAAACGGGCGCCGGCGGAGGCGTCATCGGTGGGAGCGAGGAGCTCGACAAAGGTGCCATTGCCGGCGGGGAGCACGGCGTTGTCCAGGCCGAACTGCGGCAGCGCGCCAGTGCGGCAGGGCTCCATGCCCAGGATGCGACCGTAGAGGTCGATGCCCTCGGGCAGGTCGTTGACCATCATGGCGATCTGGCGGAGCTTGGTGAGCATGGCGGTCAGTATCCGTTAGCGGAGGGCTCGGCGGCGGCGGTTGCGGCGGTTAGAGCGGCAGCGAGGTGCGGTTACCCGTTCTAACTCGGCCTTCGGGTTTGGAGCTTCACTTCGGCTTGTATGCGACGGAGCTCGGCCTCTTGGCGTTCCCGCCGGGCGTCATGCAGTTCGCGTTCGGCTTGCTGGGCCCTTGCGGGCGAAGAAGCACGCGGTCAGCATGGTTACCGCCCGCGGCGCGACGGGCCGTTTCGCAGCCGGCGGCGATTGCGGCGGGGTGGGGTGGTTGCCTGTTCCAACTGAGCCTTGAGGGTTTCCACCTGGGCTTCGGCTTCCTGACGCCGGCGAGCCTCTTCCTGACGCTGCTCCTCAGATTCCTGGCGTTCGCGTTCGGCTTCCTGACGAAGACGGGCTTCTTCCTGACGGGCTTGGGCTTCTTCCTGCCGCTGCTCTTCGGATTCCTGAAGCCGGCGAGCGTAAAAGTAGGCGGACAGCACGGTTACGGCACCTCCTGGTACGGTTACGGTGGGGCCTACTATCTTGAATATCCCCAGCCAACTCCACTCTGCGGCGCTTTGACTGATAGCGTCGTCAAGTTGTGGAATGCCGAAATAGATGGCGATGGTCAACCCGACCGCCACAGCATGAAACAATATGAAATCTACCACAGCCATCAGGGCAGTGGCAAAGTGTATCAGGGGCATCGACCAACGGCCGCCGCTCCGGGGCGCCCGGTTCGCGCGAGGGGATGCCATGCCAGCCAGGGCGTGGTCAGTCGCGGGAGGGGAGGTTCAGGCGGGTGGTGCCGATGACGTAGGGGCGGTCCGGCACGGGGCCGGTCATGGTGATGTCGCACTGGACGTGGTTGCCGTCGTCGTCCTGCTCGGTGTCACTGACCTGGATGCCGACGTGCAGGGGCTGGTTGTGGGGGACGGTGCCGCGAAACACCAGGTCCAAGTCGGCCACGGTGCCGGCGCCGGCCCAGTCGGTGATCACACGGGACACCAACGCCATGGTCATGATGCCGGGGACGATGGGGCCGTCGAGGCCGATCTTTTCAGCCTCGGCCTGGTCGGTGAAGCGGTTGGGCGCAGGGTTGCCCCACAGGGAGCAGAAGTCGACCACCTGGTCGAGCGCCACCGATACGATGGCGGGGCCGATCTCGTCGCCGAGTTCGACGTCTTCGAAATAGAGTTTGGCTGCTTGGGTCATCGTTGCATCACTCCCGGACGACCTGGGAGCGCTGGACGTCGGCGACGACCACGCCGTCCTGGTTGCTGAAGGTGGTTTCCCAGACGACGTGGACCATGGTGCCGGAGCGGCCGGTCTTGGTGTAAACGTCCTTCAGGTGCGACGATGCGGTGAGGCGGTCGCCGACGACGATGGGGGCGCGAGGCTCGACGCGCTGTCCGCCGTGGAACTGGCGGCGGCCGAACTGGAGCTTGATGTCGGGCAGCTCGCCGCGCTCGAAAAGGGCGCACAGGGTGGGCGGCGCGACCTGGTCAGCGTAGCCGGCGGCGCGGGCGGCGTCGCCATCGGTGAATATGGGGTTATCATCGCCGATGCTGCGGGTGTAGACGTCGACGATCTCCCGGGTGACGTCGAAGGGGCCGGACTCGTGCTCCACGCCGTAGAGGGAGTGGTCGTATTCGTAGTCGATCTGGGTGGGCATGTTTGGCGCTCCTGATGGGTGCTTCCCAGGTAACGATCCGTTCCAGGCGGTTGCTTTGCATGGATGTACAGGATGGACGGGATTTTGGGATGCAAGGATTCCTGGGTTCCTGCTTTCGCAGGAACGACGGCGTTTGCCAACAGACCCCAGGAATAGATGGGCGGATCAGGCGACGGGGGCGGCGGCGGTTTCCTGGATGTAAACGGGGCGGAACTCGCCGGAGAGGAGGGCGTCGACCAACTCGGGCTCACTGCGGATGTTGGCCCTGAACTCGGTGACGGCGCGGGCGATGTGGCTGGCGAGATGGGCATCGCTGCCGGCGGTGCCCAGGTAGCCGGTACGCTGGCACAGATCCTCGGCGCGTTCGTTCTCCTCGGGCTTGCTGCCGGCGTTGACGCGCTCGACGATGGACACGTCCTCGAAGACCTCGCCCTGCTCCATGTACTCGACGAGGCCGATGCCGAAACGGCCCGGGTGGGCGGGGACGACGAAGCCGCCGTGGTGTCGGGCGGCCTTGATGAGCTCCCGGCCGTCCATCTTGACGTCGCCGAAATCGATGTCCTTGGCCAGGCCGGGGGTGATGTTGTAAACCAGCATGTGGCCGAAGCAGGTGTCCAGCTCGGCGCCCTTGAGCACCAGGACGCCATACTGGTCGGCGAGTTGGGAGTAGTCGACGTCGAAGTCGAATTTGCGGTGCTCGGTGAGAACGATGCCGTCGATGGTGTAGCCCTTCTTGCGGTGCACCTGGATGAACTTGAGGTACTGCTCGACGGTGGCGCGGGAGTCGTCCGACGCCACGGAGTGGCAATGCAGGTCAAGGTAGGTCAAGGGAAAGCCTCCGGCGGCCCGATGCAGTGGATGGCCCCTCCGAGACCGCCAGCTGGCGATTATAGGGCGGTGGCGGTGGGGGATGCAACTGCGGGATTGGGCTCACCAGGGCCTTTTCAAAGTCACTGCGGCAACCTTCGCGCCACCCAATCGTCATTC
>JAPPMU010000018.1 GCA_028873965.1 Chloroflexota bacterium
GGATACGGAAACGCCTGGATTCCTGCTTTCGCAGGAACGACGGTGTGATTTTAAAACGTCAGCACGCTCTAGCACGGTTCGACAGGCTCGCCACGAGCGGATATACAGAACTTCGCAATCGTCCGGCGTTACCCGCCGGCAGAGTTCTCCGCCCACAGCCGCCGAACCGTGTCGCGGGTAACGCCGGACCGGAAGCCCCGGCGCTGTAGGTAATCCCACATGCGCCGCCGGAAAACCTCGAACCCTGCCTGATCACTGGACAGTAGCCGCCGGGCTCGCCGCTCCCCCGCGCGGTACGCGGCGTCAAACTCGTCCAGGCCCTCCAGCGCATCGTCGATGATGGGTTCGGCAATCCCCCTGGCCCGCAGCTCCCGCCGGATGAGCGACGCTCCGCGCGGTTTGCGCCGGTCGCGGCTCTTGCGCCATTGGTTGGCGTATTCGGCGTCATCCAGGTAGCCGTAGCGCTTGAGGGAGGTCAGCGCCTGCTCGACGACGGGTTGGTCGAAATCGCGACCCACGCGCCGCCGCACCTCGGCAACCGTCCTGGGCTTGAAGCTGACGTAGCGCAGCGCAACCCGCAGGGCGTCCGGATAGGAATCCGACTTCTCAGAGGTCTCCATACCGTACCTTGAAAATCACACCGTCGTTCCTGCGAAAGCAGGAACCCAGACAAGCCTCCGCCACCAAAACGTTGGCCTTATTTTGTACGCTCTGGATTCCGGCTTTCGCCGAAATGACGGAATTTGTCAACAGGCACTAGTTCAGGCTGACCGAGTTGGGGTTGGCGATGTACGCGGCGACGTCGGAAGCCGCGCCGTCCAGGTGACCGTTAGCCGCTCCGTCGATGGATTCCTCGTCGGGCAACTCCTCACCGCGTATCAGGGCCTCGATCTCGTCGGCGATTTCGCTGTGCTCCAGCAGGAAGTTCTTAGAGTTTTCGCGTCCCTGTCCCAGCCGGGTCTCGCCGTAGGAATAGAAAGCGCCAGCCTTCTTGATGATGTTCTGGTTCACCCCGATGTCCAGCAGGTCGCCCATCTTGCTGATGCCCTGGTTGAACATGATGTCGAACTCGGCCACGCGGAATGGGGCCGCAACCTTGTTCTTGACAATGCGGGCGCGGACCCGGCTGCCGATGATCTCCGACCCCTGCTTCAGCGACTCGCTGCGCCGCAGGTCGATGCGCACGGAGCTGTAGAACTTCAGCGCCCGGCCGCCGGGAGTGACCTCCGGGCTGCCGTAGCTGATGCCGATCTTCTCGCGGATCTGGTTGATGAAGACGACGGCGGTGCGGGAGCGGTTGATGGTGGCGGTGAGCTTGCGCAGCGCCTGGGACATCAGGCGGGCCTGCATGCCCACGTGCACGTCTCCCATGTCGCCCTCGATCTCGGCCTGGGGAACCAGGGCGGCGACACTGTCGATGACCACGGCGTCAACGGCGCCGCTGCTGACCAGCTTCTCGGTGATGTCCAGCGCCTGCTCGGCGGAGTCAGGCTGGGAGATCAGCAGGTCGTTCAGGTCCAGGCCGCAGTTGGTGGCGTACTGCGGGTCCAGGGCGTGCTCAGCGTCGATGTAGGCGGCCAGGCCCCCCATGCGCTGGGTCTCGGTCATGATGTGGATGGCCAGCGTGGACTTGCCGGCCGACTCCCCGCCGTAGATCTCGGTAACGCGGCCCCGAGGCAAACCGCCGACGCCCAGGGCCAGGTCCAGGGACAGCGAGCCGGTGGGGATCACGTTGGTGATGAGGTGAGCGACCTGTTCGTCGCCGCGCATCACCGCGCCCTTGCCGTGGTCTTTTTCGATACGACCCAGCGCGACCTCAAGGGCGGCTAGCTTGTTCTTGTCGAGATTGAGGGTTTCGGGGTTGATTGCCATCGTTAGCCTCCCGCACGGCTGGTTTGCACTTACGGGAAGTTTAGCACGCGCGTTCCATTATTGCAATGGCGCAATGTCATTATTTTGGCGGGATTTACGGGGCGCACGGCCCCGGGGCTAGAAGTCTCAATAGCCGCCCTCGAAGCCGATGGTGACCACGCCGTTCTCGACGATGATGGGAGTGATCCGCTCGCCGCCGGAGAGCTCCAGGAGGGCCGGCACCTGGTCGGGCTGCTTGGAAACGTCGATCTCGGTGTAGGCCACGCGCTGGCGCCGGTAGTGCATCTTGGCCTGCGCGGAGAAGGGGCAATCCGGGTGGGTGTAAAGAATGATTTCGGTGTCGTTGGTGGTAGTCAATTTGATCTCCTGCTGCTACTGGCGCGAAGTCTGGCGACTGCGATGTGCTTCCCGGTGGGCAATTGTACGGAGGGGTCGGGGATAACGCAACGAGAGCCGCCCGCTCACCAGGGCCTTTTCAAAGTCCACCCGTCGTTCCCGCGAAAGCGGGAACCCAGAACCTCCCTATTGACGGCGGACCCTGGATTCCTGCTTTCGCAGGAATGACGATTGGGTGGCGCGAAGGTTGCCGCAGTGACTTTGAAAAGGCCCTGCCCGCTCACTCGTACCCGCTTTGCCCAAAATGTCATTGCGAGGAGCGCTTGCCCCTGTCATTGCGAGCGCAGCGTGGCAATCTCGTTGGGGTAACGGGGCGTCTTCCCGGAGCGAGATCGCCACGTCGCTGCGCTCCTCCCGATGACAAACTGGGTACGCGTGAGGAGCCGTCCGCTGCCGTCACCATTGACCTCCCCACCCGTAGGCGTGGTCAGACCGGCACCGTCTGGGCTTCCAGGACTTCGTTGACCACCGATTCCTGGCTGCGCTCCCGCAGGCGGGCCATGCTCTTCAGGATGATGCGATGGGCCAGCGCCGGGGTGGCCAGCGTCTTGATGTCGTCGGGGGTGACGTACTCCTGCCCGCGGATGCCGGCCAGGGCCTGGGCGCAGCGGTAGAGGCCCAGGGTGGCGCGGGGGCTGGCGCCCAGCTCAACGTCGGGGTGCTCACGGGTGGCGCGGATCACCTGGACGAGATAAGCCCGGAGGACGGGATCGATATACACCTGCCGCACCAGCGCCTGGATGCGCAGCACGTCGTCCGCAGATGCCACGGGCCCCAGCGAACTCAACGGATCGGCGTCCTCAAAGCGCTCCAGCATGGCGGTCTCGTCGTCTTCCGAGGGGTAGCCCAGGCGAAGGCGAAGCATGAAGCGGTCGATCTGCGCTTCGGGAAGGGGAAAGGTGCCTTCGAGCTCGATGGGGTTCTGGGTGGCCAGCACCAGGAAAGGAGCCGGCAGCGGCACCGTGTCCTGGTCAACGGTCACCTGCCGCTCGGCCATGGCTTCCAGCAGCGCGGACTGAGTCCGGGGTGTGGCGCGGTTGATCTCGTCGGCCAGGACAACCTGGGATATGACCGGGCCGGGGCGGAACTCAAACTCGCCGTTGTGCTGGTTATAGTAGTGGATGCCGGTGATGTCCGATGGCATCAGGTCCGGCGTGAACTGGATGCGGCGAAACTCACAGTCCAGGGAGTAGGCCAGGGAACGGGCGAGGGTGGTCTTGCCGATCCCGGGAACGTCCTCAACCAGGATGTGCCCCGCGCTGAAGAGGGCGGCCAGGGTGTACTCGATGACCTCATCCTTGCCGACGATGGCCAGCTGGATGTTGTCGCGGATCCTGGCGGCGGTGTCCGCGATCTGTTGCGCCTGGGCTGCGGTGATCAACGCGCCGCCTCGGCCGCGCCGCCGACCAGGGAGGTCAGGTGCTCTTCAGCTTCCCGCAGGTCCTTGGGGGAGTCGACGCTGCGCCAGAAGGCTTCGGTGGACACTGCGGACATGCGGCCCTCCGCGGCCAGGGCGGGAAAAGTGGTCGTCTCGTGGTCACCCAACTCCGGCAGCAGGTCGCGGATGCCGGGATGGAGCACGTAGGCGCCTCCGTTGATGGCGTAGGGGAGCACCGCCTTCTCGCGGAACTGGTCAACGATGCCGTCCGCGCCGGTGTCCACGATGCCGTAGGGGCTGGTCATTGGCACGGTCAGGATGGTGGCGCAGTGGGCCGGATTCTGGCGACGACGGGCGTGGTAGTCGGCGATAAGCTCGGCCAGCGAGGCGTCGGTGATGACGTCGCCGTTGGTGGCGATCACGGGACCGTCGTCGCGGGGGATGGAGGCCAGGCCCTGGCGTAGCGCGCCGCCGCGTCCGAGGGGAACATCCTCCCGGCTGTAGTGGGCGCGGACCCCATACTCGCTGCCGTCGCCGAAGTACTCCGCTACGGCGTCGGCCAGGTGGCCCACCAGGAAAACGACGTCGGTGACGCCGGCCGCGCGCAGCCAACTGACCTGGTGCCAGAGGATGGGGCGACCGCACAGATTTATCATGGGCTTGGGCACGGTGTCGGTCAGGGGCCGCAGTCGTTCGCCTTTGCCGCCGGCGAGAATCAAAGCGTACATTGCAGACGGTATGCTAATGCGGCCGGCGGGTGGGGTCAATGGGAATTGTGGTTGCGTGGATCACAGCAGATCGCGAAACTCTTCAACCGTGAGCCCGGCCCGCCTTACGATACTGCCCATGGTTCCCGCGGCTACGGGATTATGCCGAGGAATGGAAACTTTAATTCCGTCTTTGACCATTACGGTGTGCTTGGTCTCCCTTTCCACCACGAATCCGACCTTCTCCAACGCTCTGACCGCCCGACGGTAGCTGATACCGGGAATCCTGGGCATGGTTTAAAGGTCCACCTCATCCCCTTCAGCAACCTCGATAATCTCAACATCCGGCTCTCCCAACAGCAGCACCTCCTGGACGGAGATGAGCCACTCGCGGATAGCGATTTGGATGTTTGCCAGCGCCTCCTCGAAAGTGTCGCCTTGGGAGAAACAGCCGGGCAACATGGGGCAGGATACCGCGTAGCCTTCGCAATCCTTGATCATCCGTATCTGGTAGCGCATCGTCGTTTCCCGCACCGGGTCAACTTCAACGTCCACCGCTTTGATGTTATCGCTCCCCAAGACGTCTCCCCAGCGCAAGTCCTCCCGCACGGCGAGGTGATCCTGTAGCGCGCCGCGGACAGTTTCCAATGCGTCCTCAGCCGTGGAACTCTGTGCGTTGCAGGTTGGGAAGTTGGGGCTGACGGCAAAATAGCCTTCTTCCGATTTGTGCAGCAAAACACGGTATTTCATCGCATCACCTCGTCCCGGCCCGTAATCAAGCTGGGTGCGCAATGTATCAGCGCCCCTGCCCCCAACGGCGGCAGAGGCGCTCCCAGCATTATACGGCAGGCGAGCCGGCGCCCGTGCTACTGGTATGCCCTCGGCCGGAACTCCGACGAGCAGTAGCGTATGTTCTCCCAGAACCCGGCGGCGTCGCGTTCCACGTTGACCGATTGCAGGAAGTCTCTGCTGGGGTCGTCGTAGATGATGCACGGCGCCCACAGTGCAATGTCCGGGAATACGAACAAAAGTCCTATCACCAGGGCCATGCAGCCCATAAATGGTAAGACTCCTATGTACACGTCTGTGATCGTGCTTTCTCGTAACGCCTCCTGCGCCGCGGCGGTCTGCTCCGCCATCTGAGCGTCAACGTCCTGTCTCACCCCGTGCAGGATGTACAGGTTGATGCCCTCCGGCGGGCTGATCAGCGCGGCCTCGACCAGGATCACCATGATGATGCCGAACCAGACCAGGTCCACTCCCACCGCCTCCAGCGTCGGCGCCAGGATCGGAATGGTCGTCACCAGCATGGCAAAACTTTCCATGAAAGTGCCCAGCAGCAGGTAGAAGAACACCAGGATGATCACAAACTGGAGCGCATTCAGGTTCAGACCGGTGATCCATTCCGAGATGTCCTGGGAGATGCCCAAGCGGGCGAAAGCGAAGCTCAGCGTGAATGCCGCCATGACGATGAGCATGATCATCGACGAGGTGCGAACGGTGGAAATGATGGCGTCCAGGACCATGTTCTGCACCGCGCCGCGGGTCCGATTCCAGTCCTGGTAGGTCGGTGGAGGCAACTCGCCGCGCCTGCCGATGACGTAAATCGCCAGATACCAGGCGGGGAAGAAGATGAACCCCAAAAACACCAGCACGGCGGCAAGGCCCGATAAACGGCCGCGCCGCTGCTGGACGTAGTCGTCCAATGCAAAGACCACCACCGGGAAGAGCAGAATGCCCACCAGAATAACGGCCGTCGTGCTGTTGCTTATCTTCCGATAGAGTTCGTTGGCCACGGCGACTATCAGGGCGCCAACCACCCCCAGCGCCGCGGCCTCGGTGGGGGTGGCCCAACCGGTGTAGATGGAACCCAGCACGACGATGATGATCGCCAGCACCGGAACGATGGACATCATTCCAATGAGGGCTTCGAATAGCATCCGTCCCCATTCCGATATTGCTTCGCTGTAAGACAGGATCGACCGTCCCCTCCGATAGTCCTTGCGATCGTTCAGGTCGGCGATGGTCGCTTCCGTGGCCTGCTCCTGGCGCAGCGCTTGCAGCTGTTCTTCACCGTAGCGGCGTATGCGAAGTCCGTGGAACCACGCGCGGTAGAGGCGACGCACTTCCTCATCCATGGGCGCCGTGCTGGGGAACACCACGGATGTGACGATCATCATCAGGATCATGGTGAAGGCCAGCAGGAAACCGGGAAGGAAACCGCCCATGTACAGCCGGCCGATGGATTCCTCCACCAGCACGCCGAAGATGATCAGACCGATGCTGGGCGGAATGAGAATGCCCAGGGTTCCCCCGGCCGCCAGCGAACCGATGACCAGCCGCTCGCTGTAGCCGCGCTGCCGGAAGGACGGCAGGGAGACGCGGCTGATGGTAGCGGAGGTGGCGACGCTGGAACCGGAGCAGGCGGCGAACACCGCGCAGGATGCGATGTTGGTGTGCAGCAGCCCGCCGGGCAGGAACACCAGCCACCGGGACAGCGCGCCGTACATGCGCTCGCCCATGCCGGAGCGCAGCATCAGCTCGCCCATCAACAGGAAGAGCGGCACCGCCACCAGGATGAAGTTCGTGTTGCTCTCCCACGCCTTGTTGCCCAGGATGTTCCACAGCGGAGCGTCCGAGAACATCTGCATCATCACCAGCGACAGCACTCCAAGCGCCCCGGCGACGTACAACCCGATGATGAAGAAAACCCCCATCATGCTGAAAGCAGCGATGATTGCCATATTTCAGATTCCTCGGTGTGGCGGCAGCCGCCGGTTCGCCGGCTGCCCTGGGTCGGAAAAGTAGGTTGGAACGGGCCGGACGGCTACACGCCGGACGCCGCTTCCTGCATGACCTCGGCTTCGGGAGCAAGTTCGGCCACGTCGCCGCCGGCGTTCTTGTGCCAGATCTCAAGGAGGCCACGCAGGATCATGCTCAGCATCCACTGGAACGAAGTGAAGGCCAGCATGGTGAAGCCGACGGCGACGATCATCTGGAACATCCAGAGCTCCGGCAGAAAGTTACCGATGAGATAGGTGTTGGCCAGGGCCGGTTCACAAACGCCCTCGGAGTTGGTGCGGATGCACTTGGACTCGGCCACCTCCTCCCAGCTCTTGATGGCGGTGATTAGGCCGAAGAACCCCACGGATCCCAGGGCCAGCCAGTCCGCCGCCGAGCGCATGTAGGGATGGATGCGCGAGAACAGCGGCAGCAGCACGTCAATCCGCACGTGGGAGCCGGTGCGCAGGGAGTACGAAAACGCCCAGGTGCCCGCAAAGGCCAGGATGTAGCCGCCCACCAGCTCCTGGTTGCCCAGTACCGGCCCGCCAAGCTTGCGGACTATCACCTGGTAGGTGATGTAGATGCCCAAAAGGAGCAAAAGGGACCCGCAGATGTATCCGAATATCCGGTAGACCCAGTCCAGGCCACTGTCGATCTTGTGGATGAAACGGGTCAGGAAAACCGGCGTGGGCGTTGCCGCGGATGGTGTAGTCAACTGGCGCCTCCGGAAAGCCGGGCAAGAATGTGCAAGATGCGCCGGCTAATCATCGAATGCTGGAGTTTCAAAGTGCAAAAGGGACAGAAATGCCCGGATAAGACACGCAAGACGGGACTATATTGGCCGGTCTGATAAAAGTCAACCAGCGCGATATTCGCCGCGATCCGGTGGGTCTTTTATCAGTCCGGCCTGGAAAACGGGGCGGCCCGAAAAGGACTGTGCCCTAGTTGATGTCCTCCGCCTGCCCGTCGGGGCCGACGCGAACGCCGATGATGGGCGCGGCCTTCTCGTTGTAGATCTGCACGGCCTCGCTGTTGGGCCCGCCGGTGCGCTCCACCCACTTGGGCAGCACGTTGTTGCGCCCGGCCTGGAACAGGGCGTCCCGAACCTCCTGGTTGAACTCGATGTACTCCATGCCGCCCTCGGTGTTCTCGCTGATGCCCTCGTCGGACCACACGGTTTCAACCCACTCGCGGGACGTGCGCTGGTGCCGCTCGCCTTCCTCCTTGATGATGGCCTGGAGGTCCGGCGGAATGGAGTCCCACACGTCCTTGTTCATGGTGATCCACGTCACGCCGATGGCGACGATGGGCCCGACCAGGTAGTCGGTCACCTCGTACCAGCGGACGCCGGAGCCGCAGGTGCCGCAGGACACGGCCGCGTCCAGCACCCCGCGCTCCAGGCCGGTGTACACGTCGGCGAAGGCCATGAACTGCGGGTCGGCGCCCATGCCGGCCAGCAGGTCGCTGAGCACCGTGCTGTGGCTGCGCGTCTTCAATCCTTCAAAGTCGGCCAGGGAGTTCAACGGGCGCGACGAGAAGTAGTAGTTGCTCTCGTAGTAGTTCTCCATCACCACGATGCCGTTGGACTGCTCCTCGATGATGCTGTGGATGTCTTCCCGGGTGGCGTCAATGACGGCGAAGTTGGTTGCCGGGTCCGGGTAGAGGCCCCACAGGTTGGCCATGTCGATGATCGGCAGGTCCCCGCCGATGTAGCCGGAATAGATCTCGGCCAGCTCCATGGTGCGATCCTCGATCAGCCGCAGCGAGTCGGGGCCGGCCAGGCCCAGCTCCGGGAAGGAGCTGATCTGGAAATCAACCTGCCCCTCGGTCCGGTCGTAAACCCGCTTGATGAAGCCGTCAATCCCGTGCTCCGCCTCGGTGGAGTAGATGAGGGTGCAGGGGTTGCCCGTGCGGTTGATGCACACCAGCTGGATGTCGATGTCCTCGCCCTGGGAGACCAGCTCGGCCTGTTCCATGCTGCCCGACATCATGGCCCCGTCCAGCTCCTTGGCGGAGCCGTCGGGATTGATTGCGACGCCCAGTATGGGAGCAACCTTGTCGTTGTAGAGCCGCGCCGCGTCACTGTCGGGGCCGCCGGTGCGCTCCACCCAGTTGGGGAGGATCACGTTCAGGGCCACTTCCCGCATCTTGGTCTGGACTTCGTCGCTGAAGGGCCGGTGAATCATGCCGGACTCCACGTTGGCCTCAACGCTGTACACGTTCCATTCTTCAATGAGGGTTTTGCGGGCGAGTTTTTCGTGTTCTTCACCCACGTCCAGGATGATTTGCTGAATATCGGGAGGCAGTTGGCTCCACGAATCACTGCCCATGGTGAAGTAGGCCACGGCGACGGAGCCGATGATGGGACCGTACAGGTAATCCGTGACCTCGTACCAGCGCTGGCTGTGTCCGGGTTCGCCGCCGGTAACGCCGGCGTCCAGGACGCCGCGCTCCAGGGCAGTGTAAACGTCGGCAAAGGCCACGAACTGACCTTCGGCGCCCAGCCCGGCCAGCAGGTCGCCCAGGATGGTGCTGTGCTGGCGGATCTGCTTGCCCTCAAACTGCGACAGCGAGTCCAGCTCGTCCCGGCTGAAGATGAACTGGTTGGGATAGTAGTGGCGCATGATGGGCTGCCCGCCCGTGGTCTCCTTGAGCACCCGCACCAGGTCCTCGTGGATGGCGTCGGATAGCTCCAGGTGGGCCTCCTCGCTGGGGGACAGGCCCCACAGGTTTCCGATGTCCAGCAACGGGAGGTCTCCACCGACGTATCCGCTGTACACCTCCGCGACTTCCAGCGTATTGTCCTCGACCAGCCGAAGGGTATCGCCGCCCGCGATTCCCAGTTCTGGGAAGGAGGATATGACGAACTGTACCTGGCCGTTGGTGCGCTCGGCCACTTCGGGAACGAAGAAACTGTTGACCAGCTCGCACGCCGCCACGCTGCGGTTGATGCAGACCAGCTGGAACTCGAAGCTTTCGCCCTGGGTTTCCAGCTGGGCTCCGCTGCCCCCGCCGGTGGCCGGCGCGGCCGCCATGGCCGTGGGTTCGGGGGCCGTACCGCCGCCGCCGGAGTCGGTGCTCGACGCGGCGGGAGGTTCACTGCCGCCCCCGCAAGCCAGCAGGACAGCTACCAGTGCCGACAGCAGGAAAGGTAAAAGAAACTTCGGCGCAACTCCCAGGAATCGGTGATTGATGGTGTCCTTCATATTCCCTCCTTGCCAAGTCTTGCCGTTGCAAGCAGCGAACCACGCCGTAATATGTTGACCGTTCGGCAGTTTAAGTCAGCGAAAAAGTGCTGTCAAAGCGTAATTGGCAATAATAATTGGCTGTAATTATTAGGTGCTCACGCGCACCCGCCTTTGTGAATTGTCAGAAGCAGGATTTCCAAGATTCAGGGATTTATCAGGATCAGGACCGTTTCTTGATGGCGGTTATCCAATCCTGCTAAATCATAAAATCCCGTAAATCCTGCTTCTGACGTTTCACCGCCGCAAACCGGTTACACAAAAGTTAGCGGAGCGAGTGTCAATCCCGCTCCGCTCAGAAACGCTGGTGCGTCGTACCTTCGGCTATTCGGTTCCTGACGCCGTGCCGTCGGGGTTGATCCTCACCTTCACGATGGGGGCCACCACGTCGTTGAAGATGACCGCCGCCTCGGAGGTGGGCCCGCCGACGCGCTCGACCCAACCGGGAACGACGTTCTCGATGGCCGATTGCCGCTGGGCTGCTTTCATCTCCGGCGTGAAAGTCACCTCCTGCATGCCCTGCTCCACGTTCTGTGCGATGGCGTTGGGAGCGAAGTGCTCGAACAGCAGCTGCCGGTTCAGGTAGGCGTGGCGCGCGCCCTCCTCCAGGACGATGTTCTGCAAGTCCTGGGGCATCTGGTTCCAGCGGTCGGCGTTGACCGCGAACCAGCTGTGGCCCACGGACACGATGGGGCCGACCAGGTAGTCGGACACCTCGTACCAGCGCAGGCCGTGTCCGCAGGAACCGCACGAGATGGCGCCGTCAATGACGCCGCGCTCCAGGGCGGTGTACACGTCCGCGAAGGCGATGAACTGCGGGTCGGCGCCCATGCCGGACAGCAGGTCGCTGAGCACCGTGCTGTGGCTGCGCACCTTGAGACCCTGCAGGTCTTCCAGCCCGTCAACCTGGGGCTTGGCGAAGATGTAGTTGTGGGCCGTCATCATGTACGCGATCTGGATGCCGCCGTTCTCGGCGGTGACCTCGGCCATCTTGGGCTGGATGGCGTCAATGACGTCCAGTTGGTCCTGCTGCGTGGCGAAGAGGCCCCACAGGTTGCTCATGTCCATGATGGGGAAGTCGCCGCCGACGTAGCCGGAGTAGATCTGCGCGGAGTCCAGCGTGCCGTCCTCGATGAGGCGCAGCGAGTCGGGTCCGGCGATGCCCAGTTCGGGGAAGGACGAGATTTCGAAAACCACCTGGCCGTTGGTCCGGCGCTTGACCCGCTCCACGAAGCCGATGTCCTCGGTCTCGGCGTAGTTGCCGATGGCGAGGCCGCAGTCAACCAGGGTGCGGTTGATGCAGGCCATCTGGAACTCGAAACTCTCCCCGGAGGAGGTCAGCGGGGTGAGGTTGAAGTTAATGCCGCTCTCCTCGCCGCACGACCATCCCGCCGGGCTGCCGCCGCCGTGGGTGGCGGGCACGCTGGCGCCCGTTTCACCGTCGCACTGGGTGGAGGCGATGGCTTCCTGGCCGCCGCTGGGAGAATCCACGATGCTGATGCAGACCTCGCCGACGCTGCGGTCACTGCCGCAATCGATCCCGCCCATCATCATCATGGCCTCGGTTTCGCTGGCGGTGCCGTCGGGGTTGATGACCACGCCGACGATGGGGCCAACCTTGTCGTTGAAGATCTGGACGCCCTCGGAGTTGGGGCCACCGGCGCGCTCCACCCAGTTGGGGATGATCTCGCTGAGGGCGGTCTCGCGCATCTTGGCCTTCACGTCGTCCGGGAAGTCGGAGTATTCCATTCCCTCTTCGACGTTGAGGTTGATGCCGTCCGGGTCCCACTGCGCCTTGAGCAGGCTCAGGTTCTCGGCTTCGTACTCCTTGCCCACCTCTTTGAGGATGGCCTGGTTTTCCGCGCTGAGCGCGCCCCATTTCTCGCTGTTGACGGTGACGTAGGTCACGCCGATGGAGCCAACGATGGGCCCATAGAGGTAATCGGTGACCTCGTACCAGCGCTGGCCGTAGCCCGGCGTGCCGCCGGTGATGCCGGCGTCCAGGACCCCGCGCTCCAGGGCGGTGTACACGTCGGCGAAGGCCACGAACTGCCCCTCGGCGCCCAGACCGGCCAGCAGGTCGCCCAGGATGGTGCTGTGCTGGCGGATGTTCTTGTCCTTGTAGGACCCCAGGTCCGGCAGCGGCTCCCGGCTGAACACGTACTGGTTGGGATAATAGGCCCGGAAGATGGGCTCACCGCCGGTCGCGTCTCGCAGGATGCGGATCATGTCATCCTCGATGGCGTCGGTGAGCGCGAAGTGGGCGTCGTTGCTGGGGGAGAGACCCCAGAGATTGCCCACGTCGATGATGGGCAGGTCACCGCCCACGTAGCCGGAGTATATCTCCGCGAACTCCAGCGTCTGGTCGTTGACTAGGCGGATGGTGTCGGGGCCGGCCAGGCCAAGCTCCGGATAGGACGAAATCTCAATCGTGACCTCGCCGTTGGTGCGCTCGCTGACCTTGGGAGCGTAGAAGTCGCGGATCAACTCGCAGGGGCGCAGGGTGCGGTTGATGCACACCACCTGCAGGGTGATCGCTTCCTGGGTGGCCGCGACCGGAGCAGCCGGGGCCGCGGCGGTGGGCTGCTCGCCGCCGGCCGGGGGGGGGGGGGGGGGGGGGGGGGGGGGGGGGGGGGGGCCCCCCCCCCCCCCC
>JAPPMU010000052.1:0-123222 GCA_028873965.1 Chloroflexota bacterium
CCGCCTGCCATGTGCACCGCCATTAACCTTGGGGTCGCCATGTGCTGCCCCGGCCGCATGTCAACACCCGTCATGCGCACCCATTTTCCTCAGCCTGTCATTGCGACCCCGCACTTGATGCGGGGGTGGCAATCTCGTTCCCGCGGCGGCGTTCGTTGCCTTGACGAGATTGCCACGCTGCGCTCGGAATGAGAACACGGGCGAAACTGGGTACGTGCGAGCCCCCGCAGGTTTCACATTTTTCAACCGCACTCCGGCACGGGACGCCCGCGAGCCGGCATCTCTACGCGCGCGTAACCTCTGATTGTTGTGCTGCCGGTCTGCGATATAATCGCCCGCGATAACTGATCTCTGGTGTGCGATATGGGCAACCAATCTGAAGTGTTCTGGCAGGACTACACGGTGTCCCGGCATGACCGGACCGCGCTGCTCAACCAGGAGCCTATGGTGCTCTGGTTCACCGGGCTGTCGGGCGCCGGCAAGACGACGCTGGCCAACTGCCTGGCCAAGCGGCTGTACGACTGCGGCTACGCCACCTACGTGCTGGACGGCGACAACCTGCGCCACGGCCTCAACCGGGACCTGGACTTCAGTGTCGCGGCGCGCCAAGAAAACGTGCGGCGCATGGCGGAAGTGGCCGGCCTCATGTACGACGCCGGCCTGATCACGCTGGCGGCCTGCATCTCGCCGTTCAAGGCGGAGCGGGACTTTGCCCGGAGCCTGGTTCCCGCCGGCAGGTTCGTCGAGGTGTTCGTCGATACTCCGCTGGCCCTGTGTGAGGAACGGGATAACAAGGGCCTCTATCGACGCGCCCGGGCCGGCGAAATCAGCAATTTCACCGGCATAGACTCGCCCTTTGAGCGCCCGGAGGAACCGGAGATCGCCATCAACACCAGCGGGCGCTCGCCCGGTCAGTGCATCGAGACCATCATGGATTACCTGACTACGAGACGGCTCATTTCTCCAACTGAACCGGGTGCGCACAACACGACGAGACAGCGGGCGTAATGGCGGCGAATTTCCGACTGCCGCCAGGTTTTGAGCGTCCGGGAGCACCGGGTCGATTGGCAACACTCGCGGCCCGGCGGTATAATAGCTCGAATTCTTTGCTCAAAGGGGGCATTACGTGACTACCAATGGCCAGGCTTCCTTCAACGCCGATGAACTGCAGGTGTTTTTCCGTGGGCAGTTTGTACCAGCCAGCGAGGCCAGGGTAAGCGTAATGACCCACGCCCTCCACTACGGGACGGGCGTATTCGAGGGTATCCGCGGCAACTGGAACGAAGAGCAGGGCGCGATCAACATCTTCCGCATGCGGGAGCACTACGAGCGCCTGCTGGACGGATGTCGCATTCTCATGCTCGACATCCCCTACTCCGCCGATCAGCTCTGCGACATTACCGTTGATCTGGTCGAGCGCAACCGCCACGATTCCGACATATACATCCGGCCGCTCGCCTACAAGAGCGAGGAACTGGTGGCCAACCTGAAGCTGCAGGAGCTGTCGTCGGACTTCACCTTGATTACGGTGCCCTTCGGCAATTATCTGGGTAGCGACCGGCTGCGCTGCTGCACGTCGTCGTGGCGTCGGGTGGACGACCCGATGATCCCGGCGCGCATCAAGGCCTGCGGCATCTACATCAACAGCATTCTCGCCAAGACCGAGGCCACCATCGCCGGCTTCGATGAAGCCATCCTGCTCAACCACGACGGCCATGTGTCGGAAGGGTCCGGCGAGAACATCTTCATGGTCAAGAAAGGGGTCATCTACACCCCACCGCTGGAGGACAACGTTCTCGGCGGGATCACGCGCGACACCATCATGCAGTTGGCGTCCGCGGAGATGGGAATGGAAGTGCAGATGCGCACCATCGACCGCAGCGAATTGTACCTTGCCGACGAGGTGTTCCTCAGCGGTACCGCCGCCCACCTGACCCCGGTCGTCGAGCTGGACTATCGACCCATCGCCGACGGCCAACCCGGACCGGTCACGACGCAACTGCAGCGCATGTATTTCGACATCGTGGTCGGCAACAATCCCAAGTACCGGCACTGGTGCACCCAGGTAAGGCAGCCGGTAGCGGCCTAGGGAGATCGCCCCGCCGGAGAAGCGGCGATGCTCGGGCTGTTCGGCGCGGCCGCCCTGCTGGGCTACCTGCTGGGTAGCATTCCCACCGCCTATCTGGTGGTGCGCTGGGTCACCAGGGGCGCGGTTGACATCCGTCGGGCTGGCGACGGCAACGCCGGGGCCAACAACGTCAACCGCGTCTGCGGCCGGCGGTGGGCCATCCTGGTCGGTGCGGTGGACATCGCCAAAGGCGTGGCAGCGGTGCTGGCGTTCAACCTGCTATCCCGTCTGGTCAACCCCACGCTGGGTGGCAGTCCTTCCGGTTTACCCGACCCGCTGGCTCCGATCTTCGCCTTGACTCCGGCCGGGATGCTGGCCGGCGCCGCTGCCATGGCTGGTCAAATCTGGCCGATCTGGTTGAGATTCCGCGGCGGTCGCGGAGCGGCCACTGCTCTGGGCATTACCGGCGCCGCGCTGCCGGCCGCGGTGCTGATTATGGCATTGCCGTGCATCGCGGTCCTGGTACTCACCAGAAGCACCATTATCGCGCTGCCGTTCATTTATCTCACCTCGATGGTGCTGGCCCGGGCGATTCTCGGTGTCGGCTGGGGGCCTGTTGGCTACTGCCTGGGCGTTTTCATTGCCGTGGGAGCGGTGCACTTCTGGGCAGTGCGCTCGCGCCGGCCGGCCGGTGGAGCCACCCCCGGCCATGGATAGAGCCCTTTCGTCACAGCGCCGCCAGCATGGTCGTACCGCCGACGATCATCAGGATGGCGACGCCCTTGGCTGCCAAAGCCCCGGGTCGCAGCGATTCCTGAAGCATCCCGAAGGTCCGCCAGCTAAGCAATGTGCCCACTACGAACACGAACAGCGGCCGCGTGGCCAGTATTGCCGACGCCAACGACACCGGCCCCAGGCTGAATGACCAGACGAACAGCATGATGGCCAGCTGAGGCAGCAGGCCCTCTCCAATCACGAAAGTTGCCAGGCCCGGACCGGAACGCAATCCGCGGAACAGCCTACGCCAGTTCTCTGGCTGTCCATACACCGCGAACGCCGGCACCATACCCAGCTCCTGCAATCCGAACACTTCCCACGGCGTCAGGTCGGTGAGGACCAGCTTGGCCAGGAAGAACGCCAGACCCAGGGTGATGGAACTGCCCACCAGCACCGTCAACCCCGGGGTCAGTTTCAGCAGTCCCCGGCCGAATCCTTCAATGGAAACCAGCCCGACGCCGGCGATCACCAGCGCAATCGCCGCCCACTGCGGAGCCGTGATGGTCTCGCCCAGCACCGCCATCGCGAGCAGCGCTACCAGTATCGGGTTGGTCTGGCTCACCGCGACGGCTCGCGAGGCCTCGCCCAACTTGAGTCCCAGGAACAGCAGCAGCAACCCGGTGCCCAGGCTGACTCCCGACAAAAGACCGATGACAACTGCCTGCGCCGGCGCCGCGACTGGCCAGCCCACGGAGATCAGGATTATCGCCGCGCATACCGATCGTGTAACGATCGAACCGGCGCCCAGTGCCCCAACTCCCTCAAGGTAGTTGTCCAGCAGCCTTTTGTGGGCAATGTTCGCAAGGCCGAGCGAAGCGGCGCTGCAGATGGCCAGGAGGATCCACACGGGGTTCGCGATTACCTTGTGGTAGAGATTGCGCCGGAGGTCATCATTCCGATCAAAGCGAACGACGACGGCAGCCAGCCGACGCAGTATAACTTGCCCGCACGCGGGGTTTGCGCCGAGCCCCTGCTATAATCGCGCCGGATTTGAAATAGCGGAGGTACACGAATGGGCTGGTCGATTCACCATCCAGTCGGACTGATCCATCACACACCCGCAGCGTGCAATCGCGGCTACACGCTTTTTTCGACCACGCGCGGGGGCAAGGACGCTTACCTGATCGACATGCAGGGCAACGTCGTCCACCGGTGGCATTCTCCTGAGGGCATCCACTATTCCTACTTGCTGGACAACGGCAACCTGCTGTGCCGTACCTTACCGCCCGAGGACGCCGGCGGCATCGAGACGGTGGGCGGCTCGTCGGCCAGCATCATCGAACTGGACTGGGACAGCAACCTGGTCTGGGCCTACCGCAACAACACTCTTCACCATGATTACGAGCGGTTGCCCAACGGCAATACCCTGTTGCTCATGTGGGATCCCATTCCGGAGGATCTGGTTGCGCAGGTACAGGGCGGATATGACGTGGATTTCGCTCCCGGGATGCTTGGCGACGTGGTTCGTGAGGTGACCCCAGACGGCGCGACCGTTTGGGAATGGAGGTCCTGGGAGCACCTGGATCCCAGCGAAGACGTTCTAGGTCCGCTGGACGCCCGGCGGGAATGGACCCACGGGAATTGCCTGAACGTCACGCCCAACGGCGACCTGCTGGTGAGTTTCCGTTTGACCAACACCGTGGGCATCGTCGACCGCGCCACCGGAGCCTTCACCTGGAAGTGGGGCCCGGGCGAGATTGACCACCAGCATCATCCCACCTGGCTGGACAACGGACGGGTGCTGATCTTCGACAACGGCTCCCACCGGCGGGGCGCCAGTTACTCCCGCGTCGTGGAAGTGGATCCGGCAACCAACGAGATCCATTGGCAGTACCAGGGAATGCCGGCCATCTCCTTCTACAGCTACAACATCAGCAGCGCGGAGCGGCAACCCAACGGAAACACGCTGATCTGCGAGGGGGCGCCGGGCCGCATGTTCGAGGTCACCCCTCGGGGCGAGATCGTCTGGGAGTACATCAACCCGTTCTTCCTCTATAGCGGCGCCGCCGGCGGTGGCGGCATGGAATACACCAACGCCACCTTCCGCTGCCACCGCTACAGCGCCGACCACCCGGCGCTCGTGGGGAAGGACCTGGACCCGAGGAGGCACGCGGCGCTGAATCGTATCCTATAATGGTGTCATAAGGAGGAGATGCATCTTCCTTTGTGCCAGGAACATAACCCGATGATCATCAATCGGATACAGGTGCTCAATTACGGATGCCTTCGGTACGTGGACGTGCCGATGGACCGCTTCCACGTGCTCATCGGCCCCAACGCCAGCGGCAAGAGCACGCTGATGGACGCAATCAAGTTCGTGTCCGACGTTGTGCGAGACGGGGTCAGTGCAGCGTGCGAGCGTCGCACCGCGAACTTTGCGGATTTGGTGTGGGGACGGCCGGAGGATCCCGAGGAGCAACGATTTGAAATCGCGCTGGAGTTCGAGCTACCTATTGAAGCACTCGAACTGTTGCCATCGCAACGCAATTACCGGACATTCCGGTACGAACTTTCAGTAGGGATCGATGTGCGAACAAGTCGGGTTTCCTTACTCAAAGAGAGGGGTGTGCTAAGGGTACAGACGGAGCAAAATCTCAAGCAATCGCTAATGTTCCCTGAACCTGATGTTCCTCCGCAGACTCTTACGGGCGCAAGGCCGAAAGGGCAACGGACGATATTTAGCAAAAGCGAAACTGGCCGGAGTAGATTCAATGACGAGACGATCAGGGAAACTGGTAGCGTCAACTGGAATTTGGGGCTAAATCTAAGTTCTGACCGCTCGGCTTTGTCGATTATGCCCGATCATGACGAAAAATACCCGGCTTCGACCCGGGCTATGGTATTTCTAAGGGATAAAGTGACCGTATTAGCGCTCAACAGTGAGCGGATGCGGCAAGCCAGTCGACCAGGTGTAGGCATTGACATGCTGCCTGACGGTTCGAACCTGCCGTGGGTCGCTGATGCGATGATCAGTCGTACGCCCGACCTGGCTGGTGAATGGATCGGTCATATCCAATGCGCTTTGTCGGGGCTCCACTCGGTAAAAATCATGGACAGACCCGACGACCGCCACAAATACCTGATGCTGCAATATTCGCACGGGTTGGACGTGCCTTCATGGAAGGTCTCCGATGGTACTTTGCGCCTGATGGCCCTGACCATGCTCGCATATTCGCCTCAATCGTCTGGACTATACATGATTGAAGAGCCTGAAAATGGGATTCATCCAGGGGCGTTGCAAGACGTTTTCGATTCGTTGTCTTCAGTATACGAAGCGCAAGTCCTTTTGGCTAGTCATTCCCCAGAATTTGTGGCCATCGCGAATGTCCATCAGTTGCTGTGCTTCGGTAAAACTGATGCGGGTGTCGTCGATATCGTTCGTGGGAATTCGCATCCTCGCCTGAAAGATTGGCAATACGAGACCGATTTGGGGACCTTCTTCGCCTCGGGCATACTCGCATGAATGAAGCCTCTTTTTCGAAGGACCTCGTAGTGCTGGCTGCTGACGGAACAATTCAGCGCACCGTGCAGACCTTGTTGGAAGATCGGCAAGATGCATTGGGCATATCTGCCCTGACCGTCGATATTCAAACCCATCGCCATCACGATTCGGGTTGCCGTTCTGCCCCCGGCGAAGTAATCAACCCGTTACGCAACTTGTACCGGAAGGGGATGTTAATTTTCGATTTCCATGGCAGTGGAGAAACGCAACGTACTGCAGCGCAGTTGGAAGTTGATCTAGAGCAACAACTACAGAATGCAGGCTGGGGACATGACCGGATTGCAGTAGTGGCGATCGAGCCTGAGTTGGAAGCTTGGGTGTTTGGAGCCTCCGTTAGCGTTTTGGAAGGCCTTGTCGGTTGGTCTCAACCGCAAGGTATCAGCGACTGGTTAGAGCTAAATGGCTTTATCACTAGCGGGGAAACCAAGCCGAATGATCCACAGGCTGCTTTCGATGGAATGCTTCAAATGCATCGGAAACGCCGCTCAAGAAAATTGTTCGCCGATCTCGCCCGCACCGTCAGTTTCTCCCGTTGCCAGGATCGCGCCTTCCAGAAATTCCGCGCCACGCTCCAACGTTGGTTCCCTGCCGAATGAAAAAGGCGGCGTCATCCGGACGCCGCCTTTTTGAACTCCATCCAATCTGAAATTCGTCTACGCCGGCCGCACCCGCATCTCCCGCAGGTCGTCGGCGATGATGAGCTGCGCCTCGGTCTGCTCCTGGATGTCCTCCGGGGACCAGCCGGGGGCATGCTCGCGCAGGACGAACCCGTCTTCGGTGATTTCGAACAGACCCAAGTCCGTAGCCAGCAGCTTGACCACTCCCGGCGCGGTGATGGGCAGATTGCATTGTTTGAGCACACGGGGCGCGCCGTTGCGCTGGTTGTGCTCCATGGCGATGAACACGCGCTTGGCGCAGGCGGCCAGGTCCATCGCGCCGCCGATCCCGCCGCCCTTGCGCACCGGAATGCGCCAGTTGGCGAAGTCTCCGTTTTCGGATACCTCGTACGCTCCCATCACCGTCACGTCCACCATGCCCTTCCTGATGATCCCGAACGAATCGGCGTGATGCACGATGGCCATGCCGGGCAGGGCAACCACGTTCTGGCCGCCGGCGTTGACCAGGTGCCTGTCTTCTTCCCCGGCAGGAGCCAGCGGACCAAATCCGATCACCCCGTTTTCGGAATGAAAGATGATCTCCTTGTCCGGCTCGCACTCCAGGTAGTTGGAGCAAAGAGTTGGCATACCCACGCCCAGGTTCACGATCCAACCGTCCTGGAACTCCATGGCAAGGCGGTCGCACATGGTTTGCCTGGAGAGGCGGGGCTTGTCCGCGGTAGTCATCGCAATACTCCTTGTGTTCTTGATCGCGTACCCGTTTCAGCGCCGACGCTGACCTGAACCGGCGTCTTCAGTCCCAAATCCCGTCTTCCGGGATCTTTACCAGTCGATCAACGTAGATTCCCGGAACGTGCACGCAGTCCGGGTCAATCTCCCCAGGTTCAACGATGCTATCTTCCACCTCGACGACGGTGATATCGGCAGCCATGGCCATCACGGGGTTGAAGTTGCGTTGGGTCAGGCGGAATTGCAGATTGCCGAAGGTGTCGGCCCGATACGCGCGAATGAGCGCAAAATCGGCCGGCAGGGGGTATTCCAGCACGTAGGTGCGGCCGTTGATTTCCCGGTGCTCCTTGCCTTCCGCCAGCTCAGTGCCGACGCTGGCCGGCGTGTAGAAAGCGCCGATGCCAGCCGCGGCGGCCCGCATGCGTTCGGCCAGCGTCCCTTGCGGGACCAGTTCTGCATCCAGCTCATCGTCGTTGTACATCTGGACGAAGGGCGTGATCTGCGACGGGTGAGTCGGCGCGGTGAACGCGCAGATCATCTTCTTGACCTGGCGGGCTTCGATCAACGTACCGACGTCCACGCGGTCGTCCAGTGAACCCGCATTGTTGGAAATGCCGGTTAGGTCCTTGACCCCCAGCCGGTGCACTGCGGCCAGGAGGTTGCGGGCCAGGCCCACGTTGCCAAAACCGGGCGACATGAAAGTCATGCCGTCTTTCATGTCGGCAACGGCGGAGTCGAAATCGGGGAAAACCTTGTTCTTCATTGGGGTGGGCTCCCATTCCTGGTGTCGCCGCCGGTAGCCGGCGACGATGCCGCCGTCGCCAAAGGCGCGACGGATGCGGCCATTATACTAGCAACATAACCTGTGGCAACGCGCCTGGCTCAGCGCAACAATTGATCCCCGCAGCTGGTGCAAAATGTGGCGTCAAGCCGGTTGCCATTCCCGCAGTAACTACAGTATAGCGCGGCAATCTCACTCCGCCCCGACGCAGTTGCTGTACCACAAAAACGACAGTAGCGGCTAACAATGCTGATACGTCGCCGGCAGGCGGGGCAGTCCATGCGTGGATAGTTGCGGCGGTAACGGAACGGGGAAACGCGTCGCGCCCAAGTGAAACGTCCCACCGCCCAGGCTACTCCCAAGGTAACCAGAACGACTGCCGCCGGCCAAAACGTAAATACCACCACATTGAATATGCCATGAACCAACGCGCCAGCTGAGATGCCTGCCAGCGTTTGCCAACTCTGGCGTCGCCCGGCTTGCACCTGCCGTCCCAGCGCATAACCCCAGAAGCTGCCAAAAACGACGTGCGCTGCGGTGCTCAAAGGAGCACGTCCCACCATGACAAGGGGGCCGTAGGACAGCACGTAGAAAAGGTTTTCCAGCGATGCGAAGCCGAGGCTGGCGGCGGCGCTGTACACCAACCCGTCGCCCGGTTCGTCAAAATACGCAGAACGATATGCCAGCAAGCGGACGGCCAGAAACTTACAGAACTCCTCCACTGGCCCGACCACAAGCAACATTCCGGTGGCGATGGTAGCCAGGCTCGCTGATTTGAGCTGAGTTGGGTCGTCCACAAAAACAGTGTTGAGAGCGCCAGCCGGCAGGGTTGAAGCCATACCCATCAGAAATGTGAATACCAGCAGCTGTCGGGGTCCCGGGCGAAACACTCCCCGGCGGATAAAGAACCACAGCCAGAAAATGCCGGGAGCGAAGGCGAGTAATGGAAACAGGAGTAGCTCCAATCTGACCGCCTATTTACGTATCACCACAGTATCGCAAATCAAGTCGTGCAACCCTCGTTGATCGCTCCGCAACGCGATCATCAAATAGCCGACGCCGAAAATTAACATGGATAGAATTCCAGCGAAGTATCTAGCCAAGGCGCGTCCGGGTCCAACTTTTGAACCGTCTGGTCGAAGAACGTACACGCCCAGCAAACGCTTCCCTATAGTTGTAGCCCAAACCGAAACAGCCGCTGTGTAGTACAGGACGCTCACCACGAGGCTCAGCAAGTCCACCCAATGCAATCCCGTGTCAGAGGCAAAGTATTCGTCAAACCCCGGCCATGCTGCGATAAAGACCATTTGGACAGCGGTCAGTACAACGAGGTCGATTAGCCATCCCCAGAAACGTCTCCCGAACCCTGCCCGTTGGCTGGCATGATCTACCACGCTTCGGGTTGCCGCCGATTCCAAATCATCCAGAGGAAGGCCGCAAGAGAAACAGAACAAGGACCCTGGTTCGCTGATACGGTTGCAGCGTGGACAGGCGACGGTGGAACCAGATGAGGAAGGCTGATGCAGGTCAGCCGTGTCAGCCACAGTGTCATTTGTAGGAATTGATGACGACGCCGATGGTTTAACCGGGTTGGGCTTGAGGCGTTGAGCCAATGACTTGATGCTAAGGGAGGAGTATGTGGCTAAGGCCTTGGCTCCACGGGCAGTGACTATGCTGCCTCGTTTGATCCGAGGCGCAGAATACGCAGCCACATCAATACTGAGAGTTTTCAGATCAACGCCGATGTCCCTGATGCCAGTTTCCCGCGCCTTACCGCGCGGCGTAACCGTATGGGAATTTGATACTGGCAGAGAGTTGCCGCATCGGTGACAGAAGCGACTTTCCGGAGGGTTGTCAGCGCGGCAATCAGGGCAGACCAATGGCATCCGCGTTCCGCAAAGGTTGCAGAAAATGGCGGAGGCCACGGCGATTTCTAGACAGTTGGGGCATTGCATAGGCTAACTCGCTAGGACACCCTGGTATCCAGTCGCACTCGTTTGGTGTGATCAGTCAGCAGTTGCCTAACCTTGCAACCTCAGCGGCGCAATGGGGTTGGCGTCTTGCGGCGGCAGCGCGAGGTCCCCGGTGCGGCCTCGCCAGCGGTCGGCCAGGGGCCAGGACAAGAGCGTCGGCGGTTCGACGTCCTGCGCAGCCTCGGCGACTCCCGCAATGCCAGCGTCCTGGTCGTCGTCGGGGTTGTCGGCGTCCGGACGCCACGGCCACGGGAGATGCCGTCTCCAGGGATCCGAACCTCCGTACCCGTTGGCTTCGGCCACCACTGCCATCACCTGGTGGGGACGGTACACGCGGTGGGTCGGTCGCTCCGCCAGTATCGCCTCCTGGTCTATGGTTGCCCACAGGGCGGCGACGGAGGTCGCGCCGACGCTGCGGGCGCAGATGATGTCCTGCGGCCCGTCCCCCACGTACATGGCATCGCTCGGATCAACGGCCATCGTTTGCAGGACGTCCAGCAACCCGTCGGGTGCCGGTTTGTAGGGTCGCGCGTCGGTCTTGAAATTTGCGTACTCGACCAGCGGGGCCAGCCCGGACTCTCGCAACTCGATCTCCCCGAAGTACGGGATCTTGTCCGACAGGATGCCCACCCGTATTCCACGTCGCCGGAACGCGTGCAACAGCGTGGCAACTCCCGGGTACAGGTAGCGGCGATGCCCGTCAATGGCGTGGTAGTGGCTCAGGTAAACGGGAAGGATGCCCTCCAGCTCGTCCTGGGCCTCGGGATGGGTGCCGAAAAACCACAGGAGGTGTTGGTGAAATGGGCGATGGAATTCGGCGGCGACCGCCTCGGCGGTGGGCGCAACCATGCCCAGTTCCCTCGCGGTGCTTTCCATTAGTCCCAAGTGGATGCCCCAGCTGTTCCACAGGGTCAGATCCCAGTCGAAAACCACCGCCTGCATTGCCACCTCCCGTGGTTGGGCCAGGCTCTGACGGATACCTTCGCGAATACGGAAAGCGCGTTTAACAGTGACCCGGGTGGCTCTGACCCCCGCCCTGGTAGTCGATAGCGCTGGGCATCACGGTGGTGCCGGGGTGCTCCGCTCGCCCGAGTTTGACAGTGACCGCGCCGCTGGCGTAGTGCAGCACGCCGCTGACCTCCAGGGTGGGCGAGTCGGCGAGATAAGTGATGTCGCCGTTGGATTCCACTCGGAAGGGCCGGTCGTGGCCGGGATAAATGGTATTGGCGGCGGCGACGATTTTCTGGATGCTGGCCCTGGCGTCGGCCTCGCTCCAGAAGATGATCGCCGGCGTGCCCCGGCCAATCGCCCCGGCATCCGACATGGCGTCGCCGCCGATGCACACCGCGCCGGCCTCCGTTTCCACGACGACGCTGATGTGGCCACGGGTATGTCCGGGCGTCTCGATGATCCTAACCCCGGGCTCCAGTTCCGTTTCGCCGCTGACCGCGTTGACCTTCTGCTGCAGCAGGGTGTCGGCGAAGTACCTCGCGGTGGCCAGGTCGCCGACCCGGGGGTTGCGGCTGTATTCTAGCTCGTCGGCGTGGATCACGATTTCCGCGTTGGGGAAGAGATCGGTATTCTGGGAATGGTCCCAGTGCGCGTGGGTTAAAATCACCCGGCCAATGTCGTCCGTGGAAATGCCATGCGCGGCCAGCTCGTCGACCAGCATGTTGCGACGGCCAAAGTGCGCCACGTCCACAATGGACAGCACCTCGCCGCGGATCAGAGTAACGGTACACAAGCCCAACCGCGTCTGGTCGGTGTTGATGGAGTATCCGCCCATGATGATTTCCAGTTCCGGCATAATGTCCCTCCGCCAGAATTTGCGGCGCGCTGCTGAACAGCCCGGCCGGCGCGATTATAGCACCGCGCCCGGCGCAGCTCAGCGAACCCGAAGCCCTTCTGCTCTCTGATGGCCCCTCCGGTCGAAATCGTCCTGCTGAACGGGAAGATCCTCGCCGGGGAAGGCAGCCCGAGCGCGCTGGCCGTGGCCGGCCGGAAAGTTCTGGCGGTGGGCGACGAACGGGAAATCCGGGGATTGGCTACGCCGGACACGACTGTGCTGGACTGCGGCGGCCGCAGGGTCATCCCGGGCATCGTGGACGCACATTGCCACGTGTTGGCCGCTGCTGCCACCAGCCGGTGGGTCGATTGTCGTCCGACGGCGATGCCCGATGTCGACGCGGTAATTGACGCGCTGCGTGAAGCCCCAGGTTCCGCTGATGATTGGATACGCGGCTACGGATACGATGACTCTCCCGCAGGCCGGGGCCGGCACTTGACCCGGCACGATCTGGACCGGGTTTCTATATCGCGGCCGGTCCGGGTGGACCATCGCTCCGGGCATGCGTGCGCGCTCAACAGCCGCGCGCTGGCGTCCGTCGGGATCGACCGCCGGACGTCGGACCCGCCCGGGAGCGTGATTGTGAGAGATCACGAGGGGGAGCCCACCGGACTGCTCCTGGAAATGGCCGACTGGTTGCGTGAACGCTTGGGAGTATCCGACGATGCCTCTTTCGAGGATGTGCAAGGCGCCGTGCGCGAGTTCGGCGACAAGTTGCTGGCCTATGGCATCACGGCCGTCACGGATGCCGGGCCGAGCAATGGCCTCGACCGTTGGCGGTATTTCCGGAGAGTGTCCGGTGACGGCACGCTGCCCCTGCAGCTGACCATGATGGTCGGCTTCGACCGGTTGGATGAAATGCTGCACGCCGGGTTGGGCTACGGCGCCACCGCCAACGATGGCCGGCTGACTGTGAGTCACGCCAAGATTATGCTCACCGCGTCCACCGGGCAACTGCGACCGGATCCTGCGCAGCTAACTGAGATGGTGGCTCACGCCCACCGGCTGGGCTTCCCGGTGGCGATCCACGCGGTGGAGCGGGATGCCGTCGTCGCGGCCGCGCTGGCCATCGGCGACGCGCGGCCGCTCATTGCCGACGATGGCAGCCGGGTTCGGGACCGCATCGAGCACTGCGCCGAATGTCCTCCGGACGTGCTCGCGTTGGTGGCCCAAAGCGGAGCGATGGCTGTCCCGAATCCCGGGTTTTTGCACTACGACGGCGAGCGATACCTCCGCACTGTTGCAGCCGACCTGCTGCCTCACCTCTACCCGATGGGCGCGTTGCTCGCCCGTGGAATCCGAACTCGCCTGGGCTCCGACGCACCGGTGGTCGAACCAAACCCGTGGGCGGCAATGGCGGCCGCGGTGTCACGGCAATCGGCCGGCGGCGTTGATCTTGGTGGCGAGGTGGTGAAGTCGGTGGCGCAAGCGCTGACCCTGCACTCCGGCACGCAGCGCATTGCGGCGGGGATGCCGGCGGACCTGGCGGTGGTGGATCCCGATCCGTTCGCGGTTTCGACGGCGAATTTACCCGAGGTTCGTTCCGTGGCGACCATCGTGGCCGGAGGGTTGGTTTGGCGCGACGGGCGACCTAGTCAATAACCACGTCGCCGCCTTCCCACATTTGCACGGTCAGTGTGCTGCCTTGGAACAGATTTGTACCTAACAGGAACTGGTTTTCCGATTCCATAACGTAGACGCCACGGTAATCTCCGTTCCAAATCACCGTGGCCACGTAAAAATTGCACTTGACTATCTGACCATCAGCCAGCGTCATCTCGGTCTGGCCGGCGGGAGTGAAACCCAGTTGTCCTATGAATTCAACGCCAAGTGTCAGGTCACTGTCAAATCCGGTATCGACGACTACTTCCCGGCGCCACCGATAGCCGTTGATGTCCAAAATTGCGACAGGCACAATGGGCTCCAGGTCTTGATTGACGAACCCGGCAATCACAATCTACTCCCATAGTGCCCGCCCATTTTCACGGCTGCCGGATAACCGATGCGAAAGACAAAAAACAGAGTCGGCAGCGGGTGCCGTTGCCGCAACTTTTCGTTGGCGTCTCTGAACCGGTCTCCAATCGCATAGTCGCCCGTCTCGACTTCCAGGGCCAAATAGCGACCGTGTTCGTGCGGTTCCAGCTTGTGCCGCAACCCTGCGTCGTAGATGGCGTGGGCGCGGGTCGCCAGATCATCGCGCTGGCGTTTGTCGGTAGCCATGACAATCTCCTTCCCTTTATCAGGGTTGGCACGGAGTAGCCGGCCCCGGCAGCGACGCCGGAGCCGATAATCCCGAGAGCTTGCCGCAATTAGTGCCCCACGCGGTCCTGGAATTCCCGCTCGGTGGTCGCTGCCTCCACCGCCTGGTATTCGGGCAGGCTGATCAGGGCCTCCACCTCGGCGCGACGCTGGGCAACCTCTGCCGCGCCGATGCCGATGTGGCCGGTGTCGCGCAAGCTGGTGTATGCGTTCTGGATGCCCTGCACCGCTGCGATGGCCGGCGTGGTGGCGTAGATGATGACCTTGTAGCCCAGCTCCTCGTATTCCTGCACCGTGATGTCGTCGGTGCCTGCGATGACCAGCAGCGGCACGTCGGGTACGCCGGCGCGGAAGGTCGCCAGGTCCTCACGCTGGCGGACGCCCCGGGGCATCACCACGTCCACGCCCAGGTCGCGCAGGGCGTTGCCGCGACTGATAGCATCCTCCATGTCGCCCTCCACGGCGGTGAAGGAATCGGTGCGGCCGATGATCAGGAAGTCGGGGTCGCTGCGGGCTTCCAGCGCATAGCGCATCTTTTCCAGGAACTCGTCGATGGGGATCACGTGCTCCAGGCCGGCGTGGTAGGACGCGCGCTTGGGGAACACCTGGTCCTCGATGTGGATGCCGCAGATGCCGGCGCGCTCGAAGGTGCGCACCGTGTGCATGGTATGCACCGGATCGCCGTAGCCGGCGCCGGCGTCGCAGATCACCGGCAGCGGCACCGATTTCGCCACCCGCTGGGCAACGTCGACCTGCTCGGTCAGCGTCATCAGCGGCTCGGTGACGGCCAGGTGGGCGCCGCTCATGTAGCCGCCCACGTACACGGTGTCGAACCCCAGCGACTGCACCACGCGCGCCGACATCGGGTCGTAGGCGCCGGGGGCCACAATCGTTTCGCCGGCGGTCAGTCGGTTTTTCAGGTCGGAACGCAGAGACATTTGAGTACACCTCCGATCAGGCAGGAATGGTGGTCAGATTCGTGCCGCCCAGCGTACCATACCGGGGCTCCACGCATGGGCCGGGTAGGAGCGCGACCACCGGGTTGCCCGCTCTGGGCTAGATGGGGAAAGCCCGCTCCAGCGCCTGCCGCTGATCCGTCGTCAGGCTCCAGCCGGAGGCTTCGCAGTTGGCCGCGGTTCTCTCAACGCTGTTGGATTTGGGGATGGCGATGATCCCCGTCTGGTCGGCTACCCAATTCAGCGCGACCTGTGCCGCCGTTTTCCCAACCTCGCCGGCGACTTCCTCCAATACGTCGTTGTCGCGGTTCCGGCCCAACGCCCGGCGCAGACGACCGCCCCGATTGCCCACCAGGGCGCCTTCATGCAGAGGCGAGTACGCGATCACCGTCATATTGTTTCGGCGGCAGTAGGGGATCACGTCGCGCTCGGCGCTGCGGCGGCGCAGGTTGTACAGGATCTGGTTGGAGACGATGGGCACGTTGGGCATGGCCGCCTGGGCTTCCCGCATCTCGTCCACCGAAAAATTGCTGACGCCCACGTGCGCCACCGCGCCATCGGATACCAGGCGATCCATGGCGCGCATGGTTTCGGCAACGGGCACCCTGGGGTTGGGCCAGTGGATTTGGTACAGGTCAATGCGGTCCACAGCCAGCAGACGCAGGCTTTGCTCGGCGGCCCTGAGCACCTCGTCGTAGCGCAGATGGCTGCCCAGCACCTTGGTCGCCACGATGACCTGGTCTCGAATCCCGGCTATCGCCTCGCCCACCGCGGCCTCGGTGCGGTACATCTCCGCGGTATCGATCAGGTTTGCGCCCAGCTCGACCCCGCGCCGCAATGGTTCGGGACCGCCGGTGTACCGCCAGGTTCCAAGCCCGATCTCGGGTACCATCAGGCTCGACGATCCCAACCGTTCGTAATTCATGCCGACTGCTTCCTTATGCGATTGCGGGATTCACCGCAGAGACTATGGGGTAACGTCGAACTGCACCTCGGCGACCTTGCGGCCGTCCTCGTACACGTACGCCCAGTACCGCCCCGGCGCCCAGCGCAACGGGGCGGTTGGGCCTACCGACAGCCACTGAGTGCCGCCGGCAAACCGTGACTCGAACCGCACGGGCACTCGACGTCGGCTATTGGTGAAACCATCCTCAAAATACTCGACCACCTCGAATTGCAGTTGTTTGGGATCACCGGAGATCGAGTAGGAGTATTTGAGCGTCAGGTACAGCCAACCTTCTACGTCCGACGCCGAAATCCTGTTGATCGGCTGACCCTCCACGCTCAACGCGACGTATGCCTGGTCAACCCGTCCGTTGACTGTCGGCAGGGTTGGATCTACCGGGGCCGGATCGGGAACTCCTTCGACCACGGTGGATGCCCGACCCCGGTACCATTGGTCCCAGATGTGTTCCAGATCCGGCTGCATCAGCATGCCTCCGGCCCGGAGCCATTCCACACGGATATCGCTCTCCGTGAAATCGCGCTGCGACGGATAGGAGGGGTCTCCCGCCAGCCTGGCGTACAGCGCCCGCCAGGCCTGTAGGAACCGTTCCTCGCCCAATTGGCGGTACAGCGCCAGCAACAGCCGCTCGCCCAGGTAGTAGTTGCACCGCCACAAGCCGGGATCCTCCTGCGCCTCTTCCGGGTCGTCCGGTGACCGTAGTTCGAGTTCGCTGAGGGACGAGGCGCCGTCGCAGGGATAGTTGGTCGACTCCAGGGGAGCGCCTCCGGTGACGTGTCGTGCGTAAGTCGCGGCGAAATCCGCCCCGCCCTCGGAATGCCAGACGGGCTTCGCATACAGGTAATAGTGTGCGATCTCGTGAAAAACGGCGTGCGGGGCAAATTCCGGTTTGGAGTTGTCGTCGATCTCCGGCAACAACGTGACGTGCGTCTGGTAGTTGGTGCCGGCCGCCGCTCCCGCAACGTAGTCGGTGACGTGTATCACGATGGCCGGGGTCGGAAAGTCGGCGTCGAACATGCCCTCGAAAACGGGCACCGCCGCCTGAGCCACCGCCATCACCGGCGAACCGGCCGGCGCGGGCCCGGAGCGTACTATCGCGATGGGAACAATCGACCCGCTCCGGCTGGTAGTGGCTCCCAGTTCCACGTTGAGGGTTCCGGGGTTGGCCACTATCGCATCGAATTCGGGCGACAGGAACCGGGAACGTTCGTAGAGTACCGCCACAATCGCGGCTTCGGCGGTGGTCAGTCCGTCGAGGAACCAGTCCGCGCTGGCGAGCTGCGCCAACCGATCCGGCCGGTCCTGCGCCATTCGTTGCAGCGACAATAACGCGGGCAGATCCATTGGTCGCAGGCCGTCTTGGAATTCGTCCGATGCCAGCAATGCGCTCAAGACCTCTGGTGCGCTCAGCCCCACGTTGACCATGCGCTCGGCGGCGTTAAATTCGTCCGCGGTCTGCAAACCGTCGGCAATCCAGCTGATGCCGCTAATCTGCGCGATTACATCGGGATTGGCCTGTTCCGCGAATCCCCAGTTGCGCGCCTCGGAGAGGCTGAACGCTGAAGGCTCCGGGGTCGCTGTGGGAGATTGGCGGGGTATCGCCGTGGCCGGAATCACCCGCGGCGACCGGGCGTTTGCCGGCCGCGCGGTGGGTGCAGCGGTGGCCGGCGGCTGAGTCGCAGTGGGTGCCGGCTCGGTTTCCTGGGAGGCGGCGACTCTCGCCAGGGCCGCGTCGATGGTCGCTTGCAGGTCAGCAGTGGGGGAATCGGTTGCCGGGCCGCTGCCAAAAAAGCAGCCGACGGAGGCAATCGCCCCCATCAAGCCAAGAACCAACCAGGTCGGTGGGTAACGCATGATCGAAAGTATAGAGTTCCCAGGGGCCGCGTGCTATCAGGTACGTTATAATCGCCGTCATTGGGTTCAAGACGTAACGAAAACTTCTCCAGGAGAGTTGCAGACATGGGCAAACTGGACGGCAGGGTAGCACTGATAACCGGCTCGGGCCGCAACATCGGCCGGGCCACGGCGTTGATGATGGCCGCGGAAGGAGCCAACATTGTAGTCAACGCGCGCAGCAACCGCGACGAGGCGGAGGCCACCGCGGCGGCCGTCGAGGAATTGGGCGTCAAGGCCCTGCCCGTCCTCGCCGACGTGTCCCAAAAGGACCAGGTTGACGCCATGATCGACGCCGCCATGTCAACCTTTGGGAGCATCGACATCCTGGTCAACAACGCCGCCATCCGCCCGCACAAACCATTCACCGAAGTGACGGTGGAAGACTGGGAACACGTGCGCGGGGTGGTGCTGGACGGTTCCTTTTACACCACGCGCGGCGTTATCCAGCAGATGGTGGACAACAATTTCGGTCGCATCGTGTTCCTCACGGGGGATGGAGCCTTTCGGGGAAGCCCGCTGCGGGCTCACGTCTCGGCGGCCAAGATGGGCATAGTGGGCATGGCCCGCAGCCTCGCCTCCGAGTTCGCCGGCAACAACATTCGCGTCAACGTCGTGTCCCCGGGAAGCATCGACACCAGCCGCGCCAACCCCGAATGGTACGCTGGCCGGGTTCCCGACGCTTCCGCCGTTCCCCTGGGGCGACAGGGTAAGCCCGACGAAATCGCGTCGACGGTCACCTTCCTCTGCACGGATGACGGCGGTTTCATCACCGGCCAGACTATCCACGTGAACGGCGGCCAGGGGTTCTTCGGCTGAGCCACTGCCCGGCGTGGAATTCCGGCCCAAAATGTCCCCGCAATGCGGCCGTGCGCGCTCATGAAAAAACGGCTCCAAAACCGGAGCCGTTCGTTTTTTCAAAAAGTGGAGCGGAAGACGGGATTCGAACCCGCGACCTTCTCCTTGGCAAGGAGACGCTCTACCACTGAGCCACTTCCGCCGGATGCACATTGCTTCTTGTGATCGTACCATATGCCCCGAACGAATGTAAAGGAATACAGCGCAAAACTTGCTGTGCTCGCACCCTCAAAAAATGCGGTCTGACAATGGCGCACGCGCGGGCTCATGGTCAACTTGACCCCCTATTTGCCCTGTGCTTTACTTGCCCAACCATCGGCCCGAGTTCCGCCGGCGGGACACGACCGATCCCAGAGGGTAGCCATGCACTTCGGCATGTTCATGCAGTTCGAGACCCGTCCGGGTGGGAGCCAGGCCGCAGCATTCGCCGAGGGGTTTGAACTGGTCGATACCGCCGAAGAATGCGGTCTGGACGGCGCCTGGCTGGCCGAAATGCACTTCACGCCCGACCGGTCGGTGCTGTCGTCTCCCATCACCATTGCCAGCAGCATCGCGACGCGGACGCGGCGGCTGCGCATCGGTATGGCGGTGTACGTGCTGCCGCTGAACAACCCGCTGCGGATCGCCGAGGAAGTCGCCACCGTCGACCAGATCAGCCAGGGCCGGTTCGATTTCGGCATCGGGCGCAGCGGGTTCGCCCGCTCGTATGACATATACAGCGTGCCCTACGATGAGAGTCGCGACCGTTTCCGCGAAGCGCTTGACATCATCCTGCAGGCCTGGGAAGGCGAGCCGTTCTCCTACGATGGCAGCTACTACCAGGTGGCCAACGCCACCGTTGCGCCCCTGCCCTACCAGCGTCCCCATCCGCCCTTCCGGATGGCCGCCACCACCGCCGAAACCTTTCCCCGCGCCGGAACTGATGGCTACCCGATTTTCGTCGGTCTGCGCGGCATGGACATCCCGGAACTGCGGGACAACCTCAAGCAATACCGGGCAGCGTGGAAGGCAGCGGGACACCCGGGCCAAGGGGACGTTTCCCTGCGCGTTCCGGTGTACGTGGGCCTGACTGAAACCGGCGCGATAGAGGAACCCTTCGAGAGCATCCAGGCTTACTTCGGTCGCATGGGCCGCCTCTACGCCGCCGATTCCGGTTCGGCCGGAATCCAGGCCACGGAACTCCGCGACCAGCGCGCCTCCCGTCTCTCTGCCCTGTCGTATGATGACATCCTGTCCACCAAGGTCGCTTTCGGCACTCCCGCCGGGTTGGTGGACCGTTTCACCGAACTGCGCGAGGATCTCGGGCTGGACGGCGTCGTCGCGGAGCTCAACGCCGGTGGCATGATCCCCCACGAAGTCGTCATGCGGAACATCCGTCTGCTGACCGAAAAGGTCATGCCGGCGTTCCGGTAACCTGCCCCGCCGCAATCCCATTGGAGAGGTGACCCGATCCATGAAAGTCGCTATCCTCGATGACTATCAGAGCGTGGCCTCCAGCATGGCCGATTGGTCGAGCCTGCCTGGGAGCATGGAAGTCACCTTCTTCAGCGACCACCTCGCGGACGAGGATGCGCTGGCCGCGCGCCTTGCCGACTTTGACATCGTGATGGGCATGCGGGAGCGCACCGCATTTCCGCGTTCGCTGCTGGAACGGCTTCCCGCGCTGCGCTGCCTGATCACCACCGGCGCCCGCAACGCCTCGTTCGACACCGACGCAGCCACCGACCTGGGCATCACCGTCTGCGGCACGCCCGGCGAGGGCGAGGGTCCCACCGAGCTGACCTGGGGCCTGATAATCGGCCTGATGCGCCGCATTGCCGAGGAGGATCGGGCCACTCGCGATCAGGGCAAGTGGGGCATCCACGTGGGCCACGGCCTGCGTGGCAAGACGCTGGCGCTGCTGGGGCTGGGACACATCGGTTCTTTGGTGGCTCGCGTCGGCAACGCCTTCGACATGCGGGTCATCGCGTGGAGCCAGAACCTGACGGCCGAGCGGGCCGCCGAGTGCAATGCGACCCTGGTTGACAAGGACACCCTCTTCACGGAGGGAGATGTGGTGTCCGTTCACGTTCGCCTCAGCGACCGAACGCGGGGCCTGGTGGGCGCCCACGAGATCGGCCTGATGAAACCGTCGGCGATCCTGGTGAACATCTCCCGCGGCCCCATTGTCGACGAGGCGGCGCTGGTGGACGCTCTGGAACGCAAGGCCATCGGCGGCGCCGCGCTGGACACTTTCGACGTCGAGCCGCTGCCGGCTGATCATCCCTTTCTCACCCTGGACAACACGCTCATCACCCCGCACGTCGGATACGTCACCCAGGAAGGTTATCGCGCCTTCTACAGCGGCGTGGTTGAGAACATCCGCGCCTTCGCCTCCGGCGAGGCAATTCGGGTAATCAATCCCGACGTGTTCCAGTCGCCCAATCTGCGCGGCCCGGCCTGACGCCGGTCGCCCGTTCAGGAGAATAGTTCAATGAAAGCCCTGCGCATCGAGGAATACGGCAGTGTCGAGGTCTTGGAGTGGAAGGACACGCCGGAACCTACGCCCAGCCCGCACCAGGTGCTCATCAAGGTCGACGCGGCCGGCGTCAACTATGCAGACATCATGCGCCGCCAGGGAAATTACCCGGGGCCCGACCTGCCGGCCACGCTGGGCTTGGAAGCGGCGGGAACCATCACCGCCCTGGGTTCGGATGTGACCGACGGCCGCCTGGAGGTTGGCCAAAGGGTCATGGCCATGGGGCCGCAGGGCCAGGCGGAATACGTCGCGGTCAATCACAACTTCGTTTTTCCGTACCCGGATGGCATCGATCCGATCCACGCCGGGGGTATGCCGATAACCTTCCTGACCTCCTACCACCTGCTGAAGACGCGCGGCCAGATGCATCCGGGCGACACCGTGCTGATCCAGGCCGGCGCCTCCGGCGTGGGCACCGTGGCCATACAGCTGGCCAAGGAGTGGGGAGCCCGGGTGGTCGCGACGGCCTCGACCCAGGACAAGCTGGACCTGTGCCGCTCCCTGGGCGCGGACGTCACCATCAACTATACCGAGGCGGATTTCGAGGACGAGGTTCGGGACCTGACCGACGGCCGAGGCGTCGCGTTGGTGCTGGAATGCGTGGGCGGCCCGGTGCTGGAAAAGTCGGTGCGCTGCGTCGCCTCCTACGGGCGGCTGGTCAGCTACGGCAACGCCAGCGGCCAGCCGGCCAACCTGTCGGCCGCCGACATCACCACCCTGAACCGCACGGTGATCGGGTTCAGCATGGGACGTTCGCCCATCGGCTCCCTGGACCACCAGGGGGCGATGAACGACCTGGTGCCAATGATCATGGATGGACGGCTCAAGCTGGTCGTAGACCGTGTCATCCCGATGTCGGAAGCGGGCGGCGCCCATCTGCACCTTGCCTCGCGCGGCACCCGCGGCAAGGTGATCCTGACCCCATGAGTTCCGCCGCCGAGCGCTACGCGGCTGTCCACGACGCGGCCCTGGCGGCGGGCCGTTTCGCCGACCACCGCCGCCGGGCTGACCACTGGGCCGACCTTGCGGAATTGTTCCGCGTGAATCCCTATCGCCCGTGGGATAAAAACCTGCACGCAATCGCCGGCTACCTGCAGACGACGGACGTGCTGCTCGATGTGGGCGGCGGAGCCGGCCGGGTGTCCCTTCCGCTGGCCGGACAGGTGCATGAGGTGGTGTTGGTGGAGCCGTCTGATAGTATGCGCGGCCAATTTATTGCGTCCCGCGACGAGGCCGGCATAACCAACGCGCGCGTTTCTCCCGACTGGTGGCTGGACTCGACTGAAACCGGCGACGTTGCCATCACGTCGGACGTGGTCTACTTCGTTCGCGACATCGAGCCGTTCGTCGCCAAGCTGCACAACTCCGCCTCGCGACGGGTGATCATATGCATCTGGCGACCCACGCCCGGCGACATGGACAACGAGCTGCGGCGCATCCTCTACGACGAACAACCTGCTCCCTGGCCAGGGCTGCCCGAGCTGGCGACCGTGCTATGGGAAATGGGTCTTCTGCCTGACATACAGGTCATCCCCCAAGCGCCGTGGTGGATCCCCGAAGCCGCCGGAGGGTTGTCCGACACGGAGGCCGTGGAGCTCGCGATGGCTCGGCTGGAACGCGACGACGAGCCCACCCGTCGCCAGGTCCAGGACAACTTTGACCGCCTGTTCGAGCGCGGCCCGAATGGATTGAGCCCGCGCTGGCTCAGCGGGGCGCGGGAAGTGATGATCACGTGGCCGACCCACGGCGTACAACTGGTTTGAGCGGGAGCAATCGATTGCAGGGGAGTCCTCAATGGAGCGTATCGGAGTAGCCTTTGCCGGGGGCGGCATGACGCCTCCGGAAATCGTAGAGTGTGTCCAACTGGCCGAGGAACTTGGCTACGAATCCGCCTGGGTCGCCGAAGGCCACGGCGGGGACCAGTTTTCCATCCTCACCGCGTGCGCCCTGGCGACTTCACGCATCCGCCTGGGAACCAGCATCAGCAGCGTTTTCGTTCGCAGCGCTCCGACCATTGCGATGGCGGCCGCGTGCGTGGACCATTTTTCCAACGGCCGGTTTATCCTGGGACTGGGCAGCAGCCACAAGGTTCAGGTTGAGCCCGAGCACGGCCTGGAGTTTTCCGGCGCTATCCCCCGGGTGCGCGACACCGTGGACATCGTGCGACGCTTGCTGCGCGACGGCGTGTTGACCGGCTACGAAGGCGAGGCCATCAGCATCGCGACATTCGATCTGCACTTCCCGACCTTCCGGCCGGAAATGCCCATCTACCTGGCGGCGGTTTTCCCGAAGATGCTTGAGATCGCCGGCGAGATCAGCCAGGGGGTCCTGCTCACCTGGTGCACCCCGGAACACGCGCGGACCGCCAGCCGGCATATCGCTGACGGCGCAGCTCACGCCGGTGTCGCGCCGGAATCTGTTGAGGTGGCGACGCTGGTTTCGGTATCCGCGCCGGGCGCCGACGATGGGGGCATGCGCCGGGTGGCTGCGACCTATGCCGGACGGTTCCCGAGGTACCGCCGACTGATGGCCGAGGCCGGCTTTGCGGGTGAGATCGAGGAGGTGCGCCGGGCCTGGCGCTTGGGCGACATCGCGCTGGCCGAGCGTCTCGTACCGGAAGGGCTGATCGACCGCATGTCGCTGCCCACGGACGCCGGAGCCAGGCGGGAAAGATTGGCCGAATACCGGGAAGCGGGCCTCACCTTGCCCATAATCGCTCCCCGGGTATCCGGTCCCAACGCCGGCGCGACCGCGAAACGGATAATCCGCGATAACGCGCCGGCTTAACGTTCCGAAAGGTTTGGCGGATTATTCGTCCGCCGGCAGCCAGGGCGACCACAGGGTGATGGGAATGGTCACCGAGATGCGGGGCTGGTTGCCAACAACTGCGGTGGTGTGCCCCTGGCCCGTGAGGTCGTCGGCCATCAGCACGTCGCCGGCCCCGAAGCGGCGCTTGGTGCCATCGCCGATGCCCACCTCCATTTCGCCAGCCAGCGTGATGACGTACTGGCGGCGCGGAGCCGTATGCCAGTCGGAAAAGTAACCTGGCTCAAATCGACGGAAGTTCACGCCCGGCGTGACCTGCATGCCGCTGTGGATCGCGCGATCGCCCGGCAGGTCGAGGTCTTGAAAGTGGGTCTGGCCGTCATCGCCGGTATAAATGCGCACAAATACCATGGAAAGTGCCTCCTGGGTTCAAAATCACGCTGAGGGCATAGGCTGGGCGAACCCATGCCTGCCGTCAGACCTCCGACATTCTAGCGCATTGCGCTGTGGATGGTGACGGGGTTGCGACGGGCGGGAGAGGGGTCCATTCAGGAAGCCGGCAGGCTGCCATTCCATGCGCGGTGGATTACTGTCTTCGCCAGCAATCGCCGGACGCGCCCATACGAGCCAACATTCCGCCAACGCCACCTCAACCGGCCCCGGCTTTCCTTGCGCACGGCACGAGCGTAACTGTTCAGGTTGTTGTCATTGCGAGGCGCTTGCGCCGTGGCAATCTCGCCCTCGTGCCGGAACAGGCTCCGGAACGATCCCCCACTCCAACGAGATTGCCGCGCTGCGCTCGCAATGACAGTCCCCCACAACCCTGAACAGTTACGCACGAGCATACGCACTTGTATCAGGAGCCGGGATTGGGTAAAATCGTCGCCTGCTGTTCCCGAGTAACCGTGCGGACCTTATGCCCGGCGGAGGGAGCCAATCCACACGGAGGAAAGGGTGATTGGATGTACTAGGTACTCACGTGCTCCTGGAACTTAGAAACTGCGATCCCCAATTGCTTGACGACCTGGCCCATATTCGGCAGGAAATGCTGCGGGCGGCATCGTCAGTAGAAGCCCATGTCGTTGGGGAATCGTTTCACCAGTTTACGCCCCAGGGCGTAACGGGCATTCTGTCCATCGCCGAATCCCACATTTCCATCCATACTTGGCCGGAGCACGGCTACGCGGCGGCGGACATCTTCACCTGCGGCGACCATACCATGCCGGAACGCGCGGCGGCGGTGATAATTGAAGCGCTGCGTTGCCGGGACCCAGAGATCACGCAGATCCGCCGCGGGCTCACGGGCGCGCGTGTTGTAGCGCTGCAACCGGCGCACCACCTCAACTGACGCCTGCTCACGCTCGAAACGGAGTAACGGCCGGTCTGCCGGCCGCTGTAGCAGAGTCTGTCTGCGCCCAGCAGATCCCCGCTTGCCGAAGGAGCTCCGATGGCCAGCTATCCTATGGAAGAGATCACCGGCAAGTGGGTGATCGAGACCGTGATGCCCGACCTGGCAATCATGCTGAAGGTCGACGACGTCCTCTATTCGGGTCACACGGGGTATCAACGAGTGGAAGTGGTCCATTCCGAGGTGTACGGACGCAGCCTGATCCTGGACGGGAAGACGCAGTCAACCGAGCGGGACGAGCACATTTACCACGAATCCCTGGTTCATCCGGCCATGCTGATGCATCCGGATCCACGTCGGGTTTTTATCGGCGGTGGCGGTGAAGGCGGAACATTGCGGGAAACGCTGTCACACCGGCCGGTGGAAAAGGTAACAATGGTCGATCTGGACCAGCAGGTGGTCGAGCTCTGCCGTAAGCACCTGCCCCAGCATCACCGGGGAGCGTTTGACGACGGACGCACCGAGTTGGTGTTTGACGATGCCCGCGGATATCTCCAGTCTACCGACCAGTCGTTCGACGTGATGATCATGGACCTGGTCGATCCCCTGGAAGGCGGGCCTGCGTATCTCCTGTACACCGAGGAATACTACGAAATCGCCCGCGCGCGGTTGAACCCGGGGGGAATTCTGGTAACGCAGTCGGGCCCGGCCGGGTTCCTGAGCCTCCACGAGTGTTTCACCACCATATACAAAACGCTGGACAGCACCTTCAACCACAGCGCCCCATACCAGGTCCACGTTCCGTCCTTCATCACGCTGTGGGGGTTTACTGTCGCATCGAACACTCCGTTGCCTGACCTGACCGCATCCGACGTGGACCGCCGCATCGAAGAGCGGGTCACGAAGACGTTGCGGCACTACGACGGGCAGAGCCACGAGGCCATGTTCTCCCTGCCCAGGCACATCCGGGACGGCATCGCCACTGAGACCCGGATCAACCGGGACGATTCCCCGGTCTTCATGGTGTAGGCACGGGTAAATCCGGCCCGTGCTATGATGCGGATAACGGAACTGCCGCAGGCAATTTATCGGGCTATCAATGGGTGGCGGGTGTGGGTGACGCTGCTTTTCCTGGCGTCGCTGATCCTCAACGAGGCTGCGCTGGGAATCCGGGAAGGGCAGACGATTGTAGAAGCCCTGACGCGCATTTCGTACCTGCGAATGCTGCTGCTGGCCTTCGTGTGCGGTGTAATCGCTCAAGCCGCCATCGGCATAGTGCCATTCACTATAGGAGTAGTCATGACGATGATAGATTTCGCCCTGCGTCGTCGCCGCGAGTGGCGCGAGGAGGGTCGTGAGGAGGGCCGTGGAGAGGGCCGCGAGGAGGGGCGTGCCGCGGAACGGCGCAGAGTCATTGCCGCTATTATGGCGGCCCCCGGTCTGACCGATGCGGCCAAGTTGCAGGCCATCGCCGCAATCAATGGCGCGGAAGACGAGGAAAACGAATACCAGTTTCCGCACCGCCAGGGTTAATGATACTCCGCCATTACCCCTGAGCCGCGGCCAGTTCCGGGAACCTTTCCAGGGATAGGACCTCGCCGGCCGCCTCCCATCTGTCCACGAGATTCCGGATTGAATCGGGCACGCGTCTGGTCTGGCCGGTGTCGGCGTGGAAGCCGACGTAAATGGCCTCGATGGTGGTGAGCGGAGCGTCGTCAGGGCCTCCGCCTCCGTCACCGGCGAAAATGGCTACTTCCAAAACCAGGCTGGTGTTGCCGATGCGAGCGACCCGAGCCCGTAGGTCCAGCATCTCGTCCACCCGGACCGGCGCCTGGTACTCGATGGTGACCTTGGCCACGGTGCTGTCGAAGTATCCCGCCGCCGCGACGCGGTAGATGCTGAACCCCAGGTTGCGGAAGTACTCAGCCTGGGCGATTTCCAGCCAGCCCAGGTAGCTGCCGTTGAAGGCGATCCCCTGCGCGTCGCACTCCTGCCAGCGCACGCGCACGTCGACGCCGAAACGGTAGTCCGAACGTAGTTGCGTCATATCAGTCCGGAGTTCCACTCCATCCCAGGCTGGCTAGGAAAACGCGGTCGGAATTGGTCAGGGGTGCGGTGTCGAGCAAATCCGGCCGCAGGCGTAGCGTCCGTTCCAGGGATTGCCGCCGCCGCCACCGTTCAATGTCGGCGTGGTTGCCTGACCTCAGGACCTCGGGTACGGCCATACCGCGAAACTCGGGCGGGCGCGTATAAAGCGGGTGTTGCAACAAACCCGAGGTGATGCTGTCGTGCTCCACGTTCTCCGCCGAGCCCACCACCTCCGGCACAAAGCGGGACACCGCGTCAATAATGACCATAGCTGCCAGCTCTCCGCCGGTGAGCACGTAATCGCCGATGGAAACTTCGTGGGTGATCAAACCTTCCCGGATGCGCTCGTCAACGCCGGCGTAATGCCCGCAGACGAGGATCATACCCGGCGCGCTGGCAAACTCATTCACCAGGTCCTGGTTGAGAATGGCGCCCTGCGGAGAGGTGAGGGCGACGGGTGTCGCCGTCCGCTCCGCGGCAGGGATGTCGGCCCGGACAGCGTCCACGGCGGCGAACACCGGGTCCGGTTTCATCACCATTCCCGGTCCCCCGCCGAACTGGTAGTCGTCGGCGGTCCCGTGCCGATCAGTGGCAAACTCCCGGACGTCGACCGTTTCAAGCGAAATCAACCCATTCCGGATTGCCCTGCCCAGTACGCTGTAGTCTGCCATGAACCGGAATGTGTCCGGGAACAGCGTGAGGACGGCGAAGCGCATCGAGCCTCCAGCCGGGTCATACTTCGCTGGTCGCAGTGGGCTGCACCGCCAGCGGGAGTTGGTCCAACCCGTTACGGAACTACGCCGGCTGCAACTCCCGCGCCGTCAGGCGGTTGGTGTACGCCTCCCCGCCCTTCATAATCAGGAGCAAGCGCTCGCGGTCGCGCAGTATCGAGATATTCTGCAACGGGTCGCCGTCCACCACCAGCACGTCGGCCTGCTTGCCGACCTCGATGGTGCCAACTTCTTTGCCGAGGCCGCAGCACTCAGCGGCATAGCCCGTCGCGGCCTGGATGGCCAGCATGTTGCTCATGCCCTTTTCAACCATCAACTCCAGTTCGCGGGCGTTGTCACCGTGCACGAAACCGCCGGCATCGGTGCCGGCCACGATGCGCACGCCTTCCTTGATGGCCAGCTCGGTGCTCTGGATGTGGATGTCCATCAGCGCCTGCGCCCTCACCTTGATGTGGGGAGCGCTGACCGTGCTGTGGAAGTCGTACACCTCGAACGTCGGGGTGAAGAAGGTCCCCTGGTCGGCCATCATCTTGAGCATATCGGGGTCGGTGGCGAGATAACAGCCGTGCTCGATGGAGCCCGCCCCCGCCTTGATGGCGATGGGCAGTCCGGTACCGCCTACGGCGTGGCAAAGGGTGCTGCGTCCCAGGGCTGCCGCCTCGTCAACCAGCGCCCTGGCCTCGTCCAGCGCGTAGGCCTGGTCCAGCGGCCCGTTGCCAGGCCGGCCGGAGGCTCCGCCGGTGGTGGCGAATTTGATCTGGTCGGCTCCGCAACGGACCAACTCGCGAACCTTGGCCCGCACGCCGTCCACGCCGTCGGCCACTCCGTCGGGCGAGAGAGGATCGTGCCCCAGGATTACCTTGCGGTGGCCGCTCCCGCTGACCTTGTCCTCAATCCCGCCGGTGGGGGACATGATGTTGACCGAAATGATCAGGCGCGGGCCCCTGATTAGACCCTGCTCCACGGCCATCTTGAACCCGGCGTCCAGTCCGCCGGCGTCGCGCACCGTGGTGTAGCCGGCGGCCAGCGTGTCTTCGATGACCTGGGCGGTCCGGATGCTGAACAGCGACAGCGGCTCATCCATGCCCCACCGGCCGGTCAGGCCGTAGCCGCCCGAGGCCAGGTGGTCGTGGACGTCGATGAGCCCGGGCATTATGGTGCGACCGCTGGCATCCAGTACCTCGGCGCCTTCGGGGACGGGCACTGCGGCCTGGGGGCCCACCTCTAGTATGCGATCACCGTCGATCAGCACCGCGGCGTTTTCGACCACGGGTCCGCCCGAGCCGTCGATGAGATTTCCTCCAACTATTGCCAGCATGATCGACCTCTCATTTTTGCCGAACGCGCAGCTTATCGGATAGCCCATCTATGGCGACGGGGTGCCGCTGCGGTGAAGGGATGCTAATTTGGGCTCCACCTGATGTCAAGAAACATAAGCCGTGCAACTGGTCCACCGGCGCGGGGTACTACGGTGGCCGTTTACGATATAATTGCGCCATCGCCATAACCTTCAGCGGAACGAATAATGATGATATTGGTCGCGAGGGTTTCTCGTCTTTTCAGCCTACCGTTGTGTTTAGCCGCGGCGCTGTCTTTGGTCGGTTGCTTTGCCGGAAAATTGGTGGGCGGGGATCTCCCGGCCATTGCCTATATAGTTTCTGACAAAAATGGCTCCCACGTGTGGATCCAAATGCCTGAAGGAAGCGAGGCGTCGCGCATATCCTCCCTGAGCGTTGACGCGAAAACCCCGCGGTGGTCGCCGGACCAGTCCAAGATAGCGTGGATATCAGTCGGCAATAAGACGGAACTGATACTTTACGACGTGGACAGCGAAGGGGTCACGTCTCTGGTCTCGAATATAGACGCCGAACAGCCGCCGATCTGGGCTCCTGATTCGGACCGCATTGCGTACGTGTCGGATGATGATGGCGAGCCCGACATTTATATGGTGACGCTGGAGGATAATCAGAAGACGCGGCTGACCTTCAGTCCCGAAAGGGAGCTAGTCGGAGACTGGTCTCCCGACGGGGAGTGGCTGGTTTTCACGGAACGCGGAAATGAGGGACTTTTCCTGCGTAATCCCGACGGGGTCAACCGAATTGAATTGACCGCTGGGCCCGACTCCGATCCGGTCTGGTCACCAAAGGGCGACCGCATAGCCTTCCTGCGCAGCGCAGATGGCGCCCGGGACGTTTATGTGCTCCGTCCGACCAACTCGGACAACTGGGCAGATGACACCGACGAGGTGGCCGTGGCCGACGACGAGCACGACGAGTTCTCCGCATCCTGGTCGGAGGACGGCAGGCGGTTGGCGTTTGTGGTGCGCTTCGATGACCAGTCCGAGATTTTCTCCGTCTTGGTGGACGGCTCGGAGCGGCAACAGTTGACCCAGAACATGGAGGACGACCTGATGCCGGTTTGGTCGGCCGGCGAAGACCGCATTGCGTTCGTCTCCTACGCCTACGGCAACGCGGAGATACTGTACATGAACGCCGACGGCACTGGCCAGATGCGGCTGACCGTCAACGACGGCATGGACACCCACCCCGACTGGTAGGAGCCCCGATCTCCTGCCCTGGTTCCATGTCTCACTCCGCTCCGGATCTTGACCCCGCCGATGTGGGCCCGCTGCTCGGCGGCCTCAGCGCGCCGCTGGCAGCCATATCGACACGCGCGGGAGACGTCAGCAACGCGCAGATCGCGGTAGCCATCACCGCCGCTTCAATAGTCCCCCAGCGGCCGCGGCTGATCGTCCAGATCTACCACACCAACTTCACCCACGGGCTGATCGCCTCCGCCGGGGTCATGGCGATCAACTTCCTGGAAACCTCCCAGCTGCCGCTTATCTGGCAACTGGGGATGCGCTCGGGCCGCGACGGCGACAAGCTTGAGGGCGTAACTTTTACGACCGGCGCCACAGGCAGCCCCCTGCTTGAGGGATGCTTCGGTTTCCTCGATTGCCGCGTGGTCAATGCCATGGACGGCGGCGACATGACCGCGTTCCTGGTTGAGGCAGTGGCCGCCCGGACCAATGGCGGCGAGCGGATGACCTGGCGGGAGGCCAGGCCGCGACTGCCCCGTCGGTGGGCTGACGAGTGGGATCGCAAGATCTCCGGGGAGATCGATGTTTCACTGAACACCATGGGCGCGATTGACCCGGCGGCGTGGGCCGGCCGCCCAGATCCCTGAAATCGCTGGAATGCTACAATGCGTTCATCGGATCTGCCCAATGAACTGGTTGACCGCGGCATCCATTGGCAAATCGCCGGCTTCCTGCTGGTTGCTTGCGCCAGCTTAGCGATCCTGGCTGAATTTGCCGGTTCGGATCACCGGGCGTTCATCTATTTCGAGATCGCGGTGACCAAGCTGTACTGGGCCTTGGTGATACCCTTGGCAGGCCTGTTTGACGGAGCGCGCAAAATGTTTGAGAAGATGTCGGAAATCCGGGCCAAGCGCCGCCAAAGGTGGCTTGATGAAGGGAGACGCGAGGGACAGCGCGAGGGCCGCCTCCAGGAGCGTGAGCGGGTGCGTGCTGAAGTGCAGCGGCTCGGAGCCGCCCTTTCGCCGGAAGTTGTGGCATCTCTGCTCGATGAACCGGACAATCCCAGCGAGCAAAGGGACGCGCAAAGTGTTTGAGAGGATGTCGGAAATCCGGGCCAAGCGCCGGCAAATGTGGCTTGACGAGGGCCGCCGCCAGGAGCGTGAAACTTTGCGTAAAGAGTTGCGTCGGCTGGGCGTGACGCTGCCGCAGGAAGCTATCGACTACCTGGACGGCAAGAGCAACGAGAGTGAGCGATAACATGGACGCTGACGTAACGGATATTGTCACCCGCATCCACGACACGCCGCAGCAATCGGTGCTGGCCGTGGCCGGCGCCGGAAACTATGCCCTTGCATGGCTCCTGGGGGTCGGCGGAGCGTCACGCACTGTCCTGGAGACCCGAGTGCCCTACGGGTACTTGGCGATGACCGACTTTCTCGGCGGGTATGCTCCCGAGCAAACGGTGTCAGCCGACACCGCGCGACGGATGGCCCGGGCCGCGTGGGCTCGAGGTATGTCGCTGCGCGAGCAGGACGCGCCCATCGTCGGGCTGGCGTGCACCGCGACCATTGCCACGGACCGTACCAAGCGTGGTGACCACCGCGCGTTCATCGCCACTTGGGACGACGACTCTGCGACCACCGATTCCCTCGTCCTCGAAAAAGGTTTGCGGGACCGCGCCGGCGAAGAGGATGTGGTCAGCCGGCTGGTCATCGCCGCCATCGCGCGAGCCTGCGGGGTGTCGGCAGAACTCGACCTGGGACTTGTCTCGTCGGAACGCCTGGTGACCGAAACTGCCCGACACGCCGACCCGGTGCAACGCCTGCTGGACGACGACGCCCGTTGGGTCACTGCTCATCCCGACGGGCGGATGGTTGTGGACGGAGATGCGCCGCGGGCACTGCTCGCCGGTTCGTTCAACCCGCTTCACGCCGGTCACACGGAGTTGGCCGAGGTGGCAGGCCGTGTGCTGGGCGTTCCGGTCGCCTACGAACTTTCGGTGTCCAACGTGGATAAGCCGCCCCTGGCCGCCTCAGAGGTACACCGCCGCCTGGAGCAGTTCAAAGGCGTGGGCACGGTGGCGCTCACCCGAGCGGAGACCTTCGTCAAAAAGTCGGAGTTTTTCCCCGGGTGCGGATTTGCTATAGGCTGGGATACCGTGACCCGGTTGCTCCAACCGCGATACTACGGCGACTCCGAAACCGCGATGCTTACGGCCTTGGCCGAGATGTGGGGACGTGGCAGCCGGTTTGCCGTAGGCGGGCGCACCGATGACGGCGGCGCCTTCCGGTCCCTTTCGGACGTGAATATTCCAGACGGGTTCCGGCCCATGTTCACGGAAATACCCGAAGCCGACTTCCGGCGCGACGTGTCTTCTACGGCTATTCGGGAGAGCCTGGGCCTCAATTGACACTGGTTAGGGCCGTTGCTACGATGAATCGGCCCCGAACCTCAGATTTTCGAACTCGCCATGTTTAGCCCGATGCTGCTTCAAACTTTCAACCCGGCCGACTACGCCGGCAACTGGCTGGCGGTGGTGATCGCCATCGCCATCGCCTTGGCTGCTATCGGCGCAATGTTCGCCGGCTCGCAGTTGTTGTCGGCCCGGCGTCGTTCGGCCGTCAAACTGACGACCTACGAGTGTGGGATACCACCGACGCCCTTTGCGTGGTCGAACATCAACATCCGCTTCTACATCTTCGCCATCCTGTTCCTGATATTCGACGTGGAAGCGGTATTCCTGTTCCCGTGGGCAGTGGTGTTCATACAGGAAAAAGTCGCCGGCAACCCGATACCGTTCTACGCGATGCTGTTGTTCCTGGCCATGCTGTTCTTCGCGGTCATTTACGGTTGGCGTAAGGGGGTCCTGGATTGGCAGAAGTAAACCCGGCGTCGCTATCGGGCGGTCTGCCCGAAGATCAGGCGCCGTCCTCGCTGGCGATGCCGCCCCGTCCCACTGAAATCGTCCTCGGTTCCGGGAATAGACCCGGCCCGAGCCTGCTCAACCAGGCCACCGACGGGCGCGTGCCCGGCGTAATCACGGCCACCACCGAGCAACTGTTTGCCATGGCGCGCAAGTCGTCGCTGTGGACGCTGAGCTTCGGGTTGGCCTGCTGCGCCATTGAGATGATCTCAACCTACATGGCCCACCACGATTTCGACCGTTTCGGCGTGGTGACCTGGCCGTCGCCTCGCCAGTCCGACGTCATGATAGTGGCCGGCACGGTGGTCAAGAAGATGGCGGAGCCCATCCGGCTGCTCTACGAGCAGATGCCGGAGCCGAAATGGGTCATCGCCATGGGAAGTTGCGCCACCAACGGCGGGCCCTACTACCGGTCCTACTCCGTTGTGATGGGCGTCGACCACATCATCCCCGTGGACGTGTACGTGCCCGGGTGCCCGCCTCGCCCTGAGGCGCTGCTGTACGGCATCCTGAAACTCCAGGAAAAGATTATGGCCGACGCGGGAGACGGCAATGCCGCGGCCTCGGCGTAACGCGCCTGAGGCGGACGCGGAGCCGCCGCCGGACCCCATCGAGTTGTTGGCGCCCGCCCGGCGGGAGACGCTGGACCGCGCCGTGACGATTCTGGCCGACTACTCCCCGTCACCTGGAGCCTTGGGTGATTTGCCCCAGGTGATCGTGCCCGCCGAACACATCGAGTCGGCTTGCTCTGCGTGCCGGGACGACGTTTCGCTCGATTGCCGGATGCTGCTGTGCCTGGCTTGCGTGGACTACGAGGAGCGTTTCGAGCTGGTCTATTTCCTCCAGTCCCTGGGCCGGGAACAATCGCTGGTGGTGAAGACTGAAGTGTCCTACGACAACCCGGTGCTGCCTTCGGTGTGTGCGGTCTGGCCGGCCGCGGACTGGTACGAGCGCGAAGCGCACGACCTGTTCGGCGTCGCGTTCGATGGGCATCCCGACCTGTCCCCCCTTCTGCTGTACCCGGAGTTCGATGGATACCCAGGTCGCAGATCCTATGATTTCTATGAGTACCGGGAGTTCTAGTGACCGCAGCCCAGGAAATCGACCCGGTCGCCACGGAAGATGAGACTTCCGTGGAGTTGATAGCGCGCGTGGTATCCAGCGACGGCCAGTTTCTCGCCACTGTGGACGGCCTTGAATTGCAGAGCACCGGACGCACCCGGGAAGCCGCAGAAAACGGGTTGGTACAGGCGGTGCGGGGTTGGCTGGAGCGTCAGGACACGGTCGGCCGCCTGGGTCAGGCTCTCGGTAGAGATGACTTGACCGAAGAAACTGAAATCGTGCTGCGGTTCGCGTACGACGAGACTTCGGGCGAGCAACCAGCGGGCGGGTAGTTCATGGATCGGATCGTGTACGAAATCGAAGCAATGCGGGTCGCTTCCGGTTGGGAAGCGCGGTGCCCGGAGCTTGAAGTGACGGCGTACGGAGACACCCAGGACGACGCGCGCACCGCGCTCCGGCGGCAGGTGTCTGACTACCTGGAAGACTGCGAGGAAATGGGCGTCCTGGAGGAAGTGCTCATTGAAGCCGGCTTCTACGACAACGGAGAAGCCTGGATGAGCGCCCGCGTGGAACCGCCGCAACCCAGCCTGCGCTTCATCGGCTCGCCGTTTCCGGAAACCCGCGATCCATCGGCCTGAAAACCTGGCACCATTCGGGCTCTGACCAACCATGACTGATCCAACCGCCATGACTGCCCAGGTGTTCGACGGCGCCCGCGAGGGCACCCAGCCGGTGGAAATGCTGCTCAATATGGGGCCGCAGCACCCGTCCACCCACGGCGTGTTCCGCATGGTGCTCTGGGTGGATGGCGAGAAGGTGGTCGACGTTGAGCCGCACATCGGTTACCTGCACCGCGGATCCGAAAAGCTGTGTGAAGGCGAGCAGTACCACCAGGTGGTCACTCTGTTCGACCGGCTCGATTACATCGGCAACTTCAACAACGAGCTGGCGTACTGTATGGCCGTCGAAAAGCTCATGGGCCTGGAGGTGCCGGAGCGGGTCGAGTACATCCGCGTGATCCTGTGCGAGCTGAACCGCGTCGCCAGCCACCTGCTCTACGTGGGCACCATGGGCCTCGACGCGGGCGCCATGACCCCGGTGATGTTCTCCTTCCGCGGCCGGGAGCGGGTTCAGGCGCTTTTCGAAGCCGTGTCCGGCGCACGCATGATGCACAATTATTTCCGCATCGGTGGCCTCAAGGAGGACGTCCCGGACAATTTCCGGCAACTGGTCGACGAACTGATGCCGCTGCTGCGGGAGGACGTGGAGCAGAGCGACCGCATACTGACCTTCAACGAAATCTTCCTGTCCCGCCTTAAAGACGTGAGCCCGATTGGCGCCGACGAGGCCATCGCCCTGGGTCTCACCGGTCCCCTGCTGCGCGCCTGCGGGTACGAGTACGACGTCCGCAAGGCGCAGCCCTATTCCATCTACGACCGGTTCGACTTTGAGGTCCCGGTGGGGCTGGACGGAGACTGCTGGGACCGCCACTGGGTGCGGGTCCAGGAGATGTACCAGTCCCTGCGGATCGTCGAACAGGCGATGGAGCAACTGCCCGAAGGCCCGGTTGCATCTTCGCTGGGCCGCCGCCTGATCCGCCCGCCCGCCGGCGAGGCCTACGTCCGCGCCGAGAACCCGCGAGGCGAGATCGGCGTGTACCTGGTCAGCGACGGCACCGACCGGCCCTATCGTGTCAAGGTGCGCCCGCCGTCCTTCTGCAACCTCTCCGCCCTGCGGAGGCTGCTCGCGGACACCTGGCTGGCGGATAGCGTGGTCGTGCTGGGTTCGCTGGACATCGTGCTGGGCGAGGTGGACCGGTGAATTTCCTCATCAGCCTGGGTTGGAGCGCGCTGGGGCTGGCGATCATGTTCGCCGTCCTGTCGGTGGTCGTCCTGTCCATGGTGTGGCTCGAACGCAAGGCGCTGGGTCGCCTGCAGCTGCGCTACGGGCCGACCCGCACCGGGCTGTTCGGATTGATGCAGCCCATCGCCGACGCGGTAAAGCTCATCATCAAGGAAGACATCATCCCCGACGACTCGGAAAAGGCAATCTTCTGGATTGCCCCGGTGATCGTCGTCGTGTCGGCCTTCGTCATCTGGGTGACCATACCCGGCGGAGACAACGTGGTGATCCGTCACCTGCCGCTGGGCCTGTTTTACATCATCGCCTTCGCCGTGATCGGCATTCTGGGGCTGGTGCTGGCCGGCTGGGGGTCCGCGAACAAGTACGGCATCATGGGCGGGTTGCGGTCGGCCGCCCAGCTGATCTCCTACGAAATCCCCGTGGTGCTGGTGGCCGCCGCAGTGGCGATCCTGGCCCAATCCCTGGACATGCGGGAAATCGTGGCGCAGCAATCCACCTATCCTTATTTGTTGGTGCTGCCCCTGGGCTTTATGGTCTTTTTCATCGCCGGCTTGGCCGAGGTGGGACGCACCCCCTTCGACATCTATCACGCGGAGAGCGAGGTGGTAGGCGGCCCGTTTGTGGAGTACAGCGGCGCCCACTGGTCGGTGTTCTTCCTGGCCGAATACATCAACACCTTCGCCATCGCCGCGTTGACGACTCTGCTGTTTCTGGGCGGCTGGGGCGGCCCGGCCCTCCCCGACGTGGTGTGGTTCCTGCTCAAGACCTACGCCGTGGTCTTGGTGGTGTTCTGGGTACGGGGAACCTTCCCGCGTCTCCGCATCGACCAATTGATGGCCTTCGCGTGGAAGGTTATGGTCCCACTGTCGTTCTACACGGTAATCATTGCCGCCGTGTACAAGTTTTACGACCTGCCCTGGTGGAGCCTGACCATCATGTCCGCGGCCGGTCTGGCGGTGGCGGGTTGGATCATCTACCGCCGGATGACCGGCCCGGCCCGACGGGTCGCGGAAGTCCAACGGCAACTCGCCGCGCGGCGTGCGGCGACCGGGGCACGCACGTAGCCGCGTATGCTGGTATCATATCGGCAGTTTTGTGAGGCGTTCCAACCATGACCACCCGGACGCGGAAAATCACCGTCGAGGAGTTTTGGGAGATGGCTGACACCGGTCATCGCTACGAACTCATTGATGGAGAACTGGTCGATATGGATGGAGCTCCGCCGCACGGCAACGTCACCGGCGAAATCTACATGCTGATCAGGCTGCACGTCAGGGCTTCCGGGTTGCCCCTGAACGTTGGCGTTACCACCGGGTTCAGAATGAACCCCTACACGCTGCGCTTCCCCGACGTGCAGGTAACAACCGAGGAGCGCATGGCGGCCTACGACGCATCCGCCGGCGGCTGGCCCCACTTCGCGCCCGATGTGGCGATTGAGGTGGTGTCTCCCAGCAACACCCCGGCAGAGTTGACCCGCAAAGCCGCGGAATATTTCGCCAATGGAACGCGAGCCATGTGGATCGTAGACCCGGGTCCCCGCTCCGTGATCATCCGCCGCCCGGGTGCCGCCGATGTGGTGTTTGGAGCGGGAGATACGCTCACTGGAGATCCGGAGATCTTTGGTTTTTCCTGCGCTGTGGCCGATATTTTCGCGGTGTTGGACCGGCCCGTCAGCCCCGCGCCCGAGGACACGTAGCCATGCTTGAAAGCCTGAAAGGGATGATGCTTACCCTCGCGTCGACGGTCTCGGGATTGCGCCGGCCGGTGACCCAGCAGTATCCCAAGCAGGCGACGCCGGTGCGTCCGCGCTTCATGGGGTTCCCGGCGCTCACCTGGGACGGGGAAATCAGCGAGCCCTACTGCACCGGCTGCATGGTCTGCATCCGCAACTGCCCGACGCAGTGCATGTCGGCCAGCATGATGGACAACCCCAAGCACGCCGACGGGGAAAGCAGCCGCCGCAAGATCGTCGATTACTTTGAAATCAATTTGAACCGTTGTATATTGTGCGGCATCTGCGTCGAGTATTGTAATTTCGACGCCATCGTCATGAGCCACGAGCACGAGATGAGCACCTACGCGCGTAACGGGGATCGGGTCGATCTCCCGGCGCTGCTGCAGATCGGCAAGAAATATCAGGACGATACGGCCTGGATTCCGCCAACCGTGCTGGCCAAGCAGAAAGCCGACGCGGCCAAAGCGGCCGCTGAATCCGAGTCCTGAGCCGAGGCCAATCGTGCCCAGAGAAGACGAACGCTACCGCAATCTGTCGCCGCGACACCCGCAGTATTGCACCTGCGTCGAGTGCGTGGAGAATCGTAAGTCGGGAGGGGATGGTTCGGTCTCCGGCAAGGTTGGCGGACTGGTGGGCAAGATTGCCGGCAAGGCTGCCAAAGCCGGAAAAATAGGCAAGGGCAAAAAGCGCGGCAAGACCGGCGGCTCAGGCAAAGCCCGCGGCCGGACGCAGGCGATATCCGAACCGGTGCGCAAGCATAAGGCCGACTGCGACTGCGCGACCTGTACGCTCCTCAAGTCTATTTAGGCGTTGGTCTAACGAGCTTCCAGGGCCGGTGCGCCTATCCGATAATGCCGACGCCGAAACCAAACCCTCACCACCGGAGCCGCCAGCGGGGCGGCTCGTACTTTGGCAGTGTGCCGGGTATCTTTGAACAGAACCCGGTGAGCGGGGACGCATAGACCCGTGGCGCTGGCCCTTTTCGCAATCGTAGCCATTTTTACCCTCGGCGGGGCCGTGGGTGTCGTGGCGACTCGCAACGTCGTGCACGCGGCGCTGTTCCTGCTTCTGTCTCTGTTGGGCGCGGCCGGCGCGTACCTGCTGCTGTTCGCCGAGTTCCTGGCGCTGGTGCAGGTGCTCATATACGGCGGCGCGGTGATCATCGTCGTGCTGTTTGCGGTCATGCTGACCCGTTCCTCGGAGTACCCGCGCATCACCGACAACCGGCAATGGCCCCTGGGATTGATCACGGCCGCGGTGCTGGCGGGGGTGCTGGGCGCGGCTTTCTGGCTGGCTCCCGACGTTGTGGCGGAGCCGCAGGCGCCCGCATTCACCGACCTGGGCGCTTCCCTGTTCACCAAGTGGGCTTTGCCCTTTGAGATCGCCTCCCTGGTGCTGCTGGTCGCCCTCATCGGAGCCATCATCATCGCCCGAACACAGAGCGCGACTACGCAGGTCGACGCCCCCCTGGAAGGCGAGGGTTAGCCCCAGGATGGTGCCTCTCCTGTACTTCCAGCTCCTGGGCGCCGCCCTGTTCGGCATCGGGTTCTACGGGGTACTCGCGCGTCGAAGCGCGGTGCTCATCGTGCTGTCCATCGAGTTGATGCTGAACGCCGTCAACATCAACCTGATCGCGGCGGCCTCGTACCTGAACGGTACGGGACGCTTCTCCGCATTCGACGGGCAGATCATCGCGATCTTTGTCATCACGGTGGCGGCGGCGGAGGTCGGCCTGGCCTTCGCGATCATCCTGCGGATGTATCGCAACCGCGGAACCGTCAACGTGGACGAAATCAACCTGCTCAAGTGGTGACATGCCGCTGGCATTCCTGATCCCAGTCTTCTCCTTCGCCGCCTGCCCGCTGATCATCCTGTTTCAGCGCTGGCTGCCGTTGCGCGGCGCGCCGCTGGCTATCCTGGCCATTGGCGGCGGTTTCGTCGTGTGGGCGCTGACGACGGTGAGCTTTCTGGGCGCGTCCGCCGCCGACCCGGCCTGCGAAGTCAGCGGCATCACCGGCGCTCTCACCTGCCACTTCTCCACTTCGTGGTTCGAGGCGGGGCTGCCCGGCGTGGCCGCGACCGTTGACCAGGCAATCCACCTGGATTGGGGCATCATCATCGACCCGCTGACGGTGGTGCTCCTGGGACTGATCACCTTCGTCGCCCTGGGCGTCCAGCTGTATTCGCTGGAGTACATGAAGGGCGACCCGCGCTTCGGCTGGTACTTCGCGTGGCAGGCCCTGTTCGTGGCGGCAATGCTGACGCTGGCGCTGGCCGACAACTTCCTGCTGCTGTACATCGCGTGGGAGCTGGTGGGCTTGTGCTCCTACCTGCTGATCGGGTTCTGGTTCGAGAACCCCGGCCCGCGCGAGGCCGCCAAGAAAGCGTTCGTGGTCACCCGCATCGGAGACGTCGGGCTGCTGGTGGGCATCCTGCTGCTGTGGGTCAACGTAGGCAGTTTCAGCATGACCGACGCGTTCGCCGCCGCCGCATCCGGTGAGTTGGGCAGCGGCGTCACCACCGCCGCGGCCATCCTGCTGCTGCTGGGGGCAATGGGCAAGTCGGCGCAGTTCCCCTTCCACGTATGGCTTCCCGACGCCATGGAGGGCCCGACGCCGGTCAGCGCACTGATCCACGCCGCCACCATGGTGATCGCCGGCGTCTACCTGGTAGCCCGCGCCTATCCCATCTTTGCGGCGTCTCCCGAAGCGATGATGATCGTGGCCATCGTCGGGATGATCACCGCCCTGGGCGCGGCAACCATCGCCTTGGTGTCCACGGACCTCAAGCGGATCCTGGCGTACTCCACCGTGTCGCATCTCGGTTTGATGATGCTGTCGCTGGGCGCGTTCGGCTGGACGGCGGCGGTGTTCCACCTGATGGCCCACGGGTTCGCCAAGGCCCTGCTGTTCCTCGGCGCCGGCAGCGTGATGCACGGCGTTGGCGCCCACGGCGACGTGGACATTCGTCGCGTCGGCGGGTTGCGTCGTGCCATGCCGGTGACGGCCGTCGCGTTTTCTATCGGCGCGCTGTCCCTGGGCGGCATACCGATCCTGTCCGGATTCTGGAGCAAGGACGAGATACTGCTGGCGGTGGAGCACAACCTGCCGGTCATATTCATCGTGCTTACCATGCTGACCGCGTTCCTGAGCGCCCTGTACATGGCGCGCGCCATGTTCGTCGTGTTCTTCGGCCCCGAGGGCGAGGATAGCCACCACGCCCACGAATCGCCGCTGCTCATGACCGGCGTGTTGTCCGTTCTGGCGGTGCTGGCCGTTGGCTTTGGATGGATCGCTTTCAACTGGCCGGGTAGCTTCGACGGCTTCGGCAGTTTCGTGTTTTACGACCACGCGGAAAAATTCCACTTTGGCCCGGTGCTCGGCGCGATCTCGATCATTCTGGCCGTCGGCGCTTTCGTGCTGGCATGGCTGGTCTACGTCCGCCGGTCCGTCTCTCATGAACCGTGGCGGGCGCGTTTCGCCGCCGTTCTCCGGGTGGTGGAGCGCCGGTATTACGTGGACGAGGCGTACCAGTGGACCATTGATCGCGTGGTGCTGACGGTTTCCGCGGCGTTGGCATTCTTCGACCGTGCCGTGGTGAACGACGTCGCGGTCAACGGTCCCGCGGATGTCGTGCGCAAGGCCGGCGTCGCGTTGCGGCTCCACGTCACCGGACACGTTTACTCCTATGCCCTGGCCGTGGCTCTCGGCGTGATCGGCTTGGCGATTTTCTGGTGGCTACGGTCCGTTTAGGGTTTACTGGCGTGATGCAAAATCTCTGTCCCCGCGCCACCTGGTCATTCCCGCGAAAGCGGGAATCCATAGCGCCTTTGCTCGACAGAACTCTGGATTCCGGCCTTCGCCGGAATGACGATCGCTACACTCGATGATGGCTAATTTCGACCAGGTATCCCTGCTGCTGTTGGTGCTGGTGCCGCTGGCCGGCGCGGTGCTGGCCATGGCGCTGCCCAAAGACCGGCCTCGGGATGCCTGGCAGTTCGCGATCTTTGTGGCCGCGGTGTCCTTCGTCATCTCGGTCATCGTGTTCCTGCGCTACGACTACGGAGCCGGCGGCGTCCAGATGGTGCGGGCGTACGACTGGATCGGGCACCCGGTCAACATAACGCTGCACTTCGGGCTGAACGGCATCGGCGCGCCGCTGGTGCTGCTCAACGGCATCGTGCTTCTCGGCGCGGTCCTCATCAGCCAGACCATCACCCGACGTACCCGGGACTTCTTCGTGCTGCTGCTGGCGCTGGGCGCCGGCGTGTACGGCGTGTTCGTAGTGCGCGACCTGTTCTTCCTGTTCTTCTTCTACGAGTTGGCCGTGCTGCCCATGTACCTGCTCATCGGCGTTTGGGGCAGCAGCACCGACTTCGGCACCTTCCTGCGCACCAAGGAATACGGCGCGATGAAGCTGATGCTGATGCTGGTGGCCGGCAGCATCCTGATCTGGATCGGGATCCTGGCGCTGTACGTGGCATCGTCGCAGGCGGGAGACCCTACCTTCAACATCGACAAACTGGCCGCGCTCCAGCAGAGCGGAGCGGTGTCGCGCGTGACGCAGATGTGGGTGTTCCCCTTCTTCGCGGTGGGATTTGGCACCCTGGCGGGTTTGTGGCCCTTCCACACCTGGTCGCCGGACGGCCACGTGGCCGCGCCCACCGGCGTCAGCATGCTGCACGCCGGCGTGCTGATGAAGCTGGGCGCATTCGGCATCATCCAGGTGGGCATGCTGCTGACCCCGCTGGGCGCCGAGGTGTGGATGCCGGTGCTCATCGGGTTGGGCACGGTGAACGTCATTTACGGCGCGATTTCCGCCCTGTCGCAGAACGACCTCAAGTACGTCATTGGCTATTCCAGCGTCAGCCACATGGGTTACGTGCTCATGGGCATCGCCACGCTGCACCCGGTGGGTCTGGCCGGCGCGGTGCTCCAGATGTTCTCCCACGGCATAATGACGGCCCTGATGTTTGCCATGGTGGGAGCCATTTACGAGCGGGCCCACATCCGCGACAGCATGATCCTCAACGGCCTGATCAAGCGCATGGGCACCACCACCTTCTTCTTCGCCATCGCCGGCTTGGCATCGCTGGGCCTGCCCGGATTGAGCGGGTTCATCGCCGAGTTTATGGTCTTCACCGGTGCCTTCCGTACCTACCTGCCGCTGGCCGTACTGGGCGTCATTGGCGCGGCGATCACGGCTGTCTATATCCTGCGTCTCCTGGCCCGCTCCTTCTTCGGCGAGGGCGATCCGCAGTGGGCCCACCTGACCGACGCCAGCCCGGTGGAAAAGGGCGTGGGTGCGGCCTTCGTCCTGATCCTCATCGCGGTGGGCGTCTGGCCGGCGCCGCTGCTGCGCGTCATCAACACCGGTGTCGAAGGCGCCTTGTCGGTTTTCTAGTGATCGACAGTGTATCCGAATACCAAAATCGGGCGCATGAGGAGAGCCGCGACGGTCAGTGCGACCGCCGTAGCGCTGTTGGTCACCGCTTGCAACACTCCGGCACCGGTTGTCGAATACGTAGAGGTCACTAGAGTGATCGAGCGAACCGTAGAGGTTCCGGTCACCGTTCTCGTTACTCCAATTCCGTCCCCAGACACGGCTTCACCGCTGTTGACACCCGAGCCCTCAAACGCCTTTCCCTCCACATCATCGGACGGGGTGGAACTGGATTCCATGCAGGTAATATTCATGAACTACGGCGACCATTTACGAGCGCAGGCATCCCCTCGTTTCCGCCTGAACGCCCCTGATCTGGACGTGTTTGTTGACCTGGACCTGATCGTTGATGATGGAGAACGTTGCAATACCGCTCGAATTTACTGGGGCGGTGAGGGACCGGAGCCCATATGCGACTTGCCATTCCGCGGCCATGCGACAGTTCAGCGCGTTTCGCTCCAGACTCCGCAGGGCGACCTGCATTGCGAAAGAGATGATTTCTCGGATCCCCAGGCCACGTTTTTCAACTGCACTCGCTCATCGTCAGACACTCCACTGGTGGATATGGGGATCCATTTTATAAATTACGGCAACTACTTGCGAGCATACGCTGACTCCCATTTCCACTTGGATACACCCGACCTGGACATTTTTGTTGATCTGGCACTAGTCGTAGATGATGGGGAGCGCTGCGATACCGCTCGAATTTACTGGAGTAGTGAAGAACCGGAGGTCATTTGCGACCTGGCATTCCGCAGTCATACTACGGTTCAGCGCGTTTCGCTCGAGACCCCACGGGGTAACCTCCAGTGCGAACGGGATGATTTCTCGGATGCGTATTTCACGTCTTTCTCCTGCCGGCGCTAGCATTAGCCATTATGACGCAGTCTAACCTCAGCGCGCTCTAGGTACCCACACCAATGCCCACCGAACTCACCTCAAATCTCCACCTGCTGACGCCTGAGTTCGTCCTCACGGCGCTGGCCTTCCTGGTGTTCACGGTGGATCTCTTCCTGCCGGAGCGCCACAAGGAGTGGCTGGCCGGCCTGTCGGTGGTCAGCCTGATCGCCGTCATGGTCATCGCGCTGGTGATGCGGCCGGCGGGATCAGTGGAGCTCTACGGCGGCTTGATCGTCATTGACAGTTTCGGGCTGTTCTTCAAGATATTCTTCCTGGCCATCGGCGTGGGCATCATCGCCCTGTCCGTGGAGTACGGGCGCGACCGGCTGGAGCATCGCGGCGAGTTTTACGGGCTGCTGCTGTTCTCCATCCTGGGTATGAACTTGATGGCGATGTCGCGCGAACTGCTCACCGCGTACATCGCGCTGGAACTGCTGTCCTTCAGCCTCTACGTAATGGTTGCCTACGGTTTGCGCGAGGCCCGCTCCAACGAGGCCGGTATCAAGTACATCATCATCGGCGCGTTGTCCTCGGCCATCATGCTCTACGGGCTGAGCAACATCTACGCGGCCCTGGGCACCACCTTCTTCGCCGGCATTGCCGAGGAGCTGGCGTCGCCGGGCACGGTGAGCCCGGTGCTGTGGGTGGGTGTGGCGCTGCTGGTGGTGGGCCTGGGGTTCAAGCTTTCGGCGGTGCCCTTCCACATGTGGGCTCCCGACGCCTACGAGGGAGCGCCCCTGCCGGTGACGGCGTACCTGGCCATCGGGTCCAAGGCCGCCGCGTTCGCGCTGACCCTGCGCTTGTTCGCGGAGGCCATCGCGCCCGCCGCCGCGCGGTGGGACGAGTGGCAACTGGTCATCGCGGTGCTGGCCGCTATCACCATGCTGCTGGGCAACCTGGTGGCCCTGGCGCAGCGGAACCTGAAGCGGCTGATGGCCTACAGCAGCATCGGCCACGTGGGTTATGCGTTGGCCGGCATCGCCGTGCTGGGCAGCGACTTTGCCCTGGCCGCCAAGTCGGTGGTGTTCTACCTGGTGGTGTATGCCGTGACCAACCTGGTTGTGTTCGCCGGCATTACCGCCTACTACAACCGCACCGGACAGGACAACATCGCGGACCTGGCGGGCCTGGCCGACCGTCAGCCGTTCGTCGCCGCGGCTATCGCCATCGGCCTGTTCTCCCTGGCCGGGCTGCCCATATTCGCCGGCTTCACTGCCAAGTTCTACCTCTTCGCAGCGGTGGCCGATGGTGGTTTCTTGTGGTTGGCCGGCGTCGCCATTTTCGCCAGCCTGATCTCCCTGTACTACTACCTGCAAGTGCTTCGACAGATGTACATCGAGCGGCCGGCCAATCCCGGCCATGAGGTCTACGAGCACGCACCCGCCGAAGATCACGGGGAGGCCCACGGCCACGGCGATCACGACGAACCGCCCGTTGCTCCGATGCCCCGTCCGTCCCTGCTGCTCACGGCCACCATGGGCGTCGGCCTGCTGGTGGTGACCTGGCTGGGCGTGTACCCGGCGCCGCTGCTGAGCCTGATCGACGCGGCCAGCGCGGCCATCGTGCCGCAGGGGTGAGCGGGCTTTGCGTAACTGTTCAGGATTCAGGAAGTTGTCATTGCGAGGCGCTTGCGCCGTGGCAATCTCAACACGGTATCAACATCGTCTGCCCCGACGGATTCGCTTGCCCCAACGAGATTGCTGCGCTGCGCTCGTAATGACATTTGCCAGCAACCCTGAACAGTTGCGGTTTTGCGCCAAAGATGGACAAACACCCCATGACCCGCAAAACTGGAGTCGTGACCAGGCGCAAAGCAATCAACAGATCATCCCCAGGAGAAGGACCATGGGAACGGTAGAAGTGAATATAGGAGTTGGTGATCCCCAGGGACGGCAGTTCGAGGAACTCGAGGTCACGGTCGATACCGGCTCAACCTACACGGCGGTGCCCCGAGCGATGCTGCAAAGGCTGGGGGTGCCGGTGGAAAGGTCCCTCCCCTCCAAGACGGCCGACGGCCGAATCGTTCCCGTCGACATCGGATTCACGACCATACGGCTGGAGGGCCTGAGGTTCCCCACGCCGGTCATATTCGCTGAAGAGGACGAACCCAGCCTCCTGGGCGTAGTTTCACTGGAGGAGGCAGCGCTTGCCGTGGACCCCTTGGAGGGACGACTGATACCCACCCATCTGCTGCGGCGCTGACCGGGGAAATGGGAACCAGAAGCCGCCGTAATCGGAGGAATCGTGAAATCACTGAAACTGGTTCTTCCCGTGCTGGTGATGGCGACCGCTTTTCTTGTGGCAGGTAGTATGCCCTTGCTCAATCCAGCTCGCCGGCTACCGGCAACATTGCCGTCCGTGATGGGATAAATCCGGGGGAGGCTGTGGTGTCCTGGGACGCCGTGCCCGGAGCCACGCACTACCGAATCGGCTACGTCAACATGGTTACGGATTACCCACTTGCCAAAGCCAGCGTGACCGGCGATTGGATCAATGCGTTCATCTATGTTGACGAAAACGCCCGCAACATCCCGGTTGCCAACGGGCGGGCGGAATATACGGTGCGCCGTTTGCAGCAGGACGCCCGCCATGCCTTCACGGTTTTGACCAGCAGCAACTTCGTCGATACCGGCGCAGCTGGGAGCGTTACCAGCGAATTTTCCTGGCCGAGTAATCCCCGCTGGACTTTTCATACGGTAGCTGATCGAGGTGGTGCTACGGCGCCCGGTCCTGGCATTGATTTCGTCAGCATGTATCCGAACTGTGACGCGGCGCGCGCGCATTACCCCGGCGGAGTAAGACAGGGCAGCCCGATTTATCGTCCAGTGCTTGACCGGGATGGGGATGGCGTTGCTTGCGAGCCGGCATCGACAGTGCCCTCGGGGAATTACTTGCCCATTCAGGACATTGGAACGTTCAGCGGCATTGGTGACAACACGAACAATGTGATCAGATTAGACGCTGGGATCTATCGCTTTACTACCACACGCCAGAACACAGACAGGAACGTATTCGTTGACATAGTAGAACTGAGCACCGGCAGCGAAAGGTCCGTGGGAATTTACGGAAGAGGCGATAGCGGGGGCTCGGAACTCGAGACGATTTACAACGATGGCAGCAGTTTCAGACTGCAAGTCGGAGATTACATACTGGCTGTTGACGCCAGCGACAGCACTCAAGACTGGACTGTCACGATCGAACTGATACAAGCACATTAGCGGAACGTTTCGCCACAACGACGTTGCGAGGCCGGGCTTGTCGTTCTGTGAGTAGAAATCCGCCGTCAGAGATTTGCACCCCTTTGTATAGCCGGCGTACCATGGTTGTGTTCAAATTGCCCCGCACGGGTGGGGATTTGCCTACTCTGGTAAGGCGGCCCCGCTACAGTTGCCGGTTGCCCCGTCCGTGCGGGGATTTCCCCCTTTGCGATCCCGAGAACCCCCACCTGGTTCAGGTCGCCTCGCACTTGCGGGGATTCGCCGCAGCATCCTGACGGTACAGGCGGACATGGTTCTCGCCTTTTTGTGTATCGCGTTTTCGTTTGAATCGACGCCCGGCCGGAGGCCCCTGATGTCCACCAAAAAGATAGAACGCATCCCCGTTCGCGTCGCGCCCCGCGAAGTGTTCATCGCCGAGAAGCATGCCATCGTCGCGGAGTACGAGCGGCGCTACGAAATGTCCAGCGAAGAAATGGCCGCCCTGGTTGACAACGACGCCGTCGTGCCCACCATTGAGATGATGACTTGGTATCAAGCCTACGACGTGCTGCAATTCCTCCTCGAAACGACCCCATGACATTGACGCGACCTCGCTGTGAAATTAGACTATGTGTAATCAAGGTATGGTTTATGAAGCTGGTTGACCGAGCCATTGAAGGAAAATACTGGATCGTCTATTACTTGGTTTACGTGATCAGCATAGGCATTTGTGTTCGTATTTTTCGCGCGGAAATCTTCGGAACTGATATTCAGAAAATTGACAGGCTGTTTCTGCTGGCGGCCATCGTCGGTTTATCGGCTGGAATTGCCGTCCTGGCAGTGATCCTTGTGGAGGTGACAGTTCGTATGGTACTTCTGATACCCAGCGCCTGGCGCAAAGCGAAAGGCGAGGGACGGGAAGAGGAGCGCAAGCGCGTCAAGAACATCATCGCCGAGCACGGAAAGCGGGATCCCACGACGGGAGCGCTGACCATCAGCGCGGAGGGTGAACGCTTGCTCAACGACCCCGACCGGCCTTCTCAATAGTTGCCGGGAAAGCTCGACAACTACGGCTCGGTGGTTGGCTATTGACCATCGGGCCGTTTGCTTTGTCCAACTGACAAGGCCCCTGCCGCCGGCAGCGGGGGCCTTTCAATCTGCTACCATAACCCTTGGTTCCCCCAACGCAGGGACAACCGATTCATAACGGAGTGCGAACGCAATGATAATCGCAGTTATCGGCAACTATGACCCACCGCCCCATGTGTACGCGCTGGCAGAAGGCGTAGGCAAGGAACTGGCCCGCCGCGGCATCACGCTGGTCTGCGGCGGTCTGACCGGCGTGATGGAAGCGGTGTGCAAGGGGGCGAAGTCCGAGAACGGCACCACCATCGGGATACTGCCTGGCGGATCACCGCACACCGCCAACGAGTGGGTGGACTTCCCCGTCGCCACCAACATGGGGTTCGCGCGGAACGTGGCGGTGGTCAGCACCGGCCAGGCAGTCATCGCCGTCGGTGGAGCCTTCGGCACCCTGTCGGAGATCGCCTACGCGCTGAGCTACGGCATCCCCGTGGTCTCGCTGCACAGCTGGCCGCTGACCCTGCGCGGCGACGGACTGCCCGTGGGCGAGAATTACATAATGGCTGACGATCCCGCCGACGCGGTGGACAAGGCGGTCGCCGCGGCCCTGGCGCGTACCGACGAGACCCAAACCGTCGCCTTCTCCGAACCCCTGCCGGAGGTGCCCAATGGCTGATGCCACCATCGCGTCGGTGATCGGCCGGGAAGCGCTGGACTCTCGGGGCAACCCCACGGTCGAAGCAGAGGTGACCCTGAGCGACGGCAGCGTCGGCCTGGCCCTGGTACCATCGGGCGCAAGCACCGGCAGCTACGAGGCCCTGGAGCTTCGCGACGGCGACCGGACCCGGTTCCGCGGCGGCGGCACGCTGACCGCCGTGGGTAACGTCAACGACCGCATTGGCCCCGCGCTGGCCGGAGCGTCGCCGTTCGACCAGGCGGCCGTTGACCAACGGTTGAACGAGATGGACGGCACCGGCGACAAGAGCGGTCTGGGCGCCAACGCCGTGCTGGCCGTATCCATGGCAACGGCCCGGGCCGCCGCGGCGTCGGCCACCGGGGGATCCCTGTGGCGACACCTGTCCGATGGCGGCGAGGTGAGCCTGCCGGTGCCGCTGCTGAACATCCTCAACGGCGGCCGGCACGCTTCCAACTCCGCCGACGTGCAGGAGTTCATGGTCGCCCCCGCCGGGTTCGATCGCTTTTCCGACGCGCTGCGCGCCGGAGTGGAGATCTATCAGGCGTTGAAATCCATCCTGAGGAACGGCGGCCACAACCTGAACGTTGGCGACGAGGGCGGATTCGCCCCAACGCTGCCGTCCAACCGCGACGCCATCGAGGTGGTGCTTCAGGCCATCGAATCGGCCGGATACCGGCCGGGCGAGCAGGTCCACATCGCCCTGGACGTGGCGGCGTCGGAACTGTGGGACGCCGAGGCGTCGAACTACCGTCTGGAGCGGGAAGGAATGTCGCTCAGCGCCGGGGAACTGGTGGACCTGTACGCCCAGTGGTGCGCCGAGTATCCCATCATCAGCATTGAAGACGGCCTTTTCGAGGATGACTGGGACGGTTGGTCAACCATGACCGCGCGCCTGGGCGAGTCCGTTCAATTGGTCGGCGACGACCTGCTGGTGACCAACATCGGCCGGCTCCGGCGCGGCATCTCCGACCGGGCCGGCAACGCCATCCTGCTCAAGCCCAACCAGATCGGCACGCTCTCCGAGACTGCCGCTGCGCTGGGTATGGCGCGCGACGCCGGCTGGACGGCGGTCATGAGCCACCGCTCCGGCGAAACCGAGGACACCACCATCGCCGACTTGGCCGTCGCCTGGAACGTGCGCCAGATCAAGACCGGCGCGCCGGCACGGTCCGAACGCGTGGCCAAGTACAACCGCCTGCTGCGGATTGAGGCGGAGCTGGGCGATGCGGTGCGGTACGCCGGCCGCGAGGTTTACGGAAGGCTCGGCTCCCGGTAGTCCGGTGGGTTCTCTTGGCGTGTCCGGCCGGCCCGAATCCTCATTTTCGGTGGTATAATCGCGGCGCCGGCGGGGTTGAATTGACCGCGAGAATCTCGCGACCGCCAGCCGGACAATACGCGTACCGCACGCTTTGCCCGCCACCATGTTTGGCCACGATTGAACTGAGGGGAGGCATTCCACGATGGCGACGCGCATCGGTATCAATGGGTTCGGGCGGATCGGGCGGTTGGTCGCCCGGGCGGCGCTTTCGCCTACCTACCACGACCGCCTGGACCTGGCCGCCGTAAACGGTCTGGGAGATCCCGATACTGCCGCGCATTTGTTCAAGTACGACAGCACCTACGGGCCTTACGCCGGAACCGTGGGCACCGACAACGGCAACCTGGTCATCGATGGCAAGCCCATACGCATGTTCCAGGAATCCGATCCGGCGAACATCCCCTGGTCCGAGATGGGCGTCGACATTGTCGTGGAATGCACCGGCCGCTTCACCGACGCCGCCAAAGCGGCGGCCCACATCGACAGCGGCGGCGCGGACAAGGTGATCATCTCCGCTCCGGCTCGTGGCGCTGACGCCACCATTGTCCTGGGGGTCAACGACGAGGCCTATAAGGGCGACGAGCACCGGATCATTTCCAACGCCTCCTGCACCACCAACTGCTTCGCGCCCATGGTCAAGGTGCTCCACGATGCTTTTGGCGTCGAGCGCGGCCTGATGTCCACCATCCACGCTTACACCAACGACCAGAGCATCCTGGACCGCAACCACCGGGACCTGCGTCGGGCCCGGGCCGCCGCCCAGAACATCATCCCCACCAGTACCGGGGCCGCCCGTTCTGTGGGCGTGGTGCTGCCCGAATTGAACGGCAAGCTCCACGGCATAGCCTACCGCATCCCTACGTCCATCGGGTCAGCCACCGACTTCGTGGCTGACCTCAAGCAGAACGTCACCAAGGACGAGGTCAACGCCGCCTTCAGGGCCGCCGCCGAGGGCCCCCTGAAGGGCATCCTGGAATACACTGAGGACCCCATCGTCAGCTCGGACATCCGCGGCAACACCCATAGCTGCATCTTCGACGGACTGAGCACCATGGTCCTGGATGACAGCATGGTCAAGATCCTGGGCTGGTACGACAACGAGTGGGGATACTCCTGCCGCACCGCCGACCTGTGCTGCCTGATTTCATAGCAATTCCTGGCAGTTGATGCGCTCGCTGCCCATGGACCCCCACCGGCTTCGCCTCTTCGCCCCCCTGCGTAGGCTGTGGGGGCCTAATTTTCTGCTGCCGGTACTGCTGATCGCCGCGTTGGCCCTCCGCCTGTATGGCATTGACTGGGATCACGGCCACGGATTCCACCCGGACGAGCGGTCTTTCTACCTGCGCGCCGACGACATGTTCCGCGTGCTCACCGAGGCGCCGGGACACGAGACCTGGCTTGCCCAGTGGCCCGAGATGCGGGTCGGCCTGCCCGACGTTGAAACCGCGCTGTCGGCGGAACGCAGCCCCCTCAACCCCCACTGGTTCCCCCTGGGCAGCGCCCTGATCTACGCCTTGGTGCTGATCCGGTCGGTGGCCGAACTATTCACCGATTGGGGCGCAATGGATATGCGGTTCGCCGGCCGCACGCTGGCCGCCCTAGCCGACACCGGGTCGGTGGCCCTGATGTTCGTCATCGGACGGCGGATGTACGGCGCATGGACGGGCTTGCTTGCCGCCGCTCTCACGACATTTGCCGTCATCCACATCCAGCACGCCCATTTCTACCGGCCGGAACCTTTCACCGTGCTCACTTCGCTGGCGGCGCTGTGGGCGATGCTCGGGTTAATGGACACTCGACGCATCCGCGATGCCGCCCTGCTGGGCCTGCTGGTCGGCCTGGCCATGGCTCCCAAGGTGTCGGTAGCTCCCATCCTCGCTCCGCTGGCGCTAGTGTTCCTCTGGACCTGGAAGGACCGCGCCGGCGGCCGGTGGGCCGACCTCACGGTATGGTCGGCCGTGAGATTCGCGCCGATGGTTGTGCTCGCCGGTCTGCTGGCGTTGGCGGCATTTTTCATCACCACTCCTTACGCCTTCCTGGATTTGGGCACGTTTGTTGCGGACATCCGGGCCCAGGCCGAAATGGCCCGGGAGGCCGGCCACTGGCCGTTCACCTGGCAGTACGCCGACACGCCGGCTTTCTGGTACCAGATCCGGCAGACCTCGATCTGGGGCCTGGGGCTGCCGTTGGGAATCGTCGCCTGGCTGGCCGCTCCGTTCACCGCCTGGCTGGCATGGCGCGGCGGACATTTGCAGCGGTTTGACCTCCTGCTGCTGGCCTGGGCGGTGCCGGCGTTTGTGTTCCTGGAGTTGTTCGAGGTCAAGTTCCTGCGCTACGTTTTCCCGCTGATGCCTTTCTACGTGCTCATGGGAGCGCGGATGCTGGTGGCTGCCGTGGAATGGGCGCAGGGCCGGCGGAGAGCCGACCGAGAGCGTTCCGGCGACTTGCCCGACGACGCGCCGTTTTCTGAGGAGTGGCACGCGACCCCGCCCACCATTGGCGACGACCTGATCTTCGATGAGCCGCTATTCGGCGACGACGCGCCGTTTTCTGAGGAGTGGCACGCGACGCCTCCCACCGGTGGCATGGTGGTTTCGGCGACGGGCCGGCCGATGGAACCCGACGCGCTGCCCGATCAGCACTCATCGCGTTGGCAGACGGTCGTGGCGGCGAGCCGTCGGTACGCCTATCCGGCCAGCATTGCCGTTCTGGTCATCGTTGTTGCGTCCACCATCCTTTACGCTCTGGCTTTCTCCAGTATCTACGGCCGGCCCCACACTGCGGTCGCCGCCGCGGAGTGGATCAACGCCAATGTCCCATCAAGCTCGTCCATCATCAACGGCGGCTCCTATTGGGATGAGCGCATTCCCGACCTGGGCAGGTACGACGTCTGGACCTTCGCGGCCTACCATCCCGACAGCGACCGCAGCAAGATTCCCGAGTTGGCCGGACGGCTGTCATCGAGCGATTACCTGGTCTTTTATTCCAACCGCGCCTACGGGTCGGTGGCCCGATTGTCCGACGAGTACCCGCAGAGCTCCGCGTTCCTTCGCCTGCTGTTCGCCGGAGACCTGGGCTACCGGCTGGAGCGATCATTCTCTTCCTATCCCTCACTGGCCGGCTTCGAGTTGCGCGACGACCCCTACACGCGGGCCGGCCTCCCCGTGCCGGTTCGCATCGAGAACGGCGCGGCGGGATCGGGGGGCGGCATCGGGCTGAACCTGGGGTACGCCGACGAGAACGTCATCGGATACGACCACCCGCAGGTGTTGGTATTCCGCGACGTCGATAGGTTGCCTTCCAGCGAAATCAGGTCTCGCATCGACGACGCGTCTCCCGTTACCGAGGACACTGCGCCGCTGATGCTCTCGCCGCAAGACCTGGATACCCAACAGGAAGGCGGCACCTGGTCGGATGTGTTTCGTCCGGATGGTTGGCCCAACCGCGTCCCGTGGCTCAGCTGGTTCCTGGCCTTGGAGCTGATCTGCCTGATCGCGTTCCCGCTGACCTGGTGGGTTCTCCGCCCGCTGCACGACCGGGGCCTCCTGTTCTCCCGCGTGGTGGGGCTGCTCCTGGTGGTGTGGGTGGCATGGCTGTTGGTCAACTCCGGCGCAGTGCAGTTCTCGATTGCCGCCATAAGTCTGGCCATGGTGATCGTGGCGATACCGTCGGCCGCGGTCCTGGCGGTCAGTTGGCGAGATATTGCCGGATGGCTGCGGGAACACTGGCGCATGGTCATCGCCGCCGAGGCGCTGTTCGTGCTGGCGTACCTGGCTTTCGTGCTGATCCGGGCGGCCAATCCCGACCTGTGGCACCCGTGGCGCGGCGGCGAGAAGCCCATGGAACTCGCCTATTTCACCGCCGTGACCCGCTCCACGGTGCTGCCGCCCTACGATCCCTGGTTCGCTGGCGGGTACCTGAACTACTACTACTGGGGCTACTTCATCCTGTCCATTCCCACCCGTCTGACCGGCATCCCGCCGGCGACGGCGTTCAACCTGGCCGTGCCGACCCTGTTCGCTCTGACCGCCACCGGGGCCGGCGCGCTTGCGTACTACTTCGTCAAAGCCGCTTGCGGCGTCCGTGCAGATTTCCTGCCAACCGATCAGCCGGCACGTAGCACTGGCCGGGAAGTTCCGTGGGGCAACTTGCGACGATGGCTGCCCGGTAGCGCGGCGGTGGTCGGTCTCGTCAGCGCCGTGATGGTGGCGGTTGCGGGCAACTTGGACGGAGTAGTCCAGCTGTTTCACATCCTGTCTGCTCGCATGAACGGGATACCCGTAACCCTGTCGGCCTTCGATTTCTGGCGAAGCAGCAGAGCCATACCGGAGATCCCCAACTTTGAACCCAACGCTCTGGTGCCGTGGCTGCAGACGCGCAATCAAGTCGATCTGGGATTTCACATCACCGAGTTCCCGTATTTCACCTTCCTGTTCGCCGACCTCCACGCCCACATGATGACCATGCCCTTCGCGCTACTGGCGGTGGCCTTGGGGTTCGCCGCCCTGCTCGGAGTGTCGCGCAGCGGGCCGAAGAGCATCTGGACCTGGGTGTGCGTCGCGCTGATGGGCCTGGCGGTGGGCAGCCTGTGGACCATCAACTCCTGGGAATATCCCGCATACGCCCTGCTCATGGTCGGGTTCGCGGCGTCCGCCGCATGGTTGATGCCGGGCAATCTCAAGGTGCGGTTGGCGCTGGGGATTGCCCTCGCATTGTTGGCCGCTGCGGTCAGCTACGTCGCTTTCCTGCCGTTCCACGGCGCGACGGAAACGTTCGGCACGGGCATAGAACCCACCCGGTGGCGTACCCCGTTGATCAATTACCTGCTGATCCACGCGCTGCCGCTGCTGGCGGCGGTGGCCCTGCTTTCGGCGACCCTGCCGAGAGCAGTCGTTCCCTTGCTGGCCAGGCTCAGAGCCGCGACTCCGGTTCCAGCGGCGCACCAGTGGCTCATGGTGGGTGTGGTGGTTGGGATTGCATTGGCGTGCTGCTTCTGGGCTGCCGGGTTCCTGACCGCCGGCGTGCTCATGGTCCTGCTGACGCTGACCGGTTGGTCGCTGGCAACGACGTTGCTCGACGGCCGTGAGCCGGCCACCCGATCCGACGTGGCGGCGCTGGGTATGCTGACGGTTGCCCTGGCCATTGGCATCGGGGTTGACTTCGTCCGCGTCGAAGGGGACATCGCGCGCATGAACACGGTGTTCAAGTACTACCTGGTGGCGTGGCTGTTGTTCGGTGTAGCCGGAGCCTACGGTTTCTGGCGCGGCTGGACCGCGTGGCGGATCCGTCAGACTATGCTCGGTAGTACCGTTCGATTATCGTTCGCGGCCCTCGTTTGTGTCGTGGCCGTTGGGGTGATGATCTATCCGGTGCTGGCGACGCCGGTGCGTATCCAGGACCGCTTCCACTCCACGCCGTTGACCCTGGACGGCGCGGCGTGGATGCCGGACGCCGTGCACTGGGAGCGCGACGAGCCCATCGAAATCCGCTGGGACGCCGACGCCATCCGGTGGCTGCAGGACAACGTGTCCGGGTCGCCGGTGATCCTGGAGGCGCATGGCGACCAGTACCGGTGGAACGGCCGCATGTCGGTGTACACCGGCTTGCCCACGGTGATCGGCTGGCCGTGGCACCAGACCCAGCAGCGCAACGACTGGGACCTGATCCAGCGCCGCGCGCGGGACGTGTCCAGCATCTACAACACCCTCAGCAAGAACGCGGCGCTGGAACTGATTGACCAGTACGGCGTGCGCTACATCGTCGTGGGCGACCTGGAGCGGATCTACTACCTCCCCCACGGCATCGAGAAATTCGACCGGATGGTTGAGGACGGCACCCTCGAATTGGCCTACGCTAACCACGGAACGACCATTTATCGAGTCACGACGCGGTGAGCGTTCCAGTGATCGCTTTCCGCCGTATCCCCTCATGCGTACCCAGTCTCGCCCGAAGTGTCATTGCGAGCGAAGCGTGGCAATCTCGTTGATGGAGGAGCGATTCTTCGGGTGACGAGATCGCCACGTCGCTTCGCTCCTCGTGATGACAAAATAGTCACGCGCGAGGCGGTGAGCGTTCAGGGGAATGCTATCCACCGTGTGCCGCGTTGACTCGTCCAATAGACATGCACGAACCTCTGGTACGATGCCTTCAAATCATTTTTCGACTGCGAGGTGCCCCGTGCTCTTTCCGGACCCATCGACCGACCGGCTGCTGGCCAATCTCGAATCGGGACAACCGTCCCTGTGTGCTTACGTGTTCAGTCACCCGAACTTGGTGGAAGTGGCCGGGCTGGCGGGCATGGACTGCTTCATGGCCGACATGATGTTCACCGCTCACGATTGGGACAACATCGCCCACCTGATCCGGGCGGCCCGGGGTACGGGCATCTCCCCCATGATCCGGGTGCAGGCGTTTCCGTGGGCCACCGGCACCGACCGGCGCACCGTTTCCGACGCGGCCCGGGCCTTTGCTCTTGGCGCTACCGCCGTCACGGTTTCGGTGGGCTCCAAAGAGGAGGTCCAGGAACTGATGGGCCTGCGGGACGACTGGCACCGCCTGATACATCTCCGCCGTTTCGATACCGCCGAAGACTTCCCGGAATTCAACCGTAAAACCAGAGAGGGGACTTTGGTGGTGCCAACCGTGGAGAGCGAGGGCGGTCTGCGAGATTTGGACGACATCCTGGCCATCGACGGTATCAGGTTGGTGTGGCTGGCCGCCGGCGACGTGACCAAGATCCTGGGCGTGCCGTTCAAGTACGAAGACCCCAAGGTCATGCGTCTGTTGGAGAATGCCGTAAAGACTGCGGAGAGTCACGGCGCGGCCATCATGTACAACATGGGCCTGGACTCGCCGGACTTCGACGCCATGGCTGCCTCGGCCCGACGCTATTTCGATGTCGGGGTGCGTGTGGTCGGCCTGGGCGCCATGGAGTGGCACGCGCAGATGGCCCTGCAGCAAATCCGCCGCGGCGCCATCGGGTAGAGCGTCAATGGGGTGCCACCGCCTCACGCATACCTGGTTTGTCATCGCGAGGTGCGAAGCCGCTCGTGGTGAGCCTGTCGAACCACGTGGCGAGATCGGAGCGTGTGCAACGGCCCCTCCGGCAACGAGATTGCCACGCTGCGCTCGTAATGACATCTTGAAAGAAAGCGGGCGCGCATGGGGGCAAACGCCGTTTTGACCGTGCTGTGAGGCTTACCCTATAATCGCTTGCGCCGCGCCATCACTTTCATACCCTGGCGCGCTGCCAAGTATCTTCAGGAGGTACCACTGTGGCAATCGAATCCGTCCGCGTCGGCCTGATCGGCGCCGGCCGCAATACTCGCGATCGACACATTCCGGGGTTCAACGACACCCCCCGCGTGGAGATCGGCGCCGTCGCCAACCGGTCCCGCGAGTCGGGCCAGCGAGTTGCCGACGCCTTCAACATTCCCACCGTGTACGACAATTGGGAAGAGCTGCTGGAAGACGAGAGCCTGGACGCGGTTTGCATCGGCACCTGGCCCTATATGCACCGTACCCTGACCATGGCGTCGCTGGCGGCCGGGAAGCATGTGCTCTGCGAGGCGCGGATGGCCATGAGTGCCGCCGAAGCCCACGAGATGCTGGCCGCGTCTCAGGCTTCCCCCAACCTGGTTGCCCAGATCGTGCCTTCGCCGATGAGCTTCGGCATCGACGACCTGCTGATCCGCCTGATTTCCGAGGGCTTCCTGGGCGACCTGGTATCCGTGGACGTCCAGTCGCAGACCGGCTTTGCCGACCGCGATTCCACGCTCCACTGGCGCCAGGACCGCGACATGAGCGGCTTCAACATCCTGAATATGGGCATCTGGTACGAAGCGATGATCCGTTGGGTCGGCCGCGCCACCCAGGTCATGGCCATGAGCCAGATTACGGTTCCCCACCGCAAGGATGACGACGGCAACTGGCGTTCGGTGACCGTGCCGGACACCGTTGACATCCTGTGCCGCCTGGCCAACGGCGCCAACGCCCATCTCCGGTTCAGCGCCTGCGCCGGCCTGTCTCCTGGCAACTCGGTCTGGCTCCATGGAACCGACGGCACGATCCACGTCGACAACCAGATGCGCGTCTATGGCGGAAAGCGCGGCGACTCCGAGTTGCAGGAAATTGCCAATCCCCCGGAGAGCCGCTACTCGTGGGCCGTCGAGCAGGAATTCATCGCCTCGATCCGCGACGGGGCCCCGGTGATGCGCACCCCGTTCAACATCGGTGTCCATTACATGGAGTGGACCGAAGCCGTGACCGTAAGCGCGCAAACCGGCGAGGCTGTGCACCTGCCCTTGTAGTCTGGCCGTTTGCCTCAGTGAATCTGTCGGGGCAGCCTTCGCAGCTGCCCCGCAGGCGTTTTAATCCGTTGCGGGGGGTTCGACAAGCAAAAACTCTTTGACTTCCGGCGTGAGTGGGAGCTTTGCCACACTGGTTGCCTCGTCGCGTACTCCACAACGCCAGTTCGCCTCGGCAATGCGGACGCTGTAGAGGCGCAACCCTTCACGCCGCCCCTTATCCCGCTCCTTGGCCGGAGCTTTCGCCTTGGCCGCCCTTCTGATTTTGGTTGCTCCCGGTGTCTCGGTGCCAACGCCGGACCGGATCGATTCCCCTGACCGATGGTCAACTGTTCGGAGGCGCGCCCTCCGGCTCCGCCTGCCGGGTGTAGCTGTCGATGGCGCGCCGGGATGCGGCCTGGTAGATGCGCTGCAGGGCGGGAACGAATTCCTGCTCGCCCTGCCAGAAGGGGAACCGGCCCAGCTGCCGGGGCAGCGCCGCCGGGGCGTCGGGCGTCGTGAAAGCGCCGGTGAGATCGCATTCCGCCAGCCGATGCGCGGGATTGGCCCAGAAGTCGTCTGGGTCCGCCGGCAGGGGTTCCGGGGGAGCCGGCGGCCCGTCCAGGGTCTGGGCGGACTGGCGAAAGTCATCACCCAGCAGCTCCTCCCGCTCCATGCCCCGCAGCCGGAAGATCAAGAACGGGTCCCGGTCGAACTCCTCCCCCAGCAGCAGGTAGACTGCGGCGACGTGTTTGCATGGGTTGGACCAGTCGGGACAGGTGCAGTCGGTTTCGAGATCGTCCTCGCTGTCGGGAAACATGGACAGCCCCCGGACACGGAAGGCGTCCTCGATGTTGTCGGGCATCCGTCCCGATATCAGGCTGGCGGCGATGATGGGTTGCTGGGCGAACTCCTCCCGGAGCGCTTCCCAGTCGCCCGCGCTGATGGTGTCCACCTCGATGGTCACGCGGTAGGGAGTCTTGCGCGACCCCTGAACCAGCGCGTTCACCACGCCCTGCTCCACGTCTACGGAAAGGACCTGACCCCGCCGGGCGTAGGAGCGGCCCCGGCTGAGGCGGGCGCCGATGCGGAAGTTTTCAAGGGTCTGCAGCCACCTCTGGGCCCACCAGCTGGAGCCGAAGTCGCCGCGCCTGGACTGGGCCCGGATGCCTCCCCTGGCCCGGATGGTGGGTCGATAGTCGTAGTACACCATGGCGTTGAGTTTCCTTTGGGTTGGACGGGCGGTCAGTCGTCGGCGTGGTCCAGGCTGAGGGCCAGCACCTCACGCAGCTCGGCATTGGACAATTCGGTGAGCCACCTCTCGGAGTTGCCGCCCACCACCCGCTCGGCGGTATCGCCCTTGGCCTCGATCATGGCGTCGATGTGGTCCTCCAGGGTGCCGGCGCAGATGAGCTTGTGGACGTGGACGTCTTTGGTCTGGCCGATGCGGAAGGCCCGGTCCGTGGCTTGGTTCTCCACGGCCGGGTTCCACCAGCGGTCATAGTGGATCACGTGGTTGGCACGGGGCAGGTTTAGGCCGGAGCCGCCCGCCCGGAGGGAGAGAACGAACACCTGCGGCCCGTGGGGATCGTTTTGGAACCGCTCCACCATGCCGTCCCGCACGCGGCGCGACACGCCGCCGTGGAGAAAGGGCGTCTCGATGCCGAAGTTCTCCTGCACGTACCGCTGGATGATGGCGCCCATCTCGGCGAACTGGCTGAACACCAGCGCGCGGTCTCCGTTGGGGATGATCTCGTCCAGCAGCTGGTGCAGACGTTCCATCTTGCCGGAGCGTCCGGCGATGGGGGAGTTGTCGGCCAGGAGCTGACGCGGATGGTTGCACGCCTGCTTCAGCTTGGTGAGGGTGTCCAGGATGGACCCCCGGCGCTGGATGCCCTCCTGCTGCTCCATGCGGGCTTCCGCCTCTCGCAGCACTGCTTCGTAGAGGGTCACCTGCTCACGGGTCAGGCTGCAGTATTGCTTGGTCTCATGCTTGTCGGGCAGGTCGTCGATGATGGACCGGTCGGTCTTGACCCGGCGCAGGATGAACGGGCCGGTGGCCTTCTGGAGCCGGCTGGCGGCGGCCGCGTCGTGGTTGGCCTGGATGGGGACAAAGTAGTTGCGCTTGAACTGGGCCTGGGTGCCCAGCAAGCCGGGATTCAGAAACTCCATGATGGACCACAGGTCGCCCACGTGGTTCTCCACCGGGGTTCCGGTAAGGGCAACGCGGTAGTCGGCGGGCAGGTTCCTGGCGGCCTGGGCCTGCCGGGATACCGGGTTCTTGATGTTCTGCGCTTCGTCCAGTATCACGGCGCGCCACGGCACGTCGCTGAGGAATTTGGCATCGCGCAGCATGGTTCCGTAGCTGGTGACGATGATCTGGTGGTTCGAGGCTGTCTTGTGGAAGCGGACGCCGCGTTTTCGCCCTGGGCCGTGGTGGAGCATCACGTTGAGGTCGGGGGTGAACTTCGCTGATTCCCGCTGCCAGTTGTACATCAGCGAGGTGGGGCACACCAGCAGGTTGGGCCGTTCGTTGCCCTCCTCCTCGTCAAGCTGCAGGGCCGCCAGGGTCTGGATGGTTTTGCCCAAGCCCATGTCGTCCGCCAGGCAGGCGCCCAGGCCCCACTGGCGCAGGAAGGTCAGCCAGGCGTAGCCCGCCTCCTGATAGGGACGCAGCGAGCCTTGGAACGATGCGGGAGCGTCCGGCCTTTCGATCTGCGTCTTCCCGTCCAGCTGTTCCATCAGCCGGGCGATCCAATCGTCGGTCTGCAGGGAGACGTTGTCGTCCGCCGCCCGGTCGTCGGCGTCGAGGCTGATATGGATAGCGTCCCGGACGCTGACCTGCTGCTTGTTGCTCCAGAAGTCGGCGGCCTCGCGGATTTCGTCGGCGTTGATTTCCACCCACTGCCCCCGCAGACGCACCAGGGGCGTCTTCAGCTCCGCCAGCTCTGCCAGTTCTTCGGGTGTTATCGTCTGGTCGCCCAGCGCGACCATCACGTCCAGGTCCAGCATGGTGGACAGGCTGATGTGGCCGCCCCCCTGCATGGACGGTGTTTTGACCCTGGCGCGGATGGCGGGCCGGGTTCTGGAGCCGCGACGGGTCCACCACGCGGGGAGCAGTACCCCGAAACCGGCCTGCTGCAGGGCCGGAGCCTCGGCGTTCAGGAATTGGTGGGCCCCCGCTGTGGGCAGCTTCTGGCCGGCGGGCCGCTTGCCGTGCAGGCTCGCGGCGATGGGCGGACACAGGTTGGCAGCCTGGGCCAGGGACGACAGCAGGAACTCCCTGGGGCTGAAATCGGGGTTGCGGGCGTCCCTGCGCCGGCGCTTCCAGACGGTTTCGGCGGGCAGCAGCAGGCTGTGGTCGTCGTGGGGCTGGAGCAGGTAGCGGAGATACCAGTCGCCCTGGCCGATGGCCGGAGCCTCGTCATCCGCCGGTTCCGGCGGCTCCTCCAGCCGGATGCAGAGACGATAGGGCGCGTTGGCAGCGGCAGCGATGGGACGATGCCACTCCGACACCTGCTGGCGCAACTGTTGCAGCTGAACCAGAGGCGCGTCGATGATCCCATCGGCGGAGCTGAGGGAGTGGAGCCAGGCGTCGTGAGCCGAATCGACCCCGCCGTTCGCGGCATCGGGACCCAGGGCGCCTCGGACCAGGTGATCCACCGTGACGTCGAGGAAGGCTCTCAGTACGGTCGATGCGGCCGGCGTGGGAGGTTGCGGGGCCGCGGCGTTGGTTACCGAGCGGGCCGACGGTGGCATCAGACTGGCCAGTTGGGCCAGCCGGTGAGCGTCATCTCCGATGAACAGCGGCTTCCATGTCGCAATGACCCTATCGCCGCGTCCGGTCACAGTGGGCAGGTACTGCTGCCGCGTCGCCAGCGAGAGGCCGAACCGGTAGGCCCGATACCAGTAGGCGACCTCCGGCCCCAGGATAACACCGGGTTTCAGCACGGGCCGGTCCTGGCAGCTCTGCAGGAACTCGGCGGCTGCTCCGGCGTCCAGCCGAATTGCGGACACCCGCCAAGGCCGGATGCGGGGCTTGGCCCGGGACTTGGGGGCGTCGCCGGCCAGCGGGCTTGACGGCAGGGGAGTGTTTCCCTTGCTGGGCAGCCAAACGGTTGCCTCGCCGGCCATGATGTCGTAGTCAGGCAGATCGATGGCCTCAAGCAGCAGGTCGATATCGGCGCAGCCGGGATGCCGGTCCGCGTTGGTTTGGTCCTGCCTCGCGGCGGAGTCCTCGCCCCACAGGACCAGCCGCTCCTCGAGTTGTGCGGTGTGGAGTACAAGCATGGCGGATGGGGATTTGTTGCGGTGGTTTTCGTTAATCCTGCGCCCACCGGCCGTAGACTGCGATTATGCCACATCACCCGTTTGAGAACTGCATCCGGGCCTTGATCAGATGACCGGTCCTTGTCTACGACTGCCCAGCCTGCGCCAACAGCGCAAGCAGCATCCGCCCCATCTGCGCTTCGTGATGCGGTGCGAACGCCGTGAACTCCCGCAAGTTTCGCGCGGCTTCTTCTATGGGATCGAACCGTTCTCCCATCAGCTCGTAGTCGCCTGCGAGTTCCCGGTTCCAGACGCGCAACTCCTCCAGCGTCAGCTGCGGTTCAAACTGGAAACCGTATGAGATGCCGTAACGAAACGCCATCGGGAAGCGAACGTACCCGCCGTCTCGGCGCAGCATGGTGCCCTCAGCCAGCAAGGTCGAGCCCGGCGGCACCGTGAACTGCTCGCCGTGCAGCGTGGGAACCAGTGGAATGTTGATCTCGCCAAAGGCCGGATCGGTGCGACCGGCTTCGGTAATGTCAATTTTACGCAGCCCGAACTGGTAGCCGCCGGTGGGCGCAACGGTTCCGCCCAGAGCGCGGGAAAGAAGTTGCGCTCCCAGACAGACCCCCACCACCGGCGTCGGTTCGCAGTTGCCCACGTCCCCGGTGGCTGCGACGCGGAGATACTGCATCTCCTGTATCAGGGCGGGAAAGTTGTCGTTGGCCGACATCGGCCCGCCCAGGGCTACTATCAGATCGACATCGGATATATCCGGGGCGTCGAACTCGGCAAAATCCGGAGCGCCCTTATGCACCGGCACGGTGGTTAACTCGAACCCCGCATCACACAGGATGCCGGCAAAGTTGCTCCCGAGTGTTTCCACCGGGTGGTGTTGGATGACGACGGCGCGCCTGGTCATTGCGCTGTCGCCCGTTTGGCGTCCAAATCCGCCAGCACCAGCCGGTCCGTCGGGAAGGCCAGCGGCTCCGGCGGATTATCCGGTGCGAACCACTCGACCTGATCCAGATCGTCAGATGCCTGCGCCTGGCCGCCGACAATGGTTCCGTAGAACCACACTCCCACAGTCAGCGAGGCCGCGTTGTGAAAGTTGGAGTGTACGGCGCACACCTCTCCGATTTGCACCAGCAACCCCGTCTCTTCCTCAAACTCCCGCCGCGCCGCGTCCCGGATGTCTTCACCCCACTCGACATAACCGCATGGGATGCACCACTCTCCCACGTTACCGCCGGCTGACCGTCGCCCCAGCAGCACCCGACCCTCTTCGTCCAGCACTACCACCGCGACGCCCACCGCCGGATTGCGAAAATGCGTGAACCCGCATGACCCGCAGGACGGCCGGGGCAGACCACCTCGGACTTTAGTGTCCAAAGGGTCAGCGCACCAGGGACAGTAACGGTAGTCGGGGGAGACCGAGTCCGACATCGTGCGCTTCAGGTTGCCGGCCGGCCCCGACGCAGCGCTCGCCCTGGCAACGCCCCGGTGTTCTCGCCTTGCTGGATCACCACCTGCCCGTTGACGATGACGTACTCGATGCCCACCGGGTACTGCTTCGGGTTCTCCTTGGTGGCCAGGGCTTTCACCGTGTCGGGGTTGAACACCACGATGTCCGCCTTGAACCCGTCGCGTAGCAGTCCGCGGTCGGGGATGCCCAGCCGCTGCGCGGGGAAGGACGTCATCTTGCGGATGGCTTCGGGCAACCGCAGGTGCTTTTCGGCCCGCACGAACTCCGCCAGCACGATGGGGAAGCACCCGTAGGTTCGTGGGTTGGGATACTCGCCGAACATGATGGCGTCCGACGCGATCATCCCGTAGGGGTGGGACACGAAGGCGTACAGCGTCTGCGCGTTGGTGCCCAACCCCACCGTGCTGATGCCCAGGTTCTCATCCAGCAGCAGGTCGAACAGCGCGTCCGCGGGATCCTGGCCGCGCATCTCCGCGATGTCGGTGATGAGCCGGCCGTCGTAGATCCGGTTCTCCGGTTTGGTGAAATTGGTCAGCCAGTTGTTCTCCAGCCGGCTCGGCGTGATCTCGCGCTTCATGCGCGCCCGGTCGTCGGCATCCTGCAACGCGGCAATGAGCCGCTCCGGCCCGCCGTCCTTGGCCCAGTGTGGCAACCCGATGGTCGGCGTCGTCCCGGAGTACGGATAGGTGTAGCAGTCGAAGGTGCAGTCGATGCCCTCGGCCCTTGCGTCCTCAACCAACCCCAGGTGACCCAGGTGGCTGCCCACGCCTGACACCGACTGCCGGTAGTGGGTCAGGTGGACCGGGATCCCGCTGCGCCGGCCGATCTCCACCGCCTCGTGCCACGGCGCCAGGTACCCCTGGCTCAGCAGGCTGGCCCGGGTGTGGGTGTGGTAGATTCCTCCCAGCGAAGCCGCCGTCTCCGACAGGGCCACAAGCTCGTCGGTATCAGCGTAGGCTCCCGGCGGGTAGTCCAGTCCCGTTGACAGCCCCCAGGCCCCCTCCTCCATGGCCTCGCGCACCACCGACTTCATGTCGGCGATCTCTCCCTCCGTCGCATCCCGCTGCGCCCAGCCCACGCTCCAGATGCGCACCGGGGAGTTGCCCAGGATGTAGGCCATGTTGATGGCCACGGTGTTGTCGTACTTGCCCAGCAGGTCGGCCACCGTGAGCCAGTCCGCCGGCATCGGCGGGTAGCCGTTCAGCCCCGCGTCCAGCCAGATGTACCGGTGCAGTTCCTCTTGGGTCTTGAAGGGCGCGTGGGAAATCCCGTCGATGCCCACCAATTCGGTGGTCACGCCTTGGCGCACTTTCGGATCGTGGTGTGGCTCTCCGAGGATCGTGAGGCCGGCGTGGGAATGCAGATCTACAAACCCGGGGCAAACGACGTGGCCCGTCGCGTCAATCACGCGACTCGCGTTTTCACGCAGATCCGCGTCATCGCCCCGGTGGATCGTCACCGTGTCGCCCGATACCGCTACCGCCGCGCGGAACCCGGGGCTGCCCGAGCCGTCGATTACCTGTCCATTGGAAATCAGTAGGTCTATCATGGTCGGATAATAGCACGACGCTTGGGGAGGGTGGACATGCTGAATTGGTTGTCGAGGCTGCGGCAGAAGCCGACCGCATCAAGCGGTGGTCAATTGGATGCATCGGAATACAGCGTGCATCCTCCCAATCTCAGATTCCTGACCGATGTGTCTCCCGGACGCTGGGTAGAGGAAAGTTTTCCCTTCGCTTTCGCATCAGTCTGTGCGCTGGTGCCGGGCGGATACGAAGGCTACGCTCGCGTGCTGCACCCGGCGTGGGGCGCATCCGACCGGATGGTGCCGTGGTCGGCTGTGGCCGCTTGGTCCGGCAGGGTGTACCACCCGCAGATGTCCTTTGTGGGCATCAGCTCTCCCGTGCCCGGCCATGGCGCGGATCCATCTCCCTGGGATCATGATCCCAACCACGGCAGCCTGGATGAGGAGGTGGCCGCCCAATTATTGCCGTTGCTGGCTCAATTCACCGACACGCCGGAGCAGTGCTATTTCGGAATTTGGGAGGGTTACGGTCAATACTCCGGCGGCGCTACCATGCTCACTTCAGATGGGAGCGGCAGGCCGCTGCCCATGCCCCGTGACATCCGTAGGGCGCAGCGGATCCGAGGCTCCGACCGCAACTATCTGCTCTACACGGGTGAGTTGCATGACATAACCGCGTTCTACGCCAATTTCCTATCCGAGCCACCCAATATCTGGTGGCCGGCAGACCGCACCTGGTTCGTCGCCACCGACATCGACCTGGACTCCACTTATGTCGGCGGCAGCCATGAGTGTATCGACGCTCTACTCAGCCACCCCGCGCTGGAAGCCGTGCCCGCCGAATACCTCGCTTCCGTCGCCATGACGGCGGACACGATCAATCTAAGTGATCCAATGTGAATGCAGCCGCTCCGCGCGAATTCACCGCACCCCGTTCACTCTTGATGCAACGCCAGGCTGCCGCGCGGGAAATCGTACTCCATGCGGACTTGGTTCAGCACGTCACGGCCCAGCAGGGAGGCAAGGTCGTCGGTGACTGGATCGGGCTTGGCAACTGATATGTCGATTACAAACTCTGCTGTGCCGCCATCGACATGGTTGAAAGAAAGCACGGCTGGCTCGATGTAGTAGAGCAAAGCGCCGCCTGCACTGATGAACTCGGCCGGGTTGTCCAGCAGGTCGAACGGGCAACCCAAGTCGCCAGCCGCATCGGGGTGCAGGATAGTGGTGTCAGAGCCCGTATCAACCAGGAAGGTGACCTGTCCACTCAAACCAAACCGAGGCAAGGAGACGGTGCATTCGATGATTGGCAGCCCGTCGTTGGTGAACCGGCCGGCAATCATCCCTTTCGTTTCCGCCATACGGTCGGGATGCGCCGGGGAGGGTTGGTCTCCAAGCGTCGCACTACCGAGTGAGGCGAATACCCTCCCGCTTCTTTCAGTTTTTGCAGAACCTCCTCGTGGGTTTTTGCCGCTACGATTTTCCAGTTGTCACCGAAGGCGACCCACTGGTCGGGGTACATGGCCAGGAACTCTTTATGGTTGTTGATCAAGATTTTCGAGCGCGCTGAGTAGTCTTGTAGTCCCAGTTTCATTTCTTCTTGGGTCTCAGTCGGCCGCTGGGGCACTACCGGTTCGCGCGGCGTGATGGTTTCCATGATCGGGTTCCTTTCGCAACAGATGGATTGCCGGTCCACCTTAGCAGGAGCATCTCCCCAGCCGCAACGCGCCGCGCCCGTGCCGAACTCCCTTCTGCTACACTGCCGCTGACCCTGCGGGTCCTACACACATGGAGGCATGACATGACTGAACTCGATGACCGCTACGAACGCGGACAGGAAACCCGGCGCATGTTCGGCGGCGGGCAGATCACCGGCGGCTCGTCGCCCGGCGCGTGGGACATCGCGCCGGACCTGGAACGGATACTCGGCGAGGCACTCTTCGGCACCATCTGGAAGCGGCCGGCCCTAACACCCGCTCAGCGCGAGATGATCACCCTGTCGTGCCTGATCGTCCTGAACCGCGAGGTCCAGCTCAAGCGGCACTTGGGCAACGCCCTCAATATCGGCCTCACGCCGGAGCAGGTCGTGGAGCTGATCATCCATGACACCTGGTACGGCGGCGCTCCCGCCGGCATCCAGGCCCTGACCCGGTGCAAGGAGGTGTTCGAGGAGCGCGGCATTGACTTCACGCCGGCCCGCATCCACGACGCCAACGAGGACCCGGACAGCCTGTTCCAGCGCGGCGACGAGTACCGTCGCAACTACATGGGCACCGGCGGCGGCGCGCGGCCCGCACCTCCCACCGACGCCGAGCGTGAGCTTGGCCGCGTCACCGGCGAGTACTACTGGGGCGCAACCTGGACCCGGCCCGGCCTCGACCTGCCCAGCCGCTGCCTCTGCACCATGACCTGCCTCGCCGCTCTGGGGCGCGAGGGTCCGCTGCGCAGCCACATTCGAGGCGCCCTCAACATCGGGTTCACCCAGGATCAGATCATCGAAGTGTTCGGCCACATGACCCTGTACGCCGGAATCCCCTTCGCCCGCGGCGCCATGGACATCGCCAACGACATCTTCAACAACAGTTAGTCGTAGGGCGACGGCCCAAAAATCGCGGGGGCGGCCATCGGTCGCCCCCGCGTGATTTTACCCAGCCGTCATCGCTTCTTTCAGATACCGTACCCCACCTCAACGCAGCCGGGCAGCCAGCGACGGTTGTCGCTGCGCAGCAACTCCTCGCTGTTGGGCGGGCCGTCCATGCCCGGCAGGTAACGGAACGGAGCTGGCGCGCCCGGCAGATCCAGACCGTGGACGATGGGGTCGATGATGCTCCATGCCAGCTCGATCTCGTCGCTGCGGGTGAACAGCGATGCGTCGCCCTCCAGGGCGTCCAGCAGCAGCCGCTCGTAGGCGTCGGGCAGATTGATGCCGGAAAACCCCTCGTCGTAGTGGAACTCCAGCGACACCGGCTTCATTTCCAACTCGGCGTCCGGCACCTTGGACTGGAACTCCAGGCGCATCCCCTCGTTGGGCTGGACGCAGATCGAAAGCGTGTTGCCCGGTATGTCAACGTTGTCCGGCACCGGGAACAGCATGTGGGGCGGTGATCGGAACTGGATGATCATCTCCGTGGTCTTGCGGGACAGCCCCTTGCCTGAACGGAGGTAAAAGGGGACACCGTGCCAGCGCCAGTTGTCCACGTACAGGCGCAGCGCGGCGTAGGTCGGCGTGTGCGATCCCGGGGACACGCCGGGCTCGTAGTGGTAGCCGTCATACTGGCCGATCACCACATTGTCCCGCACGTCCCGCAGCGACATGCGACGCACCGCGCTCAGGGCCTTGACCTTTTCGTTGCGCAGCGCGTCGGCGGCGAACGCGTAGGGCGGATCCATGGTGATCAACGCCAGCAGCTGCAGCAGGTGGTTCTGGAACATGTCCTTCAGGACGCCCGACCGGTCGTAGTACTCGCCGCGCTCGCCGACCAGCACGTCTTCGGCCACGGTGATCTGCACCTGGTCGATATAGTTGCGGTTCCAGATCGGCTCGAATATGGAGTTGGCGAACCGGAATACCATCAGGTTCTGTACCGTTTCCTTGCCCAGGTAGTGGTCGATGCGGTAGACCTGCTCCTCGCGGAACACGCTGTGCACGTGATGGTTCAGATTCTGCGCCGTGATCAGGTCCGACCCGAAGGGCTTTTCGATCACGATGCGCCGCCATCCGTTCCACTCGTCGGCCATGCCGGCCTCGGACAGCGCGGTGACCGCCGGCTCGTAGAGGCCCGGCGCCAGCGCCAGATAGTAGAGGCAATTCAGCTTGCCGTTTTCGCCCGGGTCAAATTCATCCAGGCGTTGATACAGCGTTTTGAGCGCCTCCGCGCTGGTGACGTCGGCCGTGGCGTAAGTCAGCCGAGTGGCGAACTCATCCCATTCTCCGCCGTCGGCATCCGGAATCGAACCGCGCAGGGCGTCTCGGAACTCCTCGTCTGCCATCACGTCCCGCGCGACGCCCACGATGTGCAGGTGGTCGGGCAGACGACCTTTGCGATAGAGGCTGAACAGGGCCGGGGCCAGCTTGGTGCGCGTCAGGTTGCCGCTGGCCCCCATGATCACGATGGCGGTTGCGTCGCCTCCGTCATCGTGCAGCAAGGTTGGCCCGGATGTCATCATTGCGAGCCCGCCTCGCGCACGGCATGGCCGCCGAACTGGTTGCGCAGCGCGGCCAGCAGGCGCGCTCCGAAAGGCTCATCCTGCCGCGAACGGAACCGCTGGTACAGCGCGGCGGTGATGGCCGGGGTGGGTACTGCCAACTCCACCGATTCGTTGACCGTCCAGCGACCCTCTCCCGAGTCATCGACGTATGCCGCCAGGCTGTCGAGACCCGGGTCCTCTTCCAACGCGCGCACTGCCAGATCCAGCAGCCAGGAGCGGACGACGCTGCCGTGCTGCCAGGTCTTGGCGATGGCCGTCAGGTCCAGGTCGAAATCGGCTTGCTTGGCCTGGAGCAGCTCGAAACCCTCGGCGTAGGCCTGCATCAGCGCGTACTCGACGCCATTGTGCACCATCTTGGTGAAGTGGCCGGCCCCGGTGGGCCCGACGTGGGAGTAACCCTTGTCCTCCGCGGGCGCCAGCGCCTGGAAGATCGGCTCCAGTCGCCGGAACGTCGCCGCGTCGCCGCCCACCATCAGCGAGTAACCCTCGGTCAATCCCCATATGCCGCCGCTGGTTCCGGCGTCCAGCAGGTACACACCCCGTTGGGCGAGGCGTTCGCCCCGTCGCAGCGTGTCCTTGTAGTTGGCGTTGCCGCCGTCGATCACTGCGTCCCCCGACGCCAATAACTCTGCCAGTTCATCGATCACGGCGTCCGTCACCACGCCCGCCGGCAGCATGATCCACACCGCCCGGGGCGCGGCCAGCTTGTCCACCAGGTCCACAACCGACTCCGCCGCCACCGCCCCGCCGGCGCCACTGGCGGCAACCGCGTCCACGTTCTGATCGTAAACGACCAATTCGTGCCCCGCCAGCAGCAATCGCTGGGTCATGTTGGAGCCCATTCTCCCCAGACCAATCATCCCAAGTTCCAAAATACCCGTCTCCTTATGCGCCCGCCGAGCCGTTGAGTTCGCCGCTCCGGCCGGACGTGTGCTCGATCTATGCGAGTGTCTTTGGTGATTTGATGCTGCGTGCCCCGTCCGGGTCACAGCGCGTCGATGATTCGCCTGATGCCTCCGGCGGGGTCGCCTCCCAGATCCACCGACACGGTGCGGCGCCCGAGATCGTCCAGGGCTTGCAGGTCTCCCAGCGCCTGCGCGTCGGCCAGCACGCCAAAGCTCAAGTCCCACCCGGGTATCGGGATGTCGGTGTGGTGATCATAAGTGAGTTGCAGGAAAATGCCGGAAGCCGGCCCGCCCTTGTGCAGTTGTCCCGTCGAATGCAGGAAGCGCGGGCCGTAGCCCATGGTGGTTGCGATCCGGTGTTTCGCCATGACCCGGTGTCGCAGTTCGTGGACGGTTTCGCGTATCGCATCCGTGTCCGGGAGGTACGCCATGATCGCCAGGTAGTCCCCGGCTTGGCTGGCTTCAAGGAGACGGGCCAGTTTGGCCGCGTCATCCGATCGCGCTGATGGCAACTTCCCGTCCCGCTGCCACTGCTCCAGCACGCTGACGGTGCGGTCCTTGGCCCCCTGCACGTCGGGTTGATCGAAGGGGTGGATGCCCAGCACGTGGCCCGCGATGGCGGTGGCGTACTCCCAGCGGTAGAACTCGGCCCCCAGGTCGTACACGTCGGCCAGCTCCAATACTGCCACCGGATGCCCGGCGTATTGCAATTGTTCCACCAACCCATCGGGCCCGGCGTTGTCGTCGTCGGCCAACCGCAGTTGCACGAAGAAACGGTCGTGCCCGTAGCAGCTATCGACGTCGCTTGGCAGCGGTTCCGCCGCCACGGGAATCACCCCGGTGCCGTCTTTGCCGGTGCTTTCCGCCAGCAGTTGCTCGACCCACAGCCCGAAGGGAGTCATGCTGTCCGTGGCGATCAGCGTGAGCTTGTCCCGCCCGTGCTGGACCATCGACCCGATCGTGGCGCCCAGCCACCCGCCGGGGTTCACCGCGGTCGGCCCGTCGTTCAGGCAGCGCGCCTGCATCCGCTCCGCCGACGCCAGCAGCCGATCCAGATCCACTCCCGTAAGCGCGGCTGGCGCCAGCCCGAAGTAGGAGAGCACGGAATAGCGGCCTCCTATGTCCGGGTTGTTCAGAAACGCGCGACGAAAATTCTCCGATCCAGCCCGTTTGGCCAGCGGCGTGGCCGGATCGGTCACGGCGATGAAATTGTCGCCGGCGGCCTCGATGCCCAATCCGGTTTCCACCAAGCCACGGAAGTGCGCGTAGAAGGTCAGGGGTTCGGTAGTGGTACCCGACTTGGAAGAAACGGCAAACAGGGTGCGCTTCGGGTCTATCTGCCTGGTGGTTGCTGCCACCCATTCGGGTACGGTGCTGTCCAGCGTTAGCATCCGGGGGTATGCGCCGTCAGCCAGGGTGCACCCGATCACCTGGCGAATGACTTCCGGGCCAAGACTGCTGCCGCCCATCCCCAGCAGCGCTACGTGCCGGTAGCCGGCCGAGCGGATCGAGTTGGCAAACTCGTGAAGCCCGGGCAGTTCTGACCGCATGTCCGTGGGGAGCGTGAGCCACGCCAGGCGGTCCGATATCTCGGTTGGATCCTCACTCCACAGGGTATGATCGTGCGCGCGGAGCCGGCCCGGGACGCGGTTGGAATCCAGCTCGGCCGCAGCATCCGCCACCAATTGGGAATAGTCGCCGAGGTGATAACGGTCAGTCATGGCAACTCCCTCGCCCGGCATTTGGAAGCTATGGGGCGATTTTAGCACACCGGATTTGTCTCCCTGCGAGAAAGCAGAGCGGCAACCACACGACCGGCGTATAATCTGCGCCAAACCAAGGGAGCCAATGGACGGATATGCCAAACCCCGAGACGCCGCGCCACGATCCCGCTCCTCAATCCGGCATCGCCGCAGTCGGCGACCTGAACGTGCACTACCTCGATTGGGGCGGTGAAGGTGAGCCGCTGCTGGCCCTGCACGGGTTGGCTTCGTCAGGACACTGGTATCGTCGCGTCGCGCCCTTCCTGTCCCACCGTTACCGCGTCATCGCCCCTGACCAGCGAGGCCACGGCGCGACCACCCAGGCGTCCGCCGGTTACGACTGGCAGACCCTGGCCGAGGACGCCGTTCGCCTGATGGACCATTTCGGCATCTCGCGGGCGCCGGCCCTGGGCCACTCTTGGGGTGGGCATGTGGCCAGCAACCTGGCCATGCGCTTTCCGGATCGGGTTTCGCGCGTGGTGATGATCGACGGTGGTTTCCAGGACGGCGGCCTGTTGCCCGAACCCACGTGGGAGGCGTTTCGGCAACGGCTGGCCCCGCGTCTCGTGGCCGGGACCCGTGAGGAATACCTGGGACGCCTTGCCGCCAATCTGTCCTTTTGTTGGGACGAAGACTTGGCCGAAATCGCCCTGACCATGGTCCACGAGGAGTCCGACGGCCAGATGTACGACAACCTGCGCCCGCAGAATCACGCGCAGGTTCTGGAGACCATGTGGAGCGAACCGCCGTCGGTGGTGCTGCCCCGGATCACCGTGCCTGCGCTGGTGGTCGCCGCCGGGCCGCGCGCCGACCGCGCCAACTCCCAATTTTCGCGACAGCGCGAGGTCATGGTGGCCGCCGCTGAAAAAGCCCTGCCCTACGGACGGGTCCACTGGATCCCGGACACCATCCACGATATCGGATACCACAAACCGGAAGAGTTGGCGTCAGTTATCCTGGGGTTCCTGGCGGAGGACTAACGTATCCGGGCACCAAAAGAGCGGCTGCCAAAGCCGCTCTCATCTGGTTGGGTTCAAGTCTGATCAGTCGGCTGCCGCCGGTGAAAGTCCGTCCGCTCCGATGACTTCTCCGCCCACCGGCGCCACGTCCACGCTGGGGCCGGACAGGCCGTAGTTGATCGCGTAGAGCTGTGCGTAAACGCCGCCGGATTCCAGCAACTCGTCGTGGGACCCTACCTCGGCGACGCGCCCCTGGTCCAGCACCACGATCTTGTCGGCGTTGCGTATGGTCGAAAGCCGGTGCGCGATCACGATCGATGTTCGGTCTTTCAGGATGCGGTTCAGGGCCTGCTGGATCAGCAACTCCGTGTGAGTGTCGATGTTGGCCGTGGCCTCGTCCAGCACCAGGATGCGGGGATTGCCCACGATGGCCCGGGCAAAGCTGATCAGCTGCCGCTGCCCGATGCTCAGGTTGACGCCGCGTTCTGCCAGTTCCGAGTCGTAGCCGTTGTCCATTTCCATGATGAAGTCATGGGCTCCCACGGCTTTGGAAGCGGCGATCATTTCCTCGTCAGTCGTGCCTTCATTTTGGTACCGGATGTTCTCACGCACTGTGCCGGAGAAAAGGTACGGCTCCTGCAGAACCATGCTCATCTGGTGCACCAGGGAGTTCCGGGTCACGTCGCGCAGGTCGTGACCGTCAATGGTTATCGATCCCCCGGTTACGTCGGCCGAACGGTGCAGCAGGTTGACCAGCGTGCTCTTGCCCGCGCCCGTCGATCCCACCAGGGCGACGTTTTCGCCGGCTTTGATATGCAGGTTGACGTTCTTCAGGACGTTCGTGCCCTCAACGTAGTGGAAAGTCACGTCGTTGTAGCGAATTTCACCTCTAACCTGTGGCAGCCGCTCGGCGCCAGGTTTGTCGTTGACATCCGGTTCCAGGTCCAGCACTTCGAAGATGCGGACGCCGGCCGCCATCGCCCGTTGCAGCTGGCTGTACTGCATGGTGAGCTGACGTATCGGCTCGAAGAACCGCTGTATCCAGAGAGCGAACGCGGCCAGGGTGCCCACTTCCAGCGCGTCCCTTTGCAGCAGGAATCCGCCGAACAGCACCACGCCGATGCCGATGCCCAGGCCAATCAGCAACTCAACCAAAGGTTGCAGCATCCCTGAATAGCGCGCCGCTTCCAGGTTGGCGTCCAGGTACTCCTGGTTGAGCGTCCGGAAATGCGCCAGGTTCTCGTCCTGGCGGTTCAGGCTCTGCACCACCCGCACGCCCGTGATGTTCTGGTTGTACTCGCCGTTCACCATGGCAATGGCCCGGCGGATGCGCATGAAGGAATGGCGGGCGAAGCGCTGCCAGTACATCATGATCAGCGTCAATATCGGCACCACCAGCATGCACACCAGCGCCAACTGCCAGTCGATCACCAGCATCAGGATGATGATCGCGCCCACGGTCACGAGCTCGGCCAACGCCAGGGCCAGCAGCTCAAACGTCTCCTGCAACTGCAGGATATCCGACTGCATGCGGGACATGATGCGGCCGATGGGCGTCCGGTGGTAGAACGCGTTGGACTGGTTCTGCAGGTGGCTGAACATCCCGGAGCGCAGGTCGTACAGGATGTGCTGCCCGGTCAACGATATGAAAATGAACTGTAGCCGGTTGGACAGGAAGTGGATCACCGTGATGACCATGAAGGCCGCGCCAATCACGTGGACGCGGTTTACGCTTCCCTCGGCAATGGCCCAGTCGATGCCATACTTGATCAGCAGCGGTATCGCGGCGTTCACCGCCGCGTAGGTCAGCAATGCCACCAGCGCGATGAACGCAAACTTGCGGTAGGGCTTGATGTAGGTCATGAAGCGCGCTACGACCCGGTTGTCGTACACGCGCCCGACCACGTCCTCATCTGTCAGGTTGTCGTTGGTGGGAGCGAACATGCTGTCTGCGGAGGTGCCGCGCATCCCCCGCATCATGCCGCCGCCCATGCCGCCGCCGCCGCGCATCATAGGGCAGCCCTCCCGTAAGCCGGCACCGCAGCCTCCAGCAACACTTCCTCCTGTGGGCGCAATTGCAGTTCGTAAATGCTCTGGTAAATCCCGCCTTTGCGCACCAATTCGTCGTGGGATCCCCGTTCCGCGATGACGCCCTTGTCCAGAACCAGGATCTGGTCTGCTTCCCGCACGGTGCTGAGGCGGTGCGCTATCACAAAGGTGGTTCTCCCCTTCATCACTTCGGTCATGGCCCGGTGAATTTGGCGCTCGGTTTCTACGTCTACGCTGGACGTCGAGTCGTCCAGGATTAGAACCGGCGGGTCGATCAGGATGGTGCGCGCAATGGACAGACGCTGCCGCTGTCCTCCAGACAGCGTGGTGCCGCGCTCACCGACCCACGTGTCGTACCCGCCAGGCAGCGACATGATCTGGTCATGCAGTTGGGCCACCTTGGCGGCGCGCTCCACGTCTTCCTGCGTGGCGCCCACCACTCCGTAGGAAATGTTGTCCCGGATGCTGGCGCTGAACAGGTATACGTCCTGGTGGACGATGCCCACGTTGTGTCGCAGCGACTGCAGGGTGAAATCCCGGATGTCGGCTCCATCGATGGTGATCTGCCCCGACGTTACGTCGTAGAAACGCGGCAACAGGCTCACGACGGTGGTCTTTCCGCTGCCGGGCGCGCCCAGGATGGCCGTTACCTGGCCGGGCTTCGCGTCCAGGTCAACCTTGCGCAGGGCCGGGGACCGGTCCTCATATGCGAAGGCGACATCGTCGAAGCGAACGTGGCCCGTGGCGCGGCCTATGTCCCGTGCGTCGGGCCGCTCCGAGACCGGGGACACTGTGTCCAGCACGTTGAACAGCCGCTGTCCGGAGGAAATCGCCCTGGAGAAGGTGTTGATGATCTGGGCGGAAGCTCGAATCGGGAAGGTCAGTTGGTTGAGGTAAAGGAAGAACATGGCGAGTTGGCCGGGTGTGAGGTCTCCGCGCACCACCAGCCAGCCTCCAATCCAGAGGATGATCCCCAGCGCGAAGGTGAAGTAGAGGGTCATCCACGCGCTGTTGGTGCCCTGCATCCGCTCGGCGTCGTAGTATTCGACGCGCAGCTCCTCGGCCTTCCGGTTGTACTTGGCACGCTCGTAGTCCTCGGACGCAAAAGCCTTGACCACGTGCATACCGGCCAGGTTTTCCTGGAGAACGGTTACCGATTCGCCCATGACCTCCTGCACGTGCAGCCATTTGCGCCGCAGTGCCCGCATAACGAAGGAGGAGCGCAGGACGATGGCCGGCACGAAAATCATGCTCAGCAACGCCAACTGCCAGTTCACCACGAACAGGATGATCGGAATGGCCAGGATCCGCACCACCACGTCCAGCGAGCGGATCATCCCCATGTTCACGAACCGGCGCATGGCCTCCACGTCGGCCGTCGCCCGGGACATCAGGTCGCCCGTGTGTTCCTTGTCGTGGAACGCAAAGCTCACGTTCTGGAGCTTGTCGTACAGGAGGTTCCTGCAGTCGAAGGCGACCTTTTGAGACAGTGATTCCGTCGTGTAGGTGCGCGCGAAGTCACAGAAGCCGCGCCCCAGGCTGACCCCAAGGATCCCGAGGCCGAACATCACCAGGGCAGTCAGCGTGAAGTCCTTCCGGAAGAACCCCTTGGTTACCGGGTCCTGGCCCACCATCAGGTCGATGGCGCTGCCGAAGAGCCACGGGAGAGCCAGGGAGAACCCAATCGACACCAGGGCGGTAATGTAGGCAAGGGAAAGCCGGGTCGGATAATTGCCGGCCATGCCGATGATGCGCCACAGAATGCCCATTATCGACCTTCGCCTGCCTTGGGGCCGGCCGGTGTCCAGCTTGGCGTAATGCGGGTCGGGCTACGAGAATCGCAAGGGAGCGCAGCGTCCGCTACGATCCCGGGTGCGATTATGGAATCAGATAGCATAGGCCCTGCAATATACACCTGACGGCAGTACAGGGCAAGTTTAGCCGGGCGTTGAATCGGGCAATTTTCAGCCCGCTACCCGCAGCAGCGTTACCACCATCGCTGCCACCATGCCGCCTACGCCCAGCAGCATCGCTGCCACCAAGCCCACCAGCCATTTGACGATGCCGGTCTTGAAATCCGCCATACTAATTTTCAAGTCGGCGACTGCGCTCGCCACCTTGGCAACTTCCCCTCTGACCACAGCGACTTCACCCTTGACCTCGGCGATTTCGCCCCTGACCTCGGCGATTTCGCCCCTGACCTCGGCGATTTCGCCCCTGACCTCGGCGAACTTGTCCAGCATCTCGGTTCTCAGCTCGCGCAGATCTGCTTTGGTCGCCAACTCGCCGGTCACGATGTTGGCGATTTCTTCGGTGATGACGTCGGCCTGCTCGTCAGGAAAGCCAACTTCGCGCAGCCGGCGCTGCATTCGCAAGGTGTCCAACAGCATAATGATGCGGCTCCATGATTTAGATTGCGGACGGCGGCGATCGCTGAGAAGTTACGTCCGTTCCATGCGTTCCGGCGCGGACATTCCCATGAGCGTCAAGGTTCGGCGGAACACCACCTGCGCGGCAGCCACCAGCTTGAGCCGTGCCAGCGTCAGCTCGTTATCCTCCGGGTTCGCCGAAATCACCCGGCAGTTTTCGTAGAAGTGGTGGAACGCCGTTGCCAACTCCATCGCGTAGTGCGGCAGGTGGTGCGGCTCTAGGTTCTCCGCCACCTGGACAATCAGTTCCGACAGCCGCAGCATCGTGCGGATTAGCGCCAACTCGTTGGGGTGAGTCAGCAGCGACACGTCCCCGGCGGAGAAGTCGATGCCGCGCTCGGCCGCCAGGCTCAGGATGCTGGCGTTCCGGGCGTGGGCGTACTGCACGTAGTACACCGGGTTTTCCGAAGATTCCCGGGTGGCCAGCTCCAGGTCGAATTCCATCTGGGTGGACGCCGCCCGCGCCAGGAAGAAATACCGGCAGGCGTCCATCCCCACCTCGTCCACCAGCTCCCGCAGCGTGACGAAATCGCCGGTCCGCTTGGAGGCGCGCACCGTTTCGTTACCGCGCTTCAGCGTCACCATCTGCGAGATCAGCACGGTGAGATTTTCAGGTTCCACTCCCAACGCTGAAACAGCGGCTTTCATCCGGGGGACGTGACCCTGGTGGTCCGCGCCCCAGATGTCGATCACCCGGTCGAACCCGCGTTCACTGAACTTGTTGTAGTGATAGGCAATGTCCGATGCGAAATATGTTGGTTCGCCCGACGAACGCACCACTACGTTGTCCCGGTCGTCTCCCAGAGCGATGGAGTTGAACCAGAGCGCGCCGCTGCGCTCCGCGAGATGGCCGCCTTCCCGCAGCCGTGCTATGGCCCGGTCGTAGTCGCTGGCGGGCGTGTCCTCGTTCTGGAACAGCCACCGTTCGCTGAACCAGTTGTCGAAGTTCACCCCTATGGCGTCCAGGTCATCGCGAATCACCGAGACCATCTTCTCCCGCGCGATGTCCCCGATCCGGCGAATGGCCGCCGGCTCCGGCAGTTCCAACAAGTCTTGGCCCTCGGTTTCGATGATCTCCGCGGCGATGTCCGCGATGTAGTCGCCCTGGTAGCCGTTGTCCGGCATCTGGGCGTCCCGGCCCAGGGCCTGCTGGTAACGGGTCCACACCGACCGATAAAACGCCTCCATCTGGGACCCGGCGTCGTTGATATAGTACTCCCGGGTAACCTCGTAGCCCGCTGCCTGCATGGTGTTCGCCAGCGCGCTTCCCAGCACCGCTCCCCGAGTGTGGCCCACGTGGACCGGCCCCGTCGGGTTCACGCTCACGAACTCGACCATCACCTTCCGGCCGGCTCCCGCTTCCGCGGACCCGAAACCGTCGCCGGCGGCGATGACGGTCTCCACCTGCCGCTGCAGCCACCCGTCGCTGAGCTTGAAGTTGATGAACCCGGGCGGCGCCGCCTGTACCTCGGCAATTTCAGGGCCCGGTTGGACGCGCTCCGCAATCAGCTGCGCCAGTTGCATCGGATTCGCCCGCGCTGCCCGCGCCAGTCGCAGCGGGAGGTTGGTGGCGAAATCGCCGTGCTCCGGATTGTTCGGCCGTTCGATCTCGATTTCCGGCGCGGCATCTACGTTGATCGCCCCGTCGCGGTTGGCCTGCTCCAGGGCGGCGGCGACAATTGCGGCTACGGTGTCTTTCACTAGCATGATGGTCATCCCAATCGGAAGAGATTGCAGCGGGCTTTACATGGTAGCATCCGGGTGGATTTACCGTCCCGGCGCTCGCGACCAATCGGCTCCGGGTCGATACGTCGCGTTCCCCTGTGGCCCGGATGCGTGGGTTGTTATGCGGTCTGGCGGACCCGTCGGGCGCGAACAACTGCCAGCAGCGTGTTCTTTATCCGCTCCGCCGGACACTGTACACGCAGCCACTAGCCTTCGGCGATTTGGAAGGGGTAGCCCAGGGCGCTCGCGGCCGCGATGTTCGCGGTCATGTATCCCTCCGCGCTGCGCGACATGCCGTTCTCGCCCCGCATCTCGTTCCCTTGGCCCGCCAGGGACGCGGCCTTGTCCGCGATGTCGGTCACGCCGAACGCCAGGTGATACGGACCGGGGCCGAAGGTCTTCAGGTACTCACCCATGGCGGAATCGGGGTCCAGCGGCTCCGTGAATTCCACGTTGGTCTGGCCCACCTTGTAGACGGCGTTTTTCATGCCCCGAGCCGGAAACACCTCGATCTTCACTGGCGTCATACCGAAGTTCTCTTCGATGTACGCGGCCATGGCGTCAGCGTCATGGACAAGGATTCGGACGTGATGTATAAACTCGAACATCGCCGGTTCTCCTGGGTGTGAATTGGTCTGAAAACGGAGGCGCGAAACTGTGGCAAAGCGGATCCTGTTGGTCGGGGGTGACGAGTTCCGGGCGTCCTGCGCTGGTATGGATCGTCACGTTCTTGAGGCTACCGGAGAGGCGAATCCCCGGGTCGCCATCGTACCAACGGCCGCCGCCTTTGAGAACCCCGGCCTCGCCGCCAGCAACGGCGTGCGTCATTTCACCGGTCTCGGCGCGTCGGCGTACGGGCTGGACGTGGTGCGCCGCGAGGACGCCGAAAATACCCGCGTGGTGGCGCAACTGGACGGCGCCCACGTGATCTACTTCACCGGCGGAAGCCCCGAGCACCTGCATTCCGTGTTGGCCGGGTCTCCGCTGCTCTCGGCCGTCAACGAAGCGTGCGATGCCGGAGCGATCTGGGCCGGCTCCAGCGCCGGCGCCATGGTGCTCGGCTCGGTGATGCGCCGCCCCTCGTCCGGCTCGCCCGTTTCCCCGGCCCTGGACATTGTGCCCAACGTGATGGTCCTGCCCCACCACGAGCGCAGCGACCCGAACGCTGTAACCGAGCAGCTGTCCGGCTCCGCGACTGTCGGCCTCTGCGTGCTGGGCATCGACGGCGGCTCCGGCGTGTTCCTCGATGCCGGCGGCGCTACCGCCCTGGGCGCCGGAAATATCACCGTTTACCGCTCGGGCGAATGGCGCCGATACGCAGCCGGCGAAAAGGTTCCTCAACTGACGGTCAACGGCCCGGTGTCCTAGCCACGTCGGGCCCGCAACTCCTCCCACACCGCGTTGGGCGACACGCCCGCCGACGCCATCAGCGTCAACGTGTGGTACAGCAGATCCGCGATTTCACCAGGCAGGTTGTCCGTTTCTCCCGTCGCCGCTGCCAGAGCTGCTTCGCCGGCTTCTTCGATCACCTTCTGGCCCACCCGGCTGGTGCCCTCCGCCAGCAATTGGGCGGTGTAGCTGCCCTCGGGCATCTCCCGCTGCCGGTCCTTGATCACCGCGAACAGCTCGTCCAGCACCCGGGGGCCGCCGTCAGAGCTCTCATACTCCTCGGGCAGGTCGTCCATTTTCGTGTAGAAGCACGACACTTCCCCGGTGTGGCAGGCCGGGCCGTCGGGCTCCACCTTGAGCAGGATGGTGTCGGCGTCGCAATCGACGTACCACTCGCGCAGGTTGAGGTAATTCCCCGACACCTCGCCCTTGTGCCACAAGTCCTCCTGGCTGCGGCTGTAAAACCACACCTGGGTGCCTTCCACCGTACGCTTGAGCGAACCGGGGTTCATGTACCCCAGCATCAGCACCTGGCCGGTGTTGATGTCCTGCGCGATGGCGGGTACCAACCCTTTGTCGTCCAGTTTCACTTCGCTCATCATGTCCTCCGTCGGGTAACGGCTATCCCAGCTTGGCAAGGACCGTAGACAGGTCCAGCAGATCGCGGATCTCAGCGTCCGGCACGGGAAGGTCCGGGTCCATAGCGGCGCCGGACCGGTTGATCCATATCGCGCTCATGCCCACCGACCGCGAGCCCATCACGTCCTCAAATTGCCGGTCGCCCACGTAGGCGCACTCCGATGGATGCACACCCAGCCGGTTCACCGCTGCGTCGAAGAGCCGCCGGTCGGGTTTGTAGCATCTTAGGGCTTCGGATGAAATGACCGCTCTCATGCGCACCGGTATCCGCGCCACCACGGGGTTGAGGTAGGCGTCGTCGGCGTTCGAAATCACTGCTAGTCGTCGGGTCCGGCTCAGGGTTGACAACGCCTCGACCGCCTCCGGGTACAAGGGACGGGTTCCCAGGTCGTCGATCGATTTCTGCGAGGCCGCCCGGGCATCGCCTTTCAGGTTCAACTCTTCGAACGCCGCGGCGAAAGCGTGTGCCCAGCCGTCGAGGTATGACTCGAATACCGCTCCCGGCGCGGTCCGACGGTCCCTGAAATTGCCGGCCCCATAGTCCCAGGCGTGCCGCAGTTCTTCCGGGGTGGTGTCCAGTTGCTGTTCCTCGATGATCGCCTCGAAAGTTCGACGCCACAGGTCGGTCCCGTCCTGCGCTATCGTGTTGAACATGTCGAATATTACTGTGGTGATAGCGCTCATCGGGTTCCATTCCAGGGTGCTGGTTGCTGTCAGATTCTCATCGGAACGCCGCAGGCTGCCAGGTACTCCTTGGCCTGCGCGATCGAGTAAGTGCCGAAGTGAAAGATGCTGGCCGCCAGCACGGCGTCGGCTTCCCCGCCGGTGAAGGCGTCGTGCAGATGCTCCAGTGTGCCGGCCCCCCCGCTGGCGATCACCGGAACCGGAACCGCCCGGGATATGGCGCGGGTCAACGGCAGGTCGTATCCGCCCTGCTGTCCGTCCTCGTCCATGCTGGTTAGCAGGATTTCGCCGGAGCCCAGGGCAACCGTCCGCTGCGCCCATTTCACCGCGTCCAGGCCGGTCGGGTTCCGTCCGCCGTGGGTGAAGACCTGCCACCCGGATTCGGCGTCCACCGCCAGCGAGGGATCTCGCGGCGCCGGAAAATCTTCCCCCGGCACGACCCGGCGGGCGTCGATGGCGGTGACGATGCACTGGCTGCCAAACTGCGCCGCGCCTTCGGAAACCAGCTCGGGGGTGTTGATCGCGGCGGTGTTGACCGAGACCTTGTCCGCCCCGGCGTTCAGCATCCGCCGCACGTCTTCAATGGAGCGGATGCCGCCCCCCACGGTCAGCGGTATGAACACCTGCTCCGACACGCTTCGGACCACATCCACCATGGTGTCGCGGGAATCGCTGCTGGCGGTGATGTCCAGGAAGACCAGCTCGTCGGCGCCTTCTTCGTCGTAGCGCGCCGCCAGTTCCGCCGGGTCGCCGGCGTCGCGCAGGTTAACGAAACTGGTTCCCTTGACGACGCGGCCGGCGTCAACGTCCAGGCAGGGTATGATGCGGCGGGTCAGCACGGGGGATTATCATCCGATGCGATGAGGTTTAAGGCGGTTCAACGTCAGCCGGGCAGACTATTCGGATTCGCGGGTCAAGATGGCGACCTGTTCGGGGGTAAGAGGCATACCCTGCGCTGCCAGCTCTCGCCGGATGCGCTCGCGTTCTTCCTTTCGGCCTTCCGCTTTGCCTTCGGCCTTGCCTTTGGCTCGGGCTCTTTTCTCGACCGCTTCTTTGGCAGCAAAGAACACTTTGAAACCTCCGTATAGTGCCGCTGTGGTGGGGAACAGCAGCAGCGTAGCCACTATTATAATTCCGTCTTCCCGTTCGGTCAGCCCTTTGAGCCAGCCCAGGGCCGGCAGTTGGCCGCAGAGCGCGCAGTCGTTGACGAGTACGGCCACCAGCATACTGATGCTGATTGACACCGCCCCGTCAAAGAACCGCCAGATTGACCGATTGCCGTCGTGGTTTTCTGTCATAACGTCCTTGCTCACTTGTTGGTCAGGCGCGTTTCACCTGAGCCCGAGAAAGTCATCCCCTTCGATGGCGTTGCGATTGCTATCAATATCCTTGCCCGGAGTACAGGCGGCATCTATGATGGTGCACTGATCAACGGCCACAGGCCGATTGCACACAGGGAGGTAAAACATGGCATTGACACTCGCGGACAGCAACCGGATCATGGCGGCGGCCATCGCCCAGGCCAACGAACTCAACATCAAGATCAGCGTGGCCGTGGTCGACTCCGGCGGTCGGCTCATTGGCCTGCAGCGCATGGACGGAGCCATCTGGGCGTCGGCCTACGGCTGCCAGGGCAAAGCGGTGGCGTCGGCTGCTTTCGGGCGACCCAGCGGCGAGATGCAGGACCGGGCCACGGCTCCCACGCCGGCCGGCATCCGGGAGCGTTCCGGCTCGGAGATGATCTTCGGCCAGGGCGCGGTGCCCATCGTGCAGGATGGCGCGGTGGTCGGCGCCTGCGGTGTCGGCGGCGGCACCAGCGAGGAAGACGAGCAGTGCGCCTCGGCAGGAGCGGGAGCCCTGTAACAGTCACTTCCTGGTGAAACCGGGATCCGCCTGTGGCCGGGGCCTTCACGAAGAGGCCCGGAACCACAGGCGGTTTTCGTGTCGGTCAAGGCGCCAGCGCCAAGACCGACGCCGGGCTCCCGCTGCCGCCCACCAGCGGCAACCGCCCAACAACCAGCGTCGCCCCGGTGGCCGGCAATTGATCGAGGTTGTTCAAGCATTCCAACACCAATGCGCCTCTGCTCAGTGCCGCCCGGCTGGCTTCCAGGCCGGTGTCTCTCCCCGCGTCGACGCCGTGGGTGTCTATCCCAATCCCCGTCGCTGCCCGTTCTTCCAGCAGAAACGTCACCGCTTCGCTGCTGAACCCCGGCGTATGCATCAGGCCGTCGGCGCCCAGGTTGATGAAGCGTTCCGGCTCGTCCCAATAGCGCCCCCACCCGGTCAGCAGCAAAACAATCGACCCCGCCGCGATTTTGCCGTGCCTGCGCTCCCACTCGGCGAAATCCTCCACCGACAATGCGTGGTCCGGATCCATACTGGCGCCGCTGCGTGAATCGATCACCACGGCCGGAGCGATCAAGGCCTCGGGCGGGATGCTGTCTGGCCCGAGACCTTGATCAAAAAGGGCTGACGGCATCGAAATGTGCGTGCCACTGTGTTCCCCCATGCTGAACCGCCGCAGGAAATAACCTTCAGCCGGGATGCTGGCCGTCGTTTCGAACTGCACTGGCGGGTCTCCGGGCCAGAGGGGGATGCCGGGCTTGACGGGGTGCGTCAGGTCCACCACCCGGCGAAAGGCGATAGTCCTCTCCGGTCGCTCCATGGTAGTAAACGGGGACTCAGGCGGCCGCTTGCAGCGTGTTAGGCGCCGGCGGCGTTCCAGCGTTCTGCATCCCGGCCGGGATCATTCCCTGCATGTTTGCCATGTGCTTGTCCACCCAGCTCATGGCGTCGGCAAAGCTGCGGGTCGCGCCGATCTCGGTCAGTTGACCGAACCCGTTGCGCCCGTAGATCACGTAGCAGATCGACGGAACCTCGCCGTGGATCAGGTATCCCCGGTAGGATATCCGGCGCCCGCCCGCCGGGATGCGGGAAGTGGCTACGGCGTGGGTCGCGTTGATGACGCTGTGGCGGATGTCGGTGCTCATTTCAGCTCCTGTCGCGCTGTTGGCAGCGCATTTGTGTTGAGCACATGTTCTAACAAACGCCCGTTCTATGTCAACGCCGGAGCTGTCAGATTTCCGGCTTTTTGTTCCGATTCTCTCGATTGTGCTCATAGCAAAAGGCCGGCGACATCGCCGGCCTGATCCGCGCGGTTGGTTCAAGCCGTTACCCGCCGCTCGCCTGTAGCAGGAACCGCTCGACGGGAAGTGTCTCCTGGCTGGAGGTGCTCATATCCCGCACTACTACGGTTCCGTCGCGCACCTCATCCTCGCCGATGATCAGAGCGGCGGCGACGCCCAGCGCGTTGGCCTGGCGCATCTGCCCGCGCAAAGCCCGGCCTCCATTCGCCAGAATCGCCCCTACTCCGGCGTTGCGCATCCGGCTCGCCAGGCGAACGCCTTCGATACGAGCGTCCTCCCCGATGGTGGCGATTAGGTAGCCCGGAGACGGTTCATCGGGAACCGGAGTCTCGTCCCGCCGCAGGTTGAGCGCGAGCCGTTCGATGCCGCTGCCGAACCCGATCCCGGGCGTGGCCCGTCCACCCAACTGCTCGATCAGCCCGTCATAGCGCCCGCCGCCCAGGATCGTGGACTGCGCGCCTTCCACCGCCGGCTGGATTTCGAACACAGTGCGAGTGTAATAGTCCAAACCACGCACCAACCGGTGGTCCACCCGGTTGGGTATGCCCGCCGCGTCCAGATAGGAACGGACCCGTTCCCAGTGGGTTTGACACTCGGCGCAGAGGCATTCAACCGACTTCGGAGCTTCCTCGCCCAGCGCCCGGCACGTCTCCACCTTGCAGTCCAGGAGCCTCAGGGGGTTGCGTTCCAGCCGCTGCCGGCAGTCCGGGCAAAGGTTCGCGGTCTGGCCTTGGTAATAGGACTTCAGGGACGCGATGTACTCCGGCCGGCATTGCCCATCGCCAATGCTGTTGGTCAGTAGGGTGATGTCGGAGAGTCCGATGTCGTGCATGAACGTCCAGGCCAGCTCAATCACTTCGGCGTCCACCGACGGGTCTCCGTCGCCGATGGCCTCCACGCCGAACTGGTGGTGCTGTCGAAACCGGCCCGCCTGCGGGCGCTCGTATCGGAACACCGGGCAGAGATAGTACATCCGCACCGGCTGCGCCTGGTTGTGCATCCCGTGTTCCAGGTAGGCGCGGCAGACCGGAGCCGTGCCTTCCGCGCGGAGAGTCAGCTGGTCGCCGCCCCGATCCTCGAAAACGTACATCTCTTTTTCAACGATGTCCGTTCCCTCGCCCACGCCGCGCACGAAGAGCCGCGCGTCCTCGAACATCGGGCTGTCGATGCGGCCGTAGCCGAACCGGCGGGCCACGTCGGTGGCGTGGGACTCGATGTAACGCCAGTATTTTTGCTCTGCGGGCAGGCGGTCGGCGGTGCCCCGTGGGGCCTGAAAGGTTGGCATGGCGTAGTCAGCGCTCCATTGGTTTCGCTTGGTAGATCGCCTGCTGTGTCAAGAGCGGTCGTCAGTTTCGCCGAACAGGATTTTTTCGGCTTCCGGTGACAGGGTTACGCCCTTTTCTGCGAGTTCCTGTTTCAGGCGAGAGCGTTCTGCTTTGCGGCCCTCTTCCCGGCCTTGTTCCCGGCCTTCTTCCAGCGCCTTTTCCCTCATCTCTTCCATCAAGGCTGCGCGTCGTGCCTGGTACTCCTGGTAGCGTCTCCTGGACTCGTAGTAAGCTGAAAAAACCATCTTGCCCCCAAGGTAAAAACCCAGTGCAGTGGGGAACAGCAGGGCCATCCCCGCTATTATTACACCGTCTTCCTGTTCGGTCAGCTTCCTGAAAAACCCGATTACCGGCCAGCTGCGGCACAGGGCGCAGCCGGCCAGAGCGTCTGCCGCCAGGATGCTGGCAGTCACTGATATCGAGCCTTCTACGAACGACCAAGGCGCACCGCCGAGGCCCCTTCGAAGTATATCACCCGACCCGTCGCAGGAATCGCCGCGGTTCTTCATGCTCCGTCTCAGGCTTTTCCTTCCGCTTCCAGGCGGGCCACCTCATCCGGCGTCAGCCCGCCGATGGTGCACAGGACGTCGCGGTTGTGCTGACCCAGCGTCGGCGGCGGGTTTGCCGGCGTGTCTATGCATCCCGTCAGCTGCACCGGCGTGTTGACCGTGCGGAAGGGGCGGCCGTAGGTGTCCCCGCTGTCCACGAACATGTTCCGGGTCTCCAGGTGCGGGCAGTTGTCCAGATCCGCCGCGTCCTGCACGATACCCATGGAAAACCCGCAATCCAGCAGTAGCTGGTTCAACTCCCGTTTCGGGATGTTTTGCGACCACTCCTCGATAGCCGGAACGATGTGGCTGGAAAAGAATGGTCCGGTCACCCCCCGACCAAGGTAGCGCGGGTCTTCGCCCAATTCGGGCCGACCGACGAGGTTCCACATCGCGCGCCACTTGTCATCGGCGTTGCCGGCGCCGGCCAGCACTACGAACCCGTCGGCCGCGCGCAGGGTGAGCTGGGCGGAGAACATGTTCTCGCGGGCGGTGGTCGTCACCTGGCCGGTGCACTGGAACAGCGGCATGCTGCTGGTGGTATGGGCCGCCATACAGTCGTACATCGACATGTCCACGTGCTGCCCCCGGCCGGTCTTGCGCCGTGATTCCAGCGCCAGCATGACGCCCAGCGCGGCCCACACCGCCGGCACCGAGTCGCCCATGTTGTCGCCCACCATCTGGGGCCCGCTTTCGGGAGTCCCCGTGGTCACCATCCAGCCGCCCATGCCCTGGACGCAGGGGTTGTTCGCGGGCCAGTTGGAATAGGGCCCGCGCAATCCGTCGCTGTCCCCGTAGCCCGAGATGCTCGCGTACACCAGCCCGGGGTTGATCTCGCTGAGCCGTTCGTAGCTGAAACCAAGGCGTCCCATGGCGCCTGGCCCCCAGTTGTCCAGTAGCACGTCCGATACCTTGAGCATGTTTTCGAAAGCGCGTTTGCCCACCGGGTCCCGCAGGTCCAGGGCAACGCTCATCTTGTTGCGGTTCACCCCCAGGTAGCGCGCGCTGATCTGCGAGCCGTCCGGACCCTCCACGAAAGGCTCGTTCCGGCGCGCCTGGTCTCCGGTGCCCGGTCTTTCGATCTTTATTACCTCCGCGCCCATGTCCGCCAGGATCATGGAGCAGAACGGCCCCGCCACAATGTGCGTGGCGTCCAGCACGCGCAAGCCTTCCAGCGGCAGCGGTTGCAAATTCGGTTCGGTGTTGGCGGGAGAGGTCATGGTCTTGCTCCATCAGCTTGCCTGATTTGAAACGGCGCGTCGCTGTGCGCCCACGGTAACTATACGGGATCAGGCGCGCGCCTGCGCCGCAAGAATGTTGGGTCTCCGGCGGCCTGCGTCACCGCCTTGGAATGAGGAGTTGAACCAGCACCGGGCTGGACGTCGCGACTGTGACCTCTAACGCGACCGTTCCCGGATGTAGTCCACCATCTCCAGCAGCGAACGTCGCGGAGCACAGTCCGGCAGGTCGTCCAGCGCCGCGGCGGCCTCGGAGCAGTAGTCGCGGATCACCGCGAAGCAGTCGGGTACGATGCTTGAACCGTCAATCATGTCCAGCGATTTTTGAAGCAGGTGGTCCACGTCCGAGTCGCCGTTGGTTATGGATGCGAACAGCCTGTCGATGGGGTGGTCATCGGGGTATCGCTCGATCAACATTATCGTCGGCAGCGTCAGCACCCCTTGCAGCAGGTCGTTGCCCACGGGCTTGCCGATTTCGCTGGCGTCGCCCTGGATGTCCAGCAGGTCGTCCACGATCTGGAACGCCATGCCCACGTTGTACCCGTACCTCCGCAGCGCCTGCACCTGGTTCTCCGGCGCGCCACTGAGGATGGACCCGGTTTCGGCGGAGGTGCAGAACAACGACGCTGTCTTGCGGTAGATGCGCTCGTCGTACAGGCGGCGGGCTTTGGACGGGTCAAACGTCGTGAAAAATTCGATCAGCTGCCCGCTGGCGAGCTCCATGATCGTTTCGGAGAACCGGCGGATGACGCGCACTACTCCGGTATCGCAGACGAAGGTGGCGGAAGTGGCGAACAGGTAGTCCCCCAATAGCACGGCCACGTGATTGCCGTACATCTTGTTAATGGTCGGCTTGCCTCGGCGCAGGCCAGCGTTGTCCACCGTGTCGTCGTGGATGAGGGTCGCCAGGTGCAGCAGCTCCACCGCCGCCGCCATGATGAGCGACAGCTTCCGCTCGTGCTCGTGGAACCCCGCCGACAGCAGGGTCAGCGCGGGGCGGACCCTCTTGCCCCCGGAACGGATGGCGTAGTCCAGGAGCGGGTGCAGATCGGCGATGTCGGTCTGGCACAGCTCGTACAGCTGCTCTTCGACCTGGGCCAACTGATCGACCACCGGAGCGTAGATCGATACGGTTTGCAGGTCCAGCCCGGGCTGCACGGTGGTTCGCTCAGGAATCGAGGGGATCAGGCGGACACGCCCAACTGGCCGGCTTCCTGCTCCGCCACGGCGTCGTCCAGCTTGGTGTACAGATTAGACGGGTTCCGTAGAGGACTGCCGGGCTTGACGGCCCCGACCAGCGCGTCGAAGTCCCACGGCTCGTCGGTGACTTCCCCGTCAAACCCGAGGAACCCGTGCAGCTTCTGGCTGGTGAACGGCAAATACGGGGCCAGCATGACCTTCAGGCAGTTGAGCACCTGTATGGTCGTGCCCAGCGAGCGGGCAGCGTGCGCCCGGTCCTCCTTGATCGCCTGCCAGGGAGCCCGGGCGTCGAGATACCGGTTGCACTCCTGCGCCAGCCCGAAGGCCTGGCTGATGCCGGCCCGGAAGCGGGTGTGGGCCAGGCTGTCGTCCACCGCCGTCATGGCCTCGCGAGCCGTCTGCAACAGCCCGTGTTCCATGTCCTCGGGAGCGGACGCCTCCACCGGCACTTGACCGTCGAAGTTGCGGTAGGTGAACCGCAGCACCCGGTTCACCAGGTTGCCGTAGGTGGCCACCAGTTCGTCGTTGTTGCGCCGTACAAACTCGCTCCAAGTGAAGTCGGTGTCCCCGCTCTCCGGCATGTTGATCGACAGCAGGTAACGCAGCGGATCGGGGTCGTACCGGTCCAGGTAGTCCGGCACCCACACTGCCCAGTTTTGGCTCGTGGAAAACTTGAGACCTTCCAGGCTCAGGAACTCGTTGGCCGGCACGTCGTAGGGCAAGTTCAGGCCGCCGTACCCCATGAGCATGGCCGGCCAGATGATGCTGTGGAAGGGAATGTTGTCCTTGCCAATGAAGTAGTACGTCCTCGTATTCTCGTCTTTCCAGTAGTTCTGCCAGTCGTCCGCCTGCCCGTTTCGCGAGGCCCATTCCACCGCCGCCGACAGGTAGCCGATCACCGCCTCGAACCACACGTAGATCCGCTTCGCATCGTAACCTTCCAGGGGCAGGGGAACGCCCCAGGTCAGGTCGCGGGTGATGGCACGGTCTTTCAGGCCGCCCTGCAGGAAGCTCCGGGTACCGTTGGCCACGTTGGGCCGCCAGTGGTGTTGCTGGTTGATCCACTCCAGCAGCGGTTCCTGGAAGGCCGACAGCCGCAGGAAGAAGTGCTCCGAATCGCGAAACTCTGGCGTGTCCCCGCAGATGCTGCAGTACGGCTCCACCAGTTCGATCGGATCCAGCGTGTGGCCGCAGTTGTCGCACTGGTCGCCGCGGGCCCGTTGGTTGGCGCAATGGGGACAGGTGCCCTCAACATACCGGTCGGGCAGGAAGCGGTCGCAACCCGAGCAGTGCGCCAGCAGCATGATGTCGGGGTAGATATAGCCCTGTTCCTTCAGCCTCAGGAAAAAGTCCTGCACCACCGCCTGGTGGTTCTCCGTATGCGTGGTGGTAAACAGGTCGAAGGAGATGCCCAACCGTTCCCAGGTGTTCAGGAACTGGGCGTGATAGCGCTCCAGCACTTCCTGGGGTTCCAAGCCTTCCTGGTCAGCGCGGATGGTTATGGGAGTGCCGTGCGCGTCGGAGCCGGAGACCATCAGCACGTCGTTGCCCTTCATGCGGTGATAGCGGGCAAAAATATCGGCGGCCAGGTAGCAGCCGGCAACGTGTCCCATGTGCAGCGGGCCGTTGGCGTAGGGCCACGCGACACCTATCAAGATGCGCTCGGGCACGGTAAACCTCCATAATCCGAAGGCTGAAAGGGGAACTCAATTCTAGCATAACGGGCGCCCGGATTTACTGCGCCTGCGGCCCCGCACGTACCCGGTTTTGCTCTAGCTGTCGTTGCGAGCGCAGCGCGGCAATCTCATGGGCGTAACCGCGTCCCCTTTGGCAACGACATCGCACGTCGCTGGGTTCCTTGCGAGAACAATGTGGGAACGAGTAAGCGCCTCCGGTGCGGTGATGGAACGATTCCCCGTACCGATCGTGAGCTCGTCCCGCGCGACATCACTTCCGGCAGCCCATGCTGGTTTGCCGCCGTCGATGGGGTAGAATATTGGCGAGCCCTTCACCCCACCGCACGGCTGCCCAACGCATAGGCTGCTCCCCATGACTCAACCCATCGGCCCTGATCTCTTCCGGCATCTGAAAACCGTGGGCGACCCGACGGTCTCCCCGGATGGGAGCCGGTGCGCCTACGTGCTCTCGTGGATTGACCAGGACAGTTCCGAGCCTCGGGCGCGCATTTACCAGGCGGGCTTGGACGCCGCACCTGACGGCGCTCCGCCGCAGCCGTTCACCCAGGGCAACAACGACGGGCATCCGCGCTACTCCCCCAATGGCGCAACCCTGGCGTTCCTGCGTGCCGGAGGCAATGGCGCCGGATCAACCCGTCAGGTCTGGACGATGCCGGCCGGCGGCGGTGAAGCGGCCCAGCTCACCGACCTGGCCGGCGACGTGCGCGAATTCGTCTGGTCACCCGATTCCGCCCGGCTGGCGGTGGTTTCCGACGTGGCGCCAATGGATCGTCCCAAGGAGCTGGACCTGCCCGCCGCGAAGGAAGTGCGCCGCATCCGTTACCGGCACGACGCCATCGGTTGGCGCGGCGACAGCCATTTCCACCTGTTCCTCGTCGATGCTGCTACCGGCAAATCCTGTCAAATCACCTCTGGCGATTGGGACGACATGGCCCCCGCGTGGTCGCCGGACGGTCGCCGCCTCGCCTTCATATCCGGGCGTTCCGGTGACCGCGACATCACCGCCACCAACGAAGTCTACGTGGTGGACGTCGCTGACGGGGCTGTGTCGGGCGAAGAGCCTTCGGAGCCCGAACCGTGGTCCCAGGGCCTTGCCGACGTCGCCGCCGTTTCCTGGTCGCCGGACGGCAGCCGCCTCCTCGCCGCTGGGGGAACCGGCGACGGTCTGGCGGTGCTATGGCAAGCGTATCTGTACATTCTTGAGCCGGGCCGTCCTCCCCAGCAGCTGACCGACGACAGCCTGCGTCCCTGCCTTGGGTACCCGGGCATCTATCCGCCCCTCGATCTGCGTTGGCTGCCGGGTGATGAGGACGACGGGTGCATCGTCTTCCTGGGTGACTCCCAGGGTGAAACCAGGCTTTACGAAATGGCGGTAAAGCCGGAAGGGCGTTCTGCGCCCGCTGCGATTACCGCAGGAGGCGAGCTGCTGTCCGGCGTGGCCATGGACGCGGCGGCGAATCGGGTGGTGGTTGCTGGTTCGCATCCAGCAAGTCCGTCGGACGCCTACGTCATCAACCGTCTGGCGCAGCCGTGCGAGACTAACCGGCGCCGGCTCACCTCCCACAACGACGCTTGGCTCTCCCGACACGCCCCCGCTCCCATGGAAAAGTTCGTCCTGGAGCGGGAGGACTGGGATATCGAATGCCGCCTGTACCATCCGCCCGGTTTTGATCCCAAACAGCGCTACCCGTTGGTGCTCGAGATCCACGGAGGCCCCAACGGAGCCTTCTACGATTCCTTCGTGCCGTGGCATCAGGTGTTGGCCGGCGCTGGCTACCTTACCCTGGCGGTCAACCCGCGCGGCTCGTCCACCTACGGTGAGGAGTTCGTCAACGCCGTCCTGGGCGACTGGGGCGGCGACGACTACCGCGATCTCATGGCCGCCCTGGACCTGATCTGCCAGCGCGACTACGTGGACACCGACCGGCTGGGCGTCCACGGGTACAGTTACGGCGGCTACATGACCACCTGGATGATCGGGCACACCGACCGGTTCCGCGCGGCCGTGGCCGGCGCCCCCTGCATCGACCTGTGGACCATGTACGGCACTTCGGACATCGCCACCAGCTTCGGCGAAACCCAGTGGGCCATCCGGCTTGCCGGCGGAATGCCCATCAGCCGTCCCCTGGCCAACGAGTTGGCCGAAGGCGTGGATACCCTGGCCTTTCGCCTGCTCCAGCGATCGCCCATCAAGTTCGCGCCCCAGGTCGAAACGCCGGTGCTGCTGCTCCACGGGGAAGCCGACGCCCGGTGCCCCATCAGCCAGAGCGAGCAGTATTTCCAGGTGATGAAGCGCTTGGATAAAGAGGTGGAAATGGTCCGATTCCCCGGCTGCGGCCACGGGTTCCTCCGCACCGGGCACGTCGCCCTGCGGCAGGAATACCTGGAGCGGATGCTGGGCTGGTTCCAGCGTTGGCTCTGAGCTCGGTTGCAAAGGGAAGCGATTTATGGACATTGGGCAATTGGCAGACGAACTGCGCAAAATATACGACACCGCTCCACGAGGAGAACAAGTAACTCATATTCATCTGTTCGGCATAAAATATGCCGCCGAACTGGCCCGGTTTGCGCCGGCGTCCGTTGCTGAGCGCGCTGGCATTGGTCGGAGCTATGGAACGGAAATTAACAAGGGCCGCAATCTCGCCAAGTACGTAGAACTGAAACCGCTGGAGCAGGGCAATGACCGCCGCAGACTTCTCTCATGAAACGGACCCCATCGCATACCATCTTGGACGAAGTTGGCATTTTCTGGCGCTGGTAGATGTCGAAGTGACCAACGGCGAGATGGAAGAGGCTGGCAATAAACTTTGGGGGGCCGCCGCCCACGCTATCAAGGCAGTAGCGGAGAGGAAAGGTTGGCGTCATGGCTCCCATGCCATGTTGGAAGAAACCGTGCTTCGTCTGATTGATGACGAAGGGGCGCCGCCGCGCTTGCTTAACTATTATCGGAGCGCCAACTGGTTTCATACCCGCTTTTACAGCGGCCCGCCACATCAGGATCAAATTCGTTACGGCCAGCGCGAAGTGGCTGAGTTCATCGAGATTCTGGAGAACCTCTAACCCACCATATGATCGGCAACAACCGGCAGACGGGAGCAGGATTGCAATGTCCAACGATGATTCGCTCGAAGAACGTGTCCAGATGCTCGCCGACCTGGTCGGCATACCCATCGACGCCGCCGATCTGCCCGAGGTGGCCAACCGGTTCGCCAGCCTGATGCAGGAACTCGACCGTCTGCGCGACCTTGATCTGGAAGGTATTGAGCCCGTGAGTATCTTCCCCGATCCGAAAGACGATTGAACCGGGAATTAGCGTCATACGCCCATGAGTGCGCATCCCCTGCCGGAGTTTCACCATGACCTCTGCTCCATCGCACGACGAAATCGTCTTTCTCTCCGCCGAAGCAACCTCGGCTGCCGTCCGCAACGGCGATTTCACCGCCACCGACGCGGTCAATGCCTACCTGCGTCGCATCGACGCCATCGACGGCGACATTAAGTCCTACATCACCGTGTGCCGCGAGGAGGCCCTGGGAGCCGCCGCGGATGTGGACGACGCCCTCCGTCGCGGCGACGAAGCCGCGGTTGGCGGGGCTCTCTTCGGCGTGCCCATGGCCGTCAAGGACCAGTTCAACACCGAGGGCATTCTCACCAGCAACGGCTCCCGCGCTTATGCGGACAACGTTCCCACCGAGGACGCAACGGTGGTAAGCCGTCTCAAGGCAGCCGGCGCCATCCTGCTGGGCAAGCTCAACCTCAGCGAACTGGCCATGGGCGGCACCGCGGACCCGCCCTACGGTACCCCGGACAACCCCTGGCGTCACGGGCATACTCCCGGCGAGTCCAGCAGCGGGTCCGGCGCGGCGCTGGCGGCGCACCTCTGCGCCGCGTCGGTGGGCGAGGACACCGGAGGAAGCGGACGCGGCCCGGCGTCCTACTGCAACGCGGTGGGCCTCCGGCCGACCTTTACGCGCATCAGCCGCCACGGCATCACTCCCATGTGCTGGTTCATGGACGCTGCTTCTCCCATGACCAAGACCGTAGAGGACTGCGCGCTGGTCCTGGGCGCCGTGGCCGGGTACGACCCCATGGATCCCACCACCAGCCGTCGACCCGTCCCCGATTACCGCGCCATGCTCGACGGCGATATTCGGGGCCTGAAGGTTGGTCGCATGACGGAGTTGTGCGACGCCCCCGACATGCACCCGGACGTGCGGCGCGCTACCGACGCCGTTCTCGAAACCCTGGCCGGCCTGGGCGCGGAAGTGGTTGATGTTTCCCTTCCGCTTACCGAAATCGCCGGCGCCATCTTCGTAGGCATCGCCGATACCGAGGGCGCCGGCGCCCGCGACGGGCTGATGCGGCGCTCTCCCGAGCTATTGGATCGTGCATCCCGCACGCGCCTGCAAAGCGCTGCCCTGGTGCCGGCCAAGGTGCAGAACCGCGCCATGAAGGCTCGCGTCCTGCTCCGCCGCCAGTTCGAGGACGCCTTCCAGCAGGTTGATGTCTTGGTGTCTCCGACCGCTCCGTATCCTGCGCCCCGCCACGATGCCCTGACCGCGCCCTTCGAGTCGGCCGATGACGTCCGCCAGCGCTTCTTCTTCCGCCGTTCCTACACGGGCTGCTACCCGTTGGCCGGAATGCCCGCGGTGTCGATCCCCGGCGGGTTCACCGAGGACGGACTGCCCATCGGCGTTCAGCTGGGCGGCGGTCCCTTCGCGGAGGGAACCATACTCCGTACCGCCTACGCCTATCAGGAAGCCACCGACTGGCATACCCGGCGCGCGCCGGTCTAGCCGGTTCGGCCTCCAGGCAGAGCCTTGCAGTTGTCATTGCGAGGAGCGAAGCGACGTGGCAATCCCGTAGGTGTAGCGACCATCTCGGCCGTAACGAGATTGCCGCGCTGCGCTCGCAATGACAAAACTGAAGGAACTTGGGTCTCCAGGGCCGCGGGCTAGGTGCGGAACGTCACCCTGCGGAACGCTTCGGCCAGCGTCAGGCCACTGAAATCCTCGTCGGGATAGTCGTTGCCGGCGGTGGCCGCTTCGGCGGCCCTTGCCCGCACGAACCCCTCCAGTTGTTCCCGGGATAGTTCGCGGGCCTGGGTGCGGTGGGCCATAACCGCGTCCATCTTGGCGTCGAAATCGGCGGCTATCTCCACGAAGGTGTTGGGGTTTTCCGATCCCCAGAACATCACCGCCGCGGTTTTGTGCGGCTCGATCCCTTCGTTGGCGAACAACTCGCCAAAGTGCAGGTGATCCCGAGCGTAAGGGAACACCGCGTCCAGCGTTACCTGCCCGGCGATCCGGTGGTCCCGGTGCCACTGCATGTTGCGGCGGTAGGGCTCGGTGGTCAGCACCACGTCCGGCTTGACCACGCGAATCTGCCGGACCAGGTCCCTCCGGAAGTCCGACGTGTCTTCCAGTTCGCCGTCCGGCCTGCCCAGCATCACCACATTCTTCACGCCCAGGATGTCCGCGGCGGCCAATTGCTCCCGGCAGCGGATGGCGGCCAGTTCCGTCGGATCGATCTCCGGATCATCCGTGCCCTTGCTGCCGTCGGTGCACAGGACGTAATGGACTTCAGAGCCCCCGCGCACCCAGCGGGCGATGGTGCCGCCCGCCCACACCTCAGCGTCATCGGGATGTGGAATGACCACCAGGGCGCGTTCGGGTGTGTAATCCATGGGCTGATCCTCCTGGGATATGATCTTTGGCAGGATGAACTAATTCTGCGGAAAATGCCCGGCAAGCGCGTGCCGGAAACGGCTAATCCTGGGTTTCCATAATCGTAGGGACCAGGTCCGGCGCCGGACTTGGCCAGGAGGGCGGGGGCGCGGCAAGGACGGTGGCATCACTACCCCAGAGCCAATGAAAAGTCGGGGACAACGTCTCACTGCCCTCAATGACGACGCGGTCGGAGAAGACCGCTCCGGCCAGGATTCCACCGGAAATGATGATGCGCATCGCCTCGTCCACCGTGATGTCCGTCGGCGTCACCTTGCTCGATGCCACAACTACCAGGTAGCCGGAAGAGGGCACCGGCGTAGTGGGCACGTAGATGGACAGATACTCCTCCACGCCGTCCAGTTTGCCCAGATTGGACGTGATCAGGCCGATGGACATCACGCCCAGGCGGGGAAACTCGATCAGCACCACCCCCCGGTAATCCTGCTCCTGCGTGTCTGACAGGAAATCGATGCCCACCCGCGTCGTGTTGTACACCGCGCCGATTACCGGAATCCGTCCGATCAGATCGTGGATTTGGTTGATCAAAAACTTTGCCACCGCCCAGCTGATGAGCAGTCCGACGACGTAGATCACCACCAGCACCGCGGCGAACGCCACCAGGTCAGTCCAGTCGAACCCGCCCGTCTTGGGAATGTTCAACCAGCGGACGAACGGCTCCAGCAGCGAAACCAGCACCTCGTAGAAAAATTTGAAGACGAAATAAGTCACCAGCACCGGCAGGAACACCAGCAGGCCGGCCACCATCCGTCTTTCCAGGTGGCGCAGCGCGGATGCGAACGGCCGGCGGGGGCGCTGCGGATTCCGCTCGCCGTACCCGGGGTAATTGGGGAACCCGAATTCGTTCGGTGGCAGTTGGTTGCCACGTGGCTGCATCAGCTCGCCGCCTTCTGATCCCGTCCGGCGGATCCCAAACGTTCATAGAGAGCCAGCAGGCGGCCCGCCACCTGGTCCCAGCTCAAAGTCTCCGCCCGGTTGCGGGCGGCCCGTCCCATGCTGTCCCGCAAGTCCTCGTTGGCCATGATCATTTCCAGCGACTGCGCGAAAGCTTCGGGGCAACGCCACGATTTCAGGTATCCGGTCCGCCCGTGCTGGACGATCGTGGAAAGGCCGCCAACGCGGGATGCCACCACCGGCGTCCCGCAGGCCATGCTCTCCAGGGCGGCCAGGCCGAAACTCTCGTAGAACGACGGGACCACGCACACGTCCGCGGCGGAGTAGTAAAGCGCCAGCCGCTCCTGGGGCACCCGGCCCACGAACTCTACGGCGTCTCCCAGTTGCAGGTCGTCGGACAACTGATGCAGCCGCTCCAGCTCTCCGCTCCCGTCGGCGTCGGAACCCACCACTAGGACCTGGACGCCTTCTTCTGACTCCAGCGACGCTGCGGCGTGGAGCAGCAGGTCGGCGCCCTTCAGCGGCTCGATTCGGCCCACGTACAGCATTACCTTGTGCCCGTTCAGGCCCAGTTGTTGGCGCGCTTTCGTCCGCCCGATGGGTCGGAACCGGCTCAAATCCACCCCGCACGGTATCAGCGACACCCGGTTTCTGTCGGCCCCGTAAAGCTTCACCATGGCGTCCCGCTCGTGCGGGCTGAACGCCACCACGCAATCCGCTTCTGCGATGATCCGTTCTTCCGTTTCCTGGCGCACCGCCGGCTCTTGCTCGCCGGAACGTGACTGCAACTTGATGCGCGACAGGGTGTGAAAGGTCACCACCTGGGGCGTGTCGGTCGCGGCCGCCAGGCGCGAGCCTGCCCAGCCGCTCAGCCAGTAGTGCGAATGGATTGCCTGGTATCGAACGTTGTTGCTCCGCTGGTATTTGCCCACCCCGGCCACGAATTCATCCAGGTAGCCGGGCAGATCCCCCAGCGGCGCGCCGGGAGGTCCGGCCGGCACGTGCACGTAGTGAACCCCGTCGCCCCCCGCTTCGCCCCCATCGCATTGGTAATCGTGCTCCCGCGTGAACACGTCGACGATTACGTCCCGGTTCGCCATTGCCTTGGCAAGTTCGCGCACGTGCACGTTCATCCCTCCCGCCTTCCCTTGCCCCGGCGCGGCCAGCGGGCAGGTGTGATAGGAGATCAGAGCGACCCGGGATGTACAGTCGGATATCAAGGCAAGACGCTCCTGCGGCGGTCGACACGCACAGACATGAGAGGCGCTATCAATATGGTTCGAATTTTAGCGGTGAAGTGTTTCCGTTCCGTGTCGTTAGCCGCTGACCCCGCCGAGCGCGTCGGTGCGCTGGAGCGTAATGCGGTAGAGATGATGGTCTCGACCGCCAAGCCGGTATTTGTAGGGTTCATTCCCCCGCAGAAAGTCAAAGTATCGATAGCCGCTTTCCAGAGCGTCGCGTAAGCACAGCGCGTGCAGCAACAGGCCGACGCTGTAGTATCGGTACTCCGTGTCGTGTCCGCTGTTGTACAGCATCCTCACGCCGTCGTAATCCAGGCAAAGTGACGCGGCCACCGGCTTGTCGTCCATCTCCATGAAGAAGAGCCGGAGCACGCCCTCCCTCGCCGTTGCGGTGATGAGCTGCCGGAAGAACTCTTCCCGATCGGAGGTCAGAAACTCGGCCTTTGCCGGATCGCTGTTCCGCATCAGGTTCAGGAAAGTGTCTGCTCGGTCTGTGGCCTCGTTGGCGTTCGAGACGCAGAACCAGCGCCAGTTCTCGTGTCCCTCCAGCCGGCGCAGCTTTCGCCGCAGCTCGTGCCGGTCCTTTTTGCTCAATCCGGCCAGATAGTCATCCCAGGTGGGTGGCAGGTCGATGCGCGGTGCAACGTCTTCTTCAGCGATGTCAACCAAATATCCCCGCTCCCGCGCCAGGTCCGGAAGCATCGCCAGCGTCGGAGAGTCTTCACCCACCGAATAGAGATCCAGTTGCCGGCCGCCGCCGGACTCTATCGCGTCCAGCAGGGCCGGGAAGAACGCCGGCTCCGTGCCGCGGGCGATGACGAAGTCGTTGTAGTCAAAGGTGTCGCTGTTGCCGACGAAGGAAAAATTGTCGCCGCAGCGCGACAGCGACGCCAGGGCCGTCAGTTGCCCCGCTGCGTCCGTCAGATAGAACCCCGCCAGTGAGCGGCCGTTCTGGAAGGCGCTCCACCACAGTTCCTGCCAGGTGGGCGTGATGTACAGGTTGTTGACCACCGACCGGCCGAGCAGTTCCTGCCACTGCTGCCGGACTTGCTCAAACGACGTGATCGGGGTTGCTGATTGGGCGGTAGTCATGGATGGTATGCCGATTTTACCCTCGACTGTCCATCAGGCTGAGCAATTCGCTCGCGGAATATGACGGCACGGCGCCATTATCTCCGCTCCCTTGCCCGTGCCGTATCGCGGTCGTCACCACGCGGTGGCCCGGTTTTTGGATTCCCCGCATGGACATGCACAGGTGCTCCGCCTCCACGCGACACGCCACGGCCAAGGGCTGCACCCGTGACATCACGGCGTCGGCCAGTTGAGCCGTTAGGCGTTCCTGCACCTGCAAGCGCCGGGCCGCCGTCTCCAGCGCCCGGGCAATCTTGCTGATCCCGGCGATGTGGCGGTCGGGCACGTAAACCAGGCTGGCCCGTCCGAAAAAGGGGAGCAGGTGGTGTTCGCACATGGAGTAGAAGGGCAGATCCGCCACCAGCACCGGGTCGTGGGTCACGTCTTCGGAAAACATCGCGTCGATCTCTGCCGCCGGATCCGCTCCTACCCCCGAGAACAGCTCCGCGTACATTTCCGAGACCCGTTCCGGCGTTCGCCAAAGTCCCTCGCGCCCGCTGTCCTCGTCAATGTACTTGAGGATTGCGCCCACCGCGACCTCAACGGCCGCCAGGTTCATTTTGGGTCTGGCGGCGGTCATCTGGCGGGCATCGTCTCCATTATGGCGTTCTCAATGGCCTCCAGGTTGGGCTTCACTTCCACCGTGTCGGCTTGGGCGCTGCTCACCGCCATGTCCGGATCCTTGAGGCCGCTGCCCGTGATGATGCACACCACCCGCTTCCCCGCCAGGTCCAGGCCGTTGCGGCTCATCTTGAGCAACCCGGCCACGGAGGCGGCCGAAGCCGGCTCTCCGAATATCCCCTCCCGCGACGCCAGCAGACGGTACGCCTCGAGGATCTCGTCGTCGCTCACCGCGTCGATGACGCCGCCCGATTGGTCCCGCGCCCGCTCGGCAAACTTCCAGCTCGCCGGGTTTCCGATGCGTATCGCCGACGCGATGGTCTGGGGGAACGGCACCGGCTCGCCGCGCACGATGGGGGCCGCGCCCTCCGCCTGGAAGCCCATCATCCGGGGCAGGACGTCGTTTCGCCCCAGCTGGTGGTATTCGACGAACCCGCGCCAGTACGCGGTGATGTTGCCCGCGTTGCCCACCGGGATGAACAGGTAGTCGGGCGCGTCTTCCAGCACGTCGGAGATCTCGAAGGCGGCGGTCTTCTGGCCCTCGATGCGGTGCTGGTTGACCGAGTTCACCAGCGTAATGGGGTTGGTCTTCGTAAACTCCCGAACCAGCGCCAGGGCCGCGTCGAAGTTGCCGTCCACCAGGAGGATACGCGCTCCGTAGGCCATCGCCTGCGCCAGCTTGCCCAGCGCCACTTCTCCCTTGGGGATCAAAACCCACGCGGCCAGGTTGCAGTAGGCGGCATAGGCCGCGGCCGACGCGCTGGTGTTGCCCGTGGAGGCGCACATCACGCCCACGCTGCGCTCTTCCAGCGCCTTGGCCATGGCCACCACCATCCCCCGGTCCTTGAACGATCCGGTGGGGTTGCAGCCCTCCAGCTTGAAGTACAGGTCCGGGCAGCCGATTTCCGCGCCCAGTTGGCGGGACCGAACCAGCGGCGTGTCGCCCTCACCCATCGAAAAGATGGGTGTCTCTTCGTTGACCGGCAGCAGGTCCCGGTACTGTTGTAATACGCCTACGCCCATTTTCTATCGGGTTTGGCCGGCCGGTGCCACGGTTGCGCCTGGTTACTGTGATCGATGCGTCGGGTTTCTGTCTGGGGTCTTTTACTGTTCGATGCGGATCAGGTTGTCGACGCTTACCACCACGCCCAATTGCGCCACTGCCGCCAGTGCGGTCTGCACGTCGGCCTCCCGGGAAGGATACGTGGTGATCACCAGTTGCGCGGTGCCGCTTCCCGGGTCGGTATCCTTCTGGATCACGGTGGCGATGGAGATATTGCCGTCGCCCAACAGCCGCGCTATCTGGGCCAGCACGCCGGCCTGGTCGGCGCACGTCAGTCGCAGGTAGTAGGCGCTGGAAAGTTCGTCGATGGGTCGGATGGGGTCGCCGGATGATTGGTCACGACCGTTGGCAACTGGCAGCAGAGCCGGCGCTCCACCGCTGTCGATGAACCTCACCACGTTCAGGATGTCGCCCATCACCGCGCTGGTCGTGGCGTCGCGCCCGGCTCCCTGGCCGTGCAGGATGATCTGCCCGCACAGGTCGCCAGTCACCTCGACCGCATTATACACGCCGTCCACCTTGGCTAGCAGATGGTCCTCGGGCACCAGGGCGGGATGAACCCGAGCCTGGATGGAGCCGTTCGGCCGTGCCTCCGCGATCGCCAGGGATTTTATGGCGTAGCCCAACTCGGCGGCGTAGCGAAAATCTTCCGGGCCCAGGCGGCTGATGCCTTCGGTGTGTATCGCTCCGTGGGGTATCGATTGGTGAAACGCCAGGCTCCCCAGAACCGACAGCTTGTACGCGGCATCGATGCCTTCGACGTCGTTGGTGGGATCGGCCTCCGCGTATCCCCGGCTCTGGGCTTCGGCCAGGGCCTCGGCAAATGGCGTCTGACTGCGCGCCATTCGGGTCAGGATGTAGTTGGTGGTCCCGTTGATGATGGAACGGATCGATCGGATGTCGTTGGCCAGCAACTGTGACATCAAGCAGCCGACGATGGGGATTCCACCGCCGGCAGATGCCTCGAACAGCAGATTGACGCTTTGGGACTGCGCCAGCGTCAGAAGCGCCGCGCCGCGTCTGGCCATCACTTCCTTGTTGGCGGTGACCACGTGCTTGCCGCCGGCCAGAGCGCGTTCCAGGTAGTCGCCGGCCGGCGTGTCGCCGCCCATCACCTCGACTACCACGTGGATGTCGGGGTCGGCGAGGATTTCCTCGGGATTGGTGGTCAACACTCCCGGCGGTGGCGACGGCTCGCGGGTCTTCGTCGCGTCGCGCACCAGAGCCCGGCGCAACCGCACCGTTCGCCCGGTCTTTCGCCGGATCTCGTCGGCGTTGTCCGATAGAGCCGCAGCGACGCCGCCCCCGACGGTCCCGAGACCCATCAGGCCGATATTGATTGCTTCGGTTGCGGCGGGCATCTGGTAATGCTGCGGTCAGGTTCGCTCGACCCGTCGTTCTACTCGGTTCGGTGTTGGGGTTTGGAGGGCGTCCGGAGATCTTCACGGGCCTTGCTGCTGCTGGGGCGGCGGGGTGACCCGCGGTGCGGTCAGACGGACCTGGTCGGTGACCCATGCGTACCGGTGGCTGTCGAAGTTGATCTTCACCCATCCTTCCTCAGACCCCCGCGCCAACTGGTCGTCCTTCCATTCCTCGACGCGGGCGCTGGCCATCTGGAAGAGCATTTGCGATTCAACCTCTCGCGTCTCCGGCCCACCGACGGCCTGGATGATGAAGATCGTCTCGTCTTCGTATATGGGCGTAGAAATCTCCCCGGGTTCCAGCGTGGCCGGTTTGCGTGTTACGGTGCCGTCCTCGGCTACTTCGGTTTCGCCGAACAGGTAGCTGTCGAAAGCAGGAAACGCCCCTTCGGGCACCCACCCGATGTATCCGTCCGAACCGGAAATCTCCCGGGACACGGATCCGAAATCCTGGCCCAGCGCCAGGCGTTCGCGTACCGCCTCCGGAGAGGCCGAGGAGTTAAGGCTCATCGCGATGGTCTGCAGTTCAACCTGTGGCGCCTCCTCCGGGAGGGACCCCAGCATGATGCCGAACAGCGTGCTCTGGTGCAGCCGCTCCTCCATGATACGGCGATAGGCATCGTCGGTCAGGTTCACCTGGGTCAGGAAGTTTGTATAGATGTTGTCGAACTCGGCATCCAGTTGCGCTTCCAATTGCGGATTGCCGGCTTCCTGACCCGGTGCCGGCTCGGGGCGGAATTGGCTCCGAATCGCCTCGTCAATCTGCGCGTCGGTGACGTTGATGCCGAGGCCGGGCGCCGCCTGGCGCAATATCTCGGCGTGCAGCAGGTCGGTCAGCAACTGGAAAGGTATCCGGCTGAAATCCACCTGCCCGCCCTGGTAGCGGTTGATGCCCTGCAGCACCCGGATACGTTCCACCAGGTCGCCCATGGTGAACCGAACCCCACGCACCTCGCCGGCCATCACACGCGGCGGCAGGATGAACTGCTGGTACACCCCTGCCAGCACCACGCCAACGATCACCAGGATCAGCGCGGCTCCGACGACGATCGCAATCCGCTGGCGGCGGGAGTCCAGCCGGCGACGGGTGCGCGCGGCCTGCGCGGCGTCGGTGCCGGTCGTCCCCATCCGGCGGCTGCGGCCGGCTGAATTTCTCGAGGGACGCCGCCTGGCCGGCTGCTCCGGAGTCTCTTCTGCCTCGTCGGCGCTGCGTTTCCAGGGCAGCGATAGGTTCAGCATCTGCGGGTAGGCTGATTAGCGACCCGAACGCATGCCGACGTTGATGCTGTGTTCGGGAGCGTAGGGCAGCAGGGCGAGATAGCGCGCCCGCTTGATCGCCTGGGCCAGCAGCCGCTGGTTCTTCGCCGACGTACCGGTCTTGCGGGTGGGTTCGATCTTCCCCTGCTCGGAGATGTACCGGCGCAGGCGGTCCACGTCCTTGTAATCGGGCGTTACTCCCTCAACCGTGAAGGCGCACACCCTACGGCGCGGGCCGTATCGTCGCCCGCCGCGGCCTCCGCCGCGTGGCCCGCCCCTTCCCGGGGGTCGTCCTCCCGGACCACCCGGCCGCCCGCCCGGTCCACCGGGGGGGCCGCCCGGCCGTCCCCCCGGTCCGCCTGGAGGGCCGCCACCCGGCCCACCGGTAGGAGGTCCGCCAGCGGCAGGAGGTCCACCGGCTGGGACGGAAGGCGCCGCGCTGGGAGGCGGAGTTGCGGGTGCGGATTGTGGGGTAGTCATCAGTGGAGGTTCCTCCGGTGTCGGGAGTTCAGTTGGTGCAGTCTTAGGTCTTAGAAGGGCAGGTCGTCCACGTCCATCGGGTCGCCGCCGCTGGCGCCGGAGCCGGCTCCGCGCCGGTCATCGTAGCCGCCACGCTGCTCGCCGTACCCTCCGCGCTGGTCGCCGTAACCGCCGCTGTCGCCTCGATCTCCGTAACTGCGATCAGATTGTCCGCCGTACCCGCCGCCTTCCATGTCGTCCCGACGGCCCAGCATTTGCATGTCTGTCACCGTTACGTCCAACGAAAATCCTGGCGTTCCGTCTCGACGGTCGTACTGCCGGGAACGAAGACGGCCTTCGACGTAAACCTGTTGGCCACGGCTGAGGTACTGGTTGCAGGTATCCGCAAGCCGCCCGAAAGCGGTGCAGTTGAACCACTCGGTTTCCTCGCGCCGCTCTCCGGCCGCGGTTGTGTAGCGGTGATTGCTGGCAATGCTGAACGACGTCATTGGGTTGCCGGACGCGGAGTAACGCATCTCCGGATCCCGACCAAGGTTGCCGATTATGATGATCTTGTTCACGGCAACTTACGCCTGCGCGTCCCCGTCGGTTTCAGCCGGTGGCTCCGGTGCGGGCGCCGCTTCCGTGGCGGTGGGCTCGGCAGAAGCGGCCGGTTCTGGGGTCGTCGGCGGTTCGGGAGTTGCGGCCGGCTCAGGAGGCGTTGCGGTTGGTTCGGGAGTTGTGGCCGGCTCAGGAGGCGTTACGGCCTCCGCGCTGGCGTTCTCCGCCGCGGGAGCGGGCGCAGGGTCGGCGGATGGCGGCGCGCCCACCGGTGCACCGGAGGCTGGGGCTCCCCCTGCCGGAGAAGCCGGTGCGCCGGCTCCTGGCGGAGGGCCACCCTGCCGGCGGTCGGCGAAGCCGCCTGGCGCGTCCGGCACCGGTCCGCCGCCGTCCTGGCGCCGGCCGCGTCCCGGCGGAATGTATCGCGAGGGAGCGGTCAGCGGCCCTGGAGGCGGCTTGTCCGGCAGTGGCCCCTCGCAGTTCAAGATGAGCGACCGCAGCACGCGCTCGTCCAGGCGCAGGTAATTCTCCAACTCCCGGTTGAAGGAGTTGTCCACGGTGAACGTGCTCAGGTAATAGGACCCTTCCAGGAAATTGTAGTTCCCCTTGCGGATCGGGTACGCCAGCCGGCGAGTGCCCCAGACCTGCTCCGCGGTGATCTCGCCGTCCCGGTTGGCAATGAACGACTTGATCTCGTCCCACGTGGCCGATGCTTCGTCCTGGTTCAGCATCGGGCTGAGAATTGTTACCAGTTCGTAATGACGCAAGTTTGAATCTCCTGAATTGATGAAAACGCAACGGCGATTATAGCATTCGCCGCTCCGGGTGTCAGCACGGGCGCGGCGCGAAAACCCCGGAAACCTGGCCCTGCCATTCTTTGCATCTGTCGGCGGGACGTACTCCGGTGCGCCGGGCGCCGGTTAGCGCGCGACGCCAGGTCCAGCCTCAGTAGTCGAAGTACACTGCACTGACGAGGCCATGCAGCTGCCGGCTCAGGTCCGCGATCCTGACCAGCAGACGCGGTTTGTCCTCGGAGTCCGGCCACTCGTACCTGACCAGCGATCTGAGCCGGCCGGCCATCCGGTTCGCCGCCGCGCTCGATGCCCCGTCCGGGCCGGGCCCCACCGCCGCAAGTTCCTCGGAAACCGTATCCTGGGCGCGCCGCATCGAATCCGGAAGCAACGGGTCGGTGACCAGCAGGTCGAGGACCCGTTCCGGCCTGATCTCCACGCTGTGCCTTCGGTTGTACGCTTCCTGGGCATGGTAGATCCGGAGCAGAGTGGTCCAGTCCGTCTCCCGGTACTCGGCCGGCCCTTCATCCAGCTCCAATTGCGCCAGCAGAAGATTGCTCGTCAGCTGGGACCGCTCGATGAACCTTCCCAATCGAATGAAGTGCCATCCCTCGTCCCGGTACATCGTCGCGGAAGCCACCCCCATGAAGGTCTCGATGTCTTCCGCCGTCTCCGTGTAGAACCCCTCCGGCGACGCCAGCCAGATATCCAGCATCCTGATCCTTTGTAGCTTCAGATAGGTCAGGTTCAGCGACCGCCACATCTCCGCGCTGATGCAATGACGCATCTGTCGCGCATTCTCCCGACCCAGCGCGAAGCAGCTCCACATCGAGCTGGGGTTGCTGCGCTCAAAGGTGAGGTCGTCGGCCAGAGTGAACGAATCCGCCAGGGTGTACTCGTCGCTGACCCGCCGCTGGATCTGGACCTGCTCCGACGGCCCTTCTTGCCGCTGGAATTGCGGCGCAGTCCCCGCGTCCGACGGTTCCAGTTCCAGCCCGCCGCCCGGCGGTTCGCGGTCCAGGCTGCGGTAGATGCGACGCCAGCCCGAGTAGATTTCGCCGGTCGGTCGGTCAACCAGAGCCTCCGTCTGCAACTGCAACAATCGGCTCAGATGGACTGCCCGTTCCAGGTACCGGCCCATCCAGTACAATCCCTGCGCGCTTCGTGCCAGCAACTCGGCTACTCCTCCAGAACCCACACGTCCTTGCCGCCGCCCCCCTGGCTGGAGTTGACCACCAGGCTGCCCCGTCGCAGCGCGACGCGGCAAAACGCTCCCGGGACGATGCGAGTGGTGCGCCCGTGCAGAATGAATGGCCGCAGGTCCACGTGCCGCGGCTCGAATATGCCGTCGATCAGGCACGGAGACCGCGACAGCGCCAGCGTGGGTTGGGCGATGAAGTCCGCCGGGTTCGCTCGCACCTGCTCGGCGTATTCCGCCCGTTCCTGTGGCGTGGCGTGGGGCCCCACCAGCATCCCGTAGCCGCCCGATTCTCCCACCCGTTTCACCACCAGCTTGTCCAGGTTGTCCAGCGTGTACTCCAGCTCCTGCGGTCGGCGGCAGAGGTAGGTTTCCACGTTCTGCAGCAGCGGTTCCTCGCTCAGGTAGTACCGGATCAGGTCCGGCACGTATGCATAGACGCTCTTGTCGTCGGCTACGCCCGTTCCCGGCGCGTTGGCCATGGCAACGTTCCCCTTCAGGTAGGCGCCCATCAGGCCGGGAACCCCGAGCACCGAATCGGACCGGAACACCAACGGGTCCAGAAAGTCGTCGTCCACGCGGCGGTAGATGACGTCGACCCGGCGCAGTCCGGCCGTGGTCTTCATGTAAACGAAGTCGTCGCGGACCACCAGGTCCCGCCCCTCCACCAGTTCCGCGCCCAGTTCGTGGGCCAGGAACATGTGCTCGTAGAAGGCCGAGTTGTAAACGCCGGGGGTGAGCAGCGCGATGCTCGGGTTGACCCGTTCCGTCGGCGCCAACTCCTTGAGGGTATCCAGCAGCAAACGCCCGTAGTGCTCCACCTCCAGCACCCTGGAGGTGCGGTACAGTCGGCGCAGGCTCGTCTTCACCGCCTTGCGGTTGGCGATCATGTAGGACACTCCCGAGGGCACTCTCAGGTTGTCCTCCAGTACCCGGAACCCGTCGTTGGTGCGCACCACGTCGGTGCCGCAGATTGCCACCCAGGTGCCCTCCGGCGGCGTGAACCCCCGCATCTCCAGCCGGTATTGCGGGCAGCCCAGCACCATGTCTTCCGGAATCACCCCGTCCCTGGTCACCAGCGACTCGCCGTACACGTCCTGCAAGAACAGGTTCAGCGCTTTCAAACGCTGCGTCAGGCCCGTCTCCAACTCCCGCCACTCCGACTCGGCAATCAGCCGGGGAACGCAGTCGATGGGTATGATCCGTTCGTCGGCTTCGTCGTCGCCATAGACCGTGAAGGTGATGCCCTCGTTGGAGAACGAACGGGTCACCCTTTCCTGGATGGCCGTCAATTCTTCGGCGGACAGGTCGGTGAGCGTTTGCCGCAGTCCCTGCCAGTCGTCCCTCGTCCGCCCGTCGGCGTGAAACATCTCGTCAAAGATGTCTCCGTCGATGCTGTAATTCTGGAACCGGTCTGCCGTGGTCACGCGCGCCCCCGGTCTGCCCGTGTGCTTAACCCTTAGCCGGCGGCCCGAACCGTCCGGACTGCCCTCGGGTCAGCAGACTAGCAAATTGCCGCACGCCCGCACAACCCAATCGCGGTGCAGCACCGGGCCTTTCGGTTGTCATTGCGAGCGCAGCGCGGCAATCTCGTTAGGGGAACAGTGGTCGCTCCGGGAACGAGGTCACCATGACGCTGCGCTCCTCGCGATGACAAAACTGGTGCCCATGAGCTACCCTGACGCCCGGTGATCATGCGGACCCTGCCGGGTCGGACGCCCTAACTTCGGCGGCGACCCGTGGGGTTCACGCCGCCAGCGCCGGTATCACGTGGTTCCCGAAGGCCCGAACTTCGGCTTCCGGTGGCGCGAAGGTGAGGCACGGCATCAGGTACAACTGGTTGACCCCGTGTTGCGCCATCTCCTGGATTCGCGCGGTGCAGTATTCCGGGGTTCCGATCAGTCCCAGGGCGTCGCACAGCTGACCGTTGACCTCGTCGTCCACGAACCGGGTCAACTCGATGGCTTCGTCCCAGTTCGGCGCGTGTCCCAGGTCGGGATAAACGTCGCGCACCGCCTGCGGCACCTCGTAGTCCGGGATGTCCAGCCCGGAGTAGGGCAACCAGTTGGGCCCGCCCCACAACAACGCCCAGTGCACTGCCACCGGGCGCGCCAGGCGACGAGCCTCTTCGGTGGAATCGGCCACGCACGTGCGCACCGCGAACATCACGTCCAGGTCGTCCAGGGTTCGTCCGCTCCGTTTCGCGCCGATCTCCAGGTGCTCCAGCGCCTTTCCGACGATGCCCGGCGTGTACCCCACCAGCACCAGCGCGCCGTCGGCCACCTCGCCCGCCAGTTCCAGCGAGCGCGGACCCGACGCCGCCATCAGAACCGGAACCCCGTGGCCGCCGTCGCTCCCCGCAAAGTCCAGCCGATTGGTCATGCCGTCGTATTCCACGGCCTCACCGGCCAGCAGCGCCTTCACCTCCATGATGCAGCGGCGCATCTGCCGCAGGGTGGCCGGCCGCCGCCCGATGGTGCTGGCCGAGGTGTACCCGGTTCCGATGATGAACTTGGTCCTGCCGGGAGCGATTTCCGCCACCGTCTGCGCCGCTCCCGCCAGCACCGAAGGTATGCGACCGAAGGGGTTGGTCACCGCCGGGAACAGCCGCAGCTTGCTGGTGGCGTTGGCGGCCATGCCCATGGTCACGAAGGTATCCCGGCATATCATCTGGCTGTCCAGGATTCCCGCTCCGTCAAAGCCCGCGTCTTCAATTTGCTGGATCATTCGCAGCAGGTCCGGCATCGGCGACGTGCCGGGTACGCGCATCGAAATCTTGATGGGCTCTGCCATACGGGTTCCCTCCGTCCAAAATGGGGTCGTCCAACTCGGTCGCGGTAGTATAGCAGCGCGCCCGACGCGCTTCGCAAAGCATATCTGTCGTGTGCAGCTGTTCAGATTTTTTGATGTGACTGTCTCACACGAAAACCGTCATACCGGCGAAAGCCGGTATCCAGGGAGCCGGCTCACAAGCAAACGCGAGCAGGGTAATAATTTCCTCGATTCCGGCTCAAGGCCGGAATAACGAGCTGGAAATTCAACTGCCTCATCGAATCTGAATAGTTACTGTCGTATCGCGTCCATGCGCCGGGCGTTTTGACGTGCTTCAATGCCCGTATATTGCCACCGCAGATGCCACGCGGTTACACTGATGCCACCAACTCAGGGGAGGATTTGTTCAATGGTCGCCGTCCGGTACGCTTTGGAAGATTTCGTGAACGACATGGAGGATCTTCTGGCTTCCCAGCCCACCAATGAGAAGATCTTCGACAAGGGCTCGGACTGCCTGTCGCGCCTTATCGCCAATCCCGACGCCATCCCCGAACGATTCCGCCTGCCCGTTGGCTCGGGAAGCCGCTCAAATCACGGTTCGTGGCTGCTCCACCATAGCCACGACAGCGGCCTGCTGGTAACGGCCGTCGTGTGGGGCCCCGGCGACCATGCCGCTCCGCATGACCACCGCACCTGGGGTATGATCGGCGTTATGGACAACGCCCTCACCGAGACCCGCTTCCGTCGCGTCGATGACCGCGAGCGTGAAGATTGGGCCCAGTTGGAGCGGGACCGTTCCGCCGTGGTCAAGCCGGGCGAAATCAGCCTGCTGATCCCTGAAGTTGACGAAATACACCAGATGGACAACTTCACCGACCGGCCCACCGTCGAGATCCACGTCTACGGCCAGGATCTCCGGGGCCTCGAGCGCGTCCGCTACAGCCTCGAAACCGGCGCCATACGGCAGATGATGACGGAAAAGTACGACAACTGCTGATCCCGCGTTGCCGAGCGGGGGCGGTAACCTGCTCCCGCGTGTATACTTAATCTATACGACAAAAGAACGTTCTCTCGTCAGATATACCGAATTTCGGTTCTCGCCTCGGCTCCCGTTGGGCACGAGGGTCGACGCCTCCGAAATCTCCAAACTCATAACTGGATATTCAGTCGGTCGCCTGCCCACGTCGACGATATGATCGACGCCCTACTTCGCGCGACCGCCTGCGAATTGTTTTTGATTGGAACCGACTGGCCCTGTCGACGGAGATGCGCTGATGGCTAAATCGTTTGCTCCCGAGCGGCTCAACGAGCTGTTCAACGACACTACTCCCTTTGCCCTGATCGACGTCCGCGAACCGGGCGAATACAACTCCAGCCACATCCCGGGAAGCAGCCTGATGCCCCGCCGCAGGTTGGAGTTCGACCTGCACGACGCCGTACCCCATGCGGGCACGTTGATCGTGCTCTGTGACGATGACGGGCGCCGGGTGTCCCAGGCCGTGGCAACCGTCGAGGCCATGGGATTTTCCAACGTCGTCTGGCTGGAAGGCGGCATCAACCGCTGGATGAGCTTGGACTTTCCAACCGAATGGGGCGTCAACGTCCCCAGCAAGGACTTCGGCGAAAAGGTCGAAGTCGTCCACCACGTGCCGGAAATCGATGCCATCGAGCTGCGCGCCCGGATGGACCGCGGCGAGAAAATGGTGATCCTCGACACGCGAACCCCCGAGGAATACCGCCGCTTCTGCATCCCCGGCGGCCGCAGCGTGCCCGGCGGCGAACTGGCCCTCCGCATAACCGACATCACTGAGGATCTCGACCCGGATACTACCGTGGTGGTGAACTGTGCCGGGCGAACCCGCAGCATCATCGGCACCCGCGTTCTGCAACGCATGGGTCTGGACCGTGAAGTCGTGGGCCTCAAAAACGGCACCTCCGGCTGGGTGCTGGCCGGCTACGATCTGGAATCCGGAGCCACCCGCGACCGGCTTCCCAACGTATCCGCGGAAGGACGGGCCGCGGCGGAAGCCTACGCTGACCGGTGTGCCGTCGAAGACGGCGTGCGCTTCCTGGACGTCGCCGGCCTTGACGCCATGGCCGACCGCAGCGTTACCGAGAGCATCTACTTCATCGACGTCCGCACCTCCGAGGAATACGACCGCGGCCGCATCCCCGGCTTCCGTTGGTTCCCCGGCGGACAGTGCGTCCAGCGCAGCGATGACGTCGCTGTCGTGAAGAACGCGCCCATAGTGTTTTGCTGCGATGGCAAGGCCAGGGCTACCCTGACCGCGTCCTGGTTCCGACAGCTTGGACACGAAGAGGTCTATGCTGTCGACGGCGGCACCGGGGCGTGGGTCGCTGATGATCGTCCCTTGGAGTCGGGCATGAGCATCGCCGCCTTGAACGACGGCTCTATCTCCGGCGAGACCGAGTCGGAACTGTTGGTGGAGGCGCGTCGCACGGTGCCCACCGTGTCGGCCCGAGCTCTCGACCAGAGCCAGCCCGACGTGATCATCTTCGTCGACACCAGCCAGGAATTCGCCCGTGCCCACGTGCCGGGGTCCCGCTGGGTCCCGCGCGGTTGGCTGGAATGGCAGATCACTGACCACGTCCGGTCCAACGACGCCTCCATCGTGGTTACCTGCGTGGATGGGCGTCAGTCCCTGCTGGCGGCGACGACGCTCCGTCAGCTTGGCTATTCCAACGTGCGGGCCCTGGCGGGCGGAGTCACTTCGTGGCAAGCGTCTCGCCTGCCCGTGGAAGAAGGCCTGGCCGGGGTGATGCGTACCCCGTCGGACATAGTGTTCAGCGGCCCGGACCGCACCTACGCCGACATGCAGAACTATCTGCGCTGGGAGACCGCGCTGGGCGAGAAATACGCGCCGGGCGCATAAGGACCGTTGCATTCAACGGAGGCAGCGTTATGGCCACGCAAGCGCCAGAACCAACCGTAGTTGGCCCGGCGACGGATAACGCGGACGACTTGACCCCTTTCCCCCTGGTTGGTCCGCTGCGTTTGAAGTTGGCCGCGCTGGGAGTTGACGGCAGTGCCCCGGATTTCGGCGAAAAGCTATGCCTGCTTTCCCGGGACAATGAATGTTATGAGTTTGAATACTCAGCAAAAGGGGAACTGATCATAATGCCTCCGGTCGGCGCAGAAGGCAGCCATGGCGAGCAGGGGATCAATTACGCCGTGTACGGCTGGGGACTGGAGAATCCCGGACGCACCTACCCGCAAACCTCATTGTTCCGCCTGCCCAGCGGAGCGCAGTACATGCCCGATGCCGCTTGGATCTCCCAGGAACGCTTTGATAACCTGACCGCCTTGGAACAGCGGGGCTCCATCAATGGAGCCCCCGACTTTGTGATTGAGCTGCATTCCCGCTCCGACAGCCTGAGAGCCGGCCTCGCCAAAATGCAGGAATGGATGGATGCCGGCGCGAGGATGGGCTGGTATATCCACCCATACCGGCGCCGGGTCTATGTGTACCGTGCCGGCCGGGAAGTTGAAGTGCTGGAAAACCCGGAAACGCTGTCCGGCGAAGACCTGATGCCCGGCTTTGTGCTGGAGGTGCGGCGGCTGATTTTTGACCGCTACGAATAGCCGTCGTCGGTTGCCACCAGGTCGCTTTCTTCCGGGTTCGGTTCTATCCGCAGCGTCTGCACTATCCGGTTGTACGTCGATTCCGACTCGTGGGTCTGACCCACGTGGCGGGTCGCCGCGTCCTCCGCGCGCCGCCGGTCGTCGAAGATGTCGTACCAGTCGCACTCGGCGCAGTCCACGCGCCACTCCGTTCTCCCCGTGGGGACCTGCTCCGTAATCTCGACGATGATGTGCAGCGTGGTCACTGGAACCTCCTGGCGTTCCTGCGGGGTGCGACTACCCGCGATTGTTCATCCGGCTGCCCCCGGTGTCAAATCATGCCATCCCGGGACTTTGGAAAAGCCCTGGTGAGCGGCGGTCGCTACTTGCCGCTGCGCCGCCGGCATGGGAAACTGACACATCGCCGGCTTGGGTCCGGCCATCCAATCATGGAGACGCACACCAAATGACTACCCAGCAGAATTCCCCGGACAATCAGGCCGACGATGCCGCCCGGCCGGACTTTTTGCAAATGGACGGCGCTCACTCTTCGGACGCCGACGACAAAACCGACTCCTGGTACGGTTGGCCCCACAAGAAGGTCGAACCCGTTACCCTGCCTCGGCCCGATGGCAAGACCGAGCGCGTCCGCACTCCGGTCATGGACCTGGAGGGCCTCATCACGCCCACCGAGTTGCACTACGTCGTCCAGCATTTCGGCGTGCCCGACACGGTGGCCGTCCGCGACTGGTCACTGTCCGTCGATGGCGAGGTCAAAAAGCCTCTGCGCCTGAACTACGACGACGTCCGCCGTTTCCCTTCCCGCTCCGTCCGCACCGTGATGGAATGCTCCGGCAGCGACGCCACCTACTTCGAGTACTTCAAGGGCGAGGGTCCCCGGCCTTCGCGTACCCAAGAGCGCATGATCCTCTCCGGCAGCGAGTGGACCGGTGTGCCGTTGGCCGCCGTCCTCAACGCGGCCGGCCTCACCGGGCGCGCCACCCACATCCGTGCCGAGGGTTGGGATGAGGGCGTGCCCGCTACCGCCGAAGAGGGAACCGAGCCGTTCTTCTACGATAAGGGCCTTCCCCTCCAGAAGGCGCTCCATCCCGACACCATCCTCGCCTACGCCCAGAACGGCCAGATATTGGAGCACCTGCACGGCGCCCCCATTCGCCTCCTGGTGCCCGGCTGGTCCGGTAACTGGTCGGTCAAGTGGCTGCGCCGCCTGGAAGTCCTGGATCACGAGCCCGACTGCTGGTACCACTACAACTTCTACTACTATGGCGATTCGGCGGACGATCCCAACAAGGAACTGATCACCACCATTGGCGTAAAGTCGCTGGTGTCCCAGCCCAACGACGACACGTCCACGCTGCCCGCCGGCCAGCACGTAGTGCGCGGCTACGCCTGGAGCGGCAGCGGCGCCATCACCCAGGTCGACGTCAGCGTCGACGGCGGGAAGTCATGGCAGCCGGCCCGCCTGGAGGAACCGGCGGAACGCTGGATGTGGCGGCGCTGGTCTTGGGTCTGGGACGCCACCCCCGGTCAGTACTCCGTCATGTCCCGCGCCACCGATAGCGTCGGCAACGTCCAGTCCCACGAGCCGCGCTACAACAACATGCGCAAGAACTTCAGCGCCATCGTCGGCTACGACATAACGGTGGAATAAGCCCGAGTCTGCCCAGGGGTAACCGCGATGACTACTGCAACCAGATCGCCTGCCGGGTCCGGTGAACAGCCGCAACCCGGCAGTGCGGCCGAATTCCCCCTGGTCGGCCAACTGCGCCTCAACCTGTCGGCACTGGGCATCGAACCGGACGCGCCCGATTTTGCCGAGCGGTTCTTCCGCATGGCCTGCGACAACGAGCTGTACCGCCTCGAATTTTCAGCAGATGGAGAACTGATCGTTATGCCACCGTCCGGCTGGGAAAGTGGAGCTAATGAACAAGCCGCCAGTTCCAGGGTAGCGATTTGGCAGGATGACAACGGCGGGCTCAGTTTTCCTCCCACGGTGATGTTCAACTTACCCAGCGGGGCCCGGTACATCCCCGATGCCTCTTGGATCAGCCAGGAACACTACGAGCGCCTGCTCTCCCAAGAATATCAGAGCACCATCGACGGCGCGCCTGACTTTGTGGTGGAAGTCCGCTCCCGGACCGACAACCTTGCCGACGGCCTCGCCAAGATGCAGGAGTGGATGGACGGCGGCGCCCGTTTGGGTTGGTATCTTGACCCTTACGAGACGCGGGCTTACGTATTTCGCCCGGGCCAGCCCGCCGAAGTTCTGGACAACCCGGAATCCCTGTCCGGCGAGGATGTTCTGCCCGGCTTCGTGTTCGAGGTGCGGCGGCTAATTTTTGCCCGACACAACCCGCAGGCGGGCCACGGAGAATAACGGCATGACTACTGTCGCCTCCACCTCGGCGCCGGGGCTCCCCGGAGCAGTGCATCAGGCTCCCGTCAGGGATGTGGCCGGTCTCTCCTTGGTCGGCCAACTGCGCCTGAACCTGTCAGCATTGGGCATCGATCCCAACGCGCCCGACTTTGCGGAACTGCTGTCCCGGCTGGCCATGGACAACGAACCCTATGGCTTTGAAATTTCCGCAAAAGGAGAGCTCATAGTAATGCCGCCACCGGGCCCGGACGGCAACCTTGACGAACGCGACGTCAACGATTCGCTATCCGATTGGAGGCGCAACAACACCGGCGAGAACTACACCCAAACCGCCCTGTTCCGGCTGCGGGGAGTAGGCCGACGGATGCCCGACGCCGCCTGGATTACCCAGGAGCGCTACGATAATCTCACTCCACACGAGCGCAGCGTTGAGATTATCGGCGCGCCCGACTTTGTGGTTGAAGTCCGCTCCCGGACCGACAACCTTGCCGACGGCCTCGCCAAGATGCAGGAATGGATGGACGGCGGCGCCCGTCTGGGCTGGTATATCGACCCTTACGAAACTCGGGCCTACGTATTTCGTCCGGGCCAGCCCGTTGAAATCCTGGACGACCCGGAAAGCCTTTCCGGTGAGGACCTGCTGCCCGGCTTCGTGTTCGAGGTGCGGCGACTCATTTTCGCCCGCCACGGCCAGTTTTCTGGCAATGGAGACTAAAAGCATGACGACCATCGCCTCCATCCTGGAACAGGCCCCCACCGTCGCGGCGGAATGGGCTGAAGAGCGGGCCGACCGCCAACAGCGCACCAAGGCCGACCCCGCCGACTACGCGCGCCTGGCCGACATCGGCGTGCCCCTCATGGCCGTGCCCACCGATCTCGGCGGCACCTGGGAGAGCATCGAACAGTCCGCCCGGCCCATCTGCTCCATGCTGAGAAAGCTGGCCGTCGGCGACCCGTCAATCACCCTGGCCAGCGCCATGCACCATCTCGTGCTGGCGTCCTGGCGCCTGCCCACCGTACCCGAACCGTTCACCGCCGGCTGGATCAAGCAGCGCAACTCAGTCTTCGACAGCGTACACAGCGGTTGCTGGTGGGGCACCATCGTCAGCGAGCCCGGCTCCGGCGGCGATACTTCCCGCACCGCCTCCGTGTGCGAGCCCGATGGCGCCTCCGATTTCGGTTACCGGATTTCCGGCCAGAAGCATTTCGGCAGCGGCTCCGGCCTCACTTCGTTCATGACTACCCGTGCGCTGGCCGCTGGTGAAACCGCCCCCGACCTGTTCTTCATGGAGGTTCGCAACCACCCGTGGGACGGCTCCACCGGCCTGAAGCTGACCGCCGAATGGCGCGGCCACGGCATGAAGTCCACCAACAGCCACGCCTTCGAGTTCTCCCAGTTTCCCGCCACCCGCGTCGCCTGGCCCAACCACCAGGCCGAACTCATGGGAGCCAACGGCGGTCTGGGTGCGGCCGCGTTCACGTCGGTAATCGTGGGCGTGGTCGATGCCGCCATGGACCATGTGCGCCCCCGCATCAAGAACGGCATGGCGTCCGACCCCGGCCTGCGCGCGTATCAGCAGGTCGAATGGGCCCACGCCGAGCAGGAAGCTTGGCTCATCGGCCAGGCGTGGGAAGGCGCTATCCGCTGCCTCGAAACCAACACCGGCCGCCGCGAACTCCTCCTGGCCAAGGAAAGCGTGGCCCGTCTCGCCGAGGACTGCCTGGGACGTCTCTGCAAGCTGTCCGGCGGCAGCGCCTATACCCGCTACTCCCCGCTGTCCGTCTGGTACGACGACGTGCGCGCCCTGGGCTACCTCCGACCGCCGTGGGCCCTGGCCTGGGATCAGGTCTTCCAGCAGAGCCTGGCCGAGTGAAGCCCCCGCTGGTGAACAACGCCGGCCGGTGAACGACGCCATTGACCGTATCCGGAAATGCCAAGCACCCTGTTCAGCCAATCCTACCTGGAAGCCGGCCTGCGGGAAACGGAAGAATACCAGCAGATAAGCCCACAAATCCTTTCCCATTTCGGCCAGGATTTGCGCGCTCCGTACAACGCTTTCATCCGGTCGTATCAAGCGTCCAACGAAGCGCAGATTGAGGACGCCCTCATCCGCCCCGTGCTGAATGCGCTGGGCTGGAGTTACCTGCCCCAGCAGCCCATTCCGGTCAGCGGCAAGACGCCTGATTACATGCTGTTCGCGGATGATGACGCCCGCGCCGCGTTCACCGGCGCTGGCGATATTTCGCATTATCCACTGGCGCCGGCCGAAGCGAAAGCCTGGGGAACCGATCTTGACCAGCGCGCCGGGACGCTCAGTCCCAGCGCGCAGATACAGGATTACCTGCGGCAATTCTGGCAGTCCACGTCGGGCCGCGTGAAGTGGGGCATCCTGACCAACGGGGAAACCTGGCGGCTGTACCGGGCCACCGGAACCGGGCCCGACGGGAAGTTCCACCAAACCCAGGACGCCTGGTTCGAACTCAAGCTCGGCGAGTGCGTCAGCGACGCCGGCAGACAGCAGCGCCGGCAGTTCCTTCTTTTCTTCCACCGGGATGCCTTTCGCGTCGGCGACGACGGCTTTTGCTTCCTCGACCGGGCCCTGGCCGGGGCCGCCGACTACGTTCAGACGGTGGTGAACACGCTCACGGATGCCGTGTTCGAGGTAGTTTATCCGCAACTCATCGAGGCGTTCTACCAGGCCGCCCCGGACGCAGACCCCGATACAATACAGGAAGCGTCCCTGACGCTGCTGTATCGCCTGCTGTTCCTGATGTACGCCGAAGACCGTAGGCTGCTGCCCGTCGGAAACGAGCGTTACGATCAGGTCAGTCTGCGCGCCCTGCGCCGGACGATGCTGGACCGATTCGCGGCGAACGAGCCTTTCACCTCCCGCGTTCCCGTCTATTGGCTGCGTTTGCAGGAACTCTTTGAGTGGATTGACGACGGCCAGGCCGACATACCGCTGCCCGCGTACAACGGCGGCCTGTTCAACCGGCATCGCCCGGAACTGCTGACCCGGGTGCAGTTGTCCGACGCCCGCTTGACCAGCATCATCAACAGCCTGGGCGCGGCGGCGGTCAACGGCTCCGCCGAAAAAGTGCTGGTCAACTTCCGCGACTTGGCCGTGGAGCAGTTGGGTACCCTGTACGAACGCCTGTTGGAGCGTCGCCCGGTGATACGGGACGGCCAGGTCTCGGCCCAGCTCCAGCCCTACGCCCGTAAGGACTCTGGCAGTTACTACACTCCGCCCGAACTGGTGCGGCTCATCGTGGAACAGACCCTCGGGCCGTTGGTTGCGGAGCGCGAAGAGCGGTTCCGGGAGCTGGCGGTGTCGTTGGCGTCGGACACCCGGGATTTCGACCCCCGCCGCCGTGAGCTCACAGCCGCCGACCCGGCCGAGTCTGTCCTGCAACTCAAAACGCTGGACCCGGCCATGGGCAGCGGTCATTTCCTGGTGGATGCCCTGAACTATCTCACCGGCGAGATTGACCGGCTGGCCGGCCTCGGCGCGGAGGTTGCCACTTGGCTGCCCGATAACGATCCCTACGTATCCCCGCTGGAAACCCGCATCGCCGGTATCAGAAAGGAGCTGCAACGGCAGGCCGCCGCCGGCGGATGGGAAGTCGGCGCGGAAAGCCTGTCGGACCGAGCCATCATACGCCGCATGGTATTGAAACGCTGCATCTACGGTGTTGACCTCAACCCCCTGGCGGTGGAACTGGCCAAGATGTCCCTGTGGCTGCACAGCTTCACCGTGGGCGCGCCCCTGTCCTTCCTGGACCACCATCTGCGCTGCGGCGACGCGCTGGTGGGCGGCTGGCTGGCGCAAACGGCGGAGGACATCCAGACCGCCGGCGGAGCCTTCGCCAATTACGTTTTCTCCGGCATGACCGCCGCCGCCCAGGGCATCCGCGCCATCGAGGAAATCGACGACGCTGACATCAGCGAGGTCAAGGAATCGGAAGAGCTATTCCGGGCGATGGAACAGACCACTGCGCCAATCCGCCGGACGCTCAACTTCTTCGCCGGCCTGCGCTGGATGGCCGCCGGCAACAGCAACCGCCCGCTGTCCCTGCGCCAGCCCCGGCAACTGCGCGGTCAGATCGGTGAACAGCACGCCGCCGGCGTGCAATGGTGGTCATCGCAGGATCACAACGCGCTGATCAGCCTCGCGCAGAATGGGCCGGACGGCTTATCAGAGGCGGACCGCCAGGTTGACGGCTTTGATTTCACCGGCTTCGGGCACTTCATCGCCCTGTGGCGAGAAACCCGGCAACTGGCGGAAGAACGGCGCATGTTCCACTGGGAGTTGGCCTTCCCCGGCGTGTTCGACGGCTGGAACCCCCGAACCGGCGGCTTTGACGCCGTAATCGGCAACCCGCCCTGGGAGCGGGTCAAGCTTCAGGAAGTCGAATGGTTCGCCCCCGAAACCCGCCGGCCGGCCATCGCCCACGCCACCCCGGCTTCCCGCCGCCGGGCGATGATCGCCCAACTGGAAAACGACGGCGATCCTCTGCACGCCGACTATGCCCACGCCCTCGACCTCGCCGATACCATGTTGCAGTACGGGCGCGCCGGCGGCGACTACCCCATGCTGGGCGGCGGCGACGCCAACCTGTACCGCCTGTTTGTGGAACGCGCTACTGCTGCCGCCCACCCCGACGGCATCGTGGCTCTGCTGACCCCTTCGGGCATCTACGGCGACCAGTCGGCGGCCAAGTTCTTCGGCAAGCTGACCGACGAAAAGCGCCTGCTGGCCCTGTATGACTTCGAGAACCGGCGCGGACCCGACGCCAGCCAGTTCTTCCCCGATGTGGACAGTCGGTTCAAGTTTTGCACCATGTTAATGGGCGGCGCACAGCGCACTTCCGACGAGCTGCCGGCCGGTTTCCTGCTGCACGCCCCCCGGGGGACACCGAACCGGAACGACTCATCACGCTGCAACCGTCGGACTTTGCGCTGGTAAACCCCAACACCCGCACCGCGCCCATCTTCCTCAGTAGTCGGGACGCCGACATCGTTCTGGACATCTATCGCAACCACCCGGTCTTTGACGCTGAAAATAAAAATTTCGAATCGCCTGTCGTTAGTAAATTAGGCGGGGGGGCCCAGGACCAACAAAAAACGCCCATTATTGCAACGACCGCACACGAACGAAAAACGACCAAAAAAAGTTGA
>JAPPMU010000052.1:123232-225145 GCA_028873965.1 Chloroflexota bacterium
GTGTTAATAGAACCGCACAAAACCCACCCAGAGTCAAAAAAAACCCCACCCCCCTGTTTTTTCCCTATAAAAAAAAAATTTACTACCGCCTTTGTTTGCTTTTGGGGGTTTGGCCCAAAATCCCCAACGACAGCAGGCACTTTTGGACGCGAGAGCAGCTCATCGAATACGGAGCATATCCGGTTGCCCTAAACCGCTGGCGCAAGGGAGACGAATGGTGGCTGCCCCTGTATCAGGGTCGGGCGATACATCACTTTGACCATCGCTTTAATTCGGTAGGCTTCAATCCTGACAACCTGCATAACCCATACACCAATGAGCGTGTAACCGATGAACAACACGCTGACCCACGGTTTTACTCCCGTACACAATATTGGGTTCGCATCGAATCCGTGCTTCAGAAGTTCCCTGAACAACCGGGTTATGCTATCGGGTTTAGGGATATAGCCAGGACGACGGACGAGCGGACTATGATCGCGTCCGTCGTCCCTTGGGCTGGCTACGCCAACAACCTGCCGATATTGGTCCGTAACGGGAATGAAGCAGCCGACACTTTCGTTGACGTGGCTACCTTGTGGGCAGCCAACTTCTGCTCATTCGCGTTCGACTTTACGGCCCGTAGCAAAGTGCAGGGCACTCACATGAACCTGTACATCCTTCAGCAGCTCCCCGTCATCACCCGCGCCGCCTACGACCGCCGCTTCGGCGACACCACTGCCGCCGACCTGGTGCGCGATCACGTCCTGCGGCTTTGCTACACCGCATGGGATCTGGAACCCTTCGCCCTGGCCCAGGGCAACGATGGCGAACCCTTCGGCTGGGACGTGGAGCAGCGCCGCCATCTCCGCGCCCGCCTGGACGCCCTCTACTTCATCCTCTACGGCCTGGACCGCGATGACGCCGCTTACGTCATGGACTCCTTCCCCATCACCCGCCGCAACGACCAGCGCGACCACAACGGCCGCTACCTCACCAAAGACCTGATCCTGGCCTACATGAGCGCGTTAGCCGCCGGAGACACGCAAACGGTGGTGGCCGTGACTGCATAGATCGCCTCACCACTGCTTACAGCCTACTGACCGTGCCCTTCCGCACTGAGTAGGTCAGCCAGAACGGCGGTAAGCAACCTCGGAACCCGGCGAAAGTCGGCGTCATTGGTGACAAAAAGCGCGCAGTTGGCCGCGATGGCGGTCGCAGCATGAAGAGCATCGGGAAGTTTCAAGCCGGTTTCGGCCCGCAACCGGGCGGCGTCTTCCCATATTTCGCGTGTGGCCGGGATTAGGGTGACTTCCTGAGCATTGAACAGCGACCGAAGCAGCGTCTCAACCACCTCGTCTCCCGCTCGGAACGGTTTGACCAGCGTCTCTGCCACAATGATCTCGCTGCTGATGATCTCAAACCTCCCGTCCCGCGCTTCATGCCAGATCGGCTCCAGCAATGTGCGGAACGGTTCAATTCGTTCCACGCTGTAAATGAAACAATTGGTATCCAGGTACACCGGCCCTTGGGCCGGGAGCGTCAGCGGTCCCACGATGCCCGCTCGCCCTTGATGTAGTCATCAACTTCCTCTGCGGTCTTGAACAGCCGTTGTCCAGGACACTCAGCCAGAATGTCCACAGCAGACCGCCGGTGGACCGGAGCGTATGGCACCACGATGACGTCCACCCTTTGGCCGTCCTCTAACTCCGGGCTGGCAATTTCCACTTTGCCGCCGGGCAACACCGTGGCAGCAAGGCGTAAGGCTTTCTGCATGGCTAAACCTCTTGACGCCGGGGACAAAGAAATAACGCTCACCAATTCCCCAACTCTTCGCGGGCAGGGGAAGGGTGAGCAACATTACAGTCAATGTAATAGCCGCCGCGGCCCGGAGTCAAGCGCAGGGCAAACTCACAACAGTTCAGACAAGAGCTCATTCTGCCCATCCGTGCCAACAGGGCCTGTGCAAAGTCCTTTCTCATCCGCTCGTGGTGAGCCTGTCGAACCATCCGCCGATTGCAAAGGGCATCCTTCGACAAGCTCAGGATGAGCGGAAAAGGGTCGAGGGGTGACTTTGCACAGGCCCTGCCGTGCCAAGCTGAACATTGGCGCGGCGGCGTCGGTAGGAGTACAATGCCCTCCTATGGTCGGGTACGCGAGGCGCAACTTCGCCATATTGACCACCGTCGGTGCGATGGTGATCACTCTTCTGCTGATCGTCTTCTTCGGCGCGTGGGCAGTCGCGTCTGCCGGCGATGCCGACATCTCCAGCATTACGAACTCTGCCACCAGCGGATTCGCCGGCGCCCCTTATCAACCCGGCGCAGTCCCGGGAGCCGTCGAATCCGATACCGTCCCCCGTTTGGCTTCGGCCACGCCGGTCTCCGAAACCTGGTGGGGCAAGTCCTTCCTGGTCGCCTGCCCGTTGCATTGACCGGCCGCCAACCCTCCTCACAGGAGTCCTCTCTGAATGGCCACATTTGACCGCGTTCGCGGCTCGTCCGGCGGATTCCACTATGCCTGGGTGATCATCGCCATCCTGGCGGTTGTCCAGATTTTCGGACAGTCCATTTCGATGTCGGCCGGCATCATGGTGCCCGAGCTCCGCATGCCCCTGGAAGAAGGCGGCCGCTTCGGTTGGTCTCCGGCAATCATCGGTTTCGCGCTGGCCGGCTATTACCTGGTGGGCTCGCTCACCTCGCCGTTCAGCGGACGTTTCGGCGACATCCTGGGCGCCCGAAAGTTGCTGATGGCGGGAGGGGTCCTGTTCGGCGTGAGCATGATCCTGATCGGGTTCATCACCCAGGTCTGGCAGTTCTTCATCGTGTACAGCATCATGCTGGCGCTCACCTCGTCGATTGCCATGGTGCCGCTGATGGCCGCCGTGAACCCCTGGTTCAAGCGCCGGCTGGGTCTGGGTATCGGCCTGATGTGGGCCGCCGGGGGTGTGGGAGCGGCAGCCCTGGCTCCCGTGTACTCGCTGCTGCTGGTCAACTTCGGCTGGACCCGCACCTTCGTGATCATCGGCCTGGTTGGTGCCGGACTTACCCTCGGCCTGATGCCGTTTTTCCGCAACCAGCCGGCGGAGAAGGGACTGATGGCCTACGGCGCGTCACCCACCGACCCCCCGCCGGTTAGGTTCAGCGCCGAAGCCTCCCGGCTCCGTCTCAAGGTGTTCCAGCGCCAGATGAAGCACACCCGCGCTTTCTGGAACCTGCCCGTGATTCACGGCATGGGTTGCGCCGGCCACGGCATTGTCCTCATTTTCGTCGTTGACTTCGCGGTCAACCGCGGCATCGAGTTCACCACCGCCGCGGTCATCCTGACGCTCATCAACGTGTTCAGCATCGCCGGCCGCTTCCTGGTGCCCATCATCACCGAGCGCATCGGCGGCAAGCTCATCATGTCCGCCGCGCTGGCCATTCAGGCTGGTTCCGTGGCCATCCTCCTGTTCGCGGGAGATGTCTGGGCCTTCTACCTCTTTGCCTGCGTCTTCGGCTTGGGCTTCGGCGGTGAGATGTCGGCCTACCCGGTGGTCAACCGTCAGTATTTCGGCACCGGCCCGGTGGCTACGGTGTATGGCTTCCAGATATCCGGCGCCATGATGGGACACTTCATCTCCACGCTGGTCGCCGGTGTCATCATCCAGTTCATCGGCTACATTCCGGCCTTCATCCTGTCCATGGCTTTCAGTGGCTTCGGCGTTGTCATCATCATGACTCTGGAAACCACCAAGCGGCAGTTGATCCCCGACTGGGAGGACCAGTTGCCTCCCGAAGCGCGCACGCCGTCCACCAATGCGGCCCCGGCGATAGTCCCTCCGGCTGCCGCCGCCACCGGCGTCGCGTTCGGCAGCGCCGGCGGCGACGGTAACTAGGGCGCCTTGGTAAATGCCGTCATTGCCATGAAAATAGCCCTCTCCCCTTGTGGGAGAGGGTTGGGTGAGGGGTATCGCTCACTCTGCACACTCCATTTTTCATCATCGTATCCGGCTTGGCCGGGCCATCATTCATCCCGGCTTTCGCCGGAATCCGGCTGCGTATGACCACTGATCTGGCCTTCCTGTGCGACTCTGCTCTTGAAGACCGGGGCAAGCTGCATGCCCTGGGCGTTGGCATCGACAGCGTCTCGGGCGGTTCCCTGCCCATGACCCACCCCCGCTTCGTGGTGGTCTGCGTCATGCGCTATTCCGTGGTCGAAGCCGGCGACAAGCGCATGGCCATTCGTCTGCTGACCCCGGACGCCCGCGATGCCGTCCCGCCCATCGAGCGGAACATCACCCTGCCCGTGCGCGACGGCGTGGTGGACGCCACCGCCCGGATCATCGCCGAGGTCAACGGGGTCACTTTCAACCAGGGCGGCCCCCATGCCTTCCACGTCGCCATCGACGGAGCGGAAGTGGCCCGGCTGCCCATCAACGTCAGCGTGCGCCGTTCCTGATCCCCCACTCCTTGTTGGCGGTTTTCCGGTGTCCGTTCCCAAAATCCTGCTGGCCACGGGCAACGCCGACAAGCAGCGCATGCTCGCCTGGCTGCTGGAGGATGCGCCGCTGCGGGCCGTTTCGCCCGCTGAACTGGGCGTGCGCGCCGACCCTGACGAGAGCGGCGACACCCACGAGGCCATCGCCCGGGCCAAGGCCGAGGAGTGGTCCCGCGTGGCCGGGATGCCCGCCATCGCCAGCGACGGCGGGCTGGTCGTCCCCGCTCTGGGCGCCAATTGGGAGAGCCGGCACACCCACCGCTTTGCCGGCCCGGCTGCCGACGGCGCCGAACGCCAGCGCCGCCTCCTGCGCCTGATGGAACCCTTCTCCGGCGACCGGCGCAACGCCGCCTTTGTGGAAGCGCTGGCCATTGCCGACGCCGGCGAAACCGTCGCGTCCTGGCAGGTGTCCGGTGCCACCGGACGCATCGTGGACAGCCTTGCCGACCGCGGCGGAGACACCGACGGCGATGGCTTCTGGGTCTTCCCCCTGTGGCACTTCCCCGAGTTCGGTCGCACCTACGACCGCCTGACCGAAACCGAACGGGCTACCCTGGGCGATCACTGGGAAGCGCTGCGCGCCCATGTCCGCGCCTTTATCCCCGGCTGGCTGGCCGGCCTCTCCGCTTCCCCAAATCGGCTACAATAATCTGAACCCTAGTCTATCGCCGACGGAGCCTCCCGTGACCGCCCTGCCCATCGAGAAAGAATCAGCTGGCCCGGCTTCAGTAGAAGACGTGCAGTCTCTCCTGCGCGACCAGGCTTACATAACCGACCGGGGGTTGGCCATCGCCATCTTCCTCGCGTTGAAACTGCGCCGCCCGCTGTTCCTGGAAGGCGAGGCCGGCGTCGGCAAGACCGAGATCGCCCGCGCCCTGGCCACCGGCCTGAGCACCGACCTGATCCGCTTGCAGTGCTACGAGGGCCTCGATGTCAACCACGCGGTGTACGAGTGGAACCACACCCGCCAATTGCTGGAAATCCGCTTGATGGAAGCCCGGCGCGACGCGGGCAACGGTGGCGCGCCGGACGTAGATCTGTTCAGCCCGCAGTTCCTGATCAAGCGCCCCCTTCTCGAAGCCATCGACGAGGGACGTGACCGCGCCCCGGTGCTCCTCATCGACGAGCTCGACCGCTCCGACGAGGAGTTTGAGGGGTTCCTCCTGGAACTCCTGGCCGACTACCAGATCACCATACCCGAGCTGGGCACCTTTCACGCCGCCTTCCCGCCCGTGGTGGTCATCACCTCCAACCGCACCCGCGAGGTGCACGACGCGCTGAAGCGACGCTGCCTCTACTACTGGGTAGATTACCCCGATTACCAGAAGGAGCTCCAGATCGTCACCGCCCGGCTGCCGGACGCCCCCCGCCAGCTTGCCCAGCAGGTCACCGGGTTCATCCAGGAGCTCCGGGAGACCGAGCTCTACAAGATCCCCGGCGTCTCCGAGACCCTGGACTGGACCTCAGCGCTGATGGCGCTGAACATGCGCGAGCTGGAACCCGAGGTCATCGACGACACCCTGGGCATCATGCTCAAGTACCAGGACGACATCGAAGCCGTGCGCGGCGAACCGGCCCGCGCTCTCCTGGAGCGCTCCCGCAACCGTGGCCCCCGCCGCGGCGGGCGGCGGGGGTAGCATCCATAGCTTGGAAATGAACTGCCCTTTGCCGGGCGCGACCTGATCCTCTGGGGACAATTGTATGGACCGACTTTTTGAATCACCGGACTTCGAAGGCATCCCGCCCCTGAGTGTGGAAGTCGTCGATGAAGCCCTGAACCGGGGCGACATCACCGCGGCGGAGTTGTTGATGCTGTACTTCGCCTGCGCCACCGCCGAGCCGGAGGATACCGGTGAACTGAGCGATGCGGCGGAACGCATCGCCGACTACCTGCTCGACCTGGCGGAAGATGAAGACGAGGATGCGGCCATGGCGCTCATGGCTTTGAACACTCTTCTGTCCGATGACAACTCCGAGGCCGCCCGGATCGTCGGCGCCGAGATGTTCCGCTCCGTCACCATTCGCTCCGTGCTGCGCAACGTCATCGCCGACCGGATGGAAACGGAAGAGGCCGCCGCCGCGATAATGGTCATCAACTCCCTTACCGCGCATCATCTCGGCGTGGACCTGGACGATGTTGATGACGTTGATCTGGACGATCTGGCGGCCATGCTGGGCGGCTCCGACCTGGATTGGGATGATGACCTCGATGACCGTTAACAATAATATGCCTCGCCACGTCGTCGTCATCGGCGCCGGCATCGTTGGCGCCTCCATCGCCTGGCGCGTCGCCTCCCGGGGCGCCCGCGTCACCATCCTCGATCGCGCTGAGCCCGGCAGTGGCGCGTCCAGCCACAGCTTCGCCTGGATCAACGCCGGCGCCAAGGAACCCGTCGGCTACCACAACCTGAACCGCCGCTCGCTGGAAATGTGGCCCCGTTTCGCCGACGCCCTGGGCGAGGACGTCGGCCTCCGGTGGGGCGGCAAGCTCGCCTGGGAAGTCGAACCGGAGGCTGCCAAAGCCCTGGTCGCCCGCGTGCAGCAGCTCCAATCGTGGGGTTATCCCAGCCGCCTCGTTTCCCGCGAGGAATTGCAGGAACTCGAGCCCGCCCTGAACATCGGCCCTGTCGTCGCGGCGGACTATAACGAGAATGAGGGACAGGTCGAGCCGCAAATGGTTGTCAACGCTTGCCTCAACCGGCTGCGCGAACTGGAGGCTTCCATCGTCACCGGCGCCGCAGTCACCGGATTGCGTAAGGACTCGCAGGACCGCGTCGTTTCGGTTCAAACCGCCGCCGGCGACATCGACGCGGACATCGTGGTCGTTGCCGCCGGTACCGCCACCACCGCCGTGGCCGCCTTGGCCGGCTTGAACGTCCCGCAGGCCGAGAGCCCGGGCGTGGTGATCCGCACCACCCCCATGCCGTCGCTGTTGCAAAACGTGCCCGTGGTTTACGCTCCTCCCCTGGAGGACGGCCGCCGTGAAATCCACCTCCGCCAGTGCCCCGACGGCCGCCTCATGATCGGCGAAGGCGACCAGGAAAGCCTCGCCGAGGACGACAGCCAGGCCCACGCCGACGACCTGCTGGCCCGGGCCTGCCAGCATCTGCCGGGACTGACTGGCGCCACCGCTATTCCCGTGCCCGTTGGCTGGCGCCCCATGCCCCTGGATGGTTATCCGGTCATGGGGTTTGCGTCAGAGGCGCCCAACCTGTACGTTGCCCTTACCCACAGCGGGGTCACCCTGGCCCCGGCTCTGAACCAGCTCGCCGCATTGGAGATCTGCGACGGCGCCCGGGCTGATGCCGTTCTCGGACCCTACCGTCCCGAGCGGTTCGCGGGCATGACGCCGGAGACCGCGTCACAGATGGAACACCCGCGCGCCCGGCACCGCTAAACCGTCATCCGTTCCCCGCCGTGGCTTATCGTCGGACCCGGGCCTGGGTTCCGTTCGGTTAGGGTTGGCGACTGCGGGACCGCTACGCCAGAGCCAACCGATTCCACCCCGAATTTCGTCGCCCAACCGCGTTCCGCCCGGCCCCGTATCTCCCCAGCGGCCACGCCGTTGGCTGTAGGGCAATCGCATATGGGCAGTCTAATGCCCGTCATTCCTGCGAAAGCAGGAATCCAGTGTGCGAATTCGTTAATGCCGTTTCAGATGCGTTTATTTGGTGTCTAATGGACTCCGGCTTTCGCCGGAGTGACGCCGTTGTAATTTCATATGCGATTGCCCTGCGGCCTGCCCCGCTTCCCTTGCCCAACCCGGCCTCCCGGCGTAGAATGGCGAAACTTCATCCGGGAACCCCATCTGCGCGTTCAATTTAGGAGAATCTGTCATGCCGGAAGCTAAAGGCCCTCTGGACGGAATACGCGTCATCGACCTCGGTCGGCACCAGGCCGGCCCCCGCTGCGCCCAGGTTTTGGCCCGTTTGGGCGCCGAAGTCATCAAGGTGGAACGCCTGGGAGGCGAGGAAACCCGTTACCACGCGCCCTGGGTCCGCAAGCAGTCCGCGTACTGGGTGCAGTACAACAGCGGCAAGAAGAGCCTCAGCATCGACCTCCGCAAGGAACAGGGCAAGGAGGTCCTCCGCAAGCTGGTCAAGGTCTCCGACGTGCTGCTGCAAAACTTCCGCCCCGGCACCATTGACGTGATGGGCTTCGGCTACGACGTGCTCTACGAGCTGAACCCTCGCATCATCATGGTCAACGTGTCCGCCTACGGGCAGTTCGGGCCCTACCGCGAGCAGATCGGCTACGACCCCATCGGTCAGACCATGTCCGGCATCGCCATGGTGACGGGAGAAGAGGGTATGCCGCCCATCCGCGCCGGCGTCCCCATCATCGACCGCACCACCGCCCTGCACGCCGCAATCGGCACCCTGGCCGCCCTGCACGAGCGCGAGAGTTCCGGCGTCGGCCAGACCATCGATGCCTGTCTTGCCGACACCGGCTACAGCTACACCGAAATTCCCATTACCGCGTACCACGGCGCCGGCATCGAGCCCCGTCGCGGCGAGTCCGCGGCCCCGCCGTCCGGCACCTACCCCTGCGCCGACGGTTGGGTGCTCATCTCCGCCGGCGACCAGCACCACTGGCACCGCGTCTGCAACGCCCTGGGCAAGCCCGAGTGGCTGGAGGACCCCCGCTTCACCACCCGCCACGAGCGCGGCCGGAACGGCGAACTGGTCAACCAGGCTATGCGCGACCTGATGGCCAATATGACCATGCAGGAAGCCATCGCCCACTTCACCCACCACGACGTGGTGGCAGCTCCGGTCAACACCATCGCCCAGGCCGCGGCCGATCCGCATCCGTGGGAACGGCGCGCCATGGTCGAGGTCGACGACTTCCTGGCCGGCACCATCGCCGTGTCCGGCGACTTCTGGCACTTCAGCCGCACCCCCGCCGTGGTCGGCACCACTCCGCAGGTCGGCGAGCACAACGAGGACGTGCTCACCGGCATCCTCGACTACACCGAGGACCAGGTACAGGAGATGTACGAGGCCAACGTCATCGGCACCTTCCACCACTACGACGAAGTGCCCGGCTAACCCGACCGCACACCAGCGCATCCGCAGGGGCGAATAACCATTCGCCCCTGTTTGGTTGATGGGGCGATGACGATAGAATGAATGACCTATATGAATGGGACGAGGCCAAGCGGCGGATCAATTTGGATCAGCACGCCCTTGATTTCGAGGATGTGCGCCAATTTGGTTGGAATACCGCTATCATCAAGTCAAGCGACCGCGGTGGCGAGTCCCGCTGGATAGCCTACGGCTATTTTGAGGACCGGCTGCACGCAGTGGTATACACTTGGCGCGGCGACGTAAAGCGCATCATCAGTTTTCGTCCCGCTAGGATCAGCGAGGTACAGCGACATGGCTGATGGATACTTGGAAAACGGCCTTACGCCGGAAGAACTGGCCGCTTTGCCACCTTACGAAAAGGTTGCCAACTTGACCTTTGTCGAAGTTGAGGCTCTTTACGGTGAAGAAACGGCTATCTGCGTTGGCATTGCGAAGGATCCTGATACCTGGGTGCCCACCGATGAAGAATTCGCCCAGATGCGCCCAGCAATCGAAGTCGAACCAGAATGGGTCGAGGCCCACCGCGCCGGCAGGATCAAAATGCCACCACGTCCGCCCGTAACCAAGGTGCAGCAAGAGGTCGTCCTGGACAGCGACATCGTGGAATTCTTCGAGCACCTCGACCCCCATTGGCAGAAAGGCCGCCTCAACGACTTCCTGCGCATTGTCATCTTCAAGCGCCACCCGGACAGCACGCCATAGGCTAACCGCCGCTATGGGCCGGCGCCTTATGGCATAATACCCAAACCCCATCCCCCAACGGAGGTATCTCCCCCATGGTTGACCTCAGGCGCGCCGCCGCCATCGTGGGCATCCACGAGCACGTCACCCGCTACGCTCCCGACAAGAGCGAACTTCAGATCCAGGGCGAAAGCGTCATCAATGCCCTGGCCGACGCCGGCCTGACCAAGGACGACGTCGACGGCCTGTTCACCGCCTCCAGCAGCGCCCGTAACAGCGGCATGAACCTGGCCGACTACCTAAACCTGTACCCCAGCTACGTCGACAACACCACCGTCGGCGGCGGGTCCTTCGAGTTCCACCTCTCCCACGCCCTCGCCGCCATCGCGGCCGGCCGCATCAACGTGGCCGTCATCACCTACAGCAGCCTCGCTCGATCCGGTGGCGTGTCCGTGGGAACCGGCGGCGTCGGCCGCTTCGGCCATCCCATCCTGGAGCCGTCCCCGGACAGCTTCGAGGAACTCTACGGTATGACCACGGTGGGCCTGTACGCCATGATCGCCCGCCGCCACATGCACCTCTACGGCACCACCTCCGAGCAACTGGCCGAGGTCTCCGTGGCCATGCGGCATCACGCCTCCATGAACCCGGAGGCGTTGTTCCGCGACCCCATCACCGTTGAGGACGTGGTCGGCTCCCGCGTGATCTCCGACCCGCTGCACCTGATGGACTGCTGCGTTATCACCGACGGTGGCGGCGCCGTGGTCGTTGCATCCCCCGAGGTTGCCCGCAACTGCCGCCACACTCCGGTATGGGTCCTGGGCACCGGCGAGGCCATCGCCCACCAGGGTGCCGGCAAGCGCGACCTCATCTACATCGCTGCCCACCAGAGCTCGCCCCGCGCCTTCGAGATGGCCGGCGTCACCCACGACGACATCGACATGGCCATGGTCTATGACTCCTTCACCATCACCGTGGTCGAGACCCTGGAGGACCTGGGCTTCTGCAAGAAGGGCGAGGGCGGAGAGTTCGTCAGTGGCGGCCGCCTCCAGGTCGGTGGGGCATTGCCCATTAACACCGACGGCGGCGGCCTCTCCTCCAATCACCCTGGGATGCGCGGCCTCTTCCTGCTTCTCGAAGCCACCCGCCAGCTCCGCCACCAGTTCGACGGCTCCGGACGCCAGGTTCCCAACTGCCGGATCGCCCTGGCTCACGGAACCGGCGGCGCTCTCGGTTCCCGCCACAGCGGCGGCACCGTCATCCTGGCTCGCGACTAATCCGTTCTTCCCGTCTAACCCGTCATTCTCGCGCAAGCGGGAATCCATAATCTTCACAAGGATTCACCATGACAACCGCTTGGAACAAACCCCTACCCACCGTCGCCGGTGAGACCAAGGCTTTCTGGGATTCCTGCCGCCGCGGGCAACTGGTAATCCAGTACTGCGACGAATGCGACGAGTACCAATGGTACCCCCGCGGCATCTGCGCAGACTGCTGGGGCGATAGCGTCCGCTGGGTCCAGGCCAGCGGCCGGGGCACAGTCTGGACCTATACGGTGACCTACCAGAACCGCACTCCCGGTTTCGCCGAGATGGTGCCCTACGTCCTCGCCCTGGTCGAGCTCGAAGAAGGCGTCCGCATGTTCACCAACATCGTGGACTGCAACCCCCGGGACGTGCACATCGGCATGGCCGTGGAGGTCACCTTCCAGACCGCCACTCCCCAGCTGACCATCCCGTATTTCAAGCCCGCCGGATGACCACGGCCGATCTCCACGCACCAGCCCCGCCGGCGCAACCGCCCGGCGGGGCTTCTTAATGAGCGTAACCGCCCGCGCGTAAGCAGCGTCGGCGGCGCATCCGGCGAGCATTCGGCGCACCGGAGGTGGGTCTGGAAAAGCGCGGGTAACTGTTCAGTGTCTATAGGTTTCCTGGTCAATTACACGTTGTTCCTGCGCAAGCAGGAACCCGGAAATCCCCGCCACCGTCAATCGTGAGCAGAGCCGGGATTTCATGGGTACCGGCTTGCGCCGGTGGGACGGTTCTGACGACGGACCGGCACGTTGAATCCGAACAGTTACAAACGCGACCGTTACTACAATTCGACCCGCAACCCTGCTAGACTGGCCGGGCGATATCTATAAGACGGAGCTATTGGCCTCACCATGACTACCACACCGCAGCAGTTATATCAGCTGCAGGAATTGGACCACCGCATCGACGGTATCGACGCCGAGCGCGACCGCATTGAAAAACGGTTGGCCGCCGGCGTCAACCGCCCCGACCTGACCAGCGAAGCCGAACACCATTCTGCTCGCGCCGTCGCCGTTGGCGCAAATATGGAGTCCCGGCGCGAAGAGATGGAGCGGATACGCGAGCGGCTGACCGGTCTGGAATCCCGCCTGTATGGCGGTAACGCTTCCCGCCGCGACCTGTCCGCCATCCAGCGGGAGGTCGACTCATCGAAGTACCAGATCGACCAGCTGGACGAGTTGTTGCTGGAACTGGAAGAGGAGCAACGCACCCACGAGGAGGCCGCCGTCGCTGCCCGCGACCAGATGCAGGCCGCTGAGGTCGAATGGCACAGCCTCACTGAAACCCTCGGCAACCGGCTGACTGAGTTGGAGAGCGACCGCGTAGCTGCCGCCGGTGAGCGGCAGGATATGGCCGTTACCCTTCCCCAGGCCGATCTACAACGATACGAACGCCTGCGCCGCAACAAGGCCGGCACCGCCGTAGCCCTGGTGGACAACGGCCGCGTCTGCCTGGCCTGCCGCATGACCCTCACCAGCAACGTCATTCGCCAGTTGCGGGACAAGTCAAAACAGGTCCCGTGCAGCACCTGCGGCCGAATCCTGTTTCAACAGTAGGCCGCTCGAACCCAGCAGCCGGATCGCGCCCGGACCTATCAATTCAAGCAGGGAGAGGTGACCGATGAAACCGTTGCGCGTTGCCATGCTTCACTTGTCCCCGGAGCTCGCCAATGTCGCCCACAACCGCGGCCTGGTCGAAAAAGGCCTGGCCCGCGCCGTCGCCATGGGCGCCCAGTGGGTGATCACTCCGGAACTGTTCATCACCGGCTACAAGTTCGCCGAGAAAATAGGGACCGACTGGATTCTGCCCCAGCCCGATGAATGGATGCAGACCTTCTGCGGCCAGGTGCGCGAGCACGGCGTCACCGTGTTCCTCTCCCATCCTGAACGCGATCCCGAAGCCGGTTTGATGTACAACACCGTGTTTGTCATTGGATCCGACGGCTCCATCATGGGACGTCATCGCAAGGTCAAGGCCCTGCGCGGACCGGAAGCATGGTCGTCCGCCGGCGCTGAAGTCGTCCCCATCGATTGCGACGGCACCGCGGTCGGCGTGATGATCTGCGCCGACGCCTACCGCAACGACGTTGCCGGCATCCTCAAAGACCGTGGCGCTGAGATCCTCGTGTCCCCGGCCTCCTGGGGCCCCGGCGACTGCGGCCCCCTGGGAGAGTGGGAGCAGCGAACCCTGGACACCGGCCTGCCCATCATGGTGTGCAACCGCTCCGGCTGGGAAGCCGACGACCTCGATTTCAACGAGGCCGTCAGCGTCGTGGCCGTCAACGGCGAGCGCGTGCTCCAGGCTTTCTGCGGCGAAGAATCGGCCGTCCTGGTATTCGACTGGGACCTGGACAGCATGGCGCCGCTGTCCACTGAGTATGAAACCGCCTGGATCTGAAATGACCCGCGCCCGATGCTGTCCAACGGGGTGCAGTTGCGGTTTCGACATCATCCGGTAGACCTCAGTCCGGGCATGAACAACGCCGTTAGGCTCCTGCTCACGGTGATGTGGCGGAGCATCGGCCCGCTGCGTGACCTGGCGCCCATCGTCATCGTCATTGCCTTCTTCCAGATAGTGGTGCTGCGGCAGCCTTTCCCCAATCTCGGTAATGTTCTCGTTGGGCTGCTCTGTGTGTACGTCGGCCTGGCCCTGTTCATCCGAGGTTTGGAAAGCGGCCTTTTCCCCCTGGGTGAGGCCCTGGCCGAGGGCTTCGCTAACCGGGGCAGCCTTACCGCCCTGTTGGCTTTCGCCTTTTGTCTCGGGTTCGCCACCACCGTGGCGGAGCCGGCGCTGATCGCCGTCATCGACGAGGCCGCCGAGGTGGCGGCGGAAGCCGGCGCAATCGCCGACAGTGACCAGGCGCGTAGTTCCTACGCCCTGGAACTGCGCCTGGTGGTGGCCGGCTCGGTGGGAGCGGCCATCGTTCTCGGCGTTTTCCGCATCCTCAAGGGCTGGCCCATTCACTTCCTGATTATCGGCGGCTACGTGCTGGTGACCGTGCTGACCACGGTGGCGCCGGACGAGATAATCGGCGTGGCCTACGATTCCGGCGGCGTTACCACCAGCACCATTACCGTGCCCCTGGTCACTGCGCTGGGTGTAGGGCTGGCGTCGTCTATCCGGGGCCGCAACCCCATGGTTGACGGCTTCGGACTCATTGCCCTGGCCAGCCTGACCCCCATGATCTGTGTGCTTGCCTACGGCATGGTGATCCAATGGCTGAATTTCTGAACACGCTGGGCGCAACCGTTTGGTCCACCGTATTCGACGTGGCACCCATAGTCGTCGTCCTGGTTCTGTTCCAGGTCGTCGTGCTGCGCCGTCGTCTGCCCAACCCGCGCCGGATGGCCATGGGGTTGGTGTACGTTTTGCTGGGACTGGCGCTATTTCTGGTCGGATTGGAAGAGGCGCTTTTCCCCATCGGCGAGACTATGGCGCGCCAGCTCACGTCTTTTGGCGCCATTGGCGATCCTGATCTGGCTGCCGGGGTGGACTGGCGCGACTATCTGCTGGTGTACGCTTTCGGCGCTGCCATCGGGTTTGCCACCACGGTGGCTGAGCCGTCGCTCATGGCCGTGGCAATCAAGGCTGAGGAAGTCTCGGGAGGTACGGTTCACGCGTGGGGCCTGCGGATTGCCGTGGCCGTGGGTGTAGCCATCGGCGTGTCGTTGGGCTGCTTCCGCATTGTCACCGGCACTCCCCTGCCCTGGTACATCATCGCCGCCTATATCGTCGTCATCGTCCAGACCCTGCGCTCCGCCCGAACCATCATACCGTTGGCCTACGATAGCGGCGGCGTCACCACTTCAACCGTTACGGTGCCGGTGGTCGCCGCCCTTGGTCTCGGTTTGGCCAGCAGCATTCCGGGACGCAGCCCTCTCATCGACGGTTTCGGCCTGATCGCGTTCGCCAGCGTTTTTCCCATAATGACCGTGTTGGGTTATGCTATGGTGGCGTCTTGGTGGAGGCGTCGGAGCGCCGTCGCGAATTCCAGGGAGACCGGCCATGAGAATGAAGTTGATAGTCGCCTTGGTCAATGATGACAACATGCAGGCCGTGGTCGACGCGGCCCGCTCCGGTGGCGCCACCGGAGCAACCATCATCCCCGGCGCGCGCGGCGAGGGCGTTCGGCCCGAAAAGACCTTCTTGGGACTTACCCTGGAGGCCAAGCGCGACCTCGCCCTGTTCCTGGTGGTGGAAACCCGCGCCCGTGACATCCTGGAGCGCATCCGGGACGCCGGACGCTTCGACACCCAGCACGGCGCCGGCATCGCGTTCCAGCTGGATATCGAGGACACCGTCGGGCTGGTCAGCCAATTGCCCACCATACGCCAGGAATTGGAATCCGACCTGTGAGCGCGCCGCGGCCGACCAGGGTCGGCGACATCATGGACGTCCAGTTCCCCAGCATCGATGGTCTGGCTACCGTCGCCGAAGCCCTGTCGTTGATGCGGCGGCACGGCGTGGACGCCCTGGTCGTCAACCGCCGCGATGAAACCGACGAAGCCGGCCTGGCGCTCCTCTCCGACATCGCCCGGGAAGTCATCGGCCCCAACCGCTCGCCGGAACGGGTGAACGTGTACGAAATTATGAACAAGCCCGCGCTGACCCTGCCCGCCGACATGCTGGCGCGTTACGCGGTGCGCTTGCTGACCCGGTTCCAGTTATCTCATGCCGTCGTCGTGGACCCCGACCGCAACCCGGTCGGTTTGGTCACCGTGCGCAACCTGGTATTGGGACCCGAACCGGCGGCATGACCGGCAGCAGAGTCCGGCGACGGCCGGCAATTTACTGGAGCTTATCAAGATGGACCCCATCAATGTCGTAGCCGAACGCCTGGGCATCGACCCGCAGCACCTGATCCCATTCGGCAACACCAAGGCCAAGGTGAGCCTCGACGCCATCCGCGAAAACGGCCGGCGCGGCAAGCTGGTGGTCGTCACCGGCATCACGCCTACACCGGCCGGCGAAGGCAAGACCACTACCTCCATCGGCTTGACCGACGGCCTCGGCCGGCTGGGACACCAGGCCGTGGTCAACCTCCGCGAGCCCGCCCTGGGCCCGATCTTTGGCATCAAGGGCGGCGGAACCGGCGGCGGCAAGGCCCGCGTCGTTCCCGAGGACGAGATCAACATCCATTTCACCGGCGACGCCCATGCCGTCGGCTCCACCCACAACCTCCTCGCCGCTCTGGTGGAGAACGCCGTTTACCGCAACCGGGCCTGCGACATGGCCCCCGACGGCATCACTTGGTCCCGCGTCACCGACGCCTCTGACCGCGCCCTCCGTCAGATAACCTCCGGTCTCGGCGGCAACGCCAACAGCCCCCTGCGCGAGACCCGGTTCGACTTCATCACCGCCTCCGAGATCATGGCCATCCTTGCCCTGGCCACGGACCTTGAGGACCTCCGCGCCCGCCTGTCCCGCATCGTCGTGGGAACCAGCCGCGCCGGCGATCCCGTATCCGTTGGCGATCTCGGCCTCGTCGGACCCCTCATGGCCGTCATGCGCCACACCGTCATGCCTAACCTCGTGCAGACCATGGAGGGCATGCCCGCCATCGTTCATTCCGGTCCCTTCGGCAACATCGCCCACGGCTGCAGCTCCATCATCGCCGATCGCCTCGCCCTCGGTTACGCGGACATCATCATCACCGAGGCCGGCTTCGCCTCGGACCTGGGCTTCGAGAAGTTCATGCACATCAAGACCCGGAACAGCGGCCTCCCCATTGCCGCCGCCGTCCTGGTGTCCTCCGTTCGCGCCATGCGCTGGCACGGCGGCGCCCTGCGCCGGAACCTCTCCCAGCCTGACCTTGATGCCATGAAGGCCGGTGCGGCCAACATGGTCCACCACATCAACATCGTGCGCAGCTTCGGCTTGCCGGTGGTGGTTGCCCTCAACCGCTTCGACGGCGACAGCGCCGAGGAGCTCCAGGCCGCCGCCGAGATCGCCGAGCAGGCCGGAGCCTACGCCACCGCCGAATACTCCGGTTTCACCGACGGCGGCGAGGGCGGAGTCGCCCTGGCTGAAGCCGTCGCGCGGGCCGTCGACGACCCTGCCGTGGCCCCCGACAGCATCGACTACGCCTACGACCTCGATGCGTCTATCGAGGACAAGGTGCTTGCCCTGGCCCGTCGGATCTACGGCGCCGAGAGGGTCACCTGGACCGCCGAGGCCCGCCGTCGCGCCCGTTTCTTCGCCGCGCAGGGCTGGGACAAGCTGCCCATCTGCATGGCGAAAACCCACCTGTCCATCTCCCACGATCCGACGCTCAAGGGCAGCCCGTCCGGCTACACCTTCCCGGTATCCGACATCCGCGCTTCCGTCGGCGCTGGCTTCCTCTACACCCTGGCCGGCCGCATCGAGACCCTGCCCGGCCTACCCACCCGCCCCCGCGCCGTCGACATGGACGTCTCCCCCGACGGCGAGATCGTAAACCTGTAGCCACGGACGGCCGCTTGCGTTGTGCTAGTGGGCAAAACTACCCAGCACATGGAGCGTCAAGATGACTACACAGAAATACCGCGACGACAGCCGCAGCCTGTTAGCCCAAGCCCGTATCGAGCTGGCCGGCGGCGATGTGCGGCAAGCGTCGGAAAAGGGTTGGGGGGCCGCCGCTCAGATTGTGAAGGCCGTTTCCGAAAGCCGGAGTTTGCCCCACCGCGGTCACCGTCTGCTGTTCAACATGGTGGACACCCTATACGACGAGACCGGCGACGCGGACATCCGTCGCTTGTTCAACGTGGCCAACGCTCTTCATATGAACTTTTGCGAGGACTGGCGCAGTTCGGAAAGTGTGAGGGAAAGCCTGGACGATGTGGAGCGCTTCCTGGACAAGATGGATCCCTTGGTTCTCGCGTAGAGCCGCCAATCCCGGCGGGGAGACCGGTTGAACAAGGGCGGCAACACCTGCCCCGATCAGGAGCGCCACCATGACTACTGCCAATGACAACCGTTCATCTTGCAAATCCTGTTCATCCATGCAAAACGAGACCGGCTATGGTGCCGTGATGGTCGGGCACGGCACCATCCGACCGGCTTTACACTGCTGAAACCGCCAGAATATAATCCCCGGCAAGTTTACGAATTTCGCAACATCAACGGGGGCAATGCCGCCCAACATAGGAGTCCTACCGTGGCCATGCTCCAGATGCGCGTGTTTCCCGACCCCATCCTGCGTCAGCGTGCCCGCAAGGTCACGCAGTTCGACGCCAAGCTGGCTCAGCTTGCGGCCGACATGGAGGAGACCATGAACGCCCACCACGGCGTCGGGTTGGCCGCCAACCAGGTCGGCGTGCTGCAGCGCGTGTGCGTGGTGAAGATGGAGGATTGGGAGGAAGCGCTGGTTCTGGTCAACCCGGAGATCATGCGCCGGGAAGGTCTCCGCGAGGTCGAGGAGGGCTGTCTCAGCCTGCCCGGCTACCGGGGCATGGTCAACCGCTCCGAGCGCATCCGCGTGCGTTACCAGGACATCACCGGCAAGCAGCAGCGCCTCCGGGCCGAGTGCATGCTCGCCCAGGCCATCGAGCACGAGACCGATCACCTCAACGGCATCCTCTACCTTGACCACCTCATCGCCCACGACCAGTTCTTCCGCATCCACGTCAACGAGGATGGCGACGTGGAATACCTGCCCACCGGCGAGCCGGACGCCGCCGAACTGGAGGCCGCGGCCCAGCGCATGAACCGCCGCAACGCCGAGCCCCGGTCAAATCTGCCCCAGTTCGACCCCAGCAACGGCCGGCCCGCCACCCGCCAGGCCGACGACGCCACCGTCGCCGACTAGCATGGACTCCGCCAGCCTGATTACCCGGCTGGCCGGGTTTTTCGACGCCCGGATCGACACGCCGGCGTGGCTGGTGGGCGGCGTAGTTCGTGACGCCCTGCTGGGCCGCGACGCTCAGGACATCGACGTCGCGGTTTCCGGCGACGCCCAGCCCGTGGGCCATGCCGTTGCCGACCATCTCGGCGCGACCGCAGTGCCGCTGCCGGAATGGAACATCGTCCGTGTCGCCCTACCCGGGATCGCGAAAAACTCGCGTCCCTTCCTGATCGACGTTTCCGGTCACGCCGGCACCATTGAAGACGATCTCCGGTCTCGCGATTTCACCGTCGACGCCATGGGCATCCCCGTCGGCTGCTGGGATTCCGAGGAGCGGTTCGACTCCATCATCGATCCCCTGAACGGCCGGGCGGATCTGGCCCGTCGCATCCTGCGCGCCGGAAGCGATGACGTGTTCGCCTCCGACCCGGGCCGGATGCTTCGCGCCGTCCGCCTCGCCCAGCAGGTGGGGCTCCGCATGGAGCCGGACACCGCCCGCCTCATACGCCGCGACGCTTCCCAGCTGCACCGTGTGTCCCCGGAGCGCATCCGAGATGAGTTCATGACCATCCTGGCCGCAACGGGCGCGCGGCCCCAGCTTGAGGTGCTGGACCGCCTTGACCTCCTCTGTCGCGTGATACCCGAGCTGGAGGCCACCAAGCGTTGTGAGCAGCCCCGGTCGCACCACTATTGGGACGTGTGGGGCCACCTGCTGCACTGCGTCGAATATGCGGAAGAGGTCACCGCCGGCCACCGCAACAACGCCATCTACACCATGGCGCCGTGGACTGCCAACGAGGACTCCTACTTCGCCGAGGTCATCGGCGACGGCCATACCCGCCGCACCGTGCTCAAGTTGGCGGCCCTGCTCCACGACATCGCCAAACCACAGACCCGCGCCGCCGACGCCGACGGCCGGGTCCGCTTCCTCGGCCACAGCGAGGAGGGAGCCGAAATTGTGGAACAGCGGCTAACCTCTCTGCGCATGTCCCGCCGGGTCACCGACCTGGTTTCCGATATGGTGCTGCACCATCTGCGACCCAGCCAGCTCCGCCATGGGTCCGCCATGCCGTCCCCGCGCGCGATCTTCCGGTTTTACCGCGATGTCGGAGATGCCGCGGTGGATACGCTGTACCTGGCCATGGCCGACGTGCTGGCCGCCCGCGGCCCCGACCTGGTCCCGGAACGCTGGGCCAACTATGCTAGAATGGTTGCCGCTGTTCTCGAAGCCGGGGCCGAACAACCCGGAAATCGAAACGGCAACCCACCCCTGATCAATGGCCACGACCTGATGGACGCTCTCAACCTCCCTTCCGGGCCCCGCATCGGCGCTTTGTTGGCGCGCTTGCGGGAGGCCGAAGCGGTCGGCGAAATCTCCAGCCGGCAGGACGCCATGGAACTGGCCGCCCGGTTGGTCGATCAGGGTGACCGGCAATAATACTCTCTGGCCGTCGCCCTCGTGAGACCACCGCACATAAACCCGTCATTTTCTTGATTCGCTCGACGTGCGCGTTCACCGCCTCGCCACAATAGCGGTCATATAACCGGTTCGATCCCCATCGGCGCAGCGATGCGCCGGCAAATACCAGCACAGAGGTCTGGAATAGGCAGCATGCGACGACGCACCGTTTTACTGACGATCTTCATTTTGGCGGTGCTGGCCGTCTCGGCCGTTTCGCTCGCTCTGCCGGAAATCCATATCGGTATCCCGGGCATTCCGCGCATCGACCGGGCCGCCACCGGCCCGCTGGGTCTCAAGCTGGGCCTGGACCTGCAGGGCGGCGCGCACCTCGTTTACCAGGCCGACACGGGCACCGTCCTGACGGTCACCTTCTCCGACGACGCTGAAGCCGACCTTGAGACTGTCCAGGAAGCCCTCGCCTCCGTAAACTACCAGGGCGACGCGGCCCGGTTGGATGCCCCGCAGTCCTACCGGGTCTCCGGCGAGTTCCTCGGCCCCGAACGCCGCGAAGCGGTGCTCCAGGCTTTGACCGAGGCCATCGCCGAGCCCGTTGACCTAATCACCGACGACACGCCGCCTCCCACCAACGAGCAGATGGAAGGCGTGCTCGACATCATCAGCAATCGCGTCAACCTCTACGGAACCGAGGAGCCTATAGTCCAGCGCTTCGGCGACGACCGGATCATCGTCCAACTTCCCGGCGCCAGCGGCTCCGTCGTGTCCGTGGAGTTCGTTGAAAACGCCGACGTGGAGAAGCTGGGCACCACAATCTTTGATCAGGGTTACGGTACCGACGTTGAGAGCCGGGGCGATAATCGCTTCCGCATCACTACCGAAGCCACCCTGGACACCTCGGAACGCCAGGCCCTCCGGACCATCCTCGAATCCGAGGTGGGCACAATCGTCAACTACCAGGTGACCGGAAGCATCGACGATGCCAAAGCGGTAATCGGCGAAACTGCCCAGCTGGAGTTTCTGCGCCGCAAGTGCGGAGCGCCCATCGCCGCAATTGACCCCCCCCGCTGTATCGCCCCGTTCACCGACAGCAGCGTCGGCCTCACCGGCGACGACCTCGTGGATGCCTACGTCGGCACCGAGCAGGCCACTGGCGCCTGGGTGGTCAACATCCAGTTCGACGACCGCGGCGCCGAGTTGTTCGGCCAGATGACCGGCGAAATCAACACCCAGACCAACCCCCAGACCGACGAAGTTATCGCCGTGTTCCTCGACGGCCGCGAGCTCATCGCCCCCGTCGCCCGCGCGCACATCCGCGACGGCCGCAGCCAGATCTCCGGCAACTTCAACCGCGAATCCGCCCGCAGGCTGGCCATCCAGCTCAAGTCCGGTCGTCTCCCCGTGCCCCTGATCCTCATCCAGGAGTCGGGTGTTGACTCAATACTGGGCAAGGAATCCCTGGAACTCAGCCTCAAGGCCGGGCTGGTTGGGCTAGGCTTGGTGCTGGCATTCGTCATTGCCTACTATCGCGCTGCCGGCGTGGTCGCCGCCGTTGCCCTTTTCTACTACGCCATCGTCACCCTGGCCATCTTCAAATTGGTGCCCATCACCCTCACCCTGCCCCACATCGGTGGGTTCATCCTCTCCATCGGTCTCGCCGTTGACGCCAACATACTGATCTTCGAGCGCATCAAGGAGGAGATCCGGCTGGGCCGCTCTCTCGGCTCGGCGATGGATGTAGGGTTCAACCGCGCCTGGCCGGCCATTAGGGACGGCAACGTCAGCACGCTTATCACCTGCGTGGTGCTCCTCTGGTTCGGCAACCGCCTGGGTGGCGGGCTGGTCAACGGCTTCGCGTTGACCCTGCTGGTGGGCGTGCTCGTCAGCATGTTCACCGCGGTTCTGGTCAGCCGCAACCTGCTGCAGGTCCTGCAGGCCACGGGTTTGGGCCGCTCCGCCAACCTGTTCACCCCCGAAAAGATCCAACCCCGGTCCACGGGGCAGCGTCCACAGTCGGCCCAGGGGGGCCAATAGCGAATGTTCAATATCGTCGGCAAGCGCGGCTGGTACTTTGTCATCTCGGCCCTGGTGATCATACCCGGGCTGCTGTCCATGATTGCCCCTCCCGGCTGGGCCTCCGGTGGGTCTGGCCTCAGGCCGGGCATCGACTTCTCCAGCGGCTCCGCTCTCACCGTCGCCTTCGTGGAACCGGCCAGCCCCGACGCCGTTCGCAGCGTCTTGGCCACCGTTGGCCATCCCCAGGCGTTGGTGCAGTCCGTGGGTGAAAACTCCGTCCTGATTCGTACCCGGGTGCTGGAAGAGGCATCCGGCAACGTGGTATCGGAGCGCCAGCGTATCGAGGACGCGCTGGAGGCGCAGGTCGGCCTCATCGATGCCTCCGGCGTCGACACCGTTTCTCCCATCATCGCTCAGGAGACCGTGCGCAACACCTTCCTGGCTTTGCTCGTGGCCTCCGTCTTCATCCTCATCTACATCTGGTACGCCTTCCGCCGCGTTCCCCGGGCCTATCGCTACGGCGTGGCCGCAGTCGTGACCTTGATTCACGACACCGTGATCGTCCTCGGCGTCTTCTCCATTCTCGGTCGCGTTCTGGGCATGGAAGTCAACGCCATGTTCATTGTCGGCATCCTGACCGTGGCCGGATACTCGGTCAATGACACCATCGTGGTGTTCGACCGCATCCGCGAGAACTCCATACGCGTTCCCGACCGCAGCCTCGAGGACACCGTCAATCTCAGCATCATCGAGAGTGTAGGCCGGTCTGTTAACACCAGCTTCACGACGCTGCTGGTGCTGGTCGCCATGTTGCTCATCGGCGGCGAGTCTATCCGCGAACTGCTGCTGGTGGTGGCAATCGGCGTGGTGGTGGGAACCTACAGCTCCATTTTCATCGCCGCCCAATTCCTGGTGATCTGGGATCGCCGCGAGTTCGGCCGCGTCTTCACCCTCGGCCGCCGCGAGGCAGCCGCTTAGATCGACGAGTTGCCGCCGATATTGCCTCGGTGATTGGTGTGTCCAGTCTGCGGGCTTTGGTGCTCAGCGTTGGATACAATGGTTTCCAAGGTCTTGCCGCGGGTACGGTGGGACGGATCGCGTTATTCTGACGCGGCGGACAGGCTGGCGTATTGAAGAGACGCCGGGAGGCCATGCGATGGCGATCGTGTCTGACATCACTCGAAAAGCCGTTTGGGACACCCTTTGCGATCTGGAATGGCAGATGCGCTATTACCGGGCAATGGCGGACCGGCGGCAGCGCGTCCATCGCTGGGTGCGTCTGGCGCTGCTCGTAGGCATCGCCGTGGAAGGCGGCATACTCTACGGCGGAACTCTGTACCCCTGGCTGTTCTATGTGGGCATAGTGGGCGGCCTTGCACTGGCCGGCCTGACCGTCTGGGACGCGCTGTCCAATTACGCCAGGGACGTTGCCATCTGCCGGCTGGCAGCCGAAACTTGCAGCCTGCTAATGGATGACGCGGACGACCTGTGGCGAAAGATTGAGACGGATCGGGTTCAGGACGCTGATGTTGAGGCGGCCCTCAGTTACATTCGCCGGTGGTGGGACCATGCAACCCAGCGGGTTGATTTGGAAGTGGATCATGCTTTGAATCTGGCATCTGCGGAAGCCGCCAACGAGGAAGTAGTGAACCGCTATGCCTCGTGACCGGCAGGCTGACCGTCGCCAAACAGTGACAGATCAGCGACAACAGCCGCCGGGAGATCCACTCGCAGATCATTGGCTGGGCAATGATCCACTGCCTCGCCCCAATCCGCGACCCCAACCACCGCCGCGCCCGTCACGATAATTGTCAGGGTACCAAAACCACCCGCCCCAACGGCTCCCGCTCCCGCACCATCCGCACTGCCTCGCGCACCCCTTGCTCAGTAAGTGGCAGCGCCTCGGCGACCACCGGCTCCAGCTGCCCCGCCGCGGCCATCTCGACGCACCGCTCCAGCGTCCGCCGCGATACTCCGGATACCCCGGTCAGTCGCAGATCCCGGAATATCACCTCGGCCAGCCTTACGGTAGCCGGCTCCCCGGTCACGTCCCCCAGGAGAGCCAGCCGTCCGTATTGCCCCAGGCATTGCAGAACATCGGGCCACAGCGGCGGCCCCACCGTGTCGATCACCGCGTCTGCCCCCGCGTCATCAGTGACGGCCAGCACGATCTCCGCGAGATCCGGGCCGTCTGCAACGTCAATCACGATTGACGCTCCCAGTTTTTCCAGCCCGGCCGCCTTTCCTGGCGAGGACGTCACGGCGATTACCTGCACGCCTCCAGCCGCCGCCAGTTGCACCGCGTGGCTGCCCAATCCGCCCCCGGCGCCCGTGACCACCACCGTCTCGCCGGCAGCGACCTCGGCGCTGTCAAGCGCCGAAAGCGCGACCCCGGCCGGACACGCCAAAAGGGCTGCCCGCTCCGGTGGCACGCTGTCAGGCGCCGCCACCAGCGCCGTTTCCGGCAATGCCACGTACTCCGCGAAACCGCCGTCTCGTCCGTGCCCGATACCGGCGCCGTGCCGGCACCGGTGCTCCCGTCCGATCCGACACCGCGCACACTCGCCGCACGCCGCGGTCAGTAGACTGACCACGCGGTCCCCTTCGCCAAATGCTGTGACGCCGTCTCCCGATGCGACCACCGTCCCGGCTATCTCATGCCCCAGGATGACGCCCGGCGCCACGCCCCGCCGCAGGGTTCCCGTCAGCACCAGGTAGTCGTGGTGGCAGAATCCGCAGGCGTCCACCCGCAGCAGGACCTCGCCAGGTTCCGGCGTCGGGACCTTCCGCTCTGCTATCGCCAGCGTGGGAGGATTGCCGGCTTGCACCAGCGTCAGCGCGGACATGGTGTCGGGAAGCGATGAAAGCGTCATGGAGATCATGGTAAAGCAAGGGCGGTTTCTGCGATACTGTGCCTTACCACGATCCTGCCCGGGTCCGCCGGGAAACCACCGAGGCAATCAGGATGATTATTGGCGCTCATGTTTCCGCCGCCGGCGGCATCGGCAACGCCGTGGATCGCGCCGTCGATATCGGAGCCGAGGCTGTTCAGATTTTCGGGTCGTCCACCCGTTCCTGGCGTTTCAAAGCGCTGACCGATGGGCAGGCGGACGCCTTCCGCGAAAAGAACGCTGAAGCCGGGCTGGCCCCGCCCTTTCTGCACGCTATCTACCTGATCAATCTGGGCAACTCCAACCCTGAAAACGTCGATAAGTCCGTGACCTCGTTGGTCCAATACATGCACCTGGCCGACCAGATTGGAGCCGGCGGCGTCATCTTCCATCCCGGCAGTCACGGCGGCGCCGGCTACGAGGGCGTCTTCCGGCAGGTCGTCGACAGTATTCATCGGGTTCTGGATCAGACACCCGAAGGTCCGCTGCTGTGCTTGGAAAACATGGCTGGCATGGGTCAGCACATCGGCGCCAAGTTCAGCGAGCTGGGCGAGGTCATGCGCGCGGTGGACAGCCCTCGCCTCGGCATCTGCCTGGACACCCAGCACGCCTTCGCCGCCGGGTACGATCTAACCAACCCGGAAGGCGTTGCCGGCATGATCGGCGAATTCGACCGCGACATCGGCCTGGACCGGTTGAGCGCCGTCCACGCCAACGATTCCAAGCGCCCCTGCGGCTCCGGGGTGGATCGCCACGACAACATCGGCGAGGGCTTGATCGGCGAGGCGGGCTTCACCAACATCATGTCCCACCCCGCCTTCGCCGACGTTCCCTTCTTCCTCGAGGTGCCCGGCTACGACAAGGACAATCGTGGCCCCGACAAGCCCAACGTTGACATCCTCAAGGAAATCCGCGCCCGCGTGTCCGCCGGCTGATGCCCAATGCTTCCATGAGCCCCGACGAGTTTGAAGGCCTGGTCCAGCGGGCCTACTGGGAGTTGCCCGAAAACTTCCGCGCATCCCTGGAGAACGTCGACATCTTGGTCGAGGATGTTCCGGGGCTCGAAGCCGCCGACGCCGAAGACTTGTCCGACCACGATCACGGCGACAACCTCCTCGGCCTCTACGTCGGCGTCCCCCTGATCGATCGTTACGCCGCCGATCCCATGATGCCCGACCGCATCTACATCTACCGTCTGCCCATCCTCGACATCTGCGACACCCGCGAGGACGTCGTCCGCGAGGTCCGCACCACCCTCCTTCACGAAATCGGACATTACCTCGGCCTGAGCGAACATGATCTGGACCGGCTGGGCTACGCCTGACTGGCGCGGCATGGGCTGGACCGACCGTCTGGCCTGGCTGATCGGCAGCGGGTTCGGCAGCGGCCTGTCGCCCCTCGCGCCCGGCACCGCCGGCGCCGCCGTTGCCGCCGGCATCTACTGCGTCCTGATGGTCCTGCTGGAATTGGCGTGGCCCTTCGCCTTCTTTCCCCGCCTGATCGCTCTGGCGGTGATGATCTTTGGCGGCGCGGCTGTCGGCGTGTGGGCTACGGGTCGCATGTCCACCGCCGACGACCCCGACCCCGGCTCCGCCGTCTGGGACGAGTTCGTCGGCATGTGGATTTCCCTGATCCAGACCGCCTGGGCCACCTGGCACCTGCCCACCATCGTACACCCACCCTGGTGGCCCATCTGGTGGGTGGCGGTCTGCTTCTTCGCCTTCCGCGCCTTTGACACCCTGAAACCCTGGCCCTGCCGGAGACTTGAAGACCTTCACGGGGGCTGGGGCATCATGCTCGACGACATCGCCGCCGGGCTTTGGGCTCTCGCCGCAACCGCGGTGATCTTCATCGTTATCATGGCGGTGAACTTTTATTTCGCCTCGCCCACCTGATCCTCGGCCTCGCCGAACACTCTCGCCAGCGCGGCCCGCTCCATATCCTGCATCTCCGACCGCTCTGCGTCTTCATAATGGTCATGGCCCAGCAGGTGCAGCGCGCCGTGCACGATGAGCAACGCCAACTCCCGCGCTAACGGTACGCCCTGGCTCTCCGCCTGCCGCCCGGCCTGCGGAACCGAAACGATGATCTCCCCCAGCGGCGGCGGCTCGTCCTCCGGCAGTGGCCAACTCGGAGGCGCGTCGTCACCCGACCGCGGCCCATCGTCATCCCCTTCCCAGTGCCCCCAGTGCTCGAAGGAAAACGACAGCACGTCCGTCGTCCTGTCCACTCCCCGGTACTCCCGGTTCAACTGCCGCACCGTCTCGTCATCCGTCAGCAGCAGGCTGATTTGCCCGTAGGTATCCGCCGGAAGCGAACCGGCCAGCCCATGCCGAACCGCCGCCTCCAACCACCTTTCGTCGCCAACGTCGGCGCACTCTTCCGGCCAGTCGATCTGCACCGCTACGGCAATATTGGGGAGCATCCTGTCCATCACACCAAAATTATCGCCTCAATGGCCCCGTGATACAATTGCATCTATAGCTTCGGACGCAGGACGACGCAATGAGCGATGAGCAGTTTACCCCCAACTCGGACCCCGGCGACGACCGCTGGGCCGACTACGCCCTGCCGGAAGAGGGCGTCGCCGACCTCGCTGATCGGTTGGTGGAGTTCCTCCCGGAACACGAAGAAAATGATCCACCGCTCATCATCGGCCAGGTGCTGGACGATTTCATCGACCAGTCCGGCGCCATGCCCGAAAACCTGCGCGAGGAAGACGCGCACGCGGTGATCTGCCAGATGCAGATGGCGGTCACCCTGGCTTACCAGTTGGGCCGCCTCGAGTCCCGGTCCCCGGAAATGGTGCGCCGGTTCATCCTCGAGGCCATCGAAAAGTGGGAGGCCAAACCCCTCTCCGATTCCTTGGATTTTGTCGAAACCGATTTTCGCAAGCCCAAGGAATTGGTGCTGCCCCGCCTGCGCCGCTGGTGGCAGGAAAACCTCGCCGCCGAAGACTATTACTGGGACGAAGACTAGGCTCACACGCTTGGCTTCTGCGGCGTAACGCGCCGACCATCCGCGCGCGGCCGGAGCCTGCCAGCGCCCCGGCGTTGATTGGAGGGAACCTATCCGATGACCACCGCCACTTATGACCTGGTGCTGTCGGGCGGCAACCTGCTCGACCCGGCCCAGGGCATCAACGACGAACCTCGCGACATAGCGTTCAAGGACGGCAAGGTCGCCGCCGTCGCCGACCAAATCGACCCGGCCGCCGCGACGCAGACCATCGATGCCAGCGGCAAATTGATCACCCCAGGCCTCATCGATCTCCATGGGCACTTCTACCACGGCGGCAGCGGCACTGCCGTACATGCCGACCAGACCTGCCTCGGCAGCGGGGTCACCACTGGTGTAGACGCTGGATCCGCCGGTTTTCTCAACTACGGCGCCATGCGCGACTACGTGTTTTCGGCGCACCGCACCCGCCTGCTCGCGTTTCTGCACATCGGAGCCGTGGGTCTGGCCGCCAATGGTGTGTTGGGCGGCGGCCTCCATGACATGCGCATCATCGACGTGGACCAGACGGTCCAGGCCATCAAGGAAAACCCCGGTTTCATCTTCGGCGTCAAAGTCCGCATGCACCATAATGCCGTCGCACGTTGGAACGCCCATGAGGCCATGGCCCGCGCCCGCGAAGCGGCATCAGAGGCCGGAGTGCGCCTCATGGTGCACGTCAGCGGCACACCCATACCTCTGCCCGACGTGCTGGAGCACCTCGGCCCCGGCGACATCTCCACCCATGCCTTCAACGGTCTTCCTGACAACATCCTTGACGCGGCCGGCAAGGTTCGACCTGAAGTTCGCGGGGCCGTCGACCGTGGGGTCATAATGGACGTCGCCCACGCGGGCGTCCATTGCGACGTGGAGGTCGTGAAGGCCGCCATGGATCAGGGCGTCGTCCCCGACACCATCAGCACCGACGTCCACATTGCGCCGCCGGGCCGCGTCGTTTACCTGATGAACGATCTGGTCAGCAAGTTCCACGCCCTGGGCATGCCCCTGGCCGACGCCGTCGCCGCCGGCACCAGCCGCCCTGCCGAGATCCTGGGCCTGCAGGACAGCATCGGCTCCCTGGTCGTCGGTATGGAGGGAGACGCCGCGATTTGGGATAAGCGCCAGGGACGGTTCGTTTGGCACGATATGGCCGGCCACAACGTCGACGGCGCCATCCGCCTCGACACTTTCGCTACCATCAAGGGAGGCCTGACCGCCTGGCGGGAGGGACACCTGGTCGAGATGGGTAACTGCTGATCACGTTACCCAACGGAATCGCGGCTGCGAAAATGCGCTAGAATATGAGCGCTAGCAGACCCGAGCACGGTGATGACCCCGGATGGGGATCCATCCTCGGATTGCCAGTTCCGCTCCGGCGTATCCGATGGCACTTTTGGAGTTTCAGCGCTTGTATAACTGCCGCCAGCGGTTTCAACATCGCCGCTCGCTGGGCCGCTATGGCTGATGAATCCCCCGAGAGGCAACTGCAATGGCACCAGATACCGCCCCTGTTCACAATTGACATCATTCCCACCGCAATTTTCTGCGGAATTTTCAGCCCCATCGGAGTGGAGACAATAGCCATGGTCATCGCCGCGTATTACAGTCGCCGCAAGCGCCGCGAAAACCTCGCTGCCGGGCGCACCGAGGGGCTTGAAGAGGCGAATGCGGTGTGGCGCGAATGGAACCGGCGCCGTATGGCCGCAGAAAAGGCCGGCCAGCTTTTTGAAGAACCCCCTCCTGATTTCGACAACGGAGCATCCGAGCAATAATCTGCCCAGAAGGTTCATCTGCGGAATTTTCAGCCCCATCGGAGTGGAGACAATAGCCATGGTCATCGCCGCGTATTACAGTCGCCGCAAGCGCCGCGAAAACCTCGCTGCCGGGCGCGCCGAAGGGCGCACCGAGGGGCTTGAAGAGGCGAATGCGGTGTGGCGCGAATGGAACCGCCGCCGCATGGCCGCAGAAAAGGCCGGCCAGCTTTTTGATGAGCTCCCTCCTGATTTTGACAACGGCGTCTCAGAGCGGTGAAACGCCGAGTACTTTCTTATCGGCTTGATAAACGCCAAATATCCTTGATGCCAGTGGCGAACCCGGCTTTGGCCTCGTTCAAAGCCGGCGATGCGGTGAGGACACAGCATGCGTATTGGTGAATTTGACATCGCCGAACCGGTACCGGAACTGCGCGAGCCGCACATGCTGGCCGTACTCCGGCCGTGGATCGACGTGGGAAACGTGGGCAGCCTGGCCCTCGGCAGGATCGAGCGCCATCTGCGCAGCCAGGAACTCGGCCGCCTGTATCGCCCCGGCCGCTACTACGATTTCACCCGCTACCGCCCGCGCTCCTATCTCGTCAACGGCCGCCGCGAGGTCACGGTTCCCAATACCATCATCCGGTACGCCAACCCGGAGGACGGTCCGCACCTGCTGACCGCGCATCTCCTGGAACCGCACCTCTATGGCGAAGACTACTCCGACGCCCTGCTGGAGATCATCAACCACTTCGGCGTCAAGCAGTACGCCCTCGTCGGCGGTATGTACGACATGGTCCCGCACACCCGCCCGCTGGTGGTTTCCGGCTTGGGCACCGGTGAGAACGTGGAACGGGACTACCGTATCGCCAACGCTCGCGCCAGCAGCTACGAGGGACCCACCACCATCACCTACACCGTCAGCCAAACCGCCGCGGAGACGGGCGTGGAGACCCGGGCCTTCGTCGTCCACCTGCCTCAATACCTGAACCTGGACGACGACCACCAGGGCGCGGCCCGTATGATGGACCTGCTCTGCCGCCTGTACAACCTGCCGGACTACATCGCCCAGACCGAACGCGGCCAGAAGCAATATGACGAGCTTGGCCCTAACGACGGGCAAATCCCCAGCGGCGACACGCTCGCTCGCATCGAGGAAATGTACGACAACGAGTACGGCGAAGCCGAACCGACCGAGCCCACCACCCCGCTGCCGTCCAGCATCGAAGAATTCCTCCAAGGCTTGGGCGCGGATCTGGGCGATGACGAAGAAACTCGTTAGACCCGCCTCCTCTGTCGGTACCGGCTGACCGATGGTTTCCGCTTCTCGCTCCACGCAGGTCCGGCCGCCCGTAGCTGAGCTTCTTCAAAAGCTCATCCGCTTCGACACCACCAATCCTCCCGGCAACGAGAGCGACTGCGCCGCCTATTGCCGCGACGTCCTCGCCGACGCCGGCATCACTGCCGACCTCCTCGGCGAAGATCCCGACCGCCTCAACGTGGTCAGCCGCCTGCCCGGCCGAGGCGACGCCTCGCCTTTGCTCCTCTACGGCCACATCGACGTGGTTCCCACCGTCGCCCAGCCGTGGGACGTCCCGCCCTTTGAGGGCCGCTTGCAGGATGATTACGTCTGGGGACGCGGCGCGCTGGACATGAAAGGCGGCGTCGCCATGATGATGGACGCCTTCATCCGAGCTCACCAGGAGGATGCGAGCCTCCCCGGCGACGTGATCCTGGCGCTGGTCAGCGACGAGGAGGCCGGCGGCAACACCGGCGCCGCCTGGCTGGCGCGATCCCACCCCGAGATGTTCGACGGTGTGCGCTACGCTGTCGGCGAGTTCGGCGGCTTCAGCAAGACCTACCGAGGCCGCAAGTTCTACATGGTGCAGGTCGCTGAGAAGCAGGGCTGCCTGGTCCAGGCCGTCGCCCGCGGGCCCGGCGGACACGGTTCCCTGGTGCACCATGACACCGCGCCCACGCGCATGTCCCGGTTCCTGGTCGAGCTTGACCGCACTCCCCTGCCCTTCCACGTCCATCCGGTCACGCGCATGATGATCGAGGCCATGAGCGGTAGCCTGCCGATGCCGGACTGCGCCTTTCTGAAACTGCTGCTCAACCCCGCGTTCACCGGCCGTATGTTGCGACGCATGGGAACCGCCGGCCAGGAGCTGGAGCCGCTGTTCCGGCATACCGCCAACGCCACCGTCATCGCCGGCGGCGAAAAAACTAACGTCATCCCCAGCGAGGTGACGGTCACCCTGGATTGCCGGATGCTCCCCGGCTATGACGCCGAGGATCTGCTTGGCGAGTTGCAGCATATCGCCGGCCCCGATATCGAGCTCCAGGCCATTCGCTTCGAGCCCAAGCCTTGGGTCCTGAACATGGGCCTCTTCGACACCCTTTCCGACATCATCCGGGAGCAGGACCCCGAGGGCGTCTCCGTTCCCATGCTCATGCCCGCCAGTACCGACGGCCGCCATTTCGCCGCGCTGGGTATCCAGACCTACGGCTGGATGCCCATGAACCTGCCCGCCGATTTCGACTTCCTCAAGACCATTCACGCCGCCAACGAGCGCGTGCCGGTCTCCGCGTTGCAGTTCGGCTCCGAAGCCCTCTACCAGTTGCTGCAACGGTTTCACGACTGACGGTGGTTCCGAGTGAAGACGACGTTATTGGTTGCCTCACCACGTCTTGGCATATCACATTGTCCGCCAGCTACGGATTGCAATAGAGGCAGTGTAGACGAATGTTCCGAAACCGACGATCAAGCCCGCTGCGACGGCGGCCAATATCGACACCGCGCCCCATGTCGCTGGCAAGTTACATCCAACTGATATAAAAGCGGCAGGTACCAAAGCGACAAAAGAAGCAATTGACGCTGCCATCACTCCGGCCAATACGGGCGCAACAAAAATCCGTACCACGTTGTGGGAGCTGAACGCCGGTCCCATGAGCAATGCACCTGTGACTATGCCGGCAGCGATCAATATGGTCGAAATCTCAACTTGGCTGTTGCTCTCGGCAAGAGCTTGGTCCGCTTCAATATACGCTCCAGTAATCGATATGACTGCCCCAGCCCCGGCCAGGATGGTCTTTAGGTTTAGTTTTGGGGATATTGACGCAGCCGCCGTAATGCCGATGCCAGCGAATGCCAGTAGTTTTGTACGTGATCCCGATAGATCCTCATCTGTTATCGCCAAGTATGCTACCAGAACCATTATCAGGGCCAAGGCAATCTGCACGAACGGGACTATCCCTATGTACGCTTCATATGGTTTGGTATCGGATCGATCAATGCTATCGTCTCTGTCAGTGCCTGTATTCTGGCGTGTTCTGCGGGCCTGGAAACTGACGACCGTTGCCAGAGCAGCCACTATGCCAGCCGTCGTAAGTCCGGCTGTTACACCGCTCCTCAAGTCGCACCAATACGTTGGCCACCACGTTAGTGCTAGTATGGTTGCGCTACCAGTAAAAGCAGCCACGTTGGCTGTGCTTGGGTACTGGCGCGCCTTTTGATAGCCGAGGTACGCGAAGCACACGGTTGCGAGTACTGTAAAGAATGTCGCAAATAGCCAGCCGGGGATCGAGACGCCCCAACCAACGCCCGGCGACTTCTAGGTCCCTCCCACCTCCATCGCGTAATAGGCAATGAGCGCAGCGACGGTACCAGCCACCGCTGGTGGCAGTATCATGGCGACAGGCTTGTTTGCCCGTTCGAGAAAAGCCAGGGAATTTTTCATGTAGGAGTAGGTCTTGGAGCGCATATGAGAGGATTGTTTCCTCAGCCTCTCGGCCCCGGCGGCGCGTATCGAGGCAGCCTCGCCCCGGCGTCGTTTTCGATGAACTCCATCATCGCTCCGACGGTTGCCTTGATCGCGGAGAGGACCCCCGCTTCGTCAGGCGGCGGCTCTTGGACTCCCTCATAGGGCGCATCAATGGCGTACTCGGTGAGGAATGAGAAATCGTTGCCGGCCAAGATGCGCCGGCCGTCGGCAAAAGCATTCACCGCCCGCTGTAAAACGCCGATGTCGTGGGTTCGCAACCACGTATTTCCCTGGCCATCGTCGTACTGCATATAGGCCAAAAAGCCTTTGAGCGCGTTTTCAAGACAGCGCTGGAAGTTGTGGCCGACTTCTTCGTAGCCCAGACCAGCGTCAAGCGCAATTTCGGCCAGCAATACTTGACGTTGGTAGTTAATGAACCGCTGCTCCACGTCCGGCCAGTTGTTGGGCTGGGTATGCGGATAGCGGTCGCCTTCATTCGCCGGCTCATGGTTCATTTTGATCCCGTCCCTGAGCGCAGCATAAGTCAGGTGGGTACGAGCCCGCCGGTAACGGTGAAAGTCGGCGGGACTGTAGCGAACCAGGTCGATTTTCACGGGGTGGCCGTATATCTCCAACGCCTTCGCTTTGCCCGCTTGCAGACCTAACTGGTATTTTTCCTTGGTGTCGGCGTCGGATTCCGAGATGGTGAAAATGTCGATGTCGGAGTCATCCCGCCAGTCGCCCCGGGCGCGGGAGCCGAACAGGAAAATGTCAACGGGCTGGATGACGTCCCGGATGACTTGGGCCACGGCGATGGCGCGCTCATCGTAATTTGGCGTGGCGGTCATCAAGCGACCTCTCCGATATCCGGCCCCTATGCCCCTTTCCGGTTTAGAAACTGTTATGCCACGACCGGGAAAACCCGGTCATGGCATTCACTGATTCAATCTGTGCCGCCCCGGCCATCGAGATCAGCCCACGGCCGCTCCCTTGGCAACTTCAATCAGCCGCTCGAAGGCGTCCGGATCCCGCACCGCCATGTCCGCCAGCATCTTGCGGTCAATCTCGATGCCCGCCACGTTCAGCCCGTGCATGAACTGGCTGTAGGTCATCCCGTGCTGCCGGGTCGCCGCGCCGATGCGTATGATCCACAGGCGCCGGAAATCGCCCTTGCGCTGCCGGCGATGCCGGTACGCGTGGCTCCACGCGTGCATCACCGCCTCTTTGGCCCACTTATAGTTACGCCCGGACGACGCCTGGTAGCCCTTGGCAGCTTTGATTATTTTCTTGTGGCGGGCGCGCTTGGTGACGCCCCTCTTCACTCTTGGCACGGTTGGGGGGTTCTCCAGTCTAGACGTCGTAGGGTACCAGCCGGCTCAGACGCTTCACGTCCGCGTCCGCGAAACCGATCTTCTGCGCGAATTTCCGCGTGACCTTCTTCGGTTTCTTCCGCCGGAGGTGGCTGCTCATCCGCTTGCGGCGGAGCAGCTTGCCGGAGCCCGTCACGTGGATGCGGGCCTTGGCCCCTTTGTGGGTTTTCAGTTTGGGCATGTGTGATTATTCCGTAGCTACTGCTTCCTTGCGCTCGTTGCGGGCGGCGACCGTCGGATTGGGTATCAGGACCATGGACATGGCCCGACCTTCCATCGAAGGCTGCTGCTCCAGTCGAATGTCGTCTTTCAGCTCTTCGGCCACCCGCTTCAACAGCGATAGGCCGTTCTGCTGGTGCACCGCCTCCCGTCCACGGAACCGTACCGTCAGCTTGACCTTGTCGCCGTTACCGATGAACTGGCGCACCTTGCGAAGCTTGGCGTCAAAGTCGTGGGTGCCGATGTTGGGGCGGAAGCGTACTTCCTTCAGCTCGTTGCTCTTCTGGGATTTACGGGTCTCGCGTTCCTTCTTGGACGTGAGGTACCGGAGTTTTCCGTAGTCCAGCAGCCGCGCGACCGGCGGATCGGCGTTGGGCGCCACTTCCACCAGGTCAAGGTCATTCATCCGCGCCCTGGAGAGAGCGTCGGACACCGTCATTACGCCAAGCTGCTCGCCATCTTCTCCAATTACTCGTACCCTGGGGACGCGTATCTGTTCGTTGACCCTGTACTGCCTGGCTATGGCGACACCTCCTTCAGTGGTGCGTAGCGTAGGAGGCTGGGACCGGAACAGTCCCAACCGCTCATCATTGCACTATTCTAGCGGCGGCCCATCGGGCAGTCAACGATTTGAGAAGCGGTTCGAGTCGTCGCGGACGCTCACTTCACCGTCGGTTGCGTCGTCTCCGCGCCCGGGCCGCTGCGTCGAGCCGAGCCGGTTTCAGTCCGGCTCGTCGTCCTCGTCCTCATCGTCTTCGTCCAGCTCGTCGTCCTCATCGTCGAGGTCGTCTTCGCCGAACTGGTCTTCGTCGTCGTCATCCGCGGCGAGAGCCTCGAATATCCTGGTCAACTGCTCGTCTTCGTCCACCCCTGGCGCCGCCAGCATGCGGGCGGCTCCGGGAACTTCATCGGGCTCCGGTTCTTCGACGGGAATCCCCGCAAATCCGTAGAAAACGTCGCTTTCCAGCACCCTGGCCAACCCGCCCACCGTCAGCGTGATCGGGCGAATGGGCGTGGACCACTTTTCGGTCAGCTCCGCGTGCAACTCCGACAGCGGCATCGGCTCATCTCCCCGCAGCAGCAGCGTCCGAAACACTATCTCCTGCAGGGGCATTGCTGACCGTATGAACTCGGTGTCTTCGGCGCAATGTGCCCTGATCTCTTTCACCAGGTCGGACACGTCCGCGATTTCGGCCGGCGTTTTGCCAAACGACGGGCACGCGGTGTTCAGCCGAGCCAGGAGCAATGGAATCGGAGACCGGTTCAGTTCCTCCAGCCTTTCCAGGCTGAACCGGTATTCGGGCTCCGCCGATCTGCTATTCCCCGTGACGGTGGTGGTCATGCGCTAACCTCTTCATTCCAGTCCAGCATTATGATCTTTACGGCCTGCCCGGCGTTCTTTCGTGGCAGGTCCGCCGGGCATATCGCCAGTCCGTTGGCCTTGGACAGCGACGTCAGGATGTTTGATCCCTGCGGCCCCGTCGGCGTGGCGTACCAGGCGCCGTCCCGCCGTTCGACCTCAACCCGCGCGTACACTCGCCGTCCGTCGCTGTTGAAAATCGGCCCCATGAGCACACCTTCCACTGCTGGGCGCGTCAGCAAGTCCCGTCCCAACATGCGCCGCACGGCCGCACGGCCGAACATTTCGAACGCCAGCAGTGCGCTGACCGGGTTCCCCGGCAACCCCAGCAGCGGCAGCGGTTCCCGTCCCTCACGCTGGATCAGCCCGAACGCCAGGGGTTTGGCCGGCCGCATCCGCACCGACCAGAAGTTCATGTCCCCACGCTGCTCCAGCACGTCCTTCACCATGTCGTAGTCGCCCTTGGACACGCCGGCCGAGGTGACCAGCAGGTCCGCGTCCGACGCGGCGTCGATGCAACGGTGCAGGTCGTCCAGGTTGTCTCGCGCGATGCCGATCAGCTTCGCCTCGCCACCGGCCGCTCGCACGGCCGCCGCGACGCTGCTGCTGTTGCTGTCGTAGATGTGACCTGGCGCCAACTCTTGGCCCACCTTGGTCAGTTCGTCTCCCGTGGAGAGCACCGCGACCACCGGACGCCGGATAACCCGCGCCGTGGCCAGTCCCAACGAGGCCAGGACTCCAGCCTCCGCCGGACGAACCACGGTGCCGGCTGGCAGCACCAACTCCCCGGCTCTAACGTCCTCGCCGGCCGGCCTGACGTTGCTGCCCAGCGGCAGGGCCTTGTGGATCACGATCTCGTCCAGCGGTGTGCCGGCGCGTCGGCGATCCAACTCGTCCGTTTCCTCAAAGGGAACCACCGTGTCCGCGCCGTCCGGTACCGGGGCGCCCGTCATGATCCGTATCGCCGTGCCTTTGGTGACGGTCTGGTCCGAGACTTGCCCGGCCGCGACTGCGGAGATCACCGCCAGTTTCGGCGCTGCATCGTCCGCCGTAGCGATGTCATCGTGCAGCACGGCGTAGCCGTCCATGGCCGAGTTGGCCAGCGGCGGCAGGTTCAGCGGCGAGGTGACATCTTCCGCCAGCGCCAACCCCAGGCACTCCAGGACGGGCAGTTCCACCGCATCCAGCGGGCTGAAGTGGGCGATGATGCGCTCGAAAGCCTGCTCCACCTCCAGCATGTCCTCATGCCCGTGGCCATCGTGCCCCGGGCCGTCAGAGTGGCCCCGATGCTGTCCGCCGTGACCGTGATGCCCGTGCTCCCGGTGATCCCGGTCGACGTGCCCGTGGTCATGTATGCTTTCGTGGTCGCCGTCGCCGTGGGCGTCGTGGGCGTGCAGGTGGCGAGGGTGTTGATGTGTGGTCATAAGGCTAGCGTCCGGATGCGATGGATAGCGGTGGGTTCAGTTATCCCCAACAATCCTAACAGATTCCAGCCATACGGTGCGGTCATCTTCTACGATGGAGTACCAGAGCCAAACCCTGGGGTTAAGCGCAACCCACCGGCGATTGGCGGGGACGTTTGGGCGTTGGTCAATGGCGTAGGGGCTCTGCGCCAGCCATCGCCTGACGTGCATCAGGGTTGCTGGGTCAACCATTGGATTAATGTAGCCGAGGCGCACTGCGCCCTGCCATTCGGCATCGAACTGCTCCGTTTCGCGGATGTTATACGGATTTGCGTTGTTGGGCGACGTCATTGGCAGTGCGCTGCGCCTCTCTCAATTCGTTGGCGCTCAGCCGCGGAGAGGTCGCCTGGGCAGTTACGAGGGGTATGGGTTCGCCGTCTTCCGTGAAGCGCCAGCCAAGTAATTGGTGCGAATGCTCAGAAATGCCGGCAGTGTTGAACAAGGAGAACCGTTTCCGTTGTTCGTCCAGGATGGCGCACTCCTCGGCAGTCAAAGCCGCCGGTTTCATCGTCCGGTTGGGCAGCATTCGGTAGCGATGATGGCCATCGTCGTCGTTTTCGTACAGCACTTCCACGTCGCCGGCCGCCTGCATCTCTCTCCGCACCTTGTACCAATGCTCCGGGTACGGGCCGTGGGGAAAATGCAGATAGGTCACGCCGGTGATGGGCGCTCCGTGTTGCAGGTAGGCGGCGCAATCGGCGTAGTACAGCAGGTGGACCAGCTTGATTACCCCAAAATTGGGGTCGTCCGCAGAGCGTTCACTCAAGTAGATTACGGCTTCTATTAGTTTGTCCTTCCGCAGCTCGAACTCCCTTTCGGTTTCCATAGCCGTATTCTCCTTGACTACGTCCGCACCGTCGCCCCGGCTTCCCGCTCCAACGCTCGTGTCAGCCCGTTCACCGCCCGGTTCACGTCCTCGGCGGTAAGTGTCCTGTCGGCGGCTCGGAACCGGATGCGAAAGGCCAGCGATCGGGTGCCCTCCGGCAGGTTCTCACCGGCGTACACGTCGAACAGCTCGGCCCGCTCCACCAGCCGCACCCTTTCGATCAGACCTTGCACCCTGGCCGCCGGCACGTCCGCCGGCACCACCAGCGCCAGGTCCCGGTTCGCTGCCGGGAAGCGCGACAGTGACTGGAACCGACCGCCGTCCGGTCCCGCTTCCAGCAGGTCGTCCAACCGCACCTCGAAATAAACCACCGGGTCGGTTCCCAGGTCGAAGGCCGCTCGTATGTCGGGATGCAATTCCCCGATCACCCCTGCGTCTGTCCCGTTGCCCGCGCCTGTTGTCACTCGCGCGCACCGTCCCGGATGGAACATCGGTTGATCGTCCGTTTCCAATGCGGCTCTGATCCCAACGCGCTCTAACGCCGCCGCCAACGTTCCCGAAAGGTCAAAAAAGTCCAGCGGTTCGCCGGAACTCAACCAGTTCGCGTCGTAACGCGGCCCTGACATCACCCCGGCCGCTATCTCCCGCTCGACCGGCAAACCCGTTGCTTGCGGGATGAACGCCCTGCCCAGCTCGAACAGGCGGAATCCGCCGTCATTGTGTCCCCGGTTGTATGCCAGCGTGTTCAGGATGCTGGCCGCCAGCGTCGGGCGCATGATGTCCTGCTCGGTTGACATCGGGTTCGCCACCCGCAGCCGCACGGGCTCTCCATCCGCCTCGCCGTTCACGGTCAGCCTGTCCAGGTCCTCCGCGCTCACCAGGGGGTAGCTGATCGTCTCTTGCATCCCCGCCGCCGACAGCGCGTCCCGCAGCGCGTCCTTCAACGCCGTCATCTCGTTGGGCCGGTGGTACGGTATCGGCGAAGACAGCATGGTGGTCGGCACTTCGTCGTACCCGATGATGCGGATAACTTCCTCGATCAGATCCTCTTCGATGGCAATGTCGCTGCGCCAGTAGGGCGGGTCCGCCTCCAGGCTGTCGGGACCAGTGCGTCGCGTCACGATCCCCAAGCTCGCCAGCACCGTCTCGGCACGGGCGATGTCCAGGTCCATGCCCAGCACCTGCCGCAGCCGCGCCGCCGTCAGCGGAACCGCCGCAACCTCGGCGTCGCCCCCGGGGAACACGTCGATGATCCCGGCCGCCGCCTGCCCGCCCGCAGTCTCCAGGATCAACTGCGTCGCCCGACGCAACGCGATTGGTGCCAGTTCCGGCCGCAGCCCCTTTTCGAAACGCAGGCTCGCCTCCGTCCGCAGGTTCAGGTCCGTGGACGTGCGCCGGTTGTTCAGGGGGTGGAACGTCGCCGATTCCAGCAGCATGTTTGTCGTAGCCGCCGTGATCTCGCTGTTCGCTCCTCCCATCACGCCGCCGATGCCAATCGCCTGCGCCGGGTCCGCGATCAATAGGTTGTCGGTGGTCAATTCGCGGTTCACTTTGTCCAGCGTGGTGAACTTCTCGCCGTCGGTCGCTCGCCGCACCACCACGTGGTGGTCGGTCACCGTGTCCAGGTCGAAGGCGTGCAGCGGTTGGTTGAACTCCAGCATCACGTAGTTGGTAACGTCCACCACGTTGTTGATGGGCCGCAACCCGGCCCGGTTCAGCCGTTCCTGCAGCCATTGCGGTGACGGCCCGATGCTGATCCCCGTGATCACCGATGCCGTGTAGCGCGGGCAAAGATCCGGATCTTCTATGGTTACCTGCGCCAGAGTCTCCACCGCTACGTCCGTCTCAGCGTATCCCGTCTCCGGAACCCGCACCGGCTGCCCGGTGATCGCCCCTATCTCCCGCGCCACGCCCAGGATCGACAGGCAGTCGCCGCGGTTCGGCGTCAGCTCCAGCTCCAGGAACGTGTCCCCCAGCGCTTCGTCCAGAGGGGTGCCGACCACCGCGTCGTCCGGCAGCACGATAATCCCTTCGTGCTCGTCGCTGATCTCCAGCTCCGCCTCCGAACAGATCATCCCCTCGGAGACGACACCTCGTATCGTCGCCGGCTTCAGTTCTTCCCTTCGGCCGCTGTGCATGTTCATTAGCGTCACGCCGGGACGCGCGAAGCAGATCTTCTGGCCGGCGGCAACGTTCGGCGCGCCGCAAACCACCTCCAGGGGTGGGCCGTCCCCCGGATCAACTTCGCAAAGTGTCAGCGTGTCCGCGTTGGGATGCGGCCTCGTCGCCCGTACGTACCCGACCACACAGCCCTCCCAACCACCCCGGGTGAACACGTCGCCCACCTCGATGCCGCCCATGGTCAGCCGGTGGGCCAGCTCATCGGGCTCCAGCGTGATGTCAACGTACTGAGAAAGCCAGGAGAAGGGAATCAGCATGATATTGCCGCGCGCTTCCTTTGGTATGAAATTCGAGGGGCAAGGTTTGTTTACGTACCAGTCGGTACCGATTCCGGGGGCGCGTCGGTCAAATGATCGACGTCTGGAACGGGTTCCTCCAGAATGTCGTCGAAGATACGTTTGGCTGCGGCGCGTTCTCCTTTTGCCAGCATCGATTTCGCTTCTTCGCGCAGTTCGTCGCGCACAACATGGCTACGCTTCACCGCCGACCGAGCTGTCTCAATCCAACTCGCCATTACCATCACCTCGTCCTGTTTACCCACTCGTTACGGTATTCACGAGCCAGATCTATATCTGACTGTTGTGCCCTCGCTGAACTCTTGCTGCCCGCCACCAACAATATAACCAATTCGTCGCCGATTTGCGTGTAATACAACCTGGGACCGAGGCCGCGACCGAGAAAGCGCCGCTCTCAAAGGCCGCCTCCAAGGTTTCGCGTATTGGCGAAGTTACCCAGTTCGATACGAGCTATGCCGGCGATCACCCGTGCCTGACTGCGGTCGTCAAGTCGGTCAAAACTGCGGCGGAACAGATTGCGGCCACTCGCATCCGTGTACTCCTCGATGATCATGCTTCATCGGACCTGCAATTGACCACTGCGAGGGTCAGAACTGCCGCAAAAACCTCACGTCGTTCCGGTAGAAATGCCGGATATCGTCAATCCCGTACTTCAGCATCCCGATCCGCTCCGGCCCCATGCCGAAGGCGAAGCCGGTGTACCGTTGTGGGTCGTACCCGACGCCTTCCAGCACCCGCGGGTGAACCATGCCCGCCCCCATGATCTCGATCCAGTCCTCGTCCCGGTTGATCGGTCGCCGGCCGGTCTCCGGGTCAACGAAGTTGGAGATGGACATGTCCACCCCCGGCTCCACGAACGGGAAATAGTCGCACCGGAAACGGATCTGCCGGTCCTCGCCGAACACCCGCCGCGCGAATTCGTACAACGTGCCCTTGAGGTCGGCGAAGGTGATCCCCTCGGCCACGGCCAGACCCTCGATCTGGTAGAAGTGCCATTCGTGGGTGGCGTCCGTGGCCTCGTAGCGATAGCACTTGCCCGGAACCACCACGCGCACCGGCGGATCCTGCGCCTCCATCACCCGCGCCTGCATCGGCGAGGTATGCGTGCGCAGCAGCATCGGCTGCTGATCCTCTTCATTAGCGTAATCGATCCACAGCGTGTTCCACATGTCCCGTGCCGGGTGCCCCGCCGGGATGTTGAGCATCTCAAAGTTGTAGTGATCCAGTTCGACTTCCGGCCCTTCCACCACGCTGAACCCCATGGCCATGAACGCCGCGCAGATCTCGCGGACGATCTGCGTCGTCGGGTGCAGCCGTCCGGTCACCACCGGCCGACCCGGCAGCGTGACGTCCAGCGCGTCCTGTGCCGCCAGCGCCGCCTGTGCGATCTCCCGCGTGCGCCGCGCCAGCGCCTCTTCCAGCGTGTTCTTGGCCTGGTTGGCCCGCGAACCCACCTCCCGCCGCTGGTCCGGCTCCAGGTCCGACAGCGACCGCAGCAGTCCCGTCAGCTTCCCCCGGCGTCCCAGATAGGCTACCCGCCACTCCTCCACACCGTCGGCCTCGCCGATGCTGCCGAGCTCGTCGAGCGCGTCGCGGGTCATTTTATCGATGGTTTCTACGGAAAGTGCGTCTGCCATGAGAACGGACACCAATACAAAGCGAATACAGTGGAGCCGCAAAAATTATAGGCAGCGCATTCGTGGAGGGTCAAGAAACTTCCAGGCCCAAACGGGCCGCCAGCCAGGCCCCGCGCGCTTGCCCGTGGATGTGTCCGCCGCCTTCCGCCGCCCCGTCGTAGACCCTGAAATCGCAATCCGGCAGCGCCGACGCCAATTCCTCCGCAAACGCCAGTGGGCACAGGCTCCGGTCGAACCGTCCTGCGCTCATCAGGACCGGGCACCTCACTTGGGACGCAGCGGTCACCGGATTCACCACCGACAGCAGATCCTGCACCGCGCTGCGGCTTCCCGGGTTTGCCCGCAGGTAGTCACCCAATTCCGCTAACGGATAGCCCAGGCCAGCCTCCAACGCCGTCGGGTGCCCCAACGCCATCGGCGTGTCCGCCGTCACCGCCGATATCATCGGTCGCCGCGCCGCGGCAGCCAACGCCAGGCTGGCCCCAAGCCCTGCACCCGTCAGCGCCACGACGCCGGACAATTCGGCAATGCTTTGCAAGCCCAACACGTCCACGGCCCGCACCGCGTCGGCATACGCCCCGAAGAGCGTGTACGTGCTCGCGTTTTCGATCCCGTCGGTCAACAGACCCGGATAGCTCGCCCGCACCTGGCCGTCGCTGTTCCTCTGCCCCCGGTGCGTCGCGTTCATCACCACCGCCCTTTCCCGCAGCGGCGTGTAGATGATGTCGTGAACGCTGGCGTAATCCGGCATTCGGATCAGGGCGGGAAACGGTCCGCCCTCTTTGGGAACCGATAGCCATGCGAATATTCGGTGCCCGCCGGCGCTCGTGTAGCGCATCCGGAACACGTCCCATTCCGTTTGAGAGTAGAACGCATCGCGCTCGATCTCGATGTTGGGATCGGTTTCGGCCAGTTGCGCCTCGATCCTTTCCCAGAAGGCGTCGGAGTGTTGCTGAACGGATGTCATGATGCCGCCACCTGCCCGTCGCTCACGCCTATACGATCCTCCAGCCATGCTCGCTCCCGCGCCGGATACTCATGGGCGTTGCCGTGCCCCGACTCCGGGAACAGCCACAACTCCCGCTCGCCGCCCAGTGCCTCGTACGCCGCGTAGCTGGTTTCCGGCGGACACACCTCGTCCTCCATGGCGATCCCCACCACCATGGGGCATTTGATACGGGGCGCAAAGTTGACGGCGTCGAAATAACGGAGCGTGTCCAGCATTCGCTCCGTTTGGTCCGGATGCGCCCGCTGATAGCACGCAAGCTCGTCATACGGGTAGCTGCGCAGCATCCGCATCGACTCCGGGAAACAGCACAGGAACGGGTATCCGGCGACGCCCGCCTTGATCTCCGGCCGCAGCGCCGACGTGATCAGCGTCAGCCCGCCCCCTTGGCTGCTGCCGCAACAGTAGATCCTCTCGCCGTCGATCTCCGGCCGCGACAGCAGAAAATCCACTCCGCGCATACAGTCCGAAATCACGCCCTTGTAGCTGTACGTGTCCCGGTCCTCAACCCCGCTGGTCAGGAGGCCCGGGTACCCGGGGTTGAACTCCCCGCTGCTGGGCAGCTTGCCCCGTACCGCAACCGACAGTACCGCGACGCCCCTGGCGCCCCAGTCTCGCCGCAGCGCTGGCTCCGATTTGTACCCCGGCAGGTGCAGTATTGCCGGAAACGGACCCTGGCCTACCGCCGGCAGTGCGTACCACGCGAATATTTCCAGCCCCCCGAGGCTCCGGTACCGAGCCTGGTACACTTTCACCGTCTCAGTGCTGCGCAAAGCGTCCGCCTCGCATATCGTATCCAGCGGCATCCCGTCGAGTTCGGAGCGAACCCCTTGCCAAAAGGAGTCGAAATCGCCCGGGCATGTAACTTCCGTGACGAATGACTCCAACTCTGCTCTGGTGGCCATATCAGCTCCTTACATTGGGTGCGACTGCCCCATTATAGCCTCGTAGTCAAAAACGGAAATACGGCCATCCGCATGTCCCCGGCCATCTCACGCGTACCCAGTTTCGCCCGAACTGTCATAGGAGTTACGCACTTGAAATTACAAACCCGTCATTCCTGCGCAAGCAGGAATCCATAGGCTTCACAGTGAACGAATCTGGAACACTGTTAACGATTTCGGCCACTGGATTCCCGCTTTCGCGGGAATGACGGGTGTAAAGTCTCCCAACTGCGTAAGTCCTATGTCATTGCGACGGCAATCTCGTTGGGGCAAGGAACGCTGCTGCGGGAACGAGATCGCCACGTCGCTTCGCTCCTCGCGATGACAAACTGGGTACGCGTGAGCCCGGCCATTGACCGGAATGCCCGGTGTTATAATTCGGCCACTTGCCGCCGTTCGAGTATCGGCGCGTTTCAGGAGCAAAAACCTATGAAAGCTGGGTTTATCGGGGTTGGCAACATGGGCAACCCCATGGCCGCTAACATGATCAAGGCTGGGCATCAGCTCACCGTACACGACCTGCGCCGCGAATCGGCCATCAATCTGCTGGAAATGGGCGCCGAGTGGTCCGATTCCCCGGCCGGCTGCGTCAGCGGCAACGATGCCGTGTTCACCTCCCTGCCCGTGCCGCGGGACGTTGAAGCCGTGGTGATGGGCGAGAACGGCATCATGTCCGCCGCCAACTCCGGCGACGTTTACGTCGACCTGTCCACCAACTCCCCGACCGTCATTCGCCGCATCCACGACGAGTGCGCTGCCCGTGGCGTGACCGTGCTCGACGCTCCCGTGAGCGGCGGCGTCTATGGCGCGGCCGCCGGCACCCTTGCCGTCATGGTCGGCGGCGACGAGGAGACCTACAACTCCGTCAAGCCCATGCTCGACGCCATTGGAACCCACGTCGTCTATTGCGGCGAAATCGGCAACGGCATGGTCACCAAGATCTGCAACAACCTGCTATCCATGGGCATCGGCGTCCTTATGTCTGAGGCTCTCACCCTTGGTGTCAAGGCCGGCGTCTCCCTGGAAACCCTCGCCGACGTCATCGCCAACAGCAGCGGCGGCAACCGTCGCTTGGTCGAGAAGTTCCCCCGCTATCTCTTCGCGGACAACTTCGAGCCCGGCTTCGCCACCGCCCTGGCCGCCAAGGACGTGCGCCTCGCCACCGACCTCGGCCGCGAGTACGGCATCCCCATGGAACTGTCCAACCTGGTCGACCAGCGCCACGTCGAAGCCCTCTTCCGCGGCTGGGGCCCCGAGGACTCCGACGCCGTCGCCAAGCTCCAGGAGGAAAAATCCGGCGTCCAACTCCGCTTCGGCAACATGGGCGGCAACTGATCCATCGATCCGGCCCTCTGCTGTTCTAGAGGCATGGTGTGTTCCGATCGGCCCATCCCACCACCGGCAAGCCCGCGTACATCACGCGCTACGTGTACGCGGACACCACCCTGTCCACCCACGGTGGAAATGTCGGCAAGGTCAGCGTAACCAGCGAAGAGCACACCCGCCTCCAGCAGATGGCCGAATACCTTGAGCGTTGCTGTAATGATCTCGACGCCGCCGGCTACGACGTCATATCCATCACTCCGGTTATCAGCGGCCGCACCGCGTACACTCACACCGAGACTACCGATATCCACCCCGGCCACGGCTACAGCGTTACCGACGGCTTGATCGTCACCGGCCGTCTCAAGACCAACGAAACCGGATAATGAGTCAGTCCTCTCCCATCGAACCTTTCAACGAGCCCGCGGTCGCCATCGCCGACTACCGTCAGCAAGCCCGCGAGTTCCTGGTGAGGAGCCGCCAGTACCTGGCCGACGACGACCTGCACCAGGCATCCGAAAAAGGCTGGGGCGCGGCGGCTTGGATGGCCAAGGCCGTCGCCGAAGCCCAAGGATGGCAGTACAAGCGTCACGAAGAGTTCGCGGATATCCTCAATCGAACTCGCAACGCGTCGGGAGATGAAAGGTTGCGTGATTACCGGCGTGTGGCTAACGAATTGCACGGCTACTTTTACACTCGCAAGAGGTTCCTGGACTCTGAAGACATCGGAAATGGTTTGGATCGCATAGCCGAGCTCCTCGACATCCTCGAACCCCTCACCGAAACCAGCTAATGAGCTCAGGCCAACCCATGACCCAATCCTCTCCCATGGAACCTTCCGACGGTCCCGCGGAAGAAATCGCCGACTACCGCCGTCAGGCCCGCCAATTTCTGCTTAAAAGCCGTCAATACCTCGCCGAGGATGACCTGCACCAGGCATCCGAAAAGGGCTGGGGCGCGGCGGCCTGGATGGCCAAGGCGGCCGCCGAGGCACAAGGTTGGCAGTACAAAAAGCACGACCAGTTCAACGTTGTGCTCAATAATGCCCGTCTATTGACCGGAGACGACCGATTGCCAGGGCTGCGCGGTATTGCCAACGACCTGCACACCAACTTTTACAAACGCAAGCTGTTGCTGAACGCCGACGCCATTGCTGTAGACTTGGACCACATCTCGACCCTCCTCGAAATCCTCGAACCCCTCACCGAAACCAATGCACCTTAGGAGTCCCACATGACCAGCAGCGCAGAACGCCACGTCGAAACCGCCGACACCATCGAGGCCATCGAGGAGTGCTTCCGCCTCGGTTGGACCGATGGCCTCCCCGTCGTCCCGCCGGCCGATTACAAGGTCCGCGAAATGCTCTCCGCAGCCGGCCTCACCGGTGAGGAGGAACTGATCAACCTCGACATGCGCAGCCGTGTCATCACCTCCGAGAACGCCGCCGCCAACGCCGTAATGGCCGGCTGCGAGGCCAGTTATTTCCCCGTCCTCGTCACCGCCCTGCGCACCCTCGAGGAAGAGCGCAACTTCGTCAACATGGCCGCTTCCTCCACCAGCTCGCCCACGATACTCATGGTCCTCAACGGTCCAATTCGGGATGAGTTGGGCATCAACAGCCGCGATGGTCTCTTTGGCCCCGGCTTCCGCGCCAATGCCAGCATCGGCCGCGCCGTCCGCCTCTGCTTCATGAACGGCTTCGACGCCTGGCCCGGCCAACTCGACCGCGGCACCCTGGGCACCCCGGCCAAGTTCACCCTCTGCATCGCTGAAAACGAGGAGACGTCCCCCTGGGAACCGCTCCACGTCAGCCGCGGCTTCGACGCCTCCGACAGCGTGGTCACTGTCGCCGTCGCCTACAACCCGGTCAGCGTGCCCAATAGCTACGCCCACACCGGTCGTGCCATCCTGCTGTCCATCTGCGACGCCCTGCGCTCCGCCGCCCTCGCCCATCGCTACCCCGCCCAGTGGGTCATCGTCATCGGACCCGAACATGCCCTTACTCTTCAGGGCGATGGCTGGACCCGGCGCGACATCCAGGACTTCCTGATCGAAAATAGCGGCCGCTCCCGCGCCGAACTGGTGCGCCTCGGCTCCAAGCAGGGCCCCGAGCGCCCCGGCGACGAGGAACTCATCATGCGCTGCGCCAACGATCCCGATGACATCCTCATCATGCACGGCGGCGGCACCGGCGGCCGCTACAGCGCCATCATCGACACCACCGGCTACCGCATCCGCACTCGCAAAGTCACCGCCAATTAGCATGACCACCCAACTGCCTCAAAATCCTTTCCCCGGCATGAACCCGTACCTGGAGCGCCCTGAGCTTTGGCACGGAGTGCACACTCGCGTTATTGTCGAACTGGGCAATACCTTGGCGCGTCATCTCCGGCCCGAGTATATGGTGCGCGTTGAGGAGAGGATGTACGTTTCGGCGGAGACCGACGACGAAATCCGCCTCCAAGCTCGGTTGCCCGACGTTATGATCCTGGACGACGGCGCCGGAGCGGCAACCTCGGTGGCGGTGGCCCCCCGCAGCAAGGACGCAATCCCAGTGCGCATACCCTATCAGGATGAGCAGCGGCAACGGTACCTTGAGGTAATTCGCGTCAGCAATCGCGAAGTAGTCGCGGTGATCGAACTGCTCTCTCCCAGCAACAAGACCAACCCCGGCCGTCAAGCCTACAAAGCCGAGCGCAATCAAGTGTTCCACAGCACGTCGCATCTGGTCGAGATTGACTTGCTCCGTGCCGGCCAGCCCATGCCAGTGATTGGCGATGTGCCGCCCAGCCACTATCGCATCCTGGTGACGAATACCCACGCCACTGATGGCCTTGCCGACTTGTACCCTTGCAGCATCCAGACACCCATACCCGTCTTCGTCATGCCCCTGGCGGAAGGCTCCGAAGGCATAGCCATCGACCTGAAGCCCATCATCGATGAGGTTTACCTCCTCGGCTCCTACGACCGGGACATCGACTATGACCAGGACCCCACTCCGCCCCTTCCCGACCCCGACCGTGCATGGATCGACCAACTCCTCCGCAGTCAGGGGTTACGCAACCGAGCCGTTTGATTGTACAATCCGCCCATCATCGTCTTCCCATTTCGACACGTACCGATGGAGGTAACGCATGACAACCGCTGAATCGAGCCGACTCCGGCTTGTCAACCCCAAAGGCACCGAGTTGCCCCAGTCCGAGTTCCGCATGAACGACCGGTCCGCCGGCCTTGCCGGCAAGCGCCTCGGCCTCATGGAAAACTCCAAGGCCAACGCGGGTGCACTCCTTATGGAGCTCGGCAACATCCTCAACGAGCGCCACGGCTTCTCCGAGATCAAGTTCTACGACAAGGGCCACGCCAGCCTCCCCGCGCCGCAGCAAACCATCGATTCCATTCTCGGTGAGGTGGACTACCTCATCACTGGGGTCGGGGATTGAGGGTCCTGCAGCTCGTGCAGTGTGCACGACGGAATCGACTTCGAGAAGCGCGGCGTTCCCACCGCGGCCATCATCACCCATGTCTTCCTCAACACCGCCCAGGCCATGACCCGCATGATGGGTGTGCCCGACTACCGTTACGTGGTCGCCCAGCATCCCCTGTCCAGCCTCACCGACGACCAGGTCAAGGCCCGCGCCGCTGAGATCGCCGACGAGGTGGAGTCCATCCTGACCGGCCAACCCGTCGCCGCTTAATCATCAGCGTACCCGGCTCGCCGCCATGGCGACTCCCGGAGCTTCGCAACCGTCTCGCCTGCCTATCGACCCGGCCATCCGGCCCGGTCTGGCAGGCGAAACTCAATTGACCGTTGCCGCCGAGCACCTCGCTCCCCACACTCCCAAGTTCAGCACCCCGGCCATGGTCATGCTCATGGAGCAGGCCTCCTATCAGGCGGTATTGCGTCTGCTCCACCCGGACCAGACCGTCGTCGGCTACGAGGTAAACGTCAAGCACCTCGCCCCGGCCGACGCTGGGTCAGTCGTCTCCGCCCGATCCGTCCTCACCGATGTATCCGGCAACAAGCTCCGCTTCGAAGTCGAGGCCCGTCACGGCGATCTGTTGCTCGGAACGGCTGAGCATAGAATGGCCATCGTGACCCAGGAGCCAGTCGAAGGTTGACCGCCGCCACGGCCGGGGTAGATTACATTACTGTGGCGGAGTAACAATCGCTGACGCCGGCGCGAGTAGGAAATCTGCGGCATCAAATATCGGGTGAGGAAATGGTCGATCCTATCAGCATCGAGTGCCCAATCTGCAAAGTAGGGGATGGTCGTCCTTGCATAAACCTCGGAAACAGAAGGGCAATGAACAATTTTCATCCCGCTAGGAGATCTCTCGCCGGGCGTATTGAAACTCCGCCGATGGCCACCCAGCGCCAGATTAGGGCAGCCACCCAGAGAGCTCTTGCCCAGCCTGTTGAAGATTCCGACTCCTTTGGCAAATGGATCGTGCGGGGCATCGCAATCGGCATCGGGTTGCTTATCGTGGAGATCCCACTCGCTTTGATCGTTATGTGGTGGCTCAACCATCAATTGAGCAAGATTGGGTTTTGAAGCAGTGGCATGCGCACTGCTAACAAGACGACGTGGAGGACAATAATGCCAGAAATCATGAATATAGCAGACTTTTGGGACTGTGAAATCGAGCACGCAGAGGCGAAGAAACGATGGGTGAGCGAGCATTTGCGCTATATCATCGGCAGGACTGCTGGAAGGTGGAATCTGACGAAATTAGACGTCGAGGTGGCCCTCGTAGATATGGCCGTCGCGCAAGCCGTGGAAGTGCAGCGGGAAGTAGGTGACAGAATCCTAGATTTTGCTGACGGTAGCCGGTTGGGGATCGTAGCAATGGCTGCCAACACAATGGCCGGATCATCGCGAGTGATGGAACCAGGTGAGCATGTACTGCGGGCAAAAATCCGCGGTAACCGCCCTTACGAGCATGGAGTCACGCGTACCGCATGGTACTGGACTCAAAACGGCAAGACCTACGGAAAGCCTGATTTGGTCTGGGCCGCTACAGATACCGCCTGTCCAAAGGACGGCCTATGGGTCAGAAGATTCTGCAACAGAAGTTGTGGTGACAAGTCTATATGGGCAGAACGCCTCACGGCGGGAACAGAGATGCCGCAATGCGCGGACTGTAGATCTGGCGCCAACTATGGATGGGCTACACCATAGGTTCACCTTGAGGGACTTGCAATTGATGTTGTCAGGAATGCAAGTACGGAGATGAAGAAGGAACGCCCAACGCGTAATCCTGCCGTGGGGCAAGCAAGTGGCTGAGACTGAGCGGGAACGGATTGAGAACCAGAGCCGAACCCTCTGAAGAGTCAGGGGCACAGCATGACCACCGCCACCGAAACCGCGCTCAAACCGGACACCATTGGCCTGGCTGTCGCCAGGGTCGCGCAGCGGGCGGCTACTTCCGACAGGGTGATCTTCTTCGCCTCTCGGGCTAGTGGAGACCATCACGCCGCTCTCCTAGTCTCTGATGCGTAAGGTTGATTAGTTCCCCGCACCGCCCAATCCGAGGAGGGCATCATGACTCTGCTACCATCCGGTCGTCCCCGCCTGCAGGACAAAGTCGTTATCGTCACCGGTGCCGGTTCCAGCGGACCCGGCGTTGGCACCGGCAAGGCCACGTCAATCCTCTTTGCCCGCGAGGGCGCCAGCGTCCTGCTGGTCGACCGCAACCTCCAGGCCGCGGAGGAAACCCTTGCCATCATCCACGAAGAGGGTGGCGAAGCCTCGGTCATCGCGGCGGACGTTACTTCCGCCACCGACTGTGAAGCTATCGTCGACGCCGCCGTCGAACGCTACGGCGCGCTGCACGTCCTCTTCAACAACGTTGGCATCACGGGTCCCGGTACTCCCACCGACGTTGAAGAATCGGTTTGGGACAACGTGCTCGACGTGAACCTCAAGAGCATGATGCTCACCACCAAGTACGCCGCCCCGAAGATGATCGACGCCGGCGGCGGCAGCATCATCAACATGTCGTCCATCGCCGGCGTCCGCGCCGGCAGTGGCCTGGCCAGCATTCCCTACTCCGCGTCCAAGTCAGGGGTGATCGGTATGTCCGAGACCATGGCGGTCCACCTCGGCCGCGACAACATCCGCGTCAACGTTATCGCCCCCGGCCACATCTATACCCCCATGGTCGCCGGCGCCATGGCCGAGGAAACCCGCGAGAATCGCCGCAAAGCCGGCCCGCTGGGCGTCGAGGGCAACGCCTGGGACATCGCCTACGCCGCCCTGTTCCTCGCCAGCGACGAGGCCCGCTGGGTCTCTGGGATCGTTCTGCCCGTCGACGCCGGCCTCCTCGCCGCCACTCCCCTCGCCATGTACAACCGCATCCGCGACGAGTAGCCGCATTCTTACCCACCCCTGCCAATCTGCTACCAAACCCCGGCCCCGCAGGATTTGCGGGGCCGCAACTTTATGCCCCAGCTCTTCCCGGACAACCTTCACTGCGACCCAAATCCGTCTGCACCGGTGATCTCCCCCGCATGTCATTGCGAGCGCAGCGCGGCAATCTCGTTGGGGCAGGGAACGCCGCTGCGGGAACGAGATCGCCAACGTGGTTCGACAAGCTCACCATGAGCGGCTTCGCCCCTCGCGATGACATATCGGGTCCGCGTGAGCCGTCTGGTCGCCCCATCCATGGAACATCAATCAAATCCTGTCCATCCATGGAACCACAACCCCGTCCGGCGCAGAAGAAAACTTCTGACAGCCGCGCCCCACCTCTGGCAGAACGCCCGTGCTATCCTGGCTTCCACAGGCGATCAATCATCCCCATCCCGACCAGGTCCCGGCAACAACGGCCAACCCCATCAGCAACCAAGTCGCTACCGGCCTCTGCGGGAGACTGCCTCCAATCGTTCTAACCGGTGCAGTCGCCCCGGCCACCGCGCCCGCCACAGCGCGCCATGCTTCGGGCATGGGCAATAAGAGCAAAAAACCCCAAGCGCAAATCCTCCGGCCGTAGGGCTGATCAATCCCGGGACCTGGTCATCAACATCACCATCGCCACCAACCGATCCCCAATCGCCTGTAGCAACCCACACCCATTCGCCTGTGAACATCCCACCCCAGGAAGCCATCCAACCCGCAACCATCAACCCAATCCCATCCATCCCGTGCATCCATGCAAGATAGGAGCGTCATCAATCATGGGCAGTGTCCAACATCACCAGGCCCAGGCCCGGCGGTTCTTGTCGCTGGCCCGGTCCGACCACAACGCTGGCAGCTACGCTCGTGCCGCCAACGCGCTGGCCCGTGCGGCGTCCCACGCCGCCACGGCGGTGGTGGTTCACCAGACCAATTTCCGCCGTCGCAGCCGGCGCAAGCTGACCAATCGACTGTTCGCCCTGGCTGCGGAGGGCAGAATCTCCAACGGCGGCGTGCGCATCTTTCGGAACATCTACGCGCTGCCCGACCGGCTCGCTGGTGCCGATGTCCAGGAAGCCCAACGCCTGAGCCGCCAGGCCCGCACCCGGGTGGCCATGCTGGTGCGTTCGGTGGAGGGAGCCATCTCCGGCCGGCCGGTGACGGGTCGTGCCCGCCGTCCGCCGCGACCGCCGTGGCGTCCGGCGCCCCGGTCGGTGTCGGAGATCATCGCGCTGCCGGACTATCGGGAGATCGCCCGGGCCCACAACCTGGAGGGAGCGCCGCTGGCGAGGCGTCCCGACCCGCACGGTTTCTACGACCGTGGGCAGGAGCCTCCGCGGTGTCCCTGCCACCCGGTGAAGTTGCCGTTGCGGGAGGAAGGCGAAACCATCGAGCTGTCGCCCCTGTGGCAGCGCGCCCTGGAACGCGCCTTCCGCGTCCCCTTCCCCCACACTATCCCCATCAGTGCAGCGTGAACAACAAACCCACGGCACGGCCCGGCACACAAACTGTCATACCTGCGCCGGCAGGTATCCACCACCCCCTCCCCCGGACTGCCGCTTGCGGGAGCCGTCCGTCCCACGCGCATCCAGTTCAGGAGAAACGTCATTGCGAGCGCAGCGTGGCAATCTCGTCGCCGGAGGAAGTATCCTCGATTCGACGAGATCGCCGCGTCGCTGCGCTCCTCGCGATGACAAACTGAGTGCGCGGGAGCCGCAGGGCTATCGCATATGAAATTCCAGCCCCGTCACTCCGGCGAAAGCCGGAGTCCAGGCACCAGAAAAGGCTTCATTTCCGCAACGAAACCGATGATTTAGGCCACTGGATTCCCGCTTTCGCGGGATGACGGCGATTAATGGCTCATATGCGATAGCCCTGGCGGGAGCCGTCCCGTCCATTGACCAAACCGTTCTCGTGTGGCACAATTCACCCTTGATGATAATGATTATAGTTTTTTGCAGTGCATAATTTCTTCATACTGCGAGGCGCACCCGGGACGGAGGTGGCCCGTTATGTGGACCGGCGATGATTTACAACGCTTGGTAAGCCGGGAACTGAGCGACTATCGGCTGATCGTGGTGTCCAATCGACAGCCGTACGTGTTTTCGATGCAGGACGGCGTTCCCCGGGGGGTGATGCCCCCGGGCGGACTGACCGCGGCCATCGATCCCCTGATGCGTGCCTGCGGCGGCACCTGGATCGCCCAGAGCGACGGCGAAGACGATCGCGCCGCTATGGACGAGACCGGCCGTATCCACGTGCCCACCGACGCGCCCGCCTATTCTATGCGGCTGCTCAACTTGAGCGATGAGGAGAACCAGGGCTTCTACTACGGTTTCTCCAACGAGGGCCTGTGGCCGCTGTGTCACATCGCCTACACCGAGCCCGTCTTCGACGCCGAGCAATACGGCTTTTACCAGTCCGTGAACCGCCGGTTCGCAGATCTGGTCCTCGACGAAATCAATGACGAGCCGGCCATCGTCCTCATCCAGGACTACCATCTGGCCCTCCTCCCAAGATACATCCGCGAGGTCAATCCCGATGCCATCATCGGGCAGTTCTGGCACATCCCTTGGCCCAATCCTGACATCCTCCGGATTTGCCCGTGGCAGGACGAAATTCTCGACGGCATGTTGGGCAATGACCTTTTGGGTTTCCACCTCTCCGGAGATTGCCAGAACTTCCTCAACTGCGTCGATGCCAATCTGGATGCCCATGTCGATTCCGAGTACGGCCTCGTCGATTACCGGGACGAAACTACCCTGGTGCGTCCGTTCCCCATCAGCATCGATTTCGACAGCCTGGACGCCGAGGCCCGCTCCGAAGAAGTTGAAGCCGAAATGGAACGCCTTTCCCGGGAGTTGGGACTGAACCGCGGACGCATCCTTGGCCTCGGCATCGACCGGCAGGACTACACCAAGGGCATCCCCCACCGCCTCCGCGCCGTCGAGCGCCTGTTTGAAAAGTGGCCCCAGTACCGCGGCCGCCTGGTATTCCTCCAGGCCGGCGCCACCAGCCGGACCAGTATCAACTCGTACATGCAGTTGACCATCGACATCGAATCCGCCGTCAACCGCATCAACGAGCGTTTCGGACACGACGGCTGGCAGCCGGTCCTCTATTGGCCCACCTCGTTGCCTTCGTCCACTTTCTCCGCTCTCCGCCGTCTTGCCAGTTTCTGCGCCGAAAGCAGCCTCCACGACGGCATGAACCTGGTCGCCAAGGAGTACGTCGCTTCCCGCGTCGATGAGGACGGTGTGCTGATCCTCAGCGGGTTCGCCGGGGCTGCCCAGGAGCTTACCGGCTCTCTCATTATCAACCCCTACGCCACCGAGCAGTTCGCCGAGGCCATCCACCAGGCCCTCACCATGAGCGGCGCCGAGCGTCGCATCCGGATGCGCCAGATGCGCAACACGGTCCGCGAAAATAACATCTATAAGTGGGCCGGCCGTATTATGATGCACCTCATGCAGGCCAGTACCCCCGACCACGCTCGCCTCACCGTCGCAACCACGGCATAGCGCCCATCCACGATGCACGACCTCAACCTCGACGAGATCAAATCCCTGGTCTCCGGGCGGGAACCCATCCTGCTCCTCCTCGATTTCGACGGCACCTTATCCGAAATCGCTCCCCGGCCTGAGCAGGCCACCCTGTGCCCGGGCAATGAGATGCTCCTCTGCCAGCTCGCCGACCGTCCCGAGTTCGTAGTCGGGGTGATTAGCGGACGGTCCCTGCAGGATGTGGAGGCGCGGGTGAACGTTCCGGGCCTGGTGTATGCCGGCAACCATGGCCTGGAGATACGCGGCCTCGGACTGGATTATCGCCACCCGGACGCTGACGCTGCGTCTCGAACCATCAGCCAGGCGTCCCATGATCTGGAACTCCGTCTGGCCGGTGTGCCCGGCGCGTTCGTCGAGAATAAGACCTACACCCTCACCACGCATTTCCGGCAGACCCCGCCCTACTATCACGACCAGGTAGTGTCCACGTTCGACGACATTGCCCATCCGTTGATCCAGTCTGGCTCTTGCCACGTAACCGAAGCCAAGATGGCGCTGGAGCTCCGCCCGTCCATCGACTGGAACAAGGGCAGAGCCCTTACGTTGATCCGATCCCGGTTGTCCCCCGAGTCTTTCCCCATCTACATGGGCGACGACGCAACCGACGAGGATGCTTTCGGCGCAGTCAGGTCCGCCGGCGGCGTTGGAATATACGTCGGGCCGTCTGGCGTCAGTACCTGCGCGACCTGGCGGCTGTCCTCTCCCGGAGAGGTCTCCGCCGCCCTGGTCGAACTCGTCACTCTGTAGACACCAACCCGTGCTCCGCGGTTCGGCAACCCCGTTTTATGCCTGAGCACGGCAGGGCTTCCCCAAAGTTAGTCCGTCATTCCGGCGAAAGCCGACGTCATTCCGAACCAAGCGACCTGCTGGATTCTCGCGGAAGCGGGAATGGCGGCTCACGGTGCAAGGCAGCCACCCGGGACTTTGGAAAGACCCTGCGAGCACGGTACGCCGTAGGGGCCCCGCGTCACGCCCCACTCGTTGTGCTATCATTGCGCTGGCAGCATCGGGTCGCCCCGCGAAACTGAACGCCCCTGCTGCGCTCCCTGCCGATGATTGAGGCCATCTTTTTCGATTTTTACAACACGCTGGTGCGTTTCTGGCCGCCGTTGCCGCAGATCCAGCATGCCGCCTGCCAGAACCTCGGTATTCGGGTACCCGCCGACCGGCTGGCCCGTGGCTACGCCATCGCCGACCTCTATTTCAACGAGGAAAACCACCGCTGGCCCCTCGGCGAGCGCGACCCTGCTGCCCGCGGCGAGTTCTTCGCCCGCTACGAGCAGATCATTCTCGAAGAGTCTGGCGTTGCCGTGTCTCTCCGCATGGCCAAGCAGATCTGGGACATGGCTATCTCCGTGCCCAAGGAATTCGTGGAGTTCGAGGAGACCCGTCCCGTGCTGCAAGAGTTGTGCGGGCGCGGCTACCGCCTGGCTGTCCTGACCAACCTCCGCCGCGATATGGACGAGTTGACCCAGAGCCTGGGGATCCGCCAGTACCTTGAATTCTGCATTACCAGTCGTGAAACCGGCGAGAAGCCGGCCACCGCCATTTTCGAGGCCGCTCTGCAACGCATGGCTCTGCGCCCGGAACAAGCCATGCACGTCGGCGATCAGCCCCGCTCCGATGTGCAGGGCGCCCGGGACGCCGGCCTCCTGCCGGTCCTCATCGATCGCGGCGGTTTCCACGCCGACGTCACCGATTGTGACCATATCGACAGTCTGGAAGGACTGTACCCGCTGCTGGACCGTTTGGTGTCCTGCTAATCAATAGCATCCGCGCGCCGCCTTGTCGCTGCTTCGTGATCGCTCCAATTCCAGAGGTGATGCCATGACCACCCAGCCGCCGGCCCACAGCCATCCCGACGACCCTAATCCGGTCCACGTGATCGTTTGGTACGATTACATTTGACCTTGGTGCTATGTCGGCCTTGAGCGCGTCGACAAACTTTCTGAAGAGTACGACATCACCGTGGAGGGCCGCGCCTACCTGCTGCGCCCCGACACTCCCCAGGAGGGCCGCGTGCGCGAGGCCCGTCCCGGCGAGACCGAAGACGAGCTGTCGGATCCCCTCCGCACCCATGCCCGCGAGGCCAACCTCGTCATGCGGCCGCCCCGGCACACGCCCAACAGCCTCTACTCCTTGCAGGCCACGGAGTATGCCCAGGAACAGGGCAAGTTCCTCGAATACCACCACGCCGCCTACGAGGCGTACTGGGACCACCGTGCCGATCTGGGAGACCCGTCGGTTCTCGCGGACATCGGTACCAGCGTGGGCCTTGATGGCGCTGAACTGCGTGAGCGCGTCGAATCGGGTCACTACGCCCAGAAGGTGGTCGACCAGTACCACGAAGCGTTGGGGTATAACATCCGCGGCATACCCACCTTCGTGTTCGACAACCTGCTCTTCAGCGGCGCCCAGCCCTACGAGGTGTTCCAGCGCGTGATGGACAAAGCCCTGGAGAACCGCGCCGCTGCTGAGGAATAGGGTCCGCTCGCGATGACCACTCCTGTAGCGTCTCCGCCGGCGGCGGCAGTTCCCACCCGCCGCCGCTTCACCGTGGCCGAGTACTACGCCATGGCCGACATCGGCATCCTGTCGGAAAACGACCGCGTTGAGTTGCTGGACGGAGACGTCATCGTAATGCCGCCCATCGGAGACTGGCACGCCGCCAGCGTTAAGCTTTTCAACAATACAATACTCCCATCTTTGCAGGGTCGGGCCATAGTTGCTGTTCAAGACCCCGTGCGGCTTGGCGATGACAGCCAGCCGCAGCCGGACATAATGCTCCTTCAGTGGCGCGATGACTTCTACCGGAACGGCCACCCGGCTCCCGGCGACGTGCTGCTGCTGATTGAGGTTGCCGACAGCAGCGTGGAGTTTGACCGCACCGTCAAACTGACGGCCTACGCCCGCGCTGAAATCCCGGAATTGTGGATTGTCGCCCGCGCGGAACGTCGCATTGAAGCCTACACGGAACCTGCCGGAAACGAGTATGCCACCGTGCGCTACTTCGGCCCCGGCGAAACCGTCGCTCCCCAAGCCTTCCCCGACATCACCATGGCGGTTGATCGGATCATCGGAGACTGAGCCGCTCTCGCCATGACGACAACCACTGCCGCATCCGCCCCGCCGACGATCTCCGCTCCGGCCCGCCGCCGCTTCACGGTGGCCGAGTACTACGCCATGGCCTACGCCGGCATCCTGTCGGAAAACGACCGCGTTGAGCTGCTGGCCGGGGACCTGATAGTTATGCCGCCCATTGGAGACTGGCACGCCGCCAGAGTTAATCTGTTCACCAACCTCCTGCCGCCACGATTAGAAGGGCGCGCCATCGTAAGTATCCAGAATCCGACACGTTTGGACAATGCCAGCGAACCGCAACCCGACGTATTACTCCTTCAGTGGCGCGATGATTTCTACGGCTCGGGACACCCCGGCCCTGCCGACGTCCTGCTGTTGATCGAGGTTTCCGATACCGCCTTAGATTTTGACCGGAACGTAAAACTCCCGCTTTACGCCCTCGCTGGCATCCCTGAAGTCTGGATCGTCAACCGACCATCCCGTTGCATTGAAGCCTACACGGAACCTAGCGGAAACGAGTACGCCACCGTGCGCTACTTCGGCCCCGGCGAAACCGTCGCTCCCCAAGCCTTCCCCGACATCACCCTCGCGGTTGACCGGATCATCGGTGAGTAGCGCCGCCGCTCCACATTGCCCGTCCGCTGTCGCCTGTGCTAAACTCGCGCCGTTCCAATCGGGATTTGTAACGGATTTCACAAATGGACGATGCCACCCTCCAGTTGATTGATCGGGCGGTCAACGATCAGCCGCAAAGCACGGTCACCGTCCTTTCGTCCCTGCTGGCGGTGGAAGACGCCATCGGTTATATCCCCACCGAGGCTGTCGAAGCCGTCGCTGCGCGCATGGACGCTACCGTCAATGACGTTTGGGCGGTGGCCACCTTCTACCCGAACTTCCGGTTTGATCCGCCCACCGATATCCGCGTCGAGGTCTGCTGGGGCCCGTCCTGCCACGTAATGGGCGCAACCGCGGTCATTGCGGCCGCTCAGGAGGCGTTGGGCCTGTCTGACGAGGGCGATACCGCCGACGGCAAAGCCACCCTGCGCTACAACACTTGCCTGGGCGCCTGCGCCCACGCTCCGGTGATGGCCATCAATCACCACCTGGCCGGACGGATTACCCCCGACAATGCCCGTTCGAGGATCGCTTCAGCCCTCGCGTCGGCTCCGGCGCACTGATTGGCGACTGAACCGTGACCGCACCAACGGAATCTCCGTTTGCCGCTATCCTCGCCGCGGCGCGCCGCCGCTGGGACGAGTTGACCGCGGGTGACCGCCCGTGGATCCGCGTCGGCACCGGTTTGGCAGGGGAAGCCGCTGGAGGGTTCGAGGTCGTTGCCGCCGTCAAAGATGTCCTGGAGAAACACCAAATCCAGGCTAACGTGTCGGAGGTCGGTACCCTCGGCCTGTGTTTCGCCGAACCATTGCTCGACGTCCAGGTGCCCAACGGCCCCCGCGTTTTTTACGGTCAGGTCACACCCGACTTGGCCGAGCGCATCGTCCGTCAGCATGTGGCCGGCGGAGACCCGTTGTCGGAGCACGCCATCGGTTACCTCGGGGAACCCGCCCAGGCGCCCGCGGGTATCTCGAACCTCCAGGACCACCCGATGATGGCCTTGCAGCAGCGCATCGCCCTGCGCAACGCCGGCAACATCGACCCCTCCGACCTCTACCAGTACATCGCTAACGGAGGCTATGCGGCCTTGAACAAGGCCCTCACCGAAATGTCTCCCGAAGAAGCCCTGGGTGAGGTCCGGACCTCCGGCCTGCGCGGTCGTGGTGGCGCAGCCTTTCCGGCCGGCGTCAAATGGGGGTTCTTGGCCGGCAACCCCGACCCCAACAAGTACATCCTGTGCAACTGTGAGGAAGGCGACCCGGGCGCCTTCAACGATCGGGGCATCCTGGAGAGTGACCCGGCCACCGTGGTCGAAGGGATCACCATCGCGGGATACGCTTGCAACGCCAACCGCGGCTACATCTTCATCCGTCACGGTCACAACCAGCCCATCGACCGCACCCGTGCCGTGATCGAGCAGGCTTACGATCTCGGCCTCCTGGGCCAGAACATATTGGGAACCGATTTCTCGTTCGACGTCGAGGTCGCCCTGACCGGCGACTCCTACGTTTCCGGCGAGGAAACCGCATTGATGGAAGCCATCGAAGGCAAGCGGTCCATGCCCCGCTACCGTCCTCCTTTCCCGGCCCAGGTGGGAGTTTTCGGCAAGCCTTCGAACATTAACAACGTCAAGACCCTGGCTTACGTGCCCGAGATCGTGGCGCGCGGCGGCGCATGGTTCGCCGGCATCGGGACTTCGCCTGATCCCGACAATCGCATCAACGGAAGCAGCGGCACTGCCATCCTCTGCCTGTCGGGTGATATCACCTACACCGGTTTGATCGAAGTGCCGCTGGGCATGACTCTGCGCCAGGTGCTCTTCGATATGGCTGGAGGCGTCCCCAACGGCAAGTCCATGAAGCTGCTCCAAACCGGCGGACCGCTGGGAGGCGTCCTCTCCGCCAGCGACGCCAATCTGGACCTGGTCCTGGATTTCGATGTTTTTCGCGCGGCCGGCGCCATCCTTGGCTCGGGTGGCATCATCGTTGCCGACGAGGACACGTGCGTGGTTGACCTGACCCGTAACCTGATCGCCTTTTGCCAGTACGAATCCTGCGGAAAGTGCTTCCCCTGCCGAATGGGAATGAGCCATCTGTTGGAAGTTTTGGAACGCATCAGTAACCTGGAAGGCACCGAGGAAGATCTGGCGCTCATGCGTAACATCGGGGAAAACATGCAAGCCGGTTCGCTGTGCGGACACGGGCAGCTCGGGTTCAATCCGGTCTCCTCCGCGCTCCGATATTTCGGGCACGAATTCGACGCTCACATTCGCGAAAAGCGCCACACCGGAGACTGCCCTGACCAGGTGTTCTCGCCCCGCCTCACCAGGCGCTAATCGGCCGGCGCCGGCCCACCTGCGCCCTATCTTGACTAGGAAACGCCATGCCTGACGATATCACCATCTCCATCGACGGTGTGGAAATCAAGACGCAACCGGGGAAGATGGTGCTTGAAGCCGCCATCGACGCCGGCGTCTATGTCCCCTATCTTTGCTACCACTCGGGCATGAAGCCCTATGCTGCCTGCCGGATGTGCGTGGTGGTCGCGGAAAACGAGCGGGGCCGCGTACCGGGGTTCCCGGCAGCTTGCACCCTGGCAGCCACCGACGGCATGACCGTATGGAGCGAGACCCCAGACGTCATCGAGCTCCGTCGCTCGGTAATGCAGATGCTCATCGCCGAGCACCCCAACGGCTGCCTCACTTGCCACCGTGTGGATATCTGCGGGCCATCCGACGTCTGCCTCCGCCACGTCTCGGTCAACGATCGTTGCATTACCTGTCCCAAGAACGAGCGTTGCGAGTTCAAGGACACCGTCCGGTATCTGGGCATGGAGCTCGAATCCCCTATGTCCTATGTGTACCGCGACATCCCGTTGGAGGTCAGCGATCCGTTCTACGACCGCGACTACAATCTATGCATCACCTGCGGCCGCTGTGTTCGCGCCTGCGAGGAAATGCGCGGCGACAACGCCATCTGTTTTACCGAGCGGTCCGGCAAAGCCCTGGTTGGCACGTCCTTCGGCACCTCCCTGCTGGAGTCGGGTTGCGAGTTCTGCGGGGCCTGCATTGACGTGTGTCCGGTCGGGGCTCTTACCGAACGCGAGGGCAAATGGGAAAAGCCCGCCCGTGTTGAACGCACCATCTGCACCCACTGTCCAGTCGGCTGCCAGATGAACCTCGAGATCAATGAGCAGGGCCGGGTGATTCGCGCTGTTCCCGAACTCAACTCCCCTGCCAACCGTGGCCAGGCCTGCTACAAGGGCAAGTTTGGCCTCGGACATTTGACCAGCGGTCAGCGCCTGCGCCGGCCCATGATCCGCCGCAACGGTCGGCTGGAAAACGCCACGTGGGATGAGGCTTTGGACCTTGTTGCCGAGCGGCTCCGCGCTCACCAATCGGGCGAGGGGTTCGGTTTGATCACCGCTCCCGACAGCACCAACGAGGAACTGTACCTGGCCCAGAAATTTGCCCGCATCGGAATGAACACCAACAACATCGATCATTCCGGCAACACGCAGCCCGCCCTCACCGGCGCCTTGGAAGATGTTCTCGGTTATCCCGGCGCTACCAATTCAATATGGGACCTCGAGAAAGCCGGCTGTATCCTGGTTTTCAACACCAACCTGACCGAAAGTCACAACGTGGTGGGCGTGCCAATCAAGCGCGCCGCCGGCAACGGTACCCCTCTCATCGTCATCGACACCCGGGAAGTGGAGCTTACACGCTACGCCGATCTGTGGCTCCGCCCGGTGCCAGGGACCGAGTTGCTCCTTCTTGGTGCGATCCTGAAGCAGGTTCTGCAGGAAGACCTCATCGATGCCGAATGGCTTGCTGAACACGCGGATAGCTACGACACGCTTGTTTACGAACTGGAACGGTTGAGCGACGACGCCGTCGCCACAACCGGGGTTCCTTTAGAAGACATCGCTCGCGCCGCCAGGATGTATGGCGGGGCAGATACCGGCGCCATAGTTTACGGGCTCGATAATCTGTCGGCGGGTATCAGCCGCGAATGCGTGGTCGCTTTGGCGGATTTGGCGTTGCTTACCCGCAACGTCGACCGGGCCGCCGGCGGAATATTCCCGATGCGGCAGGGGGCAAACGGTCAAGGCGCAATCGATGTTGGATGCCTGCCCGACCGTCTCCCGGGAGGCGCCCCCACCTTTGACGACGCACACCGTGCCCACGTGGAGGAAACCTGGGGAGCGCGGTTACCAGCGTCCCCTGGCATGAGCGCCGCCTCCATGCTCGAGTCTGCGGGCGGCGCCATCACTTCAATGCTGCTCGTTGGAGACAGCCCGAACTACTCGAATGGCCTCCTCGTCAGCGATGTGGCCGTATTCGAACAATTGGAGTTTCTGGCAGTGGTCGACACTTTCCTTTCGCCGGTTGCCCAGGTTGCCGATGTTGTTCTGCCCCGGGCGACTTTTGCGGAAAAGGACGGTACGTTCACCAACCTGGAACGGCGGGTCCAGCGCGTGAGGCCCGCGATCACCGTGCGAAACAACGACGCCATGCCGGAAGGGTGGATTTTCGCCGAGTTGGCCCATCGATTGGACGTCGCCGGCTTGAACTACGACGAACCCGCCCGGGTCATGGATGAAATAGCGTCCGTTGCTCCGAACTACCGGGGGATCAGCTATCAACGGTTGGCCCGGGAAACGGCATTGATAATGCAGACGGGGATGGAATCTCCCCGGCCCACCCAGTTGCTGTACACGACCCGCGAAGAGCGCGGCATACAGTGGCCCTGCTCCACGCCTGACAGTCCATCGTCCCCGGTGCTGTACGCCAACGGATTCCCGAACGGACGCGCCGAACCGGGTGCTCCCCGGTTCCGTGCGGTTCCGGCACACACGGAAGCCGATCTTCCCGCAATTCTTGCCCCTGGTCGGGTTCTCCTCCAGAGCGAGAGGGAAATCACCGTGGAATCGGACGAACTAAATCGCATCGTTCGTGACGAGCACGTGCACATCAATCCGGCTGACGCCGCCTCTTGGGGCATCTCCAATGATGCGCCCGTGGCTGTCATAACGGCCGGCAACCGTACCACCGGAATTGCCCGCCTTGACTCGACTGTTCCTTCGGGGGTCGTTTCGATCACCACGCTGTTTGGACAGTTGGCTACGGAATTGCAGGCTTCGGAGGACATCAATCCCATGGCCCGCGTGCCCGGTTTGCATCTCGAAGCATGTCGCGTCGAATTGGTGGGCTGACTCGCTAACGCCAATCAAATCTACTAACTGGAGCCAGAATGACCACATCGCCATCCACCACCGTGATCCGTGACCGCACTGCCAACCTGCCGCGAGCCAGGCTGGTGGAACGTGTTGATTACACGGACGACCTCATGGTCATCAGGATGGAGCCGCAGGGTTTCGATTTCAAATTCAAGCCTGGCCAATACTGCACCCTGGGCTTGGATGGCATCGAACGGGCGTATTCGATAGTCTCCGCTCCTCACGAACCGCTGTTGGAAATCTTCGTCGAGCTGGTCCCTGAAGGCGAACTCACGCCGCGCATGTGGCGCATGGAAATTGGCGACACCATGTCGATCCGCCCTCGGCCCAAGGGCATCTTTTTGATGGATCCTTCCGCAACCCAGCACCTGATGCTGGGAACAGTTACTGGTGTTGCGCCGTTCGTAAGCATAGTCCGGGATCACCTGCACTACGGTCGCGACGGGCACCACTTCTACGTGGTCGAAGGGGCTTCTTACCGCGACGAGTTCGTCTACGATGTCGAACTGGCGCGGCTGGCTGCCGCACATCCCGACGCCGTGACCTTCGTCCCCGCGATCAGCCGACCCACCGAAGAGCGCAACGCTGGGTGGGAAGGCGCGACCGGCCGTCTCAATAACATCGTTGCCGACCAAATCGAGAATTTCGCTTTGGACCGTTCCCAGACTCTGATTTACGCCTGCGGCCATCCCGGGATGATCGAAGCCAGCAGGGAGATCGTAACCGCCGACGGGTGGCGCTGGACCGAAGAGAGGTTCTGGAAGGAGTAACATCTACTCGCAGCCGGAATTCTACACCGGGGTGGGCCGATGCTCGCCCCGCATTCATACCGTTGTACCGGGCGCACAGGCGACCAGATGCCCACGTTCATTTTGATCGGCCCGACGGCGTCCCATACCTCTCGTCGTCGGCCAGATGAACCCAACGGCAATCTGGGTTTCTTGCTTTGGGTGCCCAGCGACTGAGTTGGTTGCCGCCGGTCCGCAAAAATGGCAACCTTTCCGTTGCATCTCCATGACTTTGTCTGTCGCCGTCAGTGCCGCCGTCCCGACCAGGAAGGATTTCCATGACCACCATAGCCGAGTACGTATCCAATTACTCTGCCAATTTGCACTTTGGCGACATACCGGCCGATACCGTTCATCTTCTCAAGCGGATGATCATTGACACCGTGGGATGCGCCATCGGAGGTTACACCTCGGAACCGAGCAAAATCGCCCGCGACCTGGCAGCAGAGGTTACCGGGCATCGCCGGCCGGTAACCATCATCGGCAGCGGGCTGACCAGCAGCCCCGAGCTTGCCACCTTCGCCAACGGGGTGATGATCCGCTACCTGGATTTCAACGATGGCTACACCACGCAGGAATCGGGGCATCCCAGCGACAGCATCGCCGCAACCCTCGCCGGTGCCGAAATCGTAGGTGCCGGTGGTCGTCGGCTCATCGCCGCGACGGCGGTGGCGTACGAAGCGTTCTGCCGGTTCGGTGACGCCTGCAACATACGTGCCCTCGGCTTTGACCACGTGACCAACGGCGCCATCGCCAGTTCCGTCGGGGCGGCTCGCGCGATGGGTCTATCTCCGGCGCAAACCGAACAGGCGCTGAACCTTGGGATAACACCAAACCTGGCGTTGGGCCAAACGCGGGTAGGCGAGCTCTCCCACTGGAAGGGCTGCGCCTACGCTAACGCCAGCCGCAACGCGATTTTCGCGGCGCTGCTGGCCGAGCGTGGCCTCACCGGACCGACTCCAGTATTCGAGGGAGAGCTGGGGTTCTTCTCCGCGGTCACCAAAGAGCCGTACCAACTGGAACCCTTTGGTGGAGACCAGGGTCAACCGTTCAAGGTCCACGAGTGTAACATCAAGCAGTTTGCCCTGGGCCTGTACTCACAAACAGTGGTCGAGGCGGCCCTGGACGCCCGCCGCCAGGTGCCCGGCTTCAACGTCGCCGACGTCGAGGACGTTCACATCCGCACCCTGCAGAAAGCCATCGACATCATGGCTGGCGACGAGGAGAAGTATCACCCCAAGACCCGCGAGTCCGCCGACCACAGCATGCCCTACGCCACCGCAATCGCGCTGACGCATAACACCCTGAACGAAAGCCATTTTTCTGACGAGCACATCAACGATCCGGGCATCGCCGCCCTGATCAGTCGCACACGGATCGAGGCGTCTGAAGAGGCTAACCGGCGCGTGCCGGAGGCCATGCTTTGTAACTTCGATCTGCGGATGAAAGACGGGCGAACCTACAGCTCCGAGGTCGCGCACTTCCGTGGCCACCATCTCAACCCCATGACCGACGCCGAGGTCGAAGGCAAGTTCCGGAGCCTTTGCGAAGGACTGCTTGCTCCGGAACAGACGGAGGAGTTGCTGTCCCGTTTGTGGCGTCTCGAAGATGAAACCAGCATTGGCGACTTGCTACGTCTCACCCGGATCTGAAGATCAGCAAGCACGAGGGGCTGTCGATGGACAGCCCCTCGAATTTCGGGTTATGGCGCGTCGCCCTATGCGCCGATTCTGGTGCCGTCCGGGTAAGTGTACCCGATGCGGTCGTTGTATCCGCCGGAGGCCGGGAATATCTGGCGGTACAGACCCCGCGCTCGCTGCTTCACTACACCGTTGGCGGCTTCTTTCGTCGGCGTTGGTTTGGCGTTCTGGTCCTTGTAAAACTGGGACTGCAACGGGCTGTCGTTTTCCATTTCCCAGATGCACAAATATCGCAGCACTCCGTTCGCCTGTTCGTCCTCCGGGTCCAGCATGAACCGCCGGGCGCTGACGTATCCCGGAATGGACATTCGCTCCGGCAGATGCTCTTCGTTGTACCACTTGTTGAACACTTCGTCGTCGGCCTCGTCTACCTCCATCATCACGACGAGCACCGTCGTACCAATCTCCTGGTTTGCCCTCAAGCCGTTGCTGCTGGCCATGGTACCTCCTGTATCTGCATCGACCGGTCGAAAGGGAATCAGTCCTCAGGCCGTCCCCTGCAACCGTCGGTAAATCTGCACGCGGTGCCGGTAGCAATCTGCCACGAACACCAGCCCGTCCTCGCTTAAGGTGACTGCCGTGGGCCGATAGAACCGGCGCTTCAGCTCAATGTTCTGCGTCGCTTTATTGAGTTTCTCCTCGATGTCCGGGTTGGCGTCAAGGAATGTACGTGCCCACTTGGACGTTCCGGAGTGACCGATGAGTGTGTCGATCACTTCCCCTTCGGCATTCAGCACCTGGACCCGGTCGTTCCACCAATCGCACACGTAGATGCGTCCTCCTCCTACGGCCAGTCCATTGGGCCGCGCAAAGCCGTCGCCACTGTTTTTGCCGTCAAACTCCGCCACAAACTGACCATCGGCCTCGAATTTCTGGATCCGATCATTGCGCCAGTCGGAAACGTACACCGCTCCGTCGGAGTCAACGGCAACTCCCCAGGGCATGTTGAACTGGCCCGGCTCGGCACCGTAGGTTCCCCAGGCATCCAGCGCCCTGCCGTCCGTGGACACGCGCTGGACTCGGTGGTTCAGGGAGTCCGCGATTAACAGCGTACCGTCCGGAGCGAAGGCCATGCCCGACGGCCGGTTCAACTGGCCAAAACCATTACCGAATTCACCCCAATGGCCCAGAAACTCGCCCTCCGCTGTAAACCTGGAGATCCTATGGGTGTTTTCGTCCGCGAGGTACAGATGGCCGTCCGGGCCGAACGCAATGGCCGTCACCCAGATGAACTGGCCCGGCGCTTCACCCCAGCCGCAGAACTCGCCAACATAGTCCCCTTCTATGGTGCACCGGGTTACCCGCACTGCTTCGGGTTGGTTCGGGTTGGCGCGGCTGGCAACGTGCAGCAAACCGTCGGGACCGAGGGCCAACGAAACGGGTCCACTGAATCCCGGCCCACCGGCGGACAGCAGGCCAATCACATCGTGGTACCGGTACAAACCGGCAACGGATACTGGATATTCGACAACTGTGGTCATCCCATTTCCTAACTTAGCTCGATAGTCACCGCGGGCAACCCACATTCCAACTTGCCAATGGTTTCGAGGCACCGGTCGTTGGCCGGCGGCATCACCGGACCCGATAGGGCATCCCGGCGCAGCCGCTCCAATGGCGAGGACTTGAGCAGCCCACCGCCTCCGGCTAACCGCATGGCCGCGTCAGTTACCCATGCGCCCGCCTCGGCGCAATATTGCTTGGCGCGATTAACCGCCAGCACAGCTCCGGTCTGGTCCTCATCCCGGTTGGTTAATGCTGCGTCCACCAACAAGAGTCGCCCGGATTGGATGAACAGACTCATCTGCCCAACCGTTTGCTGGGTTGCCGGGTGGTCGATCATCAAGTCTCCGCCGGGGGTCCAGGTTCGAGCGGTGACGTGCTCCCGAATGTAGTTGTATGCCGCCTCCGCTATTCCCAGATAAACGGCGGCGTATCCCAGCGAAAAACTGCCCCAGTCGGCGCTGAGCAATCGACCGGGTGGCCCGAACACCGCATCGTGGGGCGCCACGGTATCGAAGCTGACCGTGTGGCTGGCAGTGGCCCGCATGCCCACAGCATCCCATTCCCCGGTGACCCGAACCCCGCTCATATCGCTCCGTATCATCGCCGACAGGATATTGTCGCTGCCACCACCACTTCCTTCCACCACGCCGGACACGAAGAAATAGTCGGCGGCGTCGGCCAGGGAGCAAAAATGCTTGAGGCCGGAAACACGGTATCCGCCGTCATCCTGGGGCGTGAAGGTGGTGGACAGTACGAACCGTTCTCTGGCGGACACCCCGGGCTCGCTGGTTATGGACGCGAACAGCTTGCCGGCTTCCACGGCTTCGGCAAAGTACCGACGCCGCTGCTCCGGAGTGCCCAACCCGGCGACAAACGAGCCGAGCACATTAGTGTGCATGGTCAGGGTCAGCGCCGTCGAAGGGCAGCCGCGAGCCACCGCCAGGATGCACATCGCGAAGGTCAGTGGGTCAACGCCGCTGCCGCCGTATGCGGTGGGCACTCGCAGCGTGAGTAATCCGGCTTCCTTCAGGTCAGCATAGTTTTCGATTGGGAACTCCGCCGCGGCATCGTAGCGCGCGGCGCGGGGCGCAAAACGTCCGCGCGCCAGTTCGTCTGCCACGCCTACCAGGGCCAATTGGGCCCCAGACATGCAACGCCTGGCAGCACTTGGTATTGGTTCTGACCTGATATTCAAGGGAGCCTGTTCCGCGTTCAGTGCCATTTTGGAGCGGACATATCGCCTGGTGTATGGACTTCACTCGCACCGGCGCGGGAGCCGGCGTGTCGGCAAAGCCGACTACGCGAACTGGTACTCGCGTGTTGACCCAATCATTCGCAGGGCGTTCAGGATAACGGCTTTGACGCCGGCCCCCTCATTTAGTGCAGCCTCAGCCTGGGCAACCAAAGCATTCCGGTTGTCTTCCCGGAGCATGACGTTACCCAGCAGGTCCAGGCACCCGTCTACGATATCTTCCGCGTCAGGATTGCGGTCTGCGAGTGCCTCCAAAATAGCTCGCACGCCGGTGTGGGTCGCGTCTCCCAAGTTGTCGGCTACGAAGTTGATGCGCTCGACCATGCTGCCGCTGTCGATCCATTCTCTCCCGGTATGCCACCCTTCCACCGACGGCGGATTCAGCAGGTCCTGGTTCATGTAGCGGCACTCCAGGGCCGTGTCCATGAAACCGACCCTGGGGAATTTGAAATCGCCCACGAGGTGCAACGTGCCGACCACCACTTCGGCGGGGCTTTTGACCCTGGCGAACCGCACGCTTTCCGACTTGAAGAACTCGGAGGTGAACAGTACGCGCAGCATGGATCGAATATCGTAACCGGAGCGGAAATACTCCACCTCCAGCGCCGCGAGGGCATCGGGGTCGGGAGGCGGCGTGTTCTGCCACGCCGGCACCTGCACGTCGTCCGCTACGAAGAAGTTGTAGAGGTGCCGGCTGATGAATCTCGCGGTCGAGGGCCGGCGGCAGATGATTTCAATGATGTCGTCGCCGTCAAAGTTGCCCGTTTCTCCCAGGAACGTCTTCGTCCCGTCGTCGTGGTCTTCCGGATCGTAACGGAACAACCAGGGGGTCTTTCCGTACGGGATGCTCGCTACGTTATCGTCGTCAATCGTCCACCCGGTGAAAGCTCGGGCGGCCTCCTGGACGTCGTCTTCCGTGTAGTTGGGTTGGCCGTCCATCCCCACGCCCATGGAGAACAACTCCAGCAGCTCCCGCCCCCAGTTCTCGTTGATCGCGTCCCTGTGGTTGAAATTGTTGTCCAGCCAGAAAATCATCGCCGGATCTCGTGCCAGACCACGCAACAACTCCTGGAAACTGCCCAAGCCACACTGCCGAAACATATCGATCTGGTTGAGCATCGTTTTCTCGTGCAGCACTTTGGCCAAACCCGTGGCGAACACGCCGTGCCAGAACAGCGCGATCTTTTCCTGGAGAGGTCTTGCGCCGGCGTTGCAGTTCATCCGGTAAATCGTTTCGGTGAGCGCGCCCTCGATGTTGCGGCTTTCCTTCCAGTCGATGTAGTACCGCTCGATGATATCCTCTTCCAACTCGGGCTGGCGCTCCGGATGGAGCAGCCACTCGACCGTTGCCTCGTAGCCCCACGTGCAATAGGTGTCGAGTTCGGCCGGTGTGGCGCTGAATCCGGCCCGGCGCAGCAGGTGCGCCATCAGGGCGCGATGAGTGTTCATGTGCACGTCCCCCACCTGTAAGGCCTGACATCCGACGCATGCATGCGTCCCGTCCATATCGGGTCGGACAAGCGTCCGTGGGTTTGAAATTGGGAATCGGCGGTCATCATATCATAGCGGTCGTGTCGGACAGGGCGCGCGTCCGTAGCCGTCAATAGCGGTTTGCCCTGACCGACGCCGGTGTTATTGACAACCATTCCGGCGGGGCGCACCATGTTCCGGCTTGCGGCGCATTTTGGCACCACTCGTCGGACATTGCATCTGACCTCTATCCATCCCAAACGAGAGCCCGATCATTTCGTTCCTGAGACTTCCGCGTCTGCATACCCTGGACGCCTGGCTGGCCTACCGGGATTTCCGGCTACTGTGGCTGGCAAATTTTTGTGGATTCACGGCGCAATGGTTGCAACTGTTGAGCATCGGATGGCTGGTCAAAGACCTGTCCGCGGGCACCGGAATTGGCGGCCTGCTCGTCCTTTCCGTCAGCGCGATTAACACGCTTCCCGGCCTCCTGGTGAATCCCATCACCGGGGTGCTGGGAGACCGGCTTGACCGCCGCAAACTGGCGATTACCATGCAATCCGCCAGCGGTGTGTTGGCTTTGGGTTTTGCTTTCCTGGTGGCCGCCGACTACGTGCGCCCATGGCACGCCTACGCTTACGTTCTGATTTCCGGTTCCTTCCTAGCCATCACCCAGCCAATGCAGCAGGTGTTGATTTCCAATACCGTCCCTCGCGAATCTCTGGTCAACGCCTACGCGATCAATACGCTCACCGTGACCGGGACTCGCATCTTCGGCCCCTTCATCGGCGGAATCCTCATATTTACGTTGGGGTATTTCTGGAACTTCGCGTTGGAGGCGGCCTTGTACCTAGGTGTAGTGCTGATGCTGCTGCCCATGCGGACGCCGTACACCGGGACGGAACCGGCGGAGGAACGACGGCGCTTCACCCCATTTGGAGACATCAAGGACGGTCTACTGCACCTGTGGCGGAACCAGCGCGAGGTCCTCGAAATTGCGGTGCTGTCGGTGGTTCCGAACACTATTTTGCATCCCGTTTGGTTCCTGCTGCCGCTGTTCACCGTGGAAGTGCTGCAAGCCCAAGTCAACACGGGCGGCTACCTGCTGGCGGTGACCGGTTGGGGAGGCTTGATCTCCACGTTGACCATCGCCACCTGGGGGATCCCCTTCCGCCGCGGTTACGTCCTGTTCGGCGCAGCGGCGTTGTCGTCGCTGACCACCATCCTGTTCGCTTTCTCTGTGTGGTCCTGGGCCGCCTACTCCGCCTTGGGCGCCATGTCGTTTTTCCAGGCCTATTTCCGAACCACACAGGGGACCCTGGTTTTGACTATCGTCCCCGACCGATTCCGCGCGCGCACCATGGCCCTATTGGCGTATGAGCGGTCCTTCCTGATCGGAGTGAGCGTGCTAGTGGGAATTTTCGCTGATTTTACCTCGGCATCGATGGCTATCCTGGCCCTTGGTTGTCTGGGGTTGTCGGTGACTCTGGGATGCTTCGCCACTCTGCGGCGGGTACGGGCGCTGCGGTAAGGGGAACGCGATTTGCGAACCGCACGGCTACCACGCCTGCACACGCTGGACGCCTGGTTGGCATACCGGGATTTCCGCTATCTGTGGTTCGGCAACTTCTTTGCCAACAACGCTCAATGGTTGCAGCTCCTGAGCGTCGGCTGGCTGGTGCGGGAGCTATCCGAGGGGTCAAACGTCGCCGGATTGTTGGTGGTCACCGTTGGCGGCATCAATACGCTGCCCGGCCTGGTGGTTGGCCCCTGGGGCGGCGTGCTGAGCGACCGGTTCGACCGGCGCAAGCTGGTGGTGATCCTCCAGACGGCGATGGCGGTCCTGGCATTCTGCTTCGCGCTGCTGATCCTCACGGGCAGGGTGCAGGTGTGGCACGCCTACGCCTACGTGATCCTGGCGGGCTGCTGCCATTCCGCGGTGCAACCGATGAGGCAGGCCCTGATCGCCGGAACCGTGCCTCGGGACATGCTGGGCAACGCACTGGCCACGAATGTGCTGACCATCACCGGAACGCGCATTTTCGGCCCGTTCGTGGGGGGCATCCTGATCTTCACCCTGGGGTACTTCTGGAACTTCACCATCGAGGCCGTTCTGTACCTGGCCAACGTCATGATGATCCTCAGAGTGCGCACGCCCTTCGATAGTCCGGGCAATGCCCGCCAACGGGGCTCCGCGATGTCCAACATGATCGAGGGGTTGCGCTACGTGTGGAGCGGCGAGCGGGCATTTTTCCAGCTGATGGTGGTGTCGATGATCCCCAACATCATCCTGCACCCGGCCTGGTTTCTGTTCCCCCTGTACACCACCGAGGTGTTGCAGCGCGATGCGGACGTGGGCGGCTATCTGTTAGCCATCACCGGGGTCGGGGGCCTGCTGGCGGCGTTGTTCATCGCGTCGTTCGGGTTCGTTTTTCCGAAAGGCAAGGTGGTGCTGGGCGCAGCCGTCGGCAGCTCGGTGACGCTGCTGGTGTTTGCGTTTTCCAAATGGATGGCGCTGGCGTTTGTGTTCATCGCGGCCATGGCCTTCAGCCAGTCGGTGTTTCGAACCGCCCGAGGGACCCTGATCCAAACGCTGACGCCGGACAGCCTGCGCGGGCGGATGACGAGCTTGCAGAGCTTTGACCGGGGATTCCTGGTGGTGGCCAGCCTGGGAGTGGGGATTCTGTCGGACCTGACGTCCTCGGCGACGGCGTTGGCGATAATCGCGGCGTTGGGTCTGGGCGCATCGGGGATATGCTGGGTATTCCTGGGTCGCGTGCGCCGGCTGGAGTAATATCGCGTACCGTAATGGTTCGAGCGCGTCAACTTCTGAAAAGGAGTATGATGGTTGGGCTATCTTCCGGCACGCCCCGCGTCAGGCAGTTACCAATTTGATCCAACGCATCACGTCCAGCGAGTCTTACAAGTGGTGGGCTTTCTGGACCATCGCCACCGGCACGTTTTTCTCGGTCGTTGACCATGGCAGCGTGCTGGTTGCCCTGCCGGGCATCGAGTCCCATTTCGACGCTTCGCTGGAATCGGTCCAGTGGGTGGTAGTCGCCTACGCCCTTGTGATAAGCGTGCTGCTGCTGCCCATGGGGAGACTGGGCGATGTAGTCGGGCGGCGCAAGGTATACCTGACTGGCACTGCTATTTTCGTCTTTGCCTCCCTGGGCGCCGCGCTTTCTACCAGCCTCGAGATGCTGGTCGTAATGCGTGTCTTCAAGGGGATCGGAGCTGGCATGGTCCAGGGCTGCGGCATGGGCATGATGATCGCGGCGTTTCCGGACTCGGAGCGCGGCAAGGCCCTGGGCACGCACCTCAGCGTGGTGGGAATGGGAGCGATCGCCGGCCCGGCCGTCGGTGGGTTCCTAGTGGCGTGGCTCGGCTGGCAATCGGTGTTCCTCATCAATGTTCCGGCGGGAGGCTTGGTGCTGGTGCTCGCGTGGCTGTTGCTGGAGCGCGGTCCGGGAGCCGCCCAGTACCGGCGAGGGCAGGGAGCGTCCTCATTCGACTGGACGGGTGCCGCCGTCTCAGGAGTGATACTCCTGGTGCTGCTGCTGGTGGTCGGCAACGGGAACGCGCTGGGCTGGCGGTCCGCCCCGGTGTTGGTTGGCGGCGTTGCCGTGGTGATCTCGGCAGCCGCGTTCGTCTGGTGGGAGCTGCGGGTCCGCGCGCCGATGCTGGACCTGCGGTTGTTCACCAACCAGATATTCGGCCTGGGAGTAGCGGCGGCGTGGCTCTCTTTCTTCGGATCGTCAGCGGCGCGATTCATGATGCCGTTCTATCTGCAACGGGTGCTGCAGTACTCGCCGGAGCAAGTGGGATTGATGATGATCCCGCCGGCCGTATGCATGGTTCTCATCGGGCCGTTCAGCGGCCGCGTCGCTGATCGGTTTGGATGGCGCGTTCCGACGGTGTGCGGCATGGTACTGACGGCTGCCGGGGCTTTCGTGCTGGCGTTTGCGTTGCAGGAGCGTTCTCCGGTCTGGCTGGTGATTGCCACCATGATGATGCAGAGTTCCGGCAACGGAATTTTCAACTCACCCAACAGCAGCAGCATCCTCAGCGTGGTTGATCGCAGCCGCTATGGGGTCGTTTCGGCGCTGACCCAATTGGTAAGGAACTCGGCCAACGTGGTGAGCGTTGCTGTTTCGACCACCGTTGTGGTTTCCACCATGGCTACCTACGGGGTGGAGCCCAAGCTGGAGGCAGTGAACCCCGAGGTGGCGACGGCGTTTGTCGCCGGGTTGCGTTGGGCGTTTCTCATGCTGGGCGCGGCGCTTGCCACCGGGGCGGCGATCTCACTCTACAGGGCGCTGAGCGCCCGGGCCGCGCTCCCGCAGTCGCCGATACCTGCCGAGCCGCAGCCGAGGCCCGCCGCCAACGACTGACCCGCGTCGATTACCCCTCGGAGAAGCGAGGCATCACCTCCCTCGCGAATAACTCCATGGAGCGCAACTGCTTCTTCTGGTCCAGGCCACCGAAGGCGAAGTTGCAACCGAAGTAGCGTACCCCGGCGTCGTGCAAAGCTTGGATATTCGCCGCGCACTGGTCCGGAGTGCCGATGAAAGACCGGTGCTCGGCGAGATACTCGTAGGACGGCGGGAACTCGGTCCGACGTTTGCGGTAATCTTCGATGCTCTCGTACACTTCGCTCCCTACGGAAAATTCACGCCTCCAGGTGTTGATGTCCAACGTCCAGTTCAGAGCCTCGCGAGCGTCGCGGTGGGCCTGCTCTTCAGTCTCGGCCACGTAGAAGTAGCGGAAAAACGGAACGTCTGCTGGCGATGCAGAGTGCCCGCTGTCTTCCGCCTGCTCCAGGAAGCGCCGCAACAAATCCAAAGCGTCGTCCGTGTTCAGGACCACGCCGATAATGAGCCGGCGTCCGGTGGAAGCGACGAAATCCAGGGACTCGGCACTGCGGGTCGCCGCCACGTAAACCGGCGGATGAGGTTGTTGCAAAGGAGTTGGAACCAGGTTGAGGCGCTGGGAGGAAAAGTAATTGCCCTGGAAAGTGCAGTCGGGAGTGGTCCAGAGGGTTTCCACCATCTCGATGGTCTCACGGTAGCGCGCTTGGCTCTCGGCGTGGTCGATGCCAAAGTTGCCGTACTCCGTGCCCGACGCTCCCCGGCCGAAGCCGACGTCCAACCGGCCGTCGCTGAGCACGTCCAGCGTAGCCGTGTCTTCCGCCAGCCTAACTGGGTGATGCAAAGGTGGTATCAGGACCGCGGTGCCAAGGCGGATTTCGTTGGTCCTCGCCGCAATGTTGCTGGCGACGACCAGCGAGGACGCGCCCAGGCCATATCGAGTGAAATGGTGCTCGGCGAGCCAGATAGCCTTGAAACCCAGTTCTTCGCCGACCACGGCCTGTTCCAATAAATCCGAGAAGAGCGCCTTCGGCGTATGTTTTTCAGGCCACGGGATGTGAGAAAACAGGGCGAAATCCATGTCGCGCTCCTCGAATCAAAACTCAGGGCAGTTTACACACGGCCAGACGCGCGGGCAATGCCGCTGGTCAAGTGGCAACCGTGGCAAAAATCCAAGTCTGGTATGATTCTAGGTCGGCATGAGGCGTTGACGGTCCGAACCAATCACCGGGCCTCGTTTGATTTTACCTCTTCGTTTACGGTGCGGATTTGACTTTCCTGACCTCGTTGGCTCTGCGGCGCAAGCCGGTCACCATCATGGCGATGATTCTGCTGTTGGCCGCTGGCGTATTTTCGTACAGTCAGATCCAGCAGGAGCTCTTCCCCGAAATCAGCTTTTCGATCATTTACGTGGTCACGTCCTACCAGCAGGGAGACCCGAACACCGTCGCCACCGACGTGACCGCCAAGGTGGAAGACACGATTTCCGGACTGCCTGACTTGGACAAAACCACATCGATATCCACGCCTGCCATGTCGCTGGTCACGGCGAACTTTGCGCCCGGCGCAGATGTGGAATCGGCGGAGGAAGAAATCCGCAACCGCGTGAGCGGGCTCCAGCTTCGAGAAGAGGCGGGGGACCCGTTCGTCCTGCGGCTGACATCCGACATATTCCCCATCATGTGGTTGAGCGTTAGCGGAGAACGGGATATCCCGGCCCTGCAGCGCATCGTGGACGATGAAATCCTGCCCCGCCTGGAAGCGGTCGACGGCGTGTACGAAGTCAATGTAGAAGGCGGAGTTGAAGAACGCGTCTCCGTGATAGTCGACCCGTCTCGCAGTGACGAACACGGGCTCGCTATCCAGGATGTCGTGAACGCGGTGTCGGGGAATTCCGTTGACCTCAACGCCGGTTCTCTGGATAACGGCGACCACTCCATCGGCTTGCGCACCTACCTCGGTTACGGTGATCTCGATTCCATCCGCGACCTGCCGGTCGATTACCGCCACGCCGCGTTCGGTCCGGTTGGCGCCCCGCCTGCGGAGGATGGCGGCACTCCGATCATGCTGTCCGATGTCGCAACGGTTCAAGTGGACACTCCGAGAGCCGCCACGGTGTCGCGCACAAATGGCCATCCCAGCATCTCACTTCAAGTGCTGCAGCTGCCGGACGGCAACACGATTGACGTGACCAAGGAATTACTGGGTGTCATCGAGAACCTGGACCTTCCACAGGACGTGCACGTCGATGTCCTCTATAACGATGGTCCCGAACTTGAAGAGCAGCTCACCAGCGTGGTCGGTCAGGGTGGCCTGGGCTTCGTCATCGCAGTGATCGCCATTTTCCTGTTCCTGCTCCAACTGCGGCCGACGGTGATCAGGGGAATTTTGCAAACCCTTAGACCCACGGTAATCATCGCTATTTCTATCCCACTGAGCATCATGATCACAATCCTGGTCATGGCGGTCATGGATTGGACGCTCAACTTCATGAGCCTTGCGGGTCTGGCGATTGCCGTGGGGCGGATCGTTGATGACAGCATCGTCGTATTGGAAAACATTTACCGCCACGTCCAGGCCGGATCAACGCGTTACCCAATGCAAGGGCCGGAGTTCACCGCCTATCGTCTGACGCCTCTGGGTGACGATCCTGGCCTGACCGCAGCCATCCGTGGCACGCGCGAGGTCGGCCCCGCGATTCTCGCATCCACCTTGACCACTGTGGCAGTGTTCCTTCCCTTGGGATTTATCCCTGGTATCGTGGGTGAGTTTTTCCTTCCGTTCGCGCAAACCGTGTGCGTTTCGCTGCTGGCGTCTACATTTATCGCGTTGACTGCCGTTCCTGTGCTGGCCTCATTGTTGCTGCGGCCCGGCGATATGGCGGACGATGACGGTTCCGTGTCCCAGGATACATGGTTGCAGCGCATTTACACCCCTATACTGACCTGGGCGCTCAACCATCCGCTACTTACCGTTATGGGCTGTATCGCCGCGGTCGGAGCTACGCTGCCGCTGATCATCGTGCTGCCGATTACGCTTTTCTCTTCAGGAGAAGCGCAGTCCATGCGGATTGACATCACCATGCCCGAGAACACCGGGGCGACGGCCATCCACCACGAAGTGAGGGAAGTGGAAACTATCCTGGACCGCTACGTGGACGCCGGCCATATCACCTCCTTCCAGGCTACTTTAGGTTCAACCAGCCAGGACTTTGGCCCCGGGCTGGGCGAGAGCGGTTACGACGTGGCCGGGTTCTTCATTGCCCTGTCGGGAACCGCTCCGGCGGATTTCGATGAACAGTTGCGGGCGGAGCTACCGCAGAAGGATGACGTTGAAGTTCAGTTGTTCGTTGACGAAGCGGGGCCGCCACAGGCCGGCATTGAAATAGCGGTCACAGGTAGCGACTTCAGTCGCGTGCGTCGTGTGGCCCAGGATCTGGTAGACCGGATCCGACCGTTAGAAGGCGTCGTCAACCTGAAGACAAACTTGAGCGACGAAAGCCAGGAGTTAACATTTGAGGTTGATGCCTCCGAAGCGAGACGCTACGGCCTCACCGCCGCCGCGGTCGCGGCTCAGGTTAGAACCTGGGTGTACGGCGTTGATGCGGCCAACGTCAGCCTCCTTGGGGAAACCTACGACGTGGTGGTGCGCGGTCCTGAGGAACGAGTTGACGAGCTCGCGGAGTTGCAGAACCTGTCCATCGGCGGACCTTTGGGTACGGCTAATCTTGGTTCAATCGCAGACGCTAGGACGACTGTAGGCCCGTCACTCGTCACCCATTACGACGGTGATCGTTCCGTTACGATCACGGGAGAATTCCTGGGCAACGATCCGCAGGCCATCAGCTCGCGCATCGATAGAATCATCGAAAACATAGACCTGCCCGCCGGTGTTGAGATCCGCCAGGGAGGTTTCGCAAGCGATATCCAGGAGCAGTTCAACAACGTGTACCTGGCCATGATGATCGGACTCGCGCTGGTGTACCTGGTGATGGTGGCGACCCTGGGCTCGCTTCGTGACCCTTTCCTTGTGGTCCTGAGTATGCCGTTGGCGGTGGTCGGAGCGCTGATTGCTTTGACGGTGACGGGGCGGGCACTGAGTCTTCCTTCGTTGATGGGGTTCCTTTTCCTCATCGGTATCGTGGTGACCAATGCGATAGTTCTCATTACCTTCGTTGCCCAACTGCGGTCGCAAGGCCTCAGCGCGTTGGACGCCATGATTCTTTCAGGCCGCACACGGCTGCGCCCGATCTTGATGACCGCTTTTACAACCATACTCGCCCTGTTGCCCCTGGCGTTCAGTGATACCAGCGGACTGGTCGGCGCGGAATTGGCCACGGTGGTCATCGGCGGACTGATCAGCTCGACATTCCTCACGCTGGTCGCAGTGCCGGTGACCTACATGCTGTTGCATGACGCGATACCTAGAGCCTGGTCGTCCGCGGTCCGGCGGCTGACCCGTCAACCGGCTGCCCAGGTGGATGGGTCGTAGGCGGCGTTTCATTTAGAAACCGCGCTGCCCTATGGAGGTGTTCCCTTGCGTTTGATGAGAAATTGCCACCGGTCGGTATCCCACCGTTGGACAGTCCCCTCTTTATTGATGCTCGGAGTATTTGCGCTGATCTTATCCGCGTGTGGGCAGTCCTCCGATGAAACCACCGAGCCGCCACAGAACGCTGCGTCGCGACCGTCCACCCCAACGGAAGCCCGAGGATTCGATGTACCCAGTCAGTTGATCTTTGGGAAGAGCGTGGATCTCGCGTTCGAAATTTCCGGTGAAGTCGGAGAACTAGACGTTGGCGTCGGCGACATGGTATCTGCCGGAGACGTACTGGCAACTGTGGATTCCGAAACCATCAGAGATTTACGGTACGCCGAGTCGCAAAGCCTCTACCAAATTGACAAGCTTCAGGATGATCTGGACCGGGTGTTGGGCTTGGAGTCGTCTGATCCGTTGGTTCGGGCCCAGGCAGAGGGAAGCCTGGCCAAGGCGGAGTTACGATTGCAGATGGCGCAAGACAATCTGGAGGATTACCTCCTCCAGTACGACGTCGATCTAGGCACCGCGCGGAAAACGGTTGCAGACGCCAAGTTTGCGCTGGACCAAGCCCAAGATGCCGTGTCAGATTTTGCCGACATGCACGGGGAAAGCTTTGCCGCTGCGGTGGCGCGACGTTCGGAAGCTCGAGCGAGATTGAACAATGCGCAGGATGTGGTCACCGATTTTCTGCCGCTGCACAACGAAGCGGTGGCGGCGCTCGAATCGCGGATTGCCAGGGTAGAAAACGATCTGGATCAAGCGCAAGATGCGCTGCGCGACTTCGACGTTAACCACGCTCAAAGGTTGGCATCGGCCCGAGTTAGATTGGCGGATGTGGAAGCCGATCTGGAAAAGGCGGAGGACGCATTTGAAGAGTTTCATGTGATGGTGATTGAGGGGCAGTTCCTCAACCTGGATGACGGCCGAAATTTTGACGTAGTGAAGTTCGAAGCCTTGCAGGCCGCGGTGGACTCGGCCAGGAGAGATGTTGAATTTTGGCAGACGGAACTGACTGATCTGGAGGCGGGACCAAAGGAAGCGGAGCGTACCGGGGCCCAGGCCACCGTCACTAGGCTGGAGCTGGAGCTGGAGAGACTGAACCGGCAACTGCGCGAAGAATTGGCGGGACCCGATCAAACTGAATTGGACCGCCTCGAATCCAACGTCCTGGTTGCCAAGGAAACGCTGGATCGAGCCGAGCGAGACTTGGCCGAGTTGGAGCAAGGTATCGATCAACTGAAGCTGGCGAGTCTGGAAGCCGGCGCAGAAAGCGCCCGTCTCGCCCTTGAAGCCGCTGAGTCAAGGCTGGCCCGGCTCGAAGAAGGTATCGACCAAGCCGTGCTGGCGGATATGAACCAACAGATCGTGACGGCTCGCGAGGCCAGAGAGGAACTTGCTGCCGGGCCGGATGCCGCTGCTGTTGCGTTGGCGCAGGCCCATCTGGACGATGCGAAATCCGATTACGACGAGATCGCAGAAGACCTGGAACACTCGTACTTGCGTGCGCCGTTCTCGGGAATGGTGCGCCTGGTCACAATAAAAGAAGGCGACGTCATTACAGTAGATGCCCGCGTCATCCAACTGGTCGACCCAACGAACATCTCCATCCGTGGCTTGGTGGAAGCCAACAACGTGGAGCGCATCGAGGTCGGCACACCCGGGTCGGTGACGGTGGCCGCCTTGCCCGACGTTGAATTGGAAGCGCAAGTGCGGGAAATTTCGCCGCATGCCAAGACCGAGCGGGGCGTAATCAGTTTTCCGGTGGAGTTTGCCGTCGTCGTTCCTTCCGGCGTTACAATACCTGCTAATCCGGGCTTGGTCACCACTACTGTGCGCCCGTGAGTCGCGGAACAATGCTCGTCGTCCCCATGGTGGCGACATCAAGATCAGGCTGAGGTGAGACGCCCGGCGGACAGCCGATTTGAGCAGGCCAGGGCGCTCCATCGCGCTAGTCCTGAGAACGACGTGCACCCGAGCGTTCTGCTTGACATCGTACTTGATTGACGCATATTCTTTCGCGTACCAAATTCCCATCTTTTTGATCGGTTTCCCGGCTTTAGCGCGGTGAAATCCGCATCGTGTGAGGAGACATATGGTTAAGCAGGGTGTGGTGCCTGACGATCTGACCAGGCCATTCTTCGAAGCCGCTAACGAAGGCCGTCTGGTGGTGCAGTCTTGCACTAACAGTGATCGCCTGTATTTCCCGCCCCGCCCCGCCAGTGAAATCTGCGGCGAGGGCGAGAGCGTCGTCTGGAAGGAAGTCAGCGGACGGGGCACCATCTACAACTACTGCGTGGTGTACGACTGCCCGGTGGCGTCCCTGAAAGAAGACCTCCCCTTTAACTTGGCCGTCATCATGCTGGAGGAAGACCCCGGCATCCTGATGTACTCCCACCTGCCGGGCACCGCGCCCGATGAGGTTCCCGTTGGCGCCGCCGTGCGCGTCATCTTCGAGGAGACCGCCAACGGGCAGAAGGTTCCCGAGTGGGTGCTGGTCGAATAGACGCCCGCGCCGCCGACCCGTCCGCCCATGAGAAACTGCGAATCGTCGGTACGCAATTCGTACCCAAGGAGTGAGATATGACCACTCAAATGGCGCCAGAATCAATGTATCGCTCCACCGAGGGCTTGGGAGTCTGGGAGCACCGGGGTAAGGTGGCGTCCGTTGGCATCGGACACTCTCCCACCGCCCGCCGTTGGGACGGCAGGGCGGAAACATCTGTGGGTGCGCTGAGTATTGGCGCCCTGCGGACGGCAATCGCAGACGCCGGAGTGCCGCCAGACCAGGTAGATGGCCTGGTGCTGGTTCCGGTCACCACTACTGGGGCGCACTGGCCCGAAGATCAGCCCGTGCCCATGGACGTTGTCAACGCATTCAATCCGACTGACGATCCTCTGGACGGCGTCGGTCAGTTGAGCGCCGAATGGATTCTCAAAAACATGCCTGAACTGACCAATGTCAAGTTCACCATGTACGCACCCGGCTGCATGTCCGCAGCGATAGTGGTTGCTGCGCAGGCCGTCGGTGATGGCCTCGCCACCAACTGCCTGGTTCTAAAAGGTTGGCACAACCTTGAGGGTCGCTACAACCACGGTGGCATCAGCGCCGCCAGCGAAGTGCCAGGAAGTTTCGCCATAAGCCCAGGCCGCACCCTGTGGGGCGCTCCCGGCTGTTACGGAACAGCGCTGCAATTTGCGCAGTACTGCACCAAGTATGGCAAACACCATGACATGATGGCGCCATTCATGCAGAACTCCAGGCGGAACGGTCTCCTGTTCCCCGAAGGCTACTGGGCGCAGCACCGCCCTGAGCAGCTGACCCCTGAGGACTACCTGTCGTCGCGGTGGATCGCGAAGCCGGCCAACCTCTTTGACAACGACATACCGATCATGGTCGCAGCAGCGTACCTGTTCACGACCGCGGACCGCGCGCAGGATATGGCGCAGAAGCCGGTTTACATCCTCAACCATGCCTCCAGTCGCGGCGTGGCGCGCAGCATAACGCCGACGCTGGAAGAAGTGGAAGTGGAGACCGCATCTACCGGACGCAAGATCTACGAGGGAGCTGGCATTACCGCAGACGATCTCTCCTTTGAGAACATGTACGACGGGTTCGCCCAGTTCCACCAGTTCCACATCGAAGGCTTGCGTTATCGCGGGATGCAGCCCGGCGACGCCCTTGATTTCTATCAGACCGACATCAGCATCGAAGGGCCCAACCCCATCCTGTCCAGTGGCGGAAACATCGGCAGTGGCCGGAGTCGGTTCTGGATGCACACCGATTGCATGCAGCAGATACAGGGCAGAGCCGGGGCGCGCGCGTTGACCGGAGTGAAGCCGGAAATTGCCGTTTCGGGTGGACCCATGCCTTTCGGCGGCAATTTCACGGTTTGGAGCGCTACGCCGGACTAACCGCACGTTAGCCAATTCGATCACATCGTCGCTTTGGGCGACCTCAAGGGGTCGCCCAATTTTCGGGTTTGGGCTCCCCACGAATCACCAGAGGAGAAACATGGCCATTCTCATCAGTTTTGACATCGACGGCACTTTGGAAGTGGGAGACCCGCCGGGCCCATTGACCATGGAGATGGTGAAGATCGTCCAGGATAAAGGTTTCCTCATTGGAAGTTGCTCCGATAGACCGCCCAGCAGCCAGCGGTCTATGTGGGAAGAACATCACATAAGCGTGGACTTCACAGTCGCGAAGCATCTGCTGTCGGACGTCAAATCAGGCTTCACCGCAGACGCTTACTACCATATCGGCGACCGTGAAGACCTGGACCGTCAGAACGCTTTGCGAAACGGGTTCGAATTCCTGTGGCCCGACGAGGCAGCAGCCCAGCCCTGGTTCCTTCCCGATGACTGACGCACGACCCCACCTTAAGGAGAGCGTCGATGACGTGGCCTTTAGGTCCGCGACGCAGGTGCCTGCCCCGAAACATTTGCCGTGACAGATACGGAAGGTGACATGCAGCGACGACGACCTCGCGTCTTCTACGGCTGGTGGGTCGTCGTCGTTTCCTCATTGTTGGGTATGTTCGGGAACGGGTCGATATCCCAGGGGTTCCCGAGATTTTTTGTGCCTATCCGGACCGAGTTGGGCCTGACCTCCGCGCAAATGTCGTTGGTGTTCAGCCTCGCGCGGGCTGAAGGAAGCGCCGGGGGCCCCCTGGTAGGTTGGGCCGTCGACCGTTACGGAGCCAGGCCGATGATTCTGGCCGGCGGGCTGATGACCGGCGTCGGAACCATCTTGCTGTCCCGGGCGGATAGCTATTGGGAATTGATCATTTTGTTCTCAGGGATCATTTCTCTGGGGAAAAGCGCTGGGTTCGGCCAAACCCTGATGGCGGCCGTCAACCAATGGTTCATCCGCCGACGATCAGTAGCGATGTCGACTCTGATGACGGCGTTCGCGGGCGGCGGCGCGTTTGTAGTGCTCCTCCTGAATTTCGGAATCCAGCAGATTGGGTGGAGGGACACGATACTCTGGACCGGGGTTTTCATCGTAGCGATGACGCTGCCGGCGGCGTTTTTCATACGGAGTCGTCCCGAGGACATGGGCTTGTTGCCCGACGGAGACATCCCCGAGGATGCCGGTACCGGAACCGGTTCCGGTGGTCGTGGGCACAGGAGTTCAGGCGACGTCAGTTTTTCGTTTCGCCAGGCGATCCAAACTCGCACTTATTGGCTGATCATGGTGGGCGCAATCCTGCGCGTGTCCGTGACCAACGGGATGTTGGTGCACGTGTTTCCGATCATGACTTTGCGAGGAATTTCCGCGAACGAAGCGGCGGTTTGGGTCGCGGCCATGTTCTTCCTGGGAATACCCTTGCGGTTCATCATGGGGGTCACCTCAGATAAGTTCCGCGGCAACGTGCTCCTGGCCATAGGCATGATTATCGGCGCTATCGGCATGGGCGGTTTGTGGATCGGACCGGGGGTGATCGGCCTGCTCCTCTTCGTGGTCGGTATAGCCATCGTCGAAGGGATCACATCGGTGAACTGGCTGATGTTGTCCGATTATTATGGCCGCGCCAGGTTTGCAACACTGATGGGGTTTATGAGCCTTTTCATGAACGTGGGAATGTTCATTTCCCCATACGCGTCGGGGTTGGTCTTCGACCGCACGGGGAGCTACTACTGGGTGCTCGCGGTATTCACGCCGTTGTACCTGGTTAGCGCCGTGGCATTTCTGTTCGCCACTCGGCCCAACCCGCCGGCCAGCACGCGCAGAAGATGGATAGGCACGGAGGCCCGAACTCCGGTACCGTCGCCGTCGGGCGGGGACGGAAATTGACCACAGATTAATTCACGCGCCTCGTTAGCAAATCGCCAACGACCCACCAGCGAGGAAATCTCATGGACCCGCAACCCGTCACTCTCCATGGCAAACACGTTCGCCTGGAACCGATCGGACCGCAGCACGCTGAAGACCTGTTCCGGGTGGGAACCGACGAATCGATTTGGCGTTTTTCCTCCAGGCCCGCCTTTACAAGCCTGGATGACGTCAAGCAATGGGTTGAGTCGTGTACGGCACGGAACGATATTGAGGGACGTGTCCAGTTCGCCGTCGTCCACCAGGCGGAGGGTAGAGCGGTCGGCTCGACCGGTTACTTGGACGTCGATCGGCCCAACCGGGCACTGGAGATAGGCATGACGTGGTACGGCACAGCGTACCAGCGAACGGCGGTCAACACTGAATGCAAGTTCCTGCTGTTGAGCCACGCTTTTGAGGAGTTGGGGGCGTTGAGAGTGTGCCTGAAAGCCGACCACCGCAACACTCGGTCGCTGCGGGCGATTGAACGTATCGGCGCCACACGGGAAGGCGTGCTGCGCAACCACCGCATTGCCAGAGACGGGGTGAATCGACATTCGGTGTATTACGGGATCATCGACAGTGATTGGCCAAGAGTGCGAAACCGACTGCAGGCGATCCTGGCCAGATAGGGATCATCTGTAGCGCGACACGTTTGGTTGCGGTATGATGGCGCGCGTTCCCAAATGGTCGGCTGCCCCGGCCGGCTTACGGCATTTGCAGACGCCGGCACGAGGCAAGCAACCGCTAAAGAGGCCGCTGATCGTGCTATAATCTGCGCCGCAGGAGGTGCCCATGCGAGCTATTGATTACGTTGCCCCTACTTCCCTCAGCGATGCCGTTTCCGTCATGGCGCAGCACGGTGACCGCGCGCGCCCCCTGGCCGGCGGCACTGACATCATCGTGCAACTGCGCGGCGGACGGCGCGAGCTTGACGCCCTGGTGGATACCAAAAAGATCCCCGAGCTGAACGCCCTCAACCTCAGTGATAGCGGGCTGCAAATCGGCGCTGCCGTGCCCTGCTACCAGATCTACAACAACCAGGCCGTCGCCGCAGCTTACCCCGGCCTCATTGATGCCGCCAGCCTCATTGGCAGCATCCAGATCCAGGGTCGCGCCACTTTCGGCGGAAACCTGTGCAACGCCGCTCCGTCCGGCGACACCATACCGCCCGTCATCACCCAGGGCGGCGAGGCCCACATCAACGGTCCCAACGGCTGGCGCACGGTCCCCACCGAGGATTTCTGCACCGGTCCCGGCCGGAACGTCTTGGAACCCGGTGAGTTGCTGGTGGCCATCCAGATACCGGCGCCGGCCGCCCACTCCGGCAGCGCTTACCTGCGGTTCATCCCCCGCAACGAAATGGACATCGCCGTTGCCGGCGTGTCCTCCACCGTAGTGCTGGACGCCTCCGGGCAGACCATTCAGTCCGCCCGTATCGCTCTGGCCTCCGTCGGTCCCACGCCAATCCTGGCTACCGCCGCCGGCGAGAGCCTGGCCGGCAAGGCCGTGTCCGATGAGGCCATCGAGGAGGCCGGCCGCCTTGCCAGTGAAGCCGCTACCCCCATCACCGACATGCGCGGCACCATCCGCCAGCGTCACCACCTGGTCGCGGTGCTCACCCGCCGCACCCTGAACATCGCCATCCGGCGCGCCCGAGGGGAGGAGTAACAATGCCCGGACTTGTCCACGTAACCACCACCATCAACGGCAACCAGACCGACTTTCTTTGTGAACCTCGCCAGAGCCTGCTCGAGTGCCTGCGCGACGTCGTGGGAATGACAGGCTCCAAGGAGGGTTGCAACGACGGCAACTGTGGAGCCTGCACGGTCAACCTGGACGGCCGCATCGTATGCTCTTGCTTGGTTCTGGGCGTCGAGGCTCAGGGAGCTGAGGTCAACACCATTGAGGGCGTGGCTTCTGCCGAGGGGCTGCATCCCATTCAGCAGTCTTTCCTGGAAAATGCTGCCCTCCAGTGCGGTATCTGCACCCCGGGTTTCATCGTCGCCGCCAAAGCTCTGCTGGATGCCGAGCCCGACGCTGACGAAGCGCGCATTCGCCACTGGCTGGCCGGCAACCTGTGCCGCTGCACCGGTTACGACAAGATCGTCCGCGCGGTAATTGACGCCGGAGAACGGATGCGGGCGTAAGCCTTCTTTCGCCGCCGGGCGACGGAAGTCCGGCTCCCGTTTCGACGCTTGTGATTGCAGGGGCGAATAGTTATTCGCCCCTGCGCTTTTAGAGAGAGGTGAACCCAAATGACCACTGCCAACCAAGTGCTATCGGAAGTCGAGTACGACGTAGTTGGGAAGCGCCCGGTACGTCCCGACGGTGTGGATAAAGTCACCGGCCGGGCGCAGTATGGAGCTGACCTTGAGTTGACCGGTTTGCTGCACGCCCGGGTCTTGCGTAGCCCACACGCTCACGCGCGCATCACGTCCATCGACACGTCAAAAGCGGAAGCCCTCTCCGGGGTACGTGCGGTGGTGACGGCCGCCGATTTGCCCTTCGCGACGCTCAGCAAGGAGGATCTGGGCAACGACTACAACCGGTTCAAGTTCCTCAGCGACAACTTCCTCGCCAGTGACAAGGCGCTCTACCGCGGACACGCCGTCGCCGCCGTCGCTGCGGACAATGCGCACATCGCTGAGGCGGCGCTGGCGCTAATCGACGTTGACTACGAAGTGCTCGAGCCGGTTATTGACGTGCGCGCCGCCATGCAGGACGGCGCTCCCCTCATCCACGGCGACCTGATCCATACGTCCGCCATGGGCGAGATCTCGGACAAACCCAGCAACGTGGCTTCCTACATGAAATTTGAAAAGGGAGACACTGCCGCGGGATTTGCCAACTCCGACGTCGTTGTCGAACGCGAATTCACCACCGCGTCGGTGCACCAGGGATACATTGAGCCGCACAACGCGACCGCCCACTGGCGCGCCGACGGACAGATCAACATCTGGTGCAGCACCCAAGGCGCCTTTGTAGTCCGCGCCAACACCGCTGACGTTTTGCGGGTCGACGTATCGGATATCCGCGTTACGCCTATGGAGATCGGCGGCGGTTTCGGCGGCAAGGTATCGTTCTACCTGGAACCGGTTGCCGCGTTGCTGTCGCGCAAGGCCGGGGCTCCGGTCCAGGTGTTAATGAGCCGCACCGAGGTATTCGAGGGGAGCGGACCGGCTCCCGGGAGCTGGATGCGCGTCAAGATGGGCGCCAACTCGGCGGGCAAAATCACGGCGGCGGAGATCGAGCTGGCCTTTGAGGCCGGCGCATACCCCGGCTCACCGGTAATGCAGGGCGCAACCTGCGCCTTCGCGTGCTACGAGCTGGAAAACGGAACCGTCGAGGGTTACGACGTGGTCGTCAACAAGCCCAAGACCGCGGCGTACCGAGCGCCTGGTTCACCGCAAGCCGCGTTTGGTGTGGAGCAGGTCGTCGATGAACTCTGCCAGAAGCTGGGCGTGGATCCGGTGGAGTTCCGGCTGAACAACGCCGTGACAGAAGGCTCGCGAAAGGTTGAAGGGCCGGTGTTCCAAAAGATCGGCCTGGTGGAGTGCCTTGAGGCCACGCGAAACCATGAGCATTATCGGACGCCGTTGGAGGGCCCAAATCGCGGCCGTGGCATCGCTGCGGGTTTCTGGATGAACAGGGGGTTCCATTCCAGCGTCAACATGACGGTCAATCCCGATGGCACCGTGAACCTGATCGAGGGTTCGGTGGATATCGGTGGTTCGAGGGCATCAATCGCTCAGCAGGCCGCCGAAACGCTGGGGATAGCGTACGACGACATCAAGCCGCAGGTGGTCGACACGGACTCGATTGGATTCACCATGGTCACCGGCGGCAGCCGCACCACCTTCGCCACCGGTTGGGCGGCCATCCTGGCGGCGGAAGACGTCAAGCAGCAAATGGTCGAGCGAGCGGCCTCCATTTGGGATGTGCCGGCGGAAGATGTCGAATACGACGGCGGCGTGATCCGGCACAAGTCGGAGGAGCTGAGCTTCACCTTCCAGGACTTGGCGCGGCAGCTCTACACCACTGGCGGCGGCATCACCGGCACCGCGAGCCTGGATCCCACCGGCGAGGGCAATTCCTTCGGCGTGCACCTGGTCGACGTTGAGGTTGACCCGGAAACCGGCAAAACCGAAATCCTGCGCTACACCGCCATTCAGGACGCCGGCAAAGCGGTGCATCCCAGCTACGTGGAAGGGCAGATCCAGGGAGGCGCGGTCCAGGGAATCGGCTGGGCGTTAAACGAAGAGTACTACTTCAGCAACGACGGCCAGATGATGAACTCCAGCTTCCTGGATTACCGGATGCCCACTTCGCTGGACCTGCCCATGATCGACACTGTCATCGTGGAGGTGGCCAATCCCGGCCACCCATACGGAGTTCGTGGCGTGGGCGAGGTTCCCATCGTGCCCCCGCTGGCAGCCATCGCCAACGCCGTGGGCCATGCGACGGATCAGCGGCTAACCAGTCTGCCGATCACGCCGGGCAGCGTGCTGGAGGCGAGCCTTTAGACGGCAGATCCACCTCGTATTGCGGATGCAGCGACGCGGGGGCGATGTGAAATCGCCCCCGTTTTCTCCCGGGACTGACCCATGCGCATCGAATTCGGCGAATGGCAGATACGGAGTTTCCAACCGGATGATGCTCCGCCTCTGGCGAAATACGGCAACAACCGGGCGGTGTGGCGCAACATCTGGGACCAGCACCCACATCCCTACGGCATTGGGGATGCGGAGGAATGGATCCGAAATGCCATGCAGCAAAGCCCGGAGACGATATTCGCCATCGCTTCAGCCACCGAAGCCATCGGCTGCATCGGAATGCTGCCGCAGAGCGACGTGGCCAGACTGTCTGCGGAGGTGGGGTACTGGCTGGGTGAACCGTTCTGGGGTAGAGGGATCGCGACCGCCGCCCTGAAGGCCCTGACCGAGTACGCCTTCATTGAGTTTGATCTGGTTCGGCTGTACGCAACGGTGATGGAATGGAACCCCGCATCAGCCAAGGTGCTGGAAAAGGCGGGCTACCAATACGAAGGACTGATGCGCAAAAGCGCCATCAAGGACGGGCAAGTCATCGACCAATGGCTGTACGCCATCCTCCGGGAACGACCGGCTATTACCGAAACCGCGGGATCACGTCCGCGGCGATCATCTGCATCAGCTCCCGCAGCCGCCCCACGTCACCCGTGTTGAGCGCAAGCACGATGTGCTGCACACCAGCCTCCTGGAACGCAGCGATGCCGGCGATCATCCCGTCCGGATCATTCCCGGGCAGGCGCGAACGATCAGCGACCCGTTCGCTGGAAGGGCCGCCGTGGGCTTCTACTTCCACGCGGGCGGACATCACTAGCTCGTCAGGGTTGCGGCCGGCGGATTCGGCCAATTCGCGGACCCGCTGGCGACCGATGGCAAACTCCTCGGCGCTCACGCCGGAGGGGTGCCACCCGTTGCCTCGGCGAGCGGCGCGGCGCAACGCCCCTGGGCTGCCGCCGCCCACCCACAGCGGCACGTGAGGCGACCCTGCCTCCGACTGCGACGGCTTAGGCGCGAACTTGAGGTCTTCGAACTTCCAGCGGTCGCTGCTGTATCGCGGGTCTTCGTTGGACCACAACTCCCGCATGATGTCCATGGACTCGTTGGTCAGGGATCCACGCTGGGTCAACGGTATGCCCAGGGCCTCAAATTCCGGGGTCATGGCCCCCACGCCAACGCCCAGGATAACTCGGCCTCCCGACATCTGGTCCAGGGTTGCGGCGTACTTGGCCAGCTCGACCGGGTTGTGATAGGGCAGGACCAGCACCGAGGTTCCCAATTTCACCCGCGAGGTCAGGGCCGATATATGGGACAGCGTAGCCATGGGGTGGTAATAGGGTTTGTCGTCCAGCCTTTCGCGGATGTAACCATTGTTGAAAAGGTGGTCCATGACCCAGACGGAATCGAACCCCAACTCTTCCGCCAAAGGGCCGAAATTGACGACTGCCTGCGGGTCTTCGACGCCCCAGTTATTGGGTACAGTCACGCCAAATTCCATGTTGGTTCTCCTAATGCTGGGCGGGAATTCAGGTCGCGGAGGCAGGGCGCGTTTGAGCCGAGAGACATCGGCAGCCAACTAGCTGATCCGGCCCGAACGGTACGCCGCCGGCTGTCGGTTCGCGAGTTATTGGCCCCGCTTGGGGAGGAACGGGTTCAGCTTTTCGGCCAGCGCAGCGAGGTTACGTGTCTGGACCCAAACCGTCCCGTTGCCACGAAACTTCATCACCAGACCCTCACCACCGGCGATAAGTGACCGGATGCCGCCGACTTTACCGATGGAATACTCGACGTCATCGCTGAAGGCCACGAGATGCCCGGTATCCACCACCAACTCCTGGCCAGGATGAACCGCAACCTGCTTGATGGCACCGAAGGAGTTGTAATACACGGTGCCCGTGCCCTGTTGGGCATAAGCGCGGATAAAGAAAAGGCTTTCCCCGCTGAAGAACCCGCGAAACCCCTGGAACTGACTATCGATTTGGACGTTGCCGGTGCCGGCTAGGAAGGAACTGGACTGTAGAAACAGATTGGTCCCCGGTTCCAGATCGAACGAGCCGATATCGCCGGGGGCGGGCGGAGCCAGGCTGACCCACCCTCCAGCCGCTTCAGCGGTGAAGGTGTTTACGAAAAAGGACTCGCCGCCCATCATACGGCGAATGCCGCCAAAGAGGCCGCCCGAGCCACTCATGCCCGTGCTCATCGCGACTCCCTGTTGGGCGACCATCGCGCCGGGCTCCGCCTTGATGGATTCGCCGGCCGTCAGGTCTATGGTGAGCAGGGAATAACTGGGATCGAATTCTACGGTAGCCTGCATTGCTGTTCACACCTGCCGGTCGGGTCAGCCCGTATTGATGGCCTGCAAAAGGCGGGCGCAGTCGATGGCGCCGACCGCGCAGTCAGAACCCAGGTTGCCGACCTTGCCTCCGGAGCGGTTGATGGCTTGCTCCATGTTTTCGGTGGTCAATACGCCGAACATGGTGGGGATTCCGGTCTCGCGGCCCACTGCGGCAATGCCGGAAGCCGCTTGGTTGCACACCATGTCGTAGTGGCTGGTTTCACCGCGTATGACGGCGCCCAGGCAGATCACCGCGTCGTATCGCCCGGATTGGGCCAGGGTTTTGGCGACCACGGGCAGTTCAAACGAGCCCGGGACCCAGGATGTTGTGATGTCGCCGTCACGCACGCCGTACTGGGCCAGCGTCGAAATGGCGCCTTCCATGAGGTTCTTGGTGATCACGTAGTTGAACCGGGCGGCGACCACCGCGACGCGAAGGCCGGTCCCGTCCAACCCGGCGTTCAGTTCCTGCGGCAAACTCTCATCTCCTCTGATCGCGAACTAGGCGCCCGGGCCCAGGGCCGGATACCCGCGGGGAAAGTGTACTACGGAGCCGCGGGCAGTGTCACCAGATTCTGGAGACGCGAACCGGGCCTTGGCGGTCAACTCAGTAGAGCCTGGTGCAAGTCCGATATTGACCGGATTTCTTCGGCGAGGATTGTCCTGGCAAGGTGACGAGCTGCGGATCTCTGTGCGTCGGTTGTGATGTACTCGGCCGGTGATTTGCCGTCGATCCGCGCCAGCAGGAGCACGCCCAACTGGCGGATCGTTTGAAACTGTAGTTGCATCGGCTCAGCGGCGAAGGTTTCAGCATTGGAGCAGTAAACCGACCAAAAGGCAATTCCGGCCTCGTTGAACTGTGATGCCAGGTCGGGTCGGTGGATGGCCTTCAGAGTGAGGTGGTTCAGCATGAAAGCCAAATCGAACACCGGGTTGCCGAGGTGGACGACCTCGAAGTCCAGCAGGAACGCGGCTGGTCCTCTATCGGTCGGAGAGACGATCACGTTTTTTGGGCTGTAGTCGCCGTGCACGAGACAGAGGCGACAGTCCAACATGGCCTGGGCTTCAGCTGCGATTTCGTCGGACAAGTCCGGATGCGCCAGGGCGGTAGCCCGGTGATAGGGATCAATACGCAGTTGGACGAAGCAGCGTTGATCAGCAAACTCCCGCAATTCGGGCGGCATCGCCTCGCCGGCGACGGCGGAATGTTGGTGCATGGCCGCCAACAAGCGGCCGACTTCCGTCGCTACCCGCGTGTCGATGAGTCCGGAGAGAAGATCGTCCTTCCACGTCCGGGGCTGCTCGGCAGCGGTCATGACGAACAGGAAGTGGTTCGGATCTTCGTGGACGACGCTCGGCAAGGCCGATGAAGGCAACGCGCCGTCTAAATACCGCAGGGCCGCCGCCTCGCGATGGATGCGAGCCTGATCCGCCAGCCACTCCTGTTCGACGCGCAAACGCGGTAAGGACTGCTTGATGACAACGTTGTCCGATGTGTCAGGAAAGTCCACACGGACAACTATGTTGGACACACCCCCACCCAGCTCCCGTGCAGAGGCGGACCCAGCCTGTCGGGGAGATATCAGGCCCTCTCCGAGCAGATAACCCACGGCGTTGGATTCCGAAAGTGCGAACGCCATCGGCGCTTTCCCAACGGCCACCGAAAGCCACCAGCGGGCGACTACCTACTCGCCAGCCTAGGCCCGGGAAGCCACTTGTGTAGTGAAGTCTTCCAGATGGCCCAGGGTCTCTTCCAGGTTGCCGTCAGCGCTCAACCGGGCGATGTCGAGCACCAGGTAACTGACGCCTATCTCCCCATACAGGCGGATATCTCCGGCGATCTGTTCGCCGCTGCCGGTAAAACGCGCGCGGTCGGGACTGGTATCGGTTCCGGTGATGCGGTAGTCGTGAGAGCGATAGATGATCTGGATTTCGCCGGGATCGCGCCCGGCGCGCTCGGCGGTGCGATGCAGACGACCGATGCTGTTCTCCAGCGCCTCCGGCGTTCCCACGGGAAAGGCCGGGTTGTTGCCGATGGGATACCAACCGTCGCACAGGGTCGCAGCGCGACGGATGGCGGGTCGGCTCTCACCACCGACCCAGAAAGGCGGATGCGGTTTCTGCACCGGCTTGGGCAGGAACCAGATGTCGGAGAATCTGACGTACTCGCCATCGAAGGTGGGATCATCGGACGTCCACAGTTCCTTGAAGGCGCGGATGTACTCGTCGGTCACGGCGCCACGCTCGTCAAAGGGCTCGCAGCCAACGGCTTCGAACTCCTCGCGACACCAGCCGACGCCGACACCGACGATTAGCCGACCGCCCGAAAGTACATCCAGGGTAGCCAGGGCTTTGGCGGCCACTAACGGGTTGCGGTGGGGCACGATGAGCACTGAAGTCGCCAAGCGGATGGTGCTGGTGCATCCTGCCATATAGGCCAGCGCGGTGATCTGCTCCATGGCCTGACCCGATGCCGAGCCGGGGAATTCTCCGGTCTCGGTGTACGGGTAATCGGAGTCGATATTCTTGGGCACCAGGATGTGGTCGCCCAGGGCGACGGAGTCGAAGCCCAACGCTTCGGCGCGCTGGGCGATGGTCGCCAGGCTATCGGGAGTGGACAGCGGGCCCCGGCCGGGGAGCGTTATGCCGTACTGCATCAGAAGACACCTCGATAGGTCGTGCGGGCGCGGATCAGTGGAACAAGATACCGCCGTTGACGTTGTAGGACTGCCCAGTGATCAGGCTGGAATCGGGGCCGGCCAGGAACGCCACGAGATTGGCAACATCCTCCGGTTCGGCGATACGTCCCAGCGGGGTGCGTTCAGACGAGGCCGATACCACCTGGGCGCGAAATTCTTCCTGGGTGAGCCCTCTCTGAGCCGCCTGGTCCCGCTCCCAGTAACTCATACGGTCGGTGTTGATGGGACCCGGGCACACGGCGTTAACGGTGATGCCGTGGGGAGCGAGATCCATTGCGGAGGCCTGAGTCAAGCCGATGACGGCGAACTTGCTGGCAGAGTAGGCGGCGCCGTCGGCGCTGGCCTGCTTGCCGGCGTTGCTGGCGATGTTGACCACGCGGCCGCCGTTAGCAAGGCGGACCATCTCCCGCCCGGCGTACTTGGTGCACAGGAAAACGGCGGTGGTATTGATGGTGAGAAAGTGCTGCCAGACGTCCTCGTCCAGCTCGGTGACCGGGACCTTGTCCCGGCCGATGATGGCGCGGGCGTTGTTGACGAGGATATCCAGTCGGCCATAGTGGTTCACGGTCTCCGCCACCAGGCCTTCGATCTCGTCGGAATTGGACAGGTCGGCATAGATCGGCAGAGCCGTGCCTCCTTGCGCACGAACCTCGTCGGCCACACTGTCAATGGACTGCCACTCGGCGCGGACTTCGCCCGGCGGGAGGTCTTCGACGGGTCGGCGAACGTCGGTGATGGCTACGTGGGCGCCCTGGGACGCCAACTTGAGCGCTGTGGCGCGGCCGACGCCGCGCATGCCGCCGGCGCCGGTGATCAAAGCGACTTTGCCTTGCAAACTCATGGTCATTCCCTCCCGGCGCTGAACGGCTCCCGAGCGAACACCCGTCGAACCATAGGCTCGAAAAATTCCAGCGGGAGGCATTCGTACTCCGGGTCAAACGACGATTGGTCCCAGCGGTGGCAGAAATCCACGGCGTCCTGGTACCAAGGGTGGTCGATATAGCGATCCCGAGCGTTGCGGTCGCCGCCCATGTGGTGCGCGTAGTAATAGCTCTGGAACAGGCCGTGCTGCCGAACCACCCAATACGTGCGCTCCGAGACATAGGGCCGGAGGACGGCCGCCGCCATCTCGCTGTGGTTGTGGGGAGCCAAAAGATCGCCGATGTCGTGCAGCAGCGCGGCCACGACAATTTCCTCGTCAGCTCCATCGCGGTATGCCCGGCTGGCGGACTGCAACGAGTGCTCCAGGCGATCCACTTTGTAGCCGGCCAGCGAGCCGGCCAGGCCGCGTAATTGCTCCAGCACGCGATCTGCCGTGCCGGAAGCGAACTGGGCTTCGAGTTTCTCCAGGAGTTCGTAGTCTTCCCGAGTTCCGGCGGCCATGCTGGTGAATGACACCGTGGATGTGGCCGCCTGAGATGCGTCGCTCATGGGCGTTCTCCCATCGTGTAGTATGTGGCCGAATTGTACCATCGCTGTGATGGGGTTCCGAGTTGCAAGGAGAGTGGTAAATGGCGGACGAAGGACGACTGCAAGGACGAGTTGCGCTGATCACAGGCGGCGGCCGAGGCATCGGACGTGCGATCGCCAGGGCGTACGCGGCAGAGGGGGCGGTGTTGGGCCTGGCGGCGCGCACCGAATCCGAACTTCAGGCGACGGCCGACGAGATCCGTGCGGAGTTCGGCAGCGAAGTCGCCACCGCGGTCACGGACGTAAGGGACCGGGAACAGGTGGAGCATACCGTGGCGCACACGATGGAACGGTTCGGGCCGATTGACGTGATGGTGAACAACGCCGGGAACACCGGAGAGATCGGACCACTGTGGAAACTGGACCCGGAGCGATGGGCCAACGTCATCTCGGTGCACGTGCTGGGCACATACTACGGTTGCCGGGCGGTTATACCCGGGATGCTGGAACGGGGCCGAGGAAGGATTGTCAACATGTCCGGCGTGGGTGGGCCGAACGATACATCCTATGACGCGGCGAAAACTGCCATCGTCAACATGACCGAAAACCTCAGCGTGGAGCTAATGGGCACAGGGATCACAGTGAACGCGATCAGCCCCGGTTCCATACACACGCGAATGTGGGAAGAGGTGCGTGACATGGCCCTGGCCGCGGGAGACATGGAGATGTACGAAAAGGGGATCCAGGTCACGTCGGGTGGAGGCGCCTCCATTGAGCGAGCAGCGGAGCTGGCGGTCCTGCTGGGCAGCGACGCTTGCGGCGGGCTTTCGGGTCGGCTCATACGGGCCGCGCTGGATACCTTCGAGGACATACCGGACCGAGTGGACGAGATCATGTCGTCCGACGCGCTGTTGCTGAGGCGAGTTGGCCTGGACGGTTAGTCGGCGGTTTCGGGGGACAGCGACGCGCGGGCCTGTGGGTGGATGGGTGGCTTGGCGAGGAGCAGAGCAAGAGCGGTGATCGCGCCCAGGACGGAGTAAATGATGAACGCGATGGCGTAGTCATCGGCGAACTGGTACACCAACCCCGAAGCCACGGCGCCGATGGCCTGGCCGAGTGAAGTGAAGGGCTCGGTGACGCCGCGGATGGTGCCCAGGGACTGACGCCCGAAGAAGTTCGCATAGGCGACGGCCGGCACCACCAGGATGCCGGCGACGGCGACGCCGAACAGACCGGCGGCGAAGAAAGCCAGCGCTACGGTGTCCGCGACGATGAACAAGGCGCAGGCTATCGCCATCACCAGGGCGACGATGGCATAGGTGTACGAAACCTGCACCTTCTCCACGAAGCGTCCCCACAGCAAGCTGCCGAACGCGGTCCCGGCGGCGTTGACGACGATGCTGAGCTGAGATAGGGAGAGGTCAATGCCACGGGAACGCAGCAAATCGGCCTGGTACACATTGGTTCCGGACTGCAACAGGAAGAGGAAGCCAGTTCCGATGGCCAGGACCCACAGGGCCGGCGTGCGCAGGGCCTGTCGCGTGGTCCATTCCAGCGTGGATTCGCCATCGGCGGACGGGGAAGCCAAAGCATCGGTTTCAGTGATTGCGTCGGGGTCGTCGCCGTCCGGGAGCAAGCCAACATCCTCGGGGCGCTGAGCGACCAGCAGGGCGGCCGGAGCCAATGCGATGGCGTACACCATCAAACCGAGAACGATCCATGCGGTCTGCCACCCGTAAGCCACGCTGACCCAGGTGGCTACCAGCGGGAAGGCCACCATGCCGCCGGAATGGGAGAGGAACAGCAGACCCGTGGCACGGCCGCGCTGGCGCACGAACCAGCGGCCCACGACAGTGGCTGCGCCCACGTTGAGCGGGCTGCTGAACATGATCCGTCCTATCGCCAAAGCCGAGTAGAAGATGGCGACGTGGACCGAGAGCCACGCCATTGCCATAGTGCTGAGGCCGATGATGATCAGCGAAGAAACCAGAACGGCGCGCGCGCCATAGCGGTCAATGGCCCAGCCCACGGGCGGAGACGCCCCGGTTGCCAACAGGCCACCAACGGCGGCGGCTCCGCCGATCAGGGCTCGGCTCCAGCCGGTTTCGTCAGCGATTAGCGGAACGAAGACGGCGAAAGTCAGGCTGCCGGCCGCGTTGCGGACAAACATGCTGCTGCCGGCCGTGCCCAGCACGATCCACCCGTAGTAGAAGGGGACGCGGCGGGAAATGTAGGCGATCAGGACGTGCATAGAGATAACGCCCTAATTGGACAGCAGATTGAGCGCTGCGATGGTGTCATCTCGAAACCGCGTCCAAGATTCCAACCGCTCCAGAGGGCCGCCTATGGGGAGGTTCTCGAGAAGTTGGTTGCGGTAGTTCTCCCAATTGGCATTGAACCGTTTCACGCGACGGCGCCCCCTCGGCGCGCTTGCCACCAGCAAAGCCTGACGCAATCTCTCCTTGGGATTAACGTCCCTTTCAATATCGCGCGGCTGGGGCAGGGCAAGAGGCTCAGTCCCACGCGGCCGTCCGACTATTTCGCGTATGGCTGGCCCGTCCAACAATAACCACGCTTCAATCGTGCGCCTGGGCACAATCGGCGTCAAGGGCCCAGTGTAACCGGAGGCATTCACCGCAGATCTGATTTCGATATATCTATCGTTGGGGTCGGCGCCTTCCGCGTCCCGATGGACGAACAGCATGTTGGGATAGCTGGATTGATCCAGTCCCAACGCTATTTTTTCGGTCAGTCTGCGCCCAACATACGACGCTGTCCAGTTGACCTGCAATGCGCCTGCTCCAACGAGGAGGGACTGAATATGATTGCCCAACCCGGCATCGGATGGACCGTCGCATACCAGCAAGAAATTTACTTCCATGCTGACTGCGCGTATCCCCACGGAAATGCCAATTGACCGTCCGCTGGAGGCATGAGATAGGCCTGCAGTTCCAACAGTCCTACGGTTCGTTGCGATTTCCCATCCTGTATTGTCCGGCCTCGCCAAGAGCCTTCCAATGGATAACATTTCAATGGGAAGATGGAATCACCCGAAAGGCCGCGGACCGCAGGGTTTTTTGCCAACACTAAATCGTCCTGGGTTTGCAGCTGGACAAAATATGGCGAGTGGGTGGCAACGATCACCTGACGCAGAGGGTTGTCGAAATCAACTGCTTCATCGGCGTCGACGGCGATGTCGCGAAGCAGGCGATTCATGGCTCCCAGCTTGGCAGGGTGGATGCCATTCTCAGGTTCCTCCATACAGACAACGGCGCTGTCATCGAACACTTCAGACAGAGCCACCAACGCCAAGAACCTTAGCGTGCCGTCCGATATAGAGTTTGCCCGAACCGTCAAGCCTGAACGTTCCCGGAGTTCCAATGCAAGCAATTGCCTTTCTTTGTCTTCGACCACGTTGACGCGCCGTACCGGTACTAACTCCGACAACCGGCTCGAAACTATCGCAAACAGGTCATAATCAGGGTCGTGCTGTCCAATGAAATTTGAGAGGTGCTGCAGGGTAGCCGGTATATGAGCTCCGTTTTCAGCGATACCGGGCGGCTGGGTGAAGCGGTCTGGCCGGCGCATCGCTGCGGGGTCAAAAGCCATAACCAGCCAGCTTTGCATCTCATGTCGCGCCGCCAATATCGTTGGGGTCGCGGCGGTGTTTTCCGTTCCTATGATGGTTCGAACCGCTCCTTGCGCCGCGGGCGGCCGCCGGGGGGCCGGGGGGCCCCCCCGCGGGTTTTTAGGAAAAGTTGTTTTTGC
>JAPPMU010000052.1:225155-255356 GCA_028873965.1 Chloroflexota bacterium
CCCCCTTCTTTCAATCTCCGGCCCCCCCCAAATTTGGGGGGGGGGGGGGGTGTTGTTTTCCTTTCCTTTGTTGGCCCCCCCCGCGCCGCGCGCGGCGGCCGGCCGCGCCCGGCCGTGAGAACCGCCGTCTTGATGTACGACAATGGTAGTCTGACCACTTTCAGCGTCGAGCTCCGTGGAAATGTATGCTGAGTTCCGGCGGTTGTTGTACACCACACTATCCCGGAATTCCCCTTTGTGATGAGGAAACTTCAAATGGCGAGCCGCCTGTCCCTTAGTGATGTGGGTGAGTTTCTCCTCCTCCAAGACCAGCCCACCCAGGTAACCTGCGGTAGGCGATGGTGGCGCGTACCCAAATGCAACTTCGTAGCGCAAGAATGAGGAGGACGCTTTCGCTTCTCGGCCAAAGTCATCTTGAACGTTAGCCCCTACTATCATCTCCGCAAGAAATTTCATGCGCTGGCATCGCTTCCCACCGCCATAAAAAAACAGATCCTCTATGTCCCCCGTTTCCACGCCGGCGTTGCGGATTTGGAGCGCCGCATCGTTGATGGTGTGTTCGGTGAGGAGGGAGAGGAAACGGATGGCGTCAAAAATATTGGACTTGCCGACGCCGTTGGGGCCGGCGATGCAGGTGTAGGGCCCGAAGTCCAGCGAGAAATCGACGAGGTTTTTGAATCCGTTGACTTCCAGCCTGGTCAGCATGATCGCCTCCGTCAACGATGGGGCCGGCTAATAGTGCGATTTTAGCACGGGCTTTCGTTAGGGCTGATGGGCCATTTCGCAGGCGAACCAGAGGGCGAGGCTGCCGGTGCGGTCGTCGTAGCCATTGACGGCGGCGCGGTTGAGATATGCGCGGGCGTCGGGCATGACGCCGGTGCTGATGCAGCCGTCGACAACGCCGCCTTCCTCATCAATGCGCTCGGACAGGGCGCGCCAACAGGCTCGCAAGCCGGCAGTGTATCCGGCTGCCTCATCCGAGGGCAGCCAGCCGAGACGGAGACCCCGGGCCAGGGCGTAGCCAACCATGGACGTGGAAGTCAGTTCGCTCCACGCGCCGGGCAGATCGACCAACTCACCAAACGTGCCCCAGGGTTGCTGGACGCGGATCAGGGCGTCCAGGTGCTGGCGATGGCGCCGCAGGAGGGTATCCCGGGCGGGATGGTCTTCAGGCAGGTAGGTCAGCGCTTCGGCGTAGCCGAGGGCGGCGAAACCGTTGCCGCGGCTCCAGTAGAACGGCGCGGACCGGGCGTGATGGAACAAGCCATTGCTTTGCTGTACGTCTCCGCCATTGAGGAGGAAGTTTGCCAAAAGGTCGGCGTACCTGGGGTCTCCGGAGATGCGGAAGGCCCGGCCGAGCATGGCTCCGGTCATGAACATATCCTCGACGCGGAAGTCGGGATCGCACGGTGCGGGAGCTTCGCCGGGGCCACGGAACACGAAACGGTCGGCGGCGTAGAAGAACAGGCGGCGGTACTTTTCATCGCCGGTGTAATCGGCCAGGCGGGCAGCCCAGACAACGCCGGCTAGGGTTGCTCCGCCGGCGTTGGCGAGATGGGCTGCCGGGTCGGCGGCGATATGGTCAATCATCGCGGCGATCTCGTCAGTTGGATTGGGCAGAGTGTCATCAAGGGCGGCAAGGCGGAGGCGCCCGCTGATGCCGACGCCCTGGGTGTAATTCACCGGGTCGAGAGCGTGACCGTAACGGCCAGCCAGGATACGGGCAATTTCGACGGGAGTGCGGCTACGGCGGGCGTTGAGAGCGAGGCGGGCCTGGGACGGTGGAACGTCGGAGTCCTTGCTCGTGACCCGCCAGAGGGAATGGAGGGCGTCGGAAAGGCCCGTCCAATGGGTGGTGAGGCGCAGAGACGGGATGACGCCTGGGCTATCCGAGGACGGGCGGCCGAGGGCGGCTACGAGCGAGTCGTCATCGCTGGCCGGGGCAGCGGCGAGGGCAGACACGGCCGGGTTGCCGGCGGCGGCTGCATTGGCTTCCCAGAGTGGCTGCTGATCGGGGTCATCGGACAGGGCCACTTCGACGATCAGGTCGGGAGCCTGATAGCAAACCCAGCGCCACAGGTAACGACTTTCGGGGCCAGTTTCGTCGGAGTAGAACCCGCCGTCGGGCGGGAAGCCTCGGGTCAGGTCCGTTGGGTTTCCAGCGGCGGGTTCCCAATCACCGCCGGCCAGGGCATCGGGGTTGCTGGCGGCGAGGGCGCTCAGGGCAACTCCGGATGCGCCGGCGGCGGCCGACCGGGCGAACTGATCGAGAGCGACCAGGATGCGCGGTGTGTCCATGGTCTCGCCGCGCAGGCCAGCGACCAGCAGTACAGTGGGGCGATGGTCGTCTCCTGCGAAGGGCAGGGTACGGGTGTCGATCAGGGCCAGCAGGGGGCGCGACAACGGCGTGAGGCCGATGGGAACGGACTGCCAGCGTCCCGGGCTCCGCTTGCGGACCAGGTTGACCAGGGCGGCGTTGATATCGGTGGGGTGCATAGTGCTCATGTTTGCTCTCAGTGGTCAGGAATGTGGACAGACAACATTATAGCGGTGGTAGATTTACAGGCCGCTTTTTGACACCGGGAGAGGGCGGCGATAAATTGACGGAGCGCGGGCTGCGGAGCGCCGCAACACTCAGACGGAGACCTACTGCTCATGCCTCGGTTCGATGAATACACCGGCGAGCACCTGATACCGCCGTACCGGATCCTGGATCTGACGGACCGGCGGGCGGCGTTCTGCGGGCGGTTGCTGGCAGACTACGGCGCGGACGTGGTCAAAGTGGAGCTGCCGTCCGGGGATCGCTCCCGAGGGCTGGGTCCGTATCCGGGGGACGTAGCTGACGCCGAGCAAAGCCTGGATTTCCTGTTCTACAACACCAACAAGCGATCGATCACGCTGGATCTGGAAACGGAGGCGGGACAAGGACTGTTCCGGCGTTTGGCTGCGGATGCCGACGTGATCATCGAGAGTTTCGACCGGCGTTACCTGCCCGATAAGGGGCTTGGATACGAGAGCCTGCGCGCCGACAACCCGGGCCTGGTGATGGCCTCGGTGACGCCTTTCGGGTCCACCGGCGAGTGGGCCGACTACACGGGTGACGACCTGGTGGTGATGGCGGCGAGCGGGTACATGCAGATCACCGGGGGGCCGGACGAGCCGCCGGTGCGGCAGGGGAACGAACACAGCCACTACCCGGGAGCGCAGTACGCCGCAGTGGGGATACTGGCGGCGCTGTATTACCGGGATTTCGCCGACGGTGGAGTGGGACAGCACATTGACGTGTCGTCGCAGGAGGCGCTGATTACGTACTATACGGACGCGCATCCCGCGCTGCTGTGGCGAAAGCTGGGGCAGAACGTGACGCGGGTGGGAACCAACTCGACGCTGGTCATTCCCCTGGGGGCGTACCCGTGCAAGGATGGCTGGATCGCCGCCGGGGTAATCACGCCCCGCGAATGGGACGCGCTGGCGGAGTGGATCCACGAGGTTACGGGGAACGACGAGGCCCTCAACGAGGCGTACCGGGGAGGCAACCAGGACCGGGCGGAGCACATCGACATCATCACCGCGCTGTTCCTGGAGTTTGCGGAGAACTTTACGGTGCAGGAACTGTTCCACGAGGGACAACGGCGGAACCTGGTTTTCCTGCCGGTGAACGAGGTGGCGGATCTGCTGGCCGACCCGCAGTTGGCGGAGTCGGGATTCTGGTATGACATCGAGCACGAAGATTGGCCGATAGGGACAATCAAGTACCCGCTTGGGATATTTCACAGCGACGAAGTGTCGGCGCGGCGGCGGCCGGCCCCGGCGTTGGGCGCGGATAATCTGGCGGTGTACCAGGGTGAGTTGGGAATGACAGCGGAAGATTTGGCTACGCTCCGCTCCGATGGAGTAATCTGACCGCGACGATCAAGATATAGAGGTGCCAGAATGGTTACAGTCGAACCGGAGCCGACGTCAACCGCTCCCCCAGACGACCCGGAACCGGCAGCCGATTGGGTGCTGGCAGGCGAGCTCCGTCTCAACTTATCTGCGCTGGGTGTTGACCACCTGGCTCCCGACTTCGGAGAGCGGCTATGTCAGTTGTCCACTGACAACCCGCCCTGGCAGTTTGAGTATTCCGCAGCAGGGGAATTGATAATTGTGCCGCCACCCGGTTCGGAAAGCAGCAGGGAAGAAGCCGACGCGATTGGCGAGCTTTATATTTGGCGTCGGCTTAACGGCGGGATGAGTTATCCATCTTCCGTCGGCTTCCATTTGCCCAGCGGGGCGCAGCGTATTCCCGACGCTGCTTGGATCACCCAGGAACGGTATGACAACCTCACTCCTGCCGAGCACCGGGGAACCATAAACGGCGCGCCTGACTTCGTGGTCGAAATCCGTTCTCGCAGCGACCGTCTGCCGCCATTCCTGGCCAAGATGCAGGAATGGATGGACGGCGGCGCAACACTCGGTTGGGGGATCGACTCGCGACAGCGTCGGGCTTATATCTACCGGGCCGGGGTGGCCGAGCCCGAGATCCTGGACAACCCGGAGTCTCTGTCGGGCGAGGATCTGCTGCCGGGTTTTATATTTGAAGTGCGTCGTCTGATTTTCGACCGCATGATTCAGGAGGAGCCACGATGACCAGCCCCACCGCCGACACGCCATCCGCCCTGGAGGGGATTCGAGTGGTCGAGTTCGGGCCGTACGTAGCGCTGCCGCTGACGGGTCGGATCCTGGGCTCTCTCGGTGCGGAAGTGATCAAGGTCGAGACGAACAAGGTGCTGGACGAGATGTCGTTCATCCCGGCATGGTCCAGAGGAGCGGGCCAGCCGGAGTACCAACGGGGAAAGCGACGGATCACGCTGGACGTTCGGACCGAGGCGGGACGCGACCTGATGCTGGAGATGGTCCGGATCAGCGACGTTTTCATGACCAACTTCAGGCGGAACGTGCTGGATCGCTGGGGGATCGACTTCCCGGAAATCAGGAAGCAGAGGCCGGACGCGATCATCATGTGGCAGACGGGGTTGGGCGGACACGGACCGTATTACACGTACAAGTCGTTTGGGATCCTGGTGCAGCACCTGTCCGGGGTGTCGCTGATGACCGGGCTGCCGGAGGAGCCGCCGGGGGTGGTCAACACGTCGTACTCGGACTACCACACCGGGGTGTTTCAGCCGGCGGGGATCATCGCGGCGTTGATGCGGCGCAACCTTACCGGAAAGAGGGCGACGCTGGAGTCGTCGATATTCAAGTCAGGGGTGGCGACCGGCGGGCCGGCGCTGCTGGATTACCAGGTGAACGGGCGGGGCCCGCAGCGCCGGGGAAACCGGGACGCATGGGCCGTGCCGCACAACGTGTACCCGTGCGCGGGAGAGGATCGGTACATTGCCATCGCGGTGTCGGATGACGAGCAGTGGGTGCGGCTGCGCAAGACGATGGGGGATCCGGAGTGGGCGGCAGCAGCGGAGTACGAGACGCGACTGGGAAGGCGGCGGAACGAAGACGCGCTGGACGCGAGCATCGCCGAGTGGACGCGGCAGCATGAGTCGCTGGCGCTGATGGAGAAGCTCCAGGCGGCGGGAGTGCCGGCCGGGATGGTGTCGCAAGGGCAGGACCTGAACGAAAACGCGCACCTGAAATCGCGGGAGTTTTACCAGGACACGCAGTACTGGGAAGCAGAGCGGGGGGTGAAGGCAACGGAGTGGACGGAGGGCGAGAGCGTCTCGTGGTCGATTCCGGCAAGGATGTCGGGGACGCCCATACCGTTCGGCAAGTACAGCAACATCGGCGAGGACAACGCGTACGTGTTCGGGGAGCTGCTGGGGATGCCGGACGGCGAGATTGAACGGCTTGAGGAAGCAGGGGTGATTTACTGACGCCGGCATAGGAGGCTGATCCGACGGAGTTGGAGTTGCGGCATTTCGCTTGCGTAGTCCGGGGGCGGGGGGAGGGTGGTGGATACCTGCTGGCGCAGGTATGACGGTTTTGCGGGCAGGGCCGTGCCCCGGGTTTGTTGTTCACGCTGCACTGATGGGGATGGTGTGGGGGAAGGGGGTGCGGAAGACGCGTTCCAGGGCGCGCTGCCACAGGGGCGACAGCTCGATGGTGTCGCCTTCCTCCCGCAACGGCAACTTCACCGGGTGGCAGGGACACCGCGGAGGCTCCTGCCCACGGTCGTAGAAACCGTGCGGGTCGGGACGCCTCGCCAGCGGCGCTCCCTCCAGGTTGTGGGCCCGGGCGATCTCCCGATAGTCCGGCAGCGCGATGATCTCCGACACCGACCGGGGCGCCGGACGCCACGGCGGTCGCGGCGGACGGCGGGCACGACCCGTCACCGGCCGGCCGGAGATGGCTCCCTCCACCGAACGCACCAGCATGGCCACCCGGGTGCGGGCCTGGCGGCTCAGGCGTTGGGCTTCCTGGACATCGGCACCAGCGAGCCGGTCGGGCAGCGCGTAGATGTTCCGAAAGATGCGCACGCCGCCGTTGGAGATTCTGCCCTCCGCAGCCAGGGCGAACAGTCGATTGGTCAGCTTGCGCCGGCTGCGACGGCGGAAGTTAGTCTCGTGAACCACCACCGCCGTGGCGGCGTGGGACGCCGCCCGGGCCAGCGCGTTGGCGGCGCGGTCGTATCTGCCAGCGTTGTGGTCGGACCGGGCCAGCGACAGAAACCGCCTAGCCTGGGCCTGGTGATGTTGGACACTGCCCATGATTGATGACGCTCCTATCTTACATGGATGCACGGGATGGATCGGATGATCTCTCTGAATGATGGGGAGTTGGGGTTCTCCTTGTAGTTGAGGTTCACAGGCGAATCAGTGTTGGTTTTTGCAGGCGATTGGTCGGTGGTGGTGTTGATGGTTATGACCAGGTTCCCGGGGTTGATCAGCCCTACGGCCGGAGGATTTGCGCTTGGGGTTTTTTGCTCTTATTGCCCATGCCCGAAGCATGGCGCGCTGTGGCGGGCGCGGTGGCCGGGGCGACTGCACCGGTTAGAACGATTGGAGGCAGTCTCCCGCAGAGGCCGGTAGCGACTTGGTTGCTGATGGGGTTGGCCGTTGTTGCCGGGACCTGGTCGGGATGGGGATGATTGATCGCCTGTGGAAGCCAGGATAGCACGGGCGTTCTGGCGGTCGTGAGTCGTGAGTGTCAGCAGTTTTTCGCGATGCGGCGGAGATTGAACTGGCATGGATAGACAGGATTGATAAGGATTGATTGATGGTCCGTGGATGGCTGCGAGCGCAGGGATAACCGTGAATGGTCGTCGGAAGGGCGGTCGTGGTTGCGGCGACGAAATTGCCGCGCTGCGCTCGCGATGACAAAGTGAGATCGCGGCGACGGCAGGTTGTTCCTTGACACTCGGGGTGGCGCGTACCATAATTTCACGGTCAAAATTCGCACTTGGCGAACTGACACATAACCCTTCCCGTTCAATGGGCAGGAGGTTTTCGTTGTCCACCGTTTCCTTCACCCTCACCGATGAAATGCGAGAGCAGGCTATCGGAGTAGAAAGCGCGCCCACCACGACCGATGTCGAGAAGGGGCACATTGCCCGGTTTGCCGAAGCCATCGGAGACGACAATCCGGCGTACACCGAAGGCACTCCGGAGACAGGCGGCATTGTCGCTCCGCCAACGTTCCTGCGGGCGATGCGGGCGGTGCGACCGGAGTTGCCCTTTGATATTCCGTTCACGCGGCTTCTGGACGGAGGCAGCGACTGGGAATACTTCGAGCACGTGCGGCCCGGTGACGTGATCACGGCGGTGGGCCGCGTGGAGGACATTCGGGAGCGGACGGGGAGCATCGGACAGATGCTCATTACGACAATCAAGGTCACGTACCGGAATCAGGCCGGGGCGGTCGTGGCCACCCAGACCAGCACTTCGATCCGGCACTGATGATTTCGGGTACTGGATTCCGGCTTTCGCCGGAATGACGTTGAAAGTGGACGGGAAAGACGGTTCGTGAGAGGAACAGGATGGGTCAACAGATTTACTTTGAAGACGTGAGCGAAGGTATGGAGCTTCCGGTGGAAGTCCGCGAACCGACGACGCGGCAGCTGGTGCAATACGCCGGAGCGTCGGGCGACTTCTACGAGATCCATTACGACAAGCCCTACGCGGAGAGCATTGGGCTGCCGGGGATCATCATCCACGGCGCGTTGAAGAACGCGATGCTCGGTTCCTATGTGACGGGTTGGGCCGGCCCGGGCGCCACACTGCGGCGGCTGACCTGCCAGTACCGGGGAATGGATTTTCCCGGCGAACCGATCACCGCCAAGGGACACGTCGCGCGGGTGTACCAGGAAGGTCAGCAGAACCTGGTGGACTGCACGATCTGGCTGGAAAACCCGCAGGGTCAGCAGACCACGCCGGGGACGGCAACGGTGGCGCTGCCCAGCCGAGGGTGACATTTCGGAGCGTCATTTTTGCGAAGGCAGGAAGGCAGAACGTCGTCGCTGCGAAGGCCAATGGATTCCGGCTTTCGCCGGAATGACGGAGTGCGCCGGACGTGATGACGGGACAAGACCTGAAATGACGGAGCGCTGCCGGACGTAACGACGGGACGCGACCTGAAATGACGGGATAACGAACAAACCAAAGATAGAGGATAAATCGACTATGCCCAACAATCTGGAAGGAAAGGTAGCGATCGTCACTGGGTCGGGACGCGGCGTGGGACGGGGGATCGCCAAGCTGATGGCCGAGGAAGGCGCCAAGGTGGTGGTGGTTGATCCGGGGGTCAACGTTGACGGCACCGGGTTCGACCAGTCGATCGCCGAGGTGGTGGTTGGCGAAATTCGAGACGCCGGCGGCACTGCCGTGGCTTGCACCGAATCGGTGGCGACCATGGACGGCGGCGAGCGGATCGTGCAGACGGCCATCGACAACTTCGGGCGGCTGGACATCGTGGTGTGCTGTGCCGGCATCCTGCGGGATCGGATGGTCTTCAACATGACGGAGCAGGAGTGGGACGACGTGATCGCGGTGCACCTGAAGGGAACATTTACGGTGGTCAAGCACGCCTGCATCCTGTTCCGACAGCAGCGTTCGGGTCGGGTGATCACCTTCAGCAGCCAGTCCGGGCTGGTGGGTAACAGCGGCCAGGCTAACTACGGCGCGGCCAAGAGCGGCATCGCGGGTTTCACCAAGGTGGTGGCCAAGGATATGGGTCGCTACGGCGTAACGGCGAATTCGATAGCGCCGCGGGCGACGACGCGGATGATCGGGGCGATCCCCGAGTCGGCGGCGGAGATCCGAGCGCGCGGCGGCGTGGCTTCGCTGTCGGGAGATGACGGCGGCGGGGACGACGTGCAGAACCTGGATCCGGATGGGATCGCGCCGTTCGTTGCCTACCTGGCGTCGGACCACGCGGCCAACATCAACGGGCAGACCTTCCTGGTGTACGGCAATACGGTGTCGCTGATGTCGCAGCCGCGACCGGAAAAGGCGATCTGGACGGAAGCAGGACACTGGGAGATGGATGACCTTTCGGCCCAAGCCCGCGGCTATCTGACGGCCGGGATTCCCAATCCGGCGCCGGCGCAGCAGCGGTAACGCTCAGGAAGATTGTCAGAAGCAGGATTTGCCGGATTTAAGGATTTTCAGGATTGGTTGTTCTCTTAGTAGAGATGGCTGCAATCTCTGAATGCCCCAAACCGCGAAGATCCCAATTCTGAAAGCGCATTTCACATGAGGATTGAACAATGCCCCTACTGGAAGACAAGGTAGCGATTGTAACGGGCGCCGGGCGTGGCATCGGGCGCGGCGTGGCGAAGCTGATGGCGGAGGAGGGCGCCAAGGTCGTGGTGTGCGACCTTGGGGTGAACGTGGACGGAACCGGCGCCGACATTTCGGTGGCGCAACAGGTGGTCAACGAGATCGGCGAGGCGGGCGGCACCGCCGTGGCGTGCACAGAATCGGTGGCCACCATGGACGGCGGTGAGAAGATCGTCCAAACCGCGGTGGACAACTTCGGCAAGCTGGATATCGTGGTGACGGTGGCGGGGATCCTGCGGGACCGCATGGTGTTCAACATGACCGAGGAAGAGTGGGACGACGTGATCGCGGTGCACCTGAAGGGGACCTTCACGGTGGTGAAGCACGCGAGCATCCTGTTCCGACAGCAGCGGTCGGGTCGTATCATTACGTTCAGCAGCACGTCTGGCCTGTACGGCAACAGCGGACAGGCCAACTACGGCGCGGCCAAGGACGGCATCGCCGGGTTCACGCGGGTGTGCGCGCGGGATCTGGGCCGCTACGGCGTGACGGCGAACGCGATTTCGCCCTCGGCGAGCACCCGGATGACGACCAGCGTGCCGGACGAGGCACGGGCGTTGCGGTCGGCAAGGGGTATCGCGGCGGGCGGAGGCCTGCGCGGCGAGCCAGAGGACGTCGCTCCGATGGTGACGTGGCTGGCGTCGGACGAAGCGCAACACGTAAACGGCCACGTGTTCCACGTGACGGGCGGGCTGGTGACTCTGCTCAACGAGCCCGAGCCGGTGAAGACGATCCGCAAGGACACGCGATGGACGGTTGACGAGCTGGCGGGGGTGTTCCCGGCGACCATCGGGGTCGAACTATACAACCCGGCGCCGGCTCCGCCGCCGAGCGCTTAGCGGCTTGAGCCGGCCGAATATCCGGGAACGATGATGCCGGGCGGGTGACTGCCCGGCATCTTGGTTCAGGACACAGAACACTCAGTAAATGCAAATGAGAAAATCTTAGCGTCGCGCGAATCCCACTGGACCGGTTGTCCGAGTTCATCGGTTGTTCGAATTGCGCCTTCCTAAGTTCCCTTCGCACGGGCGCGCGTTTCCCTCATTTTGTCTCGCGCTTGGTTCAAGCATTCCTGGCAGTGCTTACGATCCTCTGATAACGGTTGCTTCTTGCACTTCTTGCAAAGGCCCTGGTACCGTTCGCAAGTTGGCTTGCAGTGGGGGCGTTTGCTTGTATGGTGGCAGCAACCAAGGGGCAAAGCCCTGCGGCGTGCCTTCCCATCCCGAGCGAGAGACCGACAATCACGGCAATTGCAGAATGGGCGAGCGTGCGGATTGCACGTTGAGCACCATTTCCGTGTCCGCAATCTAGCCACGGTAATGCCTTGCGCTTCGGCAGTTCGCGCGGCCGTGACATCACTATAGGTAACGTCTTTACGGAGTTCCGCAGGGTTCTTTTTGCATTGCACGCATAAACCGGCATCGCGAACGGGCCATCGCTTAGGCGGCTTGCGATATTGGAGACACGAGGCGCAGTGAAAAAAGAAAGGCAAGTCCGTGGGATGCTTGTTTTCGGTTAACCCCCAAGCCTCAGTGCCACTGTGAATGCATATGCCTGGTGGATACGCGCCCGAACCTTGCGCGTATCCACCCCATTCCTCCTCCGGAAGAACGCCCCGAACCTCATCTGGATGCACTGTCCACCAGAGAGGCCAAGGTCCTGTCATGACGGAATCACCAGAGTGGTCTGTTCAACCGCCAACGGCTTGTCATAGACCATTTTGGGTTGCTTGCTCGCCTGCCAGCTGTTCCAAGCGGTGGCCGCAGCTCTGGGGAAAAACAACCCGGGAGATCCTTTTGCCCGATTGGGTTTTTTGGTAAGCAACGTATTACGCAGCCATTCAGCGGTTCCGCTCCCCTGCGTAGCGACGTCCCGCCAGAAAGCACCGGCTTCTTCGCTACCACACTCGGCGAACGTTTCTACGATGATCGCAAGAATGTTGGCCGCGTAAAGTTTTCCCCTGACCGGCGATGACACGCTGCCGTTTTGCAGCAGGGTGTCCACTGCACGGAAAGATTGCAACCGTTCATTTGCCCTATCGATGTTGTCCCTGACAGGCGGAATCTTGCAGTGGATAGGCAGGGTGTAACCCCTCCCCTCCCGCCACTTGTTCTGTAGCTCAGCGGCAGAGATGATTTTCCCCTGCATTGTGTTGCTCAAGCCTGTCAACCCCAGTGCCCGCCCGATGACAGCGGCGGGGCGCTTTTTTGCGTGCGCGTCCAACAACGGGTAGATTCCCTGGATAGAGCTGGTCAACCCCTTCCAGAGGATGCGCACGTTCCAATCGCCGCACCACCCGCTCTGGCTCGCGGCCAGTAACCGATGTTGCCCGTCGGCGAGTGAAGGAGTGCCGTCGTCTTTGAAGGCGAACGTGATCTGACTGCCGGCCGCCCATTCGCCGTTAGTCATCATATCGCTCAACATACCAATGTGGCCCTTCTCGGCATCACGCTGGCGCTCAAAGTTCATGGTTTGGATTATCTGGTCGGCGTCCTCTGCCGACAGATAAACCATCGTGGTCGTCACCTCGACGCCGTTTCCAGGGGCTTCCGCGAACAGCGGGTTTAGTGCTTGAACGGGGGTATTCATAACACTCTCCTCGTGGCCGTTTGTCCGATTTTACGTGCGCATTTTACACAAACTTTCAGCGTTGTCAAGCCAAATTTTCACCGAATTTCTGCTAATTTTTCTCTGTACTTTTCGTGATTTTTCGTCGTACTTTGATGGTGATCGCACCATGCAAGATTGACACCATTCGGACGGTGGCATACCATGTTTGGAGTGGTCGTGCTACATGGGGAGCTGGCGGTGCCCTGAACCCGCAATCCGCCACAGCGGGGTGGAATTCCTCTCCGAGGCGAGGCGCAAGGGCCAATTTCCCAGGGAATGGTGTTGACGGCCGGGTCCCACGCGGCGCAGGCTCGTGAACCCCGCCAGGGCTTGACGGCAGCAACGGTAAGCGATGTCCCGCGGGTGCCGTGGGAGTGCCTGGCCTGAGCCAATCCCGACGATATGCCCCCAGGCTGGAGTCGACGTGAGGTGTGCGGCCACTTTTTTGATTCTCAAATGGTCATCCGGGCGTGACCGTCGTCAGCGGTGTAAAAGCGTGTCGAGAACCATTGTGGCTCCAACCCCCGCGCGGCGGCGCAAGTCGCTGGGGCAGCATTTCCTCACCGATGCCAGGATCGCCAATCGGATCGTGGCGGCGGCGGAGCCGGACGGGTCGGACGTGGTGGTGGAAATCGGGCCGGGCGCGGGCGTGTTGACGCGGCGATTGGTGGAGCAGGCGGGCAGGGTCGTCGCGGTTGAACTGGACCAGCGGTTGGCCGACGAGTTGCCGGGGAGGCTGGGGTTTCCGACCAATCTCGAGGTGAGCCGGGGAGACGGCAGGGAGGTGGACGTCGACGACCTGGTGGGCGCAGACACGCCGTACAAGGTGGTGGCGAACCTGCCGTACTATGCCGCCGCGCCGATTGTGCGCCGGTTCCTGGAGACCGTGCGGCCGCCGACGGTACTGGTGGTGATGGTGCAGCGGGAAGTGGCGGACGCCATGAACGCCAAGGAGGGGGAGTTCACGCTGCTGTCGGTGGCGACGCAGTTCTACGCCGAGCCGTCGGTGGTGGCGCAGGTGCCGGCGCGATGTTTCCGGCCGCCGCCCAAGGTGTCCTCGACGGTTTTGAAGTTGGCAGTGCGCCCGGAGCCGGCGGTCCGGGTCGACGATGCGCAGGGCTTCTTCGCGCTGGTGCGGGCCGGGTTCAGCGCGCCCCGGAAGCAGCTGCGCAACTCGCTGATGCAGGGCACGGGAGTACCGGCGGAGACAGTGGCGGCGGCGCTGGACGCGGCGGGCGTCGACGGGCAGAGGCGGCCGGCGACGCTGGGGATCGCCGAGTGGGCCGCTCTGGATGCGAAGTGGCCGGTGGGATCGCCGAGATCGCGGGCGGCCCAGCGCCGGGGCGGGATGCGGTAATGGCGTCCGAAAGGCTGGAGCTCAAGGCATATGCCAAGGTGAACCTGGCGCTGGAAGTCATCGGCAGGCGTGACGATGGTTACCACAACGTGGCGACGGTACTGCAGACGGTGGACCTGGCGGACACGGTGGTCATCGAGGAAGCCGACGAGCTGTCAGTGGAGTGTGACGGGGCGGGTCTGTCGGGCAAGGGCAACCTGGCGTGGAAGGCGGCGGAGGCGTTGGCCGAACGGGCCGGGATCGTGCCACGGGCGCGCATACGCATCGACAAGAGGATCCCGGTGGCGTCCGGGCTGGGGGGCGGGTCGGCGGACGCGGCGGCGACGCTGGTTGGACTGAACCGGCTGTGGGGGCTGGAGCTGTCGGAGGCGGAGTTGGAGGAGGTGGCAGCGGGGCTGGGTTCGGACGTGCCGTTTTTGCTGACGGGAGGGACGGCTTTAGGGACGGGACGGGGGGATGAGATAGTCCGGCTGCCGCGACTTTCGGCGGCGGAGTTGTTGCTGGCGGTTCCGGGAGACAGCATCGATGCGAAGACGCCGACGATGTACCAAGCGCTGCGGGCGGAGGATTTCTCGGATGGGAGCAGGACGCGCGGGATTGCGAGTGACTTGGGGCAGCGAGCGTTGACATCGGGGGGCTGCTGCAACGCGTTCGAGCGGGCGGCGCGAGAGATCTTTCCAGGGCTGGCGGACGTATGGGATAAAGTGGCGGGGGTGACGCGGCACCCGCCGAGGTTGTCCGGAGCCGGGCCCGCTATGTTCGTCATGCCGTCTTCCGAAAGTGAGCATATCCGGGTGTCCGAGTCCTTGCAGGGCAGCGGCGCGGCGGCGTACCTTGTGCGGGCGATTTCGCCTTCGGGCAGGAACGAAGCATAAATCGGAACATCAACAGGACTCGGACCCAGGCGACTGTTCAGGGTCACGGAATCATTTCCACACCAGGGTTGGCACGTTGGCAAAAGGTATCCCGAACGCCGTGTAGGTTGAGTTGACATTTACCGTCATTCCCGCGAAAGCGGGAATCCAGTGAGTACAAAATGGGGTCAACGTTCTGCTGGCAGAGATTTCCTGGGTTCCTGCTTTCGCAGGAACGACGGTATGATGTTCAAAATGTCAACACTGCCTAGCGTCGGGGCGATCTTGGTTGCCATGGCGCGGGTCCCTGTTTTCGCAGGAATTGGGGATGGCCCGTCCGGGCCAAGTAAAATGATGAGCATGACGCTACGGCGACGAGCGATACTCCGCACCCAACCCTCTCTCGCAAGGGAAGAGGGCTATTTTCATAGCAGTGACGGGGTTGGGGCGACCAGTCGCTCGATGCGGAACGGATAGCAGGTTAGGGAGTGTCGTCAAATTATCTCGTCATTCCTGCGGAAGCAGGAATCCAGGCGTTTCCGTATCCAAATCGTTCTGACACAGCAGGCGGTTTTGGATTCCCGCTTTCGCGGGAATGACGGAAATGGAGCGGTTCGACGCTTGGCAACTCAATTTGACGACACGCCCTAGGGAGAAGACAATCATCGATGGATATTCTGGCGGTTATCAGCATACCCTTTGATCCGGACATCATTCGGACTGCCGGGTTCATACTTTCCTGGCACGGCTTTTTCACGTTCGTCGCGGTTGCGGTCGCGGTGTACCTGACGTGGCGATGGGGGCGCAAAGAGGGGCTGGACGGAGATGCGATCCTGTCGGTGGCGACGTGGTGCATCATCGGCGGGATCATCGGCGCACGGATACTGCACGTCATTGACTTCTGGGACGACGTGTACCAATACAATCCGGCACGGATCGTGTATTTCTGGAACGGCGGGATAGCGATATTCGGAGCGTACCTGGGCGGGTTTGCGGGCGGCGCGACCTATATCACGCTGCGCAACGCCCGGTGGCTGACCAGCTTCTTTGATAGCCCGGGGCTGAGATGGACCGGCATGCACCGGGCGGTGACGCAAATGCCGCCGGTGTCGCACCTGGCCGACGTGGCCGCTCCGGCGTTGCTGATTGCCCTGGCGATAGGACGGATCGGCGACGTCATCAACGGCGAGCACTGGTCCAGTTTTTCCGACCTGCCGTGGGCGTGGGTGTACACCGACCCGGACAGCCTGGGGTACGGGCGGCCCGCGTCACATCCGGCAGTGGCTTACGAGCTGATCTTCTGCCTGATATGGGCGTGCGTGCTTTGGTGGCTGAAAGACCGGGTGAGGCCGAGGGGGATGCTGTTCGCGCTGTTCTTCGCGGGGTATTCGGCGGGCCGGTTCTTCATATCGTTCGTGCGCCAGGAACAGAACACGTACATCTTCGGGTTCAACGAGGCGCAACTGGTGGCGCTGGCCATCATGGTGGTGACGGTGCCACTGCTGATCTACCGGGCGCGGTTGGTGCGGCCGGAGCGCGCGCGTCGTGCGAGACGGTCACAGGAACCGGCTGAGGGCTAACGGACCGGCTGTCGCCATGGGTCAGCGGACAGGTCGGGCCCGGGCGAAGATGGGAGCGAGATCAATGGCGACGCCGGGCATGGCGTCGGAGGTCAGAGTGTCCGAGGCTGCGAAGGTTTGGATCGGAGCGAACATGGGGTCGTCACCGGAATGGACGGCTACAGTGGCGGCGTCGAGGTCGACGATCCAGACCTCGCGGACGCCATTAGCGGCGTAGATGGGCAGCTTCTCGTTGAGGTCGCGGCGACGGGTGGAATCGGAGAGGATTTCGACAACCACGTCGGGAGCGCCGGTAATACCGCGACCATCCGGGTTGAAGACGTGTCGGCGGGCGTTGGATACGAACAGCAGGTCGGGCTGGTAGGTGTTGAATTCGTCGATATGCACGTCGTAGGGAGGGATGCGGATTTCGCCGATCCCCAAGTCTTCGACCTGTAGCAGCAAACCGGAACACAGCCACATCAGGAAAACCTGATGGGCATCGCTTGCTCCAGACATCTCAATGATCTCTCCGTTGATGAGTTGGTAGCGTGGGCCGGAGTTCTCTGGCGGAGTCATCGTCATGTAGTCCGCGTTGGTCAGCCTGGTGCGCGGTTTCGTTTTGGGCTGTGTCATGGGTACCGCCTCCTGGCGCCGGCTGTCGAGAACTATGCTGCGGCCTGAAGCAGGTCAGCGGGCGGGCTGAGCGCGGGCGAAGATGGGAGCGAGGTCAACGGCGACGCCGGGCACGGCGTCGGAGGTGAGGGTGTCCGAAGCGGCGAAGGTTCGGATCGGGGCGAACGTGGAGCCGTCGCCGGAGTGGATGGTTACAGTGGCAGCGTCGAGGTCGACGATCCAGACCTCGCGGACGCCATTAGCGGCGTAGATGGGCAGCTTCTCGTTGAGGTCGCGGCGACGGGTAGAGTCAGACAGGATTTCGACGACGACGTCGGGAGCACCGGCAGCGGCAAGTTGGCCGAGAATGTGCCGACGTTCGTTGGATACGAACAGCAGGTCGGGTTGATAGGTGTTGAACTCGTCGATGTGCACGTCATAGGGCGCACCGAAAATTTCGCCGATGCCGAGCGCGTTAACCTGAGTTCCCAGGGGGATGAATAACTGAAACAGGAAGACCTGATGCGAGTAGCTGGCGCCGGACATTTCAATGAGTTCTCCGTTGATGAGTTGGTAGCGTGCGCCGGAGTTCTCTGCCGGGGTCATGGCCACGTAGTCGGCGTTGGTTAGCCTGGCGCGCGGCTTTGCTTTGGGCTGTGTCATAGGAACCGCTCCTTCTGCCTGCTGGCCCCAATTATACCGCCGGGCGGATGTCGTCGATGCGGAGGTAGGTGCGACGCTCGCCGCGATAGTTGTCCTCGGCCAGTTGGAAAACGACGTCGGCGGCATCGTAACCGCCCCATTCGCCAGCGTAGTTCCACGACAGGGCGTCTATGGAGCGGCCACCGCTGCTGACGCGCAGCTTCAGATGCTGCCCGTTGGAACCGACATAGCCGGCGTTGGTAACCCGGACGCCGCGGCTCAAGTAGCGGGGCGTCGGATTGTCCTTGCCGAAGGGCTCGAGACGGGAACACAGCTCGGCCATGGCAGGACTGAGGAGTTCGTCCAGGGTGCCCTCGGCGTGGACTTCCAGGGTCGGTTCGGGGGCAAACAGGCCCATCTGGGCGTTGGCGATGCCGGTAAGGCGACCGGCAATTTCGGCGTAGTGTTCGTTGCGGACGGTGAAGCCGGCGGCGGCCTGGTGCCCGCCGTACTTCACCAGAAGATCACCGCATTGGGAGATGGCGTCGATCAGGCTGAAATCGCCGACGCTGCGGGCGCTGGCGACCAGGTGGTCCGCGTCGGCGCGGGCGAGAGCGACGGAGGGCCGGTTGAACAGCTCGGCGAGGCGTCCGGCGACGAGGCCGTTGATGCCGGGAGTGTATGCGTCGTCGTAGGTGATGATGATCGCCGGGAGAGGAGAGGATGCAAGGGTTTGTTCCACGGCGATTTCGAAGGACCGGGTAGTGAGATCGCGACGGCGAGCGTTGTACTGTTCCAACTGGGTGGTGAGACGCTCGCCCTCGCGCTCGTCGGAGGTCAGGAGCAGGTTCAGCGAGGTCTCGGGATGCGCCATGCGGCCGGATGCGTTGAGCCGAGGGGCGATCTGGAAGGAAACGTGCTCGGCGCGGATGGGGCGATTGGCGAGGTTGGATCGCCGCAGCAGGGCGCGCAGTCCCGGACGGTCGGTAAACGGGAGGGCTGCCAAACCCTGTTGGACGATGTGACGGTTCTCGTCGCGCAACGGCACCAGGTCGGCGATGGTGCCCAGGGCGGCGAGTTCCAGGAGCGACGGGTCGTCGGGCTGACCCATGTACTCCCGCAAAGCGGCGGCAAGTTTGTAGGCGATGCCGGCGCCGCAAAGCTCGGGGAAGGGGTACTGGTTGCCGGTCATGCGGGGGTTGACGATGGCAACGGCATCGGGAAGTTGGGGAGGCGGGACGTGATGGTCGGTGATAACGACGTCGGTTCCCTTTTGGTTGGCCAGAGCCACCTCAGCCGAGTTGCTGACGCCGGAGTCGACAGTGACGATAAGAGACGCGCCCTGTGAGGCGAGGCGGTCCACGGCCAGCGGGGTCATGCCATGGCCCTCGGCCACGGGGTCAGGCAGATAGGGGATCACCCGGGCGCCGAGTCGTTGCAGCGTATCGCTGAGGATCGCGGTGCCGGTGATGCCGTCGACGTCGAAATCGCCGAAGACGGCGACGGTTTCCCGGGAGCGGACGGCGGCAGCGAGCCGCGGCAAGGCAGCGTCGACGCCGGGGAGGGAATCGGGCGGATAGGGTACGCCGGCAGGGTCGAGGAATCTGGTTAATGCCGCCTCGTCGCCAATGCCCCGGGACAGGAGCAGTTGGACAGCCGAGGCGGACAGGTTGGAAGGGAAACGATGGCCGTCGGGCCGGGGCGGTAGCAGCCAGCGCCGGGGTGGGGGAGTATGCCGACGAGAGGTCACAGATCGGGTCGTGTCAAGACGATCACGGAGTTGTGACCGCCGAACCCGAAGGAGTTGCTGAGCGCCACGTTGATATCGCCGGCCCGAGCGGTGTTGGGTACGTAGTCGAGGTCGCACTCGTCGTCCGGGTCGTCGAGGTTGATGGTGGGCGGCATCAGGCCCTCGGCCAGGGCCTGGATGCACAGGGCGGCTTCCAGGGCGCCGCCGGCGCCGAGGAGGTGCCCGGTCATGCTCTTGGTGCTGCTGACGGGAATGCGGTAGGCTTCGTCGCCCAGGGCCAGTTTGAGAGCCTTGGTTTCGTGCCAGTCGTTCAGGGGCGTAGAAGTGCCGTGGGCGTTGAGATAGTCGACTTCGGCGGGCTGCAGGCGGGCGGCCGCGAGGGCTTCGGTGACGGCGGTGGCCGCACTCTGGCCGGTGGGGTTGGGCTCGGTAAGATGGTGGGAATCGCTAGTGGCGGCGTAGCCACGCAGTTCGGCGATGGGTTCGGCGCCCCGGGCGGCGGCGTGTTCCGCGCTTTCGAGGACCATGATGGCCGACCCTTCGGCCAGGACGAAGCCGTCGCGGTTGCGATTGAAGGGCTGGCTGGCACGCTGGGGGTTGTCGTTCTGGCGGGACAGGGCGCGGAGGGCGTTGAAACCGGCGACGGACAGGGGGGCGACGGGAGCCTCGGCGCCGCCGGCGAGGACGACTTCGGCTTTGCCGTGGCGGATCAGATCCCACCCGGCGCCGATGGCGTCGGCGCCGCTGCTGCAAGAGGAGGTGATGCAGTAGTTGGCGCCCATGGCTCCGGTGACCATGGAGACCTGGGCGGAGCCCATGTCGGCGAGCATCATGGGGATGAGGAAGGGAGTCACGCGGCGCGGGCCGCGGTCCAACAGGACCCGGTGCTGCTCGGTGAGAGTGGTGATGCCGCCGATACCGCTGCCGACGACGACGTGGACGCTGTAGCGGTCCATTTCACGAGGGTTGAGCTCGGCCTGGGCGCAGGCTTCCTGGGCGGCCACGGCGGCGAACTGGGCGAACCGGTCCATGCGCCGGGCGTCCTTGCGCTCGAGGTAATTCTCAGGGTCGAAGCCCTTGACCTCAGCGGCGAAGCGAGTGTCGAATGCCTCGGCGTCGAACCCGGTGATGTAGTCGATGCCGGACTGGCCGGCGGCGACGGCGCGCCACGTGTCGGCGACGTTTAAACCCAGCGGGCTGACCATGCCCACGCCGGTTACCACCACCCTCCGGTCAGGGCCGCCGATGGACGTCATGCTATCGCGCCTGGTTGGGATTACGCCGGTGAGTGGCCGAATCCAGAACGCCGTTGAGCATCTCGGTGACCTCGCTGACGCGGGCGGAGATTCCGGTGGCGACGTCCTTGCTGCCGCTGTCAGCGCGTTCGGCGTAAACCCGCAGGGCCTCCGAGGTCTCGTTGATCCTGACCCGCAGATTGTCCATGAAGTCGGAGCCCATGTTGGACAGGGGCTGACTGACGGAGCGCAGGGTATCGGACAGCTCGGTCACGCGCTGGTTGAGGTTTTCGCCGAATTCCTTGCCGGCCTGTTCGACCTGGTGGGACCAGTTGCGCATGGTCTCGGTGGCTTCGGACAGGTCCTGCACGCTGCGGGCCTGCCGCAGGCGGTAATTCCCGAGGATGCGGAAAATCCGGCCGTAGAGGGCGTCGATGGAGGTGAGCCTGGCGCTGTACTTGTCGAACAACTCCCGGCTCTCGGCCATGTTCCAGCGTTCGTCTTCGTGGACGAACTGGCGTCCGGTATAGAGCTCGTAGGGCCGCATCTCGCCTTCTTGCAGTGGCTCGCCCTGGGCGTTCAGGGGTTTGAGGCTCCAGTTGGACGTTGCGGGAAGCGGGGTGAGGAGGTTGGCGGTCTGGTACCGGCTGTGCTGGGTGACCCAGTCGGCCAGGGTCATGATGGATTCCTCGGTGTCGTAGGGCAGACCGATGATGGTCATGGCGACGACGGAGAAACCCTTTTCGTTGAGATGGACCAGGTCCTTCTGCATCTGGCCGGGTTCCTGGCGCTTGCGAACGGCGGCGAGGCTCTCGGCGTTGTTGGATTCGACGCCGAGGTAGAGCATCTTGACGTTGGCGTCGAGGAGGGCGTCGGCGAGCTCGTCGTCCTGACCGATCTCGGCGCGGGCCTGGCAGATCATGTTCATGGAGTCGGTGCGTCCGGCCCAGCCCTTGAGGCGTTCGAGGCGCTCGTTGCGGAACTTGACCGCGCGCAGCGGGGGAGTGTGCAGGTCGTCGGAAATGAAGACGTTGAACTTGCCGTTGCGGCCGGTGTGGATCAGGCCGTCGGCGGCCAGTTCTTCCAACTGCTCGATGCGGCGGAACTCGGTGTCGCGGTCGATGAGGCGGTAGCCGAGGAACTGCTGGATGACCTGGCAGTAGGAGCAGTTTTCGGTGCAGCCGCGCACGGTTTCGAGGACGCCGCCGGCCATGGGATTCATGGGGGACAGGCCGCGGATGGACCGGAAGTCGGGCAGGGGCACGAAGTCGGGGGAAACCAAGCCCTTGCGTCGGGTCTGCGTGACGTGGCCGTCGCGCATGAAGGAGATGCCGGCAACCCGCTCCAGGTATTGGTACTTGCGGTCGTCGCGGAAGGTGAGGAGGATATCGCAGAGCTGGCCGATGATATCCTCGCCCTCGCGGTTGACGATGGCGTCGAAGCCGCCGCGGGCGATGGCCTCTTCGGGCAACGGGCTCATCTGGGGGCCGCCGCCGAGGATCACGAGTTCGGGGTGGAAATCACGGGCCTGGCGCGCGAGTTCATAGGCGCGAGGCGTCTCGTTGATGAGAGACGTGATCATCAGGACGTCGATGCCGTCGAGGTCCTTGTCGGGGTCCATGCGGCCCAGGCGGTCTTCGAACCAGATGTCCCGTTCGTAAACGTAGGGGCCCTCCCACTGGGCCAAAGCGCCAGAGAGAAAAAGCATGCCCTGCCGCGGGATGGCGATGTACTCGAAGTTGCCACCAGCCGACGCCGGCTGGACCATCATCACCCGCCTGGTGCGGTCGCCCTGGGGTTGAATGGAAACGGGCGACTGGGTAGCGGGGGTCCCGTCGAACTTAGTATCGAGCAGTTCAATAACGCTCATTTTAGCTCACGTACTCCGATGCCGTTGGACAGGAGCGGTTGTTACTGGGAGTTTCATTTAGAGGTTAGCGCACATTATACAACATCGGCATAGAGGCCAACATTGCCTGACGGGCATCGTCAGGGCTTTTCAGTTGTCATTGCCAGGCGCAGTAGCGCCGGGGCAATCCCGATGGATTGATTGGCCTTTCCCGCGTAATCGCTTCTCCCGGTACGAGATTGCCACGCCGCGCTTGCAATGACAGAACCCAGAGCGGAACGGTGTGACGGGAATCAGCGGCCGCGGAAGTGGGGGACGATATCCTTGGCGATGACTTCGAGATGGCGGCGGCGATCCTCGCGGGGGGCGGCGATGCTGAAGATAATGTATCGAGCGCCGGCGTCGATGTATTCTTCGAGCCGTTCGATGCACATCCGGGGCGTGCCCAGCAGGCAGTAGCGGCGGACGATGTTGATGAACTCGCCGCCGTAGAGGTACTGGTTGCCCAGGGCAGCGGCGGCGGTGCGGGCCGCCTGTTCCTCGGTGGGCGCCAGGGTGATGTACGGGAAAAAGGCCCACTGGAAGTCGGTGATGTCGCGATTTTCCTCATCGGCGAAGGCGGCGATTTTGGCGACGCTGTCGCGATAGCGTTCGGGGCTGTAGAAGTAGGGCAGCCAGCCGTTGCCATACCGGACGGCGCGACGCATGGCGGCGTCACGGCGGCCGGCCACCCACACGGGAGGGTGAGGCTGCTGTTCCGGCTTGGGGTTGATCGCGGCTTCGTCCAGAGTGTAGTGGCGACCTTGAAAGGTGACCGAGTCCTCGGTCCAGAGGCGGCGCAGGGCGTCGAGGCACTCGTCGGTGCGGCGGCCGCGACGACGGATGTCGAGGCCGGCGTTCTCGTATTCCATGGGGAACTCGCCGCCGACCCCGACGCCCAGGGTGAGCCGGCCGCCGGAGGCGATATCCAGGGTGGCCGTCATCCGGGCGAGCATCAGCGGGTGGTAGAAGGGAGCCAGGGTGACCGAGGTGACAAGGCGCATCCGCTGGGTGGCGCCGGCGGCGACGGCGAGCAGCGGCAAAGCGGCGTGGGTCGGGCCAGGGGGACGACCGCGCATGAAGTGCTCCCCGGCGCCCATGTACTCGAAGCCGAGGTCCTCCATGAGGCGGGCCTGCTCGGCAGTGCGGCTGGCCGGGAGAGCCATGCTGGCGCCAAAGTGGAGATCGCGGTTATTGGGCGGTGAGTTTGCGGGCATGGTCATGGTCGTTCAGTATGGGAGATGGGCGGTGATGCGCACACGGACGGCGGTACGATTGAGGGCAGGTTCAGCACCTGCCCCCAGTGGTTTCTGCGCGAGGGCCGAACGACGGCCGGGCGGGCTATTCGTGGGCGGGATGGTACCAGTGGCTGTCGTAGAACATCAACGGGTTGGCGTCATCCTGGCCGCGGCGCATTTCGCGGACTTCGCCCACGTAGATGGTGTGGTCGCCGTAGACGTGGGATCCGACGATGTCGCAATTGAAGAAGACCATAGAGCCGTTGAGTTCGGGCACGTTGTGCTCACCCATGGAGTAGGAGTAGTCGGGGTTGCCTTCCCGCTGCTCGGGTCTGCGGGCGAAGTAGCGGCCGAGTTCTTCCTGCTCCTCGCGCAACACGTTGACGCCGATGCGCTTCTGCTCTTCCACGTAGCCGTAGGTGATGGTGTTGTGGGCCACACATACGAGAAGAGTCGGCGGATCCAGGCAAACCGAAGTGAAAGCGTTGGCGGTCATGGCGTGAGGATTGCCTGAAGGGTCCAGCGTGGTGATAACCGTGACCCCAGTCGCAAACTTTGACATGGCCTGCCGAAACTCGTTTTGACTAACCACTGCGCGTTAACCCCCGGTTAGGTTGGCGATGATTATACCCGCCCAATATCACTAATGCCAGACGGTCGGACTGGGCGCTATCGATTTGCCACGGCCTCCTGCGGGTTGGCAACGGGCGCGATAACCTCACACGCACGCAGCCTTGAAGCAAGACCGAATATTTACAGGATAGACAGGATGAACGGGATGCACAGGATATTTTCGACTCAGACAAGATCGCGGCAGCCCCGGCGTACCCTCTTTACGCCGCGTTCGTGGTTCGACAAACCTGGCTATGAGCGACGCAAGCGGCTGGCGGCTGGCAGTCATGCAGATCCGCAGACGAAAGGGGGTAGGAGTGAGGTGTGGCCGCGGGCCAAGGTTTGAAGGCTTCCCCGATGAGATCCGGGTCATTGGGGGCGATGGCAGGGTCGAGTTTCAGGACGGTGTCGGGCGGGACGTGGCCTTCAAACAGGTCGGGGTGGGTGAGCTGGGCGAGCAGTTCCAGGCCGTCGACGACGCGGGGGCCGGGGCGGCTGAGGGTGCTGTGGTCGATGAGGTAAACCTCTCCGGAGCGGACGGCGGGCAGGTCGTTCCAGCCGGGCTGGGCGGCGAGCCAGGGGATTTCGCGGACGCTGCGGGCGAGATCGGAGGAGCAGAGGTCGATGTAAAGTTTGTCGGGCTGCGCGGCCACGACGTCTTCCCAGGGTATGCGCTCCGCCGGGCAGCCGGGCGCGAAACGCTGGGGCAAACGGCCGCCGGCGCGGATCAGGAGGTCGGTCACCCAATGACCGCCGATGACGAGAGGATTGACGCCCTCGATGGAGAAAACGGCGGGCCGGGACGGAGCCCGGTCGAGCTTGGCCGCCACCGTTTCGATGCGTTCTTTCAGACCGGCTACCAATTGACAGGCGCGCTCCGGAACGGCGCAGGAATTCCCGACTTCAAGGAAGCTGCCGAGGATTTCGTCCAGGGTGCGGGGGTTCAGGTTAAGGACGGCCGGAGGCGCGGGTATGGGTTCGACGGCGCGCTGGACGGTACCGGCGTCGATTTCGCAGAAGTAGCACAGGTCCTGGGTGATCACGAGGTCGGGAGCGGCGGCCTGGAGCCACTCGACGTCGAGGTCGTAGGGGCTTTCGCCTCTGGAGAGGATGCGGTGCATCTCCGCCTCGACTTCCTCGCTGGACATGACGGAGGGGTCGATGCGGCTGCGGCAGACGACGCGGATGTCGGCGGCCTCCGGGGGATAGTCGCAGAGGTCGGTGACGCCGATGATCCGATCCTGCAAGTCCAGGGCGAACAGGATTTCGGTGCCGCTGGGCAGCAATGAGCAAATGCGCATGGAACCCCCTCTCACCCCGACCTTACTCCCGCCAGGGAAGAGGGAGTTTTTCGAGGCGTCTCCAAAGAAAGGCCGGGTTTGATACCCCGGCGGCGGTATTGTAGCATATAGCGTGTGAACGGGATAACGAATATCAAGGTTCTCATCCGTACCCAGATTGCGGCTGGGAATCGTCAGAAGCAGGATTTTCAAGATTCAAGGATTATCAGGATTGGAGCCTTTCCACGAAGGTGATCTCCCAATCCTGCCCCATCATGAAATTCTGTAAATCCTGCTTCTGACTATTATGAACGCATACGGTTACGGGACTTTGCCCGAGTCGGCGGCGGCAACGGAAGCCTGGGGCAAGTGGTCGCTGGCGCGGCTGAACGCGTACAGCTTCGGGTTGGCCGGGTTCGTGCTGGCGATGGACACGGCGGTGCTGCCCATCCTGGTGCTGGAGGTAGCGCCCGAGGCCGCCAAGAACACGCTGCTGGGGATGCTGGGGCTGGCGGGGATGCTGGCGGGGGCGCTGGTGCAGGTGCCGGTGGGATGGGCAAGCGACCGGACACGGTCGAGACTGGGAAGGCGGTTGCCCTACATGCTGTGGGCCTGCGTGTGCATACCGGTGGCGCTGATCGCACTGGCGGCGCCGCTGACGTACAGCAGCCTGCTGGTGGTGTGGCTGTTCATACAAATCAATTCGGGGATCGCGTATTCGCCGTACCTGGCCAGCATTCGGGAACTGGTGCCGGCAAACCGAATGGGCGTGGCAGCGTCGATCAAGACCCTGCTGGAAGCGCTGGGCGGAGCCAGCATCCTGTGCCTGGCGGCGCTGATGGTGGGGCACTACTCGCGTCCGGACAACGCCTGGTGGTTGTGGGCTACGCTGGCGATGTTTGCCGCGGCGATACTGGTCACGGCGGCGATAAGCTCGACGACCATCTATCGACGGATGCACGGTGCCGGCGGAGCGGCGACGGCGACGTTCCACCGGGCGGCGATGGCGTTTCCGGAATCGACCAGCATGTCACGACTGCATCCGGATCTGCCGTGGTTCGTGGCATCCCGGGCCGCGTTCCTGGCAGCGGTGGTGATCTTCACGACCTATGGGTTGTTTTTCCTGCGGGACAAGGTGCAGGTGGATAACCCGGCGCAGGCGCTGGGGGTTGCGATCATCGGCATCGGGGGAATGCTGGTGCTGACCACATATCCGTCGGGCTGGCTTTCGGACCGGGTCGGGCGAAAACCGGTGCTGGCCGTGGGAACGGTGGCCGCGTTGACGGGAACGATCGCGATGATGTGGGTGAGCACGTACCTGCTGGCGGTGCTGGTGGCGAGTATGATCGGGGGCGCGGTGGGCATCATCCTGACGACGCACTGGGCGTTGGCCAACGACCTGGGGACGCCGGGCCGGGAGGCGCAGCACATGGGCGTAGTGAACCTGGGAACGCTGATCGGAGCGGCGGGAGCCAAGGCGATCGGGCCGCTGCCGGACCTGGTGTCGGTGTGGTTCGGGCCGGGGTTCGGTTACACGGCGCTGCTGGGGGCGAGCGCGCTGCTGTTCATCATCGGGGGTTTGCTGTTGTCCCGGGTGAGGGTGCAACGCCCGGCGACGGGTCCGGATTCCGGCTCAGGGCCGGCATGACTGGCATTAAACTGTCCATATGGGATTGCCGTAGGTTTAGGCCAGGACAATCGCGTCTAAATCGATGATGTTTGCGGTGTTGGAGCAATGGCACATGGCAACGGCTGAGAGTGAAATTTACCGGGATAAACGGGATGGACAGGATACGGTTGTGTTGATGCAGCCGGTCAAATTTGGGCGGTTGGGCGGCAGGGCAATTGCACATGAAATTACAACGGCGTCACTCCGGCGAAAGCCGGAGTCCATTAGCCACTAAATGAACGAATCTGAAACGTCATTAACGAATTCGTACACTGGATTCCTGCTTTCGCAGGAATGACGGGCATTAACTGCCCGTATGCGGTTGCCCTGGGGTTAGATAGGCGGTGTGCGTTGGCGAGTTGTCAGGTGGGGCGGCGGCGGTAGGTTTCGCGGACGAATATCAGGAGGCCGATGCCGGATGCGGCGAAAACCGCGGCGTCGACCCACAGTGACCACGAGAAGCTGCTGGCGTCGGCGATGGCGCCGAGGACCAGGGCTCCGATGACGGTGCCCACGCCGCCGAAGGTGCGGAGGAGTCCGATGGTTACTCCCTCCAGTCCCGGAGGCGCGATGTCGGCGAAGAACACGGTTCCGGCGGGGCTGCCGAGACCTTCGCCCATCCCGAGCAACACGCCGGACAACAGGAGTTGCCACAGGTTGCCCGCCCAGATGAACGCGGCGATGCCCAGCGTGATCAGGATGACCGAGGGCAGAATGGGAGTTTTGCGACCAAAGCGGTCGGACAGATAGCCGGACAGCATGGTGGTGAAGAACTGGGGAAAGTGCGTGATGCTCAGCCACAGGCCGAGATCGTCGGGGCCGAAGCCTTTCTGATGGCCGAAGAGGGGCATGACGCTGAGGCGCGCGCCCTGGCGGTTGGCGACGATCATCAGCGCGAACATGCCGACCAAGATGAAGGCGGGGTTGAACATCAGCCTCCAGATGGCGCCGCGGCGGCGGGCCGGATCCGGTGGAGCGTCCGGGGCTTGCGCCGGCGGGTTGGCGGTCCGGGGATCCGGGCGGCGAGGAATGGTTCCCTCGGCGGCGAGTTGTTCGCGCCAGCGGGACTCGGGCAAGGCGAGGACGATGACCAGCAACGAGGCAGCCATCAGGATTGCCTGGAAGTAAAGGGGAACGCGGAGACCGAAGATGCTGGCGAGATAGCCGCCCAGCAGCGGGCCGACGATCTGGCCAGCCAGGATGCTGAGTTCCTGCAGGCTGAGCAGGCGGCCGCGGGTCTCCGGGGTGGACTCGTCCCGGAGATAAATGGTGGCGACGGTGAGGAAGATACTGCCGCCGAAACCGGACACGAAGCGCCATCCGGTCAGCCAGAGGTAGCTGAACGAAACGGATACCATAGCCGCGCCAAGCACGTTGATGGCGGCGCCAAGGGCGAGGACGTGGCGGCGTCCGTAGCGTTGGGAAAGATAACCGGCCGGCACGCTGGTCACCAAACGGCCGACGCCGAACAGGCCGACGGCGATGCCCACCTCAGCAGCAGTGACGCCGTACTCGTGCTCCAGGAACAACGGCAGCACCGGGGCGACGACGCCCATGCCGAAGCTGTTCAGCGCGACGACTGCGCACAGGAGGGATACGCTGTGGTAGCGGCCCCGGCGTCCCAGGGCGGAGCGCATGGAAGCGGGGTTCAACTGGCGCGCTGCTCGTCAGTTTCCGGAGTGGAGCGCGTGATTTCGCGGATGCGCTTGAGGATGCGGAAGCGCGGGGTCATGACGTAGTGGCCGCAGGTCTGGCAGCGCAGGCCGATGTCGCCGCCTACCCGGTTGACGAGCCAATGGTAGCCGCCGCAGGGGTGGGGCTTCTTCAGGCGAACGACATCGCCGGGTTTGAGGTCGCCGACGTCAGCCATCACGCCCATCCCAACCCCATGTCGTCGAGGGTGGCGTTGATCTCGTCCCGGAGGAGGGACGCAGCGCGGCGGGCGGCTGGGGCATAGTCGGCGCCGGAGGAGGCGTAGATTACGGAGCGGGACGCGTTGATGACGGCCAGACGCCCGCCGGCGTCCACTCCGCAGCGGACGGAGTCGGCCAGGTCGCCGCCTTGAGCTCCGATACCGGGGATGAGCAGGGGCAGGTCGGGACAGATGCCGCGGACGTCGGCCAGCTGCTGAGGTGCGGTGGCGCCGACGACGAGGCCGAGGTTGCCGTGGGTCGCGCGTTGCTGGGATCGGCGGGCCAGGCGCAGGTAGAGCGGCTGGTTGAGGTTGCCGACGCCGCTGACGGCGACGTCCTGGATGTCGGCCGCGCCGCGATTGGAGCCGCGACACCAGATGAACGCGCCTTTTTCGGGTTTGGTCAGCCAAGGCTCGACGGTGTCCATGCCGCCCCAGGGGTTGACCGTGACGGCGTCGAAACCCCAGACATCGAACATGGCGGTGGCGTAGGCGGCGGCGCTGGAGTCGATATCGCCGCGCTTGCAATCGCCGATGACGATGGCGTGGGGAGCCTCGGCACGGATGTGGTCGACGGTTTTTTCCAGTGCCTTGAAGCCAGTCAAGCCCAGGGCCTCATAGAAGGCTAGGTTGGGCTTGTAGGCGCAGACCCGATCGGCGGTGGCGGATACGATGGATCGGTTGAACTCGGCCGGGTCGTCAACAGGTAGACGGGCGGGATCTGGGTCCAGGCCGACGCAGAGCAGGCTTTGGGTGGTCTCGCTGGCAGCGCGGAGGCGTTCGGTGAAGTTAGGCATAGGGTGTCGATTGTCTGTGTGCGGAGATTGATTTGTGGGGCCAACATTATAGACCTGGGCCGTTGAGGCTGTCACATGGGCGGCAATCGGGTAACTGTTCAGACTTGGGGGAAGTGTCATTGCGAGCGCAGCGCGGCAATCTCGTGGCGTAGGGGAGTCCTTTAGGGCGTGTCGTCAAATTGAGTTTCCAAGCGTCAAAGCGTTCCACTTCCGTCATTCCCGCGAAAGTGGGAATCCAGAATCATCTGCTATTGCAGAACGATTTGGGTTATGGAAACGCCTGGATTCCGGCTTTCGCCGGAATGACGAGATAATTTGACGACACGCCCTAGGGCGGATGTTGCTGCTACGGCGTCGAGATTGCCACGGCGCAAGCGCCTCGCAGTATCTGTGTTTCGTGTCAAGGGTGTTTC
>JAPPMU010000068.1 GCA_028873965.1 Chloroflexota bacterium
ACTATGACTCATTGCATCCTACTTATGCCAGTACAGGTTTGATCGAGTACTAGTGGCGCAGCAGGCCACGGAAACTGACTTCGCCATCGCATCCGAGTCGGAGTTGATCGGAGGGATTGGGATCCAGACGCAGCGGGACGTCCATCGCCGTTCGGGCGAGATCGGCTACTGGCTGGGTGAGCCCTTCTGGGGGCGCGGCATCGCCACCGCAGTGCTGCGCACGTTCACCGAGTATGCGTTCGAGCAGTTCGACCTGGTGCGCGTGTACGGCTACGTTTACGAGTGGAACCCCGCCTCGGCCCGGGTGCTGGAGAAGGTGGGTTACCAATTCGAGGGCCGCCTGAAAAAGAGCGTCACCAAAGACGGCCAGGTCATCGACCAGTTTGTGTACGCGATTACCCGCTGAGTAAGGCGTCAGTTGCGGCAACGCTCCTCACGCTCAACCCACTTTGCGATGTAGGAACGTCAGAAGCAGGATTTACGGGATTTTATGATTGGACAGGATTGGGATATTTCTGCGTCAGAAGTTTCCAATCCTGATAATCCGTAAATCTCGAAAATCCTGATTCTGACGATTTTAGTTGGGGGCAATGCTCACGCCGTCGGCGGGTTGTCCCGGTACCAGTCGACGATCTCCGATCCGGTGGCGGCCCACACGCCGCCGCGACGCATCATGCGGCCCAGCGCCCGGTCCAGGTAGCCGATGCGGAAGGGCTGGCCGATGAGCCAGGGGTGCAGGTTCAGCGCCATCACCCGCCCGTTCTGCCGGCCGTCCTCGTACAGCGTTTCGAAGCTCTCCTCCAGGAGCTGCTGGTACCGGCCGACGACCACCCGGCGTTCCCACATGGCGGATATGTCGTCCAGCTCCCACATGATGGGCAGGGTGAACATTTCGCCGTGGGGACTGTGCAGCGGGTAGGGCTGCTCGTCGTTGACCCAGTCGCAGACGTAGCGCAGGCCGGCCTCGGACAGCAGCTGCGGGGTGCGGTTGGACTCGCCGTATTCCGGCCCCAGCCAGCCGGCGGGCGCGCCGCCAGTGGCGCGGGACAGGGCGGCCACCGATTGGCTGATGTACTCCCGTTCCGCATCCTCCGACATGTTGCTGGTTATCATCTGCGACAGGGACACGCCGTGGCCGATGATCTCGGCGCCGGCCTCCTGGCAATGGCGCACCAGGTAGGGATAGTTCTCGGCGGTCATGGCGTCCATGGCCACCGTGGCCGGGATGCCGTGTTTTTGCAGGGTATCCAGCACGCGGAATATTCCCACCCGGTGGCCATATTCCCGGTGGGACAGCCGGGCGTAGTCCGGGAACCCACGGGCGCCCAGGCCGCCGGAGAAGGGCGTGGTGAAGCTGTCGGCCGGCGGGTCCCATTCCGGGTGTTCGAGATTGACAATCACGCACAGGGCAACCCGCGCGTTATCCGGCCAGCGCAGGATGCCCCGCGTGTTGAAAGGCGACCAGTCGTAGTGCGGGTGGTCCATCCCGAAGCGCCGTTCTGCGGGCATGACTTTATCTCCTCTCTGGTGGTGATGTCATTGCGAGGAGCGCAGCGACGTGGCAATCCGGTTGGCGTAGCAACGGCTCTGGTCGCAACGAGATTGCCGCGCTGCGCTCGCAATGACGAACTGAACTGGGCGCTCTGGATTCCCGCTTTCGCGGGAATGACGAGTCGGGCGCGGGAATGATGAGTCGGGCGCGGGAATGATGAGTCGGGCACGGGAACGACGATTTAGGCGCGATCACCCGTTCAACTGCGCCGCGTGGGCCACCGCCTCGTCGTAGTAGTTGGCGATGTAGTACTCGGCGATGTCGTCGGCGGTGGTCTGCCAGACGCCGTCGTGGGACATGATGTAGCTCAATACATCGTCCAGGTACCGGGCGCGGTGAGGCTGGCCGATGAGGTAGGGATGGAGGGCGATGCACATGACCCGGCCGCTCTGGGCGCCTTCCTGGTAGAGCTGGTCGAACTGGGCCTTGCAGATCTCGGCGAAGTAGTCGCCCTCGTAGTGCTGCCGGAACAGCGGCGCGTCGTTCAACTCGATGGAGTACGGCACCGACACCAGCTTGCCGCTGTTGACCCGGATGGGCACAGGCTGGTCGTCGTGCATCCAGTCGGTGTGGTAGATGAGGCCGGCCTCGGCCATCAGGTCGGGGGTGCGCTCGGTTCCGGAGATGGCCGGGCCCAGCATGCCCTTGAGCTGCTTGCCGGTGTGGCGCTTCAGGGTGTCGATGGTGTCCCGGTAGAACTCCCGCTCCTGTTCCTCGGTGTAGTTGTTCAGGTAGCGGGTGTTGTAGATGCCGTGGCTCATGAAGTCCCAGTTGCGTTGCACCATGGCCTCGCCGATCTCGGGGAAATGCTCCAGCACGGCCATGTTCAGGGACACGCAGCAGCGGATGTTGTACCGGTCCAGCACGTCGGCCATGCGCCAGAAGCCCACCCGGTTGCCGTAGTCCCGATAGGAATACTGCTGCACGTCGGGATAGGGCATGCGCGGCCAGGGATCGCGGTTCCCGTCGAATTCCGGCTCGTACTCGTAGTGCTCGACGTTGGGAGCGATCCACAGCGCGACCCGGGCGTCGTTGGGCCACTTGATAACGGGGCGGTCGATGATGGGGCTGTAATCTACGCGGTTCGGCGGCAAAGGCATGGCGAACACCTCTCCTGGTGGTGGGACCTTCGAGACCCATGCGAAGGATGCGATGCGGTGCCCGGCAGTGTAAACAGCGGAGTTGGGCCCGTCAACGAACCGTCAGGGAGTAGAACTTCCCACTTCCGCGATTGCGTATGGACTTTGCAGCGTCGATAGTCAGCGGCGAATAGCCCACAATCGCCGGAATTCATCCGCCGTCAGCGGGCAATTTACCAAGTCGTCAAGTTCAGAGTTGGTAAGCTTCAGCCGTTTGGCGGTATCCGAAAGAATGTATTGGGGCAACTGGCCGCGGCTGGAATGCGAGAACTTTGCAACCCGGTGTTCCCGGCCATCGAATTCGAACCACCAGAAAACGTGGTGACGACGCCTATCTTCTACCGCGCCCAACTTGCGCCGCAAAGCCCGTTGCAACTCCCTGACGTCCATCCGGGATTACCCGTGAGCGCAGCGGCGGATGATGCCACGCAATTTCGCCAGGTCGGCGGCGGCTGATGCGCCAAGTCTGGCCTCCCGCTCTTCCAAAGATTCGCGGTACTCCGACAATGACGTCAGCAGGTCCTGAACCGCCTCTTCAACCGATGCGCCCTCTCCGTACTCCTCAACCGTCAGGTGATGAGAGACAGCCAGCACTTCCTCCCCGGAAGCCTGAATCTCCACCACGAGGTCTGCGGTCAACTCCCAATCACCATCCCACGAGCAATCGGACGGGATGACGTGCAACACTTTGCCCGGACCGGGCCGGTCGGCATAAAGGTTGGATGGTTCAGCCATGGGACCTCCGCACGCTCGGGGACATAATGCTTACTGTAGGATTGACAGCGTCGCTTATTTCATCATTTGCGCAGGCAGTGAGTGCCGGTAGATAGCAGGATTTAGCAATAATGTAAACGCCGGACGGTGATGACGGTGTTGGTACAGGCTTTAGCACAGTGCTATCATGGAAATGAAAATGACGCAAGCGGGACGATGCGAAGATTGGACGCTCAGATGCAATCCGACGGAAAACATCTCATGAACAGCAGTCACAATGATGATAATTTGCAGCACGACGCACCCGTCCTGCCAAATGGTAATTGGCGCCATTACATGGATGCTTTTGCAATCTCGAACGAGTTTTGCAAAAGCATCGGGGCGTCCATTATGAAAGGCGGGGAAGGCACCATCTCTGTTCCATTGGCGAATATTCATCCGGCACCCGAGAATTTGCTCGAACCTTTGGGAGATCATCTATGCTTTTATAGCGATCTCCTGGGGTTTTCTTCCGAGATGGAATCAAGTGGTACTGATAGCCTGCCCGATTTTTATGGCGCCGCATACATCGCGGCAAGTCAGCATCCCTCAGTACAAACCTATCTGCTTTCGGATTCTTTCATGGCGTTTGCGGCGGCCGATCAAGCGAACGAGTTACTCTCTTTGATTCAGTTCGTTCTCTCAAATTGGCGTTCCGATGGTCTCCTACCGCGATCTTCAATCGGTTTTGGCATCTTCGTGGAACGAAAACCAACATTTGGCAGGATCCCCCAAATTTCTTTGGTGTCCAAGTCTCCGGGACTGCGTTAGTGGACGCGGCCAATATGCACAAGACCAGACCGCTGGGTACCCGCATTCTCTTGTCTCCTTCTGCTCGGCGAAAACTGGGTTCCATCACATCGGTTAGCATAGCAGAAGACGCCAAAGGAACTATCGAAGTATTTTTGGGAAGTACCCCCGGAAGCGCATTATTTGACTGCATATACTATCTGCTGTGTTTGAGAGACCTCGAGCCGGGTACGCACGTTTTCGACCATTACGTATGGTCAATAGCGTCTCGGGCTTACTCAGGGGGAGAAATAGTGCTCAACGTAGCCATAAATTTGTGCCCTCCTGATTACGAAGAGGCAAAGTTAAACACCATATATGGCGAGGTACAGGAGGTATTGGGGGCATATCGTCCAGTAGAGCCATAGGGAAATGGTTTGCCAGTGAACTTTCCGGTGAGTTACGCCGCCATGCCCATCTCCCGCAGCCGGGCCACCAGGTATTCCTGCAGGCGGTCCCCCTTCACCCGGTTGCAGTGGGCGCAGAGCAGTTGCAGATTTTCGATGTGATCCGTGCCGCGGATGGCGCCCACGGCAAAAACGCCGTACCATGGCGCGGAGACGACGAACTGCAAGGGGGCGCGATGGCGCAGGTCTTTGATGGGATCACCGTCCTGGATTTCACCAGCGGGCGGGCCGGGGGCGTGGCCACGATGGTCATGTCCGACTTCGGCGCTGAAGTTATCAAGGTCGAGCCCCCGAGCGGCCAGAAGTTCCGGGATGTGCCGGGCTCCATCCAGTGGAACCGGGGCAAGAAGAGTGTCGTCCTGGATCTGAAGACGGATGAGGGACGGAAAAACGCGCATAAGCTGGCGCGGCTGTCCGACGTGGTGGTCGAGAACTTCCGGCCGGGCGTCGCTCAGCGGCTGGGCGTCGACTACGAGAGCCTGCGTGATGGCCATCCCGGGCTGGTATATGCCACGCTGACCGGGTTCGGATCCGAAGGGCCCTACGCTAACTACAAGGGTTACGACGGGGTGGTGGCTGCCAAGAGCGGCCGAATGATGATGTTCGCCGAGCAGAACCCCCGGGAAGGCCCGAATTACGTGGTGGTGCAGGGGGTCTGCCACGCGGCGGCTACGGCGCTGATCCGCGGCATCACGGCGGCCCTGTACGTGCGGGAGAAGACCAGCCTGGGCCAGCAGGTGGAGACCAGCATGCTGAAGGCCGTGACCACCTACGACCACGTTTCGTGGGTGTACGGCCAGATGATCGAGAACCTGCCCGACACCTACCCGCCGGACCCCAGGGTGGGCATCGGGCGGCCCAACCCCACGGGCTACCTGCCGGCCCGCACCAAAGACGGCCAATGGATCCAGCTGGGCAACGTGGTGGAGCGGCTGTTCCGGTCCATGATGCACTGGCTGGACATGGACTTCATCTACGAGGACCCGCGATTCGAGCGCGCGCCATTCCTGGATCAGGAAGCCGTGGCCGCCCTGGAACGCATCATGCTGGAGAAGGTGCAGGAGAAGACCCTGCAGGAGTGGATGGACATATTCCTGGGCGAGGCCGGCAACGTTGCCGCCGAACCCTATTACACCTCCGAGCAGGCGCTGGACCATCCCCAGATCGTGCACAACGGGAACGTCCAGGACGTGCACGTGCCGGGCGTGGGCGACACGCGACAGCTCGGCCCAATAGTGAGCATGAGCGGTACGCCGGGAAAAACCCAGGGTCCGGCTCCAGCATTGGGCCAGCACACTGCGGAAGTCCTGGCGCGGTTGGGCAACGGCCCCGTCGGGCGTTCCAACGGGAAAAATGCGCTCATGCCGAAACACGCGCTGGAAGGGATAACCCTGCTGGACCTGGGCACGGTAATCAATGGCCCGCTGGGTTGCGCCCTGGTCGCCGAGCTGGGCGCGCGGGTGATCCGAATCGAGGCGCCCGGAGGCGACTGGGGCCGGCAAGGTATGCCGATGTCAGTGCACCGCACCATGGCGGGCTCCGAGGACATCTGCCTGGATCTCAAGACGCCGGAGGGCCAGGAGATCATGGGCAAGCTGGCGGCCAAAGCAGACCTGCTGCTGCACAGCATGCGGCCGGGCGCTCCCGAACGCACGGGCATCGGCTACGAACAGCTGGCGAAAATCAACCCCAACCTGGTGTACCTGTACGCCGGCGGCTACGGCTCCACCGGGCCCTACTCGCACCGGCCGTCCATGGCGCCCATCGCTGGCGCCGTGTCCGGAGGCGGCGTGGCCCAGATGGGTCGGGACGCTTTCCCGCCGCCGGATCAGGCCATGTCCATCGACGAAATCACCGCCGTCTCCCGGAAGCTCAAACGCGCCAACGACGGCACCGCCGATCACAATACGGGCATGGTAAACGCGGTGGGACTGGTGCTGGGCCTATACGCCCGCGAGCGCACCGGCAAGGCGCAATACGTCGAGTCCACCATGATCGCGGCCAACGCCTACGCCAACATCGACGATTTCTACTGGCACCAGGGCAAGCAGCCGCGCCCGCTGCCGGACGGGGACGGATACGGCCTGCACGCCCTCTACCGCCTGTACCGGGCGAAGACCGGCTGGGTGTTCCTGGCCTGTCCATTCGAGGATGAGTGGCAGTCCCTGTGCCGCACCATTGACCGGACCAACCTGCTGGATGATCCCCGGTTCGCTACTCCCCAGGCGCGCCAGGAGCACGACGATGCTCTTGCCGCAGAGTTGGCCCAAGTGTTCGCCACCGACGAACCGCTCCATTGGGAACGGCTGCTCACCGCTGCCGACGTCATGTGCGTCAAGGCCGAGGACCGGGGGATGTACTTCTTCTTCAACGAGGACCCTCACGTACGCGATAGCGGAATGCTCACCCAGGTGGAAGCGCCGCGGTTCGGCGAGTTCTGGCGATATTCTCCGGTGGTCGATTTCTCCGCAACGCCGGGGCGGGTCGGCCCGGGGCCGCTGAAGGGGCAGCAGACCCGCCCCATCCTCCGGGAGCTGGGGTACAGCGACGAGCAGATCCATGACCTGCAACAGCGCAAGGTCGTATTCTGGGAGGAGGAATAACCGGCAATGCCGCCCAACATCATTCCCGCCGACACCAACGGCATACGCGACCAGGCCGCCATCGTCGGCGTAGGCGAAACCGAATTCTCGTGGGACTCCGGCCGCAGCGAGCTCCAACTCGCCTCGGAGGCAATCAAAGCCGCGTGCGACGACGCCGGAATCGCGCCCCAGGACATCGACGGCCTGATCCGCTACGACATGGAGTCGAACCACGAGACCCTGCTGACGCAGTCCCTTGGCATCAAGAACCTGCGGCATTGGGAATCGATCTCCTACGGCGGCGGCGCGGGCAACGCGACGGTGGGACACGCGGCCGCTGCCATCGCCGCCGGCTACGCCAACTACGTGGTGTGCTTCCGCGCCGCCAACCTGCGCTCCGGCGTGCGCCTGGGTCGAGCCCGGGGGCCGGAGAGCATACCCGGCGGGGCGGACAGCTTTGCCGTTCCCTGGGGCAGCATGGCGCCGGCGCACCGTTTCGGCATGTTCGTGCACCGCTACATGCACCAATACGGCGCCACCAGCCGCCACTTCGGTTGGGTCGCGGTGACCCTGCGGGAGCACGCCTCGCGGAACCCCCGCGCTCTACGCCGGGAGCCCATCACCATCGACGACCACCAGAACTCCCGCATGGTGGTGGACCCGCTGCACGTGCTGGACTTCTGCCAGGAGAACGACGGCGCGGCCGCAGTGGTGCTCACGACGCCCGAGCGCGCTCGGGAGTTGCGCCATGCCAACACTCTGACCCTGGTCGAGGCGGCGGCGCAGGGGGCGGGTCCGCGAAACGACGGCATCGTGTACCGTCCCGACCTGGCCGTGGCCGAATCGGAGCACACCGCACGGGATCTGTGGGCGCGGGCCCGGCTGAGCGCGGCGGACATGGACGCGATGATGTTCTATGACCACTTCACGCCGTTCTGCCTGATCAACCTGGAAACCTACGGGTTCGTGCCCCGGGGCGAGGCCAAGGATTTTGTGGAGGGCGGCGCCAACATCCGGTTCGACGGGATGCTGCCTGTCAACACCCACGGGGGCAACCACTCCGAGGCCTACATCCACGGCTTGACCCACGTGCAGGAGGCGGTGCGTCTCATTCGCGGCACATCCACGTCCCAGCCGCCACACAAGACGATCAACCGCGTCCTGTCATGCAGCAGCGTGGCTCAGTTGAGCGGCGCCGTGATCATCCGCCGGGGATAGCGAGGAACTGCAATGACCCAGCAAACGGAGCAAGTTGCCACGAAGTCGCCGGCGATGACCAAGCCGCTGGAGGGCGTGCCGCTGCCCGACCTGGAACGCGTGCCGGACTACGAGCGCGGCTTCTGGGAAGGCACACGGGCCGGCGAGCTGCGCATCCAGAGGTGCGCGGATTGCGGACGGTTCCGGCACCTGCCTACGCCCATGTGTCCGGAGTGCTCGTCGCTGGAGTACGACTGGACCCCGGTGAGCGGGCGCGGGTTCGTGTACTCTTTCGTGATCGTGCGGCACCCGGTGCACCCAGCCATCCGGGAAAAGGAGCAGACGCCCTACAACATCTGCATGATCGAGTTGGAGGAGCAGGAAGGTCTGCGCATTTGCAGCAACGTGCTGCAGGTCGCGCCCGAGGACATCTGCATCGACATGCCGGTGCAGGTGACTTTCGTGCCGTCGGTGGACAATCCCGACGTGGTGCTGCCGGTGTTCCTGCCCGCTTCGGAGCAATAGGCTGCCGGCCCGGGCGGCACGAAATCACGGCAACCGTTTCCAAGGAGAATTAGCGTCATGGCCAATGCCTTCGGCAAGATAATCGCCAACGTGGAGCGGCTGCACCGGTTGATGGACGAAGAGGGAGTTTCCGCCGTGGTTGCCCGCTCGGGCAAGAACTTCACCTACTTGGCCGGGTTCGCCTACCCGGGCACGCTGGCACGGCACCTGGAGTTTCCCGACTCGCCCCGTGAGGTGCTGCTGGTATGGCCGCGCACGGGCGAGCCGGTGATGGTGCTGAACTCCTACGCCGCGCCCCTGGCACGCCGGGACTCGTGGCTGGAAAACATCGAGGTCGTCGACGACTACGCCGAGTCTCCCTACGAGCGAGCCGCCGCCGTGCTGCGGAACCTGGGACTGGCCGGGGAGACCATCGGGTTCGAAAAGAGCTACGTCAGCGCCAACCGCTGGGAGGAGATCGGCCGGCTGCTGCCCCGGGCGTGCATCGTGGACAGCACCGAGCTGATGGACCGGGTGCGCTGGATCAAAACCCCCGAGGAGGTGGCGGCCCTGGAGGCCGGCGCCAGGATGCTGGACGAGGCGTACCTGGAGGTGCTGCCCACGGTGCGGCCCGGCGACACGGAACGACTGGTGCACAGCCGCATCGTCGAAAGCTGCCTGCGTCGGGGCGCCAACTGGGTCCACGGCATCCTCAACTCCAGCCGCAACACCGTGGGCTACGGCGGCGAGAGTGATCTGGCCTTCGAGGCCGGAGACATCATCCGCAACGATTACGTGGCCTACCTCAACGGCTATCCCGGCCACCAGTCGCGCACCGTCTGCGTGGGCGCGCCCTCAGACGAGCAGAAGGCGACCTACCGGGTGGTGCGGGACATCTACCGCGCCACCATCGACCAGTGCGTCCCCGGCGCGCGCACGGCGGACATCTACCACTTCGCCAACGACGCCTTCCACGAGGCCGGCTTCGAGGGCAACGTGGCCCTGGCCGGCCACGGCGTGGGCGCGTGGTGGCACCAGCAGGAGCCGTACATGGTGCCGTCCAGCGAGCGGGTCCTGGAGGAGGGCATGGTGGTGGCCCTGGAGCCGCACATCGGCCCCTGCTGGCACCTACAGGACATGGTCCTGGTCACCAACGGCGCGCCCCGCCTGCTGTCGCCGCTGATGGGGACGGATGAGATGCTGGTGTCGGGTTAGGGATGATCTTGCTATCCCAGACACCACATGTTTCATTGGCACCTCTACCGTTTTGGGTAAGGTTCCTCATGCGTACCCAGTTTGTCATCGCGAGGAGCAGAGCGACATGCGATCTCGTTGCCGCAGCGACGCCCGTTACCCCAACGAGATTGCCACGCTGCGCTCGCAATGACAGGTTGCGCCAAGTGGGTACGCATGAGGGAAGGTACAGCAGGCGCTGAGCTTTTTGCTATACTGCAAATGGACCTTTCATTGCGCTAATGTGCGCTTTATCGCGGTCGTGGATACCGTTAGAGGATGTGAAAAGATGCCTGATGCGAGTGTGAATGAGCGAAAAACCTCGGATTGGGTTCCGGCTTCCGCATCGACGGTCGCACAGATGATCAGGCAGCATGAGGAATTGAGCGCCTGGTTAAGGGGACAGTCGGCGGAGTTGGTGAAAAGTTATCCCGATAAATGGGTCGGTACAGGTGCGGGCAAGATCTTGGTGTTTGGGGATAAATTGGAGGATGTGGTCGAGCAAATCGAATCCAATGGGGGAAACGAAGGTGGCGTTGTGGTGAGGTTTTTAAGTTCCCGGCCCAAGGTCATGATCTTGTGATCACGGGGTGGTTCGATTATGGTCACCCGTATCTGACTGGGGTGATTCAAATCCCTGAGTACGGGATCGCAGGGCCAATCGATTTTATGGTCGATACGGGCGCAACTTTCACGTGCATTCATCAAAAAGATGGGTTCCTCCTAGCTTTGCCTTATGATCGCTTGGGTGGGGAGGTTTGCGTTGATTCTGGTGGTGGAAAGGTAAAGAGGTGGACAGTAACCGCGGTAGTGTCGTTTCGTGACGATGATCATTTACCCGTGTACCGGTACGAGATTCCAGTGCTCGTCGCTCCATATGGTGAGGTCAGCAACGACTTGCCGTCAGTTCTTGGGCAAGATGTTCTAGGACGCTGGAAGATGGTTCATGACAGGCCGAGTGGCAAGTTGGAGTTCGAAGTGCATTCGGCGGACAGCACGGATGTTGACGACGATCGACGCGTTGGCGACCCGTTTGCGTTTCCTTTTTCCAGCCCAGCCTGCCGAGTGAGCCATCCTACATACTCCCGCCCTATCACCCCTCCACCTCCGCCAGGAAGCCCAGCACGCGCTTGACGTACTTCTCCGGCTCCTCGCTGTGGGGGCGGACTTCGGCCCAGCGGCAGTTGGGGACCAGGCGGTGGACGGCCTCGGCCAGGCCGCGGGGATGTACGTCGTTGTTGCCCGGCATGACCATGGCCGGGACGGACACGCTCTTCAGCGCCTTCTCGGTCATGCCCAGGGTCAGGTAGGGGCCGTCGAACAGGGCGTAGATGGTATCCCGCATCACCTGGATGAAGTCCTCGGTGTCCATGGACTCCAGCGACTTCCGGTAGTCGGCGTCGGTCTGAGCCAGCTCGGGACTGAAGGGAGAGAAACGGTCGTCGGGGTCGAAAGCGTCCACGATCTCGGCGATACTGCGGTTCTCGGCCCAGTCCATGCTCTTGAACAGCTTGGCCGCCAGGTAGGCGTCGCAGATGACGCCGCCGGCGATGTTCGAGGGGAAGATGGCGCGCACTCGCTCCGGACGGCGCACGGCGCAGCCCAGGGAGATGGCCGCTCCGAAGGACCCACCGCCGAGATACGCCTGCTCGATGCCCAGGGTGTCCATCAGGCCGAACACGTCGTCGCATACCATGTCCCACGTCTGCACCACCATGGGGCTGCGGGACTGGCCGCCGAAGCGGCGGTCGTACACCACCACCCGGTGTTCCTGGGACAGCGCCTCGACCACCGGCGCGTAGCTGCTGGCGGCGCCCTGCAGTCCGCCCGGGGACAGGATGATGGGCGGGCCGCTTCCGGTCTCTTCGTAGTAAAGCTCGGCGCCGTTCACTTTCGCAGTTGCCATGATCCCACCTCCGGAAGGCGTCCCCGTACTGGTACGGGCTGTGCGCTGATGCTGATCTTGCGCGAAGTATAGACGTGACCGACAGCACGGGCAACGCGCTGCGGGAGTCAGGGTCTTTTCAAAGTCCTCCCGTCGTTCCCGTGAAAGCGGGAACTCAGAACCTCCCTATTGACAGCGGACTCTGGATTCCTGCTTTCGCAGGAATGACGATTGGATGGCGCGAAGGTTACCGCAGCGACTTTGGAAAGGCCCTTTGCGGGAGTTACCGCTGCTTGTCCCAACGGCGGCGGTCTGATACAAGTGTTTAACCCATGGCCTCCACACACAAATTGGAGACGAGCAATGAACGATCGTGAGGAACTCCGGCGCAAGGGCGGCGAGATACGGGAGCGACTGCAACATGGCACGTATCCCGTGCGGGAACGGCCCCGGGCGACGGCCAGCATCCCCGGCCTGAGGAACTTTACCGGCGAGGCCATCTTCGGCGCAGTGTGGTCCCGCCCTGGCCTGGACATCCGCTATCGGATGCTTGCCACTTTGTCGGTCCTGACCTCGCTCCAGCGCCTTTCGCAGTTTCAGACCTACGTCCACAGCGCGCTGAACCTGGGATTGGGCCCGGAGGAGATCCAGGAGGTGCCCATCCATTGTTCCCTCTATGCCGGGTTCCCCTCCGCGGTCAATTCCCTGGAACTGGTGCACGAGGCTTTCCGCGAAAGGGGCATCGAGCCACCCCAGACTGAGGTGCCCGAGGTCAGCCTGGAGGAGATGGAGGCGCGCGGGCGTCAACTCCGTGAGCAGCTCTTCGGGGCTGAGGGACAGGGAGGCTACAACAGCGCCCTGGAAGACCTGGCGCCGGACCTGCGGGTGCTCACCTACCAGTACGGGTTTGGCGAGATTTTCTTCCGTCCCGGCCTGGACCTGAAATCGCGCGTGGTTTGCACCACGGCCGCGCTGACGGCGCTGCGGGCCGATGGCCAGTTGCGCAACTTCCTGCGGGCCGGCCCTCGGGTGGGCTTCTCCACGGAGGAAATCGTGGAGGTGCTGATCCAGACCGGAGGGTACGCCGGCTATCCCGCGGCGTTGAACGCCATTTCCATTGCGGCCGAGGTCTGGAACTGAGGCAATCGCAGACATTGGGCTCGTGCAAAGTCATCGTCAGAATCAGGATTGCCAAGATTAGATGATTTTCGGGATTTATGAATATCCTGAAAATTTCAAAATCCGGTAAATCCTGATTCTGACAGTTACCGCTGGAGGGACTGCCATGGCCGCCGTTGATTACTCAGTGCTGGACAACCCCGAGACGTCCGCCCATTCTTTCCACCCGTTGCGGGGATGGACGGAGACGCCTCCTGAAGCGGTGGACTACGGGGTGACGATGCACGACGGGACCACGCTGTCGTGCCGTTTTTTCGCGGTGGGGCGGGAAAACCCCACCGTGCTGTTTTTCTACGGCGGCGGCGAGAACGTAGCCCGTTACGACGAGATCGCGCCGCACTACAACGGGATCGGCGCAAACTTCTTTGTCGCCGACTACCGGGGCTTCGGCGCGTCCAGCGGCTCGCCGAGTTTCAACGCCATACTGTCGGACGCCCACGAGGTGCTGGACTGGCTGCAGGAAACCATGCAGGCGCTGCGGTTCACGGGCCCGCTGTACGTCATGGGGCGCTCCATGGGACGCCACTCCGCCGGGGAGCTGGCCATCACCGCCGGCGACCGGATCAACGGCGTCATCATCGAGAGCGGGCGGCCCAACCTGGGACGCATTGCCCAGGGGTTGCCGCCGGAGGTGGCGCAGGCGCTGGAGGACGACTACCAGGCCAAGTTCTTTTCCATCGACATTCCCGCGCTGGTGATCCACGGCCAGTGGGACGAATCGGCTCCGCTGGCCGACGCAGTGGGTATGTTCAACAAGCTGGAGACCGCCCGCAAGCACCTGGAGATTATTCCCGGGGCGGGACACAACGACCTGATGTACGTGGGCTCCCAGCAGTACTTCAACGCCATCAAGGGTTTCATGGCCCGGTACGCCAGGCCGAGCACAGCAATTCCGCCCACCAGCGGCACTGCCGGGTAGACAAGCGTCTGAAACATCGCGTGGCGGCGTTTCCACTCAAAGGGTTACGCAGCCCAGCTTGAGCTGAACCAGGCGGAGCCGGATTGCCGGGATCCGAACGGGACAGCCTACGCCGCTTCCGCCGCCAGCGGAGCCCGCCGCTCCGGCCTCCGCGCCAGCGCCATCAGGACCATGCCCGACGCCTGGGCCGCCGCCGAGAAAAGGATCAGGATGGTGTAGCTGCCGGTCAGGTCGTACACCACGGGACCGATGATCTGGCCCGCGCCCAGCCCGCCGGCCTCGAAGGGACGCATGGCGCCGGCGATGGCGCCGTAGGAGTTGCGGCCGAAGTAGTCGGCCAGCACCATGTACATCAGCACCTCCAGCGCGCTGTGGAACAACCCCCAGAACACCCCGTAGGCGTAGGCCGCCGCCAGCGAATTCACCTGGAACAGCCACAGGGTCGCCAGCGCCGACACGCCCATGGCCGCCACGATGCACCAGCGCGGGGTGAATCTGCCCGCCACCTGCCCCCATACCAGGCTGCTCAACGCCAGGAAGGTGCTGATGCTGAGAACGCCCGTCGCCTGCGGCGTGGTTAATCCCGCAAACTCGTGCAGGTAGGGAACCAGACTGAATCCCAGGCCGGAACTTCCGCTCACGTTGAGAAAGGCGACTGCCGAGACCATCCAGAAGGCCCTGGTGCGCATGGCCTCGCGGGACGTCCAGCTCACCTCTTCCCCGGAGCGCGTTGCCGACCCGCGCCCGCCCCGTGCTGCTGCGGCGCTGCCTGATTGCGCAGTCGCAGATGTCGCCCGGGCGCCGTCCGGCAGCATCCCGATGTCCTCCGGCCGCCGGCGCATGATGACAATCATGGGGAGGGCCACGAACAGGCTCAAATATCCCATCAGCCGGAAGGCCAACCGCCAGTCGGCCACGAGCGTAATCAGGGAAAACGCCTGGACGATCAGCGCGCCGCTGATGGGACGATAGATGCCGGTCAGGGACAACGCGATGTTGCGGCGCCGGTTGAAGAAATTGACCGCCATGGTCCGCGGAACCACGCCGATGAGGAAGGGCTGGCTCACGGCCCGCCCGATGATCGCGGCGATCATGAATTGCCAGGAACTGGTGACTTCGGCGATCGCCAGCATGGATAGCCCGAGGACAACCGCCCCGATGGGCATCAGCCACCGGGGCCCGTACCGGTCTGCCAGGCGTCCGGCGAAGGGCGCGAATACACCCGATAGGCCCACCCCGCAGCTGGCGGCCAGGCCGATTTGCGTTCGAGCCCAACCGGTGTCGTCGATGATGTAGGTCTGCACTCCTCCCAGGACGACGCCGGCCGGCACCGTGGCCACGAACGCCCCGGCGCCCGACAGGCCGAGCACCAGCCAACCGTAGTAGAAGGGCGTGTTGGGACGCCAGTTGAGAAGAGCCGAAAGAGAGGACGCCATGCGCCTGACACTTGTATCAGACCGCCGCCATCGGTACAAGCAGGCGCCTTGCTCCGCCAGCTCACACGTACACAATTTATCATCGCGAGTAGCGCAGCGACGCGGCGATCCCGATGCCGGAGCGGCGTCGGTTATCTCGACGAGATTGCCACCCCCGCATCAAGTGCGGGTCGCAATGACAGGTCGGGCAAAGTGGGTACGCGTGAGGCTCCGCGGGGCTTTTGCAAAATCATTGCGAGGAGCGGAGCGACATGGCAATCCCGTCGATGCAACCGGGATTCCCCGTATGGGTCACGTTACCGGAACGAGATTGCCGCCTGCGCTCGCAATGACAAAGACTACTTTGCACCAGCCCCGGGTATCACAAAGGGTCAACGAAAAAGGCCGACGCTGTTGGATCAGATTGAGACCCTCCAACAACCGTCGGCCCTTGCCGGTTTCGAGGCGAATGTACGCGGTACTACGGCTACTCCAGTTGCCGCAGCCTGGGGTCCAGGGCGTCCCGCAGCCAGTCGCCGAACAGATTCAGGGACAGCACCGTCATGAATATCGCCAGCCCCGGCAGCGTCGAAATCCACCACGCGATGGCGATCCGGTCCCGGCCCTCGGAGAGCATGGAGCCCCAGGCCGGCGTCGGGGGCGGCACTCCGGCTCCCAGGAAGCTCAGGGCGGCTTCCAGCAGGATGACCACACCCACCAGCAGGGTTGCCACCACAATCACGCTGTTGGCGATCCCCGGCAGGATGTGGACGAACATGATGCGAAGCGTCCCAGCCCCGGCCACACGGGCCAACGCGACGTAGTCTGCGGTCTTGACGCGCAGCACCTCCCCGCGTGTCACACGGGTGAAGAGGGGCCAGATGGCTATCGCCATTATCACGATGATCAGCTGGAAGGATGGGCCGAGGGCCACCACCAACACCAGGGCGACCAGGATCAGAGGCAGCGCAAGGATGATGTCCACCATGCGCATTACGACCTCGTCGATCCATCCGCCGTACCATCCGGCGGTCAGGCCGAGCACCGTGCCCATGGTGCCGCCCACCAGCAGCGTCAGCCCGGCCATCACCAGGGAAACGCGCGCGCCATAGATAATCCGGGTGAACAGGTCCCGCCCCAGGTGGTCGGTGCCCAGAATATAAAGCGTATCGATGCCTTCCCGGACGACCACGTCCAGTTTGTCGCCAATGACCGCGTTGGGGTCAATCTGCTTGGCATTGTATTCGGTGATCTGTACTTTCTGTTTTTCGATGTCGCTGGGGCTGATTACCGCCACCACCTCTTTGGTTACGATCACGGGCGGGACCGGCTCGTACCCCCAGAACCCCGGTTGCAGGCGGTGGTTCGGGTCACCTACTTCAGGGTCGTAGGGAGTTATCCAGTCGGCGGTGATTCCGGCCACCACTACCAACGTCAGGATAAACACCGGAATGATCAGCACCGGGCGACGCCAGCGCGACATGGCCCGAAGCGCCCGCACCACGACGGGTTGGGTGGTAGAAAGAGTTGTAGCCTGGGCCATTTGATTTCTCCGGGCCTTCTCTGGAAACGTGGGGCCTCGGCGCGGCGGGAGACCGCTTCACACGCTGAGGACCCGCATCTCCTACAAGTATCGGATTCTGGGGTCGATGTAAGCGTAGAGTATGTCAACCAGCAGCGCGATGAAGACATACCCCAACGTGAACATGATGGTCAGCCCCTGGATCAGCGGGTAGTCCGATGACCAGAGGGCCTGCACCGCCAATTGGCCCATTCCGGGCCAGGCAAATACCAGTTCGGTGGTAATGGAACCCGTGAGAATGGCCGGCATGGACACGCCCGCCAGGGTCAATGGCGGTATCAGGGCATTACGAAATGCGTGCTTCCAGATGATCGCCCGGCCGGGCAACCCTTTTGCCCTGGCCAGCTTGATGTATTCCGTGTCCAGCGTGTCCAGCATCGCCGAGCGCATCAACCGCAGGCTGCCGGCCAGGAATCCGCCCCATGCCAGGGTGATCGTGGGAAGTACGAAGCTGTTCCAGTCCTGCCTTCCGGAAGGGGGAACCCACCCCAGGTACACAGCGAAGAAGAAAATGAACATGATGCCAAGCCAGAAGGACGGCGCCGCCTGTCCGATCAAGGCGACGGCCCTTCCGATTTGGTCCAGAACGCTGCCCCGCAAGACTGCGGACATCACGCCCAGGGGTATCCCGACAAGGAGCGCGAGCAGGAAGGCAGCCCCGCCAAGCTGGAGCGTCGCCGGGATTTTCTCCGCGACTACCTCCAGCACCGGCCGACGCTGGCTGATTGACTCGCCGAAATCACCGCGCAGCACCCCGCCCATGAAGATCGCGTACTGGTGATAGAGGGGCTTGTCCAGCCCAAGCTCCTCACCCAGCAACTCCCATTGTTCCTGGGTGGCATGATCGTCCAGGAGCAGTGACCTTGGGTCCCCGCCCACACGCGCCATGACGAAGATGATCATCGACACCGCGAGCAGCGTGATTATCATCAGGAAAAATCGGCGTACCAAAAACCGTTGCATGTCAACGTCCCAGCATCAGATGTTCAGATACGTTCATCCCGGTCCTATCGCCTGAAGGTGACGATTTCTCTCACTACGCCGAGTAGAAGCGTTCCCAGATTGGCTGCCACAGTTGCGCCCAACGCTGCGTAGGAGAAGGCGTTGACGGGCGGATCGGAGCAGCACTTTATTTCTCGATTCAGCGCGAATTCGTACCCCATCCAGGACCCGATAATCCCGCCCCCGATACCCGCAGATCCAATCAGCAAGAGTACCGGCAAAGAGTTGCGGTCCAGGCGCAGCCACGTCAGCGAGCCGCCAAGTCCGGCCCCAATCGCCGCGCCCGCCAGGAACATTACGTCCCGAAGCAGCTTGGATGAGGTGTCGGTAAAGAAATAATACAGGCCCCAGGCGACCCACACACCAATATAGCTGAGCACGAGGGCTATGAGAAATCCAAGCCCTGCGCGCCCAGCGATTGTGAAGATGCTTCCCGCCAAGCTAATTTTCGGCCGGAGCCGAAGCTATCCGGATGCTTCTGATTGCCCCTTCTCTTACTGGGTGAGGTTGGGGGCGTACTCGAACCCGGTCAGGTCCCGGGTTTCGGCGTAGTTCAGGTGCTCGTTCCACGGCGCAGTGTCCCCGTTCACGGCAAAGACCTGGTTCTGGGCATAGAGGCCGACCGACAGCGCGTTGTCGTACACGAACTTCGCAGCCTCAACCATGATCTCGTATCGCGCCGCGTCGTCAACGGTGCCCTGGGCTTGGTTCATGTAATCCGAAAGGATTGGGTGGTCCATACCGAAGTTCCAGGCGCTCTCGTGGTTGAAAGCGGTGGACCAGCGGTCCAGGGGGTCAACCGCCACGTGGGTGTGCTGGTACGCCTGGTTGTAGGTGCGGGTCACGATACCCGGGCGGAAGGTCTTGTAGGGCAGGTTCTGCTGGTTGGCCTTGACGCCGATCTGGTCCCACATCTGGGCGATGGCGGAAGTCACTTCCAAGTAATTCGAGCCGCCCAGGGGCGTCAGGGTGATCTCAAACCCGTCAGGATAGCCCGCCTCGGCCAGCAGTTGCTTGGCCTTCTCCGGGTTGAACTCCCACTGGCGGTACTCTGCCGGCAGCTTGTCCAGGTGGAAGGCCCACGCCGGCAGGGAGTCCGGGATGGCCTCGCTGCTCAGCAACGTGTCCGAGATCAGCTGGCGGTCAATGGCGATGGACAGGGCGGTGCGCACCTTGGCGGCGTTCTGCCATTCCTCGGATGCGGGGTCCGGGTTGCCGGAAATCCAGGGCAGAGAAGGATCGAAGCCGGGGACTCTCTCTTGGTGTTCCGGGGTGCGCGAACCGTCAGGGTTCACTCCCACGTAGTAGTTGCCATAGAAAGCCATGCTCACGCCGCTGCCACCGGCTATCCTCACGAAGTCGGTGCCCGGGTGGTCCGCCACTGCGGCAATGGAGTCCAGGTTCATTTCCATCGCCGTGAGGCTGTCGGTGAGGAAGTTGGCCACACGGGTAGACTCCTCGGGAATGTGCAGCCACCTCAGTTCGGCAAACTCGGGTGTCTTGCGCCAGTGGTCTTCCACCGCCACCCACTGGGTGAACTGGTCGCTCTGGTGCTCATCGAACTCCCATGGGCTGGTGCCGGCAATGTTACGGCTCGCCTCATCCACCCCAACCTCTTCGAGTTGCTTCTGGCTGATGATGTTGACATGGGGGCGAGCAAGCAGACCCAGCGTGTCGTACTGCGGCGTTCCGGTGTTCACCTCGATGGTGTACTTGTCGATGGCCTTGGCGCGGCCCTCGTCGATGACCCCGGTGACTTCCGTGCCTTCCTTGACGTCGCCGCCAAGCCCCCAGATCCGGCGGATATGGGTGTTGAACGCCACGCGGGAGCTTTCGCCGCCGCTGATCATCAGGCTCCAGAGGACGCCTTCAGCGTCCAGTTCGCCGTAGCCCTTGTGGAACATGGCGCCTTCTGCCAGCTTGAACGTCCAGGTGACACCGTCGTCAGCAACGCTCCATTCCTGGAACAGCCAGGGCACAATTTCCTTGTCTTCATTCATGTAGAGCAGGGTCTCGGCGGTGGTGTAGCCGTTGTGGTGATACCCGGCTCCTTCCGTGACCGTCGGGAAAACGTGGAACGGGGCGACGAGGGGCAGTCCAAAGGTGAGCCTCCCCCTGGGTCCCATTACCTCCGAGGATTCGGGCATGGCCGTCGCTGCGGGAACGGCAGTGGCCGCAACCGCTGACTGCCCGGAACTCCCTGAACCAGAGGCCGCGACGGGAGTGCTTTCGGCCATGGCCGCTGCGGGCATCGCGGTTGCTTCTGCCGCCGGGGCGGCGGGCGCTTCCTGTGCTGTTCCGCAGGCCACCGCAATTATCAGGGCGAGAGCCAGTGGAATGAAAGCAAATAGTCGGGGTGATGGGAGCCGTTTGTGCCTCATATCAGAACCTCCGAGTTGCGAAAAATAGGGCAGATCACGTTGCCACGTCGCAGTTCGTCCCGTCTTGATCATTGCCGGTGCTGTCATATGCCTATCGGCATTGAACAGAGTTAACTCCATGCCGGGGCGTCTCCGCGCAGCGTGTGGGCTGCCCTGAAAAGGCCACAGTAAAATAGACTGCCATCGGCCACGAGTCAATAGGGAATTCTCGGCAGCACAGGGCTACCGTGCATGAACGGTTTTAGTACCGTCATACCGGCTTTCGCCGGTATCCAGTGACCACAATCGGCGTATTCCTTACGAATATCAAGCCAATAACAGACTCTAGGTTACGGCTTTCGTCGGAGCGACGCCGTTGTAATTTCATATGAGATTGCCTGCCCAACAGCAGGGACTGTTCTAAGACTTAGAAAAGTACGAACATGGTGGCGGGGATGTGGCCGGGGATGTCCGGTTCGCCGTCGTTCCCCGCTGGCAACCAACCGCTCCATGCTGCCTGAGCCGTGTCATATAATTAAGGTAGCGAAGGATATTCGCAGGAGGTGGAAACCATGGACATACTGAATACGATGGTCAGCCGCGGTCACGAGCAGGTGACGATGTACAGCGACCCCGAGTCGGGCTTGCGGGGCATCATCGCCATCCACGACACCACACTGGGGCCGTCCTGCGGCGGCACCCGCATGTGGCCCTACACCACGGAACAGGAAGCCCTCGCGGACGCCCTGAACCTCTCCCGGGCCATGACCTACAAGTCGGCGGCTGCGGGCCTGCACCTTGGCGGCGGCAAGGGCGTCATCATCGGCGACCCGCGCACCGACAAAACTGAGTCGCTGCTGCGCGCCTGGGGGCGGTTCGTGGACACCCTGGGCGGTCGCTATCTCACCACCACCGACGTTGGCACCACGGGACGAGACCTGGAGGCCATGCGCCAGGAAACCGAACACGTTGTGGGTCTCGACGTGACCCTCGGCGGCAGCGGCGACACGTCCATCATGACCGGCCTCGGCATCTACATGGGCATGAAAGCTTGCGCCGCCGACGTCTGGGGCACCGACGATCTCGGTGGACGCACCGTCGCCATGCAGGGGTTCGGCAAGGTGGCCACGCACACTGCGGGGCATCTGCTGGAGGACGACGTTCGCATCATCGCCACCGATATCAACGAAATGGCACTGGACCGGGCGCGCCAGATGGGCGTGAAAGTAGTCGGGCCCGACGAGATCTACGACGCCGACTGCGACATCTTCGCTCCGTGCGCGTTGGGCGGGGTCATCAACCCGGACACCATTGACCGGCTGCGCTGCCGCATCGTTGCTGGCGGCGCGAACAACCAGCTGATGACAGACGAGGACGGCGAGGAACTGCATCGGCGCGGGATCGTCTACGCGCCGGACTTCCTGATCAACGCCGGCGGCATTATCAACGCGGCTGCCGAGATCGGCCAGCCGTACAACCCGGACCGCTCCCGCCAGCAGACGGAGCGGATCTACGAGCAGATGTCGGCGGTGCTGACCACGTCCCGCAAGAAGGAAATATCCACCGCCCGGGCGGCCGATCTCCTGGCGGAGTCGCGGCTGGACTCGGTGCGCCGCATGCGCCGGATCTGGCGCGGCTGATCGGCGGGTTACCCCGCACAGCGTCGTTGGGGGCGGATAATCATCCGCCCCCATGTTATGGGAGAACGGATCACCACGGCATCGCGTTGGCCTGACTTATCGTGATCTCCGTGATCGCAACTCGGGCGACAGGACTGCGCCCTGGTATATCTCTTCCAGGAACTCGTACACGTCCGAATAGGTTTCCCTGATCGTGCTCCGGTCAGCGCCCCGGCCAATTTCGTCGGTGACTTCGAAATAAGCAGTGCTGAACACGGCGAAAAATTCTTCCTCATTGGTCATCATATGCGTACCCGGGAAGATGTTGGCCTGCTGTGCTGAAGCGTAAAACCCGTTCCACCGTTCGTGGTCGTCCTGGGTGAAGCACAGGTTTTGGATCCCGTGGGCGTATTCGTGCACCGTTATCAAGCTGTCGAAGGGAAATCTTCCATAGGGGTACTCATCAACATCCAGGCGCAGCAGCGACTCCTCGGACGTTGACGATACGGGCTGTCCCTTCACGCCGCCGAGCCCCCGGAGCTGGAAAGATTCGTAAGTTCTGCCGGTGAAATCGCTGCGCCCTTTCAGATAAGCGTATTCAGGGAGAGTGGTCACGTACTCGTCCCTTGGAATGATTGCCAGACCCCCGCCGGCGTCCGCCATGCAGTCAGAGAGATCTTCTCTTCCGGATAACATGGGCCTGATTGTGTCTGCTGCTACGTCAAATGCAGCAGTGTCAACTTTGCCCGTCGCTTTGATGATGACGCCTTTGACGGAAAGAAATTGCGTGTAGTAGGTGGCCTCCCGGATGTTGATGCTGAAGCTTTCCAGTATTTGCTTCCTCTCCGGTCCGTACTGCGGCACGCTGCGTTCACACATCCAGACCCGCACTCGGAATCCTTGGGGATTCCCTGGCAGCAGAACGGACACCATCACAATTTCCGTAACGTCTACGACACAGTATTCCGGGCTTTCCTGTACACGGTACGTTATGAGATAGGCATCCTGCCCGTCGATTTGAGATTCTTGAAACGAGGTAATCTGAAGCAGCGAACGTGTCGGCCACCAGTCCCGTCCCAGTCCGTCGCGAACGCTTTCGGCGAAATGCCTGAGGGTGCTGCCTTTTCTCAGCGAATGCGATGTAACGTACACCCTGCTCCAGGGGCTGCTGCGCGCGTACCTTCCCGGGCGCCGGTCACTCTCGACCCATTCATCTGAAAGGTTGATGGCGTAACCATATTCCGAGTCTCGAACTACCACGGTAGAGTCCGACGTGGCAACCGGGGTGGGGAGCCGCGTTGGAGTAGGAGTCGGCAGCGGGGTAGAGGTAGGCGTTGGCCGTGGTGTGGATGTGGGTGTCGGCCGCGGAGTAGCCGTAGGCGTCGGCGTGGCGGTAGGTGTTGGCAACGAGGTCGCAGTAGGCGTTGGTCTGGCGGTCGGGGTGGGCGCCAGGGTTGGCGGAGTTGTAGGCGTCGGCAGCGGTATGGCTGTGGGCACCGACACAGCAGACGGGGCCGGCGCCAGTGTTGGCGCAGCGGTGGGCGCCGGCGACGGTGTGGCGGTTGGCACGATGGTTGGCGCTGGCTCATCACCACAAGCGACCGCCAACACCAGTGCGCTTGCAATCAGTGAGAACATCAGCGCGAATTTCAGCGAACGCTCCAAAGTGTCCTCTTACCGGCACCCTGAAAGAGAAACCTTTACGACATGCTAACCTGCCCCATCGTACACCACCGTATCCGGCCGGTACACCGCCCACGAAAACCACAGTTGGCCGATGCGGCCGGGCACCGGGGTCAGTTGTGCGCCTTCCAACGGACCGCTGATGGCGCGCCCGAATATGTCCCAGTGGCTCCCGGTCTGCTGGTCGACGATGCGGCCTTCCGCGTCCGGCGCGAAGGTCAGCGCGTTGCCGTCGGGTCCCCTGGGCGAGAAAATCCCGGCGGTGCCAACATCCCGGCCGCGCGAGATCGTGCCCGAGTCCAGCGAGGATGACGTTCCCGGCGTCCAGAAAACCACGATGTCTTCACCGGCGACGGACGTGGATACTACCCGTTCCTCCGCCAGCGTGGTGAACGAGACTGCCCAGGCGTCCCCGCCGCGCTCCACGGCGACCACGCGCTCCACCGCTGGCAGCCGGGGGTCGTCGTCGCCGCGGAAAAGGAACGGCTGGCTCCCGGGTCGGTCGTAACCGGCGTAGGGATTGGTGCCGTAGGGCCTCCCGGAATCGGGTCGGGACAGCACTTTTCCGTCCGGGTGCGCACCTTTAAAGTCGGCCCACGAGGTGATGGACAGATAAAGCTGCTCCAGCTTGCGACCGGCGTAATGACCGATCACCCCCTCGCCGCCAAATTCCTGCCACCAGGATTCGGTTTGGCGGTCGTACATCAGCAGGTTGCTGTCGCGCAGCGCTCCGGTGGTGCCGAAGTCGAGGGTGGAGCCTTCAACCGTCCGCCTGTACACGAAGGCGGTATTGCAGAGTGGTCAAAAGGTAATGACCACCGGTTCCCCACCCACGGTGTCGTTGACCAACTCGTGCCAGACCATCACCTGTACCGGATACGCTCGCACATCGCCGTTGAGGTCAACGACCTGCACTGGTTCCAGATCGTCGAGCCAGAGGTCAGCATCGGCGATCGTCTCGAACTGCGGGTCGTCGATTGACGGGATGCCGTCCTTAGGAGGGCCTCCGGTCATGATCTCGTCGAAGGAGATCGTCGTTCGCGTGAAGTCCGTATCCCACTCCGCTCGCAGCAGACGCTGGTAACGGGTGCGAGCCTCTTCGGCCTCTGCGTCAGGAACGATCTCTACGACGGTCTCCCGCGAAACGGGCGGGGCGGTGGCGGCGGGGAGGGCAGTAGCTGCCGGCTCCAGGGCCGCGGTGGGCAGGGGCGTGGCGGCGGCACCGAGCGCGGCGGTGGGCAGGTCGGCCGCGGGCTGCAGAGTTGGGGCAATTGCGTCGGTTGGCGCCGGCGGCGCAGTCCAAGGCTCGTTGCTGGCGGCTTCCTGGGTGGGAGCGCAGGCGGAGGCGATCAGGGCCAGCAAAATCAAGCCGGCCAACGCGAAAAGTTGGCCGGCGAGGCTGAATTTCTGCGCCTCATTGATCCGAGCGGTCAAGGCTAGCGTCCGCGGAGGCGCGGGTCGAACACGTCGCGCAGGGCGTCGCCCAGCAGGTTGAAGCCCATCACCACCATGAAGATGGCGAGCCCCGGGAAGATGGCGAGCCAGGGGCCGCTCTTGACGTGAGCCGAGGCCGCCCTAACCAACATCCCGCCCCAGCTGGGCTGGTCGGGCGGTGTCCCGACGCCGAGGAATGAAAGCGAGCTTTCGATGATGATGGCAAAACCCAGGTAGTAGGTCGCCAGCACCAGGTACGTGGCGAAGCAGTTGGGCACGATGTGCCGGAACACGATGCGCCACGGCGGGGCGCCGATTGCCTGCGCCGCGGTCACGTAGTCCAGTTCCTTCAGGGACAACACTTGGGATCGCACCGTTCTGATCACCGGAGCGATCATGCCGATGACGATGGCGAGGATGACGGTGTTGAGGGAAGGGGTCACCACGGCCATGATGGCCAGGGCGATCAGCAGGCCGGGCAACGACATCAGCGCGTCCACGATGCGCTGCGCGACCATGTCGAGGATACCGCCGGCGTAGGTCAACGCGACGCCGAGGACAAAACTGATCGAGATGCCCACCAGCACGCTTCCCATCCCAACGTAAAGGGAGATGCGGGCGCCGTAGATCAGGCGGCTCAGCACGTCACGGCCAACGTAGTCCGCGCCCAGCAGGTAGTTGGCGTTGGGCGCCTCCCAGGGCGCGGCGGGTGTGGACCTGGGATCGTAGGGGGAAAGCACGGGAGCCAACAGGGCCACCACCAACAGGACCAGCACGATCAAGCCGCCGATGGCGCCCAGGGGCTTGGTGCGAATAAAGCGCGTGAATCCGGTCCATGCCCGTGCGCCCATGCTGGGCGCAGCAACCGCCTGGCGGGTTGAGATGGCCTGTTCCGAAGTTTGATCAATCATGTAAAACACCTGCCAAAAGGTGCGCGTGACCGTCGTGGACGATGGACCGGGCGCTTAGGAATACCGGATGCGCGGATCCAGGATCCCGTACAGCATGTCAATGATCAGGTTGAGCAGGAGCACCACCGCGGCGGTCATGAGGATGACGCCCTGGATGACCGGGAAATCCCGGTGGTTGATGGCGTCGATGAGGAACTTGCCGACACCCGGCACGACGAAAATCTGCTCGACGATGATGACGCCGCCAAGCAGCCGCCCGAACTGGTAGCCGGACACCGTGATCACGGGCAGCATCGCGTTCTTGAGCGCGTGCCGACCCACAACAACCCACTCGCGCAGGCCCTTGGAACGGGCCGTCCGCATGTAGTCCTCACGCATCACTTCCAGCATGGCCGACCGGGTGACCCGGGCCGTGAACGCCATGTCGTGGAACCCGATTACGGCAGCCGGCAATAGCATCAGCTTGAGGTTCTGGATTGGGTCGTCCCACAGGTGGGCGTATTCCAGTGGTGGTAACCACCCGGTGCTATAGACCAGGCCGTAGATCACCAGGACACCGATCCAGAAGGTGGGCATGGCGATACCCAACAGGGCGATTACGCGGCTGGCGTAGTCCACGCCTGAGTCCTGCTTCATGGCAGACAGGATGCCCAGGGGCACGGCGGCGACGAAAGCCATGACGATGGCCAGCACTGCCAACTCGAAGGTCCTGGCGAATCGCTCCACCAACTCAAAGCCGAAGGGAGTGCCGTAGTAAAGGGATTCTCCCAAGTCTCCGCGGACCACTCCCCACAGCCAGTCGGCATACTGCACATAGATTGGCCGGTTGAGGCCCAGGTCCTCGCGCAGGCGCTCAAAGTCATCGTTGGTGACACGTCCGCCCGCGTCCTCGCCGGTCAACAGGAATACGGCCGCGTCTCCTGGCACGATGGAGAACAGCGCGAACACCAGGATCGTCGCCAACAACATCGTTGGGATGAAGAGGAGCAACCTTCTGATCAGATACTGGGACATCCCTAAACTCCTGCCGGGCGTCAGTACGCCATGACTGACGCAGGTGCGCCATTATCACATAGGCGGCCGGCTCAGGATAGACCTGGCCGGCCGCCACACGGACGATCGCTACAGCACGCGATGGCTAGGGCCGGTAACCGCGGTCCGCATTCGCGGCGTGGTCGCAATCCGACGCTTCGCCACCTGCCCACCAAACGTGGTCCCACTTTTTGATGAGCTGGACGGTCGGCGGGTAGTGGTAGTTGCGGATGCGGCAGTCGAACGCCCCGCCGCTGGAGTACCAGAAATACGGCAGCCAATGGCTTTCACCCTGGTGCAGGATGTCAGCCAGGTCTTCGAGGTGACCCTGACGCACTGCCGGGTCGACTTCCTGGTTCTGCAGGTCAATCAGCTCGTCAACGCGGTCGTTCTGCCAGTTGTGCGGGTTGCGGAGCACATCCTGGAGGTAGAACTGGTTGATGATGTCGCCCGGGTCGCGGAGGATGATTCCGGTGCCGACAGCGTCGAAGTTGGCCACGCCGTCACGCATCCCGACGTACATGGTTGCCAGGTCCGTGGGCTGGATCACCACTTCAATGTTGAGGTCTTCCCGCATTTGCGGTGCAACCACCTCGGCGCTGGACAGCGACGGGTTGCTATTAACGACGTTCAGCGTGATCTCAAAGCCGTCGGGATAGCCGGCTTCGGTCAGAAGCTGGCGGGCTTCGGTCAAGGCCGCTTCGCGGTCTCCATAGGCGGAGTTGTCGGCGCGCAGCGATTCCAGGTCTTCAACCACGCCAGGGGCGAAGAAGGTACCAGGCTGTCCGAAACCGAGGATGGATTTTTCAACGCCCAGGTCGCGATCAAGCGCCAGGTAGAAGGCGCGGCGGACGCGAGCGTCATCAAAGGGTGGCTTGCTGTGGTTCAGGAAGAAAGCCTGGATGCCGGATGCTTCAAGAATAACGGCCCGAACGCGGCCTCCAGTATCCTCTTCCAACCTGGCCATGTCCTCGGGACGATTGCTTCCGGTGACCGGCTGATAGGTGCCGAACACCTGGCCCGCTTGCAGCGCAGAAAGGCGGCGGGCGGTGTCTCTGATCAGGAAAATCTTGAGGCCATCGAAGAAGGGGCGGCCTTCCTTGAAGTAGTTCGGGTTCCGGTCATAGGAGTATCCCACGTCCTTTTCCCAGTCGCGGAGCATCCAGGGGCCAGAGCCGATGAGGGCGGCAGGCTGACCCGCGTTGATGGCCGCAATGGCTTCGGCCTGGGTCAAACCCGTGTTGGCCTGTTCCTGGGTCATCCCTTCGGCCACGTGCTTGGGGTACACCTTCATGTAATCGGAGGCCAGGTTGGGCAGGAAACCAGCGGCGGGGAAGCGCAGCGGTACCTTCACGGTTTTTTCGTCTATGGCCTCGGCGGTACCATGCACCACGAAGTTGTTGAGGAACCCGGTGCGGGCGCGGAGAACTCCTTCCTCCACCTGCCCCAGGGTGATGCGATCGATGGAGAACGCCACATCAGCCGCAGTGACCGGCTTGCCATCCGAGAACGTCGCGTCCGGGTGCAGATTGAAAATGTACCCGAACTCTCCGCCTTCCTCGTAGGATTCCCAACTCACCGCCAGGTCACCGATGATCTCGTTCGGATTAATGGGGTTGTATTCCAAGATCTGGTTGAACCGTGGGCCGGAGGGGATAAGCACCGTGTTCATGGAGCCACCGTAGTGAACGTCCCAGAACCCGGGGTTGCTGGTGGCCACCAGCGGGAAGTCGCCACGGTAGTGCTTGCTCTCCCCTTCCTGCCACCAGTCGGGCCGCTGGTCTACGGCAACCGCGGTGGGGACGGGCACCGGCGTGGCGGTGGCGTCCAGCCGTGCCGTGGGGGTGGGTTCCTGGACGCCGGCAAACGGGTCCAGCGTGGGCGTCGCGGCCGCCGGCGCGGCGGGGGCGGCGCCGGACGTGCCGCCGGCGCTCGGGGTCTGCTCGGTGGCAGCGCCGCCGCAGGCTACGATAAAGACGGATAACGTCACCGCTCCGAGCGCCAGCAGGGCTCGGGGGTGCCGCAGTAGTCCGAAATGCATTAGAGCGACCCTCCTTGGGAAGTGACCCCGGCTAAAACCATCCGGTTGCGCCGGGTTAAGACATTTCTGTCGGCCCCGGCGGGCCGACAAGCGGGGATGCTACTCACACCGAGCCCGAATGTCAATTCCGATTATGTAATACTCATCGCTTATTATTATGTGAATATACGATGGCTGAAATGCGTTTCCTGCGGGTCGGAAAAACCGTCCCCGCCGGCTTGGCGGGGACGGTTAGTGCCCGGGGAAGTAGCGGCCGGCAGGCTCGTCAGCGCCCGCGCAGCCGTGGGTCGAGGACGTCGCGCAGGGCGTCGCCCAGGACGTTGAAGGCCAGAACCGCGATGAAGATGAAGATGCCGGGGAACACCAGCAGCCAGATCCCCGTCTCCGGCGCTTCCCGGCTGGCCACGGTCAGGATTCCGCCCCAGCTGGGCTCGTCCGGCGGCGCGCCCACGCCCAGGAAACTGAGCGACGCCTCGATGATGATGGCGAACCCCAGGTAGTAGGTCGCCATGATGATGTAGATGGCGAAGCAGTTGGGCATGATGTGCCGGAAAACGATGCGGTTCGGTCTGGCGCCGATGGCTCTTGCGGCGGTCACATAGTCCATCTCTTTCAGCGTGAGCACCTGGGAGCGCACGGTGCGGATCACGGGAGCGAGCATCCCGATGACGATGGCCAGGATAACGTTGTTCAGGGAAGAGCCCAGCACGGCCATGATGGCCAGGGCGAGGATCAGGCCGGGGATCGACATCAGGGCGTCCACCACCCGCTGGAACGCCAGGTCAACGAAGCCGCCGGCGTAGGTGCTGGTGATGCCCAGCACAAACCCGGCGGTTATCCCGATCAGGACGCTGCCAATGCCGACGTACAAGGATATCCAGGTTCCGTACAGTACGCGCGCCAGAATGTCCCTTCCGATGACGTCCGTCCCCATGGGATACTCGCTGCTGGGCCCGAGGAAGATGTCCCCGACGGAGGCGTACGGATCCGGGACGGGCAGGATCGCCAACCGGGAGGCAATGGCGACCAGTATGAAAATGAGGGCGATGGCGCCGCCGACCGCGCCCAGCGGTTTCCGGCGAGCTAGCCCAACAGTGGACCGGTACGCAGTCGGGATGCCCGACAACGCATTGCGAACCTGGGAACCGCCCTCTGCGGCGATATCGCGAGTTGCCATGATCTGCTCCGTTGATATTCGGTACGCTACTGGTAGCGGATTCTCGGGTCGAGTATCCCGTAGACGAGGTCGATGATCAGGTTAAGGAACATGACCACCGCGGCCACCAGCACCACCACCGCCTGGATCACCACGAAATCACGATGGAGGATTGCGTCGATCAACATGTTCCCGATGCCGGGGACCAGGAAGATCACCTCAACGATCACGACGCCGCCCAGCAACCTGCCGAACTGGTAGCCCGACACCGTGATGATGGGCAACAGGGCGTTTTTCAGGGCGTGTCTCCCGATGACGGCCATCTCGGCCAGGCCCTTGGCCCGAGCCGTGCGAACGTAGTCGTCCCGCATTGTTTCCAGCATGGAAGACCGGGTGACCCGGGCGGTGAACGCAAGATCATGGAATGCGATGGCCAGCGCCGGGAATACCATCTGCTGCAGGTTCGTCAGCGGCTCTTCCCACAGGTTGGCGTAGTCCAGCGGCGGTAGCCAGTCGAATACGTAGGCCAGCACGTACGTCACGATAATCGCGATGAGGAACGTAGGCATGGCGATGCCCAGCAGCGCCACCAGCCGGCTGATGTAGTCGACCTTGGTGTCCTGTCTCACCGCGGATATGATCCCCAGGGGCACCGCGATGATGAAAGCCAATCCCATGCCCATCACCGCCAGTTGCACGGTGGTGACGAACCGTCCTCCCAGCTCGTCGATCACCGGGGTCTGGTACCACAAAGACTCCCCCAGATCGCCGCGGAGCATGTCCCACAGCCAGTCTCCGTACTGGATGTGGACGGGCCGGTCCAGGCCCAGCTTGGCCCGCAGCCGTTCGACGTCCTCCAGGCTGACCCGCCCGCCCTCATTCGGGTCGTTTCCCGTGAGGATGAGCATGGCAGTGTCGCCAGGCACGATCCACATCAGCAGGAAGATGATGATGGTCACGATGAGGATGGTGGGTATGAAGAGGAGCAGCCTCCTCACGATATAGGTGGTCATCATGCCTCCCGGGATCGGGCCTGGCTAGCGTCGAATTCCTCCGTGTGCAGCAGCGATCGGGTTTCGCCTACGGCTGGTAGCCAGTCCCGATCGGCGGCTTCTCAGCATCCTCGTCCCACCACATGTGGTCCAGCTTGTGGATCATCTGGATGGTCCGGGGGACGTGGTAGTTGCGGATGCGGTAGTCCAGGGTGCCGCCGGCGTGCATCCATCCGGTGGGCAGGTAGTGAGGAACCTCAGCGCGCAGCAGGTCGACCATCTGGGCGAAGAGTTCCTTGCGCTTTTCGGGGTCAAGCTCCTTGGCCTGGGCCGCCTTGAGCGCCTCGAACTGGGTGGTGGTCCAGTTGCCGGAGTTGCGCATGGTGTCGATGCCGTACCATTGGTTCAGGATGTCGGACGGGTCCGGCAGGATGATGCCGCTGCCGCAGCCGACGATCACTCCGTAGTCGTTGCTGCGCCACTTGGCGTACAGGGTCGCCACGTCGCTGGACTCGATGGTCATGTCCAGGTTGAGCTCACGCTTCCAGATGTCGCTCACCAGCTGAGCGGAGGTGGCGGTGCAGCCGGTCAGGATCGACGTGATGGTTCCGTTGAACCCGTCGGGGTATCCGGCTTCGGCCAGCAGCCGGCGGGCCTCGTCCAAGTCGGCCTGCGCCTTGGTGCCGTCCGCGTCCCGCCGGTAGCCGGGCAGCTCGTACAGCGCCTCGACACTTTCGTTGGGGGCAAACCCGACGTGGAAGTGCGTGCCCACGGTCCCGTTGCCGCGGAGGATTTTCTGGACGATTTCCTCCTGGTCGATCACCATCCAGAGAGCGGTCCGCACCCTGGGATCGTCGTAGGGCTCGACCAGCCAGTTGAAGTTGAGGCCGGCGCGCTGCACGTTCTGCATGAACAGGGCGCGCATGCGTCCGTCGGTGTCCTCCTCCAGTTGCTCGACGAATTCCGTGTAGGTCGACAGCACCGGGTAGTAGGTTCCGTCGGCCTGCCCGACCTTCAGCGTGGCAATGGAACGGGCCACGTCCTGGATCAGGAAGACCTTGAAGCCGTCGAAGTAGGGACGTGGAGCCTTGAAGTAGTCGTCATTCCTGACGTACTCATAGGATTCCTGCTTCTGCCAGCTGCCCGCTTTGTAGATGAAGGGGCCGGAACCCAGCATGTTCTCTGGGCAGCAGTTGGCGTCCTCCTGGGTCAATTGGCCGACGACGTGCTCCGGGTACATCTTCATGTAGTCGGAGGCGAGGTTCACCATGAAGGTGGCCGCCGGGAACTTGATCGGCATCCGCACCGTTCGCTCGTCGATGACCTCCGCGGTCTTGTGTTCGTAGAAGTTGCGGAGGCTGTTGGTGCGGCCGCGGAAGGCGTCGGGGAGGGTGATGCGGTCCAGGCTGAAGACGATGTCGCTGGCCTTCACCGGCTGCCCGTCTGACCAGTTGGCTTCGGCCAGGTAGAAGGTGTACACCGTGCCGTCCTCGCTGACGTCCCAGCTCTCCGCCAGGTCCCCGATGATCTCTTCAGGGTTCACCGGGTTGTATTCCACCAACTGGTTGAACCTGACGCCGGAAGGCGTGAGCGTGGTGGTCAGGCTCGCCCCGTAGTGAACGTCCCAGAAGCCGGGGTTGTTGCGCGCCACCCACTTCATGGTCCGACCGTGCTTCCCTCGAGTCACCCAGTCGGTTTCAGGCGCCTGGACCTCCACCGGCTGAACCGTGGGCGTCGGGTCCGGCGCCGCGGCGGAGCTGCCGGAAGATGCGGCCGGCTGGGCCGGCGCGGCGGCAGCGGTGGGCTGGGCCGCCTGAGACGAACTGCCGGACGGCGCGGCGGTGGGCGCCGCCTGCGCCCCGGTGGCCGCGCTGGCGGGTGCCGAAGAGGTATCCGCTGCCGGCTCGGGGGCGGTTGCCGCGCCACCGCAGGCAATCACGAATACCAAGGTGAGCGAGATTGTGATCAGGATCAGGGCGCTCGGGGTCGTTTTGCGGCGTCGTTTCATGATGCTAACCTCCGTTTGCGCTGCGCCAGGCAGCCGGTCAGGTGGACAACCCGATCGTCACCAGTCATGACGTTTACAGATATGCGCTCATGTCTTGCGGTATTTTCACCAAATTTCGGCATTTAGATTTATCTTGGCAAGACTAATACGCTATAAACCGCCCTGTAAAGACGAATATCGTTATGTTATTGGGACGGCAATATTATGTAGACCAATAGAAGGTATTGTCGATATGCCGCGTCCGCGGGTGTGCCGACGTGGAAATCCGCGGCGCGGCTGCTGCGAAAATGAGGAGAGGCGCCCCAACTTGGGCGCCTCTCGTGAAGCTCTTACCGGTCGCCCGGTCAGTTGGGATCGGGCGCCAACGCGACCAGAGTCCCCCCGTCAGTCGCAGTGGGGACGAGGATCAGGCCCCCCGCCGCGATGGGAGACGCCGTTACAGGGCCGTCAAGTTGCGTTTCCCATTCGGTCGAACCGTCGGCGACCGACAGAGCGGTTACGCGCCCAAGCTCGTCGCCCACCAACGCCACGGGTCCCGCGATAGTGGCCGGGGCCGTGATGTCCGCATCCACATCGACCTCCCAAAGGATGGCGCCGTCGACCGAGTTCAACCCGGTGACCGGGCCGATGGCGTCCGCCACCACCAGGGTTGTGCCCGACAGCGCCGGCTGATAGGGCTGGTCTTCCACGCTCCACGCGGACCAGACCAAGCCCTGTTGGACCGGACCCTCCTTCGTGAAACCCCACACCCACAACAGCGTTTTGAAGTACAGAATCTGGCGCTCCAGAGGATACCGGCGTCCCTGGTAGTCGATGCCCCAAATCCGCCCGTTGAAGCTGCTGAAGTGAAGCAGGTCGTCGGTGGCGATGGGACCGCCGCGCACCCAGCGGGACCGACCGGCGTCGTAGATCATGCGCCGCTGCCCGGTGTTGGCGTCAATGACGTGGACGTAGGCGTCGTTGGCGGTGGCGATGACTTTGCCGTCGATGACGACCGGCGGCGCGATCACCCAGTCCCGGAGGCGATACTCCCACAACTTCTCCCCGTTGGCGGCGTCCAGGGCCAGCAGGCGGTTCTTGTCGCTTTCGGCCACGTACAGCCGCCCGTCCGCCACGGTGGGGGATGGCAGCGAGGCGGTCCGCAATCGCTTCGACCACACGACTTCTCCGGTGTCCGCCTCCAACGCAGATACGAGACCGGGTCGAAACACGACGTAAACCACGCCATCCACTACTGCCGGTGTTACCCCGGCGGTCAGTCGCGACTCGTACTGCCAGACGACGTTCCCGGTTTCCCGGTCCAGCGCCGTCAGGTCTCCCGATTCGTCGGTCAGGTACACGCGGTCGCCGAACACCGCCGGCGGTGCGACTATGGGGGAACCGGCGACGTAGCTCCATGCCGGCTGAGGAGCAGCGCCGGGCGGGAGATTCAGCGCGCTGGATGATGCCCAATTGGTCACACCGCGTCCGGCCTGCGGCCAGTCGTTCGCTGAAATGGCTACGGTGGTATCCCCGATGCTGGTTGAGGGAGCCGGCGGGTCCGGGGGAAGGCCGGTGTACGCCCACAGGACCCACATCGCGACGCCCACCAGGGGCAACACCACCATGGCGAGACGCACCAGCCGGCTGCGCAGGAATTCCAGCCTGATCCGGCGTGACCGTTCCCTGGCGTCGGCCTCGGCGACGGTCTCCAACCCCGAATACGCTCCGCACCTTGCGCATCGCACGCCGGCCGGAGCCCCATCGGCCGATTCAGGAGCCGGGTTCAGGTGTCCGCAGAACCGGCAGAAGAGGACGTTGTCCTGTGTTTCATTTACCATGGAGGCAGCGACATTCTCCGGCGGGCTTGGCTCAAATAGCGGCGACGGCTTGCGGCGCTATTTTGTGCTGTCAGTAGCGGAGGAGATGCGTGGGTATCAGGCGGCCGGCCACGGGGTCGATGGCCAGGGCAGCCTGTTCGAGGGTGACCACGCCGAGCAGGCTGGGCTCGTTCTCTTCGGCGAATATGACCGGGGTGTGGAATTGCAGTCCCTCAAGTCTGATGATGGTTTCACCGACGTCGACCGGCACTATCCTGCCGTCGGCAGTCTCCGATGGCAGTGAACGTCCGACTGGAACTCCGAGGCGTTCCAGGGTTGCGCGTGGCACTGCGGTGTAGGTCGAGCCGGTGTCGACGGTGATGTCGAGTTCCTCGAATCGGTCGCCCAGGCGGTCGCCGACTTCAACTGTCACGATGATGGTACCCAAGGGTGTTGCTCCTGTGGTGGAGTGCGGGCAGTCAGTGGAGGTTTTCTTTATCGCCCGACCTTCTGCGCCGGTCACTCCGGTCGGACGGCGGGCATCACCCACGGCCCTAAAACGCCGGACGTTGCAGCACCGCCGGGTCGATGCGACGGCGCACGCGCTGGCCGTCGTCGGGCGTGCCCAGCAGCTGCCCGTTGTCCACCATCACCTTGCCGCGCAGGATCACCGTGGTGGGCCAGCCGAAAATCTCCCAACCTTCCCACGGGCTGTAGTCTCTGAGGTGCAGGTCATCCATGGTAAGGCGCTTGTGGATGGTGGGGTCGATGATGGCGAAGTCGGCGTCGCTGCCGGGAGCGATGACGCCCTTTTGCGGGTACATTCCCAGCAGGCGGGCGGCGTTGGTGGCGGTGATGTTGGCGAACTGGGTCAGCGGCATCCCCCGCCGCACCACGGCCTCGGTATAGTTCACGCCCATGCGGATCTCGATGCCGATGTTGCCGCCGCGCATGTCCTGCACGTTGAGGCCGGCCGTCTTGTCCAGATAGGTGGTGAAGCTGCTGTCGGTGGCGGTGAAGGTCAGGTTGTTGCCCAGCAGTCCGGTCCACAGGTCGCTGCCGTCTTCGGGATACTTCAGGGACGGATAGGTGTGGTACTTCATGCCGTCGGGCTCGCGGTACTGGTAGGCGTTGAAGGACAAGGCCAGCGTCAGGACCTCGCCGTAGACGGGCAGGCCGCGGCTCCTAGCGGCCGCCACGGCGTTGACGCCGTCGCTGCCGGTGACGTGGACGAAGTACATGCCGGCGCCGTTCTGCTCCGCGATGCGTATCACGTCGCGGAAGGCCACATCCTCCACTTCCTTGGAGTGAATGAGGTGGGCGTTATACCAGTCCCACATGCCGCGCTGTTGCGCCAGCAGGTAGTTGTACATGACGATCTCATCGTCCTCGGCGTGGACGGCAAGGACACCGTCGTGGCGGGCCAGCTGCGCGGTCAGGTCGGTGAGGCGTCCGTTGTCGATCCGTCCGGTGGGCGTGAGGCTGAGGGGAGGGTCCGCCGGCGGCCGAATGTTGGTGGTGAAGATCTTCACGCTGGGAAAGTCGTTGTTGATCAGCTCGCCCACCCGGGCGATGCTGTCGGCGGTGTTGCTGGTCCTATAAATGACGTGGGAAGACCAATCGGCGTAGGTGTTGCCGTTCCAAACCGACAGGAAGTCGAGAATGCCGCCGACCAGTTCACCCTCATTGGGAGCCGGCGCGAAGTCCACCACCGTGGTGGTCCCGCCCCATATCGCCCCCAGGGAATGCTCCAGGGGGCCGGCGTTGGGAACACCCTCCACCTGCTGGTGAACGCCGGGCTGCACGTTGGCGGCCGCGTGGATGTGTGGCTCGATGCCGCCCGGCGTCACGATCCGGCCGGTGGCATCGACAGTCTGGACCGCCTCGTCAACCAAGGTTCCCGGCGCGCCGATGGCGACGATGCGCCCATCCTGCACGCCCACGTCAACGGAGGCTGCCTCAGTGGGCATCACCACGGTTCCACCGGTGATCAGCAAGTCAAACATGGTAAGCCTCCTGGGTAGCGCATGAGCCGGCTCATTGATGCGTCAGTCCTGACTCGGGCATCCGGCCACCCCGGGAGCGGCAGTTCAGGATGTGACGGGCTAAACGGCGGTCAGTCGGTTGCCATGCGGATAGTACCACATGGCCGACCCCTGCCGGGCGGCGAGTCAGCCCAGCGCCTGCGCCAGGTCGGCAATTAGGTCGTCGGCGTTTTCCAGCCCCACCGACACTCTCAGCAGATCGTCCGGCGTGGGACTGTCCGGCCCTTCAATGGACGCCCGGTGCTCGATGAGGCTCTGGGTTCCGCCGAGGCTGGTGGCGCGCACGAATAGCCGAACCCGTGCCGCCACGTCCATGGCGGCATCCCGTCCGCCGGCGACCTGGAAGGACAGCATCCCGCCGAAGTCGGACATCTGCCGGGCCGCTATATCGTGCCCCGGGTGCTCGGGCAGACCTGGATAGTGCACGGCGGATACCTTGGGGTTGTCCTGCAGGAAGCGGGCCAGCCGGCCGGCGTTGGCCGAATGATAAGGCATTCGCGCCGGCAGCGTGCGGATGCCGCGCAGCGCGAGCCAACAGTCGAATGGAGAGGGCACCGCGCCGCACAGGTTCTGGATCAGCCGCACCCGCTGGAATATCTCAGAGTCCTCGCGACTGACCACGGCGCCGCCGGTTACGTCCTCGTGTCCGCTCAGGTACTTGGTAGTCGAATGCACCACCAGGTCTGCTCCCAACTCGAAGGGCCGCTGCAGCATCGGGCTGGCCCAGGTGTTGTCGCAGGCGCACCGGGCGCCGGCAGAATGGGCGATGCCGGCCATCCTGGTGATGTCGGTGATCTTGAGCAGCGGATTGGACGGGGTTTCAACCCAGATGAGGCGGGTGTTAGGCTGCATGGCCTTGCTCACTGAATCCACATCCGTCATGTTGACGAAACTGGTTTCGAGACCCCAGGGGGCGAAAACTTCCCGCAGCATACGCGAAGTGCCGTGGTAACAATCGTCCGGCGCGATCACGTGATCGCCCGGCGCCAGGGCCTGGAACACCGCCGCGGTGGCCGCCGAGCCGGACCCGAACGCGGCCGCCACCGCGCTGCCCTCCAGCATCGCCAGGCACTGCTCCAGGGCGCGCCGGTTGGGGTTGTCGGAGCGGGAGTACACGAACCCTCGGGAGTATTCGCCGTCGGCGTCCCGCTCGAAGGTGGTCGAGAGGTAGATGGGCGGTGCGACGGCCCCGGTGGCCGCGTCGATCTGGTGGGCCGCCTGGGCGGCGATGGTTTCGAAGTTCATCGGTCTGGTATTCCCCGTTCAGCTCAACGACCGGCTGATGATCTCTGTCATGCGCCGGTTGGTCTCAGCATCCTTCACTGCGATGCGAAACCAGCGGTTGTCCAGGCTGGGAGCCGTTGCCGACGCATCCCGCAGGAAGAGTTTCTCGCTCCGGCAGCAAGCGATGAACTCCGGCGCGTTTGGAGCGTCGGAGGGCAGCCGGCAGAGAAGATAGTTGGCTACGCCGGGAACAATCGTGAAATCAGCCAACGCCAGCAGGCCGTCTCGCAGCCGTTCCCGAAGACAGTGGGTTTCGCTGTAACGCCGGCAGTAATACTGCGCGTCCTGCAAGGCCGTTACCGCCGCTATTTGACCGGGCAAGCTTACCGCCCACGGTGGCGTCAGCATCCGCAAGGGACCAATCAGATCGGGAGAGCCGCAAAGGTATCCTACACGGAGTCCGCTGAGCGCGTAGACCTTGGACATTGACTTGCAGACAATCACGTTCCGGCTCGTTGCGGCGAACCGCTCCACGGACTCTCCGGCATCAACGTAATCTACGTAGGTTTCGTCAATCCACACCAGAGTCTGAGGCGACACCCGGGACAGGACTTCGATCAGATACTGCCGGGGAATGTGCCTTCCGGTGGGGTTGTTCGGGTTCACGATAACCGCCAGGTCGTATCCGCGGTTGAGCCGGTCCTCGAGCTGCGCAACATCCACGCAAAAGCCATCGTCAGGACTCAACGTCAAGCGGTCAATACGGCACCCGACGACATTTTCGGCCACGTGAGCGTACTCGCCGTAGGTGGGTTCCAGCAGCAGTATCCGGGATGCGGCACTCAACCATTCTCTGAAGGCCAGGAAAATGAGACTGGATGAACCGGCTCCGGGCAGCAGCGACTCTTTGGCGACCCCACGGGTATCCGCAATTCGGTTAATCAGCCCCTCGCTCCCAGTAGGGGGAGACGTCCGCACTGCCCAGTCCAGGCGCCGGCCCAGGATGCGGGATACCTCAGGCGATGGGGGAAACCAGGCATCCAGCACGTCGGCGCTGATGACTTCATCAGTCCTGTCCAGACTATCGAATTCGTTGCCAATGGCGTCGAAGAATGCGCCGCCATGATAGCCGGTCATGCGGATTCCCTCATTATCGGTACACCGAGGCGGTTCACACGCCCGCCTTGATAAACTCCGACACCCGTTCGCTGATCATGATGGTGGTGGCGTTGGTGTTGGCGCGGATCACGTCGGGCATCACCGAAGCGTCGGCGACGCGCAGGCCCTCGATGCCGTGGACCTGGCCGTGCTGGCTGACGACGGCCATGGAGTCGCTGGCTGGGCCCATCTTGCAGGTGCCGGCGATGTGGTGCTGGGTGTAGGCGTTGCGCAGGATCCAGTTGTCCAGCGCGTCGTCGCTGACCAGGTCGGCATCCACCGGGTTGAGCCGCTCGACGATGAACTCCTTGAACGGTGACTCCCCGGCGATTTCCAGGGCCTTGCGAATCGCTTGCCGCATCCGCTGGCGGTCGTAGGGATCGCTGAACAACTGGTAATCCAGGTCCGGCTGCACCGCCGGGTCGGTGGATTGCAGCGAGAGACGGCCGAACCCTACCGCGTTCTGCAGGCCCACGCTGAGGCCGAAGTGGAAGCCGGAGCCGTCATAGCTGATGCTGGACGGGCGGTGCTCGCTGGTCATCAGCGTGGGCGTGATCTGGAAGTCGGCCTTGGTCGGCGAGTCGTCCGCGCTCCAGCGCAGGCCCACCTGGATGTTGGGCGCGAAGGTATCCGGCTCCTCGCCCTCGCCGCGGAACAGGATGTAGGCCGCCGGGTGGTCGCGGAAGTTCATGCCGACGCCGGGCAGCTCATGGTTCACCGGGATCCCCATCTCCCGCAGGTGGTCGGCCGGGCCGATGCCGGACAGGAGCAGTATCTGCGCCGATCCGATGGTGCCACTGCACAGGACGATCTCCTTGCCCTCGACGGTGAAGATCTCGCCGCCGCTTTCGACCTCGACGCCCACGGCCCGGTTGCCGTCAAGCACGACGCGCCGGGCGTGGATGTTGCCGCGCACCGTCAGGTTGAGCCGGTGGCGGGCGGTGCTCAGGAAGGTCAGCGAGGTGCTCATCCGCACGCCGTCGATGTTGTTCATGGGACGCGGCGAAACAGCGGTGTAGCAGTCCGGCGCGTTCTGGTCGGGATGCTCGGGGATGCCCAGGCGCACGCAGGCGTCGTAGAAGGCGGTGTTGAAGGGCAGCCAGTCCTGGCGCTTGGGCCGGCGCACCGGCAGCGGCCCCTCGGAGCCGTGGAAGTCGTCCCCGCTGTAGTCCCAGTCGTTTTCCATCTTGCGGAAGAAGGGCAGGCAGTCGGTGAACTTCCACTCGTCGTTGCCCCACTCGGCCCAGAGGTCGTAGTCCTCGGGAATACCGCGAAACACCACCTGCCCATTGATCGACGACGACCCGCCCATGGCCTTGCCCCGGGGGATGACCATCGGCTCATCCTGCAACGGGGTGGCCCGCCCGCGCAGGTCCCAGCTGTGCGGCCCATAGGCGGACAGCCAGGTGTTGTTGCCCTGTTTCAGGTCCTCGGGCAGATGCTCGAAGTCAGGGTAGTCGGGGCCGGCTTCCAGCAGGATAACCGACTTGTCGGTCATCTCAGAAAGGCGGGTGGCCATTACACAGCCGGCGGAGCCTCCGCCGACCACGATGTAGTCGTACTGCATTGTTGGATTCCTCCTTGAAGCGATGGCCAGCGGTTTCCGCTGGGCGGCAATCACCGGAGCTAGATGCACGGACGCCTGTCGAAGGGCTACGGCCACCAGGTTAAAATCGTCGGGGTAATCTTCTTCAGGGAGCCAGTACGCGGTCAAATCGCCGTTCTCTTCAACCAGTGTGGCGGAACCTTTGCCATCGCCGATTACAAGGGTATCGGTTTCGGAGCAGTAACCGCCGTTTGTTTCCAGTGGCACAAGGTCGCTCACAAACATGACCTCTAAGGCCACAGGTCTGTATCCGTTGTCAGGCGGCAGGACAATCCTGGTCCAGTGATGGCCTTCAACGTCGTAACTGCCTTCACCCGCTTCGGTTGTGTACAGCATCGCTATGTCGTCTTCCGGGCTGTAGTGCATGAGCAGGCTCATTGTCTTACCTCAAAGGTCCCTTCTTTGCAGCGCCGGTCAAAAAGCCGTCGAGTGTTGTTTGTCCAGTCTATCGTGGCTTTGTCGTCCAGATATGCGTTGACCAGACTTCCGCCATCGAGGGATGCCACCACTTTCATCAGGCGTTCCTTTCCTCCGTATTCAACCCTTCCCCAATACGTGTGCCCATCTCTGTGCCCGGATGTGGTGACGCACCGGAACAGCCAGTTCTCCAACACCTGCCGGATTCTCCCGACTGTAACCATCCTGCGGTCCGGGCGCTTAGCGGGTATGTTTCGCAAATAAGGAGTGACTGTCCACGTTTTGCCGCTGGCGGTTATCGTACTCGGCAATTGTCCTGAATCGGAAGATACGAGGGAGTGGCAATCGTCCCGTGTGCCTTGATCCTGCTTGCTCCGACAGTCAGCGTCGCAACAGTGGCTCATCGTCTAAATTCTCTGCCAAGGGAAATGCGCGGCAGGCCAATCAGCCATCGCAGGTTCCGCTTTGCGGTGAGGGTTACGCCACCAACTGGCTACCGTGTCGCTAGTGTACAGTATCGCGCCCGAATTCTGCTTCTTCAGCGGGGCGGTTGGTATAATCGCGCCATCTCCGCCAGGCACGACCGTTTCATTTTGAAGGGGCAAGGTTATGACGACAACCAAACCACAACTGCTGACCGCCGACGACCTGCTGCGACTGCACAGCGAAGGGGTGAAAGGCGAGTTGATCATGGGGGTGTTGCACAGGAAGGTGTCAAGTGGACTGGAACACGGAGAAATCGTGGTGAATCTAGGGGCGCCATTGCATCAGTTTGTCAGGGCGCGCCGTCTGGGCAGGGTGATAGGCTCCGATACCGGTATTCAGCTGGAGCATAACCCGGACACCGTGAGGGAGCCTGATCTAGCGTTCATATCCGCCGAGCGGATGCCCTTGGATTTGCGTGAGCGACGGTACGCTCAGGTGGTTCCCGACCTGGTAGTTGAGATAGTATCCCCCAACGACCGGCCGCTTCCCGTGTTTGATAAGGCGCAGATGTGGCTGCGCCACGGCGTCCGCCTGGTCTGGATAACCGACCCGGAGGCGCGGACGATTACGGCGCTGACTCAGTCCGGCCCGGCACGGACGTTCACGGAGACCGACACGCTGGACGGCGGCGACGTGCTGCCGGGTTTCACCTGCCCGGTACGAGATATTTTTGAGGTGTAGGATACCCGGCAGATAGAGCCACCCGCCCATACCGATCCTACTTTGCGTTCGATTGGCGCGCGGCCTTCGCGATGTTCCGAAGCATCCCCCGGAATACGGCCGCGTGTGCCGGCCAGAGCGCATACCAGTAAACCAATCCGCCCAAACCCACCGGATCGAACTCGGCGGTCTGGTGTACCACCGACCCGCTGCCGTCCTCCGACGGCGTGACTTCGAATTGCAGCCACGCCCGGCCGGGCAGTTTCATTTCCGCACAGAATCGGACCATGCGGCCCGGTTCGTATTTTTCCACCCGCCACCAGTCCACGGTGTCGCCTACGGCCATGTCGGACGGGTCGCGCCGGCCCCGGCGGACGCCAACGCCTCCAACCAGAAGGTCGATGAAACCGCGCATGCGCCACAGCGAATTGCCGAAATACCAGCCGACATCACCGCCGATACGCTTTACCGGCGTAAACGCCTCCTGCGGCGCGACAGGCACGGTCGCGGATCGCTTGTCCACCAGGCGCGTGCCGAAACGGACGCCGCCCCAAGTACGCGCCTTTCCAGAGGATGACAGGGCATCGGACCAGCGCGTTTCGGCGACCTCCCGGTCTTCGTTGCGCATCGCCGCCGCGATGGCATCCCTGATGCCCATGGGCTGGATCGGGAAAGCTTCGGATGCAGCCGGATCGGTCACCACGCTGGCATTGCGCAGGCTGTCGATGAGCTTGCGGCCGACCCGAGCGTAAAGCGGGGTCACCAGCCCCAACCACAGGCTGGACAGGCGAGGGGTGAGCGCCGGCACCGGCAGCATCACGCGGCGCAGGCGGCGCAAACGAGCGTACTCCCGCATCAAATCGCCGTAGGACACCACGTCTGCGCCGCCAATCTCGAATATCCGGTTGCCGTCCAGCGGGATGGTTATGGACTGGCGCAGGTACTCCAGCAGGTCGTTGATCGCGATGGGCTGCGCGGCCACCGACACCCATCGCGGCGTGACCATGACCGGCAACCTCTCCACCAGGGCGCGCACCATCTCGAAGGAAACGCCACCCGAACCAATGACGATGGAAGCGCGGAACTCGATGACCTGCGCTTCGGATCCCCGCAGGATGTCGCCGACCTGCCGCCGGCTGCTCAGGTGGTCCGACAGGTTCCGCCCGTCGGAGCCAAGGCCGCCCAGGTAGATGATGCGGCGGACGCCGGTTTCCCGAGCGGCTTCGGCGAAGTTCTCAGCGCACCGCCGCTCCTCTTCAGCGAAGTCTCCCGAGGAACCCATGGAGTGCACCAGGTAAAATGCAACGTCCTGACCGCGCATGGCGTCCACCAGCGACGCGCGATCCAGCAGGTCGCCCCGCACCGCCTCGGTGGTTTCCGAGAGCGGGCTTCGGAGGTTCTCAGGCCGCCGCGCGATACAACGCACCCGGTAGCCGTCGCGTTGCAGGATGCTCAGCAGCCTGCCGCCGACGTAACCGGTCGCGCCCGTGAGGCAGATACGGGGATTGTCGCTGATGACCGTGGTGTCTGCCATGACACCCTGCCCCATGTTTCGCAGTGTGGTGGCGATGGCGCGCCCTTAGAACCCCACCATCCACTGGGCGAAACGCTCCAGCAGTCCTTCCTCGCCGATGGCGACCAGGCTATTCGCCGCGGTGTCCACGTCGATGCGCCCGTATGCCAGCAACAGGTAGGTGTTGGCGTTGCAGGCGACGACCATGTCAATGTCGTCCGAGCTGGGGTGCAGGCCCGCGCCGACCTGCACGCCATCGGGTTGCACCACCACGTCGACCGGCACCGCGTCGGACAGTGCAAAGTGGTAGCGGATTTCTCCGGACGGTGGGTCGTCGCCCGGGTTGTAGGCTGACCGGAGCCAACGCTCGGACATGCCCAGCAGCACCGGGATCGCGTCCGGATGCAGCGCGGCCTGCGGGTCGAACGCGCTGCGAATATCCCAGTCGTGCACCGCCAGTTCCTGGATGCGCTGGCTGACGTACTCACGGGCCGTCATGGTGCCGCGGCGGGGGTGCCAGCAATCGCAGCGCCAATCGTCGCCCGAGAAGCTGTTCAGCAGCGCGTGCAGTTCCCGGTAGTGCCGTTCAAAGGTGGGAACCAACTCGTCGCCCAGCGAAATGGAGTACGCGATGTCGGCGTCCGCGTTGGCGGCCGACATGGCCATATTGTCCGTGGGTGCGCTGAAGCCGGGAGGCGCCGCCGCATCACCCTGGCGGCCGCGGGTCATGCTGGTCATCTGCCGTTCGGCACGGTTGGTCAGGTGGCCGGCCACGTCGCGCACGGTCCAGGCGTCGCACGCCGAGTGTCGACGCAGGTCATCCGGCGACAAACCGCTCAGAAATTCGTTCAGTCCTCGGGCCAGCGTCCCGATTACCGCTACCTCCTGTTGGATTACCGCTTCGTCATAGGAAGTCATCGTGTGCCGTACCTGCAATTCCCCTATTGGGTTCGTCTGATGGATGTTTTATTTACAGCCCGCCGAACCAACGGCCGAGGTTTCTTAAAGATACGTGCGCGATGGTATCGGCGGTTTGCGAGACCCTCACCCTGCCGGCGCGCTTGGCCGTGTTCCAGTCCACCCGGTTGTACAGGCACAGCAGGTAGGTGTTGGCGTCGGCGCGGATGGTCAGTTCGGGTTGGTTCTCCGGGGAGCACTCCGACACGGTGTACGCGTCGCCGGTCACCACCACGTCGTGCTGGAGGGTCGCCCCTTCGGTGCCGCCGCCAATCTCGAACCGATAGATGGCCGGCGTGGTCAGCGGAGCGCTGGGCCGGAAGCAGAGCTGGTACCACATCTCGGACGCGGGGAGCAGCGCGACGATCCCATCGGCGTCCAGGTCACCTTCGCCGGTGTTTCCGGCCCGCATGTCCCAGTCATGGATCACCAATTCCTGGATTCTCAGATCCACGTAGCTTTCAGCGGTGATGGTTCCCCGCCGCCGGTGCCAGCAGCCGATGGACCAGTCGGACCAGCCTTGCAGCATCACGTCCAGGTCTTCGTAGTTTTGATGGAAAACGTCCAACAGGTCGTCGCCCCAATCGTGGCGCGTCTGCACGTTGCTGGTGGCATTGGAAGCCTGCACTTGGTCAGGGGTCGGCAGGATGCTCTCGCCTTCCGGCGGGCCTCCCTGGCCGGCCAGTCTCCGCTGCATGGCTTCCTGCTGCCGGACGGCGCCGCCGGCCAGGTGAGCGGCGACGGTTCCCACGTCCCACTCGGAGCAGGCGGACTGCGCGTTGAGCTCTTCGTCGGAACTGGCGGACAGGCGGCCGTGGATGTCTCCGGCCAGCCGTTTGATCAGGGCAATTTTCGTAGCTACATCCATGGGCATGGTGGTTCGCCTCCACGCGTTAAATGGGGTTGGATCTTCGGCGGCATAAGTGTATCACGGCGACCCATTCCCGACGCCACCGGGCATATCTTGCAGGATTCGGCGCGTACAAAAGAGAGCGGGTCCGCATCAATCGCGGACCCGCGCAAACCTTCAGGTTGCTTGAGACGTTCAGTTGGGGAACCACGCCACCGAGGAGATCTCGCTGAACTCGCGGTCGAACTTGCTCCACGACGCGCCGGCATCCGCCGACTGGTACAGGTAGCCGTACCGGCTCCCGGCCAGCAGGAAGTCGGGGTTCTGCGCCTGGGAGTTCACCACCCACATCGCCGTGTTGGGCTCCACGGGCAAGGACAGGCTGTTCCAGGTCGCTCCGGCGTCGGTAGAGCGCATGACCACGCCGGTGGACCCGGGGGTGGTGTCACCGAACGTGGTGAAGATGGTCTGCGGGTCGTCGGCCTTCACCTTGATGCCGCGCGGGTATCCCAGGGGGAAGTTCTGTCGCACGTCCAGGTTCCGCCACGAGCCACCGTCGTCGTCGCTGAGGAACACGTCGTCGTTCACCATCACCACCACCCGGTGAGGCGGGCCGGCGGTCACGGTGACGTTGTGGATGTCCATGTTGGGGATTTCCTGGTGCGGCACGGTTTCCCAGGTATCGCCGCCGTCGGAGCTGTGGCGCAGGCCGTCCACTTCGATGCCCACCCAGACGCTGTTGCCGTTGGTCGGGTCAATGGCGATGCCGGTAACGCGCGGCACGCCCACGGCCGGGCACTCGGCGGCCACCTCGCAGGGACGGTGTTCCCAGGTGGCGCCGCCATCGCGCGTGCGGTAGATCTGGCACGGGTTCGGTGTGCCGGTGCCGGCGAACCCGACCTGCGGGTTGGAGGGATCGAAGGCGATGGCCCAGACGGCGGTGCCGTCCATGGGTGTGCTGACCGCGTGCCAGGTGTCGCCGTTGTCGTCGCTGCGGATGATGCCCTTGTCGCATCCGGCCAGCACGCTGGACGTCGTCCCGGGAACAGGGGTCAGGCAGCGCACCACGGCGTCCGAGTGTATGCCCTGCGTGATACCCACGCGCCGCCAGGAGCCGCCGCTGTCGGTGCTGCGCATGACGCCCTGCCCGGCAGTGCCTACCAGGATAGTGATTCCGTCTGCCATGATGATGCCTCCTTGTCGTCGATTACCTTGGATGTGTTGCGGGTAAAGGATTGTGGATGCAGTCTATTTGGCGACATGATAACGCCGACGAACGGCGTTTGCTATACCGCTATCCCCCAACGACATCTTCCGTTTCCGCCTGTTGCAGAAGGGAGGCCACCAGCTCGGCCAGTGCGTTGACCTCGTTGGCCACGTAATGCCGGTCCATGGTTGGGTTTTCGATTTCTTCGTAAACGTACTTGACGGCGTAGGGCGTCAGGGTGGCCAGGTGCGCGAACGGCTGCGCCTCGCCGACCCCATTGTCAGCCAGAATAGCCAGCAAGTCTGCGACGTTGTGGGTCCGTTCGTAACGTTGCCCCAGCAGCGTGATCCATGCCTTGAATGCCAGTTCAGCGCCGCGCTGAGCGTGAAACCCGAAAATGTTCTCGCTGAAAGTTTCGTCATCAAATACCATGCCCAACAGAGCGCGAGTCTGGCCCTGGCACATACGCATCAACTCGCGCGCGTTATCCAACTCTGACACTATCTCCTCCCCCGGCAGGGTCTCGTGAGCGCCATAGAGTATGAGGCCCTCGCGCCAGGCGCGGCCGGCAACGTGGTTGATCGAACGTTTTTTGGTCCGGTATTCAGCCTCAGTCCAAACGATCACGTCGACGTAGTTGGCAGGTTCGACGGCGGCGGAAAGTGCGATAGCGCGGGCGCGTTCACGCAGATCGGCCCGTTCTTGGGCGGTCAGTTCAACCTCGTCGGCAACTATTGCCAGGTCAACGTCGCTGTCGTGGCGATGGTCGCCGCGGGCTCGGGAGCCGTACAGTATTACGCAGCGGGCCTGGAGCGCACTCCCCACCGCATCGGCCATTTGCCGGATTGATGCGAGGTCGGCGTCCGGTTGGGAAAGGACGGCCTTGGCAGTTTCAGGTGATAAGCTCATAACGGCCTCGGCCCGGATGATAGCACAGGAGTATTAACCAGCACCGGGGCGGTACGGATACCGCCCCGGCAAAGTCGCGTTATCGAAACCGGCAGCCGCGTCAGTCGCCGTTGCCGGAAGTTGCCGGAGCCGGGGTCGTGCCGGGCGCTGCCGGACTGGGAGCGGGGGCCGGTGGTGTCGATTCGGCTCCAGTTCTGAACTCGGGCGGCAGCTCGTCCTCCCAGTCGGGCAACTGGTGGGTGTGGGTATTGGGCAGGCAGAGAATGGCGATGACGCCACCCAGGCTCATAACAAAGGACAGCAGAATGGTCCAGCAGTAGGGGTTGTCGAGGATCACGGGGAACCCCAGCTCGGTGACGCCGATGAACAGTCCGCTGCCCAACAGCGCTCCGCTGGCCATTCCCGCGCCCGCGCCCATCATCTGGAAGCCGTAGGCGCTGCCGATGGGAGCTCTACCGTAGTACTGGCGATTGATGATGGGGAAGGCTGACATCTCGCCGCCGAAGCCGATGCCGAACAGTACGGCGAAGAGGTAGAACATCCAGAGTTGGTCGGCGAACAGCAGGATCAGCACGGGGACAAACTGGAGGGTAAAGCAGGCGGCCATCACCCATTTGCTGCCCAGCAGGTCGGCCGCGATGGGAGCGCCAAACCGGGTTATGGTGCTGGTCAGGTGCATGGTCCCCGCGATACTGATTCCGATGGCCGAGGCGCCAACCAGCGCCTTGTCCACGCCCTGGTAGCCTCCTTCCGGGCGCAACAGGTCCACCACCATGACCTGTAGGAACATGATGATGATGGCGTGGCCGGCGCACCCCCAGTAGTGGATGCCGACCAGGTTCCAGAATGTCGGGGTCTTGCGCGCCTGTCGCAGGAAAACCCGGGCCCGCTCTTTGGCGCCTCTGCCGGTAGTGGGAGCGGCGCGCAGCGGCTCGTTGGGGTCGGCGCCCAACTGCCGCATTCCCACGTCTTCCGGGGAGTTGTGGAACAGCCGGGTGAGCAACAGGAGAACCGCGCCGCCGACAATGCCGGGGATCCAGAAAGCCATCCTGATCCCGATGCTGTCAGCGCTGAAGATCGGCAGGGAATCCGCCCATGCCTTACCCTGTCCCAACGAGAAGAAGGCAACCAGTCCGACCATGATGGCGGGCACGATCACCGGGCCGACTCCCTGGGAAGACTGGAGCAACCCCATGCCCAATCCCAGGTGGCGGCGGAACCACGATGTCACGGACACCGTGAGGGGAACCTGGAATATTCCCATGGAGGCGCTGAGCATCACCCCAAAGAACAGGTAGAGATGCCACAACTCCGTCATGAACCCGGCGAGGATCATGCTGACGATGTACAGGGAAGCGCCCAGCGTGAGCGTAAACCGGGCTCCGTATCGATCACCAAGCCAACCGGAGGGAGGGCCGAACATACCCGACACCACCCATTGCAGCGAGAAGGCGAACAGGATGAGCCCCTCGCTCCACCCGAAGACCTGGGAAATAATGGGCACCAACGCCGGGAAGGACATGCGGAAGGACGACGATACCAGCCGCATCAATGCCGTGATGAAAACGATCACCCAAGCGTAGTGGATGCGATAACCGGCCAGCGCAAATTGGTCGGGGCGGAAGTTTACTGCGGACATAATCCTCTCCCTTAAGCGCCGCAGTATGCTCTTGCGTCCGATACTGTGTCAAGGAAATTATTTGCGGAATCCCGCCGTCGCCGTTCATCGACCGAGGGTTCGGCGACCGAGGGTTCGGCGTCGCGGCGACAACGCCCGCTAACCCGGTGTCAACGCGGACGGGCCGGCGCGGGCCCCAGGTGGCTGCCCGCGTCGACCAGAATGGTTTCCCCGGTCACGTGTTCCGCGCCTTCCAGCAGCCAGACCACCGGTTCCGACACCGTTTCGGGGGTGCCGGCCGAGCCCAGCGGCGCGGACGCGGCGTAGCGGTCGATGAAACCCTGGTAGTTCTCCTCGCCCAGGCCCTCTCGCCACCAGCGGGTCTGCATCACGCCGGGGCAGACCGCGTTGACGCGGATCTCCGGCGCCAGGGCTCGCGCTAGCGAATAGGTCATCACGTTGAGCGCCGCCTTGGACGCCGCGTAGGCGATGGAACTGCCGGAGCCGCTGAAACCCGACCCCGACGAAACGTTGACGATGGCGCCGCTGCCCTGCTCCTGCATGGCCGGTGTCACTGCGCGTACCATCTGGAACGCGCCCACCACGTTCACCGACAGCACGCGCTGGAAGTCCTCGGAAGTCAGACCCTCCAGGTCGTAGTGCGGAACGATCACCGACGTGGCGGCGTTGTTAACCAGGCCGTCGATGCGTCCCCACCGTTCCAGCGCCGTGGCCGCCATGCGGCGGCAGTCCCCGTCCTCTGATACGTCGGCCTGGCACAGAATAGCCTCGCCGCCGAGGCTTCGGCACGCCTCGGCAGTGGCCTGGGCTTCGGCCTCGCTTTTGGTGTAGTTGATAACCACTCGGCCGCCCTTGCCCGCCAGGCGCTGGGCCACGGCCGCGCCCAAGCCGGTTGCCGATCCCGTCACAATGAATATGCCGTCCTTGATTTCCATTCCGCTTACCTCAGTCAGTGTCGTAGCAATCTGGCGCGATTATATCGAACGAGCGCGTTGAACTTGACCCGGCCAATGGTCAGGCTACAATCGTCCCACCATAGAGTGTCAGGAGGCGAAACCATGCGGCTGGAAAACAAGGTCGCCATCATCAGCGGCGGAGCCCGGGGAATGGGCGCGCAGGAGGCCCGGCTGTTCGCCAGCGAGGGCGCGCGGGTTGTCATCGGCGACGTGCTGGACGACGTGGGGCGTCAAACCGAAGCCGAGATCAACGAGACGGGCGCAGAGTGCCTTTTCGTTCACCTCGACGTCACCAGCGAGGATGACTGGCGCAATGCTGTATCGGCCGCGGTGTCGCGCTTCGGCAGGGTGGACATCCTGGTCAACAACGCCGGCATATCCACCCGTGGCGGCATCGAAGACATGACCGCGGAGCAGTGGGAGCTCACCATGGACATCAACGTCAAGGGCGTGTTCCTGGGCACCCGCGAGGTGATACCGGCCATGCGGGACGCGGGTGGCGGCTCCATCATTAACATATCGTCGGGCGCGGGGATCGCGCCGGCCCCGGGTACTTCCGGGGCCTACGCCGCCAGCAAGGGGGCCGTGCGGCTCTTCACCAGTCCACCGCCATCCAGTACGCCGGCGAGGGTATCCGGTGCAACTCGGTACACCCCGGCCCGGTGCAGACCCCCATGCTGGGCGACACGCCGGACGACGAGGAACGGATCGCCGCGCAGGTGGGGCGGGTCCCGCTGGGGCGCGTGGGCCAGCCCATCGAGATCGCTTACGGCGTGCTCTACCTGGCCAGCGACGAGTCTTCGTTCGTCACCGGCTCCGAGGTGGTGATCGACGGAGGGCGGACGGCCCAGTAGTGGATCCGTCGCAATGAGTCGCGGAGTCTCACGCGTACCCAGTTTGACCCGAACAGTCATTGCGAGCGAAGCGCGGCAATCCCGTTGCTAAGGGGGTCAACCTTCAGGCAACGAGATCGCCACGTCGCTTCGCTCCTCGCGATGACAAGATGACAAAATGGGTACGCATAATGGGTACGCATGAGGTGGCGGAGTAGATGCCTGACCCCGTCGGTCAAAGGAGGACAACCGCATCGATACAGAACCGGCATGGCAAGCGGGCGCTGAGGTAAACAAGACACTGTTTTTCGCCGGGCTCTCGCTTGCCGTTTTCAGCGCCATGAGCGCGGTGCTCATCGTTCCGCCCCTGCTGGTCGAAATCGGTACCGATTTGGGTGTCTCGGTGCCGGTGGCCGGGCAGTTGGCGACGGCGACCTTCGCAGCCTGGGCGGTCTCATTGCTAGGCGTGGGGCCTCTTTCCGACTCCTTCGGACGACGCCCGGTTGCACTGGCTGGGTTGGCAATCCTCGCCGTGACCGCTGTGGCGTCAGCGTTCGCGCCCAACATCGAGACACTGTTGGCGCTCCGCGTGTTGACCGGTCTGGCCGGCGGCACGCTCCCGCCAACCGCGGTCGGAGTGGTGTCCGACGTCATTTCTCCGGCCCGACGCGCCCGGGCGATTACCGCGATGCTGGCCATCCAGGGGGTGGTCGCCGGCGTCACGGTTCCGATGGTGGCGGTGTTGGCCGACCTTGGCGGGTGGCGACTTCCCTTTGCCGTTACCGGCGCTTTGCTGGTAGCGGCGTTGCAGGCTAACTGGATGTGGTTTCCGAGGGACAACCGGGAGCGAACGCGGAGCCTGGTGTTTTTCTCCAGGTACTTCTCGCTGCTTTCGTTGCGCTATTTCCGCGTGGCGATAGCGGTCGGCGCCACGCAGCGCATTTCGTTCTGGGCCACGCTCAGCTTCTTCCCCGCCCACTTGCTCCTCACTTACGACGTGCCTCTGGCGCTGGTGGCTCTTCCGCTGGTGATCACCGCCGCCGGCCAGGTGGTGGGCAGCTATTCGGCGGCGTTTGTGGCGAACAACAAACACCGATCTGCCCTGCTCGCGGGTACTTCAATCGCCGGTGGCCTTTGCGCGTGCGTGTTCTTCTCGGCCCACCTGGGGCTCTGGTTGGCTGTGGCGGTGGTCGCAGTTGGCGCCGGGTTCCTGAGTGTTTTGATGCCCGCCCTGGTCGCGGTCAGCACCGAATACTCGGGAGAGTCCAAGTCCACCGGGGCCAGCCTGATGGGCTTCACCAACCCGTCCTCGGGCGCGCTGGGAGCCGCCATCGGCGGCGTTCTGCTGGCCAGCGTGGGTTATGCGGGCATCGGGTACATGTGCCTTGCTGTGACCATCGCCAGCGCCCTAATGACCCCACTGTTCGGCCGCCGGTTAGGTGACACCGCCACGCCAACCGCCGCTCAGAGCTCCGGCTAACAGGACAGAGATCGAATAGAAAACCGCCCCGGCGGTTTTGCCGGGGCGGGCGAAAGGCTGGGCCGACAGTGGGCGCTGGATCTAGACGCCGGCAGCCACCGGCGCATGGGCCTTGAGGAACGCACGCGTCTGCTCGATCGTTAGGGCTTTGAGGTCGGGGTCTTCCTTCCAGGGCCACGCCGTCGTCTGGGCCCGGGGAGCCAGCGCGACCATGTCCATGGCGGCTTGGAGTGAATGGGACGGGGTGTCGTCTGGCATCACCAGCAACGGCGTCTGGCAGTTGCGGGCGAAGTCCCGGTCCACGCTGTAGAAAAAGTCCGGTTGGACCCGGTACAGGTTATGTAAGTACTGTTGGATGGTATCCATTGAGATGTCCGGCCGGCCGGCGGTCAACTCCGGAGCCCAGACGTCGACTCCCGAGTCATACATGGCGTCCGGCGTCGCGTCGGCGTGGCCGACCGGTTGGCAGAGAACCGCCGCCCGCACGCGATTGGGCGCCTTCTTGATCAGCGTCATGGCGAACGGGCCGCCGATGCAGAAGCCGATGAAGAGGAACTCGTCGATCCCCAGGTGGTCCATGAGGCCCAACTGATCGTCGGCGAACGCGCCCCACGGGTCTTCAACCTGGACGGGGCCGGTGGACTGGCCGCCCTGGGCGTTGCGCTGGTCCATGGTGATGCAGCGGAAGTCGTTCTTGAACTCGTCGAACGCGTTGATCACCTGTCTCGGCCAGCCGCTCATGATGGAGTTCAGTCCGCCGCCGGGGGTGCACAGCAGGGGGAAGCCGGAACCCTGTTCCTCGTAATGGATGGTGACATCGCCTCTGGTGTAGAACGGCATTGCAGTTCCTCCTTGGTGTCGTGTTCAGGGGATCTCCGGGCGATTGTAACTTGGGCCGTGGGGTTGTCAAGACGAGCCGTTCCCGCGTAACTGTTCACGTTTGAGGTGGCGGCCCAGTGCCAAAGCCGTCATACCGGCGAAAGCCGGTATCCAGAAAATCCCGGTTCTGCTCACGACTGCTGGTGCGTGGATTTCCTGGGTTCCTGCTTTCGCAGGAACGACGGGTTTCCGCCAGGGGATCTTATCAACTCTGAACAGTTACGTTCCCGCGGCGGGATCTGCGCCCGGAGCGCCGGATGCCGGTGCGACCATCGGGAAAGGGGCCCGGACGCCGGCGGTCAGTTCCAAGTGGATGAAGCGCCGTTTTGCGGGTAGAATGGCCGGCACGCAAATCCGCCCGGGTGAAACCAAAGCCTTCCGGTGGCTGCCCGACTCTCGCACGACACAGGCGAGAGCGGCGGGTTAAAACCGATACGGCTCCTACCCGCGAGTACGGGAAGAGCCGCAGTCGCCGGCAGACCCTGTTCTGCAATGGCGTTGTCTGAAAATGAATTGTTGGAGACAAGCAATGCCAAAGATAATCCCGGTACCCGATGAACTCAGCCAGCCCTTCTGGGACGCCGTGAACGAACGACGCCTGATCGTCCAGAACTGTACCGCCTGCGACAAGCTCCAATACCCGCCCCAGGCGGCCTGCCAGGTGTGCGGCTCCGCCGATGGTCTCGAATGGAAAGAGCCGGAAGGCAAGGGCCACATAGCCGCCTACATCGTCATCGAGGACGGCCGCCTGAACCGCCGGATGCCCGACCAACCCTACAATCTTGCCCTGGTGACGCTGGACCAGGACCCCACCGTAAACTTCTACTCCAACCTGCCGGGCGTCCCAGCATACGAGGTGCCGGTGGGCGCCGCCGTGGAAGTTACCTTCGAGGAAGTGGCGCCCGGCCAGTTGATACACGAGTGGCGGGTGGTGGAGTAGCCACTATTGAAAACCACACGTCGTTCCTGCGAAAGCAGGAACCCAGAAAAGCCTCTACAACAGGAACGTTGGCCTTGTTTTGTACTCTCTGGATTCCCGCTTTCGCGGGAATGACGGAAAATGTCAATGAGCCTTGGAGGAGGAGGGAAAAGGACGGACTATGACCAGCAGCAATGACTTCCAGTGGCGCCGGGACCGGGACGGCCTGGGTGTGTGGGAACACCGGGGCCAGGTGGCCATCGCCGGCTACGGCCATTCGCCGGTGGACCGGCGGTGGGACGAAGTGAACCTGGACACCTCCCTGGGCGCCTATACCATCATGGCCTGCGAAAAGGCCATGGAGCAGGCCGGCGTCACTATCGACCAGGTGGACGGGATCGTCTGCTGTGACAGCCACATCGCCGGTGCCAGCGGCGGTACCGCCTCACAGTGGGCACCGCGACCCTACTTCGACCCGCCCTACGACTCGGAGTACGGCCTGACCCTGATCAACGCCCAATGGCTCATCAACACGATGGGCTTCAAGAACGTCAAATTCGCCCCCACCGGTGTGCCGACCATCGGCGAGATGGTAGGCATGGCCTCCCAGGCCGTGGGCGACGGCGTCTGCTCCACTTGCCTGGTCATCTATCCCACCGGCAACATGGAAGGCCGGTACCGTCGGGGCGGCGAGAACGCCGACGACTACGCCCGGGGCGCGCGCCAGTGGACCGTGCCGTGGGGCAACCACGGCGGCAACGACTTCATCAACATCTTCCCCCATCGCCAGTATTTGCAGAAGTACGGTGGCGAACATGAGGACCTGGTCCACTTTGTGAGGAACCAGCACAAGAACGGGATGCTCACCCCCTGGGGGTACAACGCCACCCACAACATCCAACCCATATCGGTGGAAGACTACATCGGCTCCCGGCCCATTCTGAATCCGTTGCGCATCTGGGACTGCGACCGTCCCGTCAACGCCTCGGCCGCCTACCTGTTCACCACCGCCGAGCGGGCGCAGGACATGAAATCCCAACCCGTGTACGTGCTCAACCATTCGCAGCACAACTTCCGGTTCCGCACCACCCAGCCCGACCTGGACGAAGTGGAGATGTGGACCGACCGGCAGGCCGCCCGCATGTACGAGGGCGCCGGCCTGAGCCCCCCCGACGTTGACATCTTCAACCCCTACGACGGTTACTCCATAATGACCCAGTTCTTCCTGGAGGGCTTCCAGTGGCACGGGGTCAAGCGGGGCGAAGCCATCTCCTTCTACGCCGGCGACATCAGCGTCAAGGGCCCGCATCCCTTCAGTTCCAGCGGCGGCAACCTGGGCAACGGCCGCACGCGCACCGCCATGTACACCGACAGCATCGAGCAGCTGCGGGGTACTGCCGGCGACCGCCAGGTAACCGTGCGGGCCGAGACCGCCCTCTGCGCCTTCACCACCCCCAGCAGCGGCGGCTGGCTGATGCTGGGCAAGTACCCTTCGTGACGATTCCGATGACGGCGTGAAGATTCCAGCGTCGTCCTGACGGCATCCGCACCATGGAGGACGTCGCCGGCTTGGAATGAACACTTTCCGGCGCCGACATGGCGCAGATCGACGAGGTGTTCGACAGCTCTGGAAGCGACAGCCACCCCGACGTATTAATCGACCCGGACAAATATGTCCGGGTCGACTCTTTGCTCTGCCTGTTTGGAGGGGCGGCGCTGGGAACTAACCCGCAGCAACCCAATCGGCCACGCGCTCGCCAACCATGACGACGGTGGGATGGATGCCGCCGGAGCGGGGCACCCGGGGCATCACCGACGCGTCGACGACCCACAGCCCTTCCACGCCGCGCACGCGGCAATACTGGTCGGTCACCGCCATGTCGTCGCCGTCCGGTCCCATGCGGCAGGTGCCGGACACGTGACGGGCCGTGCCCACGGTCTGACGCGCCCACAGGTCCAGGGCATCGTCGTCGTTCAGGATTTCGTCGGTCGGGTTGATGCGGAAGTCGTACACGTCTTTGAAGGCTTCGGACTCCAGCATCCGCGCTCCCTTGCGAATGCCCTCGCGGATACGGCGGGCGTCGTTGGGATGCCGCAGGTACTGGTAGTTGAACTCGGGCTGCACGTCGGGGTTGGACGACTGCAACCGCACGAACCCCGAGCCATCAGGCAGCCCCAGGGTGCAGGAAATCCGCCCCGCCCGTTCCGGCGGGACATCTCCGGTGTTGTACCGGGTTCGCACGCCGGCCACTTTCTCCTCCCGCTCGTCCACCACCGTGCTGGCTCGCAGCACCATGTCATTGGTGTAGCCCGACCCCTCGGAGGAGTAGTGCAGGCCGAAGTGCGGCGCGTCCAGGTCGCCGACCAGCGTCTTGCCATCTTTTACCTTGTAGGTGATGTGGACGCTCAGATGATTCCAGAGGCCCTGGCCGACTCCCGGGCTATCGTGGATCACAGGGATGCCGAACTGCTGCAGGTGGTCACGGGGGCCAACGCCGGACAGCAACAGCAACTGCGGCGAGCGGATCGCGCCGCTGCTCAACACGACGCGGTTGGCCTCCACCGTGAAGATCTCGCCGCCGCTTTCGGCTTCCACACCGACCGCTTTGGTGCCCTCAAACAGGACCCGGCGCACGTACACGTTGCCGCGCACCGTCAGGTTGAGACGGTGCCGCATGGGGTTGAGGTGCGTCATGGCCGCGCTCATGCGGATGCCGCCCAGGTTGTTGGTCGGCGACACGCCCACGCCGGTGGGATTGGGTCCGTTGGTGTCCTCCACGGCGGGGAAGCCTTCGGCCAGGCAGGCATCGTAGAATGCCTTCTGAATGTCCGCCCACGTGCCGGTCACCCGGCGGCGCACCGGCATGGGGCCGTCAGAGCCGTGGTAATCGTCCTGGATGTCCATGTCGTTTTCCATCTTGCGATAGAAGGGCAGGACCTTGTCGTAGGACCACTCGTCGTTGCCCCGGGCGGCCCAGTCGTCGAAGTCTTCGGGGAAACCGCGCTGCATCGCCTGGCCGTTGATGGACGAGCCGCCGCCGATCACCTTGCCCTGGGCGACGTGGATCTCGCCCTGCTCCTCGGTGATGGTGCCGCGCAGCGCCCAGTTGTGGATGGAGTCCTGGGCCTCCGCGTACCTGGTGCCGCCGAACTTCACGTCGTCCGGCAGCGTGGCCACGTCCGGATAGTCGTTGCCGGCTTCCAGCAACAGCACCGAGGTGTTGCTGTCCTCCGCCAGCCGGCTCGCCAGCGTTGAACCGGCCGCGCCGCCGCCAACCACGATAACGTCGTACTTCATGCGTCCTCCCGGGGCTATCATTTCCCCACGTTGAATTGATAGTTTAGACTGGGATTATATCGGAAAACCGCCGCGCCAATTGCAGCCGTCATCAAGCAGACACCGGGGGAGCCATCATGCCAGAACCCACGCCGGACCAAAGCCTCCACCTCCCCAGCCTGGTCATCAAGAACTTTCGCGGCATCGACGAGCTGACCATCCCACGCCTGGGTCGCGTCACGCTGCTGGTCGGCAAGAACGGCGTGGGCAAGACGACGGTGCTGGACGCGGTGCGGATTTGGGCGACGCGAGGGCACAGATTTGACATCGCCGAGGTATTGCACGATAGGGACGAGGTCATACATTCCCCGGACGAGCAGGGAAAAGAGGTAGCTCTGGCGAATTGGGATGGTTTGTTCTTCGGGAGGCGAGTACACTCCGATGAAACGATCTTGATAGGTCCAGACGATGAGGCAGACTTTCTTCAAATGCGGATTGTGGCTCTCGATGAGAATGAGATTTCCAATGTGGAACGGCGTCAGTCGGTCCACTTCGACGACGAAGAAATATTGGCATTGCGGGTAAAGTTTCGTGGTGCAGCCCGTACTTTGCTTCCTCACGGTATTTCGGTCTCCATGCGCATGAGGCGTCGCTCCAGCGGTGCTTCTTCCAACCAAGAAATCTTTTGCGCTCGGTTAGGGCCAGACGTGCCAGATAACGAAACCATTGAGCAGTATTTGAATGCGTTGATTTTGACACCAGACGAAGAACGCGCGATTGAGGCTTTGAACTTGGTAGCGGATTCACCGGCGGAACGTGTCGCATTGGTGGATTCAGGCACCCGTATCGGGCCGAGGGCGGGACGCCGTTCGATAGTTAAGCTCAATGGACAAGACACACCCGTACCCCTGCGCAGCCTCGGGGACGGCGCAGTACGATCCTTCGCCATCGCTTTAACTTTGGCTGCCAGCACCGACGGCTTCCTTCTCATCGACGAGGCCGAAAACGGTATCCACCACTCCATACAGGCCAAGTTCTGGAACATGGTGTTGCAGACTGCGGAGCGCAACAACGTGCAGGTCATCGCCACCACGCATAGCTGGGACTGCGTGGTCGGCTTCGCCAAGGCAGCCAACGAGCTGGCGGACGTGGAAGGGGTGCTGTACCGCATCCAGCGGAACCGCGAACGCCTCAGTGCCGTTGAATATCCCGAGTCAGAACTCGAGATCGCGGCCGAGCATCATATCGAGGTCCGATAGTTCATGACGACCAGTTCGGCAGCAACAAGCAAACTCTTGGTGGTCGAGGGGGCGAGCGACGAGCACGCCGTGTTTCACCTTTGCAAGAGGGCACAACCGGGATTAGAGCAATCCTTCAGTATTCGCGACGCGAAAAGCTTACAGGGGGTGCTCAATACGGTCGGCGTGTTGGTCAAACAGCCGGGCCTGACCGCAGTGGGATTCATCGTGGACGCAGACACGCACGCACAGAACCACTGGAATGCAGTGTTGCAGCGAATAATAACGGCCAACAGTGGAATACAACCCCCACAAGTTTTCAGATCCAATGGCACCATCATCGCGGAAAATCCCAACATCGGAAGTCCACGCATCGGCATTTGGGTTATGCCAGACAACGCAACCACTGGAGAACTCGAGGATTTTGTCGTGCAAATGGTCCCGTCGACGGATCCTGTATGGCCAATGGCCCGCGCGTACATCAACGGACTCCCGAGACCCTGGAAGTTTGCCAGCAATAAAATTACCAAGGCCGAAGTCCACGCTTGGCTATCCGCTAGCAAGCATCCAGGGCTGATAGGTTTAGCTATCCGCGATGGTGACCTCGTAGTCAACAACCCCCTCTGCCAGCGGTTTCTCGCCTGGCTCAACCGACTCTTCAACTGATCCCATCGCATGGCGAATACGCGGCGGGCGCCGCCGCCCTGTGTGTTATCATCCCGCAATTGCCTGTCTATCTCCCGCCGGCACGTCCGGAGGTCGCCCATGCTCTATCAGCGCTACCGCTATTCCCAGTGGGATGGCACACAGCAGATTTTCGATGTCGATGCCAGCGAGGTGATGGACGCCCTTTCGGATGACCTGCTGCAGCACGGCGATTTGGCGCGTGCCCTGCGCGATCTATTCCGCAACGGGATGCAGAACCGCGACGGCTCCCAGATGCCCAACCTGCGTCAACTTATGGAGCAACTGAAGCAGCAGCGCCGCCAGCAGTTGCAGCAGAGCAACCTGGACTCAGTGGTCGACGACCTCAAGGAGCGGATGGACGAAATCCTCCGCACCGAGCGGGAAGGCATCCAGCGCCGGCTTGACGAAGCCGCCGACCAGCCGGAGCCGGCCGACATGGAGGGCAAGGAGCAGCAGCGGGCCCTGAACCGGATGCTCCAGGACCGCGCCCAACGCAACCTCGACAAGCTGGATGACCTCCCCGACAGCCTGGGCGGGCAGATACAGGAGTTGATGGAATACGACTTCATGGACCCCGACGCCCAGCAGATGTTCCAGGAACTGCTGGATATGCTCAAGGGCCAGATGGCCCAGAACATCTCCCAGCAGATGCAGGACCAGATGCAGAACATGACGCCGGAGCAGATGGAGGCCATGCGTCAGATGATGCAGGACCTCAACCAGATGCTCCGGGACCGCATGGAGGGCCGCGACCCCAACTTTGAAGGGTTCATGCAGAAGTGGGGCCCCATGTTCGGCGACGACCCACCGCAGAGCCTCGACGAACTTATGGAGCGCATCCAGCAGCAGATGGCCCAGATGCAATCGCTGATGGACAGCCTGTCCCCCGACATGCGCCGCGAGCTGGAAGACGCCATGCAGTCCGCCATGGACCCGCGCCTCATGGACGAGATGTCTGAGTTCGCCAGCCTGATGCAGTCGCTGATGCCGCCGGACGAGTTGGCCCGCCAGTACCCGTTCCTGGGCGACGACAGCATGACACTGGAACAGGCAATGGAAGCCATGCGCCAGATGCAGGACTTGGACCAGCTGGAACAGTCCCTCCAGCAGGCCATGCGCACCGGAAACCTGGACGATGTCGACCCGGAGCAACTGGCCGAACTCCTGGGCGAGGAAGCCCGTCGGGCATGGGAGGAGCTGGATCGCCTGCGCCAGCTGCTCAAGGACGCCGGTTACATCACCGACGACGACAAGCTCAACCTGACCGCCCGTGGCATCCGACGCATCGGCCAGAAAGCCATGCGCGAGGTGTTCCAGCAGCTCAAGAAAGACCGCATCGGCAACCACGACCTGGACACCCGCGGCGCCGGCGGCGATCTCCTCGGCGACACCAAGACCTACGAATTCGGCGACCCGCTGCAATTGGACCTGCAAACCACGGTGAAAAACGCCATCGTCCGCGGCGGCCCCCAGGTACCCGTCAAGCTGCGGCCCGACGACTTCGAGATCTATCGCAACGAGCACATGACCCGCTCCGCCACCATCGTGCTGTTGGACCAGAGCCGCTCCATGGGCCTGTTCAACAACTGGGCGGCGGCGAAAAAGGTCACGCTCGCGTTGTTCGCCCTCATCCGCCAGCAGTACCCCAGGGACACCCTCCATGTCGTCGGGTTCTCCGACTATGCCCGCGAGCTGGAGGAAGAGGACCTGGCCGGGCTCACCTGGAACAATTGGGTATCCGGCACCAACCTGCACCACGCCTTGATGCTGTCCCGCAAGCTCCTTTCCCGCGAAAAGGGCGGCACCCGTCAGATCCTGGTGATCACCGACGGCGAGCCCACCGCACACCTGGAGGGCGAGCAGGCCTACTTCTCCTATCCGCCCAGCTACCGCACCGAACTGGAAACTCTGAAAGAGGTGCGGCGCTGCACCCAGGAAGGCATCGTCATCAACACGTTCATGCTGGAGAACAGCTACCAGCTGGTCAACTTCGTGGACCGGATGACGCGCATCAACCGCGGCCGGGCTTTCTACAGCAGCAGCGAAAACCTGGGCGAGTACGTCCTGGTCGACTACATCAACAACCGGCGCAAACGGGTTTCGGGCTGATCACGACGGTTTCGCACTAGCCGCGTCGGTTGCGGCTGCCGAGGCTCCTTTGGTAAAATAGCGATCCACTCAGGCGCAAGCGCCGGTGGCTCCGTGGGGCTGTAGCTCATTTGGGAGAGCGCTTCAATGGCATTGAAGAGGTAGCGGGTTCGATTCCCGCCAGCTCCACCACTTTCCCCCTCAACTAACCTTCAGGAAACGGCGTTTCGTGCTTGATTTGAGCACGAAACGCTTTTTCTTTGCCGATTACGCGGGTCCGGATTCGCCGCCGTCCGCGACGAGCGAGGCGCCCGTCCGCTCAGAGAGATCAGGCCTACCTACCGGGACTGCGGTCCCCAAGTCGCTCCAAATTCAGCCCTCGATACCAGTTCGCCGGTCAGGGTTTCGGCGGTCTGTCCCGCCAGCCACACGCCCGGCGCTGCCAGGGCATCGGGCTGGATCATGGGAATGTGAGACGTTCCCGGCCAGTCCCCCCGACGATTCATCCAGGTGTCCACCCGGCCGGGCTCGAAGACGTTGACGGCGATGTTGTGCGGCCTGACCTCTTCCGCCAGGCTGAAAAACATCCTCTCCAGCGCGGCCTTGCTCATCGAATAACCGACCCGTCCCTCACGGTAGTTCCTGGCCGAGCCCGAGGTGACGCAGTAGATCGAACCGCCCTCGCCTCTGGCTATCATCGACGGCAGCACGTACTTGCACAGGAGCAGCGGGCCGCGCACGTTGACCGCCAGGCACTGGTCCAGCAGCTCAACGTCCAGGTCAACCACCGGCGACTCGCAGTCCATGCCCGCGTTGCACACGAGGACATCGATCCGGCCAAAATGGTCCAACGTGGTATCGACCAGATTTTGAATGTCCTCGACCCGCGCCACGTCGCAGCGGACCGGGAGCGCAGAGCCTCCACTGGAGGTGATCTGCGCGGCGGTGTCGCGGATGTCGCCCGACCCGTACTTCTCGTACTCGGTCCCGGCCGACCGGTCTTCCTCGGTGCGAGACGCCACGACCACGCTCGCGCCGGCCTCTCCCAACCCCAGGCAGATGGCTCGCCCGATGCCGCGGCTACCGCCCGTCACAATCGCTACTTTTCCGTCAAGCCTCATTTCATCCTGCCTGTCACGAAACTACGTAAGATCAAATCGCGGCGAGCATATATCGTCGATCCGGCGCTCGCAAGCCGCATATCCCGCCCCGGCTCACCGGCCTTCCCGGATAAAGTCCGCCACTCGTTCCGCCAGCATTATCACCGCCGGATTGATGGGCGCGCGCACCAGGTCGGGCATGATCGACGCGTCGACGATGCGCAGCCCTTCCATGCCGTGGACTTTGCCGTACTGGTCCACCACCGCCAGCGCATCGTCTGACGGTCCCATCCGGCACGTGCACGATATGTGCGAGTAGGTTGTCGCTTCCCGCAACAACCACTGATCCAACGCGTCGTCGCTGGCCAGGTCACCGTCCTCGGGTTCGATGCGTCTCCCCAGAAGCGGAGCAAGTTCGTGTCGTTCCGCCAAATCCAAGGCCAAGCGAATTCCGGCCCGCAGCCGATCCCGGTCAAACGGTTCGGACAGGTAGTTGTAGTGCATGGCCGGCTGCACTCGATGGTCGGACGAGGTTAGCGTCAATTCCCCTTGGCTTGCCGGCAACAGCAGGGCCACCATCATCTCGAAGTGGCGGCCACCGCTGACCTCACCAAAACTTGACCCCGGCGCCGCCGCCGCCGCGAGCGCGCCTCCCTTGACGCGCGGCACGGCGGGTCCCGAAAGGCTGATCCCCAGATCGTTCCGCAAATTCGAGCCGGGAGCGGTCAGTCGCAGCGCAGCGCCGCCAGCACCGCGATTGGACGAAGCGGTGAAACCGTCGCCAACTTCCCAGGTGACGTACACCTTGGGGTGGTCTTTCAGGTTCCGCCCCACCCCCGGGATGTCCTGAACGATGGGGATTTCGAGCCTCTCCAATTGCTCCGCCGGCCCCACGCCGGAGAGCAGCATCAGGTGTGGCGAGCCCACCGCGCCGGCGCTGAGGATGACCTGATCGGCTTCGATGGTGAACGTCTCGCCGCCGCTTTCCACCAGCAGACCGGTAGCGCGGTTGCCTCGAAAGAGAACCCGGCGGGCCTGGCAGTTTGGTCGCACGGTCAGGTTGAGCCGGTGGCGGGCCTGGCCCAGGTAGCCCAGGGCGGTGCTGAAACGCACCCCGTTGTGGTTGTTGGTGACGCCCGGCCCGACCCCGTTGGAGTCCGGATGGTTGTGGTCTTCGGCCTCCTCGTAGCCGCTGGCCCGGCAGGCGTTGAAGAAGGCCCTCTGTGAAGCATCCCAGGCGTCCGGATTGGAATGGTGGACGAAGATGGGGCCGTCGGAGCCGTGATAGTCGCCGTGTTGGTCCATGTCGGTTTCCGATCTGCGGAAGAACGGCAGGACTTTTTCGTAACTCCATTCGTCGTTGCCCCGGGCGGCCCAGGCGTCAAAATCCTCCGGCACGCCACGGTAGAAGGCGGAAGAGTTGATGGCGCTGGAGCCGCCGGTAACCTTGCCCCGAGGCACCAGCATCGGCGGCGCCAGGTCGGTCGCGGTTGCCGTGAACTGCCAGTTGTGCGGGTCGGTGGCCAACCATGCCGGGTGTCCAGCGGCGGTCCGCACCGCCGGCGGAACCGGAGCGGCCGCGAAGCCGTACTTCAACTCGTCGGGCAGCAGTTCAAAGTCGGGGTAATCGGGGCCCGCTTCCAATAGCAGCACCGAGCATCCCGGGTCTTCGGATAGCCGAGCCGCCAGCGTCGAACCGGCAGAACCCGCTCCGACAATCGCCACATCGTATCTCATGGTTTACCTCAAAGGGGATCGTCAGAATCGGTAATCGCGGGCGTTTCGCTCGTAGCTGTTACGTTCCAGGGTAAGGTCGTGGTCGTCGGTCACCAGGATGCCGCACTCTCGGGAGTCTGCGACCCGGTTGCCCGAAACGGTGCAGTGACGCCTGGGGTTGCCCGCGGTTCCCGGCGTTTGCGGCGCAGGGTCGCTCCACAGCCGGATGCCGTTGCGGTTTTCCTCGATACGGTTACCCTCGATGACATTCCCCTGCCCGTGCTCGATGGCGATGCCGTCGAAGCGGTTGGTCCGGATTTCGTTGCCACGCACCGCCGAGTCGGTCGAGTAGCCCAGCCAGAACCCATAGTTCGAATAATTGGCGATGTTGCCTTCAAACACGTTGCCCGAGGTGAACACTGCCTCGAAAGCGTTGTTGGGCGAATGGCTGGCGTCATTGCGGGCTACGAAATTGTCGCGGGAAGGTTCGCCGTGGTGTCCCCGGATGAAGAAACCGTCGCCGCTGTAGCGCAGGCTGTTGCCGGTTATCCGGTTGTGGTTGGAACCGTCCTCCAGCAGTATCCCCGCCGAGTCCGCAGTGTCGCACCAGAAGCGGTCGGTGTAGCGGATGCAGTGCTCGGCCTGGTTGTCCGATATCTCGTTGTGGCTGGACCGCAACAGGTAAATCCCCACGTTGCCGCAGTACGAGGCGTGGTTGCCGGAAATCACGTTGTGGTCCGAACGGATCAGGCTGATGCCGTTGAAATTGTTGCCGGTTTGGTTGTTCTCGATGGCGCTGTGGCGCACGCGACGGAGATAGATCCCGCCGCCGAACCCTTCCTCCACCGGCCCGCTGATGTCCGGCAGCCATCCGGCGTCCAGGGGATTGGTATTGTCCGACACGACGCAGCCTCGGATGTTGAGGTTGCTCACGTTGTCGGCGTGTATGCCGTAGTGGAAACTGATCACGGTCCCATTGGCGATGGTGACGTCCTCGCAATCATGGACCCAAATCCCCACACCACCTTTCCTTTCGCCGTCCAACACTACGCCAGAAAGGTCTAACATCACCCCGTCAGTGCGGATTTCGATGACGGCGCCGGGCGCGGATTGGGTCTCAAGCCCCGGGTATTGGGACGGTACGAACGTGCCCCTGGTGTACCGGTCCGGGGTCACGCGGACGTCGATCATCAGAGCGCACCAGGGCGCCTGCCCGAAGCGGCGATTGCCTGAAGAATACGGAGACTCACCACGCTATCGCGCCGACACCGTCAGCAGGCGGGTCAGTTCAGGCTGGGCCTGCCAACTGATCCGCCGGAGCCGAACCCGGGGTGGTCGTCCAGGTCCGAAGCGTCATCCTGGTGCTGGCCGCGCAGGACGCAGTGGCCGCAAACCTTGCAAACCGGATGCCGGTTGGCGAATTTCGGATGGGGGATGTTGCACGTCGGGCTGTCGGGGCGCTCACACCGGGGGCACCCGTCACACCTGCGGTGGCCGGTTCCCTGCCCGGTCTGCGTTCGTGGTTCCAGTACCGTAACCATGATCGACCCCTTCCCCTCGGGTTATGGCCAATGTGACCGCCGCACTGATGATTTATCCGGTGCGGCGGACTCTGGCTATTAGGCTGTTGCCGGGCGAGCTATCAGTTCCAGATGGCGGCTACGCGGTACGCCAGCTGGGTGTTTGACTCCCGAACGTCGACGATCTCGGCCGGAACGTCGCCCAGGATGCCCAGCGCGATGATCCAGTTCAGGATCTCGTGGTCTCCGGAGTCCTGGATCTCCTCGGGGGTGAGTTCCGCCAGCTTGCTCCCCTTGCCGGAGCGCACCATTTCCAGATAGCGGCGGTCGGTCTCGACGTCGATCTCCCGGCACTGGAACTTGTGGGCCAGGAAGCTGTGCGACCAGCTGGAGGACGCCACCACGGCGACTCGCTCGTCCCTGGTGTCCAGGAACCGCCGGATTCCCTCCCCCAGTTGGTAGCACCGCTTGGGCGTGGGACGCGGGGGATAGTCGGGGCCGGCCTCTTCGCCATAGCAGTTTACGAACAGCGGCAGCAGCGGGAACCGGCCGTCGGGGTCCAGGAAAACCAGCGGGTTGATGATGGCGTGGGCCAGTCCCCAGTCCCAGCCCTTGAGCGCGCTGGAGGACGCCATGTCGAACCCGTCCCGTATCAGGAAGTTGCGCAGGTCCCGGGAAAACTCCTTGGGGCACTGGAATGTAAACTTCGTTTCGGGTTCCGCGTCCCACAGGTTGGTGCGGGCCGCTCCACGCTGGAAGGGATAGCCGTCGACTTCGGCGCCGGTGTACAAACAGAAGGGCGGCAGGTTGTCTTGCAGGAAGTTCTCCGCCTGGTCGTCGCCGATTACCATGACGACATCCGGCTCCCATTCGTGGAGACGGTCCCGCATGATCTCGAAAGACTCGACGACCTTCTTCTGGTCGCTGATGTCCCGGCTCAGCCCGTTGTCGTCTCCCAGTTCTGCCAGCAGTTGCGCGGGAGCCTCGTAGCCGGGCACGCGGGCAAATATTCGCTCCCGGCCCTTGGCCCATACCTCGGGCGGCGTCAGGATGATGGGGCCGTGAGAACAGCCCAGACCCAGTAGTTCAGCCATTTTGTCCTCCCAACGAGCCGGAATACTCGCACAATTCGGGTGCATTTGCGCGATTGTAGGGACACCCGTGGAGGACTGTCAATTTGGATCGGTTACCGTCGCGATTGGCGGTCGCAGCTGCACGGTCAGAGTTGCGGTGGAGCCCTGTCCGGCAGTCGATTCCAGGACCACGCTGCCGCCGTGGACACGGGCCACCTCCGCCGCCTGGCAGAGCCCCAGCCCGGCGCCCTGGTTGTCTCCCACTTTGGTGGTGTAGAACGGCGTCAGAGCCTTCTCCAGCACTTCCGGCTCCATGCCGCACCCCTCGTCACTGACGGTAATGCAACCCGCTTCCTTGTCGGCTTCGATTGACACGGTGATGCGGGGCGCTGACTTGCCGGCGCTTTCCACAGCTTCGCAGGCGTTCTGGACCAGGTTCATCACGGCCAGGGCCATGCCCTCGGGGAGGGCCAGGCATTGCGGGTCGGACGGATCCTCCCGTACTTCCACCACGGGCTGCTTGCCGCCATTGACCGCGACATAGGCGTCCAGAGCGGCTCGAACCGACTGCCGCACCAGGAGGTTGAGGCCGACCTCCTGCCAGACTCCGCTGCTGGTTCCCAGGCTGAGCATCCCCTGAAGGATGCGGTCGGCGCGGCCGATATTCCGACGGATGTGGTCCATGTTGGCACGGAGTTCGCTGCTGATCTCCGCGACTTCCGCATCGTCGCGGTCTTCGCGGTTCAGCGTCTCCATCAGTTCATCCAGCAGTTCGGCGGAGCCGTCGCAGAAGTTGGAAACGAAGTTGAGCGGATTCCTGATCTCGTGGGCCACCCCAGAGGCCAGGTCGATCATCTCGCCCAGCTTCTGCTGGGCCACGATCTGATCCTGCGCTTCGCGGAGATCCGACAAGGCCAGGTCCAGCTCCCGGTTCCGGGTTTCCAGGTCGGCGTTGGCGGCGGCCAGTTCGGCGCTGAGTTTCTCGACCAGCTGGAGCCGGACGACCTCGATTGAACGCAGCCGCAGCGTTTCCAGCGCCTGGCAGGCCTTGGACACTTCGTCGTTGCCTCGGGGCTCGATGCGATGCTCGTAGTCCCCCATGCCAAGTCGCCTGATCCAAGCCTCGACTGCGATTGTCCGGAGGCCCACCCAGACTACCAGCACCGTCTTGGCAGCGACTATCGTCCAAGCCAGGGCCGACAGGGCGACCAGCGCCCAATTTCCCCAGAAGATCGAGGCTACCAGCAGCGCCGCCAGCAGGACGTGGGTCACCCCGATCAGGAGGAAGTGCTGCACCGAGTAACGCCGGAGACTGAAGCGAGACGTCCCGAAGGGGTCATTACCCCCAACCCCGTGCTCGGGCGAGGTTTGTACGTTTGCCATCCGTCGCTCCTTGTGATTCGGAACGGGTCGATGGGTAACAGTTCAGCCTTGAGGGAAAGCGAGCAGTTGCCAGCCGGCGCGCAACGTCAGTTTCGCTCTTCCGGGATCAGGCCGGCCGCGAGTAGGGCGTCGCGCAGGGCGTCGCCCGAAATGGCGTATCGGGCAGACCATCCGGTATCGGGTTGACCCGCCATGCCACGAGTCCACACCACGAGGACGCCGGCCTCCTCGTCCATATCCTCCGGGACCGTGGAACGTTCAATCTGAGATCTGGACACCAGGGCCCATTCCTCGGTAGAGAACATGAGACGATTGTTGCTGGTTGATGCCGGTTCAGGCATTGAGTGTCTCCTGGTTGCAAGCTGGCGAAAGACTATCTTCAGGCTTGGTCGCCATCGCCGTCGCGTACTGGTACGCGCTGCGCCAGTTGTTGGATGGTCTCGATGAAAGTGCGGTCACGGTCGCGCGACTCGGGAAATTCTTCACCCAGGGGCGTGCTGCCAATGAAACGGTACATTTCCGCCACGCCCTCGAAGAGGTGCGGGGTCATTCCCAACTCCGCGAAGGTGTCGCGAATTTCCTCCATCTCGCTGACCCAGCGGCGCGAACGCGGCGGCACGGTGGGTATGGTGCGTTCCATACGTTGCAATACTGCCTGCTGGCCGGAACCGAACTCGGCTAATAGAGGTTCCGTAAGGCCCATGAGCTCGGCCGCCATCAGCAGCTGGCTGTACAGCGCCCAGGAGCCCTTGGTCATGGCGGCGTAGCACATCTTGATTCCCGAAGCCTGCCCCACCGCGCCGTCGAGATTCAGCACCGTAAGACCAAAGTCGTTCAGTTGCTCAAACTGCGCCGCGTGCTCGCCGGAAGCGTAGAAGTGCGGACTGTACCCGGGCCGCGGCGGGCCGCCGATGATGGACACGTCAACGAACCGACCGCCGGCGCCGGTGATGATCGGCTCCAGACCCTGTGTCAGCTGCGGCGAAATGGCGTTGCACTCGGCGAACAGGGTGTCCGAGCCGGTGGCGGCCAGCGCGTCGGCGACCTGCTGGCACACACCGGACACCGCCGCCGACACGGTCATGGACATTATCAGGTCCGACTGCTCAACCAACTCTTCTATCGTGGCAACGTCGCGTATTCCGGCCTTCCGGGACAGGGCGCGGGTCCGATCGCTGCGTCCGGCCAGGCAGGTGATCACGTCCAGCTCGTGTTCCCGGAGGCGCTGGCCAACGGCATGTCCCATGTCGCCGGGACTCAGGATGGCCACCGTGTTGATATCCATGAAAGCTCTCTCTGGCATGAAATATTTGGTCCGTAAACTATAGCATGACGGCATGGTGTGCCCGCCGAGAAACGGTTGCGAAGGATCCTTCATCCGGGGATACTGTGGCCGGAAACCACTACCTTGCAACTCACCACCGGCGACTGGAGATGAACATGGCGTTCGCGCATCCCCATTACCTCGTATCCACCCAATGGCTGGCCGAGCATCTGGCCGACGCAGACGTCCGGGTCTTCGAGACGACAGTTTTCCTTCATCGCGGCGACGGTACGGTCCGTGCCGAGTCCGGCCGGAGCGCCTATGAGACCGGTCACGTCCCCAGTTCGGGCTTCCTCGACCTCCAGGCCGACTTCTCCGACAATGACCAGCCCTACCGTTTCATGATGCCATCGGCACCAGCCTTCGCCGAAGCAGCCGGACGCCACGGCATCTCGGAGACCTCGAAACTGGTGCTGTACGACCGCCTGGGTTCGCAGTGGGCGGCCCGCTTCTGGTGGATGTTCCGCTCCATGGGCTGCCACAACGCAGTGGTGCTGGACGGCGGCTGGCGACGCTGGACCACTGAGGATCGCGCGGTCTCAACCGAACCGGCGACCTACGCGCCCGCGGCCTTCAACCCAGCACCCGACCCGTCGCGCTTTGCCGATCTTGCCGAGGTCAAGGCGTTCATGGAGTCCGGCGCCGGCAGTTGCCTGATCAACGCCCTGGGCCGGGATCAGCACTCGGGCGCCGACGGAGGCAGCGGCTACGGACGGGCCGGCCACATCCCCGGCGCGACCAACGTGCCGTCAGGCGAGTTGACCGATCCCGAAACCGGCCTCTTCCGGCCGGCCGACGAACTGGCGTCGCTCTTCGCAGACGCCGGCGCCGACCCGTCGCAGCGAGTGGTCACCTACTGCGGGGGTGGCATCGCCGCATCCAACGACGCGTTCGTGCTCGCCATGCTGGGTTACGAGAATGTCGCCGTGTACGACGCGTCCATGTCGGAGTACGCCGCCGACCCGTCGCTGCCACTGGTAGCCGACTGAGGCAGCGGTACCGTCTCAAAGGAGGTGAGCCATGACCCAGGTTGCAACGCTTAACGACACCCTGGAATTCGGGCTGTTCGACTGGATTGAATGGGACAAGTCCGCTCCCAGCGAGATCTTCGAACACCGGCTGCAAATGCTGGAATACGCCGACCGGAGCGGGTTCTACAGCTACCACCTGGCCGAGCACCACATCACGCCGTTGAGCGTCTCCCCATCGCCGTCGGTGTTCCTAGCCGCGGCGGCCCAACGCACGACGCGGCTGCGCCTGGGCCCGCTGGTGTTCCTGCTCCCCTTCTACAATCCCATCCGCCTCTACCATGAAATCTGCATGCTGGACAACCTGAGCAACGGCCGCCTGGACCTGGGCGTGGGCCGCGGGGTTTCCCCCGTCGAGGCCGAAGAGTTCGGCGTTGACCTGGAGATCAGTTGGGAAGTGTTCAACGAGCAGATGGACATGTTCACCGGCGGTTTCACCACCGGCAAGCTCAACTACCAGGGCAAGCACTACAATTACGACGACATCGAGCTGTGGATTTCTCCCCACCAGAAACCCTACCCGCCGCTGTGGTACGCCAGCAACAATATCGACACGGTTCCCTGGATGGCCCAGCACGGCTTCAACACCTGCACGGTTTTCGCCGACAATGCCGGCGTCAAGGCCCATTACGATCTCTACAAGCAGGTGTGGACGGCCGACCGGATGTCCGACGGGCTGAACAGCCACGTGTCGGTTCCCAAGCTGGGCCTGGTCCGCCACATGTACATCGCCGACACTGACGAAGCAGCGCTGGCGGAGGCGAGAGCGGCCTACAGGACGTGGTTTCACAACATCGACTACCTGTGGGCCAAGAACGGCCTCGACCGTCTGGGCGCCATGCGCGATTTCGACGCTCTGGAAGCGAAAGACATGGTAATCGTGGGCACGCCGGCCACGATCAGGGAACGGGTCCAGCAGGCCATCGACGAGACGGGCATAAACTACTTCTGCCCCATATTCGCGTGGGGCGACCTCACCCCCGAACAGGTCATGGGCTCGATGTCCCGGTTCGTCGACCAGGTGATGCCACAGCTGCGGCCCGGCGGGTTAGATCCTCACGCGTAACCGCTTTGGGTCAGGGAACGTCAGAAGCAGGATTTCCGGGATTTGAAAGATTATCAGGATTGGACCAATTTTATCCTGCACATCTAATCAATCCGGCAAATCCTGCTTCTGACGATCCACCACCAACAGGAGCACGTTCATGTCATCCCGCGCACCCTACGCTCCGGCAACCGCCGATTCCATCAGCCGGACCATCGCGGCCCTGGCCACGCGGAACGTCGAAGCCGTCCTGGTGGAAAGCCGCGAGGCGGCCCTGGCCAAACTCCGCGAACTGGTCCCGGAGGGCTCGGAGGTCTACGTCAACACTTCCGAGACGCTGGACACCATCGGCTACACGGAGTACATGCACGGCAACGACCGCTACGTCAACCTGCACGACCAGATGATGGCCCATGCGGATCCGGCGGCCCAACGCGAGTTCCGCCGCAAGACCACCATCGCCGACTATTTCGTGGGCAGCGTCCAGGCCATCGCCGAGACCGGCGAAATCGTCGTCGCCAGCGGTTCCGGCAGCCAGATCGGGGCCTACGCTTACGGCGCCAAACGCCTCATTCTCGTGGCCGGCACCCAGAAGATCTGCCCCACGCTGGCCGACGCGGAGGCCCGCACCCGCGGCTTCACCCTGGAGCGGCACGACCGCTGGCTGGAAGGCCGGGGCGCGACGCCCACGCCCATCGGCAAATACCTGGTCATGGAGCACGAGCCCATGGTGGGCCGCATCTCCATGGTCCTCATTCCGGAAAGCCTGGGTTGGTAAACGGCCCAAAGACGAAACAGCGCAAGGGGGAACAGTGATGCCAGAGAAACAACGCATGACCACCAGGCTCAAGGAGCTGTTCGAGAGAGACGAGATCTTCGTCCTGGCCGGCGGCATGAACGCCATGGGCGCCAAGATGGCCGAAGTCCTGGGATTTGAGGCCTTCTACATGTCGGGCGGCAACACCTCGGCGCAGGTCATGGGCCTGACCGAGGGCGGCACCAGCATGCGCGACATGGTGGACAACGCCCGGAAAATCGTGAACACCATCGACATCCCGGCGTTCGTGGACATGGACACCGGCTACGGGGACGCCATCCAGGTGTACGAAACGGTCAAGGAGTACATCCGGGCCGGCATCGCGGGCACCCACCTTGAGGATCAGACCTACCCGCCCAAGTCCGGTCCCCGCCGCCGTTGCGTATCCATCGAGGAGATGGTGGGCAAACTCCGCGCCGCCATGGACGCCAAGATGGAGTACGATCCCGACTTCGTGATCGTGGCCCGCTGCGACTACGCCGGCGTTCCCGGTGCAACCTTCGAGGATGTGATGGAACGATGCCTCGCCTACAAGAGCAAGACCAACGTGGACGTGGTGTGCCCGGCCGTCGCTTCCTGGGAGGACAACAAGGAAGCCATCCGCCGCATTCCCGGCCCGGTGCTGCCCCTGTTCACCCACGGCAGCCAGACTCACCCCACCTTGGAAGAGTTGCAGGAAGCCGGCGCGGCCGCGGCCTGGTATCCCGCCCTCACCACCATGGCGGGGTTGCAGGCGTCCTGGGATTTCCTCAGCGATTTCCAGGAACGCGGCACCGCCGCCATCGACGACTTCCTGGCGCAGGCAGCCCAGAGCAAGTGGGGCGTCGCCAGCAACGGCGGCATCCTGGGCGCGGACCGGATCCGCGCGATGGAGGACAAGTACCTCCCTGATCGACCTCTGTAAGCCCGCCATTGCCGGAAACGATGCCAGCCAATATTTGGAGATATTGCAATGAAATACGACCACATAGTTGTCGGCGGCGGCACGGCCGGGTGCATCGTGGCGACGCGGCTTTCCGAGGATTCCGAACGTTCGGTGCTGCTGCTGGAGGCGGGCCCCGACTTTCCCGACTTCGACCAGTTGCCCGACATGCTCAAGCTGGGCTGGGGCACGGTGAACCTGGAGGCCCGCGCCGCCGGCTCACCCTACAACTGGTCCTTCACCGGCAGGGCCACGCCAGAGCAGACGGACCCGATGCCCGTACCGCGCGGCAAGGTGCTGGGCGGCTCCAGCGCCATCAACGGTCAGACCTTCATCCGGGGAGCCCCCGAGGACTACGACACTTGGGAGTCCTGGGGCAACGACGGCTGGGGCTATCTGAACTGTCTGCCCTACTTCCGCAAGCTGGAGAACGACGCGGACTTTCACGACGATTTCCACGGCACCGACGGGCCGGTGCCGGTGCGTCACCACCAACGCGAGACCTGGCCGCCGTCCCAGGAAGCCTTTTACCAGGCCGCCACGGCGGCGGGGTATCCCTTCCATCCCGACGTGAACCATCCAGAGGCCACCGGGGTCAGTCTGCGCGCCGAAAACAACATCGACGGCGTGCGCATGAGCATGGCGCTGTCCTACATCAGTTCGGTGCGCCACCGGCTGAACCTCACCATTCGGCCCAACGTTCAGGTCAACCGGTTGGTGCTGGAAGACACCCCGGAGGGGAAACGCGCCGTAGGTGTCGAGGTGGAGAGCGGCGACGATACTTTCGTCGTCGAGGGCAGCGAAATCATCCTGTGCGCTGGCGCGGTCGCCTCACCGCAGTTGCTGATGCTGTCCGGCATCGGGCCTGCGGACCAGTTACAGGCGCAGGGCATTTCGGTCGCGGTGGAACTGCCCGGGGTTGGCCAGAACATGCGCGACCACCCCAACGTGTCAGTGCGTTACATGGTCAAGGAGGATGTCCCCCAGGACCCCAACGGCATGAGGGCCCTGCGGCTGCGGTTTACCGCCAACGGTTCGGACACGCCCAACGACATGATCCTTTCGCCGGCGTCGCTGAACACCGTGGTTCGTGACGACAATCCGGCCCATACGGTCAACTGTGGTCTGTACCTGGCGGCCGGCAAGGGCGAGCTGAGGCTGGAGTCCGCCGACCCGCACACCGCGCCCAGCATGGACTATCGCTACCTGGAGGAAGACTGGGACCGGGAACGGCTGCGGGAGGCGGTGCGCCTCTGCGTGTCGCTGCTGCAACACAGCGCCTACGACGGCATCATCGACGAGATCACCGCGCCCACGCCAGCGGACCTGGAGAGCGACGATACCCTGGACCTGTGGCTGCGGCGCAACATCAGCACCTCGTACCACATTTCCGGCACCTGCAAGATGGGCCCGGCGGATGATCCCATGGCGGTAGTCGACACGCGGCTGCGCGTGCGCGGCGTATCCAACCTCCGGGTCGCCGACGCGTCGATCATGCCCGACGTGGTCCGCGCCAACACCAACGTCACCACGATGATGATCGCCGAGCGCGTTTCCGATTTCATCAAGGCGGGGGAGTGACCGCAACGACCAAATCTTCGTTTGACCCGATGATGTAGCTGCCCAGGCAGGGTGCGAAAAGACGGCGATACTCTTTCGCCAGGACGTCGATGTCACAACCATCTTGGGCTAGCACCTCTACCTCGAGGAGCTGGCCCACCCCTTCCACCCGGTCCAGGTTGAAGACGACGTTATCCTTGCGCCACAGTTCCCGCTGTTTGCGGACGACAGCCCTGGCGCCGAGAGCAGCTTCAAGCATTTCGCCTATTCGCGGATCATCGGCTTCCGCCAGCTGGTACCGGCTGGTACGAGCGCCGGCTTCCTGGCGGTCCCAGTAATAGATCAGCGTCCCTTTTCCCTTCTCCACGCGGAGTTTGAGGCGGCGCGTTCCTCCGGCCTCGTCCCCAGGCGGGAGCCGGTAATAATGGTCAACCTGCTCCTTGACCTCGATGAACTCGGCTGACTGCTGGCGCAGGATCGCCCGAACCGGAGCGAAATCGGGGCAGGCGCTTTGATTTCGCGATTGAGTCTAAACTCCATGTGCTTCCTCCGGCGGTCCGGCCTGCGGAAGAGTCTTCCGATTAGCCCATCGGTCAATGCGAGCGCAGCGCGACAATCTCGCTGGGCCCGGCTGGTGGGCTATCCAGGCGAGACTGCGGAGTAGCTATCGCTCCGCCCAACGACAACCGCAAGGCCCCGGAGCCTACAGCGGCAGGTGCACGGCCTGGCCCGTCATGGCGCTGCGGCCGACGGCCTCGGTCCACTCCATGTAATGCACGCCGGTCTCAAAAGCCACCATGTCCACGATCTCGGTGCCGCGGATGGCGTTGGTGAACTGCTCCTCGACGCGGTATCTGGCCTGCGTCTCCGGCGGGTTGGGTACCTCGGTTAACTCCGCATCGCCCCGCCTGCCGGCCCAGACCCGGCGCTGGGAGTCGACGTGGATGGTTCCCTCGGTGCCGAACATCCAGATCTGGCTGCCCCGGTTCAGCCCGGAGGTGGCGCTCATCTGCATGTGCACCTGTGCCCCGTTGGCCAGTTCGTAGAGTATGTCGATGTGGTCGGGGATGCTCACCGACGTGAGATGCCCGCTGTCGTCTCGCCGATAGGGCACGTGAACCTTGCCCATTGCCACAACCCGCGTCCCTCGCCCCAGCCACCGCATCATGGACTCGTAAGAGGCCCCGATGTTCAGGGTGTTGTAGCCGCTGAGGGCCCGGTCCTGCCGCCAGTGCAGGGGGCTGTCGAAGTCGGCGAAATTATTCTGCAGGGACGTGAAATCCACCGACAGCAATTCCCCCAGGTGCCCATCGTCAATCAGCCGCTTGATGACGTTGTCGATGGTGTAGCTGGTGGAGGTCGGCGTGAGCTGACACACCAGGTGCGGGTGCGCCCGGGAGGCAGCGAGCATGTCCCGGGCCTCGGCCGCATCGTTGGCCATCCGTGCCTCGGTGAGCACGTGTTTTCCCGCCTCCAGCGCGGCCAGGGTCATGGTGCGGTGCATGTACGGCCACGTGCCGATGCAGACCGCGTTGACCTCATCGTCCTCCAGCACTTCGCGCCAGTGGCCGTAAACCTTGGGAATGTTGAACTGGTCCGCCACCACCCGGCCGGACTGTACGGTCCGGTTGGCCACGGCGACAAGCTCGCAATCATCCACCCCCTGAAAGCCGGGAATGTGCCGGTTCCGCACGTTGCCGCCCGCTCCTATCAATCCCACCCGGATCGGTACGTCAGCCATGGTTTGCCTCCTGGATCATTTTCTCCCGCGATGCGGCCTTTCGCCCGTCGCCGCTTCCTGCTCGCCGGGCCATCCCGTTCGCGATGCGGGCTGTAAAAAGGCGAGGCGCTAGAAACTCATTCATGTCCTTGCTGTTGCTGCAAGTGATGCTCGGCAACTTGCCGGACAATTTCCGCAGCTTGCGGGTTACCCCGGAGTGCTGCTAACAGATTCGTCAGCAAGGGATAAACGACACGGAGATCATGGCCTCGCGCGAAGTATCCTATTGGCGGCTCCGCACATCCGCAATAGCATCGGTTACCGGAATGCCAACCCCAATGATTTTCAAGTTCACTGGTCCAACTGGTGTTCGTCCAATCAATCATCAGTATCCCTTTACGCCTCCATCACGAGGCGTCCCTATTCATTCGTTCAGTATGACAACGGTGACATTGCTGCTCCGGGCCCGTTCACGGTTGGCGTCGGAGATGGACGCTCCGATCACGGCGGCGTGAGTGGGCGTATCGCTGGCCGTCTGCAGGATGCGAGCCCGGTCGCTGGCCCGGTCAACGTCGCTGTCGTCTATGGTGATGGAGATTTCACCGACCACATAGACGTCATCCCCTTCCGGTGAACTGCCCCGCAGGATGATGTCGGCCCGGTCGAGTTCATCGGCATCGTCTTCCGTGATGATCCCCCGGTCGGCGCTGTCGTTCAACAGACTGGCGATTGTGAGGCCGTCGGGTCGGTTGATGGCGAGGATCACCTCTGCGTTCCTGACGCCGAGGTATCGCCTGACGATCCGGGACGCTCCTCTGACCGTCCTGCGCTCGTAATCAGTCCCAGTCAGGTTGTTGAGTTGGCCGCGCATGACCCCCTGGTCGGCTTCGATGCGGTCCAGCCGGCCGTCGATGCGGTCCAGCCGGCCGTCAATGCGGTCCAGCCGTTCATTCGTCGAGTTTTGCTGATCGGCGAGGCCGTCCACACGCTCTTCCAATAGGGTGAGCCTTCGGTCAAACGTTTCGGCCATCCGGGCTACCATATCGGCCAGATCGGCTAGTTTTTGGGGCAGCTCCAGGAGTTCCCTGGTGAGGATGCGCTGGCGTAACGCCTCCTCCAACTGCGGGTCATTGTCCATGGCCGCCAGGAGTTCGGTTATGGGGTTGGGAGTGGTCATGGTTTATATCTTCCAGTGCGAACCCGTTAAGTGTAACGTAAACCGGGCTGTATAATGCGCCCGAAAATGGCCCGGAGCAGAGAAACATGGCAAATCTGACCAACACGCAGCGGATCGGAGCCCTGGTTCCCGCCACCAATCCGGTGGTCGAACCCGACTTCTACCGGGTGGTGCCGCCGGAAATCACGGTGCATTTCGAGCGCATGTGGAACGGCGCCTGGGGCAGCCAACCGGAGACCCCCACCGAGTCCGGTCACCGGCTCAGCATGACCAGCGCGGAAGCCAACGAGATCGACTACGCGCTGTTCGGTTTTGACGTGGGGAAGATGAACGAGGACGTGGCCCGGGGCGCCAGCGCCCTGTCCAACATCGGACCCGACGTCCTGGTGTACGCCTGCACCTCCGGAACCTGGCACAAGGGCTACATGGCCTATGACCAGTCCATGGCGAAACTGATGGAGGACGCCAGCGGCGTCCAGTCGGTGACGGCCGTGGGCTCCTGCATCGCCGCCATGCGGCACATGGGCAGCCGCAAACTGAGCATCGCCGGCCCCTACCGCAACTACCACCTGCGCAACCGCCTGAAGCCGCTGATGGAAGAGGCCGGTTTCGAGGTTCTCAGCGCGGACGGCGAACCGTGGATGCAGGACTCGATGAACCCCCGGGAAATCGACATGGATCCGCCCCACGCCATCATCGACTTCGCGCTTTCCGTGGCTAAAGACGAGGCCGACACCATCTTTCTGCCCGGCACCGCATGGCGGGCTCTCGACGCGGTGGAAGAGCTGGAACGGCGGCTGGGCAAGACGGTTATCTCGGTCAACCAAGCCACCATCTGGATGGCCCTGCGGCGAGTGGGCTGGACCAAGCCGATCGACGGCTACGGCAGCCTGCTCAGAAACCTGGAGTAAGCGAACAAACGGACACATTGGCAACGACGAAGCGGGAGGATCAGCATGGTCACCAGCAAACAGGCGACAACCTACGAAGTAGAGATCCAGGACGTGGAATACCTGCGCCACGGCGACACTCCCCTGCTGGCGCGACTGTTCCGACCTCACGGCAGCGGCCCCTTCCCCATCATGGTCGAGCTGCACGGCGGCGCCTGGGTGCGTGGAGACCGACTGAACGGCAATCTCGCCAACGAGGCCCTGGCCCGCAACGGCGTAATCGTGGCGGCCCTGGACTTTCGGGTCCCGCCCGTTGCGTCGTATCCCGCCTCCTTCGCCGACATTCACTACGGAATCCGCTGGTGCAAGAGCCAGGCCGACTCTTGGAATGGCGTCACCGGCAAGGTCGGCGCGATGGGCACGTCCAGCGGCGCACACCAGGCCATGCTGCTGGGGATGCGCCCGAACGATCCGCGCTATGCGGCCTTGCCGTTCTCCAATGGAGCTTCGGAGATCGACGGCACGCTGGGCTGCGTCGTCATGGTGTCTCCCGTAATCGACCCGCTGGGGCGCTACCAGTACGCCAAGGGTCTGCGCGACGACGTCACGCCGCCTCCCGGGATGGCCGAGCGGGTCGGGCCCAATCACGACCAGTACTGGATAACCGAAGAGGCCATGGCCGAGGCCGCGCCGGCCCGCGCGCTGGCCGCCGGCGAACGCATGGAACTGCCGCCCACGTTGTGCGTGGCGCGCTCCTATGAAGAGGCCCACCCGCGGCCGGATCTGGACGAGTTTATCGCCCAGTACCGCAAGGCCGGCGGGGACATTGATGTGAAGATTTTCGAGGGCGAAGGCGATCGTCTGCTGGAGGACCCGACGACTGCGGTGGCGCAGGAGACACTGGAGCGGATGACGGCGTTCATCCAGCAGCACCTGAGTTAAGCAAGCGTACTCTCGGAAACGCGGTCCAGTTCGAGGGGTACCGGTGATGAACCGGGCCCCTCTTGGTGTATCAGGCCGGAGCGGTGAAGCGCGATGCTATACTTGCGCCCACAGCGCGAGTTCGGTTGTAATTCTGCACAAAATGGCAGATGACTCGCGGAAAGGAGGTGGATCATGTCTCGAGTTACGATGATTCAGCACATCAACATCCAGATCAGTGACAAAGAACGCAGCCGGGACTGGTACGAGAAGGTATTTGGCGCGGAGTTCCTGGACCGCGGACCCGAGTTAAACCAGCGTCAGTTGCAGTTGCGCATCGGCAACGGTGAAATCCATAGCACCTTCACTCCCAACCCCAACCCGTCGGGGCACTTCGCCGTGGAAATCCACGACTGGGACGAGATGATCTCCAACCTGGACTCGCTGGGCGTGGAGTACACCCCGCCATCAGTCCGAGCGTATGCCGACGTCCATTCCACCTACATCAAAGACCCCGACGGCAACATGATTGAGCTGGTGCAGCACCCGATGGGTCTGCGGGATTCCAAGGGTAATACGGTGGAAATCGCGCACGACCCCGACGGGATGGTTTGGGCGCGGCACCCCGGGTTTGGGCCGGCTACGGGATGAGATGATCGGAGAACCCGCAATGCCCGACCTCCCAAAAAACGACAAGGGTTGACGGTCGGGGAATTTTCACCCTCACCCTAGCCTTCTCCCATCAAGGGAGAGGGGACGAGGAATAAGTTATGCCTTACCACATGTACGTCGCCGTCCAGGGCGACAACAAGATCTCGGTCTTCACCATCGACCCGGATACCGGTGGGATGACACTGCAATCCGACGTGGCCGTTGACGGCGGCCCATTCACCATGGCAATCAGTCCCGACCGCCGGTTCCTCTACGTGGGCTGCCGGGAAATCACCCAGTTGGTCAGCTTTGAGATTGACCAGTCCAGCGGAGGACTGACGCAGAACGGGTCCGTCCCGCTGGACGCCTGGCCCGTCTACGTGGCAACCGACCGGCGGGGCCGGTACGTGCTGTCGTCCTACTACCAGTAGGATTGTTCAAATAGGCGGCTCGATTACGAAAATCGTAATCGGAGATGCGT
>JAPPMU010000010.1 GCA_028873965.1 Chloroflexota bacterium
AACCCTCCGGCTGAAACACCCTTGACACGAAACACAGATACTGCGAGCGCAGCGCAGCAATCTCATTTGCTGGGGGTGGTGTCGCTCAATTCAGCGAGATCGCCACGTGGTTCGACAATCTCGCCATGAGCGGCTGCGCTCCTCGCGATGACAGGCTGGGTACGCGTGAGGGTGACGACTTCGACAGTGCTAGACTGGCGAGAACGAGGAACAAAATTTCAACAAACGGTTTGAGGGCAAAATGGCGATTTACAGGATATTTTCGGACGCCGACGGCGAGAGCCACATCGAGGACCTGAACTTGGAGGAGCACCCCGAGCTGGGGGCCCTGATCAACGTTTCCGAGGTGCGGGTCCAGGAGTTTGACGGGTCGCGGCAAATGGACTTTCACCCCCTGCCGGAGCGCCGGCTGATCATCCACCTGTCGGGTGAGGTGGAGATCGGGGCCAGCGACGGCGCCAAGCGGGTGCTGCGCGCCGGCGACATCCGCCTGATGGAAGACGTCACCGGCAAGGGCCATTCCCACCACGACCTGTCCCCGTCGGGCGCGGTGTACATCCTGCTTGACGACTGATTTGCGCTAACTGGATTCCGGCTTTCGCCGGAATGACGAGTTTGTCACCAGGCCCTACGTCGCGATGGCCGGAATGTCCAGATCGCGCACCAGGTTGGCAAACTGGGTCACGTCTTCATCGATGACCTGCTGTAGCGCCGCCAGCTGTTGGTCGATCTCACCGGAGAGGTAGTCGAACACCTGGTACGCCTGTTGGGGCGGCGCAAAGTCGGCGTTGGCGACCACGGCGGTGAGTTCCGCCAGCTTGCGGTTGAGCCGAGCCGGCAGGTCCAGGCGGTCCCGGGCGCCCCGGTAGGCCGACTGTATCAACAGGTCTTCGATCGGGCCCAGTTTCTCCTTGACCGACTCCGCAGTGTTGCCCACCGTTTCCGCCGACGGATGCCCCTGGGCGCGGTTCACCCATTGGTCCACCTGCTGGCGGACCCGGCGCAGCCGGTTGATGCCGTCGTGGGTCTCCGACACCTTGTCACGGATCTCGATCAGGAACTTGAACTGGGCGTCGAAGTCTTTCTGGCTGGCGCCGACGCGGGGGTCTTTCACTATCCGGAAGGGCTGGGACTGCGTATCGTCGCCTACCTGCAGCGTCACCTGGTACTCGCCGGGTGACGCCAGGGGGCCTACGACCGCATCCTCGGTGGTCTTGTCCTCGGGCACCTTGCGGGCGGCCGGGTAGCGCAGGTTCCACACGAAGCGGTTCATGCCGGCTTCGGCGGGCGGCCGGGGTTCGCCGCCATCGGCGTCCGCTTCCGGCGGCTTGCTGGAGAAGCTCTGGATAGTTTCGCCGGCTGCGTCCAGGACGCACAGGGTTATCTCCTCCGGCGCTTCTTGCAGGTAGTAGTGGATCATCACCCCGTCGGGCGGGTTCTCGCCGGCGTCCCACATCTTGCGCACGGTTTCGCCCGCCTTGCCCAGAGACTCGCTGTAGGTGACGTCCGCGCCCAGGCCGGCCCGGTAGATCTTGCCGGGGCTGGGCTTCCGGTCGCGGAAGGGCGAGCGGACGCGGTAGGTGTCCCGGGGCTGGAGCAGGGCAAACGACTGATCAGCCTGGGACGGCGCGAGCTGGCGCAGTTGGGTCAGGTCGTCCAATATCCAAAAGGACCGCCCGTGGGTGGCGGCGACCAAGTTGTCGTCCTTGACCGCCAGGTCGTACACCGGAACCACCGGCAAATTGGCGCGGAGCGGCTGCCAGGAATCGCCCTGGTTGAAGGACACGTAGGCGCCGGTTTCGGTGCCGGCGTAGAGCAGGCCCGGACGAACGGTATCCTCCCGCACCACGCGGGTGTAGTCATCGCCCGGCAGGCCGGCGGTTATCGGTGTCCAGGTCCGGCCGTAGTCGGTGGTCCGGTAAAGCATGGGGCGGGTGTCGTCCAGCTTGTAACGAGTGCCCGCGACGTAGGCGGTGGCCGGGTCGTGGGGAGAAACCTCGATCATGCAGATGAGCGTCCACTCCGGCAGGCCGTCGGGCGTAACCGGGTCCCACGTGGCGCCGCCGTCACGGGACAGGTGAACCAGCCCGTCGTCGGAACCGGCCCAATAGACCCCCGCCTCATGCGGAGATTCCACGAAGGCGAAGATGGTGGCGTAAACCTCGGCGCCGGAGGTGTCCTTGGTTATGGGGCCGCCCGAGGGCTCCAGCGTGGACGGGTCGTGGCGGGTCAGGTCGGGGCTGATGGCCTCCCAGCTGCTGCCCAGGTCAGCGCTGCGAAACACCACGTTGCCGGCCACGTACAGGGTCTGCGGGTCGTGGGGCGAGAACATGATGGGATAGGTCCACTGGAAGCGGTACCTCATGTCCTTGGCGCCCCAGCCGGTGTACAGCTCGGGCCATACGGTTATGATCCGCACCTGGCCGGTGGCGTGGTCGTAGTGCAGCAGGTTGCCGCCGCCGCCGGCCGAACTGCCGATGGCGCCGGAGATCACCGTGTCGGGATCGTCCGGGTGCAGGGCGATGTGGCCGCTCTCGGAGTTCCCCACCACGTAGCAGTCGCCCCAGGGTATGGCCCCTTTGTGCGTGCGGGACGGGACGCTGATGGCGGTGTTGTCCTGCTGGGTGCCGTAAACCCGGTGGGGAAAACGGTTGTCCGTCGTCAGGTGGTAGAACTGCGCGGTGAGCTGGTTGTAGATGCTGGACCAGGTCTCGCCGCCGTTGAAGCTGACGCAGGCGCCGCCGTCGTTGCCCTCGATCATGCGCAGCGGGTTGTCGGGGTCGATCCAGAGGTCGTGGTCGTCGCCGTGGGGCGTGGTGACGCGGCTGAAGTTGCGCCCGCCGTCCACGGACTTCCAACACGAGTAGTTGAGTATCCACACGGTATCGGCGTCCTGGGGATCGGCGAAGACGTGCTGGTAGTACCAGGGGCGGCCCTGCAGATCCCGTTCGTCGCTGACCAATTCCCAGGTGTCGCCGCCGTTGTCGGAGCGGTACAAGCCGCAGTCCTCGGCCTCGATGGTGGCCCAGACCCGTCCCGACTTGGCCGGGGAAACGGCGACGCCGATGCGCCCCTTGAGCCCGCCGGGCAGGCCGGGGTTGTCGGTGATCTCCGTCCAGGTGTCGCCGCCGTCCACGGACTTGAAGATGCCGCTTCCCTCGCCGCCGCTGATGAGGCTCCAGGGCGTGCGCCGGGTCTCCCAGATGGAGGCGTAGAGGATGCGCGGGTTGTTGGGGTCCATCGACAGGTCGATGGCGCCGGCGTTTTCGCTGCGGAACAGGACCCGCTCCCAGGTGTTTCCGCCGTCGCTGGAGCGGAACACGCCGCGTTCGTCGTTGGGGCCGTAGGCGTGGCCCAGGGCGGCCACGTACACCAGGTCCGGGTTGGCCGGATGCACCCGCACCCGGGCGATGTGCCGCGTATCGTACAGGCCCACGTTGGTCCAGGTCTGGCCGCCGTCGGTGGACCGGTACACCCCGTCGCCGTAGGTCACGTCGCCGCGGATGCACGACTCCCCCATGCCGGCGTAGATCACGTTGGGGTCGGAAGGGGCCACGGCGATGGCGCCCACCGAAGCGGTGTTGAAGTAACCGTCGGAAATGTTCTCCCAGTAGGTGCCGCCGTCGGTGGTCTTCCACACCCCGCCGGCGCAGGCGCCGAAGTAGAACACCATGGGGTTGACCGGATCGCCGGCCACCGCCACCACCCGCCCGCCCCGGGGCGGGCCGATGCAGCGCCACCGCACGGCGCCGAGCAGTTCCTGGGGAACGTAGGGGGCCTGGTCCTGCCGTGTAGCGCTGGTCGTCATCATCGCACCTCCGATTTTAGGGCGATTATCCTCGTGCGTACCCACTTTCGTAAATCATCAGAAGCAGGATTTTCAAGATTTGAGGATTATCAGGATTGAAGTCGTTCTGCGATGAAGACCTCCCAATCCTGTCCAATCATAAAATCCCGTAAATCCTGCTTCTGACGTTTCCCCGTCGCAAATCGGGTACGCATGAGGGCGATTATCCCCTTGCGCAGCCGGGCGCGTCGAGGGGACACTTGCGCAATACCGACCAAGAAATTTGACCGCTCCGGGAGATGACGTTGAAGTCAGCAGTCGAGCAAGAGATCAGGTCCCTGATCCGCAGGGACGGGCGGATTACGTTTGCCCGGTTCATGGAAGCGTGCCTGTACTCGCCGCAGGGGGGCTTTTATTCGACCCGCAGCGACCGGGTCAGCGCGCACTTCGGCACGTCTGCCACGATACACCCGGTTTTCGGCGCCCTGATCGCGCGGCAACTGGAGCAGATGTGGCAACTCCTGGGCGAGCCTCCGGTTTTCCACGTGGTCGAGGTCGGTTCCGGCGACGGCTCCCTGGCCCACTCCATCACGGATGCCTGCCGGCGCATGGATCCCAAGTTCGCTCGGGCGCTTTACTACGTCGGCGCGGACTACGAACCCGGATTGGTGCAATCCCCTGCCGGTGGGTTCGATCCGTCGGGCTCGATGCGCGAGGCGATATACCCGAGCAGATCCGGCACGATCCCGGGAATTCAGCGCGTCAGAGGCGCAGGGCTCGGCGCTTTCCGAAACATCGTCGGCTGCATCCTGTGCAACGAGCTCATCGACAACTTCCCCGTGCACCGGTTCGCCATCGAGGATGGAAGGGCCAGGGAAATCTTCGTTACGACGTCCGGTGAAAGTTTCGTCGAGGTACTGGGTGAGCCGTCCTCGCCGCGCATTGAATCCCGGCTGGCCGGCCTGGGCCTGTCCCCGCCGGAGGGGTATCGAGGCGAGATAAACCTGGCCATGGAGGAATGGATCAGCCAGGTTTGCGGGGCGCTGGATCGCGGGTTTGTGCTCACCATCGACTACGGCGAACTGGCGGATGAGCTCTACTCGCCCGAGAATGCCCAGGGCACGGTGGTCTGTTTCAACCGGCACGCCATCAGTGGCGATCCCTACCAGGACGTCGGGCAGCAGGACATCACCTGCCAGGTGGACTTCACGTCCCTCATGGATCTGGGCGAGCGGTACGGACTGGACACGGTGGGCTATGCCCGGCAGCGGCAGTTCCTGGCGAACCTTGGTTTCCACGAGTTTCTGGACGCACTGGAGACGCCGGGCCTGTCCGCAGCCCGCGCCGAACTGAGCCGCATGGCGATGATGACGCTGGTGGACCCGAACGAGTACGGCGACTTTAAAGTCCTGGCTCAAGCCAAGGGCATGGGGTCAGGCGTTGAACTGCTGGGCTTTCAGGGCGATGGGTCCGAAACGCCGCCCTGATCCCTACGGCGTGCTGGGATTTTGAAGAATCACACCGTCGTTCCTGCGAAAGCAGGAACCCAGGAAATCTATTGCAACAGGGATGTTGACCTCGTTGTGTACGCTCTGGATTCCGGCTTTCGCCGGAATGACGGGAAATGTCAACAGGCTCTAGTCCGGGTGCTTGCTCAGCATGATGAAGCCGTTGCTGTCCGGCGTGTTGCAGCCGGCCAGGGCGATGTCGGCGCGGGTGGTCACCTGGCGCGGCCCCGCCGTGCCCCGAAGCTGCTCCAGGCTGTCGGAGAAGAGACAGGCGCGGGTCCGGCCGGTTCCGTTATTGCCGCCGCTGGACATGAAGGGATGCGGACCCTCGACCCGTATGTCGTCGGCGTAGAAGTCGTGGGCCTCTCCCAGTTTCACGCCGTGCCACTGGAATCCCTCGAGGAACTGCTGGGTGAAGGTCAGATAGCCGTCGTAGGGGTTGAATATGTCCACGTCGTCAGGACCCAATCCGGAACCCTCCCACATCCTCCGCGCCAGGCTGGCGACCGCCTCCTGGTGCTCCTCCAGGGTTGACATGGTGCTGCGGCCCCGGCCGTTGGTCTGGGCGTGGTTCAGGACGTAGGCCGGCTTCTGCCTGAGATCCTTGGCGCGTTCGGCGGTGGTGAAGATGAAGGCGGCGCAGGTGTTCACCGGCCGGTCGCAGTCGTAGATGACCAGCGGTTCCTCGATCACGCGGCCGTTCAGGTAGTCCTCACGGGTGAGCTGGTAGGGCTCGTGCAGCGCGTAGTAGCTCCACGGAGTCATCAGGCCGTTCCGCCTCAGGTTCAGGCAGAGATCGGCCAGCCCGTCGTGAGACGTGCCATACTTCTTGCAGTACTGCTGGAAGATCACCAGGTTGTTGAACATGGCGCCGCTCTGGTAGCCCCACGGCAGCGTGAACGCGCTGGGACCGGGGGCTTCCTCGCTGTTGTTCGCGGGGTTGTTGTGCCCGTACCGGCCGGCGAGGTTGACCATCGGGTACCACACCAGGGCGGTCTCGCACCGGCCGTCGCCCACCGCCTGGGCGGCCAGGCCCATCATCGGGCCAATGTAGGGCGCATCGGAGACGCGATACTGGATGTTCTTGAAACCCAGCTCCCGCTCGATCCACTCCGCCGATGCGTAGGTCAGGCCGTCCTCGGTGTCGTAGGGCGGGTCAAAGTAGGGGCGCGGCGCCCAGGTCTGCTCGGCGCGGGTCTCCGCGCTGGTGATGAGCCCATCAATGTCGTCCAGAGACAGGCCGGCGTCCGCAATCGCCTTCAGGCAGGCCTCCTTGGTCAGACCGCCGCAGCTGCGGTCCATGGTGACGCCGTCCCAGCGCCGGTCAATGTGGGATTGTCCCCAACCCACCACGGCGACCTTGCCCCGGTGCTCCCACAATCCCAATCCCTCGCGGTCTCGCATCCAGCTCCTGTCGCTAACCATTTCAGCCCCCTTGCGCCTTGTGCAACTGAAAATCACACCGTCGTTCCTGCGAAAGCAGGAACCCATAAAAGCCTCTGTGATAAGAACGTTGGTCGGATTTTACCTTCACTGGATTCCGGCTTTCGCCGGAATGACGGAATTTGTCAACAGACCCTAGGTAACCACCCGCCACTCGTGGACCAACTGGCCGGTGCTCGTTTCCTCGAATATCAGTTCCACCGGCGCGCCCACCGGGACCTCCCCCGGCGGGGTGCCCGGCAGATTGGACAGGAAGTTGATGCCCGGGTCCTCGTCCAGGGTAATCACCGCGAAGTTGATGGGCTGCGCCGGCCGGAACCCCCGGATGCGCGAGTCGCGGATCACCATGTACACGTCGATGTGTCCCTTGCCTTCAACCTCTTTCCACTCGAAGTTGTCAGCGGAGCCGCACTGGTCGCACCGCTGGGCGGGCGGATAGTGCATCCGCTGGCAGGCGGTGCAGTTCTGCAGGACCAGGCGCCGCTCGTTGCAGGCGTCCCAGAACGGCCGGGTCAGATCATTGGGCACCGGACCGGGTCTCGCCAGCCCTGGAATCGTCGACATGCTTTTTCCCTCCTACGGAACCCGCGCGCCGCGCGTTGTCGGCATCTGGCGCGGATTATATGCGATGCGCTGCTTTTGCGTACCCGGTTTGTCACGGGGAATCGTCAGAATCAGGATTTTCAAGATTTGCGGATTATCAGGATTGAAACCGTTCCGTGCTGGCAATCCCCTGATCCTGTCCAATCCTGAAATCCGGTAAATCCTGATTCTGACGATCTACGCAAGCGGGGTAAACGTGAGCGCCTAATCCTGGCCGGTCCCGTTCCGGATCCACGGCTCGGCATGCCCGGCATCCATCCAGATGAACGAAAACCCCGCTTCCCGGGCCATTTGCTGGTCCATCTCGGTGTCGCCGATGTGGAAGTACTCGTCCGCCGGAAAACGCGACCTGACATCGGGAAGGTCCTGTTTGTGCGAGATAAAGCTCACCTCGATGCGGTACCGGTCCCAGATGGACTGCTGCACCGGCAGCGGTCGGTCGGAAGAGCTGCCGATGATGCAGCCGTGGGCCTGGGCTTTCCGAACCATGCCCATGGTGATCGGCCCGGGCGGATCCCCGGCTTCCAGGGTTCCATCAATGTCGAAACTGACCAGTATTGCCAAGTATGACCTTCCTTCGCAAATTTGTCAGAATCAGGATTTTCGGGAATTTAGGATTGGCCAGATTGAAACCATCCAGCAGTAGAACATTCCCAATCCTGTCAATCTTCTAATCCAGCAAATCCTGATTCTGACGATCTTCCTACGGCTCCCCGCCCACCGACGGGTCCGCCCACTGGACGACGCCGCGGGCGCCCAGTTCCTCAATCTCCTGGTCGTCGTATCCCAGTTCCCTCAGGAGGGGCCTGGTGTGCTGTCCGACCTGGGTGGAAGTGTTGTACACCCCCGGGGTCAGGGAAAACTCAACCAATCCCCCGTACCGGCGGTACTTCCCGACGACCGGGTGCTCCACCTCAACGCTCAGATCATTGGCCCGGGCGTGGGGGTGATCGGCGTAAAAATCGCCTTCCACAGCTTCATCGGCCTGGACGCAGCCAACATCAGCCGCAGTCAGCAGTTCCTCCCACTCGGCGGCGCTACGCCCCGAGAGGACTGCCGAGATCTCGGCAACTAGGGCTTGGTCATTGGCCTGTCGCGCTTCCGCAGATGCAAAGCGTGAATCGGCCAGGAGTTCTTCCCGTTGCACGGCGCGGCAGAAGGCCTCCCATTCGTCCTGAAACAGGCAGCCGAGGAACACCCACCCTTCCCGGCAACGGTAGAGGCGGTACAGGGCGTGCAGGCCGTGGATGTCTTCGTCCGGCATGGCGATGGGAGGGCGGTCGGCGTGGTCGAAATACTCGTCGGCGTTGGTCCACGCGTTGGCGTTGAGCATGGTGAGCTCGATGGGCTGCCCCGCGCCGGTGGTCTCCCGTGCCCGCAGGCCCAGCAGCACGGCGGTGGCCACCGCCGGGGACGTGTTCTGATCCGGCCCCCAGTTGGATTTCATGAGCCAGCGGGTCGCCTCAACGGTCTCCTCAACATCCATGACCTGTTCCGGAGGCGGGGGCATGCCCCGGCCCATCTGCCGCATGGCGCCGCCCATGATGGCGCCGGGTATGGGATGGGCGCCGGGCCGGCGCGCGTGGGGGCCGTGTTCGCCGTAGGTGGCCATCCACACGTGGATCATGCGCGGATTGATCTTCTGGCAGGTCTCCCAATCGACCTGGAGGCGCTCCGGCACGCCGAGGCGGAAGTTGTGCGAGAGGACATCAGCCTGGGCGATGAGCTTGTGGATGATCTCCTTGCCCTCGGAGGTCTGGAGGTCGATCTGGATGCCTTCCTTGCCGGCGTAGGTGCGGGCGTCGGCGATTGCTACGGAAGTGGAGCGTCGCCCCTCGTCCAATCGCCGGTCGGTGGCATCGACCTTGATGACCCTTGCGCCAAGATCAGCCAGCAGCGCGGCGCCGTAGGGTCCGGCCTGGATTGTCGCCAGGTCCAGCACGGTTATCCCGGACAGCGGGTGCGAAGGGGCATTGGCGCCGTTCGCCACGGGAGCGGCCGTCGTAGCGTCGGAGGAGCCTCCGAGGCGTCCGAACACTTCCGCGTTGTGCTGTCCCACGTCCGGCGCCGGTCCGCTGGGTTCGCCCGGCGTTTCCTTCAGGTCCACCAGCGGCGCCAGGGTGCGCATGGGGCCCACGCGCGGGTCGTCGATGGTTACCACCGTGCCGTTGGCGACCACGGCGGGGTGATCCATGGCCTGGACGCTGGTGCGATAGGGCTCGGCGGCTATGTTGCCGTCCTCCAGATAAATCTCCATCCACTCGTCGGCAGTCTTCTCCGACTGCTTTTCCAGAATCTCCCGGCGCAGGAGTTCTTGGTTCTCGAAATTCAGGGCGGGAACCCTGGCGAAGCGTTCGTCCTCCAGCAGATCGCCCAGGCCAATGGCCCGGAGATGGCCCTGGATGTGCGGCACCCGCTGGTTGGCGTGTTGCAGCCATGCGCCTTCGCTGGTGCGCACGGGAACGTATCCGATGGATGAGAGGCCCCGGCCGCGCGGCCGCGCGGGAAACCGTTCCGGGTCCCGGCGCCGGAGCTGCATGTTCACCAGCCCGCCGTCGCCGACATTGTTATCGTGGGGCGAGGCCAGGGTCTGCACGATGCTGGTCTGAACCCACTGCCCGTGTCCGCACAAATCCCGCACGCGCAGGGCGCCCAGGATGCCGCGCACCGCGGCCTGGCTGGCGTGCCAGCTGCCGGTGTGCACCGCCGAATAGACCGGGCCGTCGCGGTTGGGCTGCCCCTCCAGGTTGAGCATCCGCCCGGCTTTGGCGGCAACGACGCCCTCATACCCTTTCACCCGGCGCAGCGGCCCCTTTTGCCCAAAGCCGGTTATGGAGCAATAGACCAACCTCGGGCACAGTTTCGACAAGGTGTCGTAGCCCAGGCCCCAGTCCGCCATGTCGCCGGGGCGAAACGACTCCACCAGCACGTCAGCTTGCGCGGCCAGGCGGACCGCCTGCTCCCGGCCTTCCTCGGTGCTGAGGTCCAGCACGATGCCTTTCTTGCCCCGGTTCCACGAGATCCAGGCCGGCTGAAAGCGGAACGGATCTCCGCCGGGAGGCTCAACCTTGATGACCTCCGCCCCGTAGTCAGCCAACACCAGCGTGCAGAGGGCCCCCGACATCCCCTGCGAGAAATCCAGGACCGTCAGGCCTGTGCATGGTCCAGCCACGGTTCACCTCCCGGTTTAGCCGTATGGGTTACGGCCTGCTTCTCTGTCCACGACTGCGATTCCCGAAGATCATCAAGAGAGCCTCGGCTTTGAGCCTTGTCTCCGCAGCCCGAGCGAGCCGGCGCGGGTGAGTATGCAGCCCGCCGAACTTGCGCGTCAACCTTGTGCATTCCGGGACAGGGCCTTTTCAAAGTCCACCCGTCGTT
>JAPPMU010000011.1 GCA_028873965.1 Chloroflexota bacterium
GCTTGCACGGGAATGACGAGTGCAAAGCCCTCCAACTGCGTAAGTCCTATGTCATTGCGACCCCGCACTTGATACCGGGGGTGGCAATCTCGTTGCTGGAGGGGCCATTCTTCGGGTGACGAGATCGCCACGTTGCTGAGCTCCTCGCGATGACAAACTGGGTACGCGTGAGACCGGCGCGCCGGCTCCGGCAAGGAGCGCTCCTCGCCCTGGCTCTTGGCGCGCTTCTCGCCCTGTTCCTGCTGGAACACGTGGCAGACCCTGAGCCTCAGCGTCGTCTCCCCGGCCGGCGCCGGCTCGGACTCGGCGGGCGCCGGCCGGGGCGCATTGTACTCACGCGGAATATTAACACAAGAAATGACACTTTAAATTGCGCTATATGACATGCTCACGATATAGCAATACTCCGACGGAACGGTATGCTTTTTTTGATGCTCTCCCGCCCAACCGGAGCGAAGTCCGCAGAACAATGAAAATCCGGGGCGCCGTGGGTGGACCGTCCGGCGAGCGTCTGGCCGCCCGCAGCGGACTTGACACCGGGGTTGTTCCGCGGAGCGGGTTCCGGTGGCTTCCATAGGTGACCCCGTCAGGTGACCCGTCGCGAATGTCCGGCGCGAATGTCCGGCGCGTTGCCAGCTCTGAACCTCCGTTTAAAGAGGGGTGACGGGCAAGACATCTGAAATGCCTTTGCCCTGGATTGAGGGCAGCGCGCGCAGCTGAACCGGGTTGCCCAGCGGCAGGTCAAGAGGGCGGGACACCTTCATATAGACCTCTACAACTGGAGGAACGGAAATGTCCACTCGACGCAAATGGCTCGTTTTCGGCGGTTCCGGCCTGGTCGTCATCGTCGTGGCCGCCTTGCTGCTGATGTGGCTGTGGCCCGGCGGCGCTTTGCGCGACGTCAGAGGCGGCCCGGCCGCGTCCGCTCCGGCTGGCCCCACCCCAACGCCGGCGGCCGCGCCCACCACAGAGCCCACGCCAAGGGCAACGCCCACGCCCGCGCCGACAACCACACCCACGCCCACCCCGGCGCCATCGGGAACGGCCGTCTCCGTGGTCCACCTGGGCGTGTCCTGGCACGTCGGCTCCGGTCATCCGGACGTGGGCTTGGTCCTGGCGCCGGGCGTGACGCTGCGGGAAGGGGATTTTTACCTTGACCTTGATACCGGCGACCTGTATCGCTATGAGGCCGGACAGTGGACCGGCCCGCTGGCGTCCTTGCGCGGTCTGCAAGGCCCACCGGGATCCGACGGTAATGACGGCTCCGCCGGTCCGCCCGGTCCCGAGGGGCCGGCCGGCGATGCGGGGCCGCCCGGTCCCGAGGGGCCGGCCGGCGATGCGGGGCCGGGCGGTCCGGGGCCGCCGGGGCGGGGGGGGGGGGGGGGCGGGGGGGGGCCCCCCGGGGCGGGGGGGCCCCCCCGGCGTTGGGGGGCCGGCCGGCCCCGAGGGGCCGTCGGGTGCAGCCGGGCCAGCCGGGCCGTCGGGTGCAGCCGGGCCGTCGGGACCGGCCGGCCCGCAAGGACCAACCGGTCCGGCCGGCAGCGATGCGTCCGGTGGTTCCGACGGCAGCGACGGACCTCCCGGCCCGCCGGGACCGGCCTGGTACGTCGGCTCCGGCCTCCCCTCCGTGGGCCTGACCTTGACGTCGGGTCAGACGCTGCGGGAGGGAGATTTTTACCTCAATACTGTGAACGGCGACCTGTATCGCTACGAGGATGGGCAGTGGGTTGGCCCCGTGGCCTCGTTGCGCGGCCCGCAAGGGGAGCCGGGGCCACAGGGCGCGTCCAGCGGTACATCGGCAGCCACGGGGCCGCAAGGCCCGCCGGGGCCGGCCGGCGCAAAAGGAGACAAGGGCGACACCGGCGCAACCGGCCCGGCCGGCCAGCGGGGACCGCAGGGTCCGCCGGGCGCAAAAGGAGACCGGGGCGCAACCGGCCCCCAGGGCCCTGCTGGCCCCGCCGGCGGCCCGCAAGGTCCGCAGGGCGAGCGGGGTCCGCAGGGACCCCAGGGCAACACCGGCGCAACGGGCCCGGCCGGCCCGGAGGGACCGCGAGGCCCGGCCGGCGCAAAAGGAGACAAGGGTGATACTGGCGATCGGGGCCCGGCGGGCGATCGAGGCCCGGCCGGCCAGCGGGGACCGCAGGGCTCAACCGGCCCCCGGGGCAACACCGGCGCAACCGGCCCGGCTGGCCCGGCTGGCCCAGCCGGCGGCCAGCAGGGTCCGCAGGGTGATACCGGCCCGCAAGGGCCGCCGGGAGCAACTGGCCCGCAAGGGCCGCCAGGAGCCGATGGAGCAACTGGCCCGCAGGGTCCAAAGGGAGATCCAGGAACCCCAGGAAGACAGGGATTGCCCGGCAAGACCGGCCAGCAGGGCCCGAAGGGGGATAAAGGAGATAAAGGGGATAAGGGGGATAAGGGGGATAAGGGGGATCCGGGAGAGCCAGGAACCAGTAGCAGCACATCAATCCGGGGAGTGCCTGGCGAGCGCGGCAACTACTGGTTCACCGGCCCCGACACCAGTAACCTCAGCCCCTCCAGCAGGAACCCCATCACTGGCGACCTGTTCCTGAACACCACGGACTGTGGGGTGTACCAGTACGGCGCCGGTAGCTGGGGAGCCTCTCCGCTGATAACCCTGAACTGCGCTCCATAGTGTCGTCGGGTGAGCGCTCTGCCGGCGCCGAGTCTCACTCCGTGGGCGCGTGGCGGAGCGCATTTCACCCGGGTCGATAAATGACACCGGAAACGACACCACAAATCCCGTTATATGAAATGTCCCTGATATAGACATTTCCCGGCGAAACGGTATGCTTTTCCTCCTTTTCTCTCCCCATCGGGAGGGCCAGGGCCAGTGGAAGCAGGAGGTTTTGCAAATTGAGCAGCAGGACGAGGAAGTGGATCCGGTCGGCGCCGTTGCTGGCGGCGCTGGCCGTCGTCGGTGTATGGGCCATCTTCGCGGCCCCGGGAACGGGCGGCGCGTCCGCCAACCTGCTGTCCGAGACGGCGGAACCGCCGCCGGCGCAGCAGCAGACGGCATTGGCCGTTGCCATCACCGGCGACAAAACCGAGATGAAGCGGCACGAAACCGTCCAGCTGACCGCCACGGTTACCGGCGCCAGCGGCAGCAGACCACTGCGCTACGAGTGGCGCCGGGTGATCGGACGCAACTCGGACACCAACCGTTGGGAGTACGAGGTCATCGGGCGCGCCCGCACCCGGGACACCACGCACACCATCAACTGGACGGCCAGCGGCATCGGCTTCCGCGGCGAACTGCATGACGCCCTCAGGCGGTGCACGCCAGGCTTCGATTGCAAGGGCGACCAGGTGCACATCAACGTGCGGGTCTGGGACGGACCGCGGATGAAGAAATCCCAGCGGTTCGAGATCACCATCCGGAACACGGTGCCGACCGTGGAGAACGCGATGCAGGTGCAGCCCTGGCCGTCCTTCTGGATCGGACCAAATCACCAGGATTACGACGAGTTCTGCCCCGACGGGTCAAATGGTTGTTTCCTGCCGGTCACCCTCATCATCGCGGCCTGCGACGAGGACGACCCCATCTGGTTCGACCGCGTCACCCACGGCTGCGAGCACACCAGCGGAGCGGGCATGAGGAGAAAGCCCCAGAGCTACCTGCACGTGCTCAACGACGGCGCCAAAGGTATGGGGTTCTCGTGGTTCGTCCTGGACGAGGATAAGAACGCAATCGACGTCGGCATCCTTGAACCCTTTGAGCACGCGCCCTGGCAGGCGAACTTCACGCCGCCGGCGGATGCGCAGAATGGGGACGTGTTCACCATGGGTATAATCCTGTTGGACCCGGACGCCGATGTGGACCAACTGCGGGAGATTTTGCCCAACCCGCTCGAAATTACCGTCCAGGCGGTGGGCAAGCCCGAACCCGAGCCCGAACCGGAGCCTGGCGACTTCACCGTCAGCGTGTCGGTGGACGCCACCGGCATCAAGGTGGGGCAGATTGTAACCGCCACCTGCGACGTGGCTGCCGGAGACCCCGAGGGCGCGCTGACCTACCGCTGGACGGCCAACGACGACGACGGCCTGGACACGGAGGGCCAGCCCGACCCGCGGGCGCCGGGCTGGTTCAATCACATCGACCGGGCCGAGGTTGCCTGGATGGCGATCCGTCCGAACTCGGAAGTGCGGTTGACCTGCCAGGCCACCGACGAAGCCGGCGGAACGGCCGAGGCGGATAGCCAACCCATCACCGTCAGCCTCAAGTGACCCGCTGCGGGGTGATGAGCTGAGCCGAGGCCGGGGTGTGCAGACCAGGCAACATCTCCGTTGCCTGCGCGCCCTGACCCCGGCCCGAGCGTGCGCTCGGGCCAAACGCCGCCGGGAGCGGCATCAGGTACTCGAAGAACACCGCCTCGGCCGGGCAACTCCCACCAACCCTGGCGCTCGTCCCGGTCGATCCCTGACACGGTGCAGTCCGGCGTCCCACTCGCCGGCCCGAGGACTGTAACCACCCTGGGGCGAACTCCCGCCAGCGCTCGGGCGCCCACATCACCACCTGGAGCGCGGTGTCGAAATCCAGGCTTTCGTTGATCCGCAGCGTGGCCTCGCTGAGCCGGGACGGCCGGTCCCGTGGCTCCGCCATCTCCCGGCTCAAGCCGCCGCCTACCATCCGTCATCTCCTCTGCCGGCGCCGGCTCGGACCCCGCGGCACCGGGCGGGACGCATTGTACTCACGCGGGATATTGACACCAGGAATGACACTGTAACTTGGAGATTAATAACACACTAATAACATAGCAATTTCCCGGTGGAACGGTATGATTTTCGGTACTTTTCTCGCTCATATCGCATCGGAGCGATGTTCCCATGGATGTCCGCAGGCCACCGGAAATCCTGGGCGCTTGGTCCGGTGCCCCGAGGTCTTCTCCCGGAGGGACGTTACGGTCAGTTGAGTTTTGCTCCAGTCGTAATTGGGAGGTTCCGCCATGTCAACGATACCAGCGCGCCGGCTCTGGCAAGGGGCATTCCTCGCCCTGGCCCTCGGCGCAATTCTGGCCGTGTTCCTGATCCTGATGCTCCCGGCTCAGGTGGCCGGCCAGTCGGAAGCTCCCGCCAAGCCCACGGGATTGCGGGTCAGCACCACGGACGGCTCCCTGGAGGTGTCCGTCGATTGGAACGACGTATCCGGGGCGACTTCCTACCTGGTGCGATGGCGGGAGCGCAGCGAAGGCAGTTCCCTGAACACGGGAATAACCGTGACGGATTCCAGCGCCACTATCACGGTGGCAGAGTCCGGCGAGTGGATCGTGCGGGTGGAGGCTTGTACCGAAGACGGCTGCGGGCGCGGCGTGGGGAAAGTGTTTGAAGTCACTGCCGCCGAACCGGAGGAAACGCCGACGCCCACACCTACGCCGACCCCGGCGACGACCACGTTCGCATTGTCTCAGCATGGCCGGGGAACAATACCCGCAACCATCAGGGACGGGGTCCTGGAGTGGGACACCTTCACCAGGACCGCATCCAGCACCTTGCACATCAGACTCAAAGCGGTGGATGACGATCTTCCCAGGCAAACCGGCGGCAACGGCAACTACTTTGTCCGCATTGAGCGCGCCAGCGGGTCGGACAGCGGGATAAGGATTGCTCCCGCCTGCGTGGAGTTTCCCGCAGGCGGCGGGGCGAGCACGGGGAGTGAGATCCGCTTTTCCGTCGAGCTCTTTTTCAGTTTCCAGGGGAAGTCTGCGGAGTTTTCGGTGTACGAGACCACGGGAGAAACGGACTGCACCGACGTCCGGGAAACCGATGACCCGGTGTTCACTCCGGGCAAGATTGTGATCGACGTGCCACCTCATGCGCCGTTGACCACCCCGGGCCGGATCAACCTGGTTGAGGGCCAAACGCACAACACCACCGGTCTGCCCGCGCTGGCCCCCGACCCCGTCAATCGGGTGCGGGTCGGTGTGACACGCCTGGGCGACGATAACGTGACTTTGACCCCGATGGAGTTCTGGATCGAGCCGGAGAATTACGACCTGTCCCGGTGGCCCAACCTGCAGATCACGGCGAGACCTGACGCCGACACGACGAACGACGATACGTGGTTCGTGTTTGAACTCTGGCGCGGCAGCCGGTACATCACTTACGGCAGCATCCAGGTTATCGTAAGGGACACGACAATCGTCCCGCCCGCACCCGCGCCCACACCGGGCATCGCCGTTCAGGCCGACGGGCTGGCGGCCTACGTGAAACCCAGCGCGAACCTGAAGGACGCCGACCGCCAGCTGGAGATCACCGACGGGGAGACCGTGGACCTCCGCGTCCGCCTGACCCAGGCGCCGGACGCCAACCTCACGCTGTCCGCCTTCCTGGGCCGGCTGCACTCTTCGGAAACCCGCCTGGGAGGCGTGACCATCACCCCCGGCCGGCTCACCTTCACGCCGTCCAACTGGGACACCTGGCAGACCATGAGCATCAGCGCGGTGGCCGGCGCCGGGGAGCGGGGCATGATCTACCTGGACGCCCGGGTTCCCAGCGGCGACCCGGACTACGCGCCCAGCCAGGACGTGAGCTTCGACATCGCCCTGTTCAGGATTGCGGCGGTGGACCCCGCGCCGCCGCCCGGCGGTACGGGTACCTCGTGCGACGTCGAGACTACCGTTTCTACGGAACTCGCCTGCCTGAACAATCTGGCGCAGTCCATCCAGGATCGGATAACCCTGCTGTCGCAGTAGGGGCGCGATCTTCGTCAAAGCCGTGATGATCAGAGCAGCCGGCGGGTCCGGCCAACACCATCAGACAGACTGCGACCCGCCCGGCGCCGGCGGCGCCAGGGTAACCGGCTCACCCTGGCGCCGTTGGGAACCTCCACACGGCTGCGCCGTCACAGGCCAAGGGGCGTGCCGTGTGCCGATGACGCGCTCAAGCCCCGACCGGTCCGCGCGGCGGTTATCGTCGCTCGGGGTTAGCGGTAGCAACGCGCCGGCGCCGTCGTTCGTTATGAAAACGCCGCCGCGTCGGCTCACGCGCACCCAGTTTCGCCCGTGTTGTCATTGCGACCCCGCACTTGATGCGGGGGCGGCAATCTCGTCAAGGCAGCGAACGCCGCCACGGGAACGAGATCGCCACGTCGCTGCGCTCCTCGCGATGACAAAGTGGGTAGGTATGAGGCCGCGTCGGCTGCTGAAAAACCGCCGGCGAAATCGCCGGCGGCTTTCGAGCGCACACCCAATTCCCGGGATGCGCCATGAAAACCCGCCCGGCCGGCTTCATTTCGCCGGCCACAACACCGAAGCCATCCGGCGCTAATTTTGACAACCGCATACGGGCGGTACCAGAGGAGAGACATGACCAAAATGGCTGCTGACATCTACGCGCACAGGCTGATCGTGCTGAAGACCGCCTCGATGCGCGACGGCATAGAGAGCCTGTTGATGTTCATAGAGATGGGCTTGAACAGCGTGGACACCGACATCAGAAAAGTGGCACAGCACGGGGGTTTGGGCGTCGAGGCGCCGGCCGCCGGCCTTGCGCAGAAATTCGGTCGGAACGCAACTGCCGAAGGACTCGATTTACGACGAAAACTCGCGACATCAACCGGCAGACCCAAAGTTGACGAAAGGCACAACTCCAACCCGATACGCTGGCGTTGAGCCGGTTCGCTGCATACCCCGGTTCGCTGCATACCCCGGAAGCGAGGCGAACCATAACGCCATGCTGCGCCCCAGGACCACATGCCAAGGAGTTGAGCCATGGCTCCCGGTACGCCTACAAACTTGTCCGGGGAGGTCGATGTGCTAGGGAGTGTCGTCAAATTATCCCGTCATTCCGGCGAAAGAACAGCCTGCCCCGCACTCCGATGCGGGGTCACCCCGTACTTGATACGGGGCCGGAATCCAGGCGTTTCCATACCCAAGTCATTCTGCAACAGCGAGTGATTTTGGATTCCCGCTTTCGCGGGAATTACGGAAGCGGAACGCTTTGACGCTTGGCAACTCAATTTGACGACACTCCCTGGTACGAATCGATCAGCGCTGCCGAGTACGATCCGGTCAATGCCAGACTCGTACATGGCATCCCAAAGTAATTGTAAGTCCATCGAACACCGCCTTTCGGGTCCGCGTGATATGCCCGAAAGGGTGATGGCGGGTTTGGTTGGCCGGACCCATGGCTTGGTTCCGGCGTTGGCGGCGACGCCAGTTCGACGGGTGCCGGTCATTCGTCGCACGCCGGCAGGTCAAGGCGATTGAAATCGTTGCTCTCGACATCCTTATAAAACGGGGGCACGCAGCCCGTGAGCCGGTTGCCGTACAGGAATATGTGAGTCAGGTTGTCCAAATCGCCCAGCGACGCCGGAATCCTACCCGTTAGGTTGCTCTCGAAGAGGTACAGCCGTTTCAGTTTGGGGAGGTCGCCCAGGTCCGGCGGTATGGAACCCGTCAGCTTGGTGCGGTGGAGCCCCAGCAGCCACAGTTCAGGCAGAGTGCCCAATGACGGGGGGATGGACCCCGTCAGGTCATTCCCGCCGATGGTCAACCATTCAAGGTTTCTCAGACCAGATATCCATAAGGGAATCGGGCCGGTCAACTCGTTGTAGTCGGTGTGCAGTATTTCCAGGTTGGACAGGCGGCGGAGCGATGACGGGAACGGACCGGTCAATTGGTTGTCGTTCAGCACCAGACGACGCAACTGGGACAGGTCGCCGAGGTCACGCGGGATCGGGCCGGACAATTTGTTTTTGCCCAAGTTGAGAGTGCGGAGACTGTGAAGGTCTCCCAGCTCCGACGGGATATGTCCGGATAACTGGTTTCGTTCCAGGCGCAACACTTGGAGTTTGGTGAGGTCGCCGAGCTCTGACGGGACCGGACCGGTCAATAGGTTGTCGTTCAGCAACAGATTGTGCAACTGGGACAGGTCACCGAGATCACGCGGGATACGGCCTGACAACCGGTTCCGGTCGAGATGCAAGTCCTGGAGTTTGGCAAGGTCGCCTAGTTCGACGGGAATCGAACCGGAAAGATCGTTTTTACCGAGGAACAACTTTTCCAAGTGGGGCAGGCTGCCCAATTCTGGCGCGATCTGCCCGTACAGTCCGTTTTCGGTCAGGTTGATCTTGGTGACGTGACCTGCGGAGTTGGTGGTAACGCCGTGCCATTCGGCCATGGGCGCGTCGCTGGCCCAACCGCTGTTGTTGACCCATAGGTGCCCGCCGGCCGCTTCGTAGAATGAGAGCAGGGCACGCTGATCCTGCGCGTAGGCTGGGATCGGTGTCGGAGTCGGCGTAGGTGTCGGAGCTGGAGTAGGGGTCGGTGTCGGAACAGGCGTTGGCGTAGGCGTTGGGACGGGCGTCGCGGTGGGCACGGGAGTCGGCGTTGCCGTGGGTGTGGGCGTGGGCGTTGGGACGGGCGTTGCTGTGGGTACGGGAGTCGGCGTTGCCGTCGGTGTGGGCGTTGGGGACGGCGTGGCTGTGGGGATGATGGTTGGCGTAGCCGTCAGCGTTGGGGCAGGCGTCGGCGTGGGCGTAGGAGTCGGTGGCGGCGGCGCCAAACATGCCGACGCCACAACGAGGACGAACAGGGCAAGGATCAATTTTGCATCGGTCATTGGGGCATTCAACCGGATTTTGAAGGGGCCCAGGTCCATGCTCCGGATGCCGGCTCTGCTGGGGGTGGTTCCGGCCGCATTGTAGCATCGGGGCATCGGACACCGTCCGGCGTCCGTACTCGGCTACCGACACCGACCTCGCCAAACGGCAACAGGAGGTCACGGGAGAGAGTTTACGCGCTTGATCTGGCCGAATACCGTCTCCACCGTCGCCATGCGCAACGCGTAATGCTGGCGACCACGTTTGGTCTGCAACTTGCGGCGCATCCGATCTCTCTGACCGACAGACCTTTGGGAATGCGTCCTCGGGGCGCTGGCGGCGGCACTCGGCCGTGGCGGGTCTTTTCCGGCGCGATGAAGAGGTCTGTGCTCAGGGCCTGTAAATCCGCAACCGTCCTTGCCGAGTAGTACCGTCGGCGGCGGACCCTTCTTTGGGCACCGCGCCGACGTTGGCGATGGTCTCGGCAATCATCGCCACGGCCTGCTGCTTATCCGATGCCTGGTTGGTACTTGGCGATAGCCGGCATCCACGACACGTTAACGGCCTGCACTTATGCAGTGTCGTGGGGGTCCGCCTCTGTTTCAAGCAAACTTGTCGCGGCTACATTTGCCCGACTGTTCACCGGCGCAAGCTGATACCACCCCGGCGAAGCGCCGGTCAATGCTCGTCCATAAACCTTACTTGGCCAATTCGCGGTACCACCCTTTCATCACGATTGTGATAACCAAATCCGTATCGTGGCCGATTTATACTCAAAATATAGAGGAATTGGTACCCCTGGAGGGACTCGAACCCCCGACGCGCGACTTAGGACGCCGCCGCTCTATCCAACTGAGCTACAGGGGCAGAAACCAAGTGGTGGAGATAGCGGGGCTCGAACCCGCAACCTCGGCATTGCGAACGCCGCGCTCTCCCAGTTGAGCTATATCCCCACTTCTGCCGTCGGCCCGCGGCCACCGCGCTGCCGACGCTGCATTAATCGTAGCCAACGGGTGCCGTTAGTGTCAAGGAACCGGGAGGACTCGCCAGGGCCTTTTCAAAGTCCACCCGTCGTTCCCGCGAAAGCGGGAACCCAGAAC
>JAPPMU010000061.1:0-850 GCA_028873965.1 Chloroflexota bacterium
CCGTGGCAATCCCGACGCCGTAGCCGCAACGTCTGCCCCAAAGGGCTCCCCTGCGTCAACGAGATTGCCGCGCTGCGCTCGCAATGACGGTCCCCCACAACCCTGAACCGTCACGGAACTATAGGGCGTGCAGCGCCGGTATGACCTCTCGGCCCACCAGGTCGATGTGCTCCAGCACCTCGGCCTGGGACATCTCCGGATAGAACAACCGGATAGCCACGTCCGTGAAGCCCATCTCGTGGTAGGCGGCGATCTGCTCGACGCATTCCTCGGGGTTGCCCACCAGAAAGGTGTCGTCCATCAGCGTTTCCAAGTCGCCGGTCACCTTGCGGGTCAGCTCGTCGTCGGTGCCGTGGAGACCGTGGTAGGCGTAGACCTCGTACTTCTTGGCGAAGTTGTCCCGGGCTCGTTCCAGCGCCTCCTCGTGGGTCGGGGCGCAGAAGAACTCGCGCACGATGACCATGTCCTCGGGAACCTCGTGGCCGTTCTCCTCCAGGGTCTGATGGTACAGCGGTATCTGGTGCCGGATGGTGGCGTTGGACTGCGCGGGTCCTACATAGAGGATGTCGCCGCCCCGGCCGACGCGGCGCACCGCCGGATCGCTCATCGCGGCCTGCCAGATCTTGGGGTGGGGCTTCTGATAGGGTCGAGCCGTGGGCCGCGCCCCGGTCACGTTGTAGTAACGGCCGTGGTGCGTCACCTCGTCGTCGCTCCACAGCCGGCGCATCAGGCCGAGAGCTTCGGTGCAACGGGCGCCGCGCTGGGACATCCGCGTTCCGAAGGCTTCACACTCCTCCGGGCGGTAGCCCAACCCGATGCCGAGGATGAAGCGCCCTTCCGCGATGTGGTC
>JAPPMU010000061.1:950-74843 GCA_028873965.1 Chloroflexota bacterium
CAGGGTCGCCACCTGCTCAGCGACCTCCACCGGATTCAGCAGCGGCAGCAGCAGGGATGAAGCGCCCTTCCGCGATGTGGTCCAGGGTCGCCACCTGCTCAGCGACCTCCACCGGATTCAGCAGCGGCAGCAGCAGGACCGAGGTGGCCAGCTTCATGTCGCCCGGCTCGGCGGCCAGCCGCGCCAGCACCGGCCAGGGCTGGAAGTGCTGGAAGGGGTCGATCAGGTAGTGGTGGGCCCAGCAATAGATGTCGAACCCGGCGTCGCGGGAGGCCCGGAACTGCTCCAGGTGGTTCTGCCACTGCTGCTGATGGTCGATGCTGTCCCGCTGCACCACCTGCCCGACCTGATAACCAACTCGCATATCCTCACCCCCTGACGCGGCCATGCGGTACCTGTCCCTCCGGAAAGGACGGCTTGAACTTCTCCCAGATGAATAGTTGTTGGCAATCCTCATCTCCATCTTTGGCCTGCTAGGAGACGATTTCTATCCCTTTGAGCATCCTTCCGCTGTCTGGACACTTGAACTTGCCCTCTGAGAACAACTTAGTCCCCACCAACTGCTTGATCACATCATTGTCGGCTTGCGTCGTATCCGTATTTTTAGGGTCGCCATTCTTGCGTATCCATACATCCAGTGAGTTTGGCTTTGGGTGGTCACTGAGGGCGCAATGCCACTGGCCTTGTACGATGTACGTCCTGCCGCTTCTCCTTATGTGATCTTTCAGATCATGTGCGTCAAAGCTTGCACTGGAGCGTGCATTGATCGTCGTATTCATTACGCTGTGTCCTAACCCCCAACGTGGCGGTACTTGATCAGCCGCTGGCCGGCGAGGTTCTGGTTCACGTAGATGTCGCCGTGGGAGTCGACCCAGACGGCGTGCGCCCCGTTGCCCCACCCGGCGTCCGAGGGACTGCCCCAGCAGGCCAGCACGTTGCCCTCAATGTCCAGGATGGACATGAAACCGTCCAGTTCCGGCACGTACACCGCCAGGTCGTCGTCGATGTAGATGTCGCAGGGTCGCGCCAGGTCCGACCACTGCTCCAGGAAGTTGCCCTCGGAGTCGAAGATCTGAATGCGGTTGTTCTCGCGGTCGGCGACGAACACCCGCCCGTCGGTGTGCACCCAGACCCCGTGGGGGACGTGGAACTCGCCGGGAGCAGTCTTCCCAGGCGCGCCCCAGGAGTCCACCAACTCGCCTTCAGGGGTGAACCGGTGCACCCGGGCGTTGCCGTAGCCGTCGGAGATGTACAGCAGGCCGTCCGGTGAAATGGCGATGTCGCTGGGGCTGTTGAAAGGGCCGGCCGCTCGGACCACCGGGTCGCTGTAGTTCCCCGACCAGCCGGTATCCGAGGGCTGGTCCCACTCGCCCATGGTCATCAGCAGGTTGCCCCTGGGGTCATACTTGAGGACCACGTGGCTGTTCTTGACCGGCAGGTAGAGGTTCTCATCGCCGTCGATGAACATCCCGTGGGCGTCGGTGAGCACGCCCTCACCCCAGGAGGCCAGATAGTTGCCGTCCCGGTCAAGGACGATCAGCGGGTGTTCGCCGCGGTTGAAGAGATACACCCGATCCTCGGAGTCGGTGACGATGGCCGTCTGCCCCAACTCCCAGCCCTCGGGCAGCTTCTCCCAATTCTCGACCTGCTCATAGGTGTACTTGCCACTGCCGACGGTTGCCATATCGTCCCCCTGTGCTGGATGTGAGTCGGTCGCTAGTTGGTTTGAGGTGGCCAAACACGGGTCGCGGAAAGGTCGCTCTCGTCCAACTCGTAGATTTCAACCCCGTCAGGGATAAAGTGCCTGTAGCTTCGCACGTAATACTCTACCAATGTCTCTGGCCTACGTTTGCCAACTTTTTCTGTCCTCGGCATAAACAGCATCTTCTTGAATGGACCTGGGGCAGCGATAAAGTACAACATCGCTTCATTGGCCGTGGCAACTTTCCCGCTTGGATTGTTGCCCACCTTAGTCCAACTATAGGCTTTGCATTCAACCAACAAGGTATCGCTACCCCAATCGAATTTGTGGGATTTCTTCAGGCGACCGTTGATGCTGACCTCGACTTCGTAGTCGGGGTTGACATCGTAACCTTGCATTCTCAGGTATTGCCCTACTCGTTTCTCGAAGGCGCGGCCTCTCCCTGGATTTTGGCTGTTAGTGGTCATGTCGTCGCCTGTTCGCTCGCGCCCGGTGACGCCGGGTAGCAGGTTGTTGGTCGCTCTAATACGTCGTCAGCCTATCGATAACCACCTGCTCCAACTCCCCGGCGCGGATCGAGACCTGCTCCGGCGTGAGGCCGCCCAGGGGATGGGGAATGCCCAGCGGGTGGAAGTCGCCGCGGCCATAGCTCATCCCTGGCCGGTCTCGTCGTTCTCATCCAGCCAGCCATACCTCTGGGCCAGTCGGACCCACAGGCGTTGCGTCTGCTGGGCGTCTCTGCGGACTTCTGCCAGCAATGCTTGGTGGCGGTCCTGCGTTTCCTGTTGGCGGTCCTGCGTTTCTTGTTGGCGTTCCAGCAATTCCTGCTGGCGCTCTCCAATCGAAAGCAACAGGTTGAGCATCGCTTCATGGGTTCTGGACGTACCTTCCAGTTGCGCCACACGTTCCTCGATTGTCGGCGTGGTCATGGATGCGGTCTCCTTTCAGAATGGCGGATCTGCCAACAGGCCTCAGTACGTCGTCAGCGTATCGATGACCGCCTGCTCCAACTCGCCGGCGCGCACCGAGACCTGCTCGGGCGTCAGGCCACCCAGGGGATGGGGAATGCCCAGCGGGTGGAAGTCGCCGCGGCCGAAGGTGCGGGCGTGGCGGAAAGCCGAGTTCAAGAACGGGTCGGTGCAGAGTACCACCGTGGGGATGCCGAGGTTTTCCAGGGTCATTGCGTCGTGCACACTGCACGCGGTGCAGGACCCTCAATCCGCAATCGCGGTGACCACGAAGTCGCACCGGTCGGAGAGCTGGTCGATGATCTCATCGGCCGCCGGCCGGGAATAGACGAACTTGTCCACGGCGATGATGTCGCCCAGTTCCAGGTCCTTTGCCATCCGCTCCCCAATGTTCCGCAGCAGCAGATCGGCGTTGGCCTTGCGGTTGCCCAGGAAGCCGCCCACCTTGTCGTGCAGCGTGTCCAGCCGAGGGGCGGCCCGCCAGCGCGACGCCGCGTCCGGGTCAACGGGCAGGGCCAAACCGAGTTCCCGCATCCGTTCCTGGTAGTTCGTTACAGTCATTGTTACCTCTACTATTCGCTGAATTGTTTAGTCATTTTGACAATACACCGTCGTTCCTGCGAAAGCAGGAACCCAGAAAAGCCCTGAGAGCAAAACGTTGGCTTTATTTTTACTCTCTGGATTCCCGCTTTCGCGGGAATGACGGTAGTGGGGCGGGAATGACAGGAAATGCCAACACAATCTAATCAGCGTTCGATTTTTCGCGTGACTCGGCGCGAGCCCCAGCCGGGCAGGTAGGCCGAGTGAGGGCCGCCGGCGCCGCCGGCGACGAAAATGTTGATGCGGTCCGGGGCGCGCACCACCGGCACCATCTGGTCGTCGTCGTCAGCGTCGATGTACCTGGGCCAGAAGTGGCCGCGGCGGGAGTCGCCCTGGGGCGGACCGCCCTGGCGGAGTTTCCGCACCGGCTTGCGGGCGTGCTCGTAGAGAAACTGGCGGATGTCCCGCTTGTTCCAGCCGTCCCGGTGGAGGAACTTGGCGTGCTCCGGGCCAATGACCACCATGGTGTCGCCCATGACGTACATCTGGACGTTGCCCAGGGTGCACATAGTGTCGGCCAGCACCGTCAGGAAGTTCCGGGAGTGGGAGGCGTGGTACATGATGTTGTGCGGTGCCTCCGCCGGGAACACCGACACCGTGCTGTCGGTGGGGGCGAAGCCCAGCTCCACGTGCATCGGCTCCCAGGGGTTGGCGTCCTCGTCCTCGGCGACGCAGTAGGTGTAGGCGCCGGGATGGCCGAAGGTGGCCTTGTTGGTCTCGCCCGGTATGGCGCCGCCCAGGTTCAGCAGGATCAGCTTCACCGCGCGGCCGATGGTGGCGTTGGCCCGCCAACCGGAGCCGAAGCAGTTGTACCCGCCGTTGATGTCCAGTTCCTTGACGATGGGGCCGTTGACGATGAGCAGCGGCGTGTGGATGCCGGTGGAGCACATCACGCCCCGCAGGTTGAACCGCTCGTCCATCATCGCTTCCAGGGCGGTGATGATTACCGGCATGTGCTCCGGCAGGCAGCCGGCCATGACCGCGTTGACCGCGACGCGCTCGATGGTGGCCCGCCCGCCCAGGGGCGGCAGTTCCGCGATGAGTTCGTCACCGCCCCGGCCCGTGCTCTCCACGAACTTGCGGACTAGGGGTTCGGACGGCGGCACCACCGGCAGGCCGTCGGTCCATCCGGTCTCAAACATCAATTCGATGGCATCAGCAACGTCGGTAGCAAGCATTATCGGCCCATGAGCAGCGCTGGATTATCCGTAGATCGGCCCAAGCGAGTGTAATCCCGGCACATAACGCTGTCAAAGCGACAATCGCCCCCACGCGCACCCGGCCACTGCATCACGCTGATAGGTGTCGGCCCGGACGCAGTTCGCCGGCGGCTCGCGTCAGGGCGGCCCCGTACAGGAAAATCAGGCCGGCCAGGAACGACCACATCAACAGGACCACGAAGGCGGCCACCGGCCCATAGATGACGCTCCGCTGCGTGGCCATGCCGGAGAACCAGAAAAACAGGTGCTTGCCGAACTCGAACAGGAACATCGCCACCAGGCCGCCGTAGGCGGCGTCTCTCCAGTGAACCGGAACGTTGGGCATATGGCGGTACACGGTCGTGAACAGCAATGCGGTAATCAGCGCCGGCACCAACGTTGCCAGCGCGCCCATCAGCCATAGCAGATATCCAGCGCCGGAGCCCAGCCAGTCGGTGAGCGCGGATTGAAATCCCAACCCTATCTGAAATAGCGCGGTGACCATCATCGACAGGGAAAACAAAACTACCATGCTGGTGGCAACGACCACCTCTGACAAAGTTGTCCCGAGCACTCCACGAGTATTCACGCCGAATAGCCGGTTCACCGCGCGACCGGCGGCCATGAACAAACCACTGGCGCCGATCAGGGCGGCTATCAAGGCAACCAGGCCCACGGCCAGCGTACCCTTGAACAGGTGTTGAACTGCTTCGCTCAGCAGATCGGCCGAAGCCGGGAAATACTGTGCGACGAGAGCAGAGACTCCCGCTCCCACCACCTCAGGATCTGCAAACAACGCAACCGCCATGGCCACCAACGCCATCAGCGGGAAGAAGGACATCACGGTGAAGTACGCCAATGACGCCGCCATGTCGATTCCGCCCTCCCGAATGAGCGTCCGCGCCGCCCGATAAATCGCCCGCCCCCGCCATGCCGCCCTTCCCCGGGGCAGTTCTCTCGCCAAACGCTCGCTCAGCTGGGTGGCTTGAAAGGTCAGTTCGGGAACCGCGTGCCCTGTCGGTATCGAGAGTCTCATCAACACTGACCGGCGCGCGTGATCCCCGTGCGATTGACCCAGGTCATAGGCGGCCGCGACTGCGCCCGTCGCCGTTGCCACTACTACCTCCTCGTCCACTTCCGAGTTTTCCGCAACTTCAATGAGGGCCGCATCCACCGCATGCTCGGCCATGTTGGCAATGTCATCCGACACCGTTTCCGTGTTAGCGCCGTGAGCGATCATTGCATAGGTCGCCGCTTCCGTAGCGGCAACCACGTCGCCATCGGCAGCAGCCACTCCCGAAACCACTCCACCCACGGCGGCACGGACGGCGTCAGCCGTATCGGCGCCGGCTTCCGTCATGGCTTCTACCGCCCCCGCAACTGCCGACGCGGCGGCCCGTTCGCTGTCGATGCCCACGGATACCGCCCCTACTATGGCGCCTTCGATTGCGCCTCGCCCGACCTCGGCGGCGTCGGACACGCTACTGCTGGAACTGTGTATCGCGCCAACCACCATATCCCTGACTGCCGGAGCGGTAATCGAAACCACCTGGTTGGTTCCTTCTATGACACCGATCATGGTGTCCCGAACCATGGAGCCGGCCTCACCCCCTACCTCTTCAATGGCTTGAACTGCCCCGGCGACAGCATCCCTGCCCAGATGGGCTGCGCCGCCACCCACGTACCTCGCTCCGCTGACCGCGGAGCGGGCTGCCGAACGCAGCGCGAATCGGGGGATTCCGCTGCCGCGGGACCCGATCCTGCGGATCATCGTGTTCCGCACCGACCGGACCGTTCCCGACTGTTGATTGGTTTCGTGATCCATGACGCTTGCAACATGTTTTGAGCCGCGCCCTTTGTCAGCGGCGCGGCCCATTCGTACCCCAAACAGGAGTCGACGGCTAGGTATTGTTCCGCTCGTTGTTGTTCCCCGACACGGCGGTATCGGCGACCACGCGAACGCCGTTGATTGTGCCGGTCGCCGCGTTCCGCACCGCGTCACCGGCGGCGTCGCTGACGTCGTAGGCGGCCTCAATGGCACCCCGGGCCGCGGCCGCCGCGGTTTCCTCCACGTTCTGACCCGTCGCGCGCGCCGCGTCGATGGCTCCGTTGACCGCGGACACGGCCACTTGGGCCACGTCCTCACCCGTTTGGGCCGCGTTGCTGACCAGTTGGCGAGCGGTGGCGGCAGTCGCTACAGTAACCACTTCAGCCGATCCCGACAGCGCGGTAACCACTCCGGCCACGGTATCGCGGGCTGCGTCGGTGATTGAGCCGCCGATTTCCCTGGTACCATCAATGGCGCCCCGAGTAACCTGAACGACTGAATCCTCGGTGGCAAGGCCCACAGCCGCGCTGCCGCGGATCGCGCCCTCCACGGCCTGTTGTGTGGCAGTACCCAATTCAGATCCCACGTCGCTGGAACCGCGGATCGCCCCCACCACTACATCGTGCAACATAGTTGTGGTGGCAGTCCCAACCATGCCGACGCCTTGGATGACGCCGATAGTGGAGTCTCTGACCAGTGTCCCGGCAGCTCCGCCCACGTTGCCAGCAGCGTGAATAGTGCCTACGATGGCATCCTGGGCCAGGTGCCCGGCTTCGCCACCCACCGACCTGGCGCTGCGCAGCGTATTCACCGTGGTATCCCGAACGGTATCGATTGCAGCGTTGCCCACGCGACCGGTACCTTCAAGGGTGCCGGTCAAGGCATCGCGCATCGCGCTGCCAATTCTTCCGAGAATCGCCATATTGACTCCTCCACTTCGACTGCGAGCAGTAGCAACCGAATATTGCGGTGATTATACACAGCGGAACCGGAACACGCGGTGACGATCCAGTCCGAATTTCACCGAAAGCACGACAATCTTGACCGCTAATTAGCTTCTTCCTCAGAACGATAGGAATCCTCGCTCTTCGACGGTGATGAGGCGCGCCGCCTGGCCGTTCTCTCGGCGTGGGCAGCGAGCAAAGGGTTGGGGAAACGTCGGGAGCGGTCCGGCTCGGCTTCGGAGTTTACGTTTGTCGCAATTACCGGGGCGTCCGTCAACGGAGAACCTTCCACATCTTCCGAAAAATGCGGAGCGGGACTTGGAGAAGTTGAAAGGAACGTGTCCCGGAAGGCCGGTTCCAGGACCCGATGCACCCGGAAACTTATGAACGCCACGGCCAGGGCAGGTGAAAACAGCAGAACCAGCGACAAAGGGATGGACAACCCGCCAATGGCCAGCAGCTGAATGATCAGCGGCAGCATGAGCAGGAACAGCAATGCCAACATCGCAGTCGCCAGGCCGTATTCGACCGTGGTCTGGACCGCGCTCCAGCTTGGTAGTCCCCTGATATTAGTCGTCGGCAGATGAGGCGCCACAGTGGCGAGGTGGGCCAGGGTTTGAAGTGAGCGCCAGATTCCGATGACGGCCGGGATGCTCAGTCCCACCACCACTCCCACCGTCACCAATGCGATTATGCCCGTGGACACCGGCAGGACGCGGGCCAGGACCCCAGGCGCGGCGAACATCACGCCGGTCCCGGCGGCGCTCAGCACCGCAACGATGCAGGCGTTGATCAGTATGCGCCGGGCCACTCCGCGAATTTCCTGACCGGCAGGTCCGGGCAGTGACAGCATCGACCAAAAGATGTCCACCGCCAGGCTGATGCCCAGCATCACGCGGCGCACCGGAGCCGGAGAACGTTGCCCAAGCCAACTCGACAGAGGCAAGGCGGCCCGTCCGGTGAGCGGAGCGAGCACGGAGGTGATGGCGGTGACGATGGACAGCACCGGCCCCAGGGTCGATGCCCCCAGGGCATCAGAGGGCGTGAGCCGGCCGATTGCCAGGGAGAACTCTCCCATTTGAGGCATGGTCATACCCACCCTCATCGCGTCGCCAGCGTTACGGCCGGCCAGGATGGAACCCACGGTGTTGGCGGCCATCTTGCCGATCATGAAAACGGCCATCACCACCAGCGCGGGCACGATGTAGTCGTCCAGCGTCCGGTAGTCGATGAGCATTCCAATGGACAGGAAGAAGAGAGCACCGAACATATCCCGCACCGGCGCCACCATCCGGTTGACCCGTCCGGCCGCTTCCGTATCCCCGATCACGATGCCCACGAGGAATGATCCCGCCGCCGGCGACAACCCCAACAGCGTGGCGCACAGGGCCAGCAGGAAGCAGAAGCCCAGGCTGGCCAGCAGCAGCGTCTCGTCCGATTGCAGCCGGGATAACCACCCCATCACCCGCGCGGCCAGCATGGTGCCGGCCACCAGCACAACAACGCAGAAAATAGCCAGCTTGCCCGCGAGTATCCCCGCGTCGGCCAGGCTGGCCGTGCCGGTGGTGGCCAAGCCGGCCAACACCGTGAGCAGGATCACCGCCGCGAAATCTTCCACCAGCAGAATGCCGACGATGGTTTGACCCCAGCTCGAGTTCAGGTTGCCTCCGTCGCGCAGCCCTTTCAGCAAAATGGCCGAGCTGCTGATGGCCATGGCTCCGCCGAGGTAGAGGCCGTGGCTGGGGTCAATGCCGGGAACTATGCTGGCGATCCATACGCCCAGCAGGGTGAGCAGGCTGATCTCAATGACGCCGATGATCAGTACGCGAAATCCGATGTTCTGGATCCGCCGCCAGCCCAGCTCCAGCCCGATGCCGAACAGCAGCAGGATCAGCCCCAGCTCGGCCAGCAGCCCGATGGTGTCCAGGTCGCTGATCAGCGGGGTCGGCAGGGTGAACGGCCCGATGATCATGCCGGCCACCAGGTACCCCAGCACCGGCGGCTGCCACGCCAAGCGCGCCAGGGCCAGGCCAGCGGCGGCTATCACCATGGCGACGGTGAAATCCTTGAGCAGCGTCGCGGTGCCTTCCGAGATGCCAGCGAGAAAGATTGTCAGCAATACATCCATCAGGGCATTACCGGAGGCCAATCCCAACGTTGTTGAATTCCACGACTCCTCGACTCCGTTGCAGTGTGTCGCAGTTTCCGCCGGAGTGTAAATCAGTTTCACCCACAGTTGGCGCAATGCGACAGTGTTCGCCACATGCTAACATAACGCGGCGGAGCGGACCTGCCAGTGCCGTAGTCACGTTATTGCCCAATAAAAGATTCGAGGTGTTCATTGCCGCGACAACGATTACGTACTACAGACGTGCCCGGCTCGCAGGAGTTTTGAGATGGTGGAGCCTGAGCCGACATACCGGGAAACGATCATCACTCCCGACGAGGCCGCGGTCATCGCCCAAGAAGTCCGTCGACTGATTCGGAATGGGGACGAGAGGTCGGCTTGGGAGCAGCTGAGGCGCCTGCATCCCGCGGACATGGGAAGCATAGTCGCAGCTCTTCCCCGCAACAGCCGGGAGGCCATCGTAGCGGTGATGTCGCCCGACACGGTGGCCTGGATGTTCCGCCATATGAACCCGGTGCAGGCCGCGCGGGTCAGCGCCAGGTTGGGCACGGGCATTCTTTCCACCGCATTGGCCCAACTAAACCCGCGAACGGCACTGGACATCATGCGGCGGATACCCGGGCCCCACGCCCGCGAAGTCGCCGAAGCAATCGGGCAACCCGCAGATGATCCGGTGGTGGAAACTGACTTGTTGGATACCGCCGCCGGGTTCATGGTGACGCGGTTCCCCATCTTGCATCCGGAAGACCGAGTGGAATCGGCCCGAGTGAATCTCCGGCAATTGACCCGCGACGATCACAACTTCACCCATGTTTTAGTGATTGACGATGACTACCAGCTGGTCGGCCAGGTGGCCATGATCGACCTGGCAATGTCGTCTGACGACGTGCCGATTGCTGAACTGATCATGCCCAGCATGGCCCCGGTGTCCGCTGACACCCCCAGGGAGGAGTGTGCCCGGCTCCAGAGGCACTACAACCTGACCCAATTGCCCGTGGTGGACGATGGTCGTCTGATCGGAGTCATACCGTCCACATTTCTCCTCAGCGCCTCCGTTGCTCAGGACACGGAACAGATCCTTCAAGTGGCCAACGTGGCCGGAGACAGTCCCGACGGGCCGCTGCTGGGATCGATACGCACCCGACTGCCGTGGCTTACGGTCAACCTCGCCACCACCTTCCTGGCGGCCTTCACCGTTTCGCTGTTCGAGTCCACGCTGGCGCGGGTGGTGGTCCTGGCTGCCTTCCTGCCGGTGGTGGCCGGCCAGGGCGGCATCGGCGGGACTCAGACCCTGACCCTCATCATACGGGCCATGGCGCTGGGTGAGCTGGTGGGTATGCGGGCCAGGCGATTGTTGACCCGTGAATTGATCTTGGGGTTGATCCACGGCGTGTGGTTGGGCGTGCTGGTTGCGGTCATTGCCGTTTTGTGGAAACAGAACCTGGGCCTGGCTTTAGTGCTGGGAGTGGCCATGTTGGGCAACATGGCCATGGCGGGAGTGACCGGAGCCGGGGTGCCGCTGTTCCTGCGGCGCATCGGCGTGGACCCGGCGGTTGCGTCGGCGGTGGTGGTCACCACCGTCACGGACGTTTGCGGCTTTCTGCTCTTCTTGGGCATTGCCAGCGCCGCTATTAACCTGATTGTCTAGGTGAACTGGTTCCTCCGTGCCAGCCCCACGCTGACGCCGCAGGATTCCCAGCGCGTTCAGCGGCTGATAATGTGGGACGCCGTCACAGGCGGAGGCGGGCAGGCTCTGGTTAAGGCCGGCCCGCTAACCTGTACAGACTTCCATCACCTGATGCTACTGGAATACTGTATCCACTCACCGGATTTACGGAGCCAACGGGAGCGGATAGACTGACCCCGGATTCAGCCATTGAACACGCCACAACTCGTTCGCAATAGAACGGCGCTTTCGCCCGGCTCCAAGTTCACGGAGGTTAAAGAGATGTACAACAAAGCCATGATCAGCTTGGAACAGGCCCAGAACGCCATTACGGCCATGATCGCCGATTTCAACCAGGATCCCGACCGGCGCAAGGTCGATATGGCCGTGGTGGACGATGCCGGCAATCTGCTGGCCTACGCCCGTATGGACCGCTGCCTGCGCCCCACATTCGCCATCCGCAAGGCGTACACGTCGGCGATGCGCTCCATGGACACCGCCGCCTTCGCCGAGCAACTCAGCAGCACCGGCCGGACCCTCGATTCTTTCGGCGACCCGCAGTTGATTGCCATACCGGGCGGAGTCGCCGTTTTCCACGAGGGCGCGGTGGTCGGCGCCATCGGCGTGGGCGGCCTGCCCAGCGGGTTCGACGACGAAGCCATCGCCAAGGCCGGGGTGGCCGCGTTGGGAATCTGACGACGGCGCCCGCCGAAGCCCGGGGCGGCCACGGAGCGCCGCCCCGCCAACCGCTCGCCTCTAGCGTGTAAAATCGGGAGACCGGCATACGAGGAGGTCGCTCATGGCAACGGGACTGCTGGCGGGCGTTACGGTTCTGGATTTCACGGCGGCGTTCGTCGGGCCGTTTTGCAGCCGCATCATGGCCGACATGGGCGCGGAGGTGATCAAGATCGAGCGGCCGGCGGCGGACCAGGACGAACGCTTCACGCCCGAGTCGCTGCCCACGCGCAACGGCGTGCCGTATCTGCACCTGAACGGCGGCAAGAAGAGCCTGTGCGTTGACCTCAAGACGGAGGCTGGACTTGAGATCGTTCACGCGCTGGTGAAAAGGGCCGACGTGTTCGTGGAGAACTACACGCCCCACGTGGTGCGGAGCTACGGGCTGGACTATCCCAACCTGCGCCAGCTGAACCCGGGCATCATCATGTGTTCCATGACTGGCTACGGGCAGGATGGGTTCGCGCACAACCTCGATCACGTCTGCACCGATCCGGTGGCGCAGGCCGTCAGCGGCCTCAACTGGATCACCGGCGAGCGGGACGGCGCGCCCTACACCATCGGCGGCGGCATCGGCGACACCGTCACCGGCATGACCGGAGCGATGGCCGTGGGATACGCGCTGTTTCACCGTCAGCGGACGGGCGAGGGCCAGTACATCGACCTGTCCATGATCGACAGCCTGTTGTTCCTGGACTCGCTGGCGATGCCCCACGTTGCGGCCAACCACGGAGTCCCGCTGCACTATCGCAACGGGGAGCAGAACACCTACACCTTTCCCATGGGCATCCTGAAGGCCCGGGACGGCTACATTTCGCTGCAAGCCCCAGGGCAGGGGTCCAACAGCGCGTGGGGCCGGCTGTGCCAGTGCATGGGTCGGGAAGATCTGATCGAGGATCCGCGCTACCGGACGGACGACGACCGGGTGGAGCGGCGGGACGAGATCGTGGGCATCATCGAAGAGTGGCTCCAGACGCTGCCGGACGACGAGGCGGCGCTGCTGGTGCTGGCGGAGGCGCGCATTTCGTCGGGGCCGGTGCTGTCGCAGGAGGAGATCTGGCGTCACCCGCACTACAATGCGCGCGGGGCGTTCCAGGAGATTGAGTACCCGGAGGTCGGGCCGGTGGGTGTGGTGTCGCCGCCGTACCGCTTCTCGGCGACGCCGGCGGCAGTCAGCGGCCCGGCGCCGCAGCTGGGTGAGCACAACTACGAGGTGCTGGCCGGACACCTGGAGTACTCGGCGGAGGACGTGGCGGCGCTGGTCGACGCCGGCGTGTTGTACGAGTCGCCGGGGGCGAGAAGGCGCCGGCAGGCGGGCTCCGGTTAAAACCGCATCCGCGCTTCGGGATCGAAGCTGGCCCGCATTCCGGCAACCTGCGGAGAGCGCCCGTCCCGAACTTCGTCCACTCCGTTGAACCCGATCCTACGCTGTATGATGACCAGCCCGCCGTTCCGCCCGCAGGGCGTAAGGCCTGGGCGAGATTGCCAGGCCGAACACTTCGGCCTCGGACAGCGGCTTGCCGTCCGGCGTCTCGAAGCGGAGACGGTGCAGCATCCGGGTCAGGTGGAGCCAGACGGCGGTCTCGGCGAAGCGACGCCCCGGGCAACGGCGGTGGCCCGTACCGAAGGGTATGAAGGCGTTGCCGGTCAGCGCGGCGGAGGGCGAACCGTCAGCCTGGGGCAGGAACCGCTCCGGGATGAAATCATCGGGCGAGTCCCAGAAGCGCGGGTCATGGTGGATGGAATAGATGTTCCCCAACACCTGCGCTCCCGCCGGTACCAGGTAGCCGCCGACCTCGGTGTCTTTGGTGGCCTGGTGCGGCAGTGCCAGGGGGCCGATGGTGCGGTAGCGCATGGACTCGGCCAGGCAGGCGAAGGTGTAGGGCAGCCGCGTCCGGTCGTCCACCGTCGGCAAGGCGTCGGGGTCGATAACCCGGTCCAACTCCTCGTGGACCTTGGCCTGAACCTCGGGGCGGTTGGCCAGCAGCAGCAACGTCCAGCTGACGGTTTGCGCCGACGTGTCGGTGCCGGCGAGCAACAGATCCATGCACAGGTCATTGATCATGTCGCTCTCTATTTCGCCAGTTTCCTCCTCGGCCAGCATCACCTCCACCAGGCAGGTGGGGGCCGACAGGTCTAGGCCGGGGCGGTTGCGGGCGCTCTCCACCAGGGAATCCATGATGGCCGTGCCGATTTCCGACTGCCTGATGGCTTCCTTGAGGGCATTGCTGGGCAGGAACCTCATCCACGGAATATAGTCGGCCAGGTTGGTGGCGGTGGCGTTGGTGAAGATCCAGTTCACGTGTTCCAGCAGCGCGCCCCGCAGTTGCACAAACTCTCCAGTGCTGTCTTCGTCCCGTCCAAAAACGGCGCGGAACACCATCTCGGAATTACTGCGCGCCACCATCACCGGCGGAGAAACCAACTCGCCGGCTTCTCCCATTGCGCCCATCTCGTCCACCAGCCCGTTGACTATGCCCTCGATGTAACGCTCGCGCACGTTGTCCAGATTACGCGCGCTGAGCAACTCGCGGTTGGCGAAGCGCTGCATCTGCCGCCAGCGGTCGCCATAGGGGGCCAGCACCAGGTCTTTCTGGCTGCTGAGAATATCCATGATCTCGCTCACCCAGCGGTCGGCCAGTTCAGGCCGGCCGAAAGCCTCCTGCAACAGATCCGGGTGGCTGATTATCACGGTCGGCACATTGCCGAAGCGCAGCAGGCAGATGTCGCCGTACCGACGGGCCAGCCGATCAATGGCCAGATGGGTGTCATGGCGCAGTTCCAGCAGCGAACCGAACACCGGCCACCCGCGCGGGCCCGGTGGCAACTTGTCTGGCAGGGTGGAAGTTGCGGCGCTCATTTGCACTACCTCTTCATGGCAGAGGGATGAAACCTTGAAACGACAAACCTCATCTCTCACTTTACCAGAGACAACTGTAGGTGGGCAGGATCAATCGATTATCTGACCCGTGCCATCGTAACCGGCACGATGGCCGGACCATGAACTGCCGGGCCACGACTTCCTGCAGCCTGGAGTGTCGTTGGCGGGGAAGGTCAACCGCGGCCGGTTCGTCGCGGAAAGCGAGGGTTTGGGTGACGAACCGGGACGCTGAAATGTGCCGAACCAGGTCCGGCACATTTTGACTGCATGGAAAGGATGACCCGGTAGCTCTCTTCTTGCCACTCGCCCCCTTACACTTCCTCATATCAACTGGTTCTAGTACGAAAAGCGTCATTATGTAATCTGTATATTGTTGCAATCGTAAGATTGACAACGATAATCCACACTGCAATAATCATCCGAACTTTGAATGCCGCCAAAACTCCCGGCAAATCACCCCGAATGGAGGGAAGAACTTTGTTCACCAAGTACAGGCTATTGGCGCTAACCATGGTGATGGCCATCGTAACGGTCATCGCCATCGCGGCCTGCTCGCCGGCTGAACCCCAAGTGATCACGGAGCAGGTTGAGGTCACCCGTGTCGTGACCGAAGAGGTCGTGAAGGAAGTCGAGGTCGAGAAAGAGGTCGTCAAGGAAGTCGAGGTCGAGAAAGAAGTCATCAAAGAAGTCGAGGTCGTCAAGGAAGTTGAGGTGATGGCTCCCGAGGGACCGAAAGAAGCCATCATCTTTGGTGACCTGAACTGGTCCAGCGCGTTGCTCCAGAACCGCATCGCGCAGTACATCGTCGAGAAGGGTTACGGCTATCCTACTGATGTCAAGTTCGGCGCGACCTTGCCCCTGTTCCAGGGCCTGAAAAACGGCGACACCGACGTCACCATGGAAATCTGGCTGCCTAACCAGGACGAAGCTTGGAACGAAGCCCGCGAAGAGGGAGCGGTTCTGTCCGTGGGCCAGAGCCTGGGCAAGGACTGGCAGTCCGCCTTCGTGATCCCGGCCTACCTGCAAGAGCAGTATCCGGACCTGGATAGCGTGGACGACCTGCAAGACCAGCAGTACAAGGACCTGTTCAAGACGGCTGAGAGCGGCGACAAGGCGCGCCTCGTCTCCTGCATCATCGGCTGGGCCTGTGAGACGGTCAACGCCGCTCAGATTGAGGGCTACGGCCTCAATGATCACGTGCATATCGTCAACCCCGGCGACGGCGCCGCGCTGAACGCCGACCTCTACGGGGCCTACGAGCGCGAAGAGCCTTGGTTGGGCTACCAGTGGGGCACTAACGACCCCGCCCTGAAGCTGGACCTGGTGCGCCTGGAAGAGCCGGCCTACAGCGACGAGTGCTGGTTCACCACCAAGGCCTGCGCCTACGAGGACGCGACGATCCTGATCGCCGTGAACCCGGACCTGCCCGGCCGCGCTCCCGACGTCGTCGGGATGCTGCGCAACTGGGACTTCAACATCAACATCTACAAGGCGGTGGTGCGCTGGCAAGGCGACAACCCGGACGCCAGCGTGAACGATACGGCCCTGTGGTGGCTGAACAACAACGCCGACGTCTGGAGCGGCTGGGTCACCGACGAGGCTGCCGAGGGCATCCAGGCCGCGCTGAGCGCCGGCGAGGAAGCGGACGGCTGGCCGACCGAGTAACCGCACTCAGCTCATCCCACGCAATCGCGAGGGCGGCTTCCCACGGGGAGCCGCCTTCTTTTCTGCTACAATGCAGCCGCTTTTCAGGCACGATTTTCCCGACAGGACACCGTATCCATGACCACTGCCTCCGCCTCGACCGCCGTTACCGATGAAACCCTGGCCACGCTGAAAGCCATTCCCACCCAGACATTGATCGACGGCCTGTGGGTGATGGGCTGGCCCATGAGCATGATCGAAGGCGCCAAGCCGTTGCAGCCGGGTCAGCACATGGCCGGGCGCTCGGTGACGCTGCGGTTCGTTCCGCACCGGCCCGACCTGGCGGCGGATAAGCCCAAAGGGGCAGACTCGGCCGAGTACGTGGCCTTCGAGCTGTGCGGTCCGGGCGAGGTGCTGGTGATCGACGCCATGCGCTGGCCGTACAGCAGCATCGGCGGGGACATCAAGTTCTACCGGCTGTACCAGCGCGGCGTGGGCGGACTGGTCACCGACGGCGGGGTGCGGGACACCAACACGCTCAAGGAGTACGGGTTCCCGGTGTACTCGGCAAACGCCACCGCCAAGCAGGGCCCGGCGGAGTTCTGGCCCTGGCAGGTGAACGACTGCATCCAGTGCGGCGGCGTCTTGGTTAGACCGGGCGACGCTATCGTGGGCGATGACGACGGTGTGGTGGTGGTGCCGGCATCGGCTGCCGAAGAGGTGATCCAGATCGCCCGCCAGCGCGAGGAGGTCGAGGCGGTAATCAAGGCTCAACTGGAGATTGAACAGTGCTCGCCCGGCAAGTACTACCCGTTCAACGACAACACTTGGAAACTTTTCGAAGAAAAGACGGGCAAGAAGCCCTATCGCTAGATGCCCTCGTCAGGGCCGTGGGGCGGCGACATCGCCGGTTGCGTGTCAAAGTTTTCCGTCTATAATTCCCCGAAAGGGAACCGGCCTGGAGGTTAACGGCGTGGGAACTTTTTACGCAAAAGTCAGTATCGGCAACTTGGACGGCGGCGACGCCCACGAGACTATGGCGTTGGTGGATACCGGGGCGACGGACTCGGCATTCGCGGCCACACTGCTGGAACAACTGCATATCCGGTCTAACGGTGAACCTCCTATCACCTATGTAACCGCGGATGGGGGCAAGGTTGACTGCGAGCGCGGGCAAGCGATGTTGACCATTGAGATTGATGACGGCGTGTCGGTCGGCGGCGTTTGCCCGGTGGCATTCTGGCCGGATGATAGCGCGCAGTGCATCGGCGCAACTTCATTGCAGGTTTTGATGTTGGCAGTGGACGCTCCCAATGAGCGGTTGGTCCGGGTATCCACCGCGCGCCGTGGCTGGGCAGGAGCGATTGACTGAACCATCCCCACACTGCCCGGAGTTTTGGCTGAAGCTGGACCTAATTTCCAGCGCTGACCCGGTCGCCAATATCAATATAAGGAGTACTACCATGGCCCGACTACCCCTGGCATCCCGTGAGACCACCCCTGCCGGCCAGGAGGCCACCTTCGACGAGATCACCCAGAACGGAACCGCCGTGCCTCCTTACGGCCCCGGCTCGGTGATGACCCACGTGCCGGAGGCCAGCAAGCACGCCACCGGCCTGAACCAGTACCTGCGCAACCATTCCAGCCTGCCCCTGAAGGCGGCGGAACTGGCCATGCTGGTGGCGGCCCGCGAGATGGACTGCCAGCACATCTGGAACGCCCACGCGGCCTCGGCGCGGGACGCCGGCGTGCCCGCCGCCGTGGTGGACGCCATCCGGGACAAGACGGCGCTGCCGTCGCTGGCGCCCGACGAGTCGGCGGTGATCAACCTGGGGCGGGAGATCCTGCGCAACCATCAGGTGAGCCGGGGAGGCTACCAGAGTGCGCTGGAGATCTTTGGGCAGCAGGGAACCATCGAGTTGACCCTCGTGCTGGGGAACTACACCATGCTGGCGTTGGTCATCAACACCTTCGAGACCGACCTGCCTCCCAACCGCACGGAGCCGCTGCTACAGCGGGTAGCCGGTTAGCAGCGCCCCGGGCTGCCTTTCGCCCCTAACCGTCATTCCCGCGAAAGCGGGAATCCAGGAGGCTGTTGTGTTCAGGATTCCGGCGAAAGCCGGAATGACGGATTAACTTTGAAAAAGCACTGACAAGATAGGGGCGAATAATCACTCGCCCCTACGAGTTCTTGCGATAAATCTGGACGCGGTGTCGGCAGGAGTCGACGACGTAGATGCGGCCCTCGTCGTCCAGGTTGACCGCTGTGGGTCCCCAGAAGAGGGCCTCTATGCCAGCAGACGTTTCGCGGTGATGGTCGCGCCATGGGCTGACGGCCGGGGCCAAGTCGGCTTCTCGCCTGGCTCTCTGTTCGTCGGGGTTGGCGGCCAGGTAGTCATCAGCCCAGGAGGACGTGGTCGCGTCGCCGCGCAAGATGGCCGCAACCTCGCCGTCCGGCGCAAAGATCTGCACCCGTTCGTTGCCCCAGTCGGCCACGTAGATGTAGCCTTCGTCGTCCACCGCCACCGACGAGGGTCGGTTCAACTGGCCCTGTGCATCGCCGGACACGCCCCATTGGCCGACGAAGCGGCCGTCGGGAGTGAAAGCTTGCACGCGGTCGTTGCGCCAATCGGCGACGAAAACGTTGCCGTCGGCGTCGCAGGCCAGACGCCAGGGAGTGTTGAACTGGCCGGCCTGGGCGCCGTAGCCGCCCCATCCTCCCAGGTACTCGCCGTCCACGGTGAAGCGCTGGATGCGGTGGTTCATGCCGTCGCTGATCAGCAGCGAGCCGTCGGGAGCGACGACGATGTCGGCAGGGCGATTGATCTGGCCCGGCGCGTCGCCGACTTCACCCCAATGGCGGATGAAATCGCCTTCGGGGCCGAAAACCATGATGCGCTGCAGGGCTTCGTCGGCCACGAACAGGCGGCCGTCATCCGTGCGGGCAATGGCCGACGGCCACCAGAACTGGCCGTCCTCGGTGCCCCCGGTTCCCCATTCGCCGATGTATCCTTCGTCCGCCGTGCAGACGCAGACCCGCTTGAGGTCCAGGCGGGTCACGGACTCTGCCCCGCCGCGATTGAGCACGTACATGACGCCGTTGCCGCCCAGGGTCAGGTCAACGGGGTGGATGAAGCCGCGGCCACGGTAGGCGAGGAAGCCCACGGTGTGGCTGTAGGTGAAGGTGGCGTTAGAGGTAATGGTCATGCCAGTTGGTACTCCCGGGACGCCACGATGAGCTGTAGCATCTCCACTACTCGCTCTTCGGCGCAGGCGACGCCGTCGGCGCGGTCGAAGCGGATTTCGCCCCAGGGGGCGGCCAGGGCCACCAGGCTGTCCATAGTGCCATCGGACACCTCGAACATGCCCATGGCGTCCAGACAGGCTTCGGCGAGCTGACGGGGCTCCAGGCGGTCGCCGGCGGAGCGCACACGGTCGATGATGGCGCGGACCCCCGGGCGGTTGGTGTCGCGCATCTCGGCGCCGGCGGCGTTGATGCGCTCGACGAGGTTGCCGGTGTCGATCCATTCCATGCCGGTATGCCAGCCCTCCACGGTGGGCGGGTTCAGGATCTCCTGGCCCATGAAGTTCACGTCCATAGCCAGGTTGCTGATAGTCCACTCAGGGCTGCGGTGGCTGCCGGCCAGACGGGCGGTGCCTCCGACCAGCTCGGCCGGGCTCTTGACTCGGGCCAGCCGGACGGCCTCGTCGGCGAAGAAGTTAGAGCGGAACATGCAGCGCATTACGGAGCGGATGTCGCCTTCGGTGCGGGTGAACTCGTCGGCCATGATACCGATGGCTTCTTCGTCAGGCCGGTCGGAAACGAAGAAGGTGTAGAGCTTGCCCGCGATGTAGTAGGCGGTGGCCGGCTGCTTGACGATGATGTCAATGACGTCCTGGCCGCCCAGTGGACCGGTGTGCCCGAGGAAGGTCTTCTCGGTGTCGTCGTGGTCGTCCTCGCGGTAGCGGAACTGCCAGTCGATGCGTCCGTAAGGCCAGAAGGAGTCACGGCTGGCGCGGATGCTCATGTACTCGGAGTTGTCGATGGTCCAGCCGGTGAAGGCTCGGGCGGCGGCCTTCACGTCGTCCTCGGTGTAGTTTCCTATGCCCATGGAGAACAGCTCGAGCAACTCCCGGCCGTAGTTCTCGTTGGGCGCGTCGCGGTGGTTGTCCTTGTTGTCCAGCCAGAAGATCATGGCGGGGTCACGGGACAACTCGACCAGGATGTTGGCGAACTTGCCTAGCCCGTGGCGGCGGAAGGTGTGGGTCTGGTTGACCACCGCCTTGGCGTGGTTGAGCTTGCCGTAGGCGGTGGCAAAGAGGCCATGCCAGAAAAGGGCCATCTTCTCCTCCAGCGGACGCTGGCTGTTGATGATGCGGTACATCCAGTAGCCCTGGCTGCTCTCCAGGAGCATCAGGCTGTTCTGGTCGACGTGGTACCGGCGGATCAGGTCCTCGATTTCCAGATCAGGGCGATCTTCGGGATGCAGCAATTCATCGACGGTGGCCTCGTATCCGCGATCCACGGCGCGATCGATCTCAGCGCGGGTGGGCGTGAACCCGGCGCGGCGGAGCAGGTGCGCGGCGCGGATGGTATCGGGGTCGGCCAGCGCAATGCGGGACATTCCCAGTTGCGGGTTGCCGGTCAAAGTCATCGTCGTAGTCCTCTGCGCTGATCCAAAAGGCGGAGTGCAAACAGGTGATTGCTACATCAGGCTCCAGCGGGGGTTGGCGTCCACTAGCTCACGGAGGTAGTCAACCAGCCAGGGGCGGACCTCCTCGGCCATATAGAAGGTGGGGGCGATGAGCTCGCTCTCGTCCTTGATGATCCCCTCCTCGATGCAGCGGGCGGCAACGTCGGTGCCGGGCATCACGCTGACCCCGACGCGCAGGTTGGCCAATGACGGCTTGAGGCCGCGCAGGAACTCCAGCTTGTTCTCCACGGACTCGCGCGTCTCGCCCGGCTCGCCGAACTGCTGGCTGATGGTGTAGTGGAGGTCACCGGCCTCGCACAGATCGGTGGTTTCCTTGAGTGAGGCGTAGCGGGAGGTGTCGTTGTCGCCCTCGTGGGGGTCGCCGCCGCGGGTCCCGCCCATCATCACGAGGCCGCAGCCGGCCTGCTTCATCATGCCGATGAGCTCGGCGTCGCAGGCGTAGGGGGCGAGGCAAGTGTTCCAGCGCACCTTGACCTCAGATTCCATCAGGGCGTTGCAGAGTTCCTTGGCGTGTTCCAGGGGTACGTTGAAGCAGTTGTCGACGAAGAAGATCTTCTTGAGGCCGTAGCGGGTGGTGACCTCAGCCACCTCCTCGACCACCTCGTCGATGGGTCGGATCACCCGCCACGCGCCCTCGGGGGTGCGCATGTCATCGGCGGAGGTGGGGTAGTAGAACCCGCCCAGCTTGGTGAGCACGCTGACGCCGAATCCGGCCTTGGCGTACCTGGGCATGTCCAGATCGTCCAGGCTGGGCCGGCTGCCGAAATCCGACGAGCAGCGCATACCGTTGTACACGATCTCGCCGTTCTCCCGGTAGAGGACGCCGGTCATGCCCCGGTAGTCGGGCTCGCCGATTTCGACACGGTTGGCCAGCTCGGAGAAGGTCTCGCCGGCGTCGCCGGCGATGCCGAGGTCAGGCTGCACGAAATCGAAAACCTGTTGCGGCATGATGCTGAACGCCGGGCCGCCGCAGACGATGGTGGCGTCGGAAATCGTTCGGATGCGCTCGATGACGCTCCTGGTGATGGGTAGTTGCCACTGCGGGTCCACGTAGCTGTGATTGCTGAGGTTACGGATGGAAATGCCGACCATCTCGGGCTTGAAGTCCAGGACGGTGCGTTCGACTTCGTCGAGGTAGTTCTCGTCGGCAAACATGAGGTCCACCAACTTCACCTCGTGCCGGGAGCGGTCCAGGTGGCCGGCGACGTAGGCCAGGCCAATGGGAATGGGTTGCGCGCGCATCCGGCTCATAACCCGGTTGTGGCGGTTGGTGGCAATCAGCAGGATACGCATCTCAAAACTCCCTGGCGGCGGCGGGACAAACGGCGGCAATTTGGCCGATTGTACACCAGCCCGCAGGAAGGCGCTATCGCGGGCGGCGCGGTTGGAGCGCGAGGCCTGGATTTGCCTGGATTGGCGAGAGGTATAGGATCTATTTGGCCTGCGGAGTCGTTGGCGCTACAGCGTTCAGCATCCGCTCGAATCGGAAGACTCGGCGCTGCCAAGCGCGTCCGAGGAAGGACCGTCCAAGGCAGGATCGTCAGCAGGCTCCAGCCTTTCGGCGGCCGCGTCCCATTCCCGGACCATGTAGCTCAGCACCCGGTAGCCGGCGGCGGTAAACGGAGCGGCAACCAGGACACCCCAGAACCCGAGGAACAGGCCGAATATCGCCAGGGCGAGGATGACCGCCAACGGGTGCAAACCCAGCGCCTGGCCCTGCATTCGAGGGGCGATCAAGATGTTCTGCAAGGCCTGCAGGATCAGATACAGGGCGATGACCAGCGGGGCCTTGGTCCAGTCGGTGACCAGGGTTACGACGGCGGCGATGGCCAGCGATATGGTTGGACCGACGATGGGCACCAGCTCACCGAAGAACGCCAGCATCGCCAATATCGGCGCCGCGGATACTCCCATGGCCCACAGTCCCAACCCGGTCGCCACCCCGATCATGGCTCCGAGGAGTAGCTGGACGCGCAGGTACACGCCGACGGACTCGCCGGAGAGCCGGGCGATTTCGCACAGGTCGTCACGCAGCGAGCGGGGCAGCAGGCTGCGCACCCCGCGACCCAACGCGTCCGGCTCGGAAAGCAGGTAGAACAGGATGATGGGCACCGTGACCAGCGAGACCACCAACCCGACACCCGTCTGCAGAATTTGGAATAGCCTGACGAGGGCCGCATTCAAACCGTCGGCCAAAGCCTGCTGCACCTCCTGCAGGCGCGGATCTATCATCTCCCTGATGTTGGGCGGGACCCTGGTCTCGTACTCCGCCAGCACCGCCTGGTAAATCTGTTGGGCTTCCGACACCAGGTCGGGGGCGCGTTCCACCAGGGCCGCCGACTGGTCGATGATCCGCAGCACACCGAACGCGACGATGATCAGGAGGCCCAGCATCACCAGCAGGAGCAGCAAGCCGGCCATCACCATGCGCGTGAGCCGGGGCCTTCGCCGTCCCCACGGCGTGCGTCGCTCGACGACGTTTACCAACGGCAGCAGCAGGTAGGCTACCAGCCCGCTGAGCAGGAAGGGCAGCAGCACCGCCAGTAGCTTCCAGATGGCCACCAGCGCCAGCACGGCCACGGCCAGCGCGGCCAGCAAACGGAAGCGGCGGGAGGCGATGGGCGAAAGTTGCGGCAGTGAGAACATAGGCGACCGGAACGGGGCCGAGCCGGGCGCAGGGATGATAACCCAATGGAACGCGCTTAACAAGGCAAAGTGCCTGTGCTAACCTCGTTGGCGCCGATAAGTTTTACGGATTTCTCCGAGAGGAGCATACACACCATGAAGATCATAATGCTGGCAATAATGGGCCTGGCGATGGTACTACTGGCAGGCGCCTGCTCGGGCGGCGCTGCGGATGGGGGATCCCAACCATCCGAAGCCGTGGAAACCATCTACGATTTCAACATATCGCTCTACCAGGGCAGTGAGGTGCTCGGGTCTGAAACCGTGGCGGTTTCCGATCTGCGCGGCCAGCCGGTGGTGCTGAACTTCTGGGCGGGTCTGTGCCCCCCCTGCCGCGCGGAGATGCCGGAGTTCCAGGACTTCGCCGACGAGTACGAAGGGCGCGCCACGCTGGTCGGGGTGGACCTGGGGCAGTTCTTCGCCCTGGGCACCGAGGAGGACGCCGTCGCGCTGCTCCAGGAACTGGGGGTAACCTATCCTGCCGGTTCGACGGACGACGGCAACCTGGTGCGCGAACTGGGCGTGCTGGGCCTGCCGGCAACCTTCTTCGTCGCGGACGACGGCAGCCTGCATCGCAAGTGGCAGGGCGTGCTGAACGGCGACAAACTTGCAGAGATCACAGACGAGATGCTGGCGCAGTAGATCGCCACCGGGAGACATGGTATGGCAGACAACACGATCACCTTCGGCTGCAACCTGAGCGTGGACAACTTCTGGGACCTGCCGGATTTCGCCCGGAGGGCCGAGGACCTGGGGTTCGACCGCGTGTCCATTGGGGAGCACGTCATGGACGGGAACCCGCCGCGTCCGACGGTAATGGGGTTGCCGGCTATGGCGGCAGCGGCCGGGGCGACCACGCGCCTGCGGGTGCTCACGGGCATCGTGATCGCGCCGCTTTACCATCCGGTGATGCTGGCCAAGCTGGTGGCGACGGTGGACCAGATTTCGGGCGGGCGCCTGGATTTCGGCATCGGCATCAGCGGCCAGCGGGATACGCGCGCGGAGTTCGACGCGCTGGAAATTCCCGTCAACACGCGGGGTCGGCGCACCGACGAAATGCTGCGGGCGATGAAGCAGCTGTGGCAGGAGGACCACGTGTCCCACCACGGCCGGTTCTTCAATTACGACGACGTAACGCTGCTGCCCAAGCCGTACCAGCAGCCCTACCCGCCCATCTGGGTGGCGGGACGGAGCGACGCGGCGGTGCGCCGGGCGGCGATCGCCGGCGACGGGTGGTATCCCTACCTGTTCACCGTGAACCGCATCCGGCGGTCCAACACCAGCGTGCGGGAGATGGCCGAACACGCCGGGCGCGACCTGAGCCGCTTCCACTGGGGCCTGAACCAGCCCACGGCCATTGACGAAGACCCGGACAAAGCCCTGGAAACGGCCATCGCCCACGTGGGCCAGCGGTACGTGACGCCGGAGCGAAGCGCGGAGGATATCGCGCGGGCCCTGTGCATCACCGGCAACGTCGAGGACTGCATCGGGGCGGTGCAGGAACGGGTCGACGCGGGCGTGCGCGACTTCGTGTTCGGCTTCTTGGCCGGCGAGGCGGAGGACTATTTCCGCCAGATGGAGCTGTTCTCGAACCGGGTCCTGGCGCACTTCAAGTAATGTGCCGCCGGTTGGGCGGGGGTATAATGCTGCCATATTTCAGAACCCTGGTCGTGGCTCTGTGGGCTCCGGCGCTGGCCGGGGCGCTAGTTGCCGGGGGTACTTGGCTGGTGTGGTATTTCACGGCGATACCCTGCACCGCTGAGACCGCAGCTGAATTGATGTGCCGGCCAGGTCCTGTCTCAAGGTACATCTCAACGTCGGTACTTAACCATTGCTTCATCCATGGCAGCATCGTCGTAACCATCGTCGGAGGTTCTGACATCATGCTTTTCTTGCGCGAACGGCACCGCAACAACCAAATGATGGAAATGATGAGAGCGTTCATGGAGGAAGTGACGGAACAGCGCAAGCAGGAAGTTGAGGCGCGCCGGGAGGCCGAAGAAAGGAACGCTGAAGAGCGCCGGCTGACCGAGGAACGCGCCGCCGAAGAGCGTCGGCAAGCCTCTGACGAACGCCGTCAGGCGGCGGCGCAGGCGGCCACACAGCAGGAGGCGTTTCTGGAAGCTCTGAACCGCCTCACCGATGCCATCGCCCAGAACGGCAGGGGCAGTCAGTAGGAGAACCATCGTTGCGTTCATGGAAGGTTGTTCATGAAATTCGGCATCTACAGTTCCATCGCAGACCCGCCTGCGGGGGAGAACCTGGCGTTGCGGGTCGATGAAGTGGTAGCGGAGGCGAAGCTCGCCGAGTCGGTGGGTTTCGACTCGTGCTTTTTCGGCGAGCACCACCAGGACAGGGACGGCTTCCTGCCCTCGCCGCTGATCGTGTCCGCCGCCGTGGCCGCGCAGACCACGACGCTGAACCTGGGCACTTCCGTAATCCTGTTGCCGCTGCACCATCCGGTTCACCTGGCGGAGGATGTGATAACCCTGGACATCGTATCCAGGGGCCGGTTCATCCTGGGCGTGGGACTGGGCTACCAGCCGGTGGACTTCCGCACCTTCGACATCGCCATCGAGCAGCGGGTGAGCCGCTTCGAGGAGGAAATCGAGATCATCCGGCAGTGCTGGAGCGGCGAACGGTTCTCCTTCTCCGGCGAGCACTTCAACCTGGACGACCTCACCATCACGCCCAAGCCTTACTCGGACCCCGCGCCGCCCCTGTGGATCGGGGCGAGCCGCGCCCCCGGAGCCCGCCGGGCCGGTCGCATCGCCGACGGCTTCGTGGCCGGCCCCAGCACCGACCTGGAGAGCACCATCGCCCTGACCGGCGCCTACCAGCGAGCGGCAGAAGAGGCTGGCCGGGAGCCCGTGACCTGCCTCATGCGCGACGCCTGGGTTGCGCCAACACGTGCCGAGGCCGAGCAGGTGTACGGACCCGAGGTGATGGACGCCTACAAATACTACTGGCGCAATGGTCTCAACGAGTTTCGGAAGTACACCGAGGAGTCGCAGATCAACATCGACAACCTCGGCCCCGACCGCCTCATCCTGGGCGAGCCCCAGGAGGTGGTGGATGAGTTCCACCGCTGGAAGGAAGCCACGGGCGCCGACTACTTCCTGCTGCGGCTGCGCCACGCCCACTCGGGCGGGCCGCCCCACGAGCGCATCATGGAGGCCATCCAGCTCTTCGGTGAGGAAGTCATTCCCCACTGCCAGTAGCATAAGCGGTATTGAACGCGCTAAGAAGGGTAAGAAGTATCCTGATGATTGGGAACGCCGAATTGATTGCAATTGTCGGACTGGCCGCCATGCTATTCATTAGCGGTGTCGGCGCTGCCTATGCTCTGGGCAGTCTGCCCAGGCGCAGTGAATTCAGGGACGCCAACGACAAAAACGAGGCCGCACACAAAGAACTGGCTGACAAGATTGAGGCCTCGCACAAAGAACTTTCCGACAAAATTGAGCAATCCCATGCCAACCTGATAGCCGAAATCCGGCGCAGCCACCAGCAGGTAATGCGCGCATTGATCAACCACCGCCATCTGGAACCCGACGGTGAGCCAATCTTCACCGAACCGCCCGACACCGAATTGGTCGCTGCTGACAACTAAACTGCAACTTTCAGGAGAAACCATCATGCCTCGTTTCCCCATCGCGTCCCGTGATGCCGTGCCACCGGAACAAGTTGACGCTTTCGACGCTATCGTATCCGCACGCGGCGGAGAAGTGCCTGAGTTCGGGCCCATCGCCGTCCAGCTCCACGTGCCTGAGATCGCTCAGCGCGGCGAGGTTTTGCGGGACTATCTCCGCGCCGGAGGATCGACCCTGCCCAACAACATCGCGGAACTGGCCATGCTCACCACCGCCCGCGAGTTGGATTGCCAGTTCATCTGGCACGCCCACGCTGCCGCCGGCCGGCGCCACGGTCTCAGCGACGCGCTGGTGGACGCCTTGCGTGACAAGCAGGACCTGCCCGAGCTGTCGGCCGCTGAATCGGTGGTCATCAACTACGGCCGCGAGTTCTTCCGCACTCGCCGAGTTTCCCAGGCGACGTTCGATGCTGCCCGCGCGGAGTTCGGAGACCGCGGTCTGATCGAGTTGACCAACCTGATGGGCTACTACTCGGTGCTGGCGTTCAACATCAACGCCTTCGAGCAGCTGCCCCCGGCGTCGGACGAGCCGTTTTTGCCGGTGTAGGCGTTCGGGGAACCGGAATGGCCGAGCGAATCTATATTCGGAATGCCAACGGTGACCTGGAGCCTCTGACGGAAGAAAGATTTGAAACCGAGGAGCTGCTCCAGGAATTGATCGGTCAGCATCCGGAGCTGCTGGCGGGCGAGCAGATTCGCCCGGACGACCCGTTGCGCTGGATCCTCATCAGGCGGGAAATGCCGATTGAAGGTTGGGCGATTGACCATCTGTTGCTTGATCAAGGCGCACAGCCTACGCTGGTTGAGGTAAAGCGCGGCGAAAGTCGCCGAATCCGGCGTACTGTTGTGGGACAGATGCTTGATTATGCTGCCACCGCCGCAGGAGTCTGGTCGGGTGACGGGATGAGACAGGCTTTTGAGGAAGACGCCAGAAAGCGAGGCAAGGACCCGCTTGACGAGCTCAATAACCTGCTACGGCCAGACGATGAAACTGACGCCGAGGATTTGGCTGCCGAGTTTTGGGAAAGGGCTGCCACCAACTTGGCTGCAAATCGGCTCCGGCTGCTGTTCGTCGCGGACGAGATTCCGGCTGAATTGGAGCGGGTAGTCAAGTTCCTGAACGAGCACACCAAGGACAATCTCGAGGTGTTGGCGATTGAGGTCAAGCAGTACCCTGGGCAATTCGGAGATGCTCTGGTTTCACGGGTAATCGGGCAAGTTGATGCTACGGTGGAGAAGCTTTCTAAAAGTCGGAATCCTTGGCTAACCGACGACGAGTTCCTGGCTAGATTCCGCCCGGATGTAGGCAGCGCAATCAAATCAATGATGACCGCTGCCGTTGAAATAACCGATGACTCTGGTGACACCTTCCGTAAACGCACCGGGGGGAGGACCATCCGCGGACGCTGTTCACTGTGGGATCGCCCGATATACTTGGGATGGTTGCGCTTGCCGGATGTCAATAATGGTGATGGGAGTTTTATATTTCACGCTGCTTTGCGGTCAATGCCCTCTGCGCCCGATTATCCGCCGGCATTACGCACCGTCCTTGAAAAGTGGATTGACCAATTCGATAACGATACGTTTGGCGCCAACCACCAATCCGGCGCACGCATCGGACGAGAGCTTAATGCAGATGAATTCGTTGCACACACCGACCTGCTGACTGAGCGCCTGTGTAGTGTCTTATCCGAACTGTCCACACTATAGAAGCCTCCCTCCATGATGGATCCGCTCATCGCAACTGCTCTGGATACCGCCCGTGCTCGCGGGGCGGAGTACGCAGATATCCGCCTGGTGTCCAACCGGGAGCAGCGCATCGTGGTGCGTAACGGCGTGGTGGAGACGATGACCGCCGACGAGTCGGTGGGCTTGGGCATCCGCGCGGTGTACCGGGGGGCGTGGGGGTTCGCGTCGACGCGGGAGTTGACCAACGAGGCGGCCGACCAGGCGGCGGGCCAGGCGGTGCAGATCGCCCGGGCGTCGGCCAGCCACAATGGGTCAGGGCAGACTGCCGCTGAGTTGTTAGGCTCGGCCGTGTCCAGCCGGGGCAGCTACACCACGCCGATCAGCGTAGATCCGTTCACGGTACCGCTGGAGTACAAACTGGCCCTGCTGCTGGAGGCTGACCGGGCGATGGCAGCCGTATCCCAAGTGACGGCGCGGATGGCCAACGTGGTCTTCATCCGCGAGGAGCGCACCTTCGCCAACACCGAGGGCGCGCTGGTCACCCAAACCATCTACGAGGCTGGGGGCGGCGTGCAGGCCACGGCGGTGGGCAACGGTGAAACCCAGCGGCGTTCGTATCCGCAGTCCCACGGGCGGCAGCAGGGATGCGCCGGCTGGGAGTACGTAGTCGCCATGGATCTGCCGGGTAACGCGCGGCGGACGGCCGAAGAGGCCGCCGAACTGCTGACCGCCGAGCCGTGCCCCTTGAACATCAGCACCGACCTGATCATCGACAGCAGCCAGTTGGCGTTGCAAATCCACGAGTCCTGCGGCCACGCGGTGGAGCTTGACCGTGCGCTGGGCGACGAGGCTGCGTTCGCTGGCACGTCTTTCCTGACGCCCGACCTGCTGCACGATTTTCGGTACGGCTCTGAGCAGGTAAACATCACCGCCGACAGCACCAGCGTCACCGGACTGGGCACCTTCGGGTGGGACGACGAGGGACTGCCGGCACAGGCCACGGACATCATCCGGAACGGCCAGTTCGTCGGCTACCTGATGAGCCGGGAGTCGGCAACCCGGCTGGGCATGCCGTCCAACGGCTGCATGCGCGCGTCCTCTTGGAATCGCATCCCGCTCATACGCATGACCAACGTGAGCCTGGAGCCGGGAGAGTGGACGCTGGACGACCTGATCGCCGACACCGACGACGGCATCTTTCTGGAGACCAACCGGTCGTGGTCGATTGACGACAGGCGGTACAACTTCCAGTTTGGCACCGAAGTGGGGCGGGAGATCAAGAACGGCAAGCTGGGTCGCCTGCTACGCAATTGCACCTACACCGGGATCACGCCGGAGTTTTGGCGTAGTTGCGACGCCGTGTGCGGACCGCAGCACTGGCAGCTGTGGGGCACGCCGCGATGCGGCAAGGGCCAGCCGGGCCAGATCGCGCACACCAGCCACGGGGCGAGTCCCTCGCGGTTCCGCAACGTGCGCGTCGGCGTGATACGCTAGCCACCAAAGCTGCCGTCATTCCGGCGAAAGCCGGAATCCACAAACCGTTAGGTGTCTGATTTCTCTACCATAATTGTAGATTTATGCACTGGATTCCCGCTTTCGCGGGATTGACGGTGAAATGTCAACATGACCTGGTTAAAACAGAATGCTCGGTCGCGACTACATTCACTCCTTGCTGCAAGAGGCCCTGCGCCACTGCCCTCCCGATGCGGACGGCGACATATACCTGACGGCGACCGAGCAGGCGCTGACCCGGTTCGCCAACAACCGCATCCACCAGAACGTGGCGCACCAGGACGCCATCGCGCACGTCCGGGTCGCCATCGGCAAACGCCAGGGCCGCGCGGTCACCAACAACCTGTCGGAGGCGGGCCTGGCCGACGCGGTGCGCCAGGCTGGCGAGTATGCCCGGCTCATGCCCGAGGATCCCGAGTTTCCCGGCCTGCCCGAACCGTCGCCCGCCCAATCGGTGACCGCCTACGACGCGTCAACGGCCGCATGCAACGCCGATCGCCGCGCCGCCATCGCCGGCATGGTCTGTCACAAGGCCGCGGATCTGTCCCTGGATGCTGCCGGCTTTTGCCGCACCGGCGCCACTGAATTGGCGGTGGTCAGCACACGGGGCGCCGACGCCTACCACGCGGGTTCGTTCTCCGGTCTGCTCATCACCGCGCGCAGCGACGACTCGGCGGGCTGGGCCAAGGGCGGCGGCTGGCGCATGGACGAGATCGACGGCGAGGCGCTGGCGGACGAGGCCATCGGCAAGGCGGTGCGGGGCCACAATCCCCGCGACCTGGAACCGGGAGAGTACCCGGTGGTGCTGGAGAACTACGGGGTGGACGACATGATGGAAGCGCTCAGCTTCTACGGCATGGGCGCCCAGATGGTGCAGGATGGACGGAGCTGGATGACCGAACTGCAAGGGCAGCCGTCGATGAGCCCCTTGGTTTCCGTCTATGACGATGGATTGAATCCGGCGGGGTGGCCGGTTCCGTTTGACGCTGAGGGAGTGCCCCGCCAGCGAGTGGACATCGTTACCGAAGGTGTCGTGCAGGGTCCGGTACACAACACGTATACCGCCGCCAAAGCAGGAGTGGAATCCACTGGCCACCAGCGAGGAGCGACGGGCGGGCCGACGGCAACGAACCTGTTCATGCGGCCCGGCGACCGAAGTACCGAGGAATTGATCGCGTTGGTGGACCGGGGGTTGTACATCACGCGGTTCTACTACACGCGCCTGTCGCATAACCGCGGGTGCGTGATGACCGGCATGACGCGGGACGGCACGTTCCTGATTCAGGACGGCGAGATCACCATGCCGGTGAAGAACCTCCGCTTCACCCAGAGCTATGTGGAGGCGTTGGCCGGCTGCCAGGCCCTGTCCGACACGGCGCATCTGAACCTGAACGAAGCCGGCGTGGCGATGCACGTGCCGGCGGCGCTGCTGGGAAGTTGGCGGTTTACGGGGCAGACGGTGTAATCTAATGTAAATCAGGCATAGGGTTGAGCATTATGCAAACGACGCTGAACATTGACGAGACCATCGTGGAACGGCTGTACGCGGAGGCCAAGCGGCGGGGCACGACAGCTTCTGCGCTGGCCGAGGCCGGCATTCTCAACATACTCAAAGAGGTCCCGACAGCAGCGACTCCCGACAAACTGGAAGATCCGTGGCCCGAGTTGCCCAAATGGACCAGCGGCGGAGAGTTGGTTGACATCACCAACAAAGAGGAACTTTACCGGGTGATGGACGAGTACGATGGTTTCAGGTACGTATGATGGTTTTCGATACTAACGTGCTGGTCTATGCAGGCCGGGATGATTCGGAGTTTCACGTCCCGTGTCGGGAACGGCTCGCACAGGCCAGGACAGGTTCATCACCTGTATTCCTGACTTGGAACGTCTGTTACGAATTTTTGCGCGTCATCACTCATCCCTCCATTTATCCCCAGCCTTGGAGCCTGAATGATGGCTGTCGTTTTCTTGCGACGCTGCTAGAATCACCCAGGTTCGGCCTGTTGCGCCCTACGGAGAGGCATCTGATGATCCTGTCACAAATCGCGGCAGAACATCCTGCATTGCGAGGCAATGTGGTTCACGATATGCATACGGCCGTTCTGATGCGAGAGCATGGCATCACCCAAATCTGCACCATGGACAGCGACTTCCGACGTTTCCCGTTTATCGAAGTTATCGATCCGCGACAGTGACTACGGAGTTTTCATGAGCGATTTGAACAACGATGAAATCCAGGCACTGGCTAAGACGGTGGGGCTCACCCTGAGCGAGCCGGAGTTGACCCAGGTCACACACAGCCTGAACGCGATGCTGGGGGAGATGGCTGCCATTAATCCCCCGGGTTTCAACTTGGAAGAGTATTTGGCAGTAACCCATCCGGCCGACATGGAGGTGGCAGAATGACGCCGTCCGAAATACCTTTCCTGCCCGCATCCGAACTGGCCGCTGCCATTCGCGCCCGTGAGGTGTCGTGTCTGGAGGCGACGGATGCCTACCTGGCCCGCATCGAAGCGGTGGGCGACAAGCTGAACGCTTACATTACGGTGTGCGCCGATGAGGCTCGCGCCGACGCCAGGCGGCTGGACGATGAAGCCGCAGCCGGCAACTTCCGCGGGCCGCTGCACGGCGTACCGGTGGGAGTGAAGGACCAGATCTACGCCGCGGGAATCCGCAACAGCGACGGCTCCAAGATCCGCGCCGACTTCGTGCCCGACACCGACGCCACGGTAGTGGCCAAGCTCAAGGACGCCGGCGCGGTCATCATCGGCAAGACCAACATGAGCGAGTTCGCCATGGGCGACCCGATTAGCAGTTGGTTCGGGCCGGCGCGCAACCCATGGGACACCAACCGGAATCCGGGAACCTCAAGTACCGGCAGCGGGTCCGCCACGGCGGGATTCCTGTGCGCCACCTCGCTGGGAGAGGACACCGGCGGCTCCATACGCGGGCCCGCGGCCAACTGCGGCCTGGTGGGCATCCGCCCAACGTGGGGGCGAGTCAGCCGTGCCGGAGTGGACGGCGCCAGCTGGTCCACCGACACTATTGGCCCCATTTCCCGCACCGTCACCGACTGCGCGCTGACGCTAGGCGTCATCGCCGGCCACGATCCCAAGGACCGCTACAGCCGGACCGAACCGGTGCCCGACTACCTGGACGGGCTGGATGGCGGCGTGCGGGGGATGCGCATCGGCGTGGTGCAGGAGCTGATGGGCGGCCACGGGCTGTCCCTGAACGAGCAAAGCCGGCAGGCCGCCGCGGCCGCCGCCGAGGTGTTCGGTGAGCTGGGCGCAGAGGTGGTGCCGGTGAGCCTGCCCATGGCGCCGGTGACGGGCCCCATCGTGCGCACCATCACCAGCACGGAGCGGGTCAGCCTGAACCCCGAGTGGCTGCGGGAACGGTTCGAGGACTACCACCCGAACACGCGGGTGTCCTTCGCGGTGGGCAACCTGATCCCGGGGCAGGTGTACTACAAGGCGCTGAAGCTGCGGGCGTTGGTGCGCCGCCAGGTGATCGAGGCATTCCGCCACGTGGACCTGCTGATCCAACCGACTTCCTCCGGGCCGGCCGGACTTTTGGCCGACGAGCCGGCGATGATCGACAACAAGGAGATGGCGGTTTCCGCACTGCGGGACGGCAGTTTCCGCGGGCTGTACAGCCTGAGCGGGTGCCCGGCATTGAGCATCCCGTGCGGCTTCACCGGCGACGGAGAGGGAGCGTTGCCGTTGGCCCTGCAGATCGGCGGGCCGCACTTGGGCGAAGCGAATATCCTGCGGGCGGCGTATGCCTACGAGCAGGCCACGCCGTGGCATGAGAGGCGTCCGCCGGAACTGTAACTCACCCGGTCTTCCTCCAATGCCGGGAATTACCGGAATGCGCGGTCACGGATTCTGGGCGTCCGGAAAGTGTGGCGCGTATGCTCAGCCGGGCAAATACGAAAATCGGCATGAGCGTAGGATTGAGATGAGATCAAAGTCCCTGATCGCCTTCGTGGGCATTGTTGTGGTATTGGCAATGTTGCTTGTAGGGGTGGCCTGCTCCGGTACGGGGCAGTCGGCATCGGGCGCCGGCGGGTCCGGTGAGCCGGCGTCGTTGGCGCCGGGGAAACCGGGCGATCAGGGGGTGTTCGACGACCGGGTCCTGTTCGGACAGTCCGCCGCCTTCAGCGGACCCGCCCAGCACCTGGGCCAGGACATGCGATCCGGGATCCTGGCGGCGTTCAACGAAGCGAACGAGGCCGGAGGCGTGCACGGTCGCCGCCTGGAGCTGGAATCACTGGACGACGGGTACGAATCGGACGTCGCGTTCTCCAACACGCAGCAACTGCTATACGAGCGGGAGGTTTTCGCCCTGATTGGAGCCGTAGGCACTCCAACCTCACGGGCCGCTTTCCTGTCCGCCAGCGCCGCCGGCGCTCCTTTCCTGGCTCCCTTCACCGGGGCGGAATTCCTGCGCGATCCGGAATTGGACAATATCGTGAACCTGCGGGCATCCTACTATCAAGAAACCGAGGAAATGGTGGAACGTCTCACTGAAGATCTGGGGCTCACGCGGATTGCAGTGTTCTACCAGAACGACTCCTTCGGGCAGGCCGGACTCGCCGGGACGATCCAGGCCCTGCAACGCCGGGGCCTCGAGCCGGCGGGTTCCGGATACTACGAACGCAACACCGGAGCGGTGACGGGAGCAGTGTTCCACATCCTTGACGCCGATCCGGAGGCCATCATCATGGTCGGTGCCTACGTGCCGGTGGCGAAAACGGTTCAGGCCGTCCGCGAACAGATCGATCCGGTGTTCATGGCGATCTCGTTTGTGGGCAGCAAGGCGCTGGCGGAAGAGTTGGGACCAGACGGCGCCGGCATCTACGTGACGCAGGTGGTCCCTTCACCGGATGATGCCAGTATCGCCGTTGTTGCCAAATACCAGGCAGCCCTGGCCGACTCCGGCCTGGAGGCGACGCCGAGTTTCGTGTCGCTGGAGGGTTACCTGGCCGGGCGTCTGGCCATCGCAGGGTTGGACGGATGCGGCCGCGACCTCACGCGCGATTGCTTTCTCAATGTGATCAGAGGCAAGCAGAGCGTCGACATCGACGGATTTATGCTCCAATACGGGCCAGAAGACAACCAGGGATCCAACGCGGTGTTCGTCACCGTATTGGGGGAAGACGGAAAATACCGCCCGGTGGACAGGCTCGAGATCGGGCGCTGAACCGGCGTCGTGGACGGGCGTGGAACGCGGAGGCGCGTGGCCTGAGACCGGGCAAATTTGTATGGATAAACGGGATGGACCGGGGTGTGATGCCGTCCATACGCTTCGTCAACGAGGGCGCAACAATAGCGCATCGGACCGTAATGCCGGTCCGACGCCTGGCGTCCATGGGACTGGCATTCTTGATGCTGGTCACATGCCTGGGCATCGCGTGTCAATCTGAAAGCCGGGCGGGCGCTCCGGCGGAGGGCAGCGATCCGCTGAAGATCCCGGCGACAGCAACGACGGAACCGGAAGGTGCCGGGCCTACCGGGGTATTCGACGACGAGATCATATTTGGCCAGTCCGCTGCTTTCACTGGCGCGGCGCGGTTCTTGGGCACGGGAATGCGCCTGGGCATCGAGGCCGCGTTTCTCGAGGTCAACCAGTCGGGCGGCGTTCATGGCCGCCACCTGGTGCTGGAATCGCTGGACGACGCCTACGAGCCCAACTACTCGTCGGCCAACACCAAGCTACTGATCGAAAACCGCAAGGTGTTCGCCCTGATCGGCGCGGTGGGAACGCCCACCGCGCGAACGGCGGCGCCGTTGGCTCATGAGGCTGGCGTGCCATTTATCGCTCCGTTCACCGGTGCGGAATTCCTGAGGGATCCGGAACTGGACAGTGTGCTCAACCTTCGCGCTTCGTACTACCAGGAAACGGAGGAAATGGTGGAGCGGCTCACCGAAGACTTGGGAGTGACCCGGGTCGGGGTGCTGTACCAGAACGATTCTTACGGGCAGAACGGGCTGGACGGAACGACGCTCGCCCTGGAGCGCCGCGGTCTGAAACCGGTGGTGTCCGGGCATTACGAGCGCAACACCCGCGCAGTGAAGTCGGCAGTGGACCGGATACTGGAGGCGGATCCGGAGGCTATCATCATGGTCAGCTCGTACGCGCCGGCGGCCCGAACGGTGGAACTGGCGCGGCGCGAGGCGGATCCGGTGCTTATGGCGGTCTCGTTCGTGGGCAGCCGTGCGCTGGCAAATGCCCTGGGCGCCGAGGGCGAGGGGGTATACGTCACCCAGGTTGTGCCCCATCCCGACGACGGCGGCAATCCCGTGATCGCTAGGTATCACGCCGCACTGGCGGATTACGACGCCCGAGCGGAACCCGGGTTCGTTTCCCTGGAGGGTTACCTGGCGGGACGCCTGGCCATCGCCGGCCTCGAAGCTTGCGGGCGTGAGCTGAGCCGGAACTGCTTCATCAAGGCATTGCATACCGCCGAGCCTGTTGACATCGACGGGATGCAGCTTGAGTTCGGGCCCCGAGACAACCAGGGCTCCGACGAGGTGTTCCTGACGGTTATGGGGGCCGACGGGGAATACCGGCAGGTGGAGAGGCTGGCAGATCCGCAATAGAAGCCAAGTCTCACGATTGCCTACTTCGCCTGAACCGTCATTGCGACCCCGCACTTGATGCGGGGGCGGCAATCTCGTCGGGGCAAGGAACGGTGTTGATGGAACGGGATCGCCACGTCGCTGCACTCCACGCAATGGCAGAACGGGTACCTGTGAACTGGTGCGGGGTCGCGATTGCCGCCTACCCCTCGTAAACCGTCTTCCCGCCGACGATGGTGCGTTCCACCGTGATGTCCTTGATGCCGAAGGGGTCGATGGCGGTGGGGTCCTCGGCGAGAACCACCAAGTCGGCCAACTTGCCTACCTGGATGCTGCCCTTGAGGTGTTCCTCGAAGCCGGCGTAGGCCCCGTTCTGCGTGTATATGCGCAGGGCGTCCTCCACGGAAATGCGCTGGTTGACGCCCCACTCCCGGCCCTCGCTGTCGGTGCGGGTGACGCAGCTCTGGATGCCCATCAACGGTTCGAAGGGGCCGGGCGGGTAGTCGGTGGCTCCGGTGGACATGACGTTGTAGTCCATGAACGAGCGCTGGGCAAACATCCATTGGAGCCGCTCCTCGCCGTAGAACTGCATCTTCTCGCCGTGGTAGTACACGTAGGTGCAGAACGGCGTCGCCACCGCGCCCAGGTTGTGCATGCGGTTGAGCAGGTCCGGGTTTACCAGGGTGCAGTGTTCGATGCGATGTCGCGGGTCGGACCTGGGATGAGCCTTCTGGGCCGCTTCGTAGGCCCGGAGCACCAGGTCGATGGTGGAGTCGCCGTTGGCGTGGATGCAGACTTGGAACCCGGCCGCGTGCATCTCCATGACGTTGACGGCGATCTCGTCCTCGGTCATGGTGAGGATGCCGTGGTCGCAGCAACTGCCGACGTAGGGCTCTGACAGATAGGCAGTGCGTGAGGCAATGGCGCCGTCGGCGACCATCTTGATGCCGCCGATGCGCAGGCGGTCGTCACCCATGCCCGCCACGATGCCGGCATCGCGCAACGCCGGGAAGTAGCGGTACCACATCAGCGCGTACACTCGCAGGGTCAGGTCGCCGTTGTCGCGGCCTTCCTGGTAGGTGCGCAGTTCGTAGTCGGTGACGCGGGCGTCGTGCACGCTGGTGAGGCCGGCGCGGTTCAACATCTCGCAGATGACTCGCAGGCCCTCGCGCCGGGTCTCTTCGTTCTCAACGGGCAGTTGGTTCTCTCGGAGATCGTCGGCGGCGCGCTCGTAGATGACGCCGTCCAACCGGCCGGTATCGGCGTAGCGTCCCAGTCGGCCGCCCGGGGGATCTTCGGTTTCATCGTTGAACCCCGCCCGCTCCAGCGCCAGCGAGTTGCCGTAGTACACGTGCCCGGCCCGGTGGGCAACCAGGATGGGGTGTTCCGTGCTCACGGCGTCCAGGTCCTCCCGACGCAGGAAACGGTTCTCCGCTGTCTTGGTGTCGTCGAACTTGAAGCCCTGGACCCATTGGCCGGCAGGGGTAACCGCAACCCGTTCGCGCAGGGCGTCCTGGATGTCGCCGATGGTGGGCAGCGAGCAGTCGGCTGCCATGACGTGGCGGGTGCCGCTGCTGAGCACGTGGATGTGGGCGTCAATAAACCCTGGCAGCACCGTCTTGCCGGGAAGCTCGACGATCCTGGTGCTCGGCCCGATGAGGGTTTCCAGGTCGGAGTCGCGGCCGACGCCGATGAACCGGCCGTCGCGCATGGCAACTGCGGTGGCCCTGGGCTGTGCCGGGTCAATGGTGATGACGTTAGCGCGACGGATGACGGTGTCGGCGTGATAGGCGGCCATGGGAAACTCCTACAAGAGTGTGAGTGCCAAGAACAGTGTAGCGATGGCCATTGTTATCACAACGAGGCCGAACAATCCACATCCTCCCCGCCGATACCCCGCGTGCTGCGGCTCGTTCACCCATCCGTCATCAAAGGGGATCGGCTCCAATCCGGTGATCTCGTGAAACCGCTCTGCTTCCTGATCTCGTAGCGATTTCATCGCGGCCTCAAACCGGGCCGCGTCGCGTCGGGAACGAAAAGGGCGCGACCGCCAAAGGAGTGTGGGTTCACCGCCGGCGGTGGACTCAACCGCGCCGGCCCGGTGGGCGCCGAGCCGGGCGCCTACGTTGGCGGTGTGCCCAACGTAGTGTCCGTATCGCGTGCCGAGAACATACACATAGAACTCGGTGCGGCCCAGCTCAGCATCGCGAGCTTCTTGCCCTTCCAAGTCTTCGGGGTCGTGCCAGTGGCTTAACCGACGACGCCGATTACAGTTATAGCACCGGGTGTAATTGCCCCGCACTCGTCGCCCGCAATCGGAGCAGGTTCCGAATCTGGCCAAGCCTACGCTTCCGGCACGATGGCGACGTGGATGCTGGGCACGCCGGCCTCGCCGCTGAGTGTGGCCAGGGCCCGCTCGGCCTGCTCGATAGGGAAGCTGTGGGTATGCAGCCGCTCCATGGGGTACTTGCGCGAGTGGATAGTGTCCACGGCGCGGCGGAAAGCGGAGTACTCGACGCCCAGGACGCCCCGCATGGTGACCTTCTTCCAGATGATGTCGTCAGGCGACAGGCCCTCGAAGGCGCGGCGCCCCTTCAGGCCGGCCAGCACCACCGTTCCGCCGGGCTTGACCATCTGTATCGCCTGGGTCACCGCCTGCACGGCGTAGGGCGTGGTGTCCACCACGCAATCCACGCCGGCGCCGTCGGTGGCTGCCATCACGCGCTCCACCGGATCCTCACCGTCCACGTTGATGGCAATGTCGGCGCCCATGTCCCGCGCCAGGGCCAGCTTGTGTTCGTCCCGTCCCAGGCCGGTGACGGCGACCATGCTCGCTCCCGTCTCCTTGGCCGCGATGGCGCAGCAGATTCCCCGCTGCCCCGAACCCAATACGGCCAGCGTCTGTCCCGGTCGCAGTCCGGTGGCGTCGACACCCCAGGCGAAACCGGCGCCCAGCGGGTTGAACATGACCGCCACCGCCGGGTCCAGATTGCCATCCATGGGGAATACCACTGACCCGGCCGGCAGGTACAGGTATTCTGAGTAACCTCCCCAGAGGCCGGGCGCTTTATCCAATCCGGTCTGGCCGAATCCGCCGCCGGTGGGACACGGGTCAGTTCCGCCAGCCTGACACGCCGCGCATCGCCCGCAACGGTAGCCGGAACGCACGGCCACACGGTCGCCGACGGATACGCCCCAACGCTCGGCAGCGACGGGTCCGATGGCGGCGATGCGGCCTAATGGCTCGTGGCCGAGGATGATGGGGTACGGGATGTCCAGGTCGCCGCGGAACCATTCGTAGTCAGTGCCGCAGATGCCGGTGGCTTCGATGCGGACGATGGCCTCATCCTCGCCGATTTCGGGGATGTCCAGGCGGCGCAACTCCATCACGTTGGGCGCGGTGGCGACGGCGGCCAGGGACTGCCGGGGCAAGGTGGTCATGGATGCAACCTCACTTGGCGGTGTAGCCGCCGTCGATGACCAGCTCGCTGCCGGTCATGAAGGACGACTCGTCAGACGCCAGGAACAGCGCGCCGTAGGAGATGTCCTCGGTGGTGCCGACGCGGCCCAACGGTATGTTGTCAACGCGGGCCTGGATTTCCTCGTCTGTCTGGCTGCCCAGCCCCTCGCGGCGCATGTCGGTGTCAACGCTGCCCGGGTGTATCGAGTTGGCGCGGATGTTTTCCGAGGCGTACTGGATGGCCGTGGACTTGGTGAACAGGCGCACCGCTCCCTTGGTGGCGATGTAGGCCGGCGGGCCGATGGAAACCAGGCCGCTGATGGACGAGATGTTGATGATGCTGCCGCCGCCGGCGCGCCGCATGGCCGGTATCACGGCTTTGGTTCCCAGGAAAACACCCTTGGCGTTGATCTCCATGATGTTGTCCCAGTCTTCGCCGGTGGTCTCCTCGATGTCCTTGCGAAGAACGATGGCGGCGTTGTTGACCAGGACGTCCACCTTGCCGAAGCGCTGTTCGGCGGTCTCGATGGCGCGCTGCCAATCGTCGTCGCTGGTCACGTCGAGGTGCAGATAGACTGCCTCGCCGCCCAGTTCGCGGATCTCCGCCTCCACCTGCATACCCAGCTCATCGCGAATGTCTCCGATGACCACCCGGGCGCCTTCCTGGGCGAACATCCGCGCCTCGGTAGCGCCCTGCCCGCGGGCGCCGCCGGTGATGATTGCAACCTTGCCTTCCAGCCTCATGGTGTAGCCTCCTGATTGGGATGATCGATCACAGCCAGAAATCGGTCATCTCGCTGGTACAAAATCCGGAAACGTGCCGATAAGCCGACGCAAAGGCCAGAAATGACTCCCAGAGTCAGCATTACCGCAATCTTGGAAAATCTGATTGGGTCGCTCGGGTCGTTGGTTTCAGCACTGTTCAGCTCATCTACGGCTGCGCTGACCCGTTCCGGAGGCAAACTAAACACCTCATCCACGGCAAAGGTGAAGGTTAGTGTGGCAACTGCCAAGCTGACCCCCAGCCAAAATCGGCACCAGCCCAAGTTACGGTCGTAGGACCGTTTCAGTCGAGATGCCTCAGCCGAGATCATCGTTGCGGAATGAGAGTACGAAGAAAGTGAACCCGGCCACCACAGCTATGACCAAGAAAGACACCCCGTAAATCATCAATGCGACCACAGCGTCACCTGCGTCGGATCTGTACACCGCATTGGCAAGTTCGGTCCAGCCCCAGGTTCCCAAGATCAAGATCGCAACCAGTCCCAAAAAGAGAATGCTGACTCGCGTCACGCTCATCATTGACCTTCCAGAAACCCGATGGCACCAAACATCCAACTTGCTATCATCATACGGCAGGAGCAGAACTCATGCCAATTCCGCCGCCGCCCGCTCGGCGAACTCGGGCCGCACGATGCTATCGTAGGGATGCGGCTCCCGCACGAGACCCCCTGAAATCAGCGCGTCGCGCATCCGGTCGAATCCGTGGCGACTGATGGTGGGCTCGGTTGCCCACACGCCGGCGTCCTTGTATCGCTGCACGCCTTCGGCCAGAACCTCGCGGTCGTACTCGGGAAAGACCGGGGAGATGCGGTCGGCGACGGCTTCGGCGGGGCTATCGGCGACCCAGCGCTGGGCGCGGGCGTAGCCGTTCACGAAACGCTGCACCGTGTCGGGGTTGTCGGCCAGATACGACGGCGTAACCGCGAAACTGCTGTAGCACACGTAACCGCTCTCGTTGCCCAGCGTCGCCGCAATGTGGCCCGAGCCTTCCCGCACCAGTTGCACGGCAAAGGGATTGGGCACTTGCAGGTAGTCGGCGTCGCCGTTGCGGAACCGGCCCAGCATCTCCTCGGCAGGCAGACCGCCCATCAGGTTGACGCTGGCGGGATCAACGCCGTGCCAGCGCATGGCGGCTTGCAGCGTGGTGTACGGCACGGGGGTGAAACCGACGGGAATCAACGTTGAGCCGGCCAACTCCGCCCAGCGCCAGCGGTCGGTGGGCCGGTTTGACAGCAGGAAGAAGCCGTCGCGCTGGTTGATCTCGGCAATGTGCAACGGCGGGTCGTCACTGCCGGCGTCTAGGTCCATGAAGCTGCGGCTGATGCCGCTCTGGGTGATGTCGATGTCCCCGGCTTTCAGCAGGTCGGTGCTGGTCTGACCGGCCGGCACGTGGGAGAAATCGACGTCGAGGCCCTGGTCGGACAGAAACCCGCCTTCCACGGCGACGTAGATCGTCGTGTAGAACATGTTGCGGAAAGCCACCCGCAGCCGGATCCGGTCGCCATTGCTTTGCTGAGTCATCACGTTCTCCTATTGAATATCACAAGTAACCAGTTTCGATCGAGAGGGACGCTGCCTGATACCTCAACGAGATTGCCGTGCTGCGCTCGCAACGACATCTTTGTCAGCCTGGATAGGCGCGAGCTGGTTAAGTTGTTTGGCGCATCACGCCGGCACGGGCAGGCGCAGGTTGCCACCGGCCATTACGGCTACGCCGTCCTCGCTGGTGTATTCGACCCGGCCGCCCTCGAACTGCTCGTCGTAAAGCTGGGCGTACAAGCCACCCATTGCCAGCAATTCGTAATGCGTTCCCCGCTCGACGATCCGGCCGCGGTCAACGACGAAAATGACGTCGGCCGACATGATGGTGGAGAGACGGTGGGCGATAGCGATGGTGGTGCGGCCCTGCATCAGCGGTTCCAGGGCGGCCTGCACGTACCGCTCGCTGGTGGTGTCCAGGGACGAGGTTGCCTCGTCCAGTATGAGCAGGCGCGGGTCGTGCAGGATGACGCGGGCGATGGACAGTCGCTGCCTCTCACCGCCGGAGAGCCGGTAGCCTCGCTCGCCGACCACGGTGTCGTAGCCGTCGGGGAACTCCATCACCCGTTCGTGGATGTACGCAGCCTTGGCGGCCTCGTGCAATTCCCGCTCCGTGGCGTCGGGGTTGCCGTAGAGCAGGTTTTCCCGGATGGAAGCGTGGAAGAGGTAGCTGTCCTGGGAGACGTAGCCGACGATGTGGGCCAGGCTCTCCAGTCTGATCTGCCGCACGTCAACGCCATCGATGCTGACCGTGCCGGAGGTGGAGTCGTACAAGCGCGGTATCAGGTACGAAATGGTGGTCTTGCCGGCGCCGCTGGGGCCGACCAGGGCCGCCAGCTGGCCGGGCTTCACGTCCAGGTCCACGCCGTCCAGGGCCCAGAACACCCGACCGTCGTCCTCGATGTCGTAGCCGTCGGCCAGCAGCGTCGCCGGGTGGTAGTTCATACGCACGTCGCGCAGTGCCACCGCGCCGGCGACCTTCTCGATGGGGAGGTCCACGGCGTCCGCCGCGTCGACGATGTCAGGGCGGATGTCCAGGTAGCCGAAGATGCGCTCGAACAACGCCAGGGACGATTGCAGTTCCACCGAGGTGCGGAGCAGCGTGCTGATGGGGAAGTACAGGCGGGTTTGCAGCGTGGTGAAGGCCACGATGGTGCCGGCCGTGATACCGGTCTGGCCGATGCCGCCGAGGAGGATGTAGCCGGCCAGCACGTACACCACCACCGGGGTCAGCGAGAAGAAGATCTGCATCCCGGCCCAAACGGCCTGACCGGTCATCTCCCGGCGAATCTCCAGGTCGGACAGGCGGACGTTCTGGTCGTGGAAACGGGACACCTCGCGGTTCTGCGCGCCGAAAAGGCGGGTGAGCATGACGCCGGACACCGACAGGGTCTCCTGGGTGATGGCGGTCATCTCGGCGGTGGACTCCTGTACGCGGGCCGAGGCAGCGCGGCGCCGTTTGCCCACCAGGTAGCTGAACACCGCGAAGATCGGCGTGATGCCGGCCGCCACAATTGTCAGCTCCCACGACAGCACCGCCATGGCAATCAGGGTGCTGATCAGGATGACCACGTTGGACAGGATGTTGCTGACGGTGCCGGTCACCACCACGCGGATGCCGGCCACGTCGTTGGAGACGCGGCTCTGGATCTCACCGGTCCGCTGGGAGGTGAAGAAGCCCAGCGACAGCGTTTGGAGATGCGAGTACAGGCGGTCGCGCAGGTCACGCATCACGCGCTGGCCGACCTGCTGGGTGAGCCAGGTTTGGAGCACTCCCAGGCTGCCCGTCACCACGACCACCGCCGACATAGCGGCGGCCAGGGTCCAGAGAAGGGACAGGTTGGGGCCGCCGTCCACGAAGAGGGCGGAGTCGAAGACCACCCGGATCAGAATCGGGTTGACCACGCCCAGGCCGGCGGTGACCAATATCAGCAGGCCGATGGCCAGCACGCGCGGCCAGTGGGGCTGAAACGCAGACGCAATACGCCGATTGAGGTGCTCCACTCGACGGGTGGGCCGGCTCCGGATGGAGTTCGCCGACCTGCGAAAGCCGTGGGGCATGTTTTCACGCACCGGACGCATCGCAATCACCTGTCATTGCGAGCGAAGCCACCTGTCATTGCAAGGAGCGCAGCGACGCGGCAATCTCGCTCCTGCTGCGACGACTGCTGCCATGACGAGATTGCCACGCTGCGCTCGCAATGACATAGGCATTACCCCATGGCTTCCTTCAGCCGGCGGATGGCGTCGATGTGAGCATCCGGTGAAGTCGCCCCCCGCAGGCCGGCGGCCATGTGCGTCGCGCCGATCTCCTCCCAGGACTTTAGCTCGGTGAGCCAGTCCTCGGGGTTGTTGTCGGCGGTGATGGTGATGCGGCCCTCGAAACCCACTTCCGACGGGTCGCGTCCGGCGGCCTCGGCCTGCGACCGGATGCGCCCCAGGATCGCCTGACCGCCGGAGTCGGGGGCAAACATGGGGAAATAGCCGTCGGCCAGACGCCCGATGCGGCGGATGGCGGCGTTGGGGGGCGTCGGCGAAGTGCTGCGGCCGGCGCCGATCCAGATGGGGATGGGACGCTGCACCGGAAGCGGGTTGATGCCGGCGTGGGTGATGTCGTGGTACTTGCCGTGGAAGTCGATGACGTCCTCGGTCCACAGCTGGCGCAACACCTCTATCTGCTCGTCGCAGCGGCTGCCCCGGGAGGCGAAGTCCACGCCCAGCGCCTCATACTCCACCGAGTTCCAACCCACGCCGATGCCCAGTCGCACGCGTCCGCCGGAGAGCACGTCGACCTCCGCCGCCTGCTTGGCCACCAGCGCCGTCTGCCGCTGGGGCAGGATCAGGATGCCGGTGGTCAGCCCGATCTTCTTGGTAACGGCGGCCAGGTAGGCCATCAGGGTGAAGGGCTCGTGGATGTAGGATTCGTGGGAGTAGGGAAAATGCGGCACCTCCGGATGCTTCTCCGGCACCGCGCCCAGCACGTGGTCCAGGATCCGCACGTGTGCGTATCCCAGGTCCTCGGCGGCCTGGATGTAGTCTCGCAGCGCGCCGAAGTCGTCGCCAATCTCAACAATGGGAACCGAAACGCCAATCTCCATGGTGAACCTCCCGTTAAATGCAACAGCCCCGCCATCAGGGCGATGGTCGGGGCCATTATAGCGGGTGGTGGGGCGGTGGGTGGGCGGGGGCTGTATCACGTCGAGCTTACACTCGCTCAAAATCATCTCGGGATATTCCCAAGTCGTGGAGTATCGCACCGATGGTGCCGGGCCGCAGATCACGGCTGCCCCAGTTAGGGATTGTCGTCCTGGTCCTGCTGTCGGCGTTCATCCAAATCTCATGACCGCCCCGGCCTTGCCGGTCAAAATAACAACCCAATCGGCGCAACTTACGCGTAAGTTCCCGGTAGGTCACGCTATCACTTGCACTTCGTCAACCTGCCCCATTATCAACGGGGCCGTCACGACCCCAGCGGGCAAGGGGTCACCGTGCTCCAAGTAAGACTGGATAAACGCTTCGGCTACGCCCTCCAGGATATGCAGCGTTTCGGCGGGGGTGTCTCCCCAGGCGCGACAACCTGGCAAAGCCGGTATTTCGGCCATGAACTTGTCCTCCGTATCCTCGCCGGGTTCATGCATAACGAAGGAGAGTTTGTAACGATTCACTGCTGCGCCTCCTGCAAACGCAAAGACCCCGCATCGGCTACGATAGTCGGAGCGATTATAGCAGGGCAGTGAGGTCAGCCAGGCGGGTTTTCTAGAGACCACGAGCTCTTTGTGAGCAACTCGTCGTATTTCAATGTGAAGCCCCGTGGTATTCGAGACGGCCCCAAATTTTTGGGCGGGTTCGTATCGTTGTAGCTTGTTTTGGTCAGCGCCGGCGTTCTGAAAGTTTCAGGCCGGTTTAGATAAAACAATTTGCCCATACCCGCAGGATCCCACCCTTCCGCTTTGGCACGGGCTCGAATTGCAGACACGCCTATTCGCCAATTGCGAAGATGCTGTTCGCTTAGCGCATCGGGCTGTGCGATTTGTTTGGCAAGAAGGTCTGCAACTTTGTATCGTACGACGTGCACGACATGGCTGATCATTGAAATGCCTGGGATAGCACACCCCTCAGTAAAGTAAGGAGCGAAATACTGGCACTCTTTGTTTCCGTGTGAATCGCTCACATACATCCAACCGTTTTCAAATATCTTTGCGTTCAAGGCATCGACATCTTGAATGCGAACCTCAATGTTCTGAACGTTCATACGATCTACCTCCCGTTGATGTACGATGTATGCAATATACTATATATCAATAAATTTATCAAGCAAAGTTAGTTAATGTAAATACTCGATTATCGTTCCAATACAGTAATTCTGGAATTACATGTCGGCATCAGATTACCCCGCTGAAACCGGCGGGCTTATCAGGTGCGGAGTCGCCTCGCAGACGTAATACTCCAACCTCTCTTCCTCGCATTCCTCCACCAGTTCCGCGATTTTAGCCTTCCCCATTTCACGCAGTTCTGCCTGACGCTCCGGGATGTCATCTCCCGGCAATGGGTACATTTGCGCCATGGCCATGGCATCGGCGATCATTACCAGCGCCTCCTCCTGATCCTTGCCTTGGGAAATGGCGCCTGGGATGCCGGGGCAGAAGACGGCAAAGTCGTCATCCGATTCGATGAGGATGACTTCGTAAAGGTTGTTGTCAGTGATTTCGTTTGCCATACAGCACCTCCATTCAGCGACGTGCGCCACCGCATGATGGCATCAGATCATAAAGTTCATCTCCCCCACGATGCGCTCACCCAGCGCGCGGTCGCCTTCGATGGCCACGGAGCCGTTGGACAGGGCGTGCTCGGCGGACCAGCGGCCGGTGCCCAGGGCGTTGAAGGGTTCGAGGCCCATGGTCAGCTTGACTGTGGGCGATACGGGGGCGGCGTCCATGCGGTGGGCGCGGCCGCTGTCCATGTTCAGCGCGATTCTGCCGCCCACCTCGCCGATGATCTCGAACAACACGGTTGTCCCATCGTCGGGCCTGACCTTGCGGCCCACCACGAAGGGCATGGCCATCTCGGTGCGGCTATAGGCGTGCTGGGCCACGGGGCCGCTCAGGTGGCCGGGAATGCCCAGGGTGCGCCGCATGTCCTGCTCGTGGACCCAGGCGTCGTAGATGCGGATAGCCAGCAGGTCGGTGTAGGGGCCGCTGCCCAGTGGGTTGGGAGTTTCGGCGGCGAAGTCGGCTTCGGTCATGGCCCTCAGCACGCCCAGCCGTTCGGCGGTGATCTCGCGGAACTCGGCCAACACCTCGGCGCCGCTGAACTGGCGGCGATAGTCCACCAGCACCTCGTTGCCCCGGCCGACCTCGTTGCGCACGTTGGAGGTGTCCGCCGGCTCGTGCTCCGGCGCCGGCCGGCCCAGCAGACGGCATTCGCTGCCCACCAGGTGCGAAACCTGATCCTGCACCGACCAGCCAGGGCACTCCGTGGGCAACGACCACTGCTCCTGGGTCAGGCCGCCGCACAGTCCGTCAATGGACTTCCACACCGCTTCCATCAGGTCAACCATCTGCTGGGACATGTCATTACTCCACAATTGAAATTCGCGCCGATGGCGCGCTTGTTTGATTGATGCTGGTGAGCATTGGCCACCGCCGGCGGCCCTGGGGTCATCGCACCCAGCGGCACTCCGGCAGGTGGCCTCTGTAACCGCGGTCGGGGCAGGTGCAACCGATGTCCTCGCGTCGTTGGTAACCCAGCGATTCCAGCCACCCGTCGAATCCCGGGTAGAACCCGTCGCCCTCGTCGATGGATCGGTATCCGGCGCGGAGGGCGGCCAGAATCTCGTCCGCCTCGGGGACTTGCAGGACTGCGTTCGTGTTGGTCATTGCGGTTAGTCGGCCAGCAGTTCCAGCACGTCCTGGGCGAAGACCATGTCTTCCTCGCCCACCTGGTTGGGGTCGTCGGGGCTGGTCAGGTAGCGCACGAACAGCCACACGCCGTCGCGCGGGTTGGAGACCACCTCGGCGGTGGCGCCGCTGTATAGCCCGACCTTCTGGCCCGGCTCAACTTCGAACAGGTTTACTATGTCTGCCATGGATCTGCGTCCTGATACGTTACGGTTGGTCGCGTTGCGGGATGTGTCCAATTATATCGGCCACAGCGGCGGATATTTCGGTGTGCAACCGCTGCATGTCGCCCAAAGGCGGCTGGTCATCTGCATACCGTCCGGACCCGGCGTAAGCGGTGAGGCTTTGCCAGTTCATCCCGGGGACTTGGAAGTCCTGGCCCAACACCTCCTGGATTCGGCCGATCAGTATCCGCAGGTTGTGGCCATCGCGTCCACCGGTGGGATAGACCTCGCCGTGGGCGGCGATGAGGGCCTTGTAGGCGTGTTCCAATGCTTGCTGGGCGGCGTATCCCAGCATTCTTTCCGGTGACCTTCCGCTGCCAGCTAATATTTCCAAGCTTAACACCGCTTCTTGCGCACTTTTCACCCTGGCATCGACGTCATCCCAATTAACAGGTTCTTCCTCAAATGCGGCATCCCGGCCGGCAGCATCGCCGTTCATTATGAGCTTTCCTTCCTTGGCGACGGAGTTGGCCAGCGTGTTCTTCTTCACTCTTCCCGCCAGGAACTCCGTCACGGTCAGGAAGGACACATCCGTGGAGGGCGCACTGGGGTGTAGGGTCGTCGCCGCCTGCTCGGCGATGCGGTCGATAGTTAGCCGGAGGTACTCTGGAACGGGCTTTGCGGTGATGATGGCGAGGTCAATGTCGGAGTGATTATCGTAATTGCCCCGGGCTCGGGAGCCGAACAAGTACGCCTGCAATGGCCGTACCCGCTCATACACCGACCACGCTACCGCTACCGCATCGGGGTCCGGTTCCCCGGGCAACATCCGTTGATTGCCGCGTATTACGCCGGTTTGCGTCGCAAGTGTCATGGCTTGACCTTCGCTGACCGGAGCAGGGCAGCCGGATTAGAAGAAGAACGTGAGGTTTTTCGCCAGCAGTACGTTCTGATCCAAGAAGACCTGCCGCTGCGCGATACGCCACTCTCCATCGACCCGGCGCAGTCGGTCTTCCCGGCGGCCCACCAGGATATCGGTTTCCGTGGCGACGCGGTTACGATAGATGATGAAACGGCAACGCAGGGATACCTCTTCGGCGTCAGCGGCGCCGGGCGACGCCTCGGTGATTTCCACGTTGGTCACCAGGTGGGAGAGGCGCGACAGCGGCTCCTCGGCCCAGTGGACGCCGGTGAGGATCTGCCGGACCCGTTGGGTCAGCGTCGTCTTGCCCTCGTCGAACCAGTTGATGTCCTGGCCCTCCCGGGTGAACTCTCGCTCCAGTTCGCCGAACTTGACGTTGCGGCGCATGGGCACCCAGTAGCGCACGTCATCCGTGAGCAGGTCCAGCCATTCCTCGTACCGGCGGTCGTCCAGCAGGTTGGCCTCGTGGTACAGGAACGCCTCGACGTCCTGCTTGAGCAGGAGCATCGCCAGCGGGTCGTTGGCAACAACCATAACGTCTCCGACAATTACACCGTCGTTCCTGCGAAAGCAGGAACCCAGAAACATCGCTGCGCTAGGAACGTTGAACGGATTTGTGCCCACTGGATTTCCGCGAAAGCGGGAATGACGGCATCTGTCAACATTTTCTAGCAGGCCGAGCCGTTATTGCGCCAGGTGGCCAGCTCGTCCCAGTCTCGCGCCGCCATGAACTCGCGCCAGCGGTTGTAGAAGCCACGCTGGTTCTGTTCGCCGGCCCGGGCCTTGGTGGTGTCGAGCACGGTGCCCTCGAGCTTGAGCCCGCCGTCCTCGAAATCGGTGACCGCGTAGCCCATGCCCATCTGGTAGTTGTAGTGGTGCCTACGGGCCATGGCGCCCCGACTGGCGGAGTGGGCGTAGTTCCAGTTCTCCATGTCGTCCTGCTCGGTCAGCCCGGCGGGGCCGGAGTACCGGATGTAGTACTGGCGCAGGAACTCCTTGACTTCGGGCGGCGCGGAGGCGTCCACCAGGAACCACCGCCACACCTCCGTCTGATCGGGGCCGCGCGGATGCCACACCGCGATGCTGCGCGGCTGGCGGGGCAGGTACGACATGTTGGGGAAGATCGTCCCCGGACCGGCCAGAATGCGCCACAGCTGACCCTGACGCTCCTTGCGCGCGATCTCGCACTGGTAGAAGTACTCCGACACGATGGGGTCGTTCTGGTAGGACGGAACGGGCTGGGCGTCTTCGGGGCGCAGGAACATGACGGTTCCGTGGCCTCGCTCGGGGAAGGACACGTCCAGGGACTTGGCTCCCTCCCGCTCGCTGTTGTCGCGTCGACCCTGACCGGAAGGCCCGATGCCGACCAGGTCAACGGAGCGGTGGCTGATGTTGTGGTAACGGTCGCCGATGAAGTTTTCGGCGGGGAACTTCCAGTTGCTGGGCACCATCCACTTTTCGATGCCGCCGATGATCTCGGTACCACCTTCGGTGCCGTCCCATCCGTCGAAGAGGATGTCCAGGTAGGTGCGGAAACCGCCGATGTACTCCAGGAAGTCGGGCGCGTTGGCGTCCCAAGTCGCCCAGATGCCGCCCTTGTAGTTGATCATACGGGGCACGCGGATCAGGCCCCACTGGGACTTGTCCAGTTCCTCGTGATAGGCGTCCTTGTAGAAGGGCACGCCGACTAGGGCGCCGTCGGTGGCGAAGCTCCAGCCGTGGTAGGGGCAGGTGAAGATTGGCGTGTTGCCCTCGTCGTAGCGGCACACCTTCATGCCCCGGTGCATGCACGAGTTCAGGAACACGTGGATCTCGCCCTGCCGGTCCCGGCACAGGATGACCGACTCCTCGCCCATGGAGGACACGAAAAAGTCGCCCGGTTTGGCCACCTGGCTCTCGTGGCCGACGAACAGCCAGGCGCGGGTGAAGATCCGGTCCTGCTCCTCGGCGTAGATGTCGGGATTTACGAAGATCTCCCGGCTGACCATGCCGTTGTCCTGGTCAACCAGACCGCTGTAACTGCTGGGCTGGAACGTAATCGCCATGTTGTTCCTCCGGGCGCGACTCGCCTGGTCGAATGGTATCACACTGCCGCAGGCAGGTGTTGTCCTGCTCGCGTTTCGCCGATGCGCCGGCAAGGTTCAGTCCGTCACCTCAAAATCTGCAATAACCGTCCCATTCCCCGACAGCCTGCCGGCTCCGGTTACTGCTACGCTGCGATAGAAGGAATTTGTCGGGCTGGTACAATGGGAACGAATGAGAGCAATCGGTCATCGTGGAGATTCGTCGACGGCTCGCTGTCCATAACGGCCAGTATGGCTGTTGCGGTGGCAATCAGCTACTGCCAAGCTTGCGCCGGACTGTGGGGCATCGGGTTCTTCAAGAGCGTGACAGAAAAGGACGATGGCGTAATAATACTGGGGACGCTGCTGCTGTTCCCCACCACCGTCGCGCTGTATGGAGTTTTGAAGATGTGGTTCGCTGCCAAAGAAGCCGTTGAAAAAAAGGCCGCCGAGCGAGGTCGCCGGGAAGGGATCCAGGAGGGACGCCAAGAGGGACGCCAGGAGGAGCGCGAACGCATCAAGCGGGTGCTCGCCAGTCGCGGGATAACGCCTCCCCCTGAAATTGACAGCCCGCCGGCCGACGGAACTGACACGGATCGGCCGCGGCAGTAACGGTTCGCGCGCCTCTCTGAATCCGCACCTCGCGAGAGACGTGCCAATGTGGTTTGCCGCCAAAGAAGCCGTCGAAAAACGGGCCATAGAGAAGGGACGTCGCCAAGAGCGAGAGCGCATCAAGCGAGTGTTGGCCAGCCGCGGGATAACGCTTCCAACGGAAATCATCAGCATTATTTTTGACGAACCTGACGCCGAAGGGACGCCGCGATAGCGAGCGTTAGGCTGGACGCAGTTCTACGCCCGCCGTTGCTTCCAATATCCGCGCCACTATCGGGTAGCCTTCGTCTCCCCAGCCCTGAGCCTGGGCCTGCTTGTACAGGGCATCAGCTACCGAGCCGGTGCCGGCCGGCGCCTCCAGACGCTCCGCTAGGGCGCACGCTAGGGCCACGTCCTTGGCCACGATGTCCAGCGTTCCGCCGGCCGCGAAGCTGCGGTCCAGGATGCTGTTGGGTATGGCGTTGAATGCGCGGCTGGCTCCGGCGCTCACCGGCACGATCTCGGCGAGCACCGCCGGGTCGACGCCGCCCCTGCGGGCGATGAGCATTCCTTCGATGGCGGCGATCAGGTTGGTGTAGCCCATGTATTGCGTGGCCAGCTTGGCGACGCAGCCCGCGCCGGCCGGGCCGACGTAGAACACCTGGGCAGCGACCGCATCCAGCGAGTCCCGCACGCGCTCGAACACGTCCCGCTCGCCGCCGATCATCATGGTCATGGTGGGCGGGCGTCCGCTGACCGGCGCGTCCAGCATGGACAGACCGCGCTCGGAGCAGGCGGTTGACACCCGCCGCGCCACGTCGGGATCGTTGGTGGTGGTATCCACCAGCGTTGCCCCGGCGGCCATCGCCGACAGCACGCCGGCCTCATCACCCAGCAACACCGATTCTACCTGGGTCGGGCCGGGCAGCGATGTCCAGACGATTTCGCACCCAGCGACCGCAGCCTCGGCGCCGTCCGCCCACCTGGCCCCTCGCTGGACAAGCGGTTCCGCCGCATCGCGCCTGATGTCATACACGGCCAGATCGACGCCGGTGTCCAGGAGACAACCCGCCATGAGGCTGCCCATGGTGCCGACGCCGATGAATGCTTGCTTGTTGGGCAGTGCGGCGCTCATGTTCACCTCATCAATTCAATACACCGCTGCGCAGGCCGGCAGCGACGTGTAAAAGACGGCCTGCTGCTCAAATCGCTGCTTGTAGACATCCGAAATGGTGCGGACGGCGTCGACGCCAGGGTCCGCGGCGTCGGCCGGTACCAGCACGTTGAGCAGCTTGGTCGACTCCCTGTAGAGGCGTCCTGCGCCGGTGTCAAACCATTGGCCCCGGGCGTCCAGGGCCGTCAACCCGTCGGGAAAGTGCGACGTTACCGTGTCCGCCAGGAATGACTGCCACTCCTCTTCGCTGACTGTCCCTCCGCTGCCCTTCTCAAGTCCAAAGTACACGTTAAGTTCCGTGAAGGAATCCATTCCATCCGGACAAACGGCATCGCCGCCGCCCGCGCAACCTGCCGCAATGAGCAGACACGCCACGGCGGCGGCGATGCACGTCGCCCGAGATCGCATGGGGGCTAGTAGTGGTCCACCAGCGGGATCTCATGGAGGGCGGGAATGACCTCCCGGCCGATCAACTCGATGGAGCGCATCACGTCCTCGTGGGCCATGGCGCCCTCGTTGCCGTAGATGTGCAGGTAGCCGGGGTTGAGGCGATCTACGATCATGGAGAGTTTTTCCCGCACGGTGTCGGGGCTGCCCACGATGATGTTGTTGGCCTCCTGCAGCTCCTCGTAGGTCATCATCCGGCCGAACCCGCCGGCGCCCGGCAGTGTCCGCTGGATGTTGACCGCCTCGCGGGACTGGTACCCGGGCGGGTCGTTGTGCTCTCGGGGGCCGCGGTTGCGATGCTCCTGGGTCCAGAGGAACTCGCGGCCGATCTCTTGAGCCTTCTCATCGGTGTCGGCGCAGAAGATACGCAGCAGGTAGCCGAAGTGCTCCGGCCCGGGCTCGAACCCCGTCTCTCGCGCCGTGTCGATGTACACGTCGCGCAGCCGGTGCGTGTGTTCCAGCAGCGACCCCAGGTTCATGTAGGGGTGCTCATGGCGCGCCGCCCACACGACGCTCTCCGGGCTGCTGAACCCGGGGAACCAGATGGGCGGATGGGGCTTCTGCATGGGCAGCACCCAGGGGTTCACCTTCCGGTAGTGGTAGTACTCGCCCTCGTAGCGGAAGGGGCCCGGCTCGGTCCAGCACTTGATGATCAGGTCGTGGGCTTCCTCGAAGCGGTCGCGGTTCTGCGGAGGGGCGATGCCGCCCTGCAGGGTCTCAACCGCCGTGCCGCGCACGAAACCGGAGATGATGCGACCGCCGGAGATACAGTCCAGCATGGCGATCTCTTCGGCCATGCGAATGGGATCGTTCACCGCGATCACGTTGCCCAGGATGGCGATCTTGGCGTTGCGCGTGACCTTGGCGATGACCGCGGCGTCGATGTTGACCGCCGGCTTCATGCACCAGTACGAGGCGTGGTGCTCGTTGGACATGATGCCGTCGAACCCGTTCTGGTCGGCCCAGGTGTACTGCTCGTGGTACTGGTTATAGAGGATGTGCGCCTTCTCGGGGTCAAAGTGCGAGTTGGAGAAATCCAGCCGCCCCGACTCGTACTGTGACACATCGTCGTCGGTAACGTGTCCATAGGGTTGTTCGGAAAACCAGAAAACTTCCACATGGTCTTTGGGCATCAGGAGCCTCCTCGCTGTGGGCCGCCGGAACCGGTCCGGATCGCTGGGTCTGGTGGTCGATGGCCGCAGTATAGGGACGGGTGGGAGTGGGGACAAGAGGCGCGCAAGCAAAATGATACTCATAGCCCGTAGCGTTCCCGCCACCAACTAGTGATATTTGGATTATGGATGACGATGTTCTTATGAGATTTGGCGAGCGAGTGAGGGAACTGCGGGTAGATCGCGGTTACTCGCAGGAATCATTTGCGGCGCATTGCCGGCTCGACCGCAGTTATTACAGCGGTGTCGAGCGTGGGGAACGTAACATCGCGTTGCGGAACATACAGATCATTGCTGCTGGTCTGGGGATGTCGATTGCAGAGTTAATGGCAGGAGTGTGACGAGTCCAATGTTGGACCGAGATCAGTTGCGCAGATCCTATGATGCTGTCAGGCGGGCTTGTCGGGCCGACTGGCGTTCTGATGATGCAGGACAGGCCATCATAGACTTGGCCGTTATCGCGTTGCAGTTCCTGGATACGGACTGCGACCGGGTCGGCCTGACTTCCCTGGCTCACGGCAAAGAGTACGTTTCATTTGAGCGGAACGGTGTCGTCGCCCGACCTGTCAACCGAGCGTATTTTACCGATGATTGGGAGGTTATCGCACAAGATTGGCGGCGATTCGCCATCGGCAACTTGAACGCCGGTCAGATAGAGCGGATGATGTACACAGTAGCGCTTGCCCCTTGCTTGGCTATTGAACTATTCAACCGCAACGATAAGAAAAGCCCGGCAACCTACTTCGAGTGCATGGTCGGGCACCTTTTTGCGAAATCGTTGGGCATAGAACCGACACGAAGCGCCAGTCTGCCAGTCGCAGGCCGTAGAGTGCGTATGACTATGGATTTCCTCTTTGAAACCGCTGAGGATTTGCCAAATATCCATCTCCCGGTCAAGATGTCAACCAGAGAGCGAGTCGTGCAGGCTTGGTCCCACCAGCGATTGCTGGACTCGGCCTATGGCAGCGGCAGCTATCAAGGCACTCTGGTGGCGTTCTCAGAGACCAAATTGGACGCGCGCAAAGGCGAGGTTGTGGAAATTTGTGTCCCCGACCAGTGGCTTGCCTATCAAACTCTTTTGGCAAGAATGGAACGTATTTACTATTTTGACACCCCGGTGCGTTATCAGGAACTTACGAATAATTTTGGAGAGCTCATTGACATAAAGCCGTTCCATACATTCTTTACTGAAATAGCGCCCGTTGCGGGCCAGTAACGTCGTCGCATCGCTGTTCATCTCCATCGGCGCCAATCTCGAAGCGATTATCCAAGCCCGTCCAGCGCTTCTTCCCATCCGGTTTCAGGAATACCAAGAAGTAAGAATGGTTTTTGCGAGCGTGGGCCTGCCGTAGCATCCTGCTCACGCCTGGCTTGCCTTTGCGTACAACGACGAACAAGTCCTCGGCTACAAAACCGTAGGCTGATAATTCATTGATGATTTCGACGTGAGTGAACCGTTGTATGTTGGCGCATACTTCGTCCTGGCATTTGACGATGTAGATGCCTCCCTTGCGCAGGACGCGCCAAGCCTCCCGGGCCGCGGTGAAGTACAGATCGAGGACTGCTTCGTGGTATTTTTTATCCGAGCTCGACCGGTTGTTTTGATAGTAACCTTCATAGTTTTGATGATTGACATGGGCGGTACCGCCGGGCGTGTGCATATAGGGCGGGTCAAACACCACACAATCGATGGAGCCATCGCCGTACGGGAGACTGCGGCAGTCGGTACCGGTAGCAATGTCCGTAGGCAGAAGCCGGTAGCTGCCGTCAGGAACGTTGCGCCAGAAAACTCCCCGGCCATAAGTGACGTCGGCAATGACACTGCCCGGAGCGACGTACAACGATAGGACCCCGGGGAAAACCTCGTCGTTGGTGGCAGTGTGGGCGCTGAACACCAGGTCGTTGGTGGCTACGCCGTCGGGGGATTTTCGGGGCATTGTCGTCTCCTCAGATGGGTTCGAGTTTGGCCTTCGATGTACAGGCGATAGTTGTAACCCTGAAACAAAGCGGCGACGATCTGCCGAACTCCCTCGGCGGAGTTCAGGTCATAGAGATTCGGCGTCATCGTCAGCGCTCCAATAGTACTGGAGGTCGTCAAAGTCCACGCCGGCGGCGAATCCCGGTTGGCTCAACTCTTGTCGCATCGTCTCGAAATAGTCGATGCGCTTCTCAATCAGCACGAATCGCCGGCCCATGGCAGTGGCCACCCGGCCCACCGTGCCGGTCCCGGCGAAGGGATCAAGCACGCTGTCCCCCTCAAACGAGTAGTACCGGATCACTTTGCTTACCAGTTCGTCCGGGAAAATCGCCGGGTGCGCTTTGTGGTTGGACGGCGTCACATCCCAGACGTTGGTCTTGTCATATTCGCCCAATATGAGTGATCGTTCCACCGCCGCGGGATCCGGGTGGTAGCGCAGGTTCCAGTCAATCAGCCGGTCGGTTTTCTTGCGATAGACCAGCACGTACTCGGTCACGGTAACGGGTTTGTACTGGAGCGGCTGACGGTCGGCCGCAAACCGGCGGCCCCGACCCAGATGCCAGCCGGCGCCCTCCGGCTTCCGCCAGATTACGTCGTCAATGAACTCGTACCCGATACGGTCGAGGATCGGATGCAGATCAAAAGGAATGGGCAAGCGTTTGCTGGCGGTATTGCGAGAGGTGCGTCGCACCAGCACCGGCGACACATTGACCACGAGGAAGCGCCCTTCGGCCAATATGCTGTGACAGGCCGCAAATACCTCACCGAGAAACTCCAGATATGAGGGATAATCCACGTACTCAGCGCACTCCGGCTTGGCATTGAAATAAGGGGGCGAGGTGAATATCAACTGCACGCTGTTCGGAGGGAATTCGGGAAGCGCCATGCGACTGTCGCCGAGGATCACTTTGTTGGGAACGGGCGGGAAGGCAATTCTCGCGTTGCCGGAACGATTGCGCGGCTCGGGGCATTTGCCAAGCTCACGCAATCTGGTCCCAACCATAGCCGGGGAAGGAGCGCGGTTGATCACACCGTCCGGGTCAATCTGGATCTCACCTAAGGGGCGAGAAGGATCGGCGCTGGGTACCAATGCGACCCGCCAGACGGTCAAGCGGTCATCCCACTCCGGCAAGCCCAGGGACAGCTGATCCCTCACCTCTGCGGGCATCCATTCCCGCAGCCAGTTCTCAGCCAGTTGCCGGGCGTCGTCGGTCAGCAGTTTGGAGACAACCATGGCGAGATTGTCGCAGGTATCCCGCCAGCCACGCAAGCGGCAGATGTCATCACGTCACGACGGTTGCTTCAAGTTTGGCCCCCCACGCCGGACGGCATCCGGTAAGATTGTGGTGCGCCGCAATCCCCCGGAGGTGTCCGATATGACTATCACAAACATCCAATCGGCTGATGTTCATCCCGGTCCGGACGCTGAATCCGACGCCGAATCCGACGCCAAATCTCTCACTGACGAGGAACGGGAGCACATACGTGAGTACTACCGCTCCCTCAATTTCAAGGAATTTCTGGCTGGTTGCCCAATTGAGGGCGTTGAATTGGCACGGGAACTCACATATCCGCGTGAGGTGGAACTCTGATGTTCCCACTCGACACCAATGTAGTCTCCGAGCTGCGTCAGGGAGGGCGCGGCAGCGCCGGCGTATCTGACTGGTACGACGGGTGCCAGATCAAGACCTGTTCACCAGCGCGCTGGTCATTGGCGAAATTCGCAAGGGAATTGCGAGATTGCGCCGGCGCCAAGACCATCGGCAAGCGGAAGTTCTGGAAATATGGCTGGAAGTATCACAGGATTTTTTCGCTGGGCGTATCCTCCCGGTTGACGCCGCCGTTGCCGATGTTTGGGGCCAAATGTATGCCATCCGCAACGTGTCCATCGTTGACGGTCTCATAACCGCCACCGCCAAAGTTAACAACTTCACTTTGGTGACGCGCAATGTCGAGGATGTTCAAGGGTTGGGCGTAGCTCTGCTCAATCCGTTCACCGGCTGAACGAAATGGACAGAAGACGGCGACGGCGGGGGCGGCACGGCTGAAGCATGTCGTGGAGGTTAGCCTGCCCCCGTGGCCCATCGAACCACAGGGCGCCGCGTTTGACGCCCCTCGCCGCCCCGTGATACGCTTTGCTCACTATGGGTAGATGGGGATTCCTGTGGGAATCCTCGCCGACTGCGCTATTCAGGAGCGAACACGATGAACGTTACCCCTATGGCCATCGAGAAACTTAAGGAAGTGATGACCGCCGAGGACGAGGCCGGTTCCGCGCTGCGTGTAGTGGCCATGCCCGCCGGCCACGGCCTGCAGTACATGCTGACCATGGAGAAGGAGCATCAGCCTGACGACACCGTGCTCCGCATGGACGGTATGGAGTTCCTCATGGACTCCGACAGCGCGCCGTTCCTGGAAGAAGCCACCATCGACTACGTGGAAGAGTTCGGCGGCCGGGTCGGGTTCGTCATCAACAACCCTATGTACGCCGGCGGCGGCTGTGGCAGCGGTGGTTGCGGCTGCGGCGGTGGCGGATGTGGCTGCGGCGGCGGTGGTTGCGGCTGCGGCGGACACTAGACCGCGATCTCCGGCAGTCCTCGGCGACGCCCGGGGGTTGCCGACAATACTAGTCAATTGCCCCGGCGCTACCGGCTGCCGGGGCTTTCGCATACGAGCCCGGGCAAATGAAAGCCCGTCAAAGGCCCATAACGGCGGCGGCGGCTGTTGAATAATCCAAGCGAACATTGCCATCATGGGATAATCATTCAACCGGGAGACCCGTCATGAAAATCTGGCCCACCGTCTCGAAAGAGCAATGCTTAAGCCGACTGCGCAAGGACGTGTCGGCCTGGAACGATCTGCGGACCAGCGCCGACCTCACGGGCACGTCCTTTGCCAACGCGCGGTTGCATGGAGCCGATCTGTCGTGGGCCAACCTGACTCATCTGGACTTCAGCGGCTCCGACCTTGGCGACGCCGACCTGCGCGGCGCCGACCTGCATTTCTGCAACCTGAGCGGGGCCAATCTGCAGAGCGCGGACCTGCGCGGCGCGAGCCTGCAGGGCGCCACCCTGCGGGAAGCAAACCTGTCCTTCTCCCAACTGCAGGGTGCGAACTTCGCACGGGCCGACCTGAGCCAGATCACCCTGCGGGGCGCCGACCTGAGTTATGCGGTGCTGCGGGGAACCTATTGCAGCTTCTCCGACTTTTCCGAAGCGGACCTGACCTGGGCCGACATGAATTCCGCGAACCTGTCCAACTCCACCTTCTACAAAACGGTTTTCACGGACGCGACCCTGGCTCAGGCAAACCTGGCCCACGCCAACTTCAACCTGGCGTTGCTGGATAACACGGACTTGGACGAAGCGTTTCTGCACGACACGATCTTTGCCGCGCTGGACTTGTGCGGAGCGAAGAACCTGGGAACGGTGCAGCACGATCCCTCTTCCATCCTCAGCATCGGCACGGACACACTGCTCAACACCCTGCGCAGTTCCGGCGGCATGTATTCGCCCGAACTGGAGGTCTTCTTCTCCAGGGGCGGCGTGTCCATCGACATGCTGGCATCGATCCGACCGGTCAGCGCAGCGGCATCCTGACGCCGTTGCCGCGTCGCCCGGGCCTGACCGGTTGGGCAAACACGGCGGCGTTGACCAACCCGCAACCCAAACACAAGGAGCGTCGCCCTGATGTCAGCCACACCCCACGGCATCCGTTACTCGGCCCATCGACCGGTGGTCATGGGGCGCAACGGCATGGTTTGCGCCGGCCATCCGCTGGCGGCCCAGGCTGGCATATCCGTCCTGCAAAAGGGCGGCAACGCTTTCGACGCCGCCATCGCCACCGCCGCGGTTCTCAACGTCGTCGAACCGCTGATGTCCGGCATCGGCGGCGACGGGTTCATCATGGCCTACCGGGCGGAGGACGACTCCCTGCGGGTGTCCAACGGGACCGGAGCCGCGCCCTACGCCGCAACCCTGGAGCGGTATCGCGACGGCATTCCCATGAAGGGCATCCTGAGCGTGTCGGTGCCGGGTCTACTCAATGCGTGGTTGGACGTTCATTCGGAATATGGATCGCTGCCGCTGACAGAGGTGTTTGCCCCGGCCATCGCCCTGGCCGACGACGGGTTTCCGGTTACGCACTACCTGGCGTCGGCTATCGCCGGCGACGCGCTGCTGTGCGAGTTTCCCACCAGCCGGGCGATCTTCACGCGGGACGGATCGGGAGAGCCGCTGCGCGCCGGCGACATTCTCCGGCAGGCCAACTTGGCGCGGACGCTGTCGGCCATCGCGGAGGGGGGTCGAGATGCCTTCTACCGCGGAGCGATCGGCGAGGCCATCGTCCGCTTCAGCGAGGAGCAGGGCGGCCTTCTCACCATGGCCGACCTCAACGATAGCTCGGCGCGCTGGCAGGACCCGATCTCCACTGAATATGGCGATTACACGGTGTACGAGGCGCCACCCAACTCCAGCGGCCACATCCTGTTGCAGGAGCTCAACGTCATCCGGCAGCACGACATGGCGAGTCTGGGTTTCGGTTCCGCGGCGTCGATCCACCTGATGGTGGAAGCGAAGAAGATGGCTTTCGCCGACCGTGAGGCCTACGTGGCCGATCCCGATTACATCGACGTGCCCGTCGCCGGCATGTTGTCCGCCGAATACGCTCGGGAGCGAGCCGCAACCATCGACCCGGAGCGGGCCCGCGAGAACGTTGACGCCGGAGATCCCTGGCCGCACCAACCGGCAGGACAACGCCGGTCGCCGGCCGGCGTCGGCGCACGTCGCCGAGGCCCGCGCACCGAGCAGGAAGACACCACGTGTTTCGTGGTCGCGGACCGGGCCGGCAACGCGGTGTGCCAGTTGCAGAGCATTCAGAGCGGTTGGGGCTCGTCACTGGTGGCCGGGGATACCGGCATCCTGCTGAACAACCGCATGACCTACTGGCACCTGGACCCGGACCACGTTGACTGCCTGCAGCCGGGAAAGCGGGTGCGCCACACCATGAACCCGGTGATGGTGTTCCGCCGGCCGGAATCAGGCAACGGCAGTTCCGCGAGTGGACGCCGCTTGACCTACGTGCTGGGCACGCCGGGGGCGGACTGCCAGGTGCAGAGCAACATGCAGGTTATCACCAACCTGGTGGACTACGGGATGACGGTGCAGGAAGCCGTAGAAGCCCCGCGCTGGAAGCACGTGGGCGACGGCACCGAATCCACGGTTCCCCACACCGCCGTGGACAGTCTGCTCATCGAAAATCGATTTGACGCAGACACGCTGCGCCGGTTACGCGCCATGGGCCACCCGGTGCACGAGCTGGGCGCGTGGGACGGCGTGACCGGACGCGAGATGGCCCTGTACATCGACCCCAATACCGAAGCGCTGCACGGCGCCGCCGATCCCCGCTACGACGGGTACGCCGTGGGGTACTGATCGCGCCTTATCAATCAAGCTCCCGCCACGTCGAGGATAACCATCATGCGAATGCCAGGGCAACGCCGCAGCCAGGAACCCGACGAGGTGGGGCAGCGCGCCGGCCTTTTCGCTGAATCGATCCGAGACGGGGACATGGACCTGGCCTGGTCGATGTTGTCCAAGGAGACCCGGGGAATGCGCATGGGCGTGTGGGCTACCCGGCTCAACATAGACATGCAGGTGGCCTACCGCGCCGCGTACGATCCCGACCACCCCATGCGGGATTCGATGATGGACGACTTCCGCACCACCGTCCTGCGCCTGTGGCCGCTGGAAGATCTGACCGAGTTGGCCGCGGCTCCCACCCGCTACGTGGACGACCAGCACGCGTTCGTGTTCCTGCCCTTCGGCGTGACCGATGAGACCGTGGTGCAGCACAGCCGCCTGATGTCGGGCCTGATGATCCCGATGCTGCTGGAAGACTCCCAGTGGCAGGTCGATCTTCCCGGCTGGCGGTTCCTGGACACCTCGGGCCAGGGCAGCAATGGCTAGACGGCCCTCGCGCACTCGTTCTCGCGGCGCGCGGAAAGAGCAAGCCGCCGCATCTCCGGCTCCGGAAAACACACTCGAAGACGGGGCAATGGTCCGGCCCCGACGCACCAGGGGAGACCGTGACTCCTGCGAGTTGTGCGAACGGTCTGTCGAGCGGTTCACCGTCCATCACCTGATACCACGGGCTCGAGGCGGCAACCACGGTCCGACGGCGCTGCTCTGCCCCACGTGTCACCGGCAGGTCCACGCCATGTTTTCGGTCACCACGCTGGCCGAGGAGATGTACAGCGTGGACCTGCTCCGTTCTAATCCCAGGGTCGCCGACTTTCTCCGCTGGATGCGAAAACAGCGCGGCGCCAGCTTCCGGGTGCGCCGGTCGCGGGAACGCGGGTAGATAAGATGCACCGGTGCCGTGTTATGATTCGACTCGAGGACCACAGGATAGAGACATGGCGGAATCACCAAACCTTTCTCCGCGGCAAGTGAGCGATGCGATTCGGGTCGGCTTGTCCAACCGGCGGGATGTTGACTTGCCCGACTCTGAAGCGGCGGAGGCGTCAGTAACCTATCGAGACAATTTGATCCATTACCGGGAACACGTCCTCAAAAGCCTGGACGCAGGAGACTATCGGCAGGTCGCTGAGAAATCGTGGGGGGCGTACTCCCAGACTGTCAAAGCAATTGCCGCCGACCGCAGCCTGCGGGTCCGTAGCCATACGAGTATCCTGAGAGTTTCTGAACAACTGGTGGCGCTCGTTTCCAGCGCTGATCCGGTTTCAGGGTCGCTTTTGGACAACGGCGTGAATTCGGCTCATAGCCTGCATATCCATTTTTATGAGAACGACTTACCCGACGAAACAGTAACGCGGCGGGCGGATGCCGTGGCGGCGGCTATCGATCTGCTCCAAGAACTCTTTCCTGCGGACACACCTGCACCATGACCAGTTCAACAGAAACGGCTGACGTTGTCATCATCGGGGGCGGAGTGATGGGTTGCAGCATCGCCTGCAATCTGGCCCTGACCGCCGGCGACCATGGGCTGCGCCGCATCGTGCTGCTGGAGCGCGACACCCTGGGCAGCGGCTCCACCGGGCGCAGCAGCGGGGCGGTCCGAATGCACTACTCCACCGCCGTCAACGCCGAGCTGGCCTGGCGGAGCCTGCACATCTTCCGCAATTTCGAGGAAATGATCGGAGGCGAGTGCGGGTACACGCGCACCGGCTACCTGGTGTTCGCCGGAGAAGAGGACCTGACGTCCTTCCGGGCCAACATCGCCACGCAGCAGTCGGTGGGAGTGATCACCGACATCATTGGCGCCGCCGATGCCGCGGAGCTGGCGCCCGGGTTTGAGGTTGCCGACGCGGCGGGCATTGCCTATGAGCCTTATTCCGGCCACGCCGACGCTTCGGGCACCGCCTACGCCTACGCCACCCGCGCCCGCAGCGAGGGCGTGACAATCCGGCTGCAAACCCCTGCGGCATCCATCGAAACCAGCGAGGACGGCAGCTTGGTCACCGCCGTCCGAACCGCCTCGGGAGAGCGCATCGAGACCAACATCGCCGTGGTGGCTACGGGCCCCTGGACGGCGCGGTTCTTGGCTCCTCATGGTATCGAGGTGCCCCTGGTGGCAACGCGCCACGAGGTGCTGCATTTCCGACGGCCGCTGGACGTGGTGCCGTACCATCCGGGCGGGGCCGACATCGGCAACCGCATCTATTTCCGTCCCGAGGGCCAGGACCTCACGCTAGTCGGGAACGGCAACCACTCGGACGTTGTGGAGGATCCGGAAGTGTTCGCCCAGCGGGCCAGCCCGTCTTTCATTGAAGACGTCTGGCAGCGTCTGGCCCGCCGCATACCGGCCATCGCCGATGCGGAACTGGCCGCGGGGTACGCCGGGTTGTACACCAATACGCCGGACTCCCATCCCATCATGGACCGCGTCGAAGGTGTGGACGGGCTCTACCTGTGCACCGGTTTCAGCGGCCACGGCTTCAAGCTGTCGCCCATGGTGGGCGTGCTGATGGCCGAGCTGATTGGCAACGGCGCGACCACGACCATGGACATCTCCCCGTTGCATCTATCTCGTTTTGCGGACGGCGCCCTGAACAACGCCGGCTACGGCTTCGACGTCCTGGTTTAGTCCCTTCCCGTGACGAACATCGTTCCCGCGTCCCTGGATGGGACGGCGCTGGCCGTCTCGATCTCAGTCCTGACCAAGCGGTTCGGTCGGGTTACGGCGGTGGACGGCGTGAGCCTGGACGTTCCCGCCGGTGGCGTGTTCGGGCTGCTCGGCCCCAACGGATCCGGCAAGACCACGCTGCTTTCCCTGGTGTCGGGATTCATCCGCCCCACCGACGGGACGCTGACCCTGTTCGGGCGCGATGGCCCGGCCGGACAAGCGCAGGCGTTGCACAACGTTGGCGCGCTCATCGAGCGGCCGATCTTCTGGCCCTACCTGAACTGCCGGGACAACCTGAAGTGCTTGCAGGGTGTTTATGGCTCGGACGGCGGCGACGCGGAGATAGAGGACCTGCTGGATGCCGTCAACCTGGGCGGCGACGCGGCCCGCCGCAAGTTTCGTGCCTGCTCCACGGGCATGAAACAGCGCCTGGGCATCGCCGCCACCCTGCTGGGCGATCCGTCGTTGCTGATCCTCGACGAGCCGACCAACGGCCTGGACCCGGTGGGGATCGTCGAAGTGCGTGATCTCATCCGCAGCCTGGCCGCCGACGGACGCCGCACCGTGATCCTGGCGAGCCACCTGCTCAACGAGGTGGAACAGGTCTGCGACCGTGTTGCCATCCTGCGGCGGGGGAAGCTCCTGTACTGCGGTCCGGTCGCCGACATGGGCGCCCCGGCGTCGGCGTTGGTACGCACCACGGACGACGAACGCGCGGCCACCGTGCTCAAGGACGCCGGTTGGGAAATCAGGGCCCGGTCTGCGGACGGCCTGGAGATCGCAGCCATTCCCGGGCGGGAGTGGGAAATCAGCCGCGACCTCGCCCATGCCGGCGTGTACGTCTCGCAACTGCGGCCGGCGTCCACTTCCCTGGAGGCCGGGTTCATGGAAGTCACCGGCGAGGGGCAGCAGGCATCCGCATGACCATGTTACCGGCGCTGGCCAACGGGGTCCGATGGGAGTGGTTCCGACTGCGCCGGAGGCCGGAGTTCTGGGTGATTATGAGTCTGCTCACGCTCGCGGTGTTGGGAACGCTGCTCGTGTCCGCCGGAGCCGTGCGGCTGATCCAGTCCGACTTTTCGATCCCACCCTACGGATATCCGATGCTGGTGTTTGAGCTGCTGTCGAGGCTGGGGCCGTTCCTGGCAATCATCCTGGCCGGAATGGTTTTCGGCAGTGATTATGGATGGGGAACCTTCCGACCACTGTTCGCCAGGGGACAGCGGCGCTGGCAGGTGGTGGCAGCGAAGCTTGTCCTGGCGGTGTTAGCGCTGGCGATAGTCTGGGTCGTGTCATGGGCGCTGGCCGCGGCGGTGGGTCTGGTCGCGGCCAGCCCGCCGACCAATGGGCTCGAACTCGCTCCGGGGGCCTCCGGGAGCTGGACCGAGAGCACGGGCAGGTTTGCGTCCGCCTGGCCCGCGACGATGGCATACCTGATGCTGGCGACGCTGCTGTGCGCCGTAGGCCGTTCCACCGCCTTCGGACTGGGCGTTGGCATTGCCGTTCTGATCGTCGAGTCGATCGCGTATCCGGCTGCGGGAGCGATATCCCAGCTGGCGTTCGAGGTGAATCTGGGCGATTACACCCGCTGGACACTATGGGGAGTCACCCGCGGCTTGATGGGACGCGACGACGATCTCGGCGCGTGGGTGTTCCTGCCGGCGGTACTGGCCTACGCGACCGTGTTCACAGGGCTGGCCGTGGTAATCACGGAGCGGCGGGACGTGAACAGCGGGAACGGTTGACGGGAGCGGGTCTGCTCCAACACCGTGCCGGCTGACCGACGCTCTGCTGCGTATCGAGTTTGTCATTGCAAGGAGCAGAGCGACTTGGCAATCTCGCTGATGGAGAGGCGATCCTTCCGGCGACGAGATTACCACGCTGCGCTCGCAATGACAGTTTGTACGAAAATCGGTACGCGTGAAGACTGACGCGCCGGCGGTCACGCTGACGGCATCGTCTATAATGGCGTCATCAGACCCTGCCTTTGCAGATGTCAGGGGAGCAGTTATGACCATGGAACAAAACGAGAACTGGCGCAAAGAAGTTTTCAACCTCCCGGAAAACCACGGATGGACGGCCAAACCGGGGAACAAGGTATTCATCGCCGACCGGGGCGCGCTGCGCTTTGAAATCCCGCAGGAATGGTTGGTGGAGCCTTCCCGTAAGTCCATCAAGTTCCGCGACGCGGAACATCCAAACGACACTATGGGGCTGGAAGTCACCATATTCTACGCCGGCTATGGCATGAACATTGACTGGAGCAGTTTGCCCCTGCACCAATTGATCAAGGACGTGACCTCCGACGATGCCCCCGTCCGCCGCGGCAGAGCCAGCCGACGCCGACGCCGGGGTCTGGACGACGCCAAACGAGGTTCGCCGATCACCATCAAACTGGGTAGCCTGGAGATGGCGTGGATCGAATCTGAGTTCATGGACCCGGGCGAGAAGCGTCCGGCCCACTCTATCCAGGCGATCACCCGGGACTCACAGAAGTCCATCCACGCCCTGCTCACTCTCAGCTACTGGCCCGAGGACGCTCAGCGCGCCAAATCAGTCTGGAACGATGTGTTGGGCACGCTGAAGATGGGCGAGCATTTCGACAGCCCACTGAGGGGGCCGGGGTACCAGCCAAACTAACAGCGCATGACGATCAGAGTGGCAAATCCAGCGCCGCCGGCGCCGGGTCGGATCGTCGCGTTGCCCGAACGAATCCCAATTACCAGACGATCCCTGGAGGTCAATCAATGTCAGTGATGGTTACCGGCGGTACCGGGTTTATCGGGAACCGCATCATACGCAAGCTGGTGGAACGAGGCGAGGAGGTCGTCTGCTTCGACCTGGCGCCGCCGCGGGCGAACCTGCAGCCGCTGCTGGACCGTATATCCATCTACCGGGGCGACGTGACCCGCCTGGATCACCTGCTGGAAGCCGTCAACCGTCACAACGTGGACCGCATCATCCATATGGCCGCGCTGCTCCCGCCCGACACTGAAGACCGGCCCGCCACCGGCATGGCCGTCAACATCGACGGCACCAATAACATCTTCGAGGCGGCTCGCTGGGGCAACATCCGCCGCGTGGTGTACGCCAGCAGCATCGCGGTGTACGGCGTCCAGGACACCTTCGGCGACCGCCCGCTGATCGAGGATGACCTGCCGGCGCCCATCAACGTTTACGGCATGACCAAGGCCGTCAACGACTTCGCCGCCGCCCGGTACCGCACGTTGCACGGCCTGGACATCCGTGGCGTCCGCATCTGCACTGTTTTCGGACACGGACGGGTCACGGGGATGACCGGCATGATCGGCGGACTGATGATGTCCCTGCCGGCCATCGGGCAGCCGGTCAGCATGGACTTCGACCCTCAGGAAGCGTCGCCCATGATCCATACCGAGGACGCCGCCGAGATCTTCGTTCGGGTCGCGCTGGCCGACAGCCTGAACCACCACATCTACATCAGCGGCGGCGAGCTGGCGACCATCGCCGACGTGGCCGACATCGTGCGTTCCTACATCCCCGACGCCAGCATCACCACCGGAAACCGTCCGGTCCCCCACGTGTACCTGGTGGATAACAGCCGGATGATGGCCGACGTCGGCTACGAACTGCCGCCCCTGCGCATGCGCGTCCTCGATCACATCAACGACGCACGGGCTGAGGCAGGCCTGGAACCGATCAGGGGGTAGGCTGCGGCCCGCCAGCCCGGTTTGTTATTTTGCTACAATGGCCTCAGCGCAACCTTGCGCTGAGGGAACTACCATGAGCAACCGTCAAACCACTTCCGCGCAAAGAGAGGCCATTGCCACTTTTTGCCAGCAACGCAAGGTGCGACGGTTGACCTGGCTTTACAAACCCCTGCGCTCCGGCCCGGACGCCGATAGCGAGGCGGCCCTGCTGATCGAGTTCAACCCAGACGACGTACCGTCGCTGTCCACGTTGGCCGCCATGGAGGAAGCAATCAGCGGCATCCTGGGCCGCAAAATAGACCTGCACCTGTACCTGCGGGAGATGTACCTGGGCTACGGGCCAGGGGAGTCGGGCATACTGTACGACCGGGCCGATTACATTGAGGTTCCGCTGCCTCTAGACAAGATCGCTGAGTTCTGCAAGCGCAAGAAGATCCGGTGGCTGGCCAAGCTGCCGTACACCCTGCGGGAATCCGTCACTAACTATGCCGATGTTGATTTCTTGGCCGAGTTCGAGCCTGACGCCATAGTGGGCTGGAATATATTCAGCATGGGTGATGAACTCGGCGAGATTCTTGGCTGTTCTGCGGATGTCCACAGCGTTGGAACTCCTGGAACCGAATGGGGCGCCAAGATGCGGAAAATAGCGGAAGTGCAGTATGAACGGCCGCACTGATCCGGAACGGATTGTCGATATGGTTCAGTATTCCCGAGAAGCCATCGCAACGTTGGGCAACACTGGCTTTGAGGAGTTCTCCACTAACCGCCAACTCCAGCTGGGTATCTTTTACCTGGTAGCCGTGGTCGGAGAAGCCGCCAGCAAATGCGACCCGGAGACTCTGCGACAATACCCTGGCATTCTCTGGCATCAGGTTAGAGGCACCCGGAACCACTTGGTGCATGACTACTACAAAGTGAACTTGCTGACAGTGTACGAGATAGTCGTTGAGCATCTGCCCGTACTCATATCTGTCTTGCAAACGACTACCCCCAACCCCCAAGGAGGCCAATCATTATGAGCGTTGCCATCGGCTACGTCCCCGGAGCATTCGGACAGGGAGGCGACGACCCCAACTTCCTTCGCACCCTGGTGGAGCTGGGCGACCGGTACGAGTACGACTCCATCTGGCTGAGCGACCGCATTTGCAGCGACCGATTCAGCCTGGAACCGATGGTCGCGCTGTCCCTGGTGGCCGGATATTCCGACCGCCTGAAGTTCGGCACCAGCGTGCTGGCGCTTCCCCTGCGCAACCCGGTGGTGCTGGCCAAGCAGGTGGCCACGCTGGACTGGCTGTCCCAGGGCCGGTTCTTCCCCGCCGTCGGCCTGGGCCAGGAAGACCCGGACGAGTACGAGGCCTGCGGCGTGCCCAAGGCCGACCGCGCGCGACGCACCGACGAGGCCATCGAGCTGATGCGCCGCCTCTGGGAGGAGGAAGGCGTCACTCACGAGGGCGAGTTCTTCACCACCCACAACGTTTCCGTGACGCCGCGCACCTTCCTCAAGCCCTCGCCTCCGGTATGGATCGGCGGGCGCAGTCCGGCGGCAGCGCGCCGGGTGGGCCGCGTGGGCGACGGCTGGCTGGTTTCCAGCGCCACTCCCGAGGAGGTACGGTCGGGACGGGAGATCGTTTTCGAGACCGCCCAGCAGTATGACCGCGAGATCGAAGAGGACCACGTGGGCGTCCTGGTCGGGTACTACATCTGCGACGACCGGAAAGAGGGCGAGGCCAGATCCGAGCAGTTCGTGACCCGGCAGCGGCCGGACGCGCATTTCACCGAGTATTCCGCCGTCGGCACGTCTGAACAGATCGGCGACTTCATCCAGGAGTATATCGACGCTGGCGGGTTCAAGTTCGTGATCCGCCCGCTGTGTGCCGGCACCGAATCGATGGAACAACTGGAGCAGGCCGGGGAAGAGATCCTGCCGCGTTTCCACGGGCCGCTAGGTAAATAGGCTGCCCAGGCAGGTAGTCCTGTCGGTTCCGTTCGGTTTTGCGTGATGGCAGGGGCGCGGCGTGGATAGGGTAGAAGGATGGTATTATCCGCTACGACCGAGCAGAACCAAAGGAATTGAGCATGAGAACAAAGAAGTGCGCACTCTGTGGTGAACGTATCAAGGTTGGGCAAAGCGCAATGCCTCCAGAAATAGCAGCGTTCTCTCCTAACGCCCGCCCTATCCACCCCGACCTCTTCAAGGATTGGGAGATGGAAGGACACATGGCGTTTGAGCATGGGTTGAGCCGAACCCACAAAGACACAGACGCCATTGTTGCGGAGCACTACACCTATGTTGTTGGCGAACCGAGAACTGTGAACGGTCGCAAACTTCAGTGGAATGACAAAATTACGGTGAAGAAAGGGAAAGTGGTGCTCCACGTGCCGGGCGGCATATATCCGCCAAGCAACGTGACCGTGACGACACGCAAGGTATCAGGCACTATACACTTGCCCTAAAGACTCTGGCCGGGCGTGGTGCGGACACAAGGGTGGAAACGGTGGATCAGGCATCACGAAAAACCGAACGGAATCGTCCTGTCCCCATCGCCGGCGCCGTATCACCGACCGTGGCCGGATCAATGAACGCGCTGACAAGAAAATCGGCGTATGCCCTGTTGGCCGCCGCGTTCCTTGCATTGCTCCTGGCCGGCTGCGCTACCGAGGAACCGCCGGCGCCGAGCTACAGCGCCACCCAGCCCGTCTCCGATGCCGTGGCAGTGGTTGTGCCCGACCTGTCTGAGAACGCGCGTGCCGGCGAGCGGACGTTCAACGCCAACTGCGTACTGTGCCACGGGCCCAACGCCTCGGGCACGGGCCTCGGTCCTCCCCTGGTGCACCAGATTTACGAGCCGGGGCACCACCAGGACTTCACCATTCAGAGCGCGGTGCGGAACGGGGTTCCGGCGCACCACTGGCCCTTCGGCAACATGCCTCCCGTCCCCGCTGTGTCCGACGAGGATATCCCGAACATCATCTGCTACATCCGCGAGTTGCAGCGGGCCAACGGCATCATTGCGCCCGGCGCTGACATTGCCGCCTGTTGAGCATCCTACGGCCCAGGTCGTATGATGGAATGCAGTATCGACGCAAGGGGGTGAGGGTCATGGCCAGAGTGTTCGTTCCAACCATGTTGCAGGCGACGACGGGCGGGGTGAAGGAAGTCGAGGTCACTGCCCGGAACGTGCGGCAGGTGATTGAGCAACTGGACGAGCAGTTCCCCGGCATCGCCAACCGGCTGATGGAAGACGGCGAAATCCGCTCCAACTTGGCGGTTGCAGTGGACGGCGAAGTCGCGCGCATGGGGCTGATGGAGCGGGTGGGCGAAAACGCCGAGATACACTTCGTGCCGGCGATTGGCGGCGGTTAGGCCCCACCGGTCGGCGACTCTAACGGCCGCCCACACACCGCGTCGTTCTGTGTGTCCGGCATGAATACGGCCTGGCGCCAGGCCGTGTACAGTTGGTTGACCGGCAGCCGAGAGGTGTGACCGATCAGGTCAACCTCATAGCCCGAACGGTGCCCATATGACGGTTCGGCCAAATAATATTTCGGGGTGGATATGAAAAGGGCGAGCATCGTTGCGACGATTTGCTTCCTTGGCGCGCTGGGCGCCATCGCCCTGGTGATGGACACCGCTTATGCCCGAGGCCCGGACTGTCCCTCCAGTTGGCCGCAAGAGACATCAGAGCAGTTCTTCACCGACTCCGATGGAGCGGAGTGGTTCGTCATACGCAGTGCGGATAGCAACGGCTACGAGACGGTTCGGGCGTACCGGGCGGACGACGGCTACCAGACGGGATACGTTCCCGGCTCACCCGACGAGGTGTGTTACCTGCTGGTCCGCCGGCCCAGGGACGCCGAGGACCTGGCCGAAGCCCAGCAGCTGGAGTTTCGTGTCGAGCAGGAAGAGGAACCCGTTCCGGCGGTTTCCAAAACGCTGTTCCGGGAGTTCTATGACCGCCTGATTCCGGTGGGACCCTACGGACCCAATCCTGACCCCAAATGGGGAGACCTGTTCGTCGTGTTCTCCGCAGAGGAGCGATCGTGCATCGCCGCGGCGCTCGGCGAGGAAGGGTTGGCGGCAGCGTCGCAGAGCTCGGTCTTCCATGAGGGTGATGAACCCCGGTTGCAGGATGTCTTCATATTCGGATGCCTGGCGGACGACACCAGCGGCGCGCTGACATTCGCCATCGCTTTCGCCGCGATAGTCCGCCAGGTGGACGCGAGCGGAGAGGAAAACACCTGCGTCCAGGAACTGTTGGAACCTGCTGTTGCTGCGCTGTCCAAGCCTTCTCCGACCGAGGACGACGTGCTGGCGGTGTTCGCGCTCTTCTTTGGACTGATTTCCTGCGGCCTGGAAGTGGCTCCGACCGGAACTGCCCCACCGGCAGAGTAGGCTGCTGCCATCCGAGGAGTGCGACCCCGGCCATGGCTCGATGGTGAGCTGCGGCGGCACGGTCTCGAACCTTGGGCCGGGTGCTCTCTTCGGTGCAACGTGCTCGCGCAAGGCGGACGGCTCTCACGCGTACCCAGTTCCGCTCGAACCATCATTGCGAGCAAAGCGTGGCAATCTCGTGCCGGCAATGATGTTTCTTTCAGCGACGAGATCGCCGCGTCGCTGCGCTCCTCGCGATGACAAACTGGGTGCGCGTGAGGCGGGGTAACTGTTCAGAATCCAGAGGGTTGTCATTTGTATGTTGAAAGGGCCCTGCAGATAGGCCAATCTGTGGGGCAAGG
>JAPPMU010000051.1 GCA_028873965.1 Chloroflexota bacterium
GACTATGACTCATTGCATCCTACTTATGCCAGTACAGGTTTGATCGAGTACTAGCAGTTCTCCTGTGATGTTCAACGGGCGAGTCAGCAGCATTGCTATTATAGCGATTGCTATGGCCACGCCGCTGAAATCGCCCAGGGCCGCCATTGCGAAATCGCCAACATGATGCGGCCAGGGCCCGCCCGCCTCAGATGTCGCGGCATTCCATTCCGCGGTCGGTTCGTGCCGCGCTCGGTGGCTGCCGTAAGCCAACCCCGCAATCCACAATACGCCGACCAGCCGGAAGAACGTCCGGGCGTCCCGCCGGCTGATGCTCCAAATGGACTCCCGGTCCTCCGGTTGTGGCGTCGCCGGAGGCAGTAGTTTGCCGATGGCCCGGCGGATCCAATTTGATGGCCGCCGGCGTTCCGGTTCCACTGACGCCCGCCTCTTTCACCACCGCCCGGCGAACCCGTTACGCTTTCAGGTGCTGCCCGAAGAACTCCAGCGTGCGCGGCCAGGAGCGGTCGGCGGCTTCCTTCTGGTAGCGTGGGCCGGTGAAGTCCATGAAGGCGTGGTCCGCGTCCCGGTACACGTAGAACTGGTGCTCTTTGCCCAGTTGATTCAACTCTTCGTCGAACCGGCGCATGTCGTCCTGGGAGGGATTTTCGTCAACCTCTCCGAAATGGAACAGCATGGGGCAGTTGATGTTGTTGGCCAGTTCAAAAGGCGGGGTTTCCCCGGCTCCCCACGTTACCAGCAGGTTGCCGCCGTAATACGGCGCGACCGCGCTGAAGTGGGGGTTACTGGCGGCGGCCAGCCAGGCCACGCGCCCGCCCATGCAGAAGCCGGTGACGCCGATCCGGTCGTTCACCGCGTCGTGGTTCCTCAACCAGTCCACCGTGGCGTTGATGTCGGCCACGATGTCGGGGTCGCTGAGCACGTCCCAGGGGCGAGGGCGCGGGTCGGCGTTCATCACCTCGTCGGAGTTGCGATGGTACAGGTTGGGGGCTACGGCCGCGTATCCTTCCGCGGCCAGGCGATCGCAGATGGTCCGGATGAACTCGTCAACGCCTCCGCCATGCTGCGCCACCACCACCGCCGGATACGGCGCGGAGAAGCCGGCGCTGCTGCTGGGCACGCTGGCGTACATGTCCATCTCGCTGCCGTCAACGGTGAGTTTTTCCCAGAAACTGGCCATTTCGGTACCTCCTGATCGTGCGTCATTAAATCAATTCTCGTCATTCTCGCCTTCGCGGGAATCCATAGCATCGGCGCCGTCTGCTTTGCCTGGTAGATGGATTCCGGCTTTCGCCGGAATGACGGGATTAGGCTATCCTGTGAGATGCTGCGCGAAGAACTCCAGGGTGCGCGGCCAGGATGCCACCGCCGCCGCCTCGTTGTACCTGCCGCCGGCGGGGTTCATGAAGGCGTGGTCGGCTCCGGAGTAGGTATAAAACTGGTGCGCCTTGCCCAGCCGGTCCAGTTCGGCGTCGAGCGTCCGCATGTCGTCCTGCGACGGGTTTGCGTCAATCTCGCCGAAGTGGAAAAGCATGGGGCAGTCGATGTTGTTTGCGAGATCAAAGGGTGGGGTTTCGCCCGTGCCCCAGGTGGTCATCAGGTTGCCGCCGTAGTAGGGAACCACGGCCTTGAAGTTCGGGTTGGACGCGGCCGCCAGCCACGCCACGCGCCCGCCCATGCAGAATCCCGTGACGCCGATCCGATCGCTCTGCACCGCGTCGTGGCCGAGCAGCCAGTCGACGGTGGCGTTCACGTCGGCAACGATGTGCGGGTCGCTGAGGAGAGTGGCCGGACTGGGCCGGGGGCCTCCCGCGGCGGAAGCGGCGATGGCCTCCTCGCTGTGCCGGTGGTAGAGGTTGGGCGCGACCGCCGCGTATCCATCCGCCGCCAGCCGGTCGCAGATGTCCTGGATGAAGGCGTCCACGCCGGTGGCGTGTTGCGCGACCACCACGGCCGGATACGGCGCGGAGAAGCCGGCGCTGCTGGACGGCACCGCCGCGTACATATCCATTTGCTGTCCGCCTACGTTGATCTTTTCCCAAAAGCTTGCCATGGTTACCTCTCGATGCAATTGTCTGGTGCGGTTCACCCTGTCGGGTCGCCTTCGCCGTTCTGCTGAGCGGAGCTACGGTGTTCTTCCCAAGCCTCTTTGAAAAGCCAGTTCAACATTGAGGTCAGCGCCAGCAGAATCAGAGCAACCCCCAGCGCAATCAATGCCGGGATGCCCTGTATTTCCAACAGCACGCGGTAGAGAACATCGACATACACCAACCCCACGCCGATGGACAACAGGGACAGCCACGCGATCTGCAAATATCGCATTGCTCAATCCGAGAATATCCGCACTAACCAGAATGTCATGCCGAAACCCAGCAAGGCGCCCAAACTCGACGCCAACAGAGCCCGGTCGATCCCATCTTCCCAAACCGCGCCGAAAGTCGCGCCAAAAACGGCTAACCCCACAAAGATGGCGGCGATCAATATCAAGGGTTTTATGACTGGCCTCCTGTGTGGGTTGCGAACAACCTCCGGGGCTAAACCAGTCCTTCCGCGCGTACCTCCGCCAGCGTGGCCTCAAAAGCCGCGAGGGTGGAGTCGATGTCCGCCTCGGAGTGCGTCGCGGACACCAGGAATGCGTCCCGGCCCATGATGTCGATGCCGTGGTTCTGGAGGCCACGCTTGATGCCGGTCACCGCCGGCGTGGCGGCGGCGCGCTTGATTTGACGGTCAACTTCCGGCCCGAATTCGTTGTCGAAGTCGCCCTCGGCCAGCGTGAAGTGGATCATGGACGCGATGCCGTAGGCATGTCCGCCGACCTCCATGCGCGTGAACACCTCGTTCAGCCCTGCCTTCAGCCGGGCCGCCATGGCGTCGGCGTGCTCGTTCAAAGGCTCGGCGGCGATCAGTTCCAGGCAGGTCGCTCCCGCCACCGCGGACAGCGGGTTGCCGTTGAACGTCCCGGGGTGGTACACGCGCTCGGTGTTGTCCCATTCGGGGTCGCCGCGCTGGGCGATCATGTCCACGATGTCGGCTTTGCCGCCCACGGCTCCGCCGGGCAGGGCGCCGGCCACGATTTTGGCCATGGTTGTCAGATCGGGCGTGATCCCGTAGCGAACCTGTGCTCCGCCGGGTGACGCCCTGAAGCCGGTCACCACTTCGTCGAAAATCAATACCACGCCGTGTTGGTCGCATAGCTGGCGCAAGCCCGCCAGGTATCGCGGCACGTTGAAAGGCAGCTGCCCGTAGTGAGCGCCCGTGGGTTCCAGGATGATCGCGGCGATGTCGGTGTCCCGCTCCATGGCCTGTTGCACCGCGTCCAGGTTGCCCGCCGGCACGATGATCATGCTGCCCCACGATTCCGCCGGGATTCCCGGCGCCGGGCGGTCGGAACCGGCCATGGCGTAGTCGTGCCAGCCGTGGAAGTGGTCCTGCAGCTTGATGACCTTGTTGCGCCCGGTGTAAGCGCGGGCCAGGCGCATGGCCATCAGCGTGGCTTCCGTGCCGCTGCTGTGGAACCGCACCCGTTCCACCGCCGGCATCAGGTTCATGATTGCCCGGGCCCACCGCAGTTCCTCATCGGTGCACGCGCCCAGGTGGGTGCCCCGCCGGATCTGTTCCGAAACGGCGTCCGCCACGGCAGGATGCGAGTGCCCCAGCAGCAGCGCGCCGTGACCCGATACGTAGTCGATGTACTCGTTGCCGTCCACGTCCCATTTTCGGGGCCCCTGCCCGTGGGTGATGTACAGCGGGAACGGTTCGGCGTAGCGGTTGTCGTGGGTGACTCCTCCGGGGAAAATGCCCACGGCGTCACGATAGCGCTCGGCGGAGCCGGCGTGATTGGCGATGTACTGTTCCAGGATGGTGGGCATTTTCTGACTCCCATTCGTGGGTGTGTGGGACGTTGGGAACAAGCTGCGTGGGATGGTCGTGGTTGCGGCGGCCAGGGAATTCTCCGCCGCCATCAACAGACGGGCGACGATTTCGCATAGCTTTCCCTCGCTGGCCGTTACCGCCTCGCCGCGCCAATAAGCTTCGATAATGTCACGCTCTTCATCATCAAGATGCTGCATCGCTTCCGTAGTGTCCGCGGGCAACTCCGCGATGAGTTCAGCCAAAGACAAGGGGCGTCGTTGCGGCGGGATCCGTGGATTTTCCTCTGGTGGCAGGCCAAGGGTATTCCGAGCGGCTTCCTTTAGCATGGTCACTATCCGCACGTACTCGTCGTCGCTAACCGGAGACCATTCGCCTCGATTAAGCGACTCAATGATTTCGCGCTCATCATCGTCAATATAAGGGTAATCAATGTGAATCATAACTCCCCTTCGCAATCCGTAATCTCGCATTCGCCCGCCGTCCGGGTAGGCTGTCACAAGCCGAACCGTGTCATCGTCAATTTGATAAAAAGGAACAGCATAGAGATATTCTCTCACCATAACCAGAAGCAAGTGCTGTCCAGGATGCCGCTCCGGATTGTGATCACGAATGGTAGCAACCACATTGTCTCGGTTAACCTCAATAGCGATATCCTCAAAAGCTATCATCCGCTGCCGCCGTATCAGGTAATTCTTATCATCCGACCAAGTGAAAATCATCGGTTGACCATCGTCAGGGGAACTATAGATTGCCAGCATCGACACGAGCCGATTGTAGCATAGCAGGGCGGCCGGCTATGCTCCGGACACGGCCGACTGCCCTTGCGTCAACTCCGGCGGCCGTTTGATGAACAGGAAGCACGCGCCGGCGGCGAAGGCGCATATCGCCCCCGGGATTATCGCGTAGTCGTAGTGCCCGAAGCGGTCGCCGACCCAGCCGGCATATACCGGGGACGCCACCAGAGCCCAGGCGTAGGCGAAGGTGATGTAGCCCCGCAGGGTGGCAAACCTGGTGCGGCCATAGTACTCGCCCAACGCGGCCCACACGATTACGCCGGCTCCGTCCATCATGCCCTCGCACACGATGAACGCCACAACCAACGTGATGCCGACCGCCGTCTGCCAGTCGCCAAGCCACAGGCACAGATATCCGATCCCTTCCACCGTGAGACTCAGGAACATGATGGTTTTCTTGGATACCCGGTCCCCCATATACCCCATCGCCAGCCGGGATACGAAGTTGATCGCCGACATCGCTCCGATCAGGTTAGCGGCCATCTGGGTGCTCATGCCCTTGTCATCAACCAGGATGGGGAACAGGCTGATCAGGATACCCAGCGTCGCCATCTGCCGCAGACCGGCGCCCACCAGCAAGAGCCAGTACGCCTGGGTTCGCAGCGCTTCCCCCACCGTGTAGTCCCGAGTTTCGCGCCGGGCCGCGGCCGAACCGGGACGGGCCGGAGGCGGCCGCGTGGCTCCGTCGGGCAGCAGTCCCATGTCTTCCGGGCGGTTCCTGAACCAGTAACACAGCGGCAGCAGGATGACCGCGTAAAACGCCCCCGAAGCGATGAGGCCCCAGCGCAGGCCGGCCCGGTCGATGAGGAGGTTCATCGTGGGGATCAGGGCCAGGCCGCCCAGGGATGCCACTGCGGCCAGGACAGATATTGCCAGCGCTCGCCGCCGGTGGAACCATTGGTTCAGGCCGGCGAAACAGGCGTGTTGAAACCCCATGCTGTTGCCCAATGACACCAGCCCCAGGTAGATGATGGCAAACCCCCAGAACCCTGGCAGCCAGAACGCCATAATGAAGTAACCGACGACGGTGATAATCAGCGACGGCACCAGAACCTTGCGGTTGCCGAACTTGTCGATCAGCCATCCCGCCAGCGGCCCCTCCAACCCGCCTTCGGCGCGCGCTATGGAAAAAACTAGGTTCGTCTGCGCCTGGGTAATCCCCAACTGCTCGCGAATGGGCAGCACCAGCACGCCAAACCCGCGGAAGAAGATACCGCTGGCGAAGAAGCTCATCACCGAGGTGACGGCGACCATCCACCAACCGTAGTAAATGCGTCCTCCGGAAGACGCGCCTCCGGGGGGCGCCGGTCCTCCAATACGTTCCTCTGTCCTTGCCACTGGGTCGACCGTCGCTTGCATCAAATTCACCCGGCCTGCCCGCCGACGGCGGATAGGCCGGGTGCAAACACAACGCGAACCAGTGTACCCCTTGGCCCGAGTCAGGGCAACGCGGGTGCGGACTTTGACATCAGTGGCGCCCCTACGGGCGTCCCACGGAAACATCGGCCACCTCCCGTTGCTATAATCGGCTGCAATTCACCCGCATCACTGGAGGCTAACTATGGCTGACGATTTGTCCGGGCTGCTTGCTGAAACCGAACTGACTCTGCTCGACGGGAACCAGGTTCGCACCGAGGGCCCATTGTGGCACCCCGGCGGCTACCTGACCTTTGTTGACCTGGAGCGCCAGCACCTCCTCAAGTGGGACCCACAGACGCGCGAGACCACGGTGATCCGCGAGAACACCGGCGAGGGCAACGGCTGCACCCTGGACCGCCAGGGGAACCTGCTGATGTGTGAAGGCGCCGATCACCGATGCGTCACGCGCATGGACGCGGACGGCAACGTCACCTCCATCGCCGACCGTTGGGACGGCAAGCGCTTCAACAAGCCCAACGACGTCATCTGCCGGACCGACGGAACGGTCTATTTCACCGACCCGCACCTTCGTTTTCCGGAGGAACTGCGCGAGATCCCATTCGCCGGCGTGTACCGCATCGATCCAGCCGGAAACGTGCACCTGGCCACGGACGAATGCGAGTACTCAAACGGACTCGCCCTGTCCACTGACGAATCGGTCCTGTACGTCGCCATCAGCCGGGCGGAGCCCGCGGACTTCGACCGTGAGGAAAATGGAGAATTTTGCCCGAACCGACGTATCCGAGCATTCGACGTCGCCGCCGACGGGACGTTGAGCGGCAACCGCATCCTCATCGAAATGGGATCTGACGCTCCGGGCGTGCCGGACGGCATGAAAGTTGACACTGCGGGGCGGGTCTGGTGCACCGGCTCAGGCGGAGTTTGGATCGTTTCGCCCGAGGGAGAGCGCCTGGGAGTGCTGGAAACGCCGGAAGTCACCCGGAACATCTGCTTCGGCGGCGACGACATGCGGACGCTGTTCCTGACCTCGGGTCAGTCGCTCTACAGCATCCGTGTGACAACGCCGGGGATTGGGGCATTCTGACGAGATCCGGCCGGTTTCCGAAGCCTTTGACCATTTGCGCCATGCGCATAGTTGATCTGGTAACGCTGGGGGCTGCCGGAAAACATCAAGCGGCCTCGCTGCTGGTCGAAGGTTTTGCAGAGCACTGGCCCGACGCGTGGCCGGACTTTGAAGCGGCAACCCGTACCGTGTGGGAGTGCCTGGACTGTCGCCGTATCTGCCGGGCTGCGGTCGACCCGGACGAAAACGTGCTGGGATGGTCCGCCGCCGAGCCCATTTATGGGGGCAACGTCTGGGAGCTCAACGTCCTGGTTGTGCGACAGGACCGTCAGCGCCAAGGGATCGGCAGTGCGCTCCTTTCCGACTTGGAACCCCAGGTCGGGGATCGAGGGGGCCTCACCATCTGGCTGGGCTCTGACGATGAGGACAACATGACCTCCCTGGCGGGTGTTGACCTGTATCCTGACCCACTGTGGCACCTGGCGCGCATCACCAACTTCAAGAGGCACCCCTACGACTTCTACCGGAAGATGGGCTTCGCAATCGCCGGCGTCTTGCCCGACGCCAACGGGCCCGGCAAACCGGATATCTTCCTTGCCAAGTCGGTGGCGCGACGCTGACCGGCATCAAATTGTGGTAAAACTAGGCTGTACCCAAGGGATCGCCACACGCAATGCCAATGAGGAGGCTCAAATGACCACTGCCACCAATGTCGTCGGCAACGGCGCGCACACCTACGAATTCGATCGCAATTGGGCTCAGGCGCCCGATGGCATTCCAATGCCGGCTGCGGCAGTTTTCGGCGACGACGAGGATCGCGTCTATTGCTTCAACCGCAATCCCGACCATCCGATCATGGTTTTCGACAAGGACGGCAAGTTCATCAAGTCCTGGGGCGCCGGAATGTTTGAGTTCCCGCACGCAATCATCATCGACCAGTGGGGTTACGTGTGGCTCGTGGACCGCAACATGGGCCAGATTTTCAAGCTCACCAAGGACGGCGAGCTGGTCATGACCATCGGCGAGTACGGCTTCCGCTCCGACACCGGCGCCGACAACACGGCCTTCGATTCGAACTCGTGGCACCAGGTGGTGCGCGGCGCCGATCCGTTCAACATGCCGGCCGGCATCGCGCTCAATGACGCCGGCGAGATCTACATCGCCGACGGTTACGCCAACGCCCGGGTGCACAAGTTCACGGCCACCGGCGAGCACATCTTCTCGTGGGGCGAGCCGGGCGCGGGTCCTGGCCAGTTCAACCTGCCTCATGGCGCCTGGATCAACCGGCAGGGCAATCTTCTGATCGCCGATCGCGAAAACGATCGTGTTCAGGTCTTCAACCAGGACGGCACGCACGTCACTGACTGGCCCAGCAAACTGATTGGCCCCGCCGTAATCTGCATCGACGACGATGACGTCGCTTACGTGGCGGAACACAACGGCGGGATGCTCAGCATTCTTGATGCGAACGGGGAGCGGCTGGCCCAGTGGGGCGACCTGACGCACCGCAGCTGCCACGGCGTATGGGTCGACAGCCAGAAAGATCTGTACGTGGTTGAGCCCTATGAGGGAAGCACCGGCCGCACGGTGGTGAAGTACACCCGCAAGGGTTAGCCGGCACGCCGTGCAAATTGTGCAGGGGCGGCTGCACAGCCGCCCCTGCTTTCTTGTGCGAATTCTGTTCAGCGCATTTATTTGTTTCGCAACGATATTGAGCAATTCGCGCAATATCTGATTATAATGCGCAGCCGAACGTGCACCCGGTTCCCTTGCGGCGCGGTGCCGACTCCAGCGCGAGCAACCCTGCTCGCGCGTGAAGATTTTCGCAGATTCTACTCCCAGCACTCATTCAGAGGATGGACAGCAATGGCTACCGTCACGCTCAACATCTCCGGCGACAGTCAGGAGGTGATCTCGGTTATCCGTTCCCTGGCAAAGCAACAGGAAATAGGCCCAGCACCGGTCGCATTGGAAACGCCGGAGGTTGCCAACGACGCCACCATGGACACTGTGACCGCCGCGCCGCGCGCGCACACTTGGTCGGCCGTCACTGCCAGGGACACCCGCAACAACGTATCCGCGGACGCGCAGCGGCTGTTGGACGCCCTGGTGCGCGCCCCAGACCATCAGATGCACATTGATGAAATTTACAGCCAGCTTGAGCTGGACCGTTACGGCCTGATCGGCGCTCGGCGTTCCATCTCCGCTGCCCTCAGGCGCAATGCGGCGACGGCCAACGCTACCCTGCTTGCCACCAAGGACCGCCGCGTTACCCTGAACAGCGAATACGCGGACGCGATCTCAGTGGGGTAGGGCGCCTGTACATCGGTAAACCGGCGACGCTCCCGACCGCCAAGTGAGGACGCACCCCGCGCCGCGTTGCATTGTGAACGGCAGGCAGCAGTGTTGCTGAAGGATCATGCCACCCGCTCCGGCCACACCGGGTCATGATACCCCAGCGGGACTGTGGGCCTTGCCCAATACGGTTGCGTTTCGGAAAGCTGCAGCGTCGGCCCCAGGTGCGTCAGCTCACCCGCCGGCACCCGGCTGGCGGTGCGCCACCGGCTGATCTCGTCGGCGCTGAAATCCGTCTCTACGTCACGCAGGTCTGATTCCGGCACCTGTCCCCGGTCAACAAGCCATTTGCCGATTTGCGCCAGGGAAATCCTGACGAGCCAGCTCCCGCCTTCCCGGGCGCGGCGCGTCAGGGCAGTCAGCGCACCATAGGCCATCAGGTATCCGGTCAGGTAGTCGATTGCGGACACCGGGTAGAACTGCGGTCCCGGTTCGGCCCCGGGGAACAGCTGGCCCTGCCGGTCCGTGATGCCGCTGACGGTCTGGACCACCGTATCGAAACCGCGGCGTTCGGCCCACGGCCCGACCCGGCCGAAGGCTGATAGCGATACGTATACGATGCCCGGTCGGAGTTTCGCCAGGTCTTCAGGGGCGAGGCCGCGTTTCGCCAGAGTTCCCGGGCGGTAGCCTTGCGAGAACACGTCGGCCTGACTGACCAGGTGGCGCATCGTCGCCAGGTCGCTCGCGTCCCTGAGATCCAAGCGGGTGGACAACTTGCCGTGGCCGGTGTCGAACTCCTGGACATCGCTGCTGGGCAAATGCTCGGCCGTCACTTTCATGACGTCCGCGCCATGCTCCGCCAGCGTGCGGGCGCAGGTGGGGCCGGCCAGCACGCGGGTTAAATCCAGGACCCGGATCCCCGACAGCGGACGAGAACCGTCCGGCAACGGTTCCGGCGGGCTGTCGCCGATCTTGTCAATCTCGAGGAGCGGCAAAGACGCTACGGCAGCCGATTGCGGATGCTGGGCCCATTCGTCCATGGACCGTACCATCCCGCCGGCTCCTCGCGCCGCAATGATCGCCTCTTCCAGTTCCAGGGCGTCCCAATTCGCCACCGCCTGCCGCACGGCTTCCCGGTCTTCGGGAACGCCCAACACGCTCAATGCCGCTTCCCGGTGATTCGGGAAGTTGCAGTGCAGATAGTTCCACCTGCCATTCCTGGCGGGATAAACACCCATCACTGACGGCCGTTCTCTGGCCGCCGGTGCGCCGTTGAGGGTCATGTAGCTGCTGCTGCGCAACGACGCCGTGGCCTGGCGGGCGTCCACCGCGACGTCCTGGCGGCGTCCCGTCCGAGTTTCCCACAGATCGGAGACTGCCAGCCCGACCGCGGCCAGGCTGGCGGCGGCGGCTTCACCGATGCGGAACGGAGTCGGCAGGATTGGGTCTACCCCTCCGGTAAACGAAACTCGCGAAGCCTGCTCCGGATCGCAGCCCGGAATGGTGAGCAAGGTTGATAGAATCTGATCAGCCACTACGAAATCCTTTACTTTGCTTATTGCACGTCGGCAGAGAGCAAATCGGCGCGGGGAAACCATCCATGTCAAGATGTTGGAACTTGACGATCATATTACACCAAAAGATCAGGGCCAAATCGTTTTGAAAGCGCGCGCGTTGGCCCACGGACTTCGGAGCGACGGCAACGTTCGGTTGGCGCGTTGTCGGTCTCGGCCTGCCCGTGTATATTGTTTGTACCGTGGGGCGGAGCCAGCCGTATCATCGGTCAGGGGAAGAGCATTGCAAGATAACGCGATCAGCCTGGGCTCCTGGGATATTACCTCCGAAGCAGTCCGCGAATACCTTTCAGCCGTCGGCGATGATCTGCCGCTGTATATGAACTTGCGATGCGCTCCTCCGATCATGCTTGCCGCTCGGGTTGTCGCCTTGTTGTTGGAACGTTTGTCACTACCGGACGGGGCGATCCATAGCCTGCAGGACATTGAAACTTTGGACGAGTTGCGGGTGGGTTATACGGTTTCCGCCGTAGCCACAGTGGAGCCGGTTCGCGAGCGCGGTGGAATGCGGTTTCTCACCGTGAACTACACGGTCTCCGATGAATCCACGGGATCGGATTTGATGAACGGTCGCACCACGGTGCTGCTTCCCGCGGATGAGAGCGACGAATAGACAGAGCAGATATGCCTGCTGACGCTTCAACACACGCGCCATCGCAATTCGACGTGGGCCACGTGATCCCTCCGGTGCGGCGGTCCATCGGTCGCGACAACATCGATGCCTACCGATCGGCTTCCGGAGACCACAACCGCATCCATTACGATGATGAGTTTGCGGCATCGAGCCGGTTCGGTGGGGTGATCGCACACGGGATGCTGACTTTGGCCATGATCTCCGAGATGATGGCGGGCGCGTACGGATCGCGCTGGTTGCAATCGGGGAGTCTGCGCGTCAGGTTTCGCGGGGCGGCGCATCCCGGGGATCTACTGGAGGCCGTTGGTTCGGTGACCAAGAGCGAATCGGTTGCGAATGGCAGCCGCCTCACTTGCAACGTCGAACTGCGCAACGTTGATAATGGAAACAGGATCATCACCGGATCGGCGACCGTCGTGGTAGGCTCGGCGGATACGAGGGAAACTGCGCAATGAGCAATAACGGAGACTTGCCGCGGGTACGGGTTGCGGTGGACGCGATGGGCGGGGACTTCGGTCCGCCGGAAACGGTCCCCGGGGCTCTGGCGGCGCTTGATGCCCATCCCGAATTGACCGTCATCCTGGTGGGCGATCACGATGCCGTGCAGGCCGAGTTGTCCCGTCACGACGTTGCCGGCCGCGCCGTTTCCGTAGTCCCCTCGGAGGGGAAGGTCGAGGACGACGAGCATCCGGTAGCCGCCCTGCGTCGGAAACCGAAATCCTCAATCGCCGTTGCTATGGGCCTGGTTCAGCAAGGCGCGGCCGATATGGCGGTGTCCATGGGCTCGACCGGAGCCACCATGGCCACGGCGGTTATGGCGTTGGGCCTGTTGGAAGGATTGGAGCGGCCCTGCATCGGCGGCAACTTCCTTGGCGTCGCGCCAAACACCACCGTGGTTGATCTGGGCAGCAACGTGGATTGTCGCCCGTCGTTGCTGTTGAGTTTTGCCGCGCTGGGGGTTGCCTTTTCCCGCCGCCGGCTGGGCATCGAGAACCCTCGGGTGGCGCTCCTCAGCGTGGGCGAAGAGTCGTCAAAAGGCAATCGCCAGGTCCAGGAGAGCCACACCCTTTTCCGGGAGAGCCATCTCAACTTCGTGGGCAACGTCGAGGGGATGGACTTTTTCACCGGCAAGGCGGATGTCATCGTGTGCGACGGGTTCATCGGCAACATCCTGATCAAGTTCGCCGAGGGCCTGGGCTCGGCACTGGTGCCTTACCTGCACCAACGCCTGTCGGCGGTTCTCCCCAGTGAGCAGGTGCAACGGATTGGAGAGGGTCTGTGGACCACGATGAACCTGCCGCGCACCATGGGTGGGCCGCTTTTTGGCGTGGATGGCCTGGTCATGATCGGGCACGGTTCGTCCACCGCCACCGGCGTCGCCGGCGCAATCAACACCGGCTTGCTGTGCCATCGGCTGGAGCTGGTGGAGGGGTTCCGGCAGGAGTTGGCGGAATTGCATCGCGCCGTCGCGCGCGAGACGTGAAGGATTGGGTGTTCAACCATGTACACGATTGATTTGAGCGGTCAAGTCGCCCTGGTTACCGGTTCGTCCCGGGGCATCGGCGCCGTGATCGCGGCCAGGCTTGCCGCTGCCGGGGCGTCGGTAGCCATCAACTACCGGAGCAACGCCGCCGCCGCCGATGCCACGATCGACCAAATCCGCGCTGCCGGCGGTGAGGCTCTGCGCGTGCCCGGCGACGTTTCCGACGAGAACACCGCGGAGGCAGTGGTGAAAACCACCGCCGATCGGCTGGGACGGCTCGATATCCTCGTCAACAACGCCGGCGTCAACCGCGACCGGCTCATGCTGCGCATGACCGCCGCGGATTGGGACGAGGTGCTCACGGTGAACCTCCGCGGCACGTTTCTGGCCACCCGTTTCGCTGTGCCGTTGATGCTGCGCCAGCGGTACGGGCGCATCGTGAACGTCTCTTCCGTGGTGGGGCTCACCGGCAACCCGGGACAGGCCAACTATGCCGCGTCCAAGGCCGGACAGATCGGATTCACGAAGGCAATGGCGCGCGAGGTGGCCAGCCGCAGCATCACCGTGAACGCGGTCGCCCCGGGTTTCATCGAGGTCGGCGAAGACGGCGGCATGACCGCCGGCATGACTGACGACCAGCGGAGCCAGGTGCTCTCCCGCATTCCGGCCGGGCGCTTCGGAGCCGCCGAGGACGTGGCCTCGGCCGTTCTTTACCTGGTGAGCCCGGGCGCCAGCTACGTCAACGGGCAGACGCTGACCATCGACGGAGGACTGACCGCGTGAACTCGTTCCAGCGCTGCGTATAGGGCGCTAAAGCGGCTGCCCATAAGAATGTAACAGGAAGTTTGGCAATGGATAGAGTTTTCATCTATTGGGACAACTCCAACATTTTCATCAGCGCTCAACAGGCGTCCATTGAACGGGAAGGCGAAACCGCTCGTTACCGGACTCGCATCCACTTTCGCAATCTGTTGGAATTAGCGCACGCAGGGCGGGAGATTGAACGTGCAATCGCCGTGGGCTCCGTACCACCGGAGTTGAGACACGTCTGGAATCGCCTTGAAAACGAAGGTGTTACTGTTCAACTGCTGGAGCGTGGCGCGATGGAGGACCGTGAGCAGGGTGTGGACCAAGTGCTGCAAACGGCAATACTGCGTGACGGGTTCGACTATAACGGCGATCCGGGCATCATAGTGATGCTTACCGGAGACGGCGCGGGTTTTGATGACGGCGTAGGTTTCCACGCCGACATGGAGCGTATGCACCGGCGCGGCTGGCGCATTGAAGCGCTATCGTGGCGACACAGCTGCAACCGCCGGATGCGAGAATGGGTGGAAGAGAACGGCAAGTTCATCGCACTGGATGATTTTTACGACAGCATCACCTATTTGGAACCACCGGCCCCGGGGCGACCGGTTGCTGATCCGCGGGATGTGATTCCGGTTGATTTATCCAAGCGACCGTAGCCGACAGTCCGTAGCGATAGAATTGCGATTAAGGAGCCTGTGCTATGCGTGCCACCACCCGATTCCGACAATTGCTTGCCGAGCCCGGGATCATCACTGCCCCCGGCGCCTACGACTGCCTCACCGCCGCCATCATCGAGCGGACCGGTTTTCCGGCGGTGTACATGACGGGAGCCGGAACCTCGGTGGCCCGCATCGGCTACCCGGACCTGGCGCTGGCAACTGCCACCGAAATGCTGGCCAACGCGGCGGCTATCGCGTCCACGGTCGAGGTGCCAGTGATCGCCGACGCCGACACCGGGTATGGCGGAACCATGAACGTGCGCCGGACCATCCGCGAGTACGAACGGACGGGTGTCGCGGCGGTCCACATCGAAGACCAGCAGTTCCCCAAGCGCTGCGGCCACCTGGAGGACAAGCGGGTGGTGTCCATCGACGAGATGGTGCAGAAAATCCACGCTGCGGTGGACGCGCGCACCGATGACGACTTTACCATCATCGTCCGCACCGACGCGCTGGCGGTGACCGGGTGGGCCGACACGATGCGCCGCTGCGACGCTTTCACCGCAGCCGGCGCCGACGCATTATTCGTGGAGGCGCTCGGCTCCGCGGAAGAGGCGGCGGAAATCGTGGCCCGCACCAGCGTCCCTCTGCTCTACAACTTCGTGGAGACGGGCAAATCCCCCCTGCTCAACGTGGCCGAGCTGGAACGCCTGGGCTTCAAGATGGTCATCTTCCCGGGCAGCGCCTTCATGTCCGTGGCCCACACCGTGGCGCGGGTCATGGCGGAGCTCAAGGCCACCGGCACCACGGAGCATCTAGTGGGAGAGATGACCCCGCTCACCGAGGCGTTTGAGCTGATGGGCCTTTCGCAGATGCTGGAGCGGGACGCCGGGTATGCCGTGGCCGACGCTGACGGTAGCGAAAACGCTGCGGATGAACGTCGTTTCCGGGAAAAAGAAAACAAGGCGATGGCCATTTACGAAACGCGCATCAAGCCGAGCTTAACCGAAGCCGACTTAGGCAAGCTGCTGATAATCAACACGGAAACCGGCGAGCACGAGTTGTTCCATGACGAGTATGAGGGGCGCATGCGCTGGTTTGATTTCAAGCGCGGTGACCCGGTGCATATGATACGGATTGGATATCGCGCCGTAGATTACTGGGGCCCGCGCCCGCCGGATGAACCGAAGCTATGACGGCGATGGAAGGCTACGTCAACCTGGAGCCCAAGGAGCCGCGTATCGTCGTCCATGTACTGGATACCAGCGGCGACGCGGTGCCGCTGGAAATGGTTATCGACACCGGGTTCACCGGGTTTATGACCTTGCGACCGTGGGTGACCCGCGCCTTGGGCTTGGAAAGTGGCACGGAAAGGAAAATGATGTTGGCGGATGGGCAAATCGTCACCACTCCAACTTATAGTGCGACGGCAATCTGGCACGGCAGTCCATTATAGATTGATGTGCTGGAATTATATGCCCGGCCCGTCATCGGTAACTGTTCAGACTTGCCGGGAAAACGTCATTGCGAGCGAAGCGCGGCAATCTCGTTGACGTAGGGGAGCGCTTTGGGGCAGACGTCGCGGCTAACGGCGTCGGGATTGCCAGGGCGTAACCGCCTCGCAATGACAACCCCCTGGATTCTGAACAGTTACCGTCATCGGCATGTCCCTCCTCTGGAACAGCGACCTGGCCATTGCGGCGCGCGGGGACGGTCGGGTGATGATAACCGAGGCGTCCCAAGCATAGCCGCCGCCTGTTGATGACTGCCGACGACGCTAGCGGGCCGTTGTGAGGGACAGAGACGATTTCCCCCGCCGCCTGCCGGCCGAGGTGGCGCAGTGGCAAGCCGACGGCCTGATTTCCCAGGAGCAAGCCGGCGCCATCCTGGAGCGGTATGGCCTCCCTACGGAAGACGAGCTTCCCGACGAACCCGCCGCCACGGCTTCCATTGGCTCCGGGGATTTCACCGAAGACTTGGCGGAGCAGGGCGCCCTCGTCAACCGGGCGGTATCCATCATCGGCGTGATGGGCGCCCTGCTGGTCGGGCTGGGCATCATCATCTACGTCGCCGCCAACTGGGACGTGATCCCGGTCTGGGCCCGGGTCACAATGCTGGTGGGGTTGACGGCCGTGGTCAATGCGGGCGGTTGGGCGCTGCTGGCCCGGTTCGATTACCCGCGCGCCGGGGTGGCCATGCTGGTGGTGGGAGCGCTGGCGTATGGGGCGGCGATCCACCTGATCGCCCAGATTTACCACGTTCCCGTAAATCATCCCAATCTGACCACCGTGTGGTTCCTGGGCGTGCTGCCGATGGGGTATATCGCGCGTTCCCGCCTGATGGTGGCATTGTCTCTGGCGCTTCTCGTCCTGAGCATGGGGTTCCGCACTCAATGGTGGCTGGGATACTACGGGGAAGAGACGATCCTGTTCCTGGCGCCGTTGACCCTGGCGCTTTCGGCGGCGGTAGTCTCTCTGGGCCTGCTCCAGTTGCGGTTTGCCTGGACACGACCCCTGGCGGCGTACTGCTACTATCCCGGCTTGGCGATTGGTTCCGTGGCTTTTTGCGTCATGACGCTCGCCAGCATTTGGACCGACGCGGGAAAACTCGCCTGGGAAGTGGTGTCTCCCGAGTATTGGATCACGGCGGGCGTGGCAATCGCGACGGCGGCGGCGGCCACCGCCGGTCTCTGGTGGCCCTCCGGCGGCCAGCGCGACGGGCGCCCACTTGCCCAGACTGCCCTGGTGGCCGCGATGGCGGTTACCGGGGCGTCCATGTGGCTCTGGTTCGCCTGGCCCGCGCCCACCCTGTGGTGGCTGTTCAACCTCGTTGCGTTCGGCGGCATCACGGCGGCGGCTTTCCTGAAGGGCGCGACCCGGCTGCTGGGAGCCGTTGCCGTCCTGTTCGTGGTTCTGGTGGCCTTGCGCTTGGTCAGCCTAGTGGACTTTGACGGCGAACCCGCGCCGATATTGCTTTCCGCTGCGGCGTTGACGGCGGGGTCGTGCCTTTTCGCCGGGAGCCTGGTGATGAGGGTCGTGCCCGCGATTGCGCGGTACAACCGGTACGTGGCCGCGGCGGGACTCACGCTGGCGGCGGCCAGCCTGCACGTCATGGGGTATGGGATTTTCTGGCGCTGGGAAACCCCGCCGGTTTGGGCCTGGATGCCGGCCGAATACTGGATCGTTGCGGCGGTGGGGTGGGTCCTCGCCGCATCGGGGGTTGGGCTGGCCCGGTGGAAACGCGGGCGTTCCGGCTACGGCGATGCGTTTTGGGAAGCCGGCGCGGTGGCGGTCATGGCGGTGTTGACGCTGGCAATGTGGCTGGGACTGATGTATGGGGTGTCGATGTGGCCGATTTTCAACCTCGCCCTGCTGGTGGGTATCGGGGCGTTGCTCTGGTACGGCTATCGACGTCGAGAATTGCCGGTGGCGTACTTTGCCGGTTTCCTTTTTGCCGTTTCCCTGGTCATACGGTGTTTCACGGCGTTGGGCATTCTGGCAGAGAATGGACTGCTCCTGTGGCTGGGACCGGTGGGACTGGGCATTGGTGCGCTGATCTTTCTGACCGGCCGGCTTCGGGTTCGTTGGGCGGGAACCGCCACGGCGGAACTGCGCATCAACTCCCGCGTCTGGGACCTGGCCGGTCTGTCGGCGGCCATCGCCAGCGTTTACGCCATGAGCTACAGCGAACCCTGGGCTGCGGCGGCGGGTGGGACGGGGGGTACGGCGCTGGCCTTCCTGGGAGAATATTGGTTCCTGTCCGGCACGGTTTGGGGCGCGGCGCTGGCCGTTCTGGTCCTGATATGGGTGGTTGACATAAAGCGGTTAGCGCCGGTCCACGCATCACCGGGACAACTGAATTGGGAGACCTCGGGCGCCGCTGCGATGGGTTTGCTGGCGCTGGTTTCGTGGTTGGGGCTTCTGCTGGGCTGGACGTGGACGTGGCTTCCGTTGAACGTTGCCCTGCTGTGCACGGTGCTGGCGCTGGTGGCGGCCGGATACCGCTGGAACCGCGCGGACCTGATCAATCTGGCGGTCATCGCCTTCGCGATTACGCTGTTCACCCGCTATTTCGAGTTTGGCTTCGGGTTGCTGGGGCAATCACTGGCGTTCATCGTCGCCGGGGCGATCATGCTGGGCATGGGCTTTGGGCTCGAATTTCTGCGCCGGCGAATGCTGCGCGGCGTGCGTGTCGTTGCGGAGCCGGCATGACGCGGGTGGCAAGCATCCTGTTTTTTGCGGTGGTGGCGGCTCAGGTGGTTGGCCTGGTCGCTTTCGCCGGCGTGCGCGAGGTCGCCCTGACCGAGGGGCGCGAGATTATCCTGCAGACCGCGCCCGTTGACCCGCGCTCGCTGTTTCAGGGCGACTACGCGATTCTGGATTACGAGATTGCGCAAGTCCCGCCGTGGCTGTCAGGACAGCCTGCTGGCGCAAACGTGTACGTAATCCTGGCGGAATGTGGTGACGTATGGTGCGCGTCGCGGCACACACGCTCGAAGCCGGAATCGTCGGACGTGTACATCCGCGGGGTGATCAACGCGGATGGCCGCCTGGATTTCGGAATCGGCACCTACTTCGTACCTGAGGGCACGGGGCACATCATTGAGCGTGCTCAGGACGTGAAGGTTATCGTCTCCTTGGACGATCGAGGGCAGGCAGTCATCAAGAGTGTCCTGGTGGACGGCTTCCCTTTCAACCCCGACGGGAACTGACCACAGGGATATGGCAGGTTCGCCGCTGGGAGTTACAGCCTCACGCGTACCCACTTGGCGCAATCTGTCATTGCGAGCGCAGCGTGGCAATCTCGTCGGGGTAAAGGGCGTAGCTATGGCAAAGAGATCACTACGTCGCTGCGCTCCTCGCGATGACAAACTGTGGACGTCACGAGGGGCTACATCCGGTTTCCCCAGTCAACGTACTGCGTCTTCCCCACCGCGCTGATTTGTAGTTCCTGACAGAACCCGGGCCGCTCAGCTCTATAAACCTGTCGGTCCGGCGCTGGACCCGGTGGCCCATTCTCCAGGGCCTCCAACAATATTCTGCCGTGCATCGCTGGCGCTTCCGCGTCCAGGCCCAGCAGATGCAGGATGGTGGGAGCGAAATCGATGTTGCCCGTTGGCGTCTCGATGATGGTTTCGCGCTTGAACGAAGGCCCGCCGGCCAGGCCGGTGTTCCGCAGTTCGTGCCGGCTCATGCTGCCGTGCTGACCCTGACCGACGGCGCCACCGGTGGCGGGAGCATGGCCGGCAAAGCCCGCCGGGTTGGAGCCACTCTGCCACGGGAATGACATGATCAGGTCCGGCGAGCGCGGCCCTTCGCATCCCAGCAGCGCCAGGGGCAGCGTGCCCGCCGGTTGCCCAACCCGCTCCGACGCGAACAGCGGGCCGCACCAGGGCTGCGCGACCAGCCACGCGGTCAGCTTTTCGGCCGCTTCCGGCTCGCCGTCGTTGACGTACAGCAGCGCAGACCCGCCGTTGGCCGCCACCGCCACACCGCCGGGCTGGTCAATTGCGGCGAACCCCGCTTCGCGCAGCAGTTGTTCCAGGCGCACGACCTCGCTGATGGTGGAATATCCGTGATCGGAGGCGATGAAAATGTCCGTAGTGTCAGCGCGGCCATGCTCCTCCAGCCAGGCCAGCAGCTCGCCGAACTCGGCGTCCGCTTCGGCGAGAGCCTGCGGAGCCCGGCCCAGTCCGACTCCGTCCTCGTGCTGGGTCTTGTCCGGCTCCGACGACCAGAGCAGCGCTACCGCAGGATCGCGTTCGGGCAGGACGAACTCGGTCAGGATGCGTCTGGCATGGGTCAAACGCGCCGTGTTGGGCAGGTCCTGGGCCGGCCAGTCGCCAAACCGCTGGGTCAGTTCGGCGTGCAGCGGACGGGGCAAGGTGAAATCGGGATGGATGGTCGCGCCGCCGGCCGTCGCCGCGTTGGGGTTATGCATGTAGGCGTTGCCGCTGGTTCCGGTGCCGATGGCGAAGTATTCCATGCCGTGTTGACCCAGCACGTCGGCCAGTGTCGGCGCCAGCAGCGCGTGTCCGGTGGAGTCGACAACCTCCTGCATCGTGGGTTCCATGGCGGGAATCACGCGATGCGGATCGAAGTCCCGGCACAGGAAGGTGTTTCCGGCCAGGCCGTGTCGCCCGGGCATACAACCCGTGACCAGGCTCGAGGCGTTGACCCGCGTCACCGTGGGAAACACCGGATGATGGTTGGCGAAGGTGACGCCTCCGTGGGCGAACCGGGCCAGGTTGGGCATCAGCTCCGGCGTGATCTGCGCCGGCTGGAGACCGTCGAACACCACGATCAATACTTTGCGTTGGACTGCCATGGCGCCTCTCCCTCCATGCTCAGATCGCCGCCGGCTGGGACCACCCCAGCAATTCGCGGATTAGTTGTAGTGATGTTGGCACGTCGACACCCCCGGGTTCGGCGATGCTGATAGGCCCTTCGGTTTCGTCCAGCACCCGGCAACGGCCCCACAGAGTGCTGTCGTCGGTGGTTATCGAGTCATCAACCGTCATCGTCACCGAGCGAAACTTGATAGCGTGCGGGTCTGCCGCTGCGACCAGCGTCAGCGGGTCGTACATGTAGAACCGCTCCCGAGTGGGGTCTTGCCTGAACCAACCGGAGAGCAACCGTTCGGCCAAGTTACCCGCTTCAGTGGAGGCGCGCGCACCCTCGACATCCTCGCGGGTCAGGAAAACCTGCCGGCACGGCGCCATGTCAATGAGCGTTAACGGTATTCCCGATTCCACCACCAGACGGGCGGCGGTGGGATCACTGTAGAAGTTGAACTCTGCGTGCGGCGTGACATTGCCGGGAGACTGCACCGCGCCGCCCATGACGAGCACGCGCTTCGCCAGCGGTAAAACTGACGGTTGATCCCGATGCAACCGGGCGAGGTTGGTTAACGGACCGAGGGCAATGACGGTGACGGCGCCCGGATGCGCTCGAAGTGTTGCGGACAGGAACGGCACGGCGCCCGTATCCGTCGTGTGTGTCGCAGGCGCCGGCAGCGGGTGGGTGAGGCCCTCCGCCGAGTGAACCTGACGAGCGTAAGCGTAGCGTCCGCGTACCGGCCGAGTTGCTCCTTTGGAGACTGGAATATCGGTGCGCCCCACGCTTTCCAGGATGGCGAGAGCGTTTCTGGTCGCCGGACCTATCGGAACATTGCCCGCAGTTGTGGTCAGGCCGACCACATCCATCTGAGGCGACGACAGCGCCATCAGCAGGGCGATGGCATCGTCAACGCCGGGATCGGTGTCGATCACCACCGGGTCCGGAACTGCGGGATGCGGTGACGGCATGACGTCAGGCCGGTTCCAGGAGGACTGAATGGCAGTAGGCGCGGATGGCGCGGGCGGACGAGTACTTGAACCGGAAACCGGCGGATTGTTTGAATTTGGCGGAGCTCATTATCAGCGGATGTTTCGACAGCTGCCTTCCCATCGAGTTAAATGACCGGCTGGATCCGGCGTTTCTGGGCAGTCCGGGAACCCGGCACCATTCCAGAATGTCCAACGAATCCACCACCCCGTCGCCGGCCACGTTGAACACTCCGTCCAATCGCTGGGTTATCACCCGTTCTATCGCTCGCGCGAGGTCATGTTGGTGCAGGAACTGGAGCGGAAAACTGCGCTTCCGGTTGGCGGTAACGGCCGGCAGTAATAGCTCGTCAGCCGCAGGGCTCGCGTGATTGGCGCTGACCGACATCGCGGTACGCAGCACGGCCACCTTCATCGGTTGTTCGGCATTGTTGTGCGCCTCCGCAGGCGTTTCGTCTTCCGCCGCAGAGGGCGATGCCGGCTCAGCATCGGCCAGGTAACGGTGCTGGCGGCTGGGATTTGTGGAGGTTCGCTCCGTGATAGGGATAGGGTTGTCGGCATTTGCCCCGTAGACACGAACGTCCGACAGGTAGATGAACTGACGCACTCCCGCGACGCGGGCCGCGCGGAGCCAAAGCTGTGCGTCGGCGCAGAACTGTTCCGGGTTTGGTCCATCGTAATAGCTGCCGACGTGGATCAGCGCATCGACGCCTTCCAACTGCAGCACGTCCGGGATGTCGGCGATGGTCAGCTCGTGTCCTTCCAGGAACATATCCCACGCTTTCTGCTGCATAAAGTCTGGAATGTCGGACATGGTCAGGATGCCGCCCACCCGATTCTGGGCCAGGCGGTAGGTGGAAATCCGTTCCACGGGCCAACGGAGCGGACGCTCGGCGATGGACACCAGCCAGCAGTCCGGTCGTTCCCGCTCCAGGTGCAGCAGCATCTGCGCCCCGAAGCTGGACGCAGCGCCCACCACGCCGATGGCGTGGGCAAACTCGCGTGACGCTCCAGATGTGGTGCTCATGTCTTGGCGCAGCCCTATCTGCGGTTGGGTGGCTGTGACCGGGTCCGGATTGCGTTCAGCGCCGGTCCTGAAACATTTGCATCTCGGTCGCTATGGCGTCGTCGGGTAGCGGGGCGGCGGCCCGCGGCCCGAAGTTGCGGGCGTGCACAAAAATCTGCGCCAGGCGCTCAACCAGGTCGCAGACCTCCAGCGCCTCCCAGATGTCCGGCCCCACGCCCACGGCGCCGTGGTTGCGCAGCAGGGCGGCGTTGCGGTCGCCCAACGCGACGTAGGCTTGTTCGGCCAGTTCTTGCGTCCCCGGGAAGGCGTACTTGCTGACCTTGATCGGACCTCCGATGGTCATCAGCATTTCGTCAATCAGCGGCGGAATGTCCCGGCCGATGACCGCCGCCACCGACGCGTATATGGAGTGGGTATGCGCCACCGCCTGAACGTCCGGTCGCTGGCGATAGATCTCGAGGTGAAGGCGGGTTTCCGACGACGGCGGCATGGGAGCGGGAGACACCGGTTCACCGTCCAGGTTCACCACCACCAGTTCGTCCGGCTCCAGCCGGTAATAGGGGTGATGCGTCGGGGTGACCAGCAGCAGGCTGTCGTCTCCCGCGTCGGTCAAACGCAGGCTGGTGTTCCCGGAATACGCGCCCACCAGACCGCGCCGGTACATTTCCCGGGTGGCCTCGGTGAGATTGGCGCGCTGTTCAGACCATTGGTCGGACACTCTTTTCCTCCAGGGTGCCTGCGGCGGCGCCGAAACGCGACATAACCGCAGCAGCAGCATTATATCCGCTGATGATTGCCCCCTCCATAGTCGAAGGCCACCCGGTGTCGGTCCATTCCCCTGCCAGAAAGAGATTGGGAGATGCAGTGACCGGCCCGGGTCGAAATCGCCGCGCTCCCGGAGTGCACCGGAAAGTGGCGTTGCGCTGTTTTACCACCGTCGATTTCACGAGCTGCGCCTGGCGGGCTTTGGGAAATGCGGCGCGCATCTCGTTGGCGATGCTGTTCGTCAGGTCCGGTCTCGGCAGGTCGATGTGTTCCCACGCTGCGCTAATGGACACCGTCAACGACTGGCCGCCGGGCGACCCGTCACCGCCTCGGATCAATGAATCGTTGAACACCCATTGCAGGGGGTTGTCGAGAAAGTAGCAGAACTCCCCGTCCATCACCGGGCGGTCGTATTCAAGATGGACGTTGACGATGGGGGAGGCTTGCAAGCCGGTCAACGAATTGAACGGCTCTTTCCCTGCCAGGCCGTCCGTGATCAAGCTGGGCAGTATCCAGAACGGCACCGCGCTCACGTAGGCGTCGGCGCGGAAAATCCGGCCGGCCCCAGCCTCGACACCCAGCACCAAGGCGTCTTCATCGGCCTTGATGGCATGGACCGGGCAGCCGAGTAGAGTCCGCACGCCCAGCTTGTGTAAGTAGGCTTCGCTCGGCACGCCTACGGCCTGTCCCAGGGGAGCATTGGGATACCCGATGTTGATCTCGCGCCTCCCCTTCAACAAGCCGTCCTGGGCGATCATCAACCCCATCGCCGCGCTGACGTCTCGAATGTTGTCGTTGAGAGTTCCCTCGATGATCACGTTCCAAAGGTTGTAGATACATCGCTCCGACTGGCCGTGGGCCCTCAGCCAGTCGTAAAACGAGGTTGTTTCCATCTCGGGCGCGGTCCGGTCGGCCAGCATCGCGGCGATCACGCCGCGAACCGCTCGTAACTTGTCGCCCAGGCTCAAGTGGCGATAGGTGACGAAAGCCGCCAGCAGGTGGGCCGGTGCGGGTCCGCCGAGTCCGTAGAGTTTTCCCCGGCGACCGGCGCGGTCATAGATATCGACGTTCAGCCTGGGCTGCAAGTGCCACAGGTCGGCGACCTGGATACGCTCGCAGAACTCTATAAGGTTGCGACACGCGCCCACGAACACGTGCTGCCCGTTGTCCAACTCGCGGCCACTCTCCCGGTCGACGAACGAAAAGGCTCGACCTCCCAGAGAGTTTCGAGCTTCCAGCAGCGTAACCCGCCAGCCGGACTCCGCGAGCCTGGCAGCCGCAGCGATGCCCGCCAGTCCGCCGCCAATTACCAGCGCCGATGGCTCGGCATCGCCGCGGCCGCCGGTCACTTCATCAAAGGGCCCGTGAGCCATGCCCTGGCCATCAACCCCAGCTTGGCGCCTTTGCTCAAGCTGATGCGCTCTCGAAACACGTCGTATCCGGCGGCTTCGATCTTGTTGAGAACTTCGCCATAGATGAGACCCAGAGCAGCCGGACAGGCGCGTGATCTTGGCGGGAGGTATGTCAGCAAACCCCGGCCGCTGGCGAAGTACTCCCGGGCCCGGTCGATCTGGAACTGCATCAGGTTGGCAAAGCCGTCGGTGACCGCCCGATTGCCCAGATCGGATTCGGTCACTCCGAACCGGAGCATTTCGTCCTGCGGCAGGTAAACCCTTCCGAATTCCCAGTCTTCCAGAACGTCGCGGCAGATGTTGGTCAGCTGCATGGCCAACCCCAGGTCGATGGCGCCCCGGCGGGCCTCTTCGCCGTTGCGATAGCCAAAGATGTGAATGCAAATCAGGCCGACCACCGATGCCACCTGGTAGCAGTAGCCGCGCAATTCCTCGAAATTGGCGAACCTGGTCTTTACCAGGTCAGATTCCACTCCGCTCAGGACTTCCTGGAAGTATTCCTGCGGGATGCCGTAGGTTGACGCCATGTCGGCCAGCCCGATGAACAGCGGCTGGTTGGCGGTCCCGGCGTAGGCTGCGGCCAGCATGTCGCGCAGGCGCTCGATGCGCTGCAACTTCTCAGCGTGCGTTCCTTCGGCGTCGACCGAGTCATCACAATACCGGCAGAACGTGTAAGCAACATAGATGGCCCGCCGCTGCCGGGCCGGCAGCGTCAGGAAGGCGAAATAGAAGTTTCGGGCTTCGCGCCTGGTAACCCGGCGGCATTCCTCATAGGCGGCCGCCAACGCCTCGGGCGACGGTGAGGATGCTGTTGGCAAGGGGGTAGTCATGGGTCTTGCCTCAGGGATTGGGCAATCCGTACCCGGCGCCCAACTTGTTGCCCAACCAGGCAGACGCCAACAGCCATGCTTTCTGACGTTTCGACAATGCGGGCCGGCGGCTCAGTACGTCGTATCCCTGCCGGCGAATGGCGTGGAGGATGGCCGCGCCGCCCCGAGTGAAGAGGGCCACCGGCAGTTGGGTTCGACGGTCCAGCGACTTAACCAGAGGCGCGCCCTGTTGGAACATTCCCATCGCGATGTCGCATTCGTATCGCAACAACGAGCGGAAAGCGTCGGTCGCTGAACCGTTCGCGATGTCGCTCTCGGTGACGCCGAACCGCTTCATGTCGGTTTGGGGGAGGTAGATACGGCCGCGGTCCCGATAGTCGCGGCCGACGTCCTGCCAGAAATTGGTGAGCTGCAGGGCGGTGCAGGTGTGGTCGGCGAGGAGGAGGCGCCGGCGATCGCCGTACCCAAACAGGTACAGGTACAGGTGTCCGACCGGGTTTGCGGAATGGCGACAGTATTCCACCACGTCGCCGAGTGTATCGAAACGCCCGGATCCCTGATCCATCAAGTTGGCTTGTATCAGGAGTTGGAACGGCTCCCTGGGGATGTCGAACGATGCGACGGTGTGCTGGACCGCGATGGATATGGGGTGCGCGGGTTGCCCCGAATAAATCGCCTCCAGCTCGTCTTCCCACCACGCCAGTTGGCCGCGGCGGTGGGCGGCGATCGTGTCGTCGAGTTTGCCGTTATCAACGGCTGTTGCCACCGGTTCTGACGGCAGGGATTCGTCGCCCAGGTCGTCCACCATCCGACACCAGGCGTAGATTGCATAGACGTGCGGCAGTTTTTCCCGGGGCGTGATCCAACCGCCGACGTTGAAATTCTCGTAGTGGCTGCGCGCCTGCGTTTCGCAGTACCGGTACGCTTCGGCCAGCGTCATCTTCTCCGCGGATGCGATCACGCCAGCATCCTCATTGGAGGTGTTTCGCTCTTCAAATGCGGCTGACATGCTGCTCGACGTCCGGAGCGCGCCTACTCACCCACGATCTGGACCATTACCTCGCGTGGCCGTGGATGGTCCAGCTCGATGAAGAAAATGCTCTGCCACTGACCGAACGGAATCTTCCCATCGATGAGCGGAATGGTTTCGCTTGACCCCAGCATCAAGTGCTGCAGGTGCGCGTGACCGTTGGGAGATTCTTCCTCGGTCATGTTGACCGTGCGTACCGAGAAATCGTTGTGCCGGTATTCCCCGAAACGAGGGCACATCTTCTCCAGGAACCGCGTCATGTCTTCAATCAACAACGGTTCGTTCTCGTTGATGATCACGGCGGCAGTGGTGTGACGGGAGTACACCACAACGAACCCGTTGCTGACGCAGGACTTCCCAACGCAACCCTTCACCCAGTCAGTGATATCGATGAATTCGGGCGCGCCGGTGGTGTCGACTTTCAGGGAAAAATGTTCGGTTTTCATGAGCTGCACTGTGTAGGGGAGTGTGATGAAGGGAACACTTATGCGGGATGGGCCGAGGTACGAGCCGGCGGCTCCATTGGCCGATAACCATTGCCTGGGGGTTTGCCGATCCGGTCTCCTTGAGCCCGGCTTGCCTGATAGCGAGCCAAGGCTATCAGCGGCCACGTGTTTCGGTAAAGGTGATAGTTGATCATGAATCCCGCCGAGAGCTCAGCGCCCTGGAATCCACGTTCGCCGGCCTGCGGGATCCTGTCCACTCGTTCGCCTTTCAGGTATCCGGGAAACCCGGTGCCGGTGAAGTACGGCTCGTCCCAGTTGCCCTCCGCAAGTTGTGTTTCCAGCAAGTATGAAACGCCACGGTGCGTGGCCCGGTGGTCGCCGTATCCGGCGGCAACCAGCGCCATGATAGCCCAAGCGGTTTGGGAAGCGGTGCTGGGCCCGACCCCGCGTTGGGCGGAATCGATGTAGGACGCACAGGATTCACCCCAGCCTCCGTCGGGATTCTGGTGGTCAATCAACCATTGCACGGCGCGGCGCACGTAGGGCTGGCGCAGGTTCTCACCCGCGGCCTCCAGGGCCGGCAGGACGGCCCCCAGTCCGTAAACGTAGTTTACACCCCATCGCCCGAACCAACTACCGTCTTCCTCCTGCTCCTGGCGCAGATAGCGATACGCCTCTTGCAGGAAAACCTGATCGGTTTTGTATCCGAGCTTGCCGTACATTTCCAGGACGTGGGCGGTTACGTCCGCGCTGGACGGATCAAGAACTTCTCCAAAATCGCTGAACGTCAGGGCCGTGACGTAACCGTGATTGTTGTCCTTGTCGAAGGATGCCCACCCACCGTCCTTGTTCTGCATCCCCTGGACCCATTCCGCTGCGCGCGAAATCGCGTCCTGACGCAAGTGGTCTTCAGAGCCCGGCAATTTGCCCAGACGCAGAGCCAGCACCACCTCGGCGGTGTCGTCGATGTCCGGATAGCAGTTGTTGTGGAATTCGAAAGCCCACCCGCCCGGTTGCAGCTGCGGGGCCTGCACCTGCCAGTCGCCACCGACCAGTATTTGCTTGTCCACCAGCCAGCGGGTGGCCGATTCCAGCATGGGATCATCAGGGGATAGTCCACTCTCGGCCAGCCCCTGAACCACCAGGCACGTGTCCCAGACCGGCGAGATGCAGCCCTGGATGGTCCAGCGGTCGCCCTTTTGGATGGAGAAGCCGTCCAGGCCGGCGAAACCGCGGGCCATAGTGGGATGCTCGTTGCCGGTTCCGCAAAGGCTGAGGGCGATGAGGCTGTACACCCAGGGCGGCTGGATGCCGCCCCAGCTGCCGTCGGCCTCCTGGCGGTCGAGGATCCAGCGGATGGCTTTGCGCTCCGCGAACTTGCGCAGCGGATTCCAGGGAAGGCGATTGTAAGTCTTCCCGAGCAACCGTTCGGCCAGGTGCACCAGTCGGGGCAAATTGAGACCGGGCGGCGCAGGTATGGAGTAATCGGTCCCGGAGCGGCCATCGGGAAACAGCTCGTCGATAGCGTGCTCCGGCGCAACGGGTCGAGCCTGACGGCGCGACAGCACGATGGACAGAGGAACGATGCATCCGCGCGCCCAACTGGCGAAACGGTATATGCTCAGTGGCGCCCAGGTGGGGAGCAGTATCATCTCGGTGGGGAGGTTGGGGGTGCCGTCCCATTCCCACTGACCGAACAGCGCCAGCCAGATTCGGGTGAACATCCGGGCGCGCGGCACTCCGCCGCGTTCCAGGACAAACTGTCGCGCCCGGCGCATGTGGTCGGCTTGCGGGTCTTCGCCGCACAGCTTCAGCGCGAAATAGCATTCTACGGTGGTGGACAGGTCGCCGGGAGCGCCGTAGTAGATCGCCCACGACCCGTCGTCCAGTTGCTTGCTCCGGAGATAATTGACGATGTGCTGCTCGCGCTCCGGATTGTGATGGCCCAGGAACCGGGACAGCATCACGTACTCGGCTTCCATGGTATTGTTCGATTCCAGCTCGCCCCACCAGAAGCCGGCCGGGTCCTGGATCCGCCGGAAGTACTCCTGCAGCCGTTCGATGGATCCGTCCAGCGCCTCGGGCGACGGCGCGTCAACACCAGGGCTGGCCCCGTTGCGAGCGATTTCCTGGATAACCATGATGCTTACCCTGCAAATCCTGAAGCGCTAAATGTAACCGTAATCTCGAAACCAGCGGACCGCTTTTTCCAGGGCCGCTTCAACCGGGCTCTGGGGCAGACCCAGTTCCGATACGGCCTTGCTGCAGCTGACGTACATCGGGTGCCTGGTGATCTTGATTGCTTCGACGGGAACCGCCGGCGGCCGTCGCAGCAAGGCGCCTTCGACAAATTCGTCCAGGTAGGCGATCCCCAGGATGGCCCAATGCGGTATGCGAATTTTGGGTGCGGGCCGCCCGGTGATTTCCGACAGCAGGTCGAAAATCTCTTTCAGGGTGAGATTGCGGCATCCGAGGATGTAGCGTTCACCGGGAGCGCCGCGTTCCATCGCCAATATGTGTCCTTCGGCGACGTCCGACACGTCCACCAGGTTCATGCCCGTGGCGATGTAGCCGGGGGCCTTGCCGCGGGCGAAGGACAGGGGGATTTGCCCGGTCGGCGTCGGTTTCACGTCCCATTCGCCTACCGGAGCGCAGGGGTTGACCACCACCACTTCCATCTCGTCGTCGTTGGCCGCCAGAGCGATTTGCTCGGTGGCGTACTTGGACTGCTTGTAATGACCGATAAGCAAAGCCGGTCGGGGCGGCATCTCTTCAGTGCCCAGGCGCTCCGTGTCGTCGGGGCCGTGGTCAGGGATGCCGATGGTGGACACCGAGCTGGTGAAAACCACCCGGCGCACGCCGGCCCGTCGCGCGGCGTCAAGGAGGTTCTCCGTTCCGGTCACGTTGGAGCGGTACACTTCGCGCGGGCGTGGCGACCAGAAGGAGTAAGTTGCAGCGCAATGGTAGACGGTCTCGCAGCCCTCGGTGGCCCGGCGCACCGATTCGCTGTCCAGAAGGTCGCCGGTTACCTGCGCCACTCCGGTGTCGCGAATTGCCAGGTCATTGGCGGTGGGCCGGACCAGAGCCCGCACGTCTTCGCCCCGGGCCCACAGAGCGCGGGCCAGGTTCCCGCCGACAAAACCGGTGGCGCCGGTTACCAGGGTAGTCATGGGATCAACGGAACCGTACCGGCCGTGAGCACAGGCGGCGCTTCCAACAATCCGGATACGCAGTCGGCCAGGCGACGTCGCGCTACCCGCGCCTTCCAGGCCAGCCGTATTAGATCCGGTGCGCTGCCGGGATGTATCGCCAGCCCACGCAGCACGCCGAAAATTCCGTCACCGGCGTCGATGAGATACTCCGGCAGCTCATCCTGGGCGGTGTCCAGCACGGCCCGGACGGAGGCGAACGGGATCCCGTAAGTGGATGCGGCGCTCGCGGCCCAATAATCTTCCATGTTGACCGACATCGCTCCGGTGGCCGCGTGCAGGGTGGATTTTGATTTCGAGTCGGCGATGGTCTTGACCGTCACGGAGGGGCCGCACACCAGGCGGGTCTGTTTCCCGCGGGCCCAGGCTTTAACGCTGTTGGTCAGCCCCGGCGCCGCGGTGATGGGCTCCATCCCATCGGCGGAGTGAAACACCTCGGCGACGTGCAGGTCGCCGGTACGCAGGTCCGGGTCCGCCCCGCCGGAGAAACCGATCATGACAATCGCATCCGGCGACAGTTCCGCGACGGCGGCGACGCCGTCCTCGGCGCTCTGCCGGCCGACGCCGGTGACGCGCGACGTTACGGCACTTGCGCGCGCGCCGCCGATTGCCCGGCGCGCGCCGGCGATTTCCGTGGCCAAAGGCGCAACTATGGCAAGCATAGACGTACCAGCAGCGACCAACCTCAATCGGCCGGTCGGCGTTCTTGTTATCTCCCCGATTGCCCGCCACCCAATCGGTCGAGCGGACACAATGCCGGGATTGGCTAGCCGACGCTGATGCCTCCTTTATGCGCGGCTCCGGACTTGATGAACGTGACCCATTCCCGGGGTTTGCCAATAGCGTTGAATATGGTTGCGGATTCAAAGCCGCAGTGCATCATGCAGTTGTTGCAACGGGGGTCTCTGCCCACGCCGTATTGTTCCTCCCACAACCGAGGTTCGTACAGTTCGTCGATGTCGGTGGCGTGTTCGTCCGCCAGCGGATAACAGGGCTTCCGCCAACCCATGACGGTGTAGGTGGGATTGGACCAGGCCGTACACTGGTATTCTCGCTCTCCCCGGAGGAAGTTCAGGTACAAGGGGTTATTGTAGAACCGCATCCCCTCGGTCCGGGTTGGGTCCAGCAGGTCCCGGAAGACGTTCCTGGATTCCTGACGGGTAAGGAAAAGATCCTGGTCGGGGGCGTCTTCAAAGTCGTAACCCGGCGAGATCATCGAGCCTTCGACGCCCAGGTCGCCGACGTAGCGGAACATCTCCCGCAAATCCTCGACGTCGCTGTTGCGGAACACCGTGGTGTTGGTACAGACGCGATAGCCCCGGTCCACCGCCATTTCGATGCCTTCCACCGCACGTTTGAACACGCCGGCCCGCGCCACCGATTCGTCGTGCTTTTCCTCCATGCCGTCCATGTGGATTACCCAGCAGAAATACTTGGATGGCGGAATCTTGTCCAGCATACGCGGCAGCAGCAGCGCGTTGGTGCAGCAGTAGACGAAGTATTTTTGGCTGACCAGGGTGTTGATGATCTCGTCGATTTTGGGATGGATGGTCGGTTCGCCGCCGGCGATGGACACTATGGGCGCGCCGGACTCGTACACGGCGGCCAGAGCTTCTTCCACCGGCATCATCTGGTCCAGCACGCCGCGATATTCCCGGATGCGTCCGCATCCGATGCACGCCAGGTTGCACATCTCCAGCGGTTCCAGCATGGTGACCAGCGGGAAACGCTTGCGGCCACGGAGCCGGTTCTTGAGTATGTACCAACCCATCCGCACGCCCAATTCCATCGGGCGCTTGGCCGGCTTGATAGCGGTTTGCGGGTCCTTATGTGTCTGTACCATGCTCAGGGTCTCCATAGGTTATGGCCGGGGCCGGTCAGAATAGGCGGTAAGCCATGAAGTCAATCAGGTTTTTTGCGTCCTCCGCGGCCCAGGGCGGCAACTCCAGCAACGCCAGCGCGGCCCGGCCTTCCTCGGCGGTGGCCTCGGTGAGTTCGTCAGTCTGGCGGTCGGCTCCCAGGTCGTCCAGTATGTTCAGGACGTGATTCACGTCGTCTTCGTCGAGCTCCTCCTGGGCGTACAGGCGCAACAACTCGTCGCGGTTGGCCCCTTCAGCATGTTGGAAGGCGCACACGATGGGGTAGCTTTTTTTGCGCTGGACGATGTCGCTGTCCGTGGACTTTCCGGTAATGGCTTCGTCGCCCCAGATGCCCAGGTAGTCGTCCCTGATCTGGAACAATCGCCCGATGGCCCGGCCGAACCGGGCCACGCCCTCCAGGGTTTCAATATCGTGGGTGGCGATGGTGGCTCCGATGACCATGCTGCTGCGGATCAGAGCGCCCGTTTTCAGGGCTATCATGTCTAGGTATTCGTCCGACGCGATCACTTCGCGCCGCTCGAACTCCAGGTCGCGGCACTGGCCTTCGATCATTTCCAGGTAGCTTTGCGTGAGGAGTTGGGAAACGCGGATGGTGGTGTCTGGTGGCGCGCTGCCGCCCACGTTCAAAGCGCTCAGGTCACCCAGCGATTGCATCGCGTCGCCAGCCACCAGGGCTTGCTCCGTGCCCCAAACGGCCCAAACGGTGGGCTGGTGCCGCCGTTCCATCCCCTGGTCCTGGATGTCGTCGTGGACCAGGGAAAAGTTGTGGATCAGCTCCAGCGCGGCCGCAGCCGGAGCGGCACGAGCGGGGTCGCCCTGTAAGGCGTGGCACGCGAACATGCACAGGGTGGGCCGGAGCGCTTTGCCCTGGGACGCGGGAGTGGCTGCTGGCGTACCCGTCCGGTCCGGCCATCCCAGATGGTACCGCAGCAACGCGTTGACCGCGTGACCTTCCAGAGGCGGCACTGCGGCTGCCAGCGCGTTTTCCAGGTGTTCTCGGTAACGGTCAAACATGGCGGGCAGATCCGGCGCTTCTCTTAGCGCCCTGTCGTTGCCCTGCCGAGCCAGCCGGCTGGCCTCCGTGGAGGCTGTTGGTGTTGTACCCATTGACGAAGCCTGCCGTGCGGTGAGAGTTGCGGGGTAGGCGCGGCGCGCGGTTTCGGGGTTGGGCCCGTCCGTTCCAACGTTGGGAAAATGTAACGAACGCCGGCAATCATGTCAAGCGAGCTGATTCGGGCCACGTTTCACGCGGCAACCGGGCTCTGAGCCCTAATGATGAGGGAACGTGTCAAGGCGGTCCCGGCGCTGTCAGAGCCTTTCCAATGTTAATCCGGCATTCCCGCGGAAGCAGGAATCCAGGAAGTCGTTGTGTTCGGAATGTTCTGGATTCCGGCTTTCGCCGTAATGACGGTTTGGAGCGCAAAGCCGCATCCGGGACTTTGGAAAGACCTTGGGTGAGACCATGCGCGCCCAAAAGACAACACTCCCGCACCGGCGGGAGTGTTCGGGTCAGGGAGGCAGCGCCACCCTGGGTATTCAGGTCAGTCCGCCGGCGACGGCAGGGACAATGCTGATCTCGTCTCCGGACTTGATAGACGTTCGCAGCCCCTGGTCGAACCGGATATCCTCACCGTTTACGTAAATGTTCACGAAGTAGCGCAGTTCGCCCTCTTCGTCCAGCAGCCGCTCCTTGAAGCCGGGGTAGTCGCTCTCCAGTCGGTCGATCATCTGCGAAAGGTCGGCCACGTCCAGTTCGACCTTGTCCGCGCCGCCGGTCATGCGTCGCAGCGGGGTGGGAATGCGTACCGTTACGCCCATCGGAATTGTTCCTCCTGCAATTTTGGGATGCCGTTTCGCGTCCGCCGCTGCGGCATGTTGGTTGGGACATCGGGTTGGTCTGCCGCGGAGTGGCGTCAGCCTTCGATCACGTCTCCCGCTATGGGGTCGACCCGCACGCCGGTGTTGCCAACCCAGTCGAGACCCCGCTGGATCTCCTCATCGGAGCCTTCCAGCTCCAGGATAACCCAGCCGACGTCCGAACGAACGTCGGCGCGCCGGATGTTGGTAACCACGTCGAAGTCGTGCCCCAGCCGGTAGATAATGGGCTCCCGCACCATCTCGGCCGAGAACGTGAACCGCACGCGCTGTTTGGCCATGAGCAACTACACCCGAGCGGCCAGCCGATGTTCCAGGGCCTCCTCGAAGGAGCCCATCATCGGCTTGACCTGGAGGGGGTTGACCACCTCTTCCACGGCTTCCTGGGTCTTCAGACCGTTGCCGGTAATGTAGGCCACCGTGAGTTCATCGGCGCCGATGGCGCCGGTGTCGGCCAGGTACTTCAGGGTGGAAACGGTCACTCCGCCGGCGGTTTCGGTGAAGATGCCCTCGGTTTCCGCCAGCAGCTTGATGCCTTCCACGACCTGGGATTCCGGCACGGCGTAGCCGCTTCCGCCCGACTCCCTGATGACGCGGAGGCTGTAGATCCCGTCCGCCGGATTGCCGATGGCCAGCGACTTGGCGATGCTGTCGGGCCGCACGGGACGGATCTGGTTCTGCTGGTTTTCCCACGCGGTGACGATGGGGCAGCAGCCGGCGGCCTGAGCCATGTGCATCCGCGTGGTGATTGCGGGATGATGCACGGTGTTCTGATCGGCTCCGAAGGGTTGCGGGTTCACGCCGTCCAGCAGCCCCAGGCACGCCAACTCGTTGAATCCCTTCCAGATCTTGGTGAACATCGCGCCCGAAGCCGACGGCACCACCACGTGGTCCGGTATCCGCCAGCCCAACTGCTCGGCGACCTCGTACCCGAGGGTCTTGCTGCCTTCGGCGTAGTAGGGCCGCATGTTGATGTTGACGAAGGCCCAGGGATAATTGTCGCTGACCTCGCTGCACAGGCGGTTCACTTCGTCGTAGGTGCCTTCCACGGCTACCAGCGTGGGGTTGTAAACCGCGGCGCCAATGACCTTGCCGCGTTCCAGGTCAGCGGGTATGAAGACCACCGCGTCGATGCCCGCCCGCGCGGCGTGGGCCGCCACGCTGCAGGCCAGGTTGCCGGTGCTGGCGCACGCCAGCGTCTCGTAACCGAATTCGACCGCCTTGGTAGCGGCAACCGACACCACGCGGTCCTTGAACGAGAACGACGGGTTCACGCTGTCGTTCTTGATGTACAGGTTGTTGAGGCCCAGCTTCTTGCCGAGGTTCCTGGCCTTCAGCAGGGGCGTGTAGCCCGCCATGATGTCCACCGGATCGTCCGCCTCCGCGGGGAGCAGATCCTGATAGCGCCAGATGCTCAGCGGTCCGTCGGCGATGCGCTGGTGGGTAACGACCTCGGAGATGGTCACGTAGTCGTAAATGACTTCCAACGGGCCAAAGCAGAAATCGCAAACGTTGAGGGGTTCGCCCGGGTATTCCCGGCCGCATTCCCGGCACTTTAATCCTTTGACAAACGCCACCGGACGTTACCTCCGTGGTTCTTGATGTACCCGTGCGCCAGTTTGCAACCCAACCGTCAGCACGGATCAAAACGCGTACACCGGGTACCCATTGTGCCAGAGGACGCCCGGACTATCAACCGGGCCAGCATCGCGCGCAGGTCGGGCCCGGGGACAAAAGTGGAGCCGATGAAGGGAAACGATAATATCACTAAAACAGGGTATCGTGGAGTGCTGTAGGGCGAGATTTCCTACTCAAATCTCTATTCGCGGTGCGGTATGGTGATGTAGGGTGCTGGGAATTTGTCCAGCAAAATCAGGCCGCCTCCCGTATCAGGTCCGAGAAGGCGTCGGCCGCTCCGCGCTGCCAGCCCGGGAGACAATGCGCGTAGATGGACATGGTGATGGCGGGGTTGGAATGCCCCAATCTCTCTGCGACCACGGACGGGTTGACGCCCGATTGCAGCAGCATCGAAGCGTGGAAGTGACAGAGACTATGCAGGGTCAATTTCGGACAGCCAGCACGTTCTGCCCACCTCGATACCACGCGGGCAATGACCGTCGGGCGGCACCAATCGGTCCAGTCTTGCTTTGGGAACACCATTTCCGGCGGCTCAATTCCCAGGGCCTTCGCTGATCGGCATTGTGCGTTGCGATGCCTCCGCAACAGTGCGACCGTGTCAAGGTCGAGATCAACGTCGCGTAGACCCGCCCTGGTCTTCGGAGGTTCCAGTTTGACGCCGTGCGCGGTCACCACCAGGGACTGGACGACCGATAAGTATCCGGCATTGAGCTTCACGTTCTTCCAGGTCAACCCAGCCAGTTCACCGCGCCGGAGTCCGGTGTAGGCGGCTAGATGTATGACCGCCGACAGGTAGTGCTGGATTGCTGCGCCTCGGACATCAGGGCTCGAACCTGTGAGACTTTTGGGACAAACGCCTCTTTCCTCGGACACTTCGGCGGCTTGACCGGCGCGGCCGGGTTCCGCCCGATGAGTTCCATCATGAAGGCGTGTTCCAGGGCGGCGTCCAGGACGTTGTGAACTTGTTCTACGCCTATGGGGTCCATCCCCTTCTTGGTTCGTCCCTTTTCGTTGAGTTTCTCCTTGGTCAATTCCAGTTCCAGATCGCGATCTGGATCGGCCTCAGTTTTTTCAGCGGGATATTCCCGATTGCGGGTTTGAGGTGCAGGCGGATGATGACTTCGTAGCGTGTGATGGATTTTTCGCGGAGGCCGTCGGCTTGTTTTTCCTCCAGCCAGCGATCCAGCCATTCGCCGATCTTGTAGCGGGTTTTCGCGGGGGATGTCTTTGTCTACCTCGGTCAGGATTTCGCGGAGCCTGCGGTCGGCGTCGCACCTCACGCAGCGGGTGTCGTCCACGTACCAGAGACCGGGCGCGTTGCGGACATTGGCTTGGTCGGCTCGCGGCATTGATGAGACCCTCCAACTTTTCTATACTGATCCCATCATAGAGAACTCGCGACGATGAACTGGACCAGGCCAGCCGGACCCGTTTGCTGTCAGCGTCGCCGATGCCCTTCATGCCCTACAATCGCGCCACAAAGGCAAAGGTGCTCCTGAGAATGCAGTTCATGGCCGCGCTCAACGACGTGGATGTCCTGGTGTCTCCCACGTCGCCCTACCCGGCGCCCCTGCACACGGCGCTGACGGCGCGGTTCGAGAGCGCAGAGGACGTGCGGACGCGCTGCTTCTTGCGCCGGGCCTACACCGGCTGCTACTCGCTGACCGCACTGCCGGCCATTTCCATACCCGGTGGCTTCACCAGAGACGGACTGCCCATGGGCCGGCAACTCGGCGCGCGGCCCTTCGCCAAAGAGACGCCGTTCCGCGCCGCCCACGCCTACGAGCAGGCGACCGACTGGCATACCCGAATCGGACCGGCGGCCCAAGCACAAACCGACAGGAGCTGACGCCATGACCGACACAATTCGCGTGGGAATCATCGGGGCCAACGCCAGCTACGGCTGGAGCAAGCGGGCCCACCTGCCCGCCCTGCTGGGAATGCCCGACTTCGAGCTGACGGCGGTCTGCACCTCCCGCCCCGAAACCGCGGGGGAATCCAAGGCGTTCTACGGCGCAAATCTGGCCTTCCACGACTACACCGAGATGGCCAACCACCCCGACGTTGACCTGGTGGTGGTATCGGTCAGCGTCCCGGCCCATTACGGAATGGTGACAGCCGGGTTGCAGGCCGGCAAGCACGTCTTCTGCGAGTGGCCGCTGGGAGCCAACACCGTCGAGGCCGTCGAGCTGACCAGCCTGGCCCACGACAAGGGAGTACGCACCCTCATCGGCTTGCAGGCCCGCGGCGGCCCCGCGCTGCTGCGCCTTCGGGAACTGGTGGCCGAGGGCTACGTGGGCGATATGCTGTCTTGCAACATGACCATGTTCCTCCCCGGCCTGATGGGACGCGGCGCAGACCGCGCCTGGATGGCCGACCGGGCCAATGGCGCCAACAGCCTCAGCATCGCCTCCGGCCACGCCCTGGACATCTTCTGCCACTGCGTCGGCGAGTTCAGCGAGTTGTCCGCCCAGGTAAGCGTGCAACTGGGCCAGTGGAGCACCGGCGACGGCAACACCGTGGACGTGAGCGCGCCCGACAACGTGATGGTGAGCGGCACGCTGGAAAACGGCGCGGCGGCCTCGGCCCACATCGCCACCATCCCCTGGAACGGCAGCGGCTGGCGTATGGAGGTCTACGGAACCCAGGGCACTCTGTCGGCCTGCTCCCAGGAGATGGTGCAGTACGGGGATGTCCGTCTCTATGGCGCTCAAGGCGCCGGACAACCCTTGCAGCCGCTGGAAGTGCCGTCCCGCTTGTCGCTGGCCCCGGAGGGTGTACCGGCAGGCGAGCCGTATAATGTGGCCCAGCTTTACCGCTTCATCGGCGACGCCATCCGCGACGGTTCGGACGCGCAGCCCGATTTCGACACCGCCGTTGCCCGCCACCGCTTCCTCGACCTTCTGCAAGAGTCGTCGGACGAGGGCCGGAGGGTCAAGGTGGGATAAAATGCGGGTTGGGTTGCATACTGGGTGATTTTCTTTGGCCTTACGATAGGGGCAACCCTTGCCGGGCAATCCCATTATCAAATTTTGCCGGGATGCCCGGCAAGGAGTCAGGAGCGAGAAGCTTGTCCATGCAAATCGGCATGTTCTATCAGATGCAGGTCCCCAGGTCGTCGTCCCGTTCCTACGAGGCTGACCGGTTCCTGGAAATGCTTGACCAGGTGGCCTTTGCGGAAGAGATGGGCCTGAGCAGCGTCTGGATGGCCGACCACCAGTTCCGTACCGAGTGGTCCCACTCCAGCGCCCCCGACGTAACCCTTGGCGCATTGAGCCAGCGCACCAGCCGGATGCGTCTGGGCATCGCCGTGGTGGTGCCCCCGGTGCAGCACCCTCTCCACATCGCGGCCCGCACCGCCACCCTGGACATTCTCAGCAAGGGAAGGGTTGACCTGGGCGTGGGCCGCTCCGGCTACCCCTACCAGATGGCCGCTTTCGGTACAGACCTGAAAGACGCCACCGGAATGGTGGAAGAAGCCCTGGAAATCATCCCGCAGGCATGGACCGAGGGAGAGTTCACCTACCAGGGCAACCACTATAAAATTCCCTTGCGCGAGGTCCACCCCAAGCCGGTCCAGCAGCCCCACCCGCCCATCTGGCTCGGTTGCAGCCAGGAAGACACGTTCAGGAAGGCGGGACTCATGGGCCTGGGCTGCCTGGCAATGGCCGGCGGCGGGGCTACGGGATTGGCTCCTCTCGTGCAAGCCTACCGGGGCGGCATCCGGAACGCCAGTCCGACCACCGGGGTTGTCCACAACCGCGTCTCTGTAAGCACCGTGGCCATCTGCGGGGAGTCGCGCCAGAAAGTGCAGGAGCGCTCCGCCGAATTGATCGACTGGTACCGCCATCAGCAGGCCCTCCGGGACGTCCGCGTGTGGAGCGAACAGGACGCGTCCCGCGTTCCCGAAGACTACCAGTGGCACTACACCCGCTCCACCGCGACCGACTCTCCAAAGCGCGAGGAAACATCATCCCTCGACCAGATAAGGAGTGGACGCTACTGCATCGGCGACCCCGACGACTGTATCCGCTACCTGGAAGCCTATGCCGAGGCGGGCGTGGACGAGGTCATGCCCCTGTTTCAGGTGGGCGGCATATCCCATGAGGAAGTGATGGATACGCTGCGTCTCTTCGGCAAGCACGTCATCCCCCACTTCAACGCGAAGGCAAGTTAGTCCTCCGGTAGCCCTGCAAGATATGTGGTCCCATTCCCTGCCCCAACTATTATTCCAGCGTCGGACGGAACCCCCTGCCCTGCCGTCAGCTTGCCAGACCACCTGACAGGGAACGCCTCCCGATTTTCGGTAGCATATTACGTGCGGCAACTACTTTCTCAAAGTAACCTTTTTATTGAGGCAATGCGCGAGCGAATGACAATTATTGACACCAGCCATGATGGCAATTTAGACTGACGTCGGGACGAAATATCAACGGATTTCGTCGTAATATCATGGCAAAATCTCCGGTATCTATTCCAATAAGGAGGATCCAATGGCGCATTACGACATTATCGTCAGAAAGGGCACGATAGTTGATGGAACGCGGACGCCACGGTACGTCAGCGACATAGCCATCAAAGACGGCAGGATCGCCAAGATTGGCGGGTTGAACGGCGGCACCGCTGACCGAGTGATCGACGCAGAAGGGTTGATCGTAGCGCCGGGGTTCGTGGACCTGCACACGCACTACGACGCCCAGATCTTCTGGGACCCCTACTGCACTCTGTCGGGCTGGCACGGCGTCACGTCCGTGGCCCTGGGCAACTGCGGGTTCGGCTTTGCGCCGTCGCGGGTTGAGGACCAGGACCGGGCGATGCTCAGCATGACCCGCAACGAGGCCATTCCCTACGACGCCATGAAGGAAGGGATGCCCTGGAACTGGGTGACGTTCCCGGACTTCATGGAAAGCCTCAGCAACACTCCCAAGGGAGTGAACTGCCTGACCTACGTCCCGCTGACGCCGCTGTACGCCTGGGTCATGGGCTGGGACGAGGCGAAGACGCGCCGTCCCACTGAGGACGAGCTGCAGGAAATGGTACGGCTCGTCCACGAGGCCATGGACGCCGGCGCATGTGGCTGGTCAGCCCAGGTGCTGGGTGTGAACTCGGTGCAGCGTGACTACGATGGCACCCCGATGATCACCGATATGCTGTCCGAGCACGAGGTGCTGACCTTCGCCAAGGTGCTGGCCGACCGGGACGAGGGTTTCATCGAATTGGCCTACCAGGAGACCGGCGAAGAAGGACGGCCTTTGGGTGAAGGGGCTCGCCTGTTCTTTGAAAAGGTAGCCGAGGTGTCGAACCGCCCGGTGCTTTACCAGACGGTATCTCCCAATTCCGTACACCCTGAACAGCACCGCGAGCGCATCCGCTGGCTGGAGAGCTGCGCGGAGCGTGGCCTGCGGGTATACGGACAGGGCAATACCCGTCGTGGTGGCTTTGAACTCACCTTCGAAGACTGGAACCTGTTCGACGACACTCCCATGTGGCGCGAGGTCACCCTGGGCGACAAGGCCACCAGGAAAGCCAAGATGTCCGACCCGGAGATGCGCCGGAAGCTGAAGGAGGAATGGGACTCGGGACGGCGTCCCACCCAGGTCACCCCCGGCTCCGTGGGTAGCCTTCAGGTGATGACCCGGAAGGTGAAGATCGATATCGGCGCTGAAACCGACTTCACCCGCACGCCGGCCAAGGTCAATGTCAACGGAGCTGACTACTTCCTGGTCAACACCCGCGACGGCTACAAGCTGCTGTCGGTCACCTGCCCCCACCAAGGTGGCTGCGTGGACGACGACGGGGACAAGTTCGTCTGCGATACCCACGGCTACGAGTACGAGCACGACGGCGGACGGTGCATCACCAACGGCGACCTGCGCCTGAAGTCCTTTGTCGTCAACGTCGTGGATGGGCGCATGATTGCGCTGGCGCCCGACGAGACTGAGGCGTCCAGCCCGCAGGCCGGCCTCACCGTTCAGCAAATCGCCGACGAGCAGGGCAAGCACGTTATCGACGCGCTGCTGGACATGTGCGTGGAGGACGACCTGGCCACGGAGTTCTATGCCGACACGCAAGGTCGCGATGTGGCGCAGTACACGGCGGAAGTGCTGGACTCCAACCACGTCGTCGCTGGAGTTTCCGACGGCGGGGCGCACGTCAAGTTCCTGACCGCCGGCATCTACCCGACGGACATGTTGGCCTGGCTGGTGCGAGACGAACAGGTCATCACGCTGGAGGATGCCCACTTCAAGCTGTCGTACCTGCCGGCGCACTTCGGCGGGTTCCAGGACCGGGGCGCGCTGCGCGAAGGCGCGCCGGCGGACATGGTCATCTATGACCTGGAGAGGCTGGAAGTGCTACCGTCCGAGGTGGCCGAGGACCTGCCCGGCGGCGAGTGGCGCCGCATCCAGAAGGCCAAGGGCTACCGCTGGACGCTGGTGAACGGCGAAGTCACCTTTGAGGACGGCGAACCCACCGGCGCGATGCCTGGGCTCCTGCTGCGGAACGGGCGGGGATAGACCCTCTCCCGTGGGGCGTATCGGGGCGAATGGTTATTCGCCCCGACCCCGTGGTGGTTGATCTGCCAATTGAACTGGAGCCGGTCCGATTGTGTTTGGGACAGGCTCCTAAATGGGATTTGTGCAAAGACTAGAAAAGTGAAGAGGCCGGGAAAACTGGTCTGACCCCACATCGCACCATGGGTCACGTGTAAAGAGAGGCGATGAGGTCTCGTTGAAAAAGTAGCCGCGGCTGCAGCGGCGCTATCGGGGAGCGTTAGTGAGACCGGCGGTCAGGCAAATCAGCCAAGGGACAAGCCGGAATAGTTCGAGGAAATCCAGCATCGCATCGGCCGCGACCACCCCTTGCGGCAAGAACGATTGCCCCCATTTCACACCCTCTGGATGCCCGCTTTCGCGGAAATGACGGTCCGCCTCTGGTGGATCGACACAACCTAAATCCCCCGCTCCGTGAACACGGCGTCGGCCTCCTCCAAAGCCTCCTCCACGTAAGGCCACCCGCGATACCAGCCGGCCTGCGAGAACACTTCGCATATCTCCCGCTTGGACATGCCCAGTTCCAAGGCGTAGTCGATGTGCTCTCTCAGTTGCCTCATGTGTCCCCGGCACATCAGCGCCACCAGGATGCACACCGTCCTTTCCTTGGGCGTGAGGTCGCCCCGCGCCCACACCTCGCCGAAGTTGTAGGCCTCAACCAGGGCGGCAGTCTCCGGCATAAGCTCGTGGGAGAGTGAGTTCTCCAGGTCGAACTCGGCGTTGTCGCCCCAGTTTGCCCGCCGTATTTCCCGTCCCCTTTCCAGTTTTTCCTCCACCGTAGCCAACCAGTCCGCCTGGAGCGGCTCCACGTCCTCGGCCACCCACATGGGCTGTTCGTTGATCACCCTTTGCGCCTGCGCCAAGGACGACACGGTCGCCGGTATCCCCGCGTAAAAGATCAGCTGCAGGAATATACCTTTCACCTTCTGCGGCGACATCCCCAGCGACAGGCCGACCCTGATCTGGTGCTGGAGCCCGAACTCCCAGCCGTTGCAGCACTGCGCCGCGATCGTCGCCATGCTGCGCAGCGTCACATCCAGGCCCGGCACCTGCCACACGCCGCCCCACATCACCTCCTCCTGCAGTTTCACGTAGTCCGTGCTGACGTCGGGCAGCGCAGCGGTGAGGCGCCGCTGGGGTACGTACTGGTCGATGAACGCGTGGAGGTTGGCGGCTTTACGTGCCAGGTCAGCGGCGGTGTCCATTTCAACTTCTCACCATGTTGCGATTTGCAGGGACGATCCGAGAGGCTGAGGTCAGGCTCTCCGGAACTCGAAAACCTCGTTGGCCTGCGCCAGCGCATCCTCAACGTACGGCCAGCCCCGGTACCAGCCGGCCTGGGCAAACACCTCGCAGATCTGCCTTTCGTCCAGTCCGGCGTCCAGCGCATAGCCAACATGTCGCTTCAGCTGCTTCATGTGCCCGCGGCACATCAGCGCCGCCAGGACGCAAACCATTCGTTCTTGCGGGTTCAGGTCCGCTCGACGCCAGACCTCCCCAAAGTGGTAAGCGTCCACCAGCTCCGCCGACTCCGGTATGAACCGCCGCGCGAGCGCATTCTCAACCGCCGCGTCGGCGCTTTCACCCCAATGCTTTACCCGCACGGCCTTGCCCTGCGCCAGCATCTCGTCGATGGAGTCCAGCCACTCGGTGTCCAGCGGTACGTCGCCGTCCTTCCATTCCTCCCGCTCGTTGATGACCTCCTGCGCGATCCGTAACCCGAATACGGTGGCCGGCACCCCCGCATAAAACATCAGCTCTATGAATATCCCCTTGATCTGCTGCGCTGTGATCCCCACGGTTAGTCCCGTTCGTACCTGGTGCTCCACGCCGAAATCGTATCCGTTCACGCATTGGGCAGTGATCGTCGCGAAACTGCGTAGTTTCAAATCCAGCCCATCTGCCAGCCAGACGCCGCCCCACATCAGCTCGTGCTGCACCCTAACAAAATCGGCCAGCACCGGCGTGGGCCTTGCGTAGGGCAAGTGCTGATCGAAAAACTGCCGCAGCTTCGCCGATCGTTCCTGGATTTCCTGCACCGTCGTCATTCGAACCCCTCCTGACCCTGGGGAAGCAGCCGTCAGGCGCCCGTTGCCTCGAACACTTCCCGCGCCTGTTCCAGCGCGTCCTCCACATGGGGCCATCCCCGGTACCATCCCGCCTGCGCGAACACCTCGCAGATCTCCCGCTGCTCTAACCCCATGTTCAGGGCGTAGCGGATGTACCGCCTCAGTTGTTTCCAGTGCCCCCGCGCCATCAGCGCCGCCAGCACGCACACCATCCTCTCTTTCGGAGCCAGGTCGTCCCGCGCCCACACCTCGCCATAATTGTATCCGTCCACGATGTCCGATGCTTCCGGCGTCAGACGCTGCGCCAGCGACTCCTCAACCTCCCGGTTCGCCGCCTCGCCCCAGAGTTTCGTCCGGATCGCGCTGCCACGCGCCAGCTTGTCCTCCAGGGTCTCCAACCAGTCCGCCTCAATCGGCACGTCCGCCGCCTTCCATTCCTCGCGCTCGTTGATCACCGCCTGCGCCTGCAGCAATCCGTGGACGGTGGCGGGAATCCCGGCGTAGAACAGCAATTGAATGAATATCCCTTTGATCTGCCACGGCGGCATCCCCATTGTCAGCCCCACCCGGATCTGGTGCTTCAACCCGAAGTCCCAGCCGTTGACGCACTGGGCCGAAATCGTCGCGAAACTCCGCAGCTTCAGGTCCAGTCCCGGCCCTTGCCAGATCCCGCCCCACATCAGTGGTTCCTGGATATTCCAATAGTCCGCCGAGATGGATGGAATGTCGCTGTTGACGGGCAGGTACGGCTCGAGTTCGTGAGCCCTCCGCGACATCTCGTCGGGCGTGGTCATCGTCTGCATCTCCTGGCAAAGGCGTGCACTACGCCGGCAATTCTAACCGACCGCGCAGTTCTGGGAAACGATGGCCCGACCGGATCCAGAGTCTTGTAGGTTGGCGGAGGGAGTACGGTGGCGGAGACCGGTACGGCAGACCGGCAGGGTCTTGGTCAGAGGAGGCCGTTCGAAATCGTGGGTCGCCGCACCTTTCCCCAAAGAGCCCGAACAGTTGCCTGGTCCAGCCAAGCCCGTATCTTGCCTGAAGTTTACGTAAAATTTAGAAAAACTATAAAGACCGGGTAATCTGGCTCGCCCCCACTTTCGACGGAAAGGCCCAGCCATGCTCACCCTGCCGGATGCCATTGTACCGATACTCGCTCCCTTTGCCATGCTATTCACCAACCCAAACCTGGCAGAAAGCCCAGTTCCTGCTGGTGGGGGCGATCTTGACCCCGGGTCAACGCACCGTGGCGGCGGCGCTGCGCGTCATGGGCCGCCGTGACCAGCGCGGCTACGTCCGCTACCATTAGGTGCCCAATCGGGCGGTGTGGTCGTCCCGTGCGGTGGCCCACATCCTGCTCTTGCTGTTGCTCCGGCACTTGGGGATCGGGGCGACGGGCGGTTGTGAAACGCCTCGGACATTGAGCCAGTGATCGCCAAGGACTATGTACCACGCTAAACTGAAGCCAAGGTGAGATCTACATTTGCAGGGCGGAGAGGGTTGGCTTGCAGCACGGTTCGGCAGCGGCGTTTGACTTCTTCGTGTCGCTGGGTCAGATCAGTGAAAAAGCCGCCCACTTTCTCCCGGACTGCGGCACGGGTTCCCAGGCACTGGTTGGCGGTTGCTTCCTGGCGCACCCAGCCCCAGATGGCTTCATCAGCGTTGAAGTCCGGACTGTAGCTGGGCAGGTTCACTAGGCGCAGGTTCAGGTTGGGTGTGGTGAGATAAGCCCGGATAGCATCGCCCCGATGGGCGGGGGAGTTGTCCCAAATCACGATCAGCGGTTCGGGGTGTTGACCCCGCAGTTGCCGCAGGAAGGCAGTGGGGGTCCCGGCGTTGCTGTTGCCCTCCAGTTCCATCACCGCCACCTCGCCGGTTTCCAGGCACACCGCCGAGTAGTAGCTGACCTTCTCACCTCGGCGCGGACTGGTGGAATCCACCGGCGCCGGTTCGCCTTTCAGCACCCACTGGCCCCGTAGATCAGCGTCCGCCTGAAAGTGGGCCTCGTCGGCGAAGAATACCTTGGCTCCAGTTCGTCGCGCTGCCACCGCCAGCTTCGCATACTCCCCCACGAATGCTGCCCGCCGCGCTGGGTCCCCCTTGAGCAACCGCTTCTTGGGCCGTTTCAGCACAAACCCCAACCGATGCAGGTAGTTCAGACAACTACTCCGGCTCAACAACAACCCGAAGCGGTCCCGCACAAACCGGCGCACCGCCCTCCAGTTCCAGTTGGATAGCTCGATACCCGCCTGCGACGGCAACCCCTCCACCGCCGACTTCAGCTCGCCGCGTTGCGCCACATCCAACGCGGGGGGAACCACCAGTCTGCTCAAAAACCAGTGCCTTGGGACCGCCCTCGGCGAATGGCTTGGCCCATTGGCCTATGGTATGGGCATGCCGCTCCAGGACTCGACCCACCGCCGCTGCTGTCCATCCCCCGTGTCAAGCACGGGGCAAGCTCTGGGTCAGCAGCCACACCGCGTGCCACCGCTCCCGTTCCCGTGGTGTCGCCGCTCGGTACATCCGCCGCCGCACCTCAGCCTCGTCCATCCGTCACTGCTCCAGCAACCCACCCATCTCCTGCATACGCAACTACCCCCTCAGATCTCCCAAACACCGGTCCTATTTGCCCCCAATTCTATCCAACACCAATGCGAGTTTCACCCTGGCTTCGGTTTAGGCTGGGAATCGAGCCCCAGATCCGGCCCTGGGTGGCTGATGATTCTACGGCCGTTGGGTGGGGTTCGGGACGCCCCAGTAGAAGGGTAGAGAGGTTGAGGGTCTTTTCTTGACACTATGTTCCGTTGAGGGTATTTCCGTCAAACGATGTTCAATTAGAGGTTTGTTTAGCAGCAACCTACTTAACCGAACGTAGTTTAATGCGAATCCCCTCTACTCCCTCTACTCTCAAGAATTAGGGTTAAGGATTGGGCTATTCCCTACTCAAAACGGGGGCGGAAACGCGGTAGACGGTCGCATAGCGCGACCGTCTACTGGCGGTTTCGTGCCTATACACCCTCTGCGATAGTAGAAGGTCTGTAGAGGGTTTATGCTGGTGGGACCCAGACGCGTCGACCCTTAAATTCGCCACGGGTTCCGTTAGTGCGCGTCCAGCCTTCGCGGATCAAGCCGGACGCGATTTCGCGTTGCAGTTTCTGCTGGCGGTCCAGCAGGGCGGATACCTCGTCTGCGGCTCCGGCGTTCGGAAACGTCGTACCCTGTCGGTGCAGATGGCGGGCCAGCGGCATGGGCTCGAGATAGCGTTTGTCCATCACGTATTCCGTCAAAGACATCGCAATATCGCCGCCCATGGTGTTGGCTCGATGGGCATCCACTGCGTCGCGATGCTCGTTTGATAGTGTGGCCGGGGGACGCCAACTGTCTGACGGTCCGGTGTAAGTGCGATATTCGTAGAGCGCCTGGGCCCACAGCTGCTCCCGGTTGTCATTCAACCACTGTCGGGAGTCAGACAGGTCTTTCAATGTGATGGTATTGCGTGTGGGGACAGGCCAGAACCGCCGCTGCTTGCCTTCAATGTCGAACAGGCCCGCGCCCTCGTCATTGGCCGTTCCCACGAGTATGAACGCGCGTGGTTGCTTGGGCGTCGTGCGTCCGTAGGCTTCGCGGGCGATGTCATATGGATCATCGAGAAGATTTTTAACCCTGTTGCGCGAACGGTGGTCGAGACCCTCGAGTTCGGAGCACTCGACGATGACATACCCGCGGGTGTCCTCGATGATCTCATTTTGCGTCCGGTCGAGGCGCAGGCTTTTCCTGTACCAAATGTCCTGCCACGGGCGCGGCAGGAGTTCGCGCATGCCGGTGGTCTTGCCCGTCCCTTCGTCGCCGATCAGGACCACACAGAGATCGTGAACGCTCCCCGGTTGGTAGCCGCGTTGTACGGCCCCATTGAGGATGATGCGGGTCGCGGCTACCAACCAATCCTGCGATCGGGCTTTTGGGTCGGCTTTCAGCGCAATCACCGCAGCATCCGCGTATCTGTCGTCCTGGTCCCACTCGGGCAGACGTTCCAGCCAGTCAATGAAGGGGTCAGCATAGTGGCCGGTCATGGACCCGAGCGCTTTTACCATGCGGATAAATTTTGCCGCGCCGGGGCGGGCGCGTTTCTTCACTACGTCGGCGATGTCGTCACACAGCGCTTCGGCCGCCATGTCGTCAATCGGGATCCAGCCGTCGGGCTGCTGTGCGGAACGGAAGTAATCCCTTCGGCGTAGCCAATCGTCGGGGCGAGGATTTCCAGGAATCCCGACCGGACGTTGCGGCGGCCTTTCATTCCCGGGGCGACTCGGTCCAGTACCAACGCAAGGTCTTCACCGGTGTTCGGGGAGCACAGAAGGTCAGCGGGGGCATCGTGCGTTTCGACCTGGTCGTGCGTCGCACTGCTGCTGGTCTGGGACCAGGATGGATCGACGACGCGCCCCTCGACTCCTAACCGCTTGGCCATCCCGTTGACGACGGCCGCGGGATTGTCGGAAGGTAGCAGGTGCTCCCATTTCCGCGAGATCTCCCCTGGGACGTATCGATCGCCCCCCTCGCTGGAAATGGATTCCATCATCTCGATGTCCATCCCGGCCGATTTCAACGCCCCCATCAGCCCGAACCACGAGTTGTAGTCTAGCCCGGTAGCCACGACGAGGCGGGCGACGCGTTCCATTTGCACCAACAGGCTGTCCCGAGAGTCTCGGTCGTGCTTGTTACACCCGTTTTCTGCACGGGGGTTTCGTCCTGTGTGGGCGTCTCCTGGCGCATCCTGCCAGCGGAGCGGCTGGGGACGGTCGGCGAGCCACGCGTCGGTGTCGCTGCTGACGAAACTCGGCCGCATCAGATTCTTCGCGGCCGGGTCTGAGGCCACCGACGCGACTGGCAGGCGTCGGGACAAGTCTTCCACCAGCGCGGCGAAGGCGATGTGGCTGTCCTCCTGACACACCGGCGCGGGATCTAGGGCGGCGAATAGGTGCAGCCCGTCGCCGCCTACGGATAGCCAGCAGGCCTCGGCCCACGGTACAACGCCGTCCCGCAATTTCATCATGATGAAATTGCGGGTGAAAGCATCCAGATCGTCGAGGTCCAGCAATCTCAAGGCGGATGGCACTCTCATTCCATTGACATCGCAGGGTTGTCCGTCGTGTTTGGCACGGTCAGCGTGGCGGTGTTTGGTGTCCCAAGTACCGGACACGACCGCGTAAGACAACGTTCGTTCCTTGAGGAAGCTGTACTCTCGGGCGCGCGTGGATTTGCGCTGGCCCGTTTCGTCTTTTTCGCGCTTGTAAGGGGCCAGCTTGTGGACAGGGGCTATTGTTTCGTGCCACTTCTCACTTTTGACGGCGCGGTGAAGACTCCGTAGTGTCCACAACTCGGCGGTGTGATGAGCCGACCGGACGGGAGAGGTGAATAGCGAGAACTCGCGGTCTCGAATATCTGGTGTCATGGTCACACCTAAATGTAGGAAACGCCCCCGGTGCCTAGTGCGCGCGGGGGCGTTTCTTTAACCGAACACGAAGCACTTGCATTCGGTGTGCGGTCGGCGTCGATGCCGATCCGTTTTAGGTGTGCGGCCGGCTGGTCGCCGGTCCGTGGGCACAAAAAATGCGCCCCGGCTTTGCCGAGACGCTAGTTGTGCGGCATAATCTATCGCAGGCCGTCGCGTGCTGGCTCTGCCGTGTCCGGGGGCGTGGGAACCCGCCGGATAGAAATAGCTCACTGCCCCAGGCGAGAACTGTCAAGCCTGGGGCAGTAGTTTTGAGGCGATATCGGTACTCGCCGGGGCAGAGCAGCCGTTGCTACGTCTGATTCCGCAACGGTAGGAGCTTGTCCATCAGGGCCTCGACATCGTCCAAGCCTTCAGCTACTTCGAAGGCCTCCATCGTGTTCTCGTAGAAGTTTTCGTGGAGGGCGCTGGCTGAGTTGAAGAAACGGCGGATGTCGGCGTCGCCGGTTTCCGAGCGCAGTCTGCTGGTTGTGACGAGGTGATGGTGGTGTCTGGTGTGTTCCCAGCCGCGCTGTTCGGCGACAGCCTTGAGGATCTGGACAACGGCGCCCCAGCCTTTTCCAGATGCCTGAGGGAGGTCGCCTTTGGCGAGTACCCCTCTGGCCTGCGCCAGGAAATGCTCGCTGGTTCGTTGGTACTGCTGGGTCGTCATTTTCACCTCTCCGCTGGCTCTTGCAGGTTACCTTCGCAAGAGCGTTCGGGGGAATGTAGCCGAGCCGGCCTTAATGGCGTTCGAATCCAAGTAGCGAAATCGCCTCAGTAGTGTTTTGGCCAGCCCGGAACGAAAACGCGCCCAGGCAGGACCAGGGCGCGATTGCCGTCTAGTGGTGTGGAGTATGGCCCGGTGCTGTCTTGTACTGGGAGTTTGTCCAGCAAAACGGGCCAAAATCGGTTGAAACCCTGCTTATTGATACCGCTCCAAGCACGGAGACCACTCTTATTGAGAGAGTGGAGCCGATGAAGGGACTCGAACCCTTGACCTGCGGTTTACGAAACCGCTGCTCTTCCGGCTGAGCTACATCGGCGTGAGATTCATTGTACCGCCAACCCTACCTCTTTCCAACTGCTCCCGCGCCTCACGCGTACCCAGTTTCAATCGAACGGTCATTGCGAGCGAAGCGTGGCGATCTCGTTGATGGTGTAGTCGTCACTGTGGTAACGAGATCGCCACGTCGCTGCGCTCCTCGCGATGACAATCTGGGTACGCGCGAGCTTCCGCGCCGGTGACAAGGTCTTTCGGTTTTCAAAATCCTTATACCGTCGTTCCTGCGAAAGAACGTCACCCCGTACTTGATACGAGGCGGGAACCCGGAAGGTCTTTGCAGCAGAGGACTCTGGATTCCGGCTTTCGCCGGGATGACGGAAATGGGAGAACCGAAAGACCCTGGCTCCGGTGGCGGCGCAGTTGACGGTGAGTATTCTCCGCGCATAGCATTCGGCCACCAACGGTGGCGCTGACCGCCGCCCAAGCAGGAGTTGACCAGAATGCGCGAAAACACCATGAAAAAGAAGCTACAGGCGGGCCAACCGGTGTTCGGATCGATGATCACGTTTCCCTCCCCGGTGGTGGTCGAGATGCTCGGGTACCTCGGCTACGACTGGGTGCTCATCGACAACGAGCACGGCAGCATCACCGTTGACCTGGCGGAGGACATGATCCGCGCCGCCGAGTACTCGGGCACGGCGCCCATCGTCAGGCCCGTGGGCAACCGGCCGGAAATCATCTCGCCGTTCCTGGATCGAGGGGCATGGGGCGTCCAGGTACCCCACGTGAACACCGCCGACGAGGCCAGGGCCGCCGTCGCCGCCGTGAAGTATTATCCGGAGGGCGATCGCGGCCTGTTCAGCGGGGGCCGACCCGCCGAGTACGGGTTCAGCGGAGCCACGCCGGACTACGTGGCGGAGGCCAATCGCAACACCCTGGTCTGCCTCATGCTGGAAGAGGTCGAAGCCATCGAGAACATTCCGGAGCTTGTCAAAGTACCTGGGGTGGATGTGTATTTCATCGGGTCCGGCGACCTGTCCCAGAGCATGGGCTACCCGGGACAGCAGACCCATCCGGAAGTCCAGGCGCTGGTGGAGAAGGGCGTACAGCAGATCGCGGCGTCCGGCATCACTGCGGGGTGCAGTTGTCCCGATGCCCTGGTGCCGCACTACCTGGAACTGGGCGTGCGATATTTCCACAACACCGTGGGCCGGCTGATCCAGGGTGCGAGCAACGAGTACCTGAACACCATGCGGGCCGCCGCGGACGGCCTATAATGGTTACGGAGCGACATCACAAGACCACGGCGACGGGAGGGGAGCAAAATGCGGATTGACGTTAGCGAACTGCCGGAAGAAATGGCCGAACTGGCGCGGCAGTCCTGGTTCCAGCGTGAGGTGGTCATATGCAGGGACGGCCAACCTTGGGTTAAGCTGGTCCCCCACGACGCTTATCGACCGACCCCACGCCCAGGCGTACTGAAAGGGAATTTCGTGGTGCCGGAAGATTTCTGCGACACTCCGGAAGGCATCATCGAGGATTTCTACAAATAGCCATGCCGGACTACTTGCCTGACACGCACGTATTCCTTTGGTATGCGACGGCGTTGCGTCCCATGAAAGAAGAGACCTACCGGATCCTGCGAGATCCTGCCAACCAAGTTTTCATCAGCGCGGCGAGCATCTGGGAGATCGCCATCAAACAGGGGCTGGGAAAACTACAGCCACTGGATCAGGAACCGGAGCAGATTGTCGATGATTCTCGATTCAGATTGCTGGACATCAACGCAGTCCACGCCAAAACTGCCGGCCTGCTGCCGTTGTTGCACCGCGACCCCTTTGACCGGATGCTGGTGGCCCAAGCGCAGATTGAAGACCTGATTTTGATTACCAACGACCCTAAAATAGAGCAGTACGACGTGACAACCCTGCGGCCCTGAACCGAACGGAGACTTGAATCATGACCACCCCCGTTGATCCAGCAGCAATTCGCCTCACCGGCGAGAACTCCTTCATCCGCCTGTCGCCGGAACCCGGCGGCGAGCAGACCACCCGCACCAGCCACTGGCGCGTGCTGTGGACGCCGGCCGGCGCCGGCCACGTATTGTTCCTCAAGAGCGCTGACCTGGACGGCGACCAGGTGCGCGTGTACTCGGACAACATCGCCATGACTCGGTATGTGCAGGCAGAAATCGAGTCCATGCTGTTCCCGGAGTTTGGCGACACTAGCCGGCCGGTCATTCCCGCAGAGTTCAGCAGGTCCGGCAGCATCGCCAGCGCGTACAACGAGATAGTGGCGGCGTCCACGGAAACGGTGGTTTTGAGCTGGCACGACTTCCTGACGCCCTATATGCTCAACAACCCGGCCGGCGAGGCGTCAGGCCGCACGCACGGCGTGTACAGCTGCTTCTTCCCGGCGCGGCAAGCGCAGATTACGGTGGGCGACCGGACGCTGCCGGGCGTGGTGTCGCTGGAAGCCCGGGGTTCGGCCCAGAGCAGCACGGCTTGTTGCGCCTGGTCGGAGACCTGGGTGAAGCCGTAATGCGACGCCCGGAGATCAGGGCGTCGCGCTGATTGCGCCGTCGACGTACAGGATCTGCAGGGCTTCGAGCGCGACCGTTTCCACCTGTTGCGTCGCGTCGGGTTCCAAGCCCCGGCACAGGTCAGCGACGGCTTCGGCGACGGTAGTTCTGCCGTCCAACCCGTGCAGCAGCCGTGCCACCAGCCCGCTGCACGGGAGCCCCTCCGGATGCCCGTCGGTCACCAACCCGTAGCCCCACACGAAATCGCCGTCGGCCAGCACCGGCTGGCGCTGCAGGACAACGCCGTGGGCCAGACGCGGCCGCGCTTCGGGCCGCAGGGGATGGTCCCGCCGGCGCTGCCGTTCGGCCTCCACGCCCGTCACGCTGTTGGCGAACCCGGCGGGCGCCAGGCCGTGGGACAGCACGGCGCGCTCGTACCCGCGGGGCGGCTGGCCCGCCACCGCCTGTATGAACGACTGGCGCGGGGTCAGGGACGGATCGTCGTCGAGCAGGCGGCGCGCCTCCCAGAAGTACGAATCCGCAGTCCGGTTGCTGGAGTAGAACAGCCGGGCCAGTTCCCGAAAATGTCCGTACTCCTTGTAGTACAACTGCTGGTACACCTGTCCCACCGGCCCGGCCATGTCGGGATCGGACAACGCTGAAGCGACCGCGGCGGCGGCCAGGGTAGCCGACGTCAAAGCCAGGTGCACGCCGGACGAGAACAGCGGATCAATGAAGCAGCCGGCGTCACCCACCAGGATGTATCCCGAGCCGTAGAGCTGCCGGCAGCGGTACGACCAGTCTCGGACGATTTCCGGGCCCGAGGCGAGCCGGGCGTTTCCCAGCATTCCAGCGGTTTGAGGGGCCGCAGCAATCTGCGCCTCCAGGAATCCGCGCGCACCCAGCCGCCGGATACCTTCCTGGCCGGTCTCCGAGTCAACCACCGCGCCGACGCTGGACCACCCGTCGCGGAGCGGGATGTTCCACAGCCAGCCGTTGGATTGAGACTCGATCAGGATGTTGCCGTCGTCCGGCGGTTCGAGCCTGTCCCCGCCCTGGTAGTACGCGTACACCGCCAGGTTGCGGAAGAAATCGTCCCATTGCCGCAGACCCAGCTGCCGCGACAACAAGCCTCCCTGTCCGCTGGCGTCGACGACGTACCGGGCCGGCATGGTTTCGTCGCCACATCGCACCGCTATCGCCGTCCCGGAGTCGTCGAAGACTACGCCGGTTGCTGCACACGCTTCGCGCACGTCAACGCCGCAGCTGCGAGCGTTATCCAGCAGGATGGCGTCGAACTCAGGCCGCCACACCTGGTACGAATGCGGGTTGGAGGCGTTGGTCTCGCTGAAGTACCAACTCCACGGCTCCCGGTCCACCCCCCAGATCATGGTGGCGCCGCGCTTCACGACGAACCCGGCGCGCTGCACCGCGCCCAGCACGCCAAGATCATCCAGGATCGGAATGCTGGCAGGGAGGAGCGACTCGCCTACGTGGTCCCGGGGAAAGCGTTCCCGTTCCAGCAGCGTAACCGCATAACCGCGACGCGCCAGGAGGGTGCTGACACAGGAGCCGGCCGGGCCTCCGCCGATGACAACGATGGGGGATTCAGGCACTGCGATATTGGCTAGGCTAACTGAGTGAAATGGGCGAAGGGATTTACCACGCGGAGGCCGTCGTAGTCCTGCGCGTCGCTCATGTCCTCGGAATAGACGGCTTCGCAGCCGAGCAAACGAGCCGCCGCGAGGATCGCGCAGTCCCAGTAGTTCAAGCCGAAGCGGGCGCGGATGTCTAAGGCATTTTGCACCAGTTCGAGGGTGACAGACTGCACCGGGAATGGAAGCAGATGAGTTGTGATAAATCCCACTGCTTCGTCATGCGTCATTTGCCATGGGCCTCGGTCACGTGTGGCCTGCGTATAGAATTCCTGCAGTACTTGAGCCGACAGAGCAAGGTCTCCGCCATCAATCAGTTCAAGTGCGATTGATCGCTTGTCCAGTTCCTCCGGCAACGGGCTGACTGCGTAAAGCGCGATGTTCGTATCAACGAAGCGCATCGCGGTCATGTAGTTCTTCCCGCGTCAGCTTTTTGGCGGTTCGCAGCTCATCACCCCTAGCCTTGGCTCTTGCATCGATGTTGGCTTGAATGCGGTACCATGTCTCGCGCCGACGTTCATTCTCTCTGGACGATGCGAGCGGGGGCGTGACACCTGCCAATCGTGAGGTCACCCACTCTTCCACAGAGATTCCCGCGGCTTCGGCGTTGTGCTGGTAGAGATGATAGGTTTCATCGTCCATAGATATGGTGATGGTTTTCATAGTTCAGCCTCGCCCGTACAGCATAGCATGGGCTGATCCGACGGCTACACATAGTACTGCGAGAACACCGGCTCTTCGCGGGTGATGATTTCCAGCACGCAGGGCTGCCCGGTGGACGAGATTTCCGTTGCCCGCTCTATGGCTGGCCCGACTTCCTCGGGGTCAGTCACGTGCTCCGAGTAGGCGCCCAGGGCTTCGGCCATGCGGGCGTACTCGCCGGTGACGTACTTGGTGCCGTACCGCTCCGTGGCGACGGGGATGTTCTTTTCGTAACCGCCCATGGCGCCGTTGTTCACGATGACCGTGATGATGCCGAGCTTTTCCCGCGCCGCCGTCTCGAAGTCCGTTCCGGCCATGCCGACCGCCACGTCACCCATCAGGTTGACGCAGGTCTTCTCTGGGAAGGCTACCTTCGCGCCCATGGCATAACCCAAGCCGCTGCCCAGTTGGGTCGAGTTGCCCCAGCCGATGTATCCGCGCGGAGTGGTGGCCGCGTAGAAGGGCACGATCTGGTCTCGCGGGTTCCCGGAGTCATGGGTGACGATGCTGTTGGCCTTGTCCAACCGCGCGTTCAGCTCGTAAACCACGCGGTACGGGCTGATGGGAACGTCGTTGCTGGAGAGCCGGGGCATCCATTCGGCCAGCCATTCCTGCCGCACCTGCCGGATCTCGGCGGCTACCGTTTCGTCGCCGCGCCGGCCGTTCTCGCCCAGCCGATCCTTGATTTCCCCGATCAGTTGGCCAAGAACCAGCTTGGCGTCGCCGACAATGATCTCGTCCAGCGGATACTCGCCGTTCAGGTCCTTTTCGTCGATGGTGGACTGGATGACGGTCTTGCCGGGTGGAACCGGAGCCGACGCCAGGGTCTTCTGGAAGCTGGTGCCAATCCCGAACACCACGTCGCTTTTTGCCAGGAACTCGCCGACCATCCTGGTGCCGGTATTGCCGCCGGCGCCCAATGCGAGAGGGTGGTTTTCCGGAAACCCGCTCTTGCCCAGCGTGGTGGTCATGGTGGGGGCGTTCAGCAGTTCCGCCAATTCCACCAATTCCGGGGTGGCCTCGGCGTACAGCACGCCCTGGCCGGCGTAGATGACGGGCCGGCGGGCGTTGACCAGCAACTCGGCGACCCGGGAAACATCGCGCGGGTCGCCGGCCGACCGGCGCTTCTGCTGCGGCAGATAGTGGAATTGTTCCTCGGAGATCTCCCCGGCCAGGACGTCGTTCGGCATCTCGACCAAAACCGGGTTGGGCCGGCCGGTGCGGAGTTGCGTGTACGCGCGGCGCATCATCTCGGGGATGCGCTCGGTGTAGTTGGCGGAGTCGGCCCACTTGGTGACGCCCTCATAGTTCCGGGCGGCGTCAAAGTCGGACGACACCCCATGCCGTCGCGTCCCGGGGTGGTTGGGCACCATCAACAGCGGCGAGGAGTCGGCGTATGCCTGCGCGACCCCGGAGAAGGCGTTTTCAATCCCGGGCCCGCCCTGAACGAGGACCACGCCGTTTTTGTTGCCGTTGTTGACCCGGCTGTAAGCGTCGGCCATGTTGACCGCGGTCCGCTCCATGCGGGAGATGATCGGCCGTATTCCGGCCGCCGCGCAGGCGTCGATCAGGATGTTGTTGGGAAAACAGAAAACGACATCCACGCCCTCCCTGGCCAGGATGTTGGCAAATGCGGTCTTGCCGTCCATGCAGTTGTCCTCCGATGGATGCTGATAGCCGGGGCATTATACCCGTGTTCCGATGTTTATCGGGCGGCGCTTTCCGTCAGCGCATTCAGTTAGCCTCAGTCAACGTGCCGGTTCCCATGCTGTTGTCGATGGGGCTGCCGTAGTTCCGGCCGACCAGAAGTCCGATCTGGCGCTTGCCGGTCACGTCACCGCTGGCCTCGCAGTTGCGGATGTCGCCGCCGTTGTCCCCGATCAGTCCGCCCACGTACTCGTTGCCCGACGCGGAGCCGGAGGCGACGCTGGCGTCCACCACGCCCACCGTGTTCTGACCGATGAGGCCCCCTACGTAATCGGAGCCCGTCGCCGGCCCTTCCGCGGTGCTGCCCCGGATTGACCCCTCATCGCTGGAGCCGATCAATCCACCGACGTAATTGTTCCCCGAAGCCGAGCCGCTGGCCGCGCACCGCGTTACGTCACCCCGATAGTTCCGGCCGATAAGCCCGCCCGCAAAGTCCTGCGTGCTGGTGGCGTCGCCGCTGGCGCTGCAATCGCTGATGTCGGCGTCGTTGTAGCCCATCAGACCTCCGACGCTGGCATCGCCGGATGCGTCGCCGTTCGCCTCCCCGGCCTGAACAACGCCGTCGTTGTGTCCGACCAGGCCGCCCACGTTCTCGCCGCCCGCAGCCGACCCGTTGGCGACGCTGTCGTTGATGGTTCCGCCGTTGTTCCGGCCGACCAGGCCGCCCACGTTCTCGTTCCCAGTGACGACGCCGTCTGCCGCGCTGTTGCTGATGTCTCCCTCGCTGTCCCCGACCAGGCCTCCGACGTCGTCCTCGCCGCCAACTGTGCCGGATGCCGAGCTGTCCGTGATCGCGCCGCCCTCTTCGTGGTACCCCGCCAGCCCGCCAACATTATCGTTGCCCGAAACCTCTCCGCTGGCTGTGCAGGAACTGACGCTCCCCCCGTTGTTTCGCCCTACGAGGCCTCCCACGTCGTCAACACCCCGGACGGATCCGGACGCGGCGCAGTCGCTGAGCGCGCCATCGTTGTATCCAACGAATCCACCGACCTTGTTGTTGCCAGTGGCGTTGCCTTCCGCAGCGCTGTTGAGCACCGCTCCGTCGCCGTTGCGCCCGATGAGACCCCCCACGTTGTCGCGGCCGCTGGCGGAGCCAACAGCGAGACTGTTGCTGACGTCCCCCTGACCGTTGTAACCGGCGAGTCCGCCCACGTTGTCCTGTCCGGTTACCGAGCCCTGCGCGCTGCTGTCGCTGATGTCGCCATCGTTACGTCCGATCAACCCTCCAATATCGGTCCTGCCGGTTACGTCGCCGCTGGCCAGGCTGTTGTTGACTTGACCTCCGTTGCCTCTGCCGACCAGGCCTCCGACGTTGACGTTACCCGAGACGTTGCCGGCGGCTGAACCGCCCTCGATGCTGCCGTCGTTGAAACCGACCAAACCTCCCACGAAGTCGTTGCCGGCCACGTCTCCCTCGGCTGAATTGTTGCGCGCCGCGCTGCCGAAGTTCCCGTCAATACGCCCGACGAGGCCGCCCACATACCGCAGGCCCGTGACCGCGCCGCTAGCAGCGCTGTCGGATATGCGTCCACCTTCTTTGTCGTCGCCGACGAGACCGCCCACAAAATCGTTTCCGGTGACGGTTCCGTGGGACACGCAGCCGATGACGCGGCCGCTTTCTTCGTTGTTGCCCACCAAGATTCCCACATAGTCGTGACCCGTCACGTCGGCTTCGTTCACGGTAACGTTCCGGATCACCCCGCCACTGCTGAATCCGAAGAGACCGACGTAATCCTCGTGGGGGCGGGAGATGTACAGGTTGGCGATGGTATGGCCGCCGCCGTCAACCAACGTCTCGAATGCCTGCTGGTCATCCGATCCCCGGTAGTATCCGATGGATTCCCAACCGGAGCCTGCATTCCAATATGCATCCTCAGGATCCGGGCGGCCGTTGCCATTGGTGTCGAAATCCAGGTTGGCCACGAGTTCATAGCCTTCACACCCGCCAACTCTGCATCCCATTCCGTCCGCAGGATCCGGATAAGCCTCCAGATACGGAGCCTGGCCGTCTGCGTCGTCAGCCATGCCGTCGCCATCCAGGTCGTATCGAACGGCGTCCAGTTGCGCCAAGTCGTAAATCTCGATGAGACCGTCATCGTCGGCGTCATAGTCACCACCGATGGCTGCCAACGGGGTAGGTTCGGGGGGTTCGGTCGGTTCGACGGTCACGGCGTCGGGGGTCGGAGTTGGTTCGGGCGTCGCCGTCGGCTGCTCAGGGACCCGGTCCGACAGTATGAGCACGGGGGTTGGAGACGGGAACGGCATTCTGGTCGGCTCGCTCCGGTCGTCGGCGGATGCCGTTGGGGGCGCACTGGTCGCCGTGGGTTCCCCGCCGCCGCCGTTCCCCGGTTCATCCTGCGTCTCCGGGCCGGCGCACGCTGCCAGCAGCGTCATGACGGAGAGCGACCCGAATACAGTCAAGGTTAATGTGATCGATCTCCATGATCGAGCAGTGGAAAGGAACTTTCGATCTTTCGACGGATTCATTATGGTGCAGACCTGCCAGGGCGTCTCAATCGACGCCGCGTGTTCGTATCATGGTATCGCAGGGCAACTCCGTCCTGCTGGGGCCACGCTTTCACATCGGGCGAGATTATATACCGGAGTTTCACCGGAGGCATTACTGCGTACACGGATTCGCGCTATTATATGTCTCAATGCAGCAGGAGGATATGAAATGCCCGAATACATTCCGTCGACCCGGGATTGGGTGCGCGAGCAGGTGGAGTTGTACGAAAGCAGCGGCGGTACCGAAGGGACCACGTTGCGAGAAACGGGTCTGCCCGTGATCATCGTAACCAACCGCGGCAACAAGACCGGGGCCATCCGCAAGACCCCGTTGATGCGCGTGAAGGTCGGCGACGCCTACGTGCTGGTGGGTTCGCAGGGGGGCGCCCCGCGCAATCCCGTTTGGGTGTACAACCTGCGCGTGGATGCCAACGTCGAAATCCGGGACGAGACTGAGGTCCATACCATGCGTGTCCGCGAAGTGACTGACCCCGACGAGCGGGCTCGGCTGTGGGCCGCTTCCGTCGAGGCTTTTCCTCCTTACGAGGAGTATCAGGGACGCACCTCCAGGAGGATACCGGTTTTCGTAGCCGAACCCGCGTAAACCGGAACTGGGTGATGCGCTCCACAAATGGGCTCGGCGTCGGCGCCGAAACCCTTGATTTTCCGATTCAGGCGGTGAAAATCGTTGTTTGCCGCCGTTGATGCCAGTATAGTATTGGCAGCGAAATTGCGCCGGTCCTCCTTCCTTGGGTATTGTAATCGCTGTGCCCGACGAAACAGACCTTGCGTGTGCACCGTGATTACCAACCAGGCCGGAGGATGAACCGTGGCCCTTTCCGACATGACCCTTGAATGCAGCGACTGCGGAGCAGAGTTTCTCTTCACCGTAGGCGAGCAGGAATTCTATGCCTCGCGAGGCTTCACCAACTATCCGAAGCGGTGCGTTTCGTGCCGGAACGCTCGGCGAGGCCAGCCTCGTGACAACTTCGGCGGCGGTGGCGGCGGCGGGTTCGGTGGAGGCCAGCGCGAAAGCTTCCCCATCGTCTGCAGCAATTGCGGGGTTGACGCAACCGTACCCTTCCGCCCCCGCGGCGACCGCCCGGTATATTGCAGCGATTGCTTTAGCCAAATGCGAAATTCCTGAGGCCGGCGTCCTGGCCTCAGACGCGTTTCGAATCTGAGGCCACTGCGATCGCCATGCCGTACCGGGATCTTCGCGAGTTTATCGCCTTTCTCGAAAGCAAAGGCGACCTGCGGCGCATCTCTGCTCCGGTGAGCCCGGAGCTCGAGATGACTGAGATCGCCTATCGCTCCCTGCGAGCCGACGGGCCGGCGCTGCTGTTCGAAAACGTGGCTGGCCACGACATGCCCGTGGCCATCAACCTATTCTGCTCAGAGCGGCGCATGAACTGGGCGTTGGAGGTCGAGGACGCCGATTCCCTGGCCGGACGCCTGGAAGCCATGATCGAAATGGTGCAGGGCGGGCCTCCCCAGGGGGTGTTGAACAAGCTGCGCACCCTGGGGCGGTTGGTTCACGTCGGCGCTTTTCAGCCCAGGACCATCAGCAACCCACCGTGTCAGCAGGTGGTCCTTTCCGGTGAGGATGTTGACCTCTACAGCCTGCCGATCATCAAGTGCTGGCCCCTGGACGCGGGCCCGTACATCACCCTGCCATTGGTGATTACCCGGGACCCTGAAACCGGCACACAGAACTACGGCATCTATCGGATGCAGGTGTTCGACCGTAACACCACCGGCATGCACTGGCAAACCCACAAAGTGGGGGCTCGCCATTACCGGGCCAGTGCGGAAAAGCTGGAGGTGGCGGTCGCGCTGGGCGGAGACCCGGCATCAATTTGGACCGGATCGGCGCCCCTGCCGCCGGATATCGACGAGATGGTGCTGGCCGGATTCATTCGCGACGAAGGCGTCGAGTTGGCCCAGGCGGTGTCGGTGGATCTCAAGGTGCCGGCCCACGCCGAGATCGTCCTGGAAGGGTACGTCATCCCTGGCGAGGAAAGAACCGAAGGTCCCTTCGGGGATCACACGGGCTATTACTCCCTGGCCGAGCCCTACCCGGTGTTCCACGTGACCACCGTCACTCGCCGCCACAATCCCATCTACCCCACCACCTTCGTGGGGCGACCGCCCACCGAAGACTACTGGATGGGCAAGGTCACCGAGCGCGTGTTCCTGCCGTTGATACGCCTCATCCTGCCCGAAGTCGTCGATATCAACATGCCGGCGGAAGGCATTTTCCATAACCTGGTCATAGTGTCGATGAAGAAAGAGTACCCCGGGCACGCTCGCAAGGTGATGTACGGCCTGTGGGGTTTGGGACTGCTCAGCCTGACCAAGGTGATTGTGGTGGTGGACGACTTCGTGGACGTGCAGAACCCTTCGGAAGTGGCGTGGAGAGTGGCCAACAACATCAACCCGGCCACCGATCTCGTCATGGTCGACGGCCCCATAGATGACCTGGACGTGGCGTCACCGACGCCGCGCTTCGGCAGCAAGGTGGGTATCGACGCGACCCGGAAGGGACCGCAGGAAGGCTACCACCGTGAATGGCCGCCGGACATCGAAATGACTGTGGAAATCCGGGAGCGGGTCTCGGCCCGGTGGGCTGAGTTGGGTCTCGACGACATCGTTCCGCCGCCCGGTTCCTGAAGCCCCGAGAGGGGCACGTCAATTCGCTGTTGTCGGCGCAGTCTCCAGGTTGACCTCGACCTCAACCTCGAGGACGGCGGCGGGTTCGTCGTCATAGTCCGGTTCGGGGGCGGGAAAGTACCCGCCGTAGTCGTTGGGCTGCGAACGGTGGTACTCAAGGGCCTGTTCCACCGACATTTGCGGCGGGGGAATGGGGTCGCCGTACTCGTGCGAAACCTCAATGTGGAGGACCATGGCCTCTTTGATCATTGCCTGGATGCCATCCCAAGTTTTGTGCGTGGCGATGCAACCGGGCAAGTCTGGGATATAAGCGCAGTAGTTGTTAGGCGTTTGTTCAAATACCACGGCGTAGATCAGTTTCATAGGCTTCACCTCCGAAGACCGGCTTGACGCAAAATGCTCTGCCACGTGTCCTGACGTAAATCCTGACTCGGATGCCCGGCGATGGTCACTGTTCCGGGTTTGAAGGGATGCCTGTACTGGCGGTGGCTGCCTTTCGTCCGGTCAAGCCGCCAGCCGTCTCGCTCGACGATCCGTATGGCTTCTCTCACTTTGGGCATCGTCAATCTCTGGTAATCGGGCGCCTATGTTACCATGATGACACAATGCACAATGCCCCAGCACATCCCGGCCCTTTTCGTGTGGCGGCGGGCAAGGTTCCGCACTACCTGAACGCGATCAACATCTCGGAATCGTTGTTCGCCATGCCGTTCGGCTACATCGGGATGGTGTTGGCGTCGCACGTTTCGGGCGGGAGCGGGTGGCCGGGCTGGCACGCCTTCATCTGGATCACCCTGGCGTTCCTGGGGGTAAGGACGCTGGGCATGTCCGCCAACCGCATCATCAACGCCCGGGAGGACGCGCGCAATCCCCGGACGGCGGGCCGGCACATCCCCGCCGGAATCCTGAAGCCCCTTGAGGTTGGCGCGATGGCCACCGTGGGTGTGGCGGTGTTTTTTGTCGCCGCGTGGCAGTTGAACCCCCTGGCGCTGATGCTTTCCCCGGTAGCCGCCGCGTACGTGGTGCTCTATTCCTTCGCCAAGTACTACACCTGGCTGTGTAGCCTGATGCTGGGGCTGGCTCTTTCCATCGCCCCGTCCGGGGCCTGGATCGGGGTTACCGGCCAACTGACCTGGCAGCCAGTGCTGCTCACCTTTGCCGTGATGATGTGGGCCGGTGGCTTCGAAACGATCTACGGCAGCATGGACTTTGATTTCGATCGCGCCAACCGGATCAATTCCATCGCGGCCCGATTCGGCGTTCGCAACGCCATACGCACCACGCGGGTCCTCCACAGCCTGGCTGCCGCCGCCCTGCTGGCCTTGGGCATCTGGATGGAGCTGAACGTGTTCTATTTCATCGGGTGGGCTGTCGCATTGATATTGCTGATTTACGAAAACAACCTGGTGAAGTCGGGTCAGCCGGCGATGGTCGGTAAGGCGTTCGCGTTCAACAAGTACATCTCCACCCAACTGCTGGCCTTCACGATACTCGCCGTGGCGCTGCCGTTCGACGGCTTCTTCCCGTGGTAGTCGCGGTTGTTGACATGACGGCGCGCCGCTCCACCGACGCGCGTTCGCCGACCCCAAGTCGCGACCGATGGATACCGGCATGACTTCCGCCTCATCTCGTCCGCTGATCGTCGGGATCAGCGGAGCCAGTGGGTCGATAATCTCCCGCGAACTCGTCGACGCGCTGCTGGAATTGGAAAGGCCGGTGGTGGTCGTGGCCTCCAATGCGGCGCGCATGGTGTGGCAGGAAGAACTCGACGAATCCTACAACGCGGCAGTAGCGCGATGGAGCGAGCATCCCTACTTCAGCGCCTACGCCATCTCCGACCTGTTCGCTCCCATCGCCAGCGGGACCTTCCCCACGGCGGGCATGATCATCGCGCCCGCCAGCATGAACACGGTCGCGTCATTGGCCCACGGCATGACGCCCAATCTCCTGCTGCGCGCCGCTGACGTGACGCTCAAGGAGCGACGCCCATTGACTTTGATTCCCCGGGAAACGCCGCTGCATGCGATCCACCTGGAGAACCTCCTGACGCTGTCACGGCTGGGAGCCACGATTCTGCCGCCTGAGCCCCCGTTTTACCTGAAACCGCTGGACATGGACGGGGTGGTTCGCTTCGTGGTCCAGCGGGCGTTGGTCGCGTCGGGCGTGATTGATGGCCTGCCGGACGACATGCAGTACCGCGATCACGAGCGTTAGAGCATCAGTTGCGGCATGGCCAGGATCGTCTATTACGTTGCCGCGAGCCTGGACGGCTTCATCGCGGACTCCGCCGGCGGGGTGGGCTGGCTGCCCGACGGCGAGGCCGACGACTACGGTTACGCAGAATTCTATGCTGGCGTCGAAGCCCTGGTGATGGGCCGGCGCACGTACGACCAGGTACTGAGCTTTGGAGAATGGCCGTACCCGGGCAAACGGGCCTACGTGCTCACCCATTCCCCGCCGGCCAGCGGTCCGCCAGATGTCCAGTTCATGAGCGCGAGCGCCGTCGATTTCGCACGAGATATCGCAAGCAGGCACTCCGGAACCGTGTGGTTGGTTGGCGGCGCGGATCTGGCCGATCAATTTCGGCAGTCCGGCCTGATTGACGAATATCAAGTTTTCGTTATCCCGACCATTCTCGGGCAAGGCGTTCCGTTGTTCGGTGGGGAGGGACTACATACTCTTCTCCAGTTGGATTCAGCGCAATCTCATGCGGACGGTGTGGTGCAACTCCGCTACCGTCCGCGCAATGCGCGTTAGCGATGGCTCACCTCAGCGGCGACGAGAAGCGGCGCTACGTGGCGGAGATGTTCGCGCGCATCTCGCCGCGTTACGACCTCATGAACTCGCTGATGACCGGTGGCCTGCACCACCGCTGGAAGCGGGCAACCGCCAGGCTGACTGCGGGGAACGCAGTCGGTCCGGCTTTGGACGTAGCCACGGGAACCGGAGATTTGGCTTTCGCCCTGGCCGATTGCCCCAACATCACGCAAGTCGTCGCGGTTGATCTGTTGCCGGAGATGCTGACCATCGCTAACCGACGACGCGCTGTCGGTTCCGGCCACGGACGCGCCGTGCATTTCGTCCAGGGAGATGCGCTGCGATTGCCTTTCCCGGATGGATCGTTCGTAGGATCTACAGCCGGATTCAGTCTCCGCAACATGCCCGACGTGCCATCCGCAATCCGTGAGATGGCGCGCGTCGTTGCGCCCGGGGGACGGGTAACCACCCTGGAATTGACCCCCATGCCTTCTGGAATTGCGTCCAGCATGGGCCGGTTCTATTTCCATCATCTGGTTCCCCTGATGGGACAACTCGTCGCCGGTGATCGAGCTGCTTATACTTACCTTCCCGACAGTGTGGACTATTTCCTCAGCGCCGAGGGCCTGGCCGAATTATTCCGAGAGGCCGGGCTCGTCGACGTTGGCTATCGTCGCCTGGGGTTCGGAGGTGTGGCGCTGCATTTCGGAAGCCAGCCGACGTGAGATGCGGAGCTGAACGAAACCGCCGCGTTCGCGCCTCCCGGACTCATTGAATTACCGTCATGCATCCAGCATACTGCTGGAATAGTCGCCGTTGGGCGTGGTGAAGCGCCGGGCATTCGGGAGACGGCTTTGGGTTCCAAAGACCAACAGCCGCTGGGTCGGGCGGAGCGAGAGCAACCGACTTGGGGGCAACGCATTGAAGGCCATTTTCAGGGAAAAATCCTGGCCGGCCTGATGCAGTTGGTGCCCATCCTGGTCACTGTTTTTGTCCTGGCGTTCATCATAGGTTATGCCGACGGGTTCGTCAGGCCCATGCCTTTCGTAAGGGATCAGCCTTGGAACTTTCCCGGTATCGGGTTGATCGCAATCATCGTCATATTCTACGTGATCGGCCTGTTCGTTTCGGTGACCGTCGGGCGTCGAGCCATGAACGGGATGAACGTTTTACTCAGCAAGCTTCCGGTGGTCAAGACCATTTTCGGAGTTACGGAGCGAGCTACTACCCTGCTGGCGTCCGACTACAACTTCAGCCGGGTGGTTTTCCTGGAGTGGCCCCGCGAAGGCATGGTGGCCATGGGCTTCGTGACCGGTCGGGCCTTCTCCCAGAGTGGTGGCCATTCCCTGGCAATTGTCTATATACCGACCGTACCCAATCCCACTTCGGGTAACATGGCCTTTGTTAACGAGGACGATCTCTTTGAAACCGACCTCGACGTCGAAGACGCTCTAAAGTTGATCTTCTCCGGCGGTATAGTGTTGCCGGAAAGACTGGCGATGGCACGTCTACCTCGGGAGGTCGAGTCCCGCGAGCGTGAGTTTATCGGCCGCTTCGAGACCCATCCGGAGTAGGCGCCAACCTACGGGTCAGCAGCGAATGGCAGCCAATCGAAAGAGGGCGTACAGCAGTGGAATACGAAACCGTCATCGGCCTTGAGGTACACGTCCAGTTGGACACTCGCAGCAAAATGTTCTGTGGGTGTCCTGCCGATTACCAGGCGGCAGAACCCAATACCCGCACTTGTCCGGTGTGCCTGGGCCTGCCCGGCGCTTTGCCCGTGATCAATCGGCGCGCGGTGGAGTACACCGTGATGACGGGGCTGGCCCTGCACTGCCGGATACCTGAGTTCACCAAGTTTGACCGGAAGAACTACCCCTATCCGGACCTGATGAAGGGATACCAGATTTCCCAGTACGACCTGCCGCTGGCGCTGAACGGGCACCTGGAGATCGATGGCGATCCCGACCTGGAGTACGGCCGGCGGCCCATTGGCGTGGAACGTGTGCACCTCGAAGAGGACGTCGCCAAGATGCAGCACTTCCCGGACGATGCGGAAGGCTATTCGTTGGTGGACGTTAACCGCTCCGGCGTGCCGCTCATGGAAATTGTCAGCAAGCCCGACCTGCGTTCTCCGGAAGAAGCCCGCCAGTACCTGACCTCGTTGCACTCGATGGTCCAGTATCTGGGCGTTTCCACCGGCAACATGCAGGACGGCAATTTCCGCTGCGACGCCAACGTCAGCATCCGGCCCGCCGGCAGCGATACCCTGGGCACGCGCACCGAAGTCAAGAACATGAACAGCTTCCGGTCCGTCTTCATGGCCCTGGAATACGAGGTGGAGCGGCAGCGGCGCGTGGTGGAGGACGGCGGAACCGTGGTGCAGGAAACCCGCGGATGGGTGGAGGACCGGGGCGTGACCGTGTCCCAGCGCAGCAAGGAATACGCCCACGACTATCGTTACTTTCCGGAGCCGGACCTCCCGCCACTGAACGTCGGCTCCGAGTGGGTGGACCGGCTACAGTCGGCTTTGCCCGAATTGGCGCCGCAGCGCAAGGCCCGCTTCCAGGAGGAATACGAGCTATCCGAATACGATGCCGACCAACTGACGGTCTCCCGCGCCACGGCGGACTACTTCGAAACGACGGCGGCGTTGACGACCGATACGACGAATCGACCGGCCGCCGCCAAGGAGATCGCCAACTGGATGACCGGCGACCTTTCCTACCTGCTGAACCAGGACCATCGGGACATTGCCGACTGCCCCGTGACACCCGGAGGATTGTCGGAGTTGTTGGGCCTGATCGCCGACGGCACTCTGTCCACCTCCCTGGCCAAGACGGTGCTGGAGCAGATGTATGCCACCGGGGCTTCCGCGCCGGAGATAGTGCGGGAGCAGGGATTGGCGCAGATAAGCGACACCGCCGCGATCGAGGCCGCGGTTGCCGAGGCGATTGCAGCCAACCCCAAAGCCGTCGCGGACTACCTGAGCGGAAAGGAAACCGCAGCCCGCTTCCTCATGGGACAGGTCATGCGTATCACCAAAGGCCAGGCGCAACCGGAACTGGCCCTGCAGCTGGTCCAGGCCGGGCTCGATGCCAAACGGCCATAGCGTGGTAAAATGGTCGGCGGAGAAACGCAATGAGCCTGCTCAATATTGCCCAGATCGTCACCTCGATTGTGCTTGTCCTGATCATTCTGTCCCAAGTGCGGGAAGCCGGGAGCGGGATGTTCGGCAGCGCCCAGAACACCGTGCGCACGCGAAGAGGACTGGAACGGACCATGTTCCAGCTGACCGTCGCGCTGATCGTGGTGTTTCTGCTGGTATCGGTCCTGAGCGCTCGTTTCACCTGATTTCGTATACGTGATCGCATTGGGCCGGGCCCGAGTGTCTGATCCGCCCATAGTTCTCGCTACCGACTTTGGCCTCGCCGATGCCTATGTGGGCATGATGCGCGGGGTCATTTTTTCGATTAACCCGCATGCGGCCGTCATCGATCTGACCCACGGCATCGCCCCGCAGGACGTGCGCCACGGAGCCGTGGCCCTGGCGGATGCGCATACCTACTTTCCCCACGGCAGCATTTTCGTCGCCGTGGTCGACCCCGGGGTGGGCACCGACCGACCGGCCATCCTCCTGGAAACTCCAGACCATTGCTTCGTCGCGCCGGATAACGGTCTGCTGACCCTGGTTTGCCGGCGATACGCTCCCGGCTTTGGCGAGTCTGATACCTCGGGTCCGACGGAGGCGCCGGACGGCTGCCGGGTCTGGCGATTGACCAATCCCGCGTACTGGCGGCATCCCGTCAGCGCCACCTTTCACGGCCGCGACGTTTTCGCTCCGACGGCCGCCCACCTGTCCAACGGCGTAACCCCCGAAACGCTGGGCGAGCCGACGGCGATGATCACCGCGCTGGCGCTGCCGGTTCCGAGACCGGAAGGCAACGTCGTGCGGGGACAAATTGTGTTCGCGGACGCTTTCGGAAATCTGGTCAGCGACATTACCGCCGACATACTGGCGGACATGGGCGTAATCGGCCGGGAAGCCGAAGCGTCGGTCAGCATCGCCGGACGCGAAATTGTCGGTTTGTCCCGGACCTTTCACGACCCGCCCGGGGGTGGGTTGAGGTCATTGTTGGGCAGCCACGGACGACTGGAGATCGCGATGGTTGACGGCAACGCGGCGGATTCGCTGGGTGTGGGGAGTGGGGAGGCGGTAACTGTCGCCGCGAGGAAGTCCGGCTCAGGTTAGGGCCGCAAACGGGATACCTTCAGCCAGGTAGAGCAGAATACGTTCCAGGAACCGCGCGGCGCGCTGGTACACTTCTCGGACGTAAACCGCCGAAAATTCTGCAACTACGTTGTAATCCGCCCCCAGGCGGAGGTCATAGATCTGGCCGATTTCGCTTCCCCAAATCCCTTCAAGTAATCCGCTTCTGACCAACTTGAGGCCGAATTGTTGTCGCACTCCGCCATGGCTTCCGGGGACGTTCCGTCATGGAAGGCCAGTGCGGCTTTGGCGGCATGGAACACGGCATAATAGGCGCGAGATACTGCATCCGCATAGCAATAATGGCGCAAGCAAGCCGACGCTGCGCGTTGGCTGAGTTCGGCCCGACGCCATTCGACAATTGCGAGGGATCGGTTCATGCCAATCGAACGCTGCTGTGTTTTACTGCCCGATACAGATCTGCGCCTACCTGCTCGCAAAGCGTCCACTCATCCCGGGTGTACACCATGATGCTGGGCGCCACGAAGAAGTCTTCCATGTCCACCATGTGGCCCAGGCTCCCCACCGCGTCCTTCTGGAACCAGTCGCCCTGGCTGATGATGATCAAGAGGCGAAGGCATGGGACCGGGCGATTGTCGCCGCGTGCGCGCGGCCCGTAAACCGTTACCTCCTCCACCAGATCCGGAAACTGTTCATCGAGCCGCGCGCGGTAGGCGTCGAGCCAGGCCCGTTCGCCGTCCAGCAGCGCAAGTTTGGAGCTGGCGGGCGCCGAGTCGTCTGTGAATGGGTATTCGGACTCATCGAAGTCCCAAAAGTCATAATCGCCGGTCATGATTCCTCTGCTGCGTTCGGGAGCGGGAATGCTGGCGCAAACACAGCATATCATTTGCCCCGGATTTGCAGCCGCGGTCGCCATGGGCCGTAAACCGGCCATGCTTATTTTCTGTATAATCCCTCGGTATCCGAACTGCGAATCCAACACCCAACGGGCACAAGGAGCGTGTTGCCATGGAACTCGACCGCGACACCTTGCTGAAACTTTACCGAACGATGACTACCATCCGTCACTTCGAGGAACGCGGCGTTCCCGAGACTGGGCAACGGGGGATGTCCGCGTCGGTCCACTCCTCCGTCGGGCAGGAAGCCGTGCCAACCGGCGTTTGCGCTCACCTCTCTGATGACGACTACATCGGCAGCACTCACCGTGGTCATGGCCACTGCATCGCAAAGGGCGTGGATCCAAAACTGATGATGGCGGAGCTCTTTGGTCGCAGCCACGGCCCCAACAAGGGCAAGGGCGGCTCCATGCACATTGCCGACATGAGCAAGGGCATGCTGGGAACCAACGGCATCGTGGCGGGGAGCGTCCCGCTGGCCGTGGGCGCCGCGCTGACGTCCAAGATCCAAAAGCTCGGTCGTGTCGCGGTGGCGTTCTTCGGCGACGGAGGCGCCAATCAGGGAGTGCTCCACGAGTGCATGAACCTGGCGTCCGTCTGGAAACTGCCGGTGATCTTCTGCTGCGAGAACAACGGTTACGCCGAGTCCACGCCGGTGGAGTACGGGCTGTCCGTGGCGAATGTCGCGGACCGAGCCGCCTCCTATGACATGCCCGGCTTCCACGTGGACGGCATGGACGTGCTGGCAGTGTACGAAGCGGCAGGAGAAGCGGTGTCCCGCGCCCGGGCCGGAGACGGTCCCGCATTGCTGGAAGCCCGCACCTATCGCTATTACGGCCACACCGTTTTCGACAATCCGCTGACCTATCGCACCAAGGAAGAAGAGGACCACTGGCGGTCCCGTGATCCGCTGCTGACCTTCCGGAACCACATGGTCGCCCAGGGCAACGTGATTACCGCCGAAGAGCTGGATCAGATGGACGAGGAAGCTCGGGTGCTCATGGAAGAGGCTGTGGCATTTGCCGACGCCAGCCCCCTGCCGGAGCCCCACGAGATCTACGAAGACGTGTACGCCGACTACCCGGTGGACATGATGCGTCGCGGCGCCAACATGCCGGTGTAACGGCTGCCGAGTCGAACGAGAGGAGGCGGCATGGCGAATCCCAATTCCAGCCCAGAAGAGTAAGTGAGGTAGTCAAAAATGGCACAACTCAACCTCACTCCGGAGCAAATCGCCGATCTCGGCGAAAAGATCTACCGTGAGAGAATCAGGCCAACTCTTACGGAAGCGGACATCGGTAAATTTGTCCACATTGACGTCAACAGTGGCGAGTACGAAATTGACGACGATGACATCTCCGGAGACATCAAACTGTGCGAACGTGTCCACGACGCTAAAATTTATGGAATGCGCGTAGGTTACTCTGCCGCTTACTTTATGGGCGGTCATTACGAGGAACCGAAGCTGTGATCAATGGGCGCGTCACGGGAGACCTCAAAGCCAAAATCAATATTACAATCAGCGTCGGTGATGGTATCTGGAACTCTCTGGACGTTGTGGTTGACACCGGATTCAATGGACAGTTGGCTTTGCCGGAAGAAACTGTACAGTCATTAGGTCTGGTGCTCGATCGGTTTCGCAGAGTGACGCCCGCCATCGGAGGCACAAGGGTCGTGGCATCCGGATACGTCCATTTGTGTAGGGCGGAAGCATCAATGCGCGCCCGCGTGATCCAGGCCGGGACGGAACCGTTGATTGGCATGGCTTTGCTCTTGAACCACCGCATCACCATCGACGCCGTTGCCGACGGCGCAGTGAGCATCACCCCTCTGGGAGGCTGAACATGACAACTCTCACCGAAACCCCCATGCTTCCCCCGCCGGGGGAGACCCGCGAAATTCAAACCCGTGAAGCGATCAACGAAGCTTTGCTTCAGGAGATGCGCCGCGACGAAACCGTCATCATCATGGGCGAGGAAATTGCCGGCGGCGCCGGCCGTGAACACCTGGGAATCGTTGACGCCTGGGGCGGCGCTTTCCGCACCACCCGGGGTTTGATCCAGGAGTTCGGAAACGAGCGGGTGCTCGATACCCCGCTCTCCGAAGCGGCATTCGTTGGTACGGCCATCGGCGCGGCGTCGACCGGTATGCGCGCCGTCGCTGAGCTAATGTTCGTGGACTTCGTGGGCGTCTGCATGGACCAGTTGCTGAACAACGCCGCCAAGATGCGCTACATGTTCGGCGGCCAGGTCAAGGTGCCCTTCGTCATGCTGACCCGCATCGGCGCCGGGTTTGGCAGCGCAGCACAGCACTCGGAATCTTTCTACTCGCTGTTCAGCCACATTCCCGGGCTCAAGGGCGTCTGCCCATCTGATGCCTACACGGCCAAGGGGTTGCTGCTCTCCGCCATCCGCGACGACGATCCCGTGGTCTTCTTCGAGCACAAGGGACTGTATGGCGAGACCTGTCCGGTACCGGAGGATATGTACACCTTGCCCCTGGGCAAGGCCCGCACCGTGCGCCCGGGAACCGACCTCACCCTGGTGGGCATCAGCAAGATGACCTGGGTCGCCGTGGAAGCCGCCGAGGAGCTGGCCAAGGAGGGCGTGAACGCCGAGGTCATCGACCTGCTCAGCGTGTCGCCCATCGACTACGATCACGTCCTGGATTCGGTGCGCCGCACCCACCGGCTGCTGGTGGTGGACGAGGACACGCCGGTGTGCAGCATTTCTTCCGACATCTGCGCCCGCGTCGCCGAGGAAGCCTTCGACTACCTGGACGCGCCACCGTCGCGGGTCACGCCGCCCCACACACCGGTGCCGTACAGCCGCGCGCTGGAAAACATCTACCTGCCCAACGCTGAGCGGGTGGTGAGCACGGCACGGCGGCTATTGGCTTAAGATTGACTCATGGGGCAATGCGTCGGGGCTGTCATCGTCGCCGGCAACAACCGCCAGGTGCGGGTGATAAAATAGCGCCATGATTACGTCGCTGCCTTCCGACGCGCGCGAGTTCCTCCAGTACGTCATCGCCGCGGTCGATGCCAACCCGGACTTGCGGGGGCCGCTGCTGCGCGCGCTGCTCACCGAGGAGTTCCTCGAGATGCCGGTTCGGTTGGGCCGGGTTGAGGATCGATTGGCCGGGGTTGAGGTTCGGTTGGGTCGGGTTGAGGATGACGTAGGCTGGCTGCGCGGCAAGGCATACGAAACGGACGTCAGCCGCACGGCCACCTCACTGCTCAATCGGGAGTTTGGCTTCCGACGCGCCAGGGTCGTATTGGGCAACGTCATCGCCATGCCGCGTTACGCCGAAGATTTCCATGAAACGGTTGCCGCGGCGGCGGACGACGGGATAATTACCGACGAGCAGTTCCAGCGTATATTCGCTACCGATGTTATCGTCCACTGTCGCCGCTCCCCAGAGGCCGAGCCCACCTGGGTTGCGATGGAGGTGACCGCGCGGGTTGACGCGGATGACATTCACCGCGCCCGGCGTTCCGCGGAAGCTCTGCAGACCGTGTTCGGCGAGGAAGCGCTGCCGGTGGTAGTGGGCGAGCGCATTGACCCACCATACGCGACACTGGCGCAGGAGTCGGGAGTCACCTGCATCAACCCGACAGAGTGAAAGGGTCAGGTGCTCGTACTCCATCCTCACTACCACCAGGCCCATCTGCTCGGTGGATTGTTGTCGAGGGCTAGGGTAGAATGCCTGGAGCGTACCCATTCAGGTCCGCTTTAGGCGGAGGGTTGGCAGAGAGGCTTAGAACCCCTAACAGAAAGGGTTCAAGCGCCGGAAGCAGATGATTGAACAGCCG
>JAPPMU010000026.1:0-35808 GCA_028873965.1 Chloroflexota bacterium
TGACGGTTCGAGTTGAGGGAATGGGGCCGGCTTTCGCCGGAATGACGGATTAACTCTGGAAAGGCCCTGCCGCCGCGCGGTTCACCCTTGGCTAATCCGAACGGTTGTGGGAAGCTGACTGACCTGCCCCCGTATTGCAAGGCAGGGTAGTCCGGGTATGGCGCGCCATGCCAAACTAAAGGTGCAAGGTGGCCCTGACGGCGTGTATGCGCAAGCTGCTCACCATCTGCAACGCTATCATCAAAACCCACCCCTTGGCAGCCGGCAATCCCTGGCTAACCACTTGACCGTCAGACAGTTGCTGGTTCTGACTACCAGTCCATCTGGACGCCGATGTCGAGTTCCTCGGCGCGATCCAGGACGAGCTTGGCGGCGGCAACGTCGGCCAGGCCGGTACCCATCAGCTTGCAGTAGATGATGCCGTCGGCATCGGTCCTGCCGGGGACAATGCCAGCGGCCACGTGGCGCAGCTCGTGGAACTGGCTCCAGCGCACCAGCCCCCGATCCACCGCCGCGTTGATGTCGCCGCACTCCAGCGGGGCCTGTTCCAGGGAGTCGACAAAGAGCCGGCTGGCCCGGGTCAACACCGCGGCGTCAACCTCGTGGCTGCGCAGGGTGGTCGGCCCGGCTCCAATCACAGTAGCGCCATCCGCCAGCCATTCGCCCTCCACCACCGGAGTTGCCGCCGGAGCGATGCCGATGACCACGGAGCAGTCGGCCACCGCGTCCCGGTTCGCGTCCGCCGCGATCACCGGACGGCCTAGCTCGTCGGACATGCGCGTAGCGAAAGCCTGCCGGCGTTCTGCGTTCCGGCTGTACGCGTAGATCTCACCGACGTCGCGCACGGCGCAGGCGGCGCGCAGTTGGTCTCCCGCCTGGTTCCCGGTGCCAATGACGCCCAGGCGCGGCACCTCTGCGTTGGCGAGCAGGCGCAGGGCTGCCCCCGTGGTCGATCCGGTGCGCAGCTGTCCGAGGCGGTTGGCCTGGGTATAGAGCAGGAGACGCCCGGAAGAGGCGTCGTAAAGGCTCACCTGGAACGAATAACCGTTGGCGGTGAAGGTGAAGGTCTTGACGCCAAACACCCCGTCGTAGAACAGCCCGCCGCCCATGACGGCCAGATAACCGTCCGGGGAATGGATCTTCCGCCGGGTGAGGTTGGCGGCTTCACCGCCGCCGTAGTTGGCCATCATCGACTCGATGGCCGGCAGCATTTCAGGCAAGCCGACGCATCGGCCCACGTCGGCGTCGGTCAAGAAACGGGTCATAGCGGACGATTAAGACGCAAACGAACCGGGTTACGAGAAGTAGAGCCGGTTCTTGCGGATGTATTCCCGCATATTGGCAGGCACGGTGAACTCGTCGAATATGGCCTGTACCGGGCAGACCGCCACGCAATAGGCGCAGTCAATGCAGTCGTCGGGGTTGATGTAGTACATCGGAGCGTCGTCGTCGGAATGGATGCAATCCACGGGACAAACATCGACGCAGGAGGCGTCCTTCACTCCCTCGCAAGGTTGTGTAATCACGAATGCCATCAGACTACCTCGGCCGCGGGCGAGAAAACGTAGTTCGGTGTCCGTCCAAACGACGGCCGGCACGGCCCATCGACTGCCCGCTAGTGCGGTGTATTCTGCGGTTTGTCCCGATATTTTGTCAAGGCATACGGGCTGCATATTGCTATCGCCGCCGGCGATACGTTTTGGGGAAATCCGAGCCCGCAAATGGGCCACCATCCGTCTGGTTCATGCCCCAACTTTCCGCAGCGGCTTGACCTCTGCGGGGCGGATTGCGCTTGCTGCCACACTGCTGGCCGGTGCGGGTGGGATCGCCCGGCGTGCCCCGGCTTGACAACGGTCATGAGTTTGCTTTATCCGCTCCGTTGATATAGTATATCGCTCATATTACGGAATCGCTTCGGCGTAACGCGCGAATCAGCAAGGTGTAGTGTCAATGGAACTGCGAGAGATTATCAGCTTTTACCATGTCGCCAGGCTGCGGAGCGTGTCCAAGGCGGCAAGAAAGCTGGAACTGGGGCAGCCCACGGTAACCACCCACCTGAGAAAGCTGGAGGGCGAATTCGGCATAACCCTCTTTGACCGCATCAAACGGCCCATACAACTCACCTCCGAGGGTTCGCTGTTCTACGAACTGGTGACGCCCATTGTGGAGTCCATCGACACGCTGAAAACGCAGATGGACTACTCGGAAGGGCGGGGCTCGTTCGTGGTCGGCGCGTATCCGGACATCGTTTCCTACCATCTGCCCCGGCCCATCCGGCAGTTCCGTTCCAAGTACCCCGACGTGAGGATGCGCCTGGTGGCTCGCTCGTACGCCAACCTGATCCAGCTGGTGAAGTCGGGCGAGGTGGACCTAGCCCTGTGCTCCGCTCCGCCCACGGACGATCCGTCCCTAGAGTTCTCCCAGTTGTTCGACTACAACGTGGTGCTGATCACCGAGCCGAGCCACGACCTGCTGCACCGCGATCCGGTATCAATCGAGGATATGGCGAAGTTCCCGCTGATCCTGAACAGCCCGGAGAGCCTGAGCCGACGCCGGGTGGAGCAAAAGCTTCGGGAGCGCAGCGTCAACTACGACGTGGTGCTGGAAATGGACAACACCGAAATGATCAAGCGCTACGTGGCGATCGGCATGGGCATCGCTATAGTCAGCGACTTCACCCTGCATCCGGAGGACCACGACCGGCTGGCGGTGGTGCGCCTGGACCACATATTCCCGTCGGCCAACATCGGCGTGTGCACCCTGCGGGGCAAGTTCCACGGGCGGGGCGTCCGCAACTTCATCAACACCCTGGCGGAGAACCTGTCGGGCTTCCACGCCGACCTGTGGGATTGGGACGTCGATCACGGCGGCGAGCCCAGGCGGGAGGCCATCGCCAACGCCACCCAGTAGGGGCAGTTTTTATGCCTGTCCCTGCGTGAGCCGCTCCGGCGCAGCATGGTACACTGAACTCACCGCATAGAGCGGGCTTCTACCATGCTTGACCGCGTCAGTAAAATCCTCACCATCATCGCGGCCACCGTCGCAATCGTCGTGATCTTCATCGGCGGAGTCGCGTGGGCCATCCGCCTTGATGCGGATGTGCTGATCGTTCAGGGTGAAGTGGCCGAACTGCGCCAGGAAGTAGGCGGGTTGCGCCAAGAAGTCACCGAACTGCGCCGTGACATGGACGAAGTAAAGGAAAACCAGCAGCGCCTTGAGGAAAACCAGCGGCTAATCCTACAGGCCCTCGAAGGATTGCAGGCCGCCATCGCCAACCACACCCACGACGCGGACGGCCGGGCGCAGATTCCGCTGGCAAGCCAGTGAGCCCGGTGCGCCCGCCCGCAACATCGGTGCTGGCGGGCAAGTCAATCAGTCAGTCGGGGAGGGCGGCAGTGGTATCGCCCGGTTCCCGGTCAGTTGCGGAGCGTCCGCCAGTTCAGTGTGCGACCTAGTATGGGCTTCTGTGGCACGGGGCACAGTTCGCCCGCGTACCACCATGGTATTGGCGGCGATGTCGTATAAGTGGCGCCGCTCCGGGGCAATCAGCACCATCACGCTGTTAACCAGCCAGGGGACAATCAGCCCGTCCAATTGTTTCAGCAACGCCCGGCCCAGTGCCTGCCCGAAAGACGGACGCCGGCCGTCGCCGTAGTTCACCACACGCAACCCCAGAACTAAGTGCCCGAAATCACCGCCGGCGAATCGCACCATAAACGTCAAATACAGCAGACGCAGGACGATAGCCAGCAGCGCCGCGCCCAATGGAACCAGAATTACGATAGCAGCGTCCGACACGGCAGCTGCCACCGAATACGTCTCCCAGTACTCCGACAACGTGTCTTCGATGACGTCGCCGGCGTCAGACGCATCGCCCACAGTCAGCTCGCTCAGCCGGGGCCAGAGATTGCTTGCCAGGTCCCTCGCCACCGCCACGCCGATGACGATGAACGTCACCAGCCAGAAACAGCAGGTGAGGAAGAACAGCAGCACGCCATTAATCACCCGCGCGAACAAGCGGGCGACCGGGTTGGCAGCCGCCGAAACTTGTTCCGAACCCGTAGCTGGGTCAGGCTGCTCCCCCGGTTCGGCATAGATAACTCCGCGGTTGACGGCCATAGCTAACTGCGCCGGCGGGCGCGATCCTCGGCATTCGCCTGTTCCCACCGCTCGCCGAAGGAACGGGGGTCGTGAACCACCACCGTGCCGGCCCAAAGGTCGTACAGATGGCGTCGATCGGCGCGGAAAAGCACCATCATGAAATTGATGATGACTGGGATAATCAGTATGCCCAGCAGTTGCAGGTGGGAACGGCGGGAGGCCTGTTGTCCGGAAATCGGACCGCCACTGCGATGATCAACGACCCTTGCCCCGACAACCAAATGCCCTACGGTGCCGCCGCATTTTCCGAGCAGCCAAGGCTCTATCCAGATGATCATCACTATGGCCAAGAGCCAGCCCCCGGCAATAGCGCTGTTGACCAGATGCGCGATTAGTCGACGACGCCGGTCCAAGTAAGTGAGCTGAATTTGCCCCCTTTCTACCTGCACCGCGTGGCGTTGTATAGCGTTAGTGGATGTGAATTGGACCATTGCCAGCATCTCCGGCGGGGTCAGGGTATCCGGTTGAGGAACTCCGCGCCGCCGCGGGCGACCCAGGCGTTCCACGAAGTCATCAGGAACCGGGCGCCTTTCTCCACGTAGGATGCCACGTTGTCGTCGTTGACCAGGGTGCCGGCGGTGCGCCCGGCGCTGACGATGCGGGCGATGGCATCATCGATGGCGGACTGCACTTCCGGATGACCGACATTTCCGATGTGTCCCATGGTCTGCGACAGATCGGTGGGCGCGACGAAGAACACGTCGACACCGTCGACTTTGAGGATGTCGTCCAGGTTATCCAGCGCGGTGACCTCTTCGATCAGCACCACGACCATGGTCTGATCGTTGGCGCGGTGAACGTAGTCGGGCACGCCGAAGGACTGCCGGCCGCCGAACATGCCCCGGTAGCCCAGGGGAGCGAACTTTGCCGCGCCCACCGCAGCCTCCGCTTCCTCGCGAGTGTTCACGTGGGGAAGCACAATCCCCATGGAACCCCGGTCCAGGGTGCGGGTGATGAGCGCGGCGTCGTTAGCGTTGCAGCGCGTGATGGACGCCATGCCCCACAGGTCGCAGGCCCGCGTCATGTCGCCCAGGGCTTCCCAATCCACCGGGCCGTGCTCACACTCCATCCACGCCGAGTCAAAACCCAGGGGGCCCAGAAAGTCGATGATCTCGCTGGTCATCAGGCCGGAGATGCAGGTGGCCGGCTGCCCCTGCCGCAACTTGTCCTTGACCGGGTTCGCACGTATCGCTGCCACGGTTGATCCTCCAGAAAGGTGGGTTCGCGGCAGTATAACAGCATCAAGAAAGGTCAGCGGCGGTCTCCGGTGGGAATGGTAAAGACGGTGCGCCCGTCGGCATCGTGGGTGTGGTTGGCCAGTCCCACCAGTATTGCGTTGGTCTGATGTACAGCGGCGGTCAAAGCGTCAATCTTGGCGTCCAGGGCATCAATCTTGGCGTCAATCTTGGCGTCCAGGGAGTCAGTCTTGGCGTCAATCTTGGCGTCCAGGGCATCAATCTTGGCCTCTTGGCTGTCAACTTGTCTGGAGAGCCGTCCCAGCAAGAAGCTGCCCCGCGCCAGCAACACAATCATGGTGATGGCGAGGCCGGCTCCGGCAATGACAACGGCAATAACTGGAATGGTCATCGGGTACTCCTCTTGCGCTGGCGCGGCGGCGTGCTTACCTTGGCGTGGAAGGGCGGCTATTGCTTGGCCTCGTAGCCTCGGGGGGTGACCATACGCCCGTTGTGGACGTAGGTGTTGGAATTGCCGATAACCACGGTGGTGAACATATCCACTCCCAAGGCTTCTCCGTCCAGCCTACCCAGGTCGGCGAGGCCCACCGCCTGCTCCGGGCGGTAGGCGTGCCGGACGATACCCACCGGGGTGCTGGGAGCCCGGTGCTTCAGGAATATCTCCCGCGCCTCGTCCAGCTGGCTGGTGCGTCGCCGGCTGCGAGGGTTGTACAGCGCGGCCACGAAGTCGCCGGCGGCCGCGGCCTCCAGCCGGCGCCGGATCTGCTCCCACGGGGTGAGCAGGTTGCTGAGGCTGATGGCGCAGAAATCCTGCATCAGGGGCGATCCCAGCAGCGCCGCCGCCGATTGCAGGGCCGACACCCCGGGTACCGACTCCACGGCGGGGTTGACGCCATCCCAGTCGCAGTCCGTGAGGACGCGGTACACTGGGCCGGCCATGCCGTAGATGCCGGCATCCCCGGATGACACCACGGCCACCGTTTTGCCCGAGTAAGCGATGTCCACCGCCAGGGCGGCGCGCTCCAGCTCCTGGCCCAGCTCCATGCTGTGCAGCGTTTTGCCGGATGCCGGCTCCGCCACCTGCTCGATGTAATAGCGGTAGCCGACCAGCTCGTCGCTGTCGGCGATGGCGGCGGCGGCGGCCGGCGTCAGGTGGCCGGCGTCGCCGGGCCCAAGGCCCACAAGGTAGAGTTTGCCAGTGTTCACGAGTACTCCCGATCTTGGTTATTCGATGACGTCGCCAACCGGCATGACGGTGGACTGGTCCCTATAAAGGGTTCGAGACATGCAGCAAATTTCTGACAAAATCGACACCTACGCGGATTTCATATGCCAGTTCGTCATCATTCAGCCGACCGGTGTAAAAGTTGTCGTGCAATCTCCGCTGGGTTGAGCGCAAGCCGTCGCGCAAATAGTGTTGCACTTGCCGGCCGACGGGCAAGTGGTCAATGACGTGCAATAGTTCTCGCCGCGTGCGCGGCTGTCGGTGAGGGGCGTCCGGATGCCGTTCCGCGGCGGCCAATCCATGGCAAGCAGCGCCCCACAGCAATTCTCCGGCGGCCAGTGCAGTTCTGGGAGGCTGCGCCAACGTCTCGGCAGTCTCAACCAGCATCTGCGATATGGCGGCGTGTCGGGCGCCGTTCATACCGCCTTGCCCTCCTTCAGTTGGAGGTGCAGCGAGTCGATCCACCATTGCACTGAGTCGAGATACACGGCGAACTCGTCAGGCTCCCACAGAAGTTCGGTATGCACCAACTCATTGAACTCTTCGTTGTGTTCACGGAACGAGTCGGCGGTTCCGAATGCCAGGTAGTTTCTATGGAGAGCCAAGCCGTCCTGTCGTTGTGTCGAATCTGCTACGCCGTCCAGATACTTGGCAACCTGCCGGGCTTCTTCCCGGTTACCGCAGGGCAAACCATGCTGCATTGCCACGGCGGACAGCGCTTCCATTGCGGCCTGCCACACCAGTCCGGCGCCTCGGCGCAGGTTTCCCTGGCCGATTTCCCGTTCCGCCTGGGCTAGCAATGCCTCGCCCGGCATCATGGTTTCCGGTTGGTTCATCGCCGATGCCTCTGCCAGGTATCTCCTTGTCGATGGGATACGCGCCACGGCAATGGTAGCACGGTCGGATTTGGCGCGGGGAACGATCACTCCCTCGGCTCCCGAGGCCAGCATGGCGGCCGGCTCGGCGACGCCGAACACGCCCAGCAGGTCCCGCGCCGCGGATGGCGTGGGCCGATGGAGGCCGGATGCACTACCAGCCGTGTCGGTGGCGGCCGCCGAGTTCAGTTGACCGCTGTCGTAGGTCTCAACGGGCACGGAGAGCGACTGGGCCAGGGCGATGATGCCGGCTTCGTCGGCCTTGATGTCGGCGGTGGCGATTTTAGCGACACTCATCGCCGCCAGGCCGTGCTCTTCCAGGGTGCGCAGCAGCAATTCGCGCAGGTGGTCTTCCGAAACGCCCCGGCGGCAGCCTATGCCCACCACCAGTGTCGGGGGGCGGTAGGTAACCAGGGGGCGACCGGTATCCAGCGCAAACAGCCGGTCCGACACGATGAGGGCGGCCGCGTAACGGAGATCCTGCACGTCGGACAGATGGGGCACGGGGCGTATGTTCTCCGACAGAGTAGTGTCATCGGGCCAGGCGACTCTCGCTTCGGGGTCGATCCACAGGGCCACCGGGTCGCGGTTGACCACTGCGGCGGCGGCGCGGGTCAGGTCGGCAGAGGTTGCTTCGACGCGCCACCCTGCATCCCGTCCCACCAAGTCGATTGCCGTAACGTCCAGTGCATCGGACGCCGAGGTGACGATGGCCTGCGCGCCGATGGCGTCGGCCACCCGGTTCGCCAGGGCGTCCGCGCCCCCGAGATGACCGGACAAGACGCTTACGGCGTAGCGTCCGGCGTCATCCACGCAAACCACCGCCGGGTCCTGCGTCTTGCTTCCCAGCACCGGGGCCAGCAAACGCACGGCGGCGCCAACGGGCAGGAAGACCACCAACTCGCGATGGCGTGCGAACAGATCCTGGATCACCGGGCGCAGGGGCAGGTCGTAATACCGATGCCCTTCGTTGGTGGCGGACGAATTCCCGCCGGTTCGTCGTTCCAGATATAGCGTCGCTTCGGGGATTGACGATGCCAGCCGCCGCGCCAGAACTGCGCCCGGCCGGGACACCGCGATGATGGCGGTTTGGGTCGAGGCAACTTCCGGATCGGGCATGGATGCTGGCGGTTAGTCGTCGCCGGCCGAGGTATGAACCGCGCGTTCCGGTTGAACTTCGTAACCGCCGGCCTCGTAGAGCTCCGTCCGGTCGGCGGCGGCGTGGTCGCCCTGTCCGGCGCGGCGGTAGAGATGGGTGTACTCGTCGGAGTAAAGGTGCGAAACGGCGACCCGCTCGTCGGATTCAGGATCCAGCAGGTTGGGATCTACCGCCTTGCCAACGATGATCAGGGCCTGGAGGGTAATCTTGGCGTCGCGCACCTTCTGGGCGATGTCAGTGAGGGTTCCGCGAATGATCTGCTGGTCTGGCCAGCCCACGCGGTAGGCCACCGCCACCGGCGTGTCGGCGGGATAGCCCGCTTCCTGAAGCTGGTTGGCGATGCGGAACATGCGGGTAACGCTGAGGAAAATCACGAGGGTACTGCCGTGGCGGGCCAGGCTGACCAGGTCCTCGCCCTCGGGCATGGGCACGCGTCCCTCGGCGCGGGTCATGATCACCGTCTGCGAAACCTCGGGCACAGTCAATTCGGACTTGAGCACCGCGGCGGCGGCGAAAGCGGCACTGACGCCGGGGATGATCTCGTAGTCGACCCCTTCCTTTTCCAGGATCCGCATCTGCTCCAGGGTGGCGCCGTACAACGACGGATCGCCGCTCTGGATGCGGGCCACGGTCTTGCCCTCGGCTACGGCCTGCAGGGTCACCTGCATGATCTCGGGCAGGGCCATCTCCTTGCTGCCGTAGATCGTCGCCCCGGCCTTGGCGTAACCGGCGATCTCTTCCGGCACCAGCGAGTCGGCGTAGATGATCACGTCCGCGTCGTCGATGATCCGCTTCGCCTTGAGGGTCAGCAGCTCGGGATCCCCCGGGCCGGCGCCGATGATGTAGACCTTGCCGTCGTTCGCCATGTGGTCGCTCCCTTCTATTTGTCGTCGTTGATGCCGTCCCGATTGACAACGGTTCGGAACGTCAAAGATAGCCTGCGTTTTCGCGGTCGGCGTCCGGTGTCCGTTGCCTCGGACTTGCGCGGCGCAATGCCGTGCTGCCAGATGGAACGCGAGTCTCCGGTCAACAGGACACAGGAGCCGCGTTGGAGCAATGCCGGAGACTTGTCGCGCCAGTTTTCGGAGAAATCCATTTCCCAATCATCCAGCAGCGAAATGGTGCATACCGTCGGCCCAAATCCGGGGTGGTCAATGTGCGTGGCGATGCCCTGCCCTGGCAGGTACTCGTTGACGATGACCTGTTCCGGCACCCGGTCAAACAACCCGGTTTCGTCATACAGCCTTTGCGCCAGATCGCCCAGCCAGTCCGGCAACGCGCCGATGTGCATATCCGGCGTAATCGCCCGCGCCTTGTAGTCGTAGCGCCAGCCGTAGTGCTGCACCCGTCGGCTGAGGTCGTTGCGCCACTCATCCACGGCGGCGTCAACCCGCTGGACGCAGTAGTCCTGATGCGCCGGCGTGAGAAAGCCGCCCAAGAACTTGAGCCCGGATACAGCGTCCACATCCTGCAAACCGGTGCGGTTGCTGACGTCGTGGTTAATATGCCGAGATGTGGCGGAACGGGACGGTTGGCCTGCGAGATTGTTGCCAATCAAGGACAGTTGTGCAGTCATAGTCAAACCTCTTGTTTGCCCGCTAGAGTAAGATATGCAATCTTGGCATCAGCACTGTTGTTGATGAAACTGTGCTGTGCTACAACTTGCTCATATCCTACTCCGTACTGTTCCAGGCTAGACAATAAGGAACTCCAGCCCAGCGCAAACTCAGTGGTTCTGCCACGGGCGTCAACTGCAACTAGAGCACACTGAGATTGACCATTAATCAATCGAAGTGCGTGGATTATCACCCGCGTGAAGTTAAGTATAGCATCGTCGGATTGGGCTTGAACTAAGACGTGGCCGAAAGTGATGGCGTAGTCAGTAGGATCTCGGTGATGTGCGGTTAACTCTGACAAGAGAATTTCCACACTGTTAGTATAGTACAAGTTGGGATAGTCGGCTATGGTAGGCGTCAACCTAGATCTAGTCAAATAAGCTAGGTTTATCATCTCCGAGCTGTGATCCAATCCAAACAAGTCAATACGATCATATGCCAGATTGGAATCCCTGGCCCAGTCCAGCAAAACCCATGACCACAGACCAGCCCCGCATCCTATATCCACGTGGGCTAAACGAGTATTGGTATCCCGCGGCGGCTGCGGTTCTCCCAACATTTCCCGGTAGCGACGGTAACGATAATCCGGCCTGCTATCGTTCCGTCTCAACCACCAGTCCGTATGTTGGACAACCTCCTCGAAACTGGCATCCGTTCGAACCACATGGGAGGGACGCTGTTGCAATGGCGCAATATTCTGGGCCTGCATAGTCACGTCCAAGACATCGTGGTAGAGGTCACGAATGCGCGGTACGGGCCGTCCTTGAAATCTGCGCACCATTCCCTAACACCTTACATCGCGTGACAAGGCGTCGCTACCGTCTAATAATCAGCAGGGAGAAGTAGTCGAGGTCCTCCGCGGACAGTTCCTGGATGTTGCGGACCACGCGTTCGCTTTCGGTGGTGGCTCGGCGGACGTAGATGGTGCGTCCGGAGAGGCCCAGTCGTTCAAGGTTCGCCAGGGCGTCCAGCAGGGTGCGGTTGACCTTCATCAGGACTATGGTGTCGTAGAGGGCGATGGCCTCCCGGAGATCGTCGATGCCGTACACCGCCGGCAGGATGGCCAGGCGCTGGCCGTGGTGCACCAGAGGCGCCGCCGCCGAAGCGGCCGCGGCCATTACCGACGACACCCCCGGAACCACCTCCACGGAAAGGTGCGGGTACTCCTCCTGGATCGTTTCCAGCACGTAGGCGAAGGTGCTGTACAGCATCGGGTCGCCTTCGGTGATGAAGGCCACGTCGCTGCCGGCCTCCAGGCGGGTGGCCAGCTCGCGGGCGGCGGCGCGCCAGACCTCGCCGGCGGCGGCTTCGTCGTTGGTGGGGAACTTGGCCCGCACGACCTCCTGCCGCTCCTCGTCGATGATGCCCCTGATGATGGAATAGGCGTAGCTCTCGGAACTGATCCCGGCCTGCGGCACCCAGATGACGGGGACGGATTGCAGCACCCGCTGCGCCTTCACCGTCAGCAGTTCCGGATCTCCCGGGCCGACGCCGACGCCGTAGAGACATCCTGTGGGTGAGGCCATGGTCATTGTTTCTGTCCCCATACTATGAACACCGGGTTCATGGCTTCGAGCCGCAACGCGCCGTCGGGCAACTCCCGGCCGCGGGCGGCGGATACAACGGTCATTTCGGGCGACATGCCGGCGTCCCGCAAAGCGCCGTAGGTTGCATTGGCCCGCTCCATGACGGCGAAATTGGCTACCACCCGTCCTCCCGTGCGTAAACGCCGGAGCACCGTGTCCAGTATCTCCGGCATGGCGGTCCCGCCGCCTCCGATGAATACCGCGTCCGGGTCGGGCAGTTCGCCTAAGGCATCAGGCGCCGCGCCGATAACCACCGAGACACGACCGTCGCCGTAGCGGGCCACGTTGTTCCGCAGCAGGTCCGCGCTGTCGGCGTCCTTGTCAATGGCGTAAACGCAGCCGCGGTGCGCGATGCGGGCCGCTTCCACGGCGACGGACCCGGTGCCGGCGCCAATGTCCCAAACCAGGCTGTCGGGACGCAGTTGCAGGGCGTACACGCTCACCGCCCGCACCTCCGACTTGGTGATCTGCCCCCGCAGCGGACGGCGCTGCTCGAGCTCATCATCGGCCAAACCCAAGGCTCGACCGGATGCCGGCGGGGAATCCACCGGAGAGTTAGCCCTGACCATCGGCCACCACTGCCGACGGCGACCGCATGGGAATGCCGTCCGGAGACGTGCTCGCCGCTCCCAGCAGGTTGCCTTCAAAGTCGAAGCACAGGGCGTCGACGATGATCGCGTCACCGCCGTCTCCCAGGTATTTTTGCGCTTCCGAGCACACCATTTGGCACATCAGGGGGAACACTCCCATGACGTCGTGCTCCTGGGCCAGTTCCTGGAAGTGCCGGCCGCTGGCGGCATCGGCCATCTCGGCCTGCAGCTCGGCGGACGCGCCGCACTGGCCGGCGAGGCCGGCGAGAAACCCGGTGTCCACCTGGTTGCCGGCGACGTGGGTCACGAAGTAGCCCATGGCCATCTTGGAGAACTTGCCCACCATGCCCACGTGAGCCACCCGCTTGATGCCCTTGTTGACGCAGCGCTTCATGGAAGGCCCGGAGAAGATGCCCGCTTCGATGTAGGCCATGTCGGGCAGATCCAGCAACTGCCGGGTGTATTCCTCGCTGCGTGTCCCGGTGGACAGCACCAAGTGGTCAAGGTTGTTGGCAGCCGCCACGTCGATGGCGAGATGGACACTGGCGCGCCAGGCCGCCGTGCTGAAGGGCTGCACCACGCCAGTGCTGCCCAGGATGCTGATGCCGTTCAGCACGCCCAACCTGGCGTTGGTGGTCTGCTTGGCGATCTCCTCGCCGTCGGGAACGGAGACGCGGGCGCGGACGCCGGTATCGGCCGGCCAGCCGCATTCCTCCAGACCTTCCGCCACGGCTTCGGCCATCATGCGACGGGGTACCCGCGTCACGGCCGGGTCGCCGACCTCGATGCCGGTGCCGGGTCGCGTGACCGTGCCCACGCCGGGACCGCCGGTGATCTGGAGGCCCTTGTTGCCGTCGGGCAGCCTCCACACGCCCACCACGATTTCCGCGCCGTGGGTCACGTCGGGGTCGTCGCCGCCGTCCTTGATGGCGGAGCAGCGGACGCCTTCCGCCGGTTCCATGGGCCAGCTGTTGTGTACCTTGAGGGTGGCCCGGCCCGTTCCCCCGGGCAGCGGCACGGACACCTCATCGGGGGCCTTGCCGGACAGCATCAGGATAACGGCAGCCTTGGCCGCCGCCGCCGCCGTGGTGCCGGTGGTGTATCCGGTGCGCATACCGCGAGGATCGCGCTTGGTGGGGCGGGAGTAATCGCTTTCGGGCCGTTCGGCGTCGTTGTTTTGGGCTGCGTCGGGCATATCATTCACTGCTGTATTCTACCGCTTCCGCGGAGAAGAGCGATTTTGCCGGTTAGCGCTCGGATTCCAGCCGGCGCACCTGCGCCCGCAATCGTTCGTTTTCCGCCAACAATTCGGCTTTCCTCGCTTCGTAAGCCGCCTGCCGGGCCTCATACGCCGCCCGCTCCTGCCGCCAGTTCTCCAGGTAGGTTCCGGTGGCCGGGTCATAGAAGCGGGGCCAACCCTCGTCCCAGCACAGGTACAACTCCATCAATTCGCTGTACCCTTTCAGGAGGCCGTCGGGTTCAGTGGTCAGCTCCACCGGATGGTATGCGCCGTCGCGCAGAACCCACCCGGACATCGGTTCCCCGTGATGCTCCCCGCCGCTGGGGTCGAACCGCCAGTATTCGAGGATACCGACGGTGGCATATACCCGGTGCTTGACGATGGTATCTTCGGAGCCGGTGCTTTCCGAACCCACTTCCAGAGCGAGATCGGGCGGCTTGCCCGCCTCCCAGGGCAGGTAGATCCGGCGGCGACGGATGGCCCCTTGGTCCACTCCGAAGGCCAGGTAGATGTCCGGCTGCCGGCGCACGTTCAGGTTGGTCGGGTCGTAGCACAGGATGGTGTTGCTGCTGAGGAACACGTCCGGGCGCGACATGAAGTCGGTGAACCGACTGTGCATGATGCCGATGATTTCAGCTACGACGGGTTCCTGCTCCATGGCTTCCGGCATCGGCTCCGGTTCATCGGGGTTGTATTCCAGAGCGGCGTAGTCGATCTCGCCCTTCTTGACGTAGGGCAACATGGCGAATGTTGACGCTGTGGTTGTGGTGGTCATGGCAGACCTTCCCCGGACCCGTGATGATGCCGCTTCGATGGTATCACACCGGGGTCTCACGCCGCCCGAGCCTGCGCTTCGCGGACGCGGTCGCGGGCCACCGAAACCAACCGGTCGTCCACCCCCAGAGGCGGGGCCACCGACAGGGGAATATCGGGGTAGGCTTCCTGGAGCCGGTGCATGGTTCCCAGCACGTTGCGTCGCAAGATCATTCCGGGGAAGAACACGTAGGGCACGCAGATGATGCTGCTCACCCCTCGTTCGCTTACCAGCGCCGCGGTGGCGTTTTCCATGGTTGGATCACCGTAATGAGACTGGGCCACTTCCACGGCGTACCCCTCGCCCAAATCGCGCTCGACCCAACTTCCCAGCTCTTTCAGCCACAGGCAATCGTCGTACCGGGTCTGGGTGCCGGCCTTGACCAGCAATATACCCACCGGCCCATTGCCAGCCGGGTCCCGCAGGTTTTCGGGCAGCGCGGCGATGCGCTCGCGCACCAACTCCGCGATGCGGATGTCCGCGCCCAGACCGTCGGCCAGCCGCACTTCCACGCCGGGCGTCTGCGCGGCGATGTCTTCCAGGACTTCCTCCATTTCCAGGGTGGCGTGCTTACCGTTGCCCAGCAGGTAGGGCGCGATCACCACGCGGTTCAGACCCGCGCCAGCCAGGATGGAAACGGCTTCGGGAGGATGCGGCGGGAGAAACTCCAGGCAGGAGACGATGACCTGCTCCGCGTCGTCGGACAGAGAATCGGCCAGGCGGCTGGCCGCTTCCCGCAAGCCCACCGGCGTGTTGGGACAGCCCAGGCACCACGCCGGGAACCGGGGGCCGTCGGCCGCCCAGGCGCAGGAGCACTCGTCACGACTCGCCCCGCGCTGGCTGCCGTGGCACAGCAGCACCACGCCCCAACCTCCGGATCCGTTGTTGGTATGGTCAGCATCGGGCATAGCGGCTCAGTCCTCCAGCAGGTCAAGCAGGGCGTTCACGGTGGCAGCAGCGGCAGAGCTCCCCCCGCGTCGTCCCAGGATGGTGATGTGCGGCACGTCTCGCGCGGCCAGTTCGGCTTTCGATTCGGGGCAGGCCACGAAACCCACAGGCATTCCGATGATGGCGGCCGGAGACACCTGGCCGGCGTCGATCAGGTCCAGCAGGGCCAGCAATGCGGTGGGCGCGTTGCCGATTGCCAGCACGGCCCCATCCATCTGCGGAGCCAACTCGCGCACGGCGGCGACGCTGCGGGTGGTGCCCTCCCGGCGGGCGCGCTCGGCGACCTCGGGCGCGTCGATGAGGCAAGCCGTCTCCACCCCGCGTCGGGCCAGCGCGGCCCGGGAGATGCCCACCTGCACCATGCGAACGTCGGTGACCACTCGCCGCGCTTCCCGCAGCGAAGCCAACGCCGCGTCCACGGCGCCGTCGCTGAAGCGCACGTCGGCGGCGATCTCCGGGTCGCCTTCGGCCCGAACGATGCGGTGCAGCACGTAGCGCTCCGCTTCGGGCAGGCCGGCCGCGGCAGCATCGCCGCGCAGGCTGTCGGCGACCATGACCAGGCTCTGGCGGTCAATCTCTTCCGGGAGGAGGGCGTATTTTTCAACGAGGGTCATTATGGAAAACTTTCCTGGGACGGGGGTAGAGGAGTTCGTCCCAAAACATTGTGCGATGTTCAGGGGCCACTTTCACACCCAAGCAGTGCAGAAGGTGCGCCCCCAACGTCGGGTGGCAATCATCAGCTTCAAACACCGATAACTCGCGGACCATCACGTCGTCGATCTCCATAATGACTGCGCCCAGAGCTGTACCTGCGGGCGAACCGTCAGGCAAAGTCGCGGGTTCTTCGTCGCTGCAACGTACCCAGCCCTTAACTGACCAACCCATTCCCTTTAGCAGCTCGGCTGGAAACCGGGTGTAGGAATCGTTCCGGTCAACCCTCATGCGTACTTTGCGACGGCACTGGAGATCTGGCGACAGCAAGAAAACATCAATGCAAGAACCATGACCGTAATCGCGCATGGTGCAACCGTCCGTCAAAATCAGGTTGGTAGGCTGTCATCACCGATGCGAAATCACATTGATCAATCGGTGATTAACCGGGTCAACTCCCAAGCGCAGCCCTTGTAACGTGTCGCTGCCCAGCAGCTTCGGACAACCATCCTCGCCGAATAGAAAAAGGCGGGTTATATCCTGTCCATTGTACCGGATGCGTACTTCACCCAAAGCCACCGTCGAATGCGTGCCATCTGCGAGATCTGCCGGGACATCGGTGGACGTCGGAATCCAGCCCAAGTCGCGTAACGTCTCGTCCGGGAGCTGGCTAAATGACGCCCCGGTATCGACCTGCATATCCACGTTCTCCACACGGGAACCGTCAGCGGCCCAGATTCCCAACGTGGCCATTACTTCGCCCATGACATCACCCCACCACCACGTTGACCAGCCGGCCGGGGACGTACACCACGTTGCGCACCGTCTTGCCGTCGATGTGGGACTGGACCCTGGGGCTTTCCAGCGCGCGTTCCCGGGCGTCATCATCGCCGATGCTGGCCGGAACCGTGATGCGGTCGCGCAGCCGGCCGTTGACCTGCACCACCAGGGTCAACTCATCCTCGGCAGCGAGTTCATCGTCCCAGCTGGGGAAAGGCTGCTGGTGGATGCTGTAGCCGTGCCCGGTGCGTTCCCACCACTCTTCCGCCACGTGGGGCGCGATGGGCGCCAGCATGAGCAGGAACTTCTCGATGCAGTCGCGCCAGGTGGTGCTGTCCACTGATCCGTCGTTCCACACCCGGCTCAGGTGGTTCACCAGCTCCATCAGTGAGGCGATGGTGGTGTTGAACTTGAACTTGTCCAGGTCCTCGTAGCACTTGCGGATGGTTTGGTGCAGGATGCGCTGGGTTTCGCGCACGGCATCGGCGTCGGTATCCATGCCGTCCAACTGGGAAGGGTCGTGCTCGACCAGTGTCCAGGCGCGGTTGAGCCAACGGACGACGCCGTTGATGCCCTCGTCGCTCCACGGGCCGCCCTGATCCCAGGGCCCGATGAACATGAGGAAACAGCGCACGGCGTCGGCGCCGACTTGGCCCACCACGTCGTCCGGATTGACCACGTTGCCGCGGCTCTTGCTCATCTTCTCATGGTCACTGCCCAGGATGACGCCCTGGTTGAACAGACGCAGGAACGGCTCGTCGATGTTGAGCATCCCCATATCTCGCAGCGACTTGATGAAGAACCGGCTGTAGAGCAGGTGCATCACCGCGTGCTCCGCACCGCCCGTGTACTGCCGCACCGGCATCCAGTCGGCGGCCGTCCCGGGCTCGTAAGGCCCGTTATCGTACTGAGGGGTGCAGTAGCGGAGCATGTACCACGACGAGTCCATGAAGGTGTCCATGGTGTCCGTCTCGCGGCGGCCCGGGCCACCGCAGTTCGGGCACACCGTGTTCACGAAAGACTCGTTGATGGCCAGCGGCGACTCGCCCGTGGGCCGGAACTCGGCGTCCTCGGGCAGGAGCACCGGCAAGTCCGCCTCAGGTACCGGCTGGACGCCGCACTGGTCGCAGTAGACCATGGGGATGGGCGTGCCCCAGTACCGCTGGCGGGAGATCAGCCAGTCGCGCAGGCGGTAGGTGACCGCGCGGCGCCCCCAGCCTCTCCGCTCCACGTCGTTGGCGATGGCCTCCATGCCTTCCTCGTTGGTCATGCCCTCGTAGGCGCCGGAGTTGGTCATGAACCCGTCGCCGATGAATGCCTCGCTTTGCTCTCTGCCGTCCCAGGTGATGGGAGCGATCACGGTGCGAATGGGCAGCCGGTACTTCCGCGCGAAGTCGTAGTCGCGGTGGTCGTGGGCCGGCACGCCCATGACTGCGCCCGTGCCGTAGGTGGTCAGCACGTAGTCGGCCACGTAGATGGGCACCTTCTCGTTGTTCAGGCGGTTGCGCGCGTAGGCTCCGATGAACACGCCGGTCTTATCCCGGTCGGCGGCCAGCCGGTCGATCTCGGAGGCGGCGCGGGCCTGGTCAACGTAGGCTTCAACATCTGCCCGACGGCTTTCCGAGGTGAGCTTGGACACCAGGGGATGCTCCGGGGCCAGCACGAGAAAAGTCACGCCGAATATGGTGTCGATGCGCGTGGTAAAGGTGCGGATCTCCCGTTCCTCGATGTTGTAGTCGGAGATGTCGAACCCGATGTCCACGCCCTCGCTGCGGCCGATCCAGTTTCGCTGCATGGTGAGGATCTTTTCCGGCCACTCCTCCAGCGTGTCGAAGTCCAGCAATTGGTCAGCATAGTCGGTGATACGGAAGAACCACTGCTCGAAGTCGCGGCGAGTGATGGGGGTTTCGCACCGTTCGCACTCGCCGTTGAGCACTTGCTCGTTGGCGAGCACGGTCTGGCACGACGGACACCACACCACGGGCGCCTTGGCACGGTAGGCGAGACCCTGTTCGTACAGCTTGATGAAGAACCACTGGTTCCAGCGGTAGTACTCCGGCAGGCAGCAGACGACTTCTCGATCCCAGTCGTAGATCGCCCCGATGGAACGCAACTGCCGGCGCATGTTCTCCACGTTGGACATGGTCCACTCGTAGGGATGGATGCCCCGGGAGATGGCGGCGTTTTCAGCCGGGAGACCAAAAGCGTCGAACCCGATGGGGTGCAGCACGTTGTAGCCCTGCATGCGGCGGAACCGCGCGTGCGCGTCGGACGGAGCCATGGCGTACCAGTGGCCGATGTGCAGGTCACCGGACGGGTACGGGTACATGGTCATTTCGAACCACTTCGGACGGGGATCGTTGTCGTCCACCCGATAGATCCCGTCGCGTTCCCACCGCTCCTGCCACTTGCGGTCGATCTCGACCGCGTCGAATCGGAGCTCAACTTGACGCTGGGCTGTGGTCATAAAAAGGCAACCCTCAATATCGTGGGCGCGGGCGGCGGAAGCGATGGCGCCCAGCAAACGTAAGTGTGGCGACCCTCAATATAGCACACGCACATTCGGGACACCGCGGCGCCTGACAGTATAACACCCGGCCGGCAGCAACGGCTGGCCGGCCGCCGATGGCGCGACCCAAGGCTGGACGCCAGAGCACACCCGGTTTGCGACGCGGATACGTAAGAACCGGGATTTTCGAGATTTGGGGATTATCAGTATTGGAACCGTTCCGTGATGGAGTTCTCCCAATCCTGGCAAATCATAAAATCCCGTGAATCCTGCTTCTGACGATTTACGGAAGTGGGTAAGCGTGAACGCATGGGCTCGACCGCGGCGACACCCACGCGCACGCCCGGTTTGCTTCCGTCAGTCGTCCAGGTGGATGGTGGCCGTCACCCGGGGAACGTCGCTAACTACCCGCGTGGTGTGGCCGTGGCCGGTGAGGTCCTCGGCAAGGTTCACGTCGCCGGGCCCCAGACGGTGAACGGTACCGTCCGCCAAGCCGATTTCAGCTTCTCCGGAAAGTGTGATGATGTACTGGCGGCGAGGCGCCACGTGCCAGTCGCTGAAGTATCCCGGAGGCGAGGCACGGAATATGATCCCCTTGGCGTCTTGCACCTGGCTCCACACCGGATGGGACGGTGGGTCGATCTCTTCGACGTGGGAATGGCCGTCGTCGCCAGTGTACAGTCGTATGGAACCCATGATGCCTCCTCTTCGTGACGTAGTCTCTCGCGGGATATTAACACAAACACGGGAGCGGGACTCAATCCACAGTTACGCTGGCTTCCCACGCCCTACTTTTGCCGGGCACGCGGCATCGTTGACCTGCAAATTCCGGCCATATTTCGTGCTCCTGGCCGCAATTTAGTCGAGCGCCTTGGAGGGAGATTCCCCTCGCGCGTACCCAGTTTGTCATCGCAAGGAGCGCAGGGACGTGGCGATCTCGTTACCACAGGGACGACTACACCAGCAACGAGATTGCCACGCTTCGCTCGCAATGACTGTTCGATTGAAACTGGGTACGCGTGAGGGACATTGCCAGATTGACATATCACCGCGCTGGGCGATAATGACGCTGCCCGCGTCGGGCTTACGAATAATCTCCGCACCCGGCCTTCCCAATTCGCGCCCCAACCAGCGTCCGGTGCTGTCCAGTGAACGACCCGTCTCACGGTAACGCCGGCTCCAGCGAGCCGGAAGCGGCAGCCGTTCTCGCCCCGCTCGGCGAAGGCGATCCGTCGTGGCGGGTGCGGCGGGTCGACCCGGTTCGGATTCCGATACGCCGCCACCGTACTCCGCCGCGCCGCTGGTCATCCACTCCGCTGCTGCTGCTGCTCACGTTCCTGCTGCTGAACGTGATCGGCGGGGCCGTTCTGGCCCTGCCCATGGCCGCCGCCGACGGTGCCGCGGCCAGCCTGCGGGTGGCGTTCTTCACCGCGATCTCTGCCTCCACAGTCACCGGCCTGACGGTGGTGGACACAACGGAATTCTGGTCCCAGTTCGGGAAGGCCGTGATCTTCGTGCTGATGCTGGTGGGCGGCCTGGAGTTCATCACGGCAGCCACTGTGCTGATCGCGTTCATCGGCCGGCGGGCCACTGCTCTCGAAGAGGACGTGTACCAGGACACCGTGGGCGACGTCTCCGCGCGGAACCTGACCCGGGTAGCGCGCAACATCGTGGTGGCGTTCTTCATCGGCTACCTGGTCGGAGCCGCGTTGATTTTCTTACGCATGCGGTCGGTAGCGGACTTTACGACCCTGGAAGCGGTCTGGCAGTCGTTGTTCCTCTCGGTTTCAGCGCTCAACAACGCCGGGTTCTCGATCCTGCCCAACTCGCCGGGTGGCAGCAACGCCGAGACCCTGGGGGCGCACCCGTACCTGATGTGGGTCATCACGCCGCTGATCATCGCCGGCGCTTTGGGATGGCCTTTCATCATGGACATGCGCCGGAACTGGAGCCCAAGCCGGTCGCGGCGGCGCTGGCCCGGGCTGTTCTTGTTCAATTTCCAACGCTTCAGCCTCGACACCAAGCTGGTGTTGATCCTGACCACGTTCCTCTACGGGTTCAGCGCGCTGGCGTTTCTGTTCGCGGAATGGAACGGCGTGCTGTGGGACCATTCCGGCCACGGCGTCGTGGGGTCGGCGATTTTCCACGGCGTCAGTGGGCGCACGGCGGGGTTCGCGGCGCTGGACTGGAGCGCCACCCGCGACTTCACCCAGCTGGTGTTCGCCGGCCTGATGTTCATCGGCGGGTCAACCGCGTCGGTGGCCGGAGGGATCAAGGTGAACACGGTGGCGGTGCTCCTGGCGTCGGCCCGGTCGTCGGCCCTGCGGAACCCCACCACGGAGATATTCCGTCGGGAGATCGCGCCGGTGCTGGTGTCCCGCGCGTTGCTGGTGGCGCTGCTCGGCGTGACGTTCCTCTCCATCGTGTTGCCCATCCTGACCTACACCGACCCCCACCTGCCGTTCTTGCCGCTGATGTTCGAGACGGTGTCCGCCTTCGGCACCAACGGAATGTCCACGGGAGTATCCAGCGAACTCAGTCTCGCCGGTTCGATCATATTCATGATGACAATGCTGGTGGGCCGGGTCGGCCCGTTGACATTGGTGATGCTGCTCGCTCCTCGTGAGGATGCCACCTACCGCTACCCCGAAGAACCCGTTAGAATTGGTTAATCATCATGGCTAAGCAAGTATGCGTGATCGGATTGGGCCGGTTCGGAGCGAAGCTGGCCAGCACCCTGTTCCAGCGGGAGCACGAAGTGCTCGCTATCGATCAGGACGAGCAGCGCGTGCAGGAGATGCTGGGCCGCGTCACCTACGCCGTCGAGGCCAACGCAACCAACGAGACGGCGCTGCGCGACCTGGGCGTTGCCGACATGGACGTGGCTGTTGTGGCCCTGGGCAGCCAGATCCAGTCCAGCATCATCGTCACCATGATGCTCAAGTCCATGGGCCTGCCCTACGTCATCGCGCGGGCGACCGACACCCAGCACGCGGAGATATTGCACCGGGTGGGCGCGGACAAAGTGATCTTCCCAGAGGAAGAGGCCGCCGAGCGCGCCGCCAGCCTGGACTTGAGCCCCAATTACGTCGAGTTCATGCACATCACCGATGACACCGGGGTGCACAAGTTGCGGCCGCCGGAAAATATGCGTGGCAAGTCTCTGCGGGACGCGGGCCTCGTATCCGAATCAACGCGCCATCACGTCTCGGTGATGGTCATCAGGCGCGGGAATGAATACATCATCAACCCGGCCGAAGAGGAAATGATCGATGACGGCGACATCCTCGTGGTGGTTGGCAGCCATGAGGATGTCGAGAGGGCGTTTGCCCGGTGACCGCGGGCCCGCCCCGCATGACGCGGTAATCCTATGAGCAACAGCATCGGATACCTGGGACCGGCAGGAACCTACACGGAGCAGGCTGCGCTGCTCTACTCGCCCCGGGGCGTCCTGACCCCCTATCCCTCCATCAGCGCGGTGGGCGCCGCCGTCTCCAACAACGAAGTGGACGCCGGGGTCGTGCCCATTGAAAACAGCCTGGAGGGATCGGTCACGTTTACGCTGGACCTGCTCATCGCCCAGTCCGGCCTGTCCATCCAGAACGAGGTGGTGATCCCCATCGACCACTACCTGGTTGCCGCGCCCGGCGTCGCGGCCGAGTCGGTGGAGGTGATCTACTCCCATCCGCAGGCGCTGGCCCAGTGCCGGGAATACCTGGAAGCGCATTTTCCTGCGGTTCCCCGCGAAGCATCCCTGAGCACGGCCGCCGCCGTCGCTGACATGCAGGGGAGCCGGGTGCCGGCGGCGGCCATCTGCCCCCAGCGCGCGGCCGAGATCTACGACGTGCATATCCTGGACCAGGGAATCCAGGACAACTCCGCGAACCAGACCCGTTTCGTCGTCCTGGCGCACGCCGACCACGCTCCCACCGGCCACGACCGCACGTCCATCTGCTTCTCATTCACGGTGGACCGTCCCGGGAACCTGTACAGCACCATCGGCGAGTTCGCCAGCCGGAACATCAACCTGGTCAAGATTGAAAGCCGTCCGACCAAGCAGGAACTGGGCAGATACATCTTCCTGATCGACTGCGAAGGGCACCGGCACCAGCCGGAAGTCGCCGCCGCGCTGGACGGGCTGCGCCGGCGTACCGATATGTTGAAAATATTGGGGTCTTATCCCTTCTGGGAACCCCGCGCCGAGTAACGGTGGCGCGGAACAATTTCCGCAGAGTCGGGGCGGCGATAACTGCCATCCGCAACGCGGGCAGCAACGTACTTCGGGTATTGTCCGGCTCGCTGTATCTGGTCCGGGGCGACAGCATGCGCCCCACCTTGCGCGACGGCGATTTGATACACGTGCGCCGCGTGTCGGGAAAGGACGCAAGTTACCGGCGGGGATCGATCGTAGTAGCGGAGATGCCTTCGCTGTCAGGAGATGACAGTCTGTTGACCAATGTGAAACGAGTAGTCGGGCTGCCTGGGGAACTGGTTCGCGTCGGCAACGACGGCGCCGTGTCGATAGAGGGGACTTCATTGGCGGAGCCGTACTTTGCGGTTGGGACGCCAGCCACGCCTGGTCCCGGCCTGTCGTGGTTGTGCGACGACGACGCATACTTCCTGATGGGAGATAACCGCGCCGACAGCGGGGACAGCCGGCTATTCGGTCCCGTGCCGGCTTCCAACATCGTCGGCAGGATGTGGCTCAGACTGCCAACCCATCGCTTGCTGGGCCGAGGTTCGCCAATCCGCATCCGCCGGTCCGACTGATCGCCGATGGCCTCCTTCGAAGCTAAATTGCACCAGGCCGCCGACTGGGCGACCCGCAACCGCCGGCTGCTGCGGATCCGGCCGATCCTCCGGGCTCTGTATCTCCGTCGCTACGTCCAGCGGCTGGCGCAGCGGCGGAGTTCGGTGCGGTTGGTGCTGGCAACCGTGTCGGCGGTGATGCAGAACGACAACCAGCAACTCATGGCCGGCGTGGCCTACTACGGCATGGTGTCACTGCTGCCCTTCTCGGTGGTAGTGCTGCAACTCCTGCCGATGTTGTTGGGAGAGGAAGGCGCCCAAACCTGGTTCTCCGCAATATCATCCGGTGTGCTCCCACCCAACATCGACGTGTCCACGTTGTGGCCGGCCCAGCCCCCGGCGGTGGCTGGAGCCACGGGGCTGGTCGCGTTTCTCGGCTTGCTCTGGGGCAGTTTCAAGCTGTTCGGCGCGGTGGGGCTGGTGGTGAACCGCGCCTGGGGCATCGAACCGGCCCAAGTAGGTATTTTGGGCAAGACCCGGGAGTACCTGTTTCTCAGCGCGATGGCCCTGGGGCTGTTGATTTCCACGGTGCTTACCTACGTCACCTTCCCCGACTTCACCGTCTACGTCCTGCGCGCCGTCGAGCTGGAGGGACTGGCAAACGTGGTGGAGGCGCAACGCTGGTGGCCCAGCCTGCTGGCTTGGGTGCTGTCGGTGATCGTGTTCCTCCTGGTGTACCGGTACGTGCCCGCCCGGCCGGTCCTCTGGCGTTACGCCATCGTGGGGGCAGTCAGCGCCAGCATTATCTTCGAGGCTGCCTCTTACGTGTTCGCGCTGTTCTTCTCCTACATCGCGCCGCAGCGCCTGTTCTACGGCCCGCTGGCCTCGGTGCTGATCATCCTGATCTGGCTGTTCTTCTCGGCGCTGACGCTGGTATCGGGCGCCGTGCTCACCGCCTACGCTCAGAGCATCTACCGGGGCGACGGCCCGTGGCCGAGATCTGGCTGGTTCCTGGGCACGGGCAACGGCCCGCAAGCGTCCCCCAACAACCTTGAGTGAACTGACGACTGTATCCGATTCAACTGCCACCGCTCTCCCCAACCTCCGCATCCGGGAGATCGCATCCCTCATCTCCGGCCCTTACTGTGGCAATCCTAACGCCTCCCTCAGCGCTACAGCCATCAAAGCCAACCTGCTCATACCGCCTGCGTGATAGGATTAGGGTAACGCAGAGGCAAGCATGGAAGCATTTCAATGCCCGTATCTGGGCAGTGCAGTTGAACTTTCCGACGATAGGGACCGTCATATCCAAGCCGATCATTCCGGCTTGCCCTCTGACGTTTTCGATTACATTGCCGGGACGCTGGCCAGCCCGGATTTGATACGTCGTAAATTCCCGAGTGACAACACTATCCGGTTTTACCGCTGGTATTACGACCTGGATAAATATATGGTCGTGATCGTGGTTGACGATTCCCCTCCACGGTACTGGGTAGTTACCGCTTTTGTTTCCCACAGGATTCAAAGAGGAGAAACGCTATGGCAAAGGATTTGAAATTCCTGCACGATGTAATCGGCAATATTATGACCATCGAAAAATGCCGTCCCTACGCTGAGCAGGACTCGGACGAAATTGGCTTGTCGGTGGTCGGCAGGATGAACCCTGATACCAGGGAAGTGGAAAGCCTGGAGATTTTGTCATATTCCCACCTTATCCTGAACCGTGATCCGATCCGGCTGGAAATCCCCGTTGCGCCCGGCTTCATCTGCGGCGAGCCGGCGGCCGCGGAACTCCACTGCCTCACACCCCCCGGCTCAGAGTGGCTGACCTTCCCGGCGGACGCCGAAATAGTCGAGATGTACATTCCCGGCTGGACCGAAACGGCGGAACCGTCGCCAGCCTGATTCTGCTTATCATCCACCTCCAATGCAAGCGCAATAACATGACGACACCATCCGCTCTCCCCAACCTCCGCGTTCTGGAGGTTGCCTCCCTCATCCCCGGCCCCTACTGCGGCAAGCTGTTGGCGTCCCTGGGAGCCGAGGTCATCAAGGCAGAGCCGCCCGGCGTCGGCGACCCGTCGCGCCGCCGCGGCCCGTTCCCCGGTGATGAGCCCCATCCCGAGCGCAGCGGCCTGTTCCTATACCTCAACACCGGGAAGCTGAGCATAACCCTGGACCTGGAAAATCCCGCCGGCCGTGATCTGCTGCGCCAGCTGGTCACCCGCGTCGACATGGTGGTGCACGATTACACCCCCGCCAACGCGGCTGCCGTCGGACTGGACGGCGACTCGCTTCTGGCCGCCAACCCCGACGTGATCGTCACCGCCGTCACACCCTTCGGCAGCAGCGGCCCCTACGCCGACTACCACGCCGGACACCTGGCCGTGTTCCACGCCGGCGGAGAGGGTTGGCTCCTGCCCAATGGCGTTGCGCTGGACACCTTCCCGGACCGGCCGCCCATCGTCGCCGGCGCCAACATGGGAGACTACCAAGCCGGCCTCACCGCCGCCGTGGGCGCGCTGGCCGCCGTGTACAACCGCCTGGGAACCGCGGAAGGCCCCCGAGGCCAGGTGGTGGACGCCTCCGCGCAGGAGGCCCAGCTATCGGTGGGCTACATGCCCATCCAGCGGCACGAGTCGGAGGGCATCACGGAGACGCGCTTCTCGCGATACTTCCGCGTCGGCGGCGTGCTGCCGGCGTCCGACGGCTACGTGGAGCTGCTGACCCTGGAGCCGCGCCAGTTCGAGGGCCTGCTGGCCTTCATGGGCAACCCCGACTGGGCATCGCCCGAGATGTTCAGCGACCCGGCCACCCACGGCCCCGAGCTGAACCGGCACATGCGCGAGTGGTTCGCCCAGCACACCCGCGAGTGGCTCTACGCCGAAGGGCAGGCCCACGGCGTCCCCATCGCGCCCTACTACACGCCATCGGAGGTGTTCCAGAGCCCGCAGCAACGCGAGCGCGCGTTCTACTCCGAGGTCGACCACCCCGCCACCAGCCCCCTGGAATACACCGGCGCCCCCTTCCAGCTCAGCGAAACCCCCACCACGCTGACCCGCTCCCCGCTCCTGGGCGAGCACAACGTTGAGGTGTACTGCGGGCTGCTGGGGTACGCGGCGCGGGAGCTGGCGGGATTGGGACGGGCGGGTGCGATTTAGCCTACCGGTCAAGCCATTATGTTCAGCCGATTCAGATTTCCGGGACGGGGATGATAAATACCCCCGCCTGCTCGTCAGCTTCCTGACGTTCCTGATCGATATGTTCCGCAATGACCACTGGTATTGTTTTGGTATCGGTAGCCTTGTACAGCGTTTCCGCGCGCTCCTTTGCCCGCGATATGTCATCGTCGCCCGCGGTTATTGATATTTCCACTGCTACCAGAACCTCCGCTCTGTCCTCCCTGCGTTGGCCGGAGAATATCAAGTCCAGCAGCCACATATCGTGGTTTTCGGACTCGGTGATAATCCCCCGATCTTCCGCATCATCCACACGCTCCCGCAAATCCTGGTCGTCGTCGGTGCGCGGGCCTTTCAGCGTCCGCGTCCGTCGCAAGCGCAGGTGCTGGCCGGCGATGCTCCCCAGATTTTTTTGCACCTTGAATTCGTAGCTGGCCCCCGCCAAATTGTCCAAACGTCCCCTGACGTGTGTCATGTCCGATTTGAGTGTGGATACGTCGGACTTGAGCGTCGCGACATCGGATTGCAGTTGTCCTATTGCCTCCTCCATCCGGGATTGGTTGGCCGCCATGCTCTCTATATCGGCTCGCACATTCGCGATTGCGGACTGCATGGCCTCCTGCTCATGCTGTAGTCCGGCTATCGCGTCTTCTGATCCGCGTTGGCGAGTCTGAACCGCAGCAATCACCCTTGCCGTACTCATGGACAGGTCGGAGCTTTTGCTCACCAACTCGGATGTCGCATCCTGAAAGTCCAGTACTGCTAGCAGCAACTCCGTAATTTCCTTGAAATCGTCGCCCAAAATACGGGTGCGAAATACATCAGCTATATCCGGGTTCTGCTCCATGGCATTCAGCATTTCGGTGATTGGGTCTTGCGTGCTCATAGCAGCGCTCCTTTCGCAGTCTCACTCATAATTGGGCAACATTTGACGAGCATGTTGTGCATCCACTTTCAGACTGGTCAATACCGGCACACAACGAGAAAGTTATTTCCCAGCGCCCCTTAGAGATCAACTGCGTCGCCTTCATTGCGGGGAGTTGGGGCGTCATATGGCAAGTTCTGCCACCGGAGTCAGTTTCTGGTTCATCGGGTCAACGGCCAGATCGAAGTTTTCCAGCGTGGTGGCCCCCAGCAGGTAGCGTCCTTCGCGGCCGAAAATCACCGGGCATGGCATGACTTCTTCGCCGACCGAAAACATGGCCGCGCCTATGTCGTAGGTCTCCGTCCTGCCGTCGGCCATGGTGAAGGTTCGCCGCCGGGTAGGTGTAATGCCCAGCCGAGTCAGCAACGACGCCGGCATCATCGAATGGGTGGCCCCAGTGTCCACCAAGGCGGTTACGGCAACCGGATTATCGCCGTCCAGTCCGGCCATTCCGATTTCGATCCGAAAAGTTCCCACGGTTTCAGTCCTCTTCTCACCATCTTACCATTCGTTCCGGCGACCATCTTTTCGGTCTGACATTGCGACCCGCTGTATAATCCACCCATCCCAGCGAACCCGCCCCTGCCGGCGGCGTTCGCATCCCAACGGAGGCTATTCCTCATGGATTTTGGACTTGAAGGTAAACTGGCATTTGTGGGCGGCGCCAGCCGCGGCATCGGCAAGGCTATCGCCCTGGAGCTGGCCCGCGAGGGCGCCGACGTGGTGGTCGGCTCGCGCTCCATGCCCGACCTGGAAGCGGCCGCCGCCGAGATCGCCGAGACCACCGGCCGCCGCGCCATCCCCATGTCCTTCGACGCGACCAATCGTGAGCAGGTTGACCGCGTGATCAACGAGGCCGCCGATGCCCTGGGCGGCCTGCACATCCTGGTCAACAGCGCGTCCCTGCCCGGCGGCTCGCCGTCGGCCACCGGCCCCATCGAGGACCTCATCGACGAGGAACTGATCAGCGACTTCGACGTGAAGTTCGTCGGGGCGCTGCGCTGCTCCCGGGCCGCCATTCCCCTGCTCAAGGCCCAGGGCTACGGGCGCATCATCAACATCAGCGGCCTCAACGCCCGCAACGCCGGCAACCTCAGCGGCGGCGCGCGCAACACCTCGCTGGTGCACATGACCAAGACCCTGGCCGCGCAGCTGGGGCAGTTCGGCATCACCGTGAACTGCATCCACCCCGGCACGACGCGCACCGAGCGCACTCCCAGCCTGTTGGCATCCCGCGCCGAGCAGTTGGGCGTATCGCCGGAGGAGGCCGAGGCGCAGGACTTTGCTCCCGGCTCCGGACGCGGCAACCACATCTGCCGCATGGTCGACGCCTCGGAGATCGGCTACCTAACCGCCTTCCTGGCCTCCGACAAGGCATGGGCCATCACCGGCGAGCTGATCGCCGCCGGCGGCGGCACCGGCAACGCCGTTTATTACTAGAGGGAGCAGCACGAACCCGACGACGGCAGGTATGCCGCCTGCCGTCGTCTCGAATTAGAGTATTATGGACATACCACCACGCGATGCAGTAAAGAACATCCCGTTTATCATCATAGGTATCTGGCCCGCCGTCCTGCTGACTTTGTGGGTACGCGATCACGCTTGGGGATGGGACCATACACCGCAGGAAATCATGGGGTTGTGGGAATGGGGCCTTTTCGTATCATTCTCGTTGGCGATTTTGATTGAATTGGGGGTCAAGATGTTCATCGCTCTGGCAGAACGCCGCCGCCGCATCGAACAGGCGCGCGAAGAAGGCAGGACAGAGGCTCGGAAAGAAGCCAATGAGATGCTGATGATCCTCAACGCTGCGGCCCGAACCAACCCTGATCTCCTGCCCTCGCTCCTCCAGGAGTACCAGGAGAAATACCAGAACGGCTCAGCGGCCGCGTAGCCTACAGGCGGTGACCATGACCAACGCATACGCTCCTCTCTCCGGCGTTCGCGTCGCCGACTTCTCCGTGCACGCCGCCGGCCCCTTCGCCGGAATGATCCTGGCCTCCCTGGGCGCCGACGTCATCAAGGTCGAGTCGGCGGCGCGGTTGGACATCACGCGGCGGCCCCACGCCATGTACGGCAAGCCTCCCTCGTCCTTCGAGCAGGTCAACGCCAGCAAGCGCTCCGTTACCCTCAACCTCAAGGAGGCGCGGGCGCTGGAGCTAGCCTACGACCTGGTGCGCATCTCCGACGTGGTGCTGGAGAACTTCCGGCCCGGGGTGATGGACCGGCTGGGCCTGGGCTACCCTCAGTTGCGCGAGATCAAGCCCGACATCATCATGGTGTCCCTGTCGTCCAACGGACAGACCGGCCCCGAGGCGCGCTACGCCGGCTATGCCCCCATGTTCGCCGCCCTGGGTGGCCTCGGCTACCTGACCGGCTACCCCGACGGCCCGCCGGTTGAACTGCGCCACGCCATGGACCACACCGGCGGCATGATGGCGGCCTTCTCAGCAGTCGCCGCCCTGTGCGCCCACCGCAACCATCAGGTTGGGCAGCGCGCCGACGTCGCCGTGCGGGACATCGCCACCGCCTTCATGGGCCACGCCCTGATGGACACCGCCATGAACGACCGCGACGCTGTCCGCATGGGAAACCGGGACGACGCCATGGCCCCCCACGGCGTGTTCCCCTGTAGGGGCGAGGACCAGTGGGTGACCATCGCGGTGGCGGATGATGCGCAATGGCGCTCGCTCAAGCAGGCAATGGGCGATCCGGCGTGGGCCGATGCCGACGAGTACGGCGACGCCTTCCTGCGCTGGCGGAACCAGGACAGCCTGGAGCCGCGCGTGTCCGAATGGACGGCCACCCGCGCCGCCGAAGAAGTGACGGACCTGCTGCAATCCGCCGGCATCGCCGCGTTCCCGTCTCTCTCCGCCGACCAGCTGATGGTCGACGCGCACCTGGCCGAACGCGACGCCTTCCCCACCACCGTCCATGCCGAAAAAGGCGAGCAGCGCGCCGTGGCCCCGCCCTGGCGTTTCTCCCAGACGCCCACCGACCCGCTGCGCTGGACACCGGATCTGGGCGAACACAACCGCGAGGTGTTCTGCGGACTGCTGGGCATGGACGAGGCCGAGCTCGCCAAACTTCAAGCGGCCCAAATCGTCTGGTAGGATTGGGACGCCAAAGGTTCGCCGCGGCCATTGCATTAGGAGGGATTCCCAATGGACACTAGCAGCATGGCCGGCATAATAACGCTGGTCGCCGTTGTGCTGGGCGTTTACGGCGCATTGATCGCGGCTCAGATTGTGGTTATTGGCGCGCTTTGGCTGCGGATGGGTTCCGTTCAGCAAGAATTCGGCGAGCTGAAAGGGGAAGTAAGCGCCCTGCGTGAAAAAACGAATGATCTGGAGAAAAGCATTGATGCGCTCCGGGAGCAAATGGAACGCAGCCACAATGCACTCCGGGAGCAAATGGAACGCAACCACAACCAGTTGATGCGGGCTATCCTCGCCCACAGCCACCGGTCCGACGGCAGGCCCACTTTCGACCTGCCGCCTGATTTTGAACCAACGCCCGCCGACAACTAACCTCTCTTGCCCACACTGAGTGCACAGCAATGACTGATTACTCCTCGTACCAGCACCTGCTCATCGAAAAGTCCGACGGGATCATCACGCTCACGATGAACCGGCCGGAGACCCTGAACTCCACCAACTTTCGGCTGCATAACGAGCTCAGCCGCATCTGGCTGGACATCGGCGCCGACCCCGAGGTGCGGGTCGCCGTGGTCACCGGCGCCGGCGATGCCTTCTCCGCCGGCGGCGACTTCGAGATGATCGAACAGGCCATCGACAACCCCGCCATCGTCGCCCAGAACACCAAAGAGGCGGGGGACATCGTTTACAACATCCTGAACCTGGACAAGCCGGTGATCTCCGCCATCAACGGCGTGGCCGTGGGCGCGGGCCTGGCGGTGGCCCTCATGGCCGACATCTCCATCGCCGCCGAGGACGCCCGCATCACGGACGGACACATCCGGCTGGGCGTCGCCGCCGGAGACCACGCCGCCATCATCTGGCCCCTGCTCTGCGGCATGGCCAAGGCCAAGTACTACCTGCTCACCTGCGACTTCCTGGACGGCAAGGAGGCCGAGCGCATCGGACTGGTCAGCATGGCCGTGCCTCGCGATGAGCTGATGGAAACGGCCATGCGCGTCGCCCGCCGCCTGGCCGACGGCCCGCAGCCGGCCATTCGCTTCACCAAGCGCGCCCTGAACCAGTGGCTCCGTCAGGCCGGCCACACCTCCTTCGACTACTCCCTCTTGGCCGAGGCCCTGGGCTTCTTCGGCGACGACGTGAAAGAAGGCTTGGCCGCGCTGCGCGAACGCCGCCGGCCAGAATACCCGTCGGCCTCTCTATAACCATCATTCCCACTCCCACACCGTCGTTCCCATTCCCACACCGTCATTCCGGCGAAAGCCGGAATCCAGAAGGCTTGATATGGGAACCTTCACCTACCCCATAGAAGTGATTTCGGCAGACGGCTCCCGCTCGGAAAAAGTGGATGCCTTGGTGAATACCGGCTCGACCTTCACCTGCCTGCCGGCGTCGCTGCTGCACGAGTTGGGGATAGTTCCCTGCCGCCGCATTCAGTCGGAACTGCCCGACGGCAGCATCGTAGATGACGAGGTGGGCGAAGCGTATGTCCGCGTGGCCGGAATCGAACGGCCTACCATCGTCACTTTCGCCGACGAAAACAGACCGCCCGTCATCGGCAAGTACACCCTTACAGGCGTGCTGTTGGTGGTTGACCCGGTGCGGCAGAAGTTGGCACCGACCCACGCGCTGCGGTACAACCGTCCAACCGGATCCATAGATTTCAGAGCCCCTCAACAACGGCCGCTTTTATCATGACCTCAACCCATGCAACCACCGCTAACCGCCTCTTCTACGGCGACAACCTTGATATTCTGTGTGGGCATATCGCCGACGAGAGCGTTGATCTGATTTACCTCGATCCGCCCTTCAATTCCAACGCCACATACAACGTGCTGTTTCGCGAGCGAACGGGTGAAGAATCACCGGCGCAAATCAGGGCGTTCACCGACACCTGGGAGTGGACGTCGGAAACGGAACTAACCTTCGAGCGGGATATCATCGGCAATCCGGCCGTGCCGGAGGCGGTGAAGGATATGATCACATCCTTCCGCGAGTTCGTGGGGCGCAACGCGATGATGGCCTACCTGGTGATGATGGCCCCACGTCTCGTGGAGTTGCATCGCGTCCTCAAACCGACCGGCAGCCTGTACCTGCACTGCGACCCCACCGCCGGCCATTACCTGAAGCTGCTGCTGGATGCCGTATTTGGCATGGGCAATTACCGCAATGAAATTGCCTGGCGCAGGACGAACGCGCACAACGACGCTAAACAGGGGCGGCGCCAGTACGGCAACGTGCGCGACACCATCCTCTTCTACACCAAGAGCAATGAGTGGCAGTGGAATTGGCAATACACGGAATACGATGCCGAATATGTGGATAATTTCTACAAATTCACTGAGCAGGACTCAGGTCGCCGTTACCAAATGGGAGACTTGACCGCTGCCAAACCGGGTGGCGATACCAGCTACGAGTGGCGCGTAAAGTGTCCACCGGATGGTGAATGGGAATCTGACCTGACCGACGAATACACCAATCCTGTTGACGGTTGGGAGTACAAAGGCGTTTTCCCATATCGAGGAAGATACTGGGGATATTCGAAGGATGGAATGATTGCGATGGCTCAACAAGGCCGTCTCGCATATACGCGAACTGGCGTGCCCAGGTTCAAACGATATTTAGACGAGATGCCGGGCGTGCCGCTGCAAAATGATTGGACTGATATACGTCCCGCCTCCCGTTCCGAATCCCTGGGCTATCCTACCCAGAAACCGGAGGCGCTGTTGGAGCGCATCATTCTGTCCTCATCCAACGAAGGCGACGTCGTGCTCGACCCCTTCTGCGGCTGCGGGACCGCGGTAGCGGCGGCGCATAGATTGGGACGACAATGGATCGGCATAGACATCACCCACTTGGCCGTCGCCCTGATGAAGAACCGACTCAAAACCGCCTTCAACCTGGAGGCGGGCGCCGATTACGAAGTGATTGGCGAACCGCAGGACGAAGGCAGCGCCCGGGCATTGTGGGAACAGGACCCGTATCAGTTCCAGTTTTGGGCGGTGTCCCTTCTGGAAGCGCAACCCCAATCTGCCCAGCGTCGGGGCGCCGACCGCGGCATTGACGGCGTGATCTACTTCATTGATGGCCGCCGGCGGACCCCGCAAAAGGTGGTGATACAAGTCAAGGGTGGCCGAGTTTCGTCACCCCAGGTGCGCGACCTCAAGGGTGTGGTTGAACGGGAGCAGGCGGCCCTGGGGCTGTTCATATCACTGGAGTCGCCCACGCGCGAAATGCAGCGGGAAGCGGCCAGCGGCGGCATTTATCACTCTGAGCTGTGGGACCGGGATTTCGCCAAGATCCAACTCCGCACCATAGGCGAAATGCTGTCCGGCCAAGGTTTCAATCTACCGCCTATCGCATCTGCTTACCAGCCCGCACGACGTGTTGAGCAATCTCAAGGCAGCCAAGCCAACCTGGTTTAGCTCAATGGGGTATGACCTCACCGGCAATAATCGCGGCGAGTGCGGTGGTATCGACGTAGCCTGCGGCCAGCAGCGGCGTTTCATAGTCTACTAGCTTCGGTCTCGTCGTTCCAGGAACCGCTTCAGGGCGCCGGGGATGTAAGCGATGGCGCGCCGGGATTCGCGTGGCCCTTCGCCTCCTATCAGGATGCCCTGTTGGTGCAGCTCGGCGATGCGCCGGTCCAACTCGTCGGATTCCGCGACCGGACTCTCTTTACGGTGGTCGGGACTTTCGGTATTCATAAGCTGGCCTCCTGCCATAATCTGTCCTGGTTCAATGGTAGTCCCCGACAGCCGGTGCAACAACTATGCCATCGCCGCTCGACTGGCTTCGCCGCCTCGCCGCCAAAATCCTCCCTCCGGCCACGCCCCAGCCGGAGGACCGGGAGTCCATCTGGAGCATCTACCGGCGCGACGCCCGAACCTTCTTCCGTCTGGTCGGCCTGCTGTGGCTGGGCGCGTTGGTCTACGTCGGTTATAAAACGCTCAACGAACCGGAGACCCAATGGAAATCCGCAGCGTCAGAGTCGTGGTGGCAGACCGCCGGCGATTTCGCCCTCGCCGTGCTGAACGATTTCGGCGGCGTGGGCGTCGGAATTGCTATACTGGCGATGCTGCTGACCCGTCCGCTGAACCTTACGGGAGAACTGCTGATGTCGCTCTATCAGTTCATGGTGAACAACTTCGTTATTCCGGTTATTGAGAAGCACAGGGACGAAGGCCGCGTTGAAGAACGCGCCGCCTGGCGGGAATGGAACCGTCGGCGCATTGACGCTGAAGCCAAGGGACTGCCATTCAACGAGCCACCTCCCGGCGAACCCAACGCTGAGGACCTTTGCTGATGTCGCTGTATCAGTTCATGGTGAACAACTTCGTTATTCCGGTTATTGAGAAGCACAGGGACGAGGGCCGCGCTGAAGGCCGCGTTGAAGGCCGCGTTGAAGAACGCGCCGCCTGGCGGGAATGGAACCGTCGGCGCATTG
>JAPPMU010000026.1:35908-70012 GCA_028873965.1 Chloroflexota bacterium
TGAAGAACGCGCCGCCTGGCGGGAATGGAACCGTCGGCGCATTGACGCTGAAGCCCAGGGACTGCCCTTCAACGAGCCACCTCCCGGTGGGCAGCCCAATAATGGGCAAAACGGCCGCCAAACCGACGACAACTAACCAGGGGAACCTACCAGATGACCTACCCACCCCATATCTTTGCCGACAACCCCATCAACCGCGGCGAGGCCGAACGCCGGGATGAGGACTGGATAATCCAACAGGCCGAGGATCCGGCCAGCAGGTTCCTGCCCTTCCGCAATCTGAACGTGCTCCTGACCGATCAGACGCCGCCCGAGCTGGGCTGGCTCAGCCCGGCCATTTTGCGATCCGTGCCTCCGGAAGCCGAATGGATCTTCCTCGGTCTCCTGGACGACGTGGCCCATTTCTCCATCGACCTGTCCAAGTCCGCCAACACGGCCGACCGCGTGGCGGAAGAAACCGGCTGGCGTTTCGAGGACTGCCGCACCGCCGGCGAGACCATGTCCGGCCCCAACACCGGCCTGCTATCCCATGCCCGCGCTCAGCTGGACTGGAACCTGCGCCACGGATTCTGCTCCGTGTGCGGACACGCCACCGACAAGAAACGCGGCGGCCAGGTGCGCCAGTGCCCCGCCTGCAACGCCCAGCATTTCCCGCGCACCGACCCGGTGGTGATCACCGTCGTGGCCGACGTGGAGCGCGACCGCTGCCTGCTGGGTCAGTCCCGGGGCCGCCTCCAGCGGATGCGCGCCTACTCCGCCTTGGCCGGTTTCATGGACCAGGGCGAGGCCATCGAGGAGGCCGTGGCGCGGGAGGTCATGGAGGAGGCCGGCATCCGGGTGAAAAACGTCCGCTACCATTCCTCGCAGCCGTGGCCCTTCCCCTCCTCGCTGATGATTGGCTGCCTGGCCGAGGCCGACACCACCGACATCAACATGGACGACGAGGAGATGACCGACGTGCGCTGGTTCGACCGCTCCGAGGTGCTGCTGGCCCTGGAAGGCCGCAGCGAGGAGCTCACCGTCCCCGGCCCCATCGCCATCGCCCACCATCTGATCAAGTCCTGGGCCACCGGCGCATCCACCGGGTAGTCGCCGTATCGCCGCCCATCGGAGAGTTCCCGCCGAGACAAAAATCTCCTGACAGCAATTCGTTGCGCCTCCGGCGAGGGATTCCCTACCGTGGAATCCACACTCGCCGGAGGTTCGCTTGATTGTGCCCCGTTCGATTCCGACGGACAGTTACCTGTTTCTCACGGGAGATGACGATACGCCGGCGGAATGGCCGGCGACGCGGTTCCCGGAATATACGGACGAGCGCCTGACCCAGTTCGTCGATCATCTTCGGGCCATGTCTAACGGTGACCTGGCCTCCGGCCTGCCGGTGCTGAGCAGCGCGGGGTTGTACACCCTGGTTGTTGTTCTGGCAAGGGCGGCCGGCGTGGGTCATGGCTCCTGGACTGCTGCCGCGCGCATTACGGAGCAACTGCCGGCTGCCACGCCGGCCCTGCTCACCGAATTGCGCCGCCGCGACTGCCGAGGTATGGGAGATGATCCCACCGGGCCGGTTCGCCGGGGACGGCTGCTTCAACTGGTCGGCGCGTTCACGCGCTTGTCCCAACCGGGCGCCACGGCCCGCCAACGCCGGAAGATGCAGGGCGATTGCCCCTTCTGCGGCGACCCGGCGTCACTACTGGTTTCACTGCCCGCGGTGACGTGGCGCTGCTTCGGCTGCAGCCGATCCGGCGGCCTGCGCGAATTCGCCGAATGCCTGCTCACCCAGACCCTGAGCCGCTCGGCGGCCCCGGGGCAGCCTCAATAGCCCAAACCCGGTACCGCGCCCGTTCCATCGTGGCCGGCGCCACCGGTGATATGGCGAGAACCACCCGTCCATCCCCGTCCGCTGCCTTCGTTCCGATCCTGCCCACGTACTTCTCCCGCTCGTGATCCCAGTGCAACGGCATCCTCTCTACAGTCGGCTCCGCATTATCGCTGATCACCCACACGATCCATTCCTGAAGGACCCGGTTGTTGATAAGCACAAACCCGTCCGGTTCCCAGCGATTCGGGGCAGAGTCCGCCTCCCATGAGAGCGCCACGTCACCCAGGCAGGCACCCGTCCCATGAATTGCATCGTCGGTCACGTAGTGAAACCGGAGCAGCGCTTCCCGACCGGCATAGTCTGCGAGAGGAACCGCCACTTCCTTCCAACCGCCGCTTCCGGTGTAGCCATGGCCGTAGCTGTTGCCCAAGGGGTTGGCATCCGTGGTGCCTTCGGCCGGAAGCACGTCCCAGGTCTCCCCGTTATCGGTGGACGCCTCGACGTACAGGTAGTCCCAGTCCTCCTCGATGTCGTGCCACAGTTCGAACGTCAACGCTGGCGTGGTGGAAGCCGATGCCACGGTCGGCACCGTCACGCTGCGCGTCAGCGTGGTCGATGTGTCGTCGCCGCGATTGGTCCACCAGCATCCTCCGTCGGGAGGCTCGTCAGGCAGGATGGGCGTCACTCCGTCAGCCTCGAATCGGATCACCGCGCCCTTGTCGATCCCTTTCACCTCCACGTAATCGATGCCGTATTGGGGCAGCGACACGGTCGCGCCTTCATCTCCCACGCGCTGGGTGCGGGTTATGCTCGCTTCCACGTCCAGGCCGGCATAGCCGAATTCGCCTTCGTCGGCGTCCAGCAGGTTTGCCACCATCCAATCGGCAAACACCGAGTGGAAGCCGGCGGGTTCGCCACCGGCGGTTTCGGCCCCCTGCTGCGCCAGAAAAGCGTCCACGGCGGCGATACCGTTCCGCGGGCCGGCCAGGAGCTCAGGCAACCCGCCCTCGGGTACATGCCGCTCCCGCAGGTAGTGAGCAAACAGGGACGCCGCTCCGTAGTTCAGTCCGATGTCGCTGTCCAGGTCTTTCGGCCAATTCACCAGCGACGAGTTGGGCCGCCGCAGGTAGTAACGCATGCTGCCCGGCGAATACCCCGCCTCGGTGACGGCCAGCTCGGACAACCCCTCGTTGAGCCAGGTCGCTTCCGCCGCATCCGCGTACCAGTGGATGGCGTGCTGCAGCTCGTGGGCAAGGACGGTGAGATACTCCGGGCTACCCAGGGGGATCTCCCGCGCGTTGATGTAGATGGCCGGCACGCCGTTGCTGTACGGTTGCACCGACGGCGGATACGGGTCCGCGCCCGACACGTACCCGCCGACGCCCGGTATCCGCCCGTTGATGATGTGGCCCCGTTGCGGATCGGCAGCGGAGCCGGGAGCCGCGCCAAAGGCTGCGGTCACTCGCGGGTAGATCTGCCCCTCCACGTCCGCCACCGAGCGTTGCAGGTCGGACTCGTCCACGTCCAGTCCCTGCTCGATCCACCAATAGGCGTGCTCAGATACGGCGGCAAGGACAAACTCCTTGCTCACCATCCGGCTGCGTGGGTAGTCCAGCGTCCAGAAGCTTGTGGTGTGGCCGACTTCGGGAAGCCCGTCCGCGAAGCGCGCCGGCTGCGAGTTGGGTTCCACCCCGTTCCAGCGCAGTTGCCTGGCCAGCGCCAGCAGGTCGCGATCCGGTGGGACCGGAAAGTCGGCGGCAACCATCGCGTCGTCCGGCATGGTTGGTTGAGTGACTGCCGCCGGATTTGGCGCTGGTTGCGCGCTCCCGGCGTTGCTGACGGTGGGCATAACGGCGGGGGTTGTCGTCGGAGCGGAGACCTCTCCGGTAGCCGGGGTTGCCCTGAAGGCAGGGGAGTCAGCAGACCTTTCGGAGACCGCCGTCTCCGATACGGGGGCCCCCGCATCACAGGCCAGTCCGGTCAGCAAAAACGCGGCCAACGCCGCGCTTGTCACGAATCGTTTTATGTCCATCGCAAACATCTGGGCCGGTGCGTAGTTATCGTCTGAATCAGGATTTTCGGGATTTGAGGATTGTCAGGGTTGGAGCCGTTCCCGAACAAAGCACGCTCAATCCTGAAAATCTGATAATCCGGTAAATCCTGATTCAGACAATTCCCGCCGGCAACGGCTTCTCCACCGTCCTGCACTGTATCTACGCTGACGGCTCGGCCTGCGGATCCGTGTTGTACCGGTTCATCGCGATGTTGATCCCGTCCGATAGCAGACACTCCACCGCGTCGGCGGCCCGTTCGATTGACGCTTTCACCGCCGGCTGCTCCTCATCCGAAAACCGCCCCAGCACGTGGTCCACGCTGCCGGACATCCCCGGCCCGCCGATGCCGATACGCAGCCGGGGGAAGTCGATGGTGCGCACCGTGCGGATGATGTCCTTGATGCCGTTGTGTCCCGCGTCGGAGCCCCTAGCCCGCAGACGGATGCGCCCCAACGGCAGCGCCATCTCGTCGTAAACGATGACCAGGTCGGCCGGCTTCCCGCCAAACCGCGCCAGCAGGTAGCCCACCGACTCGCCGGACAGGTTCATGAAGGTGCGCGGCTTGGCCAGCACCACCGCCTTGCCCTCGCGGTAACCCTGTCCCAACACGGTGGTCCGCCGCCGGTCATTGACGGCGATACCCCATCTTTCCGCCAGCAGGTCCACGCACCCGAACCCCACGTTGTGCCGAGTGTCCCGGTACCGCGGCCCGGGGTTCCCCAGGCCGACGACGATAAGCGGGGCGGTGCGTTGTTGCGCTTCCTCCATGGCGAATATGAGCGATGAATCTGACAAAGCCCGCTATGAGTCTACTGCAGGAATAAAGTCGGCCAACTGGAGGACCACGTCCGGAAACGCTTGCGGGCTCACCGTGCCGCCCAACGGGATGACGCGGACGTTGGCATAGGCAGCCCCTTCCGGCCCGGTGTTGACCACTAACTCCCCAGCGCGCAGGTTGGCAATCCAGACTTCCGGTATCACGGCGGCAGCGTAGCGGGCCATCTTCTCTCCCAAGTCGAACTCCAGCGAGCTGTCGGCAACTTCAACTATCAGGTACACGTCCGGCGGCAGCACCGGAGTGATGTCGTTGACGGAACGGAGCCGGATCACGGCGATGTCCGGCTCCGGCATAGAGGCATCATCCAGTTGTATTGATCCCTGCACTCGCACCATAGCCCGGTCTCCGATGGCCGGACCCATCAGATGTGCCACCCAGTCAACGCTGTGCTGGTGCCGGTTGCCGATGGGCGCCATGCAGATAATCTCCCCGTCCAGCAGTTCAATGCGTTCTTCCTTTGCCAGTATGCCGGTTGCGGTCAGGGCCAGATACTCGTCCACGGTGAAACGCCGGCCTGCCCCCACGGCCTCGCGCTCGCCGGCCGCCACGATGCCAGCCGCGACCATGGCCTCCCTTTCGGCGGCGCTGAAGCGACGAATTACATCGGAGCGTGTAGTAGCCATCTCGTTCCTCGGATTCCGCGGTCGGTCAGACAGCAGGTACAAAATCAGCCAACTGGAGGACCACGTCCGGAAACGCTTGCGGGCTCACCGTGCCGCCCAGCGGGATAACGCGCACGTGTGCATAAGCGGCCCCTTCGGGCTTGGTGTTGACCACCAACTCCCCGGCGCGCAGGTTGGCAATCCAGACTTCCGGTATCCCGGCGACAGCGTATCGGGCCAACTTCTCTCCCAGGTCGAACTCCAGGGAACTGTCGGCAACTTCAACTATCAGGTACACGTCGGACGGCAGCACCGACGCGAGGTCGTTGATGGAACGCAGCCGTATGACCGCGATGTCCGGCTCTGGCATCGTGAAATCGTCCAGTTGGATGGGCGCCTGGACTTGCACCATGGCCCGCCGCCCGATGGGCTCGCGCATCAGATGAGCCACCCAGTTCACGCTGTTCCGGTGCCGGTTGCCGATGGGCGCCATGCAGATTATCTCTCCGTCCAGCAGTTCAATACGCTCTTCTTTGGCCAGTATGCCGGCTGCGCCCAGGGCCAGATACTCGTCCACGGTGAACCTGCGGCCGGCGCGCAATGTACCGCGCTCGCCGGCCTCCACTATGCCGGCGACAACAATCGCCTCCATTTCGGCGTCGGTGAAGTGGCGAATTGCGCCCGTGCGGGTAGTAGTCATCGCAGACCTCGGGATCCTCATGACGTTATCGAGCGAACCTATTCTATCACCAGGCCCATCGTGACCCTGTGCTAAACTACGCCCATCAATCTGCCTTGCATATATTCACCCTGCGGAGCAACGCTGCCATGACCTCCACCACCAAAGACCCCATCCTCGTCGTCATCCAGCTCACCGGTGGCAACGACTACATGAACACGGTCATTCCCTACGCCGACGGCCGCTACCATGACAACCGGCCTACGGTGGGCATCCCTGCCGATCAGGTGCTGCATATCGACGACCAGTTCGGCTTCAATCCGGCGCTGCCTGAGATCAAGACTCTGTATGACGCCGGCAAGGTCGCCGTCATCAATGGCATCGGGTATCCGACGCCCAATCGCTCGCACTTCCGCAGCATGGACATCTGGCACACGTGCGAGCCGGAGAAGGTCGGCACCGAGGGCTGGCTGGGCCGTGTCATCCGCGACCTCGATCCCAGGGCCGAGAACGTGCTCACCGGCGTCAACTTCGGGCGCGGCCTCCCGCGCGCCATGGCGCTCACCGGAGTTCCGGTCGCGTCCGTGGCGGTGCTGGAGACCTACGGCGTGCTGACCGGCATCGTCAACGAGCCGGAGCGTTCCCAGGCCCTGGACATCTTCGCCCGCATGTACTCGCCCACGGTGGGCCTCGGCGCCACCATGGACTACCTGGGGCAGACCGGCCTCGACGCCCTGAAAGGCGCCGACATCCTCAAGGCCGCGCCGGACATGTACACGTCCTCGGTTGAATACGCGGAAACGGGCATCGCGCGGAACCTCCAGGGCATCGCCAAGGTGCTCACCGCAAACCTGGGCACCCGCGTGTTCTACACTCAGCAGGGCGGCTACGACACCCACGCCAGCGAGACCGACGTTCAGCCCAAGCTGCTGTCGGAGTTGAGCCGGGCGGTCAGCGATTTCTACGCCGACCTGCGCGAGCACGACACCGCCGACGGCGAACCCCTGTCCAATCGAGTAGTCATGTTCGTGTTCACCGAGTTCGGCCGGCGCGTGCGGGACAACGGCAGTGGCACCGACCACGGCAGCGGCGGCGTGGCCTTCGCCATCGGCGACCCGGTGCGCGGGGGCATGTACAGCGAGTACCCATCCCTGGCCGAAGCGGACCTGGTGGAGGGCGACCTGGCTTTCAACACCGACTTCCGCGGCGTGTACGGCGCTCTGGTCGAGCAATGGCTCGGCCTGGACGCGCAGCCCGTGGTTGGCGGGAACTTCGAGCAGCCGGGGTTTGTGTAGGGAGAATGATGATGACAGCGTCAAAGACCTACCGAACTGTTCCGCTGCCCCCGGCCGGCTCCGTCATCGGCGACGACCCCGCGGCAGTCTTCGAATCTATGCTGACGGTGTACAGCCCCGACGGCGCCCGTTGCCGGGAGATTGTCGCTCCGGTGGATACCCGATCGTATCGTTCGATAATCCCCGCCGAAATCCTGCGCGAGTTGGGGATTGAGCCGGTGATTGAGAGCCGTTTCAACTACCGGGACGGCTCAATCCTGAAACTCCCCGTCGCGCCGGCGCGCGTGGCGCTGCCTGGCAAAGCCGGCCATTCTATCGTGGCATTTGGCAACGATCCTCAGCAAACCGTCATCGGCGGTCTCACGCTGGTGGAACTGGCCCTGGCCGCCGACCCCAAGAACAAACGGTTCGTTCCAGGAGAACTAACTTTGTAACCGCCAGCGCTTTATGACGCCAACCACCTACTCCGTCCGATTCGTGTTGTACGGCCCGGACCGCTCCGGTTCTCGTCCGCTCATCGGCGTGGTTGATACCGGGGCCAGCTTCACTGTAATTCCCGCGCCTATACTGGACGAGTTGAACATAGCACGCGCCGAGCGAGAAGAATTTTCACTTGCCGATGGATCAGTGCATAATTTGGACATCGGCTATGCGCAAGTTGAGCTGCAAGGCTACGCGGAAGCGGTGAGGGTTGTCTTCGGCTCCGACCCGCACAAAACCCTGATTGGATTTACCACCCTGCTGGATCTCCGATTAGCCGTTGACCCGGTAAATCGACGCCTGCTTCCGGTTGACCGGATCGTCCTGCTGGACGAAGAAGACGCGCTATGACCAACCTGCCCCACCTCACCGAAGACGACGTGCGCGCCAAAGTCACGGAGCAGTCTTACGACCGCGGCGTGGACTATTACCACGCGGGCACGGTGGAGAGCGCTACTCTGCGCGGCAACCGGCTGTTCGCCGCCGTGCAGGGCAGCGAGTGGGACCCTTACCAGGTAGGCATCACTTTCAGCGAAACAGACTTCACTGCTTCCTGCACCTGTCCCTACGATTGGGGCGGCTATTGCAAGCACGTTGTGGCCGCGCTGCTGACGGTCAGCGACGACGACAGCCCAATCCCCGTTGCAGTCAAGCCCCCGGTAGCCGATCTGCTGGACGGACTGGACGCCGACGAGTTGCGCGCATTGGTTCGCGTGTTGGTTGAGGTTGCCCCGTCCCTTCTGGACACAGTGGATGCCTTCTGCTCAGGGGAACCGACATGACAACAAAAGCGGGAATAATACTTCCAGGCTCCACTATTGGGGGCGAAGCAATGGGAACGTTCAACGTCGATTTCACCAACGGCAGCGCCGACGGACGTCGGGCGCTCCCGTTGGTCGGCATGGTGGATACCGGCTCGCTTTACTCCATCATCCCGGCGCCGATTCTGGACGAAATGGATATAGCGCGAGACGAAAGCGAGTTGTTCAGTCTTGCTGACGGTTCCACTATAGAAATGAGCATTGGACTCGCGCTGATTGAAATGATCGGGATGGCCAGGACAGTTCACGTTGCTTTCGGCCATGACCCTGACATCATTCTTATTGGCGCAATGACCCTGGAACGCTTTGGGGTCGCTGCCGACCCCGTACACAAACGGTTAGTGCCGGCCAGGATTACAATGTGACGCAACTATCCGCCGCCGTAGATTATGCCTGACCGGAAAATGCTCACTCACCCTAAAGCCGCCCAGCCGTCCACGTCTCCCGGCGCCGCCCTCTACGTGGACGCTGAAAACCTGCGCGATGCTGAAAATGCCCGCCAGGTCGTCGCCTCGGTTGTCGCCGACTGGCCCGGAAGCCGTCCGCCATTGGGCAGCCTGTCCCTCTACGTCCGCGCCGACAAGGCGGAGCTGTGGCGGCTGTGGGCGGAGGATGCGTTCCCGACGCTGTCCGTCCGCGTGCGGGGCGTCCAGCATTTCAGCGCAAATAATTCCAAGAACTCTGCGGACATGGCAATCGCCGCCGATGCCGTGTCCGATCTGGTGACCGGCCGGGCGAATGACGTGGCCGTGGTCAGCAATGACAGCGATTTCGCCGCCCTCTTCGTCAAAGTGCGGGAGCTGGCGTATGAAGCCGGCGCAGAGTCAGCGCCTTTCCTGTGGATTACCGCCCCGGATGGCGGCGCGCTGTCGCCGGAGATCGAGCAGTTCATTCCCGCCGCGTTCCGGTGGGACTTGTCCGCCCCGTCGGTTTCGTCACCCGCCCAGCCCGCGCCCAAACCGTTGGCAACGGCGGCGCGACGCGCTCTGCCGGCCGCATCCACCGAAGTTTCCATCAGTGATGAGGCCGTGGCCGAGGAATTACTGCGGGCGCTTCCCGTGGGACGCTTCGGAGCATCCGATGCCCAGAAGGTTGTCAAAGATCGGTGGCCCAAACACCCTGAAGCCGCCAGCGATACGGCCAAGTTCGGCCAGTTTCTGGGTAAAAGTCTGTGGCCGCAATTGGAAAAGTGCGGCGTGACCATGCCGCGCAGGAGTTCCCCGCGCGTTTACGAGATCACACAGGCAGCGAAAAACTCCTTGGGTCGGTCGCAGCCTGACCAATCCGCAGCTTCCGTTCGAACTAGTCAAACTGACGTAGCCACACCGGAGAAGCTAGCCGCCGTCGTCGCCAACGGCATCGCTGACGACATATTCAAGGCGTCCGACGCCCAGAACGCGTTGAATGACGGGCAACCGCAGCATCCTGCCGCGTCTTACACCGCAGCGCAGTTCGGCACCTGGTTCGCCAAGCAGCTCTGGCCTATTATGGAGCAGCACGGCGTCACCATCGCCAAGGAAAAGCCGCGACGCTACGAGATGACCCCCGACGCGCGCCACAAACTCACCGCCCTCGCCTGACCGCCGGAGACCGAAACCATGCCCAACCGCGAACGACTCTTCCGAACCGTAACCGAACTCATCCGCATCGATAGCACCACCGGCGAGGAGGACGTCATCGACGCCCATCTCACCGGCCGGCTCAGCGACCTGGGAGCGTCGGTGCAGCACGATGCTTACGGCAACCTGGTGGCCACCCTGCCCGGCAATAACGGCAGCGCCGGCGAAGCGCCGGTCATGCTGTCCGCCCACATGGACACCGTGGAGCCGGGCCGCGGCATCCAACCCACTCTCGACGCCGACGGCGACACCCTGCGTTCCGACGGTTCCACCATCCTGGGCGGCGACTGCAAAGCCGGCCTGGCCATCGTGCTGGAGGGGATCACCGCGGCCATGGAGGACGGCGGGCTGGGCCGTCCGGTGCAGGTGGTGTTCTCCCGGGCCGAGGAAGGCGGACTGAACGGCGCGCGCAACCTGGACTTCTCGCTGGTCACGGCAACCAGCGGCATGGTGTTCGACGGCGAGGGTTCGGTGAGCCGCATTTGCGTCGGCGCGCCGGCGCAGAACGTGGTGCAGTGCCGCATCACCGGCGTTGCCGCCCACGCCGGCCTGGAGCCGGAAAACGGAGTGTCCGCCCTGCTGGTCGCCGCCAACATCCTCACCAGGCTGCCGCTGGGCCGCATCGACCACGAGACCACCAGCAACATCGGCGTGCTGGAGGGCGGCCTGAAGCGGAACATCATTCCCGAGCAGGCGTACATGGACGGCGAACTGCGCTCCCGGGATCAGTCCAAGCTGGAAAACTACACGGCCGAGTTTCGCCGCGCCTTTAACCAGGTGGCGGTCATGTACCCGCAGGCCGAGATCGACGTGGAAATACGCAACCAGTACCAGGCCTATCGCATCGCGCAGAGCGACCCCGCCCTGGTGGACATCGCCCGCGCGGTCACCGCCGCCGGATTGACCCCGGCGCTGGAAACCACCGGCGGCGGTTCGGACGCCAACGTCTTCTTCGAGCACGGCATCGTAGCTCTGCCGGTGGGCATCGGCGTGCGCGACTTCCACACCACCCGGGAGACCGCCAGCATCAACGAGATGTACGAGGCGGCGGTGGTGTGCCAGAAATTCATCTGCCCGGCTTGATCGACCATCTTGTGCATACCTGGATTGCGGCCGGGAACGTCAGAAGCAGGATTTCCAAGATTTGAGGATTATCAGGATTGGAACCGTCCCCTGGAAAAGCGCGCCCAATCCCGTAAATCCTAAAATCCGGCAAATCCTGATTCTGACGATTGTCAGATATAATAATCGGCCATCGGAGATCGGTGAGGGCAGCCGCTGCCGTCCCCGGTCCCAGCCGCATCAACCTGAAGGAACAATCCAAGGAGCTGCCCAATGGCCGACGAATTTGTCAAGATCGCGTCTCTCAGCGACATACCGCCGGGTGACATGATGTCCGTGCGCGTGGGGTCGGAGGAGATCCTGCTGGTGAACCTGGATGGCGACCTGCACGCCTGCGACGACATCTGCACCCACGCCTACGCCAACCTGTCCGAAGGGGACCTCGAGGAGAACGAGGTGGTTTGCCCGCTGCACGGCGCCGTGTTCGACGTTGCGTCCGGCAAGCCGGTCACCCCTCCGGCCACCGAGGCGCTGCGCAAATTCGCCGTCCGCGTCGAGGGCGACGACGTCCTCGTGGGCCCGGTTATCGAAGCGGAGTAACCGTTGCACACCACGGACCAGGACTTTTCAAAGTCGCCAAGTGTATGATTTCCCGCTCGTCCTGAGCTTGTCGAAGGACGCGCCCATGGTTCGACATGCTCACCATGAGCGGGACGGAAACCTACTTTGAAAAGCACTGGTCGCGGACGCTGAAAATCAACGGCCGGCGCACCGACGCCGGCCGCAATCTTGATCTTCGTGCTGGGCTATTCGGGGAATCCCCACGCGGAACGCGGCCAGTAGATCGCCCAGACCTTGCCGATGATGTGGTCCGCCGGCAGCGGGCCCCAATGACGGGAGTCCCGGCTCCCGTTGCGGTTGTCTCCCAGCACGAAATATTCGTCATCGGCAAGTTGCACGTCGTGCATCCTGGTGCGGCCGAGGATGTCCAGGTAGGGCTCGTCCAGGGTTTCGCCGTTGATGGCAACCAGCCCGTCGTCGATGGCCACCAGGTCTCCCGGCTCCCCGATGATCCGCTTGACGAACTGACGGTCCGGTTCCAGCGGGTAGTTGAAAACCACCACGTCGCCGCGTTGCGGGGGCCGCATCGTGTGCACCAACCGGGGTTCTTCCGGCTGCCAGAAGGGGATGATCTTGCCCAGACGGTCCGTGTCCAGCTGGTAGTACACCAGCTTGTTCACCATCAGGTAGTGCCCGGGCAGCAGCGTGGGCCGCATGCTGGAGCCCTCGACCCGGAAGTTGGCCACCGCAACCTGGATAGCGACGAAAACCACGACGCCGATGAGGGCAGCCTCGACAAGTTCGCGCAGCCAATTGCTCTGGTTCATATAATCGTGCCCCGGTAATAGCGCCCCAGGTTCCGGGTTTATTTTAGCAAAGGGCGGGTCGACAGAAACGGGATTGTCGTCCGCCGAGAAGGGCATCCACTCACGCGTACCCGCTTCCTGGAGTTCGTCAGAATCAGGATTTCCAAGATTATCGGATTCTCAGGATGCCTCCACCAACCCGCCAACCAATCCTGTTAATCCTGAAATCCGGTAAATCCTGATTCTGACGATCCCCCGCAAACTGCGCCGGCGCGAGCGCGCCTGCCGTTGACGGGAATCGGTTCGCCCAATTACCATTAGCCCCCGATCGTCCCGCTGCATTGGCCGGATTCCGCGCCGGCTGCCATGCCCCCGCCGCAATTTACTGCAAGGTGCCGCCATGTCAACGCTCGAAGAACTCAAGGTATTCACCGGGAACGCGCATCCTCAACTGGCCCGGGATGTCTGCGATTACCTGGGGATCCCTCTGGGACAGAGCGAGACCTTCAAGTTCGCCAACGACAACACCTTCGTGCGCATCGGCGAGAACATCCGCGAGCGCGACGTGTTCATCGTGCAGCCCACGGTGGCGCCCACCAACGACAACCTGATGGAACTGCTGATCATGATCGATGCCTGCAAGCGGGCGTCGGCGGGTCGCATCACCGCCGTGGTGTCGTACTACGGCTACGGGCGCACCGACAAGAAGGACCAGCCCCGGGTGCCCATCACCGCCCGCCTGGTGGCCGACCTCATCACTACCGCCGGGGCCGACCGGGTGCTCACCCTGGACCTCCACGCCGGGCAGATCCAGGGGTTTTTCAGCATCCCGGTGGACGAGCTGACCGCAGAGCCGATCCTGTCCAACTACTTCGCCGAGAAGGGGCTGGAAGACCTCGTCCTGGTGGCCGTGGATTTCGGCATCAGCAAGCGGGCGCGGGACATGGCGGAGCGTCTGGGCGTGCCCGTGGCCGTCATCGAGAAGCGCCGCACCGCCAACGACGACCGCTCCGAGACCCTCAACGTCATCGGCGACGTGCGCGGAAAGCGCGCCCTCACCTTCGACGATGAGATACTCACCGGAGGTACCATCGTCAACGCGGCCAACGCGCTGCTGGACGCCGGGGTGACCGAGGTTTTCTGCTGCGCCACCCACCCCGTCTTCGCTCCGCAGGCGCCCCGCCTCCTCAAGGACAGCGCGTTCAAAGAGGTGGTGGTCACCGACTCCGTGCCGCTCACCATGGACCAGAAGGTTAACAACCTTACGGTGTTGTCGGTCGCGCCCCTGATTGGCGAGGCGATGAAGCGCATCCACGAAGGCCGTTCGGTGGGCGAACTGTTCCAGTAAGCCGCCCCTGACCAGTAATCTGCTCCATGACAAGGACAGGCAACGGATGAAAGCGGGCTCAGACCTGCTCGGACAAGCGCGAGAGCATCTGAATATAATTGCCGACGCACGCCGTCTCGGAGACCTTTCCCATGTCCGCCACCAGAATAATCACCAACGCCTGGAAAGTCAGAACCCTCCCGGACATCTTCTACGAAGAGAAGGAGCGGGAGGAGGACAGTATGCTCCAGGACCGCCCCATTCAACGCATTGCCCACTTGCTCAATGAGCGCTACGAAGACCGGCCCGACGTGTTCATTTCGGGGGAGGTATACGTTTCCTACGATATAACCGACGGCAATCGCCGGGTGGGGCCGGACCTGTTCATCGCCTTTGACGTGAATGTGGCGGGGATCAGGGAGGGCTTGCCGAACTTCTGGACCTGGGAGACCGGTAAGGCGCCAGACTTCGTGATGGAAGTGGCGTCGCCGAGCACGGCGGAGAACGATATGGGCTGGAAGCGGGAGCTGTACCGGCGCATCGGCGTGCAGGAGTACTGGCGGTTCGACCCCACGGGCGGGGAGTTGTACGGACGGGCGATAATCGGGGAGCGGCTGATGAACGGGGAGTACGAGGAGTATCCGGTGGAGCGTGGCGATGACGGCTCGGCGCGCAGCCGCAGCGAGCTGCTGGACATGGTGTTCTACCGGGACAGCGCCGGTTGGTTTGACGTGCTGGATCCGGCCACGGGACTGACCATAGACAAGCGGGCCGCTGCGGAAGGGCGGGCCACCGTGGCCGAAGCCGAGCTGAGCCTGGAGCGGGAGGCCCGCGTCGCCGAGCAGGCCCGGGCCGACGCCGAACAGGCCCGGGCCGATGCCGCCGAAGCCCGCGTGCGCGAACTGGAAGAACTGCTCCGCGCCGCGGAGGAATGATGCGATACATTTCCCTGCCAGCCCATCCCTCAGACTAACCTTGTCGCAAAACTTCATCGCGGGCAGATAAAGGTCGCCACCTTTGGTCTGAACGTTCGAGAGTTCTCATGGCCGGACGCGGGTGGATCCGCCTCCGGCTTTTGATCCCCACATCCGCCGGCGCGATTTTTCATTCAGAGGATCGACCCATGGATACCGGCGTTATGGCGCTACGCAAACTCTGGCTGGCGACGTTGGCCTTACTGGCGATTTCGGCATTTATCGCAGGATGCGGTCCCGCCGATCAAAGCACGTCCGCGATAAACCCCGACCCGGTTGCGGCAACTCCCGAAAGCGTGTCCCCGCAATCGGATGGTCCGAAAGAGCCGGCCGATCTCCCGCCGCTGCCGCCGAAGGAACCACCGCAGTATCCCAATCTGGATTCCAACCTGAACCGGCTGGCAGAGGTAGCCTCCTCGACGCTAACGCCGGCCAGCACGAACGCGGCGCGCTCAAACCGGGATGACGAGCCCGTGCTGGTTACGTTCTACGTTGAGGCGGGCCATGTGGACGACGTGCGGGAGTACCTGGAGGACAACGACATATTCGTCCGAAATGTGGGGGAAGACTACATTGAGGCGCACGTGCCGCCGTCCCAGTTGGGCGCGGCCTCCGAGCGGCCCGGAGTATTGCGCGTGGACACCGTGGTTCCCGCGTTGCCGCCGCGCCCCACGTCATCCAGCCTGGCCAACCCTGCCGCCATCAGCGAAGGGGTCGGCATTCACGGAGCCGACGCCTGGCACGGGGCCGGGTTTCGCGGGGAAAACGTCAAAGTTGGCGTCATTGACTCCGGGTTTGAGGGCTTTGCCCGGTTGCAGGGAATCCAATTGCCGCGCAATGTGGTAGCCCGGTGTTACTTCGCAACGGCGCGGGCGCCGTCCTCTGCGCTTGCCGACTGCGAGGTGAACGGGAACCACGGAACGACAGTATCCGAAACGCTGGCGGACGTCGCGCCGAACGTGACGCTCTACGTCGCCAATCCCATAACGCCTGGTGACTTCCAATCCGCTGCTGATTGGATGACCGGTCAGGGGGTGACGGTAATCAACCATTCGCTCGGTTGGACACCCCAGAACCCGGGCGATGGTACGTCGCCTTTCAGCAACTCACCGCTCAAGACCGTTGACCGAGCGGTTGCCCGAGGAGCCGTGTTCGTAACCGCCGGCGGCAACGAGGGGCGTCAAGTGTGGTACGGGACCTTTGCGGACCTCGACGGTGATCGCTGGCACAATTTCCACGGTCAGTATGAGGCAAATCAATTCACCGTTACAAAGAGCGGGAATGTCTCTGGCTTTGTGCGTTGGGAAGGCGATTGGGGAAGGGAGGATTGTGACCTCGATTTGGCGCTTCTTCGAGTTGACACCGGCGCCCCAACCCTCGTCGCCGTCGCTGAAGACTCTCAGGATGGTGGCGTAAACAGGTTTCCTTACGAATACGTGAAGGCGCACGTCCCGCCCGGTGTGTACGGTCTGTCGCTTTGGAATGACCGCTGCGCCTCCATGCCGGCGTGGATTCAGCTCTTTTTGTGGAGCACCGAGGGTGGTTCCGAAGAATTGCTGTATCACTCGCCCGGTCGCCACATGGCGGAACCCGCGGAGGGCCGCAACCCCGGCATGATGGCGGTAGGAGCCACCCACTGGTGGAACACCCAGCAGATCGCCGATTACAGTTCCCGTGGGCCAACCATCGACGGCCGCACCAAGCCGGACATCACGGGCGTTTCCTGCAATCCCACGGTGACGGATCCGCCGGTGGAATTGCCCGACGGCAGGACCCTCATTCCGACTTGCGGCACGTCTCACGCAGCGCCACATATCACGGGTCTCGCCGCGCTGGTGAAACAGCGGTTCCCGAATTACCGTCCTAACTTCATCACTCATTACCTGACGCAGAACGCCGCCGAGCGGGGCTCTGCCGGAGCGGACAACGCCTGGGGCTACGGACTGGCCGAGTTGCCTGACCCGTCGTTGGCCGCGGTTAGCATCGCGGCCGGGCCGCCCGGCAACATCACTGCCGTCAATGGACGTAATACCGGAGAAGCCGTCATTGCCTGGGACGCGGCTCCGGGCGCGACCCATTACCGTATTGGCTGCGTGAACATGGAGCGCGACTACCCCAGGGCCAAAGCGAGCAAAACCCGCAACTGGCAGGAGGCGTTCCTGTATTTTGACGTGGAGGCCCAGAACCTCGACCCAATTCGCCCCACCTATACCTTTCCCGGCCTCCAGGAGGGCGCCCGCCACGCCTGCACGGTCTTGAGCAACAACTCCCGGTACGGTCAACCGACGTGGCCAGAGGCCCCACATTATTGGCAGTATCTGACCATCACCAATCGGGGTGGAGCGTGCCCGATCTGCGCCGCCACGTCGCCATAGGATCGTGCCGGCAGGCAGATGGCGGCGGCACCGCAGTGGTATCATGCGTTCACCGACGCCGCTATCAGCCACACCGCCGATCGACACATCGAGGCCCGCCATGACCACCGCCCGACCCGCCCAACCACCGGATTACCCGGCTCCATTCTTCCGCCTCCCCGACATCCCCGAGAAACATCCCGACGACATGACCTCCGTACAGCACCTGCATGAACCCGGCCACACTCACCACCTGTCCCAATACCTGGGCAACCCCGACACCACCCTGGTCACCGGCGAACGCTACGTCATCCTCGGTCCGGACTTCGACGCTAGCGACTGCCGCTACCCGGACCTGCTGGTGGCCTTCGACGTTGATCCTGCCGCCTACCTGGCCCGCAACGGCTACATGATCGTTGAACAGGGCAAGCCGCCGGACTTCATCCTGGAGGTGGCCTCCCGGTACTCCGCCAATTCTGACCGGGGAGTGAAGAAGGATTACTACGAACGTCTGAGGGTAGGGGAGTACTGGCTGTTCGACAGTGTGGGCGAGTTCTACGGGTTTGTCCTGAAAGGCTACCGGCTGGTGGACGGCCGGTACGAGGAGATCGAGGCGCAGGAGGTCCGGCCCAGGGTGTTTGAGGGATACAGCGCGGCGCTGAACCTGATTTTGCGGGTGGAGGACGGCGTCCTGGGGCTGTACGATCCGGCCACCGGGGAGCACATCCCGACCTTTCAATCGGAACGGGCGCGCGCCGAGTCTGCCGAAGCCCGTGCCGACGCCGCCGAAACCCGCGCGCGGGAACTGGAAGCCGAAATTCGCCGGTTGCGCGCCGGCGGATAGTCAGCATGTAACCCACAACCCCCGAAGCGCCGGGCGCGGGCATTCGGCCATCGGCAAAGACGGCATACCCTACAACCTTGAGGCTTACCCGGCCCAAGACCTCTTCAAAGTCGCCGGGGTAACCTTCGGACCTTCAAATCGTCATTCCGGCGCAAGCAGGAATCCAGACTACGCTACGATAGCCACGTTCCGGGTTCCCGCCTTCGCGGGAACGACGGGTGGACTTTGAAAAGGCGCTGCCTTGGCGCACCCCGCGCTGGACATACCCGGGGCGGATGGTTATCATCGTCGGACCGGATGCAGCGCGACGTCACCCATCGTGTGGGAGTTTCCGCGCTCGCACCCCGTGACAGTCAGGAGGGCGCCTATGGTCGCGGTCACCAGCGAGTCCACCGATCTGATCGCTCGCGTTTCTGAATACGTGGACGATGCGAACCAACTGGATCGCATCAGGTCGGCTTACGACTTCGCAGAAAAGTGCCACGACGGGCAGATGCGGCGGTCCGGCGACCCGTACATCGTCCATCCCCTTGCCGCCGCCACCATTCTGGCCGGCCTCTACCTCGACCCCGACACCATCATCGCTGCCCTGCTCCACGACGTGCTCGAGGACTGCGGCGTCGAAGTAACCGAGCTGGAAGCGCGGTTCGGCCCCGACGTGGCGAGGCTGGTGGACGGCGTCACCAAGCTGACCCGCATGGACTATAGGCCGCCCGGCGCGGAAGCCAACGGCGCCGCGCCCGCGGAAAACCTGTACGCCGAAAGCCTGCGCAAGATGCTGGTGGCCATGGCCGAGGACATCCGCGTGGTGCTCATCAAGCTCGCGGACCGGCTGCACAACATGCGCACGCTGGACGCGCTCTCGGAAGACAAGCGCCGGCGCATCGCCCAGGAGACCCTGGACGTTTACTCGCCCCTGGCCCATCGCCTCGGCATCTGGGAGCTCAAGTGGCAGCTGGACGACCTCGCTTTCCGCCATCTCAACGAAAGCAAGTACCGCGAGATTTCCCGGATGCTGGCGGCCCGGCGGTCCCAACGCGAGGCCTACGTGGCCGACGTGGCCGACCGGCTCAAGACGGAGTTGGCGGACAACCACCTCCGCGCGGACGTAAACGGCCGACCCAAGGGCATTTACTCCATACACAACAAGATCGAAAAGTACGCCGCCGAGGGCAAGGAGCTCAGTGACATCTACGACCTGTACGCCCTCCGCGTGATCGTTGACGAGATTGCCGACTGCTATTCCGCCCTGGGCATCACCCACCGCATGTGGAGCCCAATCCCCGGTCAGTTTGACGACTATGTCGCCTCGCCCAAGAAGAACATGTACCAGGCGTTGCACACCACGGTGCTGTGCGACGGCGGGCACCCGCTGGAGGTGCAGATCAAGACCCGCGAGATGCACCAGGTGGCGGAATACGGCGTGGCGGCCCACTGGCGGTACAAGGAACGCGGCGGCTCAGCCGGCGGCAGCGCGACTTTTGAAGAGCGGATGACCGGCTTGCGCCAACTGCTGGAGTGGCAGCGCGAAACGCCGGACACCAACGAGTTCCTGGAACGGGTGCGGGAAGACCTGTTCCACGATCAGGTCTTCGTCTATACGCCCAAGGGCGACATTGTGGAGATGGCCGCCGGGGCCACGCCCATCGACTTTGCCTACAAGATCCACACCGACCTGGGACACCGCATCTCCGGCGCCAAGGTCAACGGCAAGCTGATGTCGCTGGACACGCCCCTGCACAACGGCGACACCATCGAGGTGGTGGCGGGCAAGACCGGACGGGGGCCATCGCCCGACTGGCTGAACCCGGCGCGCGGATACGTGGCAACCAACAGCGCGCGCCAGAAGATACGCTCCTGGTTCAACCGGCAGGCCCGCAGCGCCAACATCACCCGGGGACGCGAACTCCTGCGCCGCGAATTGCGCCGCATGGGCGTCAAGATGTCCGACCGCGAAGTGATCGAAGGGTGTCGCTACGAAAGCATGGAAGACCTGCTGGCCGCCCTGGGCTCCGGCGAGTTGAGCGACTCCGCCCTGTCCGCACGCCTGACCCAGTTCCGCAATGACGAGATGGCCGATGCTCCTTGGATGCCAAAGCTGCGGGGCTCAACGTCCCTGTCCAGCCCGACGTCAGGCATCTCAGTGCTGGGCGTGGGCGACCTGCTGACCAGCATCGCCCGCTGCTGCAACCCCATACAGGGAGATCCGATCATCGGGTTCGTGACGCGCTCCCGCGGCGTCAGCGTGCACAAGGCGGGTTGCATCAACGTGCTCAACGAGGACGAGCAGGAAAGGCTGGTTCCCGTTTCCTGGGGGCAGAAGCAGGAACTGCATCCGGTACGCATCCGCATCGAGGCCATGGACCGCGTGGGCCTGCTGCGCGACGTTACCACCAAGGTCTCGGACGACAAGATCAACATCGCCTGGGCGGTGACCCGGGAGAACGACGACGCCACGGTCAGCATGGAATTCACCATCCATGTGAAGGACCTGGAGGAGCTGAACCGCGTGTTCTCCCGCATCGAAGGGATCCGCGGCGTCACCTCGGTAAGCCGCGTCACCAGCAGCCCCCTGAGGCAGACCGAGCGCTGATCGGCCCGGCGCGGGTCTGACGCGCTCGCCAGTCAACGGCGAGCCTGTTGTTCAGTCTTTCCACCATGGCGCCCGCGATTCGCGGCGGGACGGCGGCCAAGCTGTTGCTGGCCGTCGCGGTGTTTCTCGCCATCCTGCTCATGCCCACGCCTGAAGGGTTGAGCGCGAACGGTCAGCGCGCCCTGGCGGTGATGCTCCTCGCCGTGATCCTGTGGGCCACCGAAGCCATTCCCGTCCCCGTGGCCGGCGTCGGCGGCGTTGTCCTGCTGGTGCTCATAGGAGCCGTGCCGGAACTGGGGCCGGCTCTCTACGGATTCTCCCAGCCCGTGGCCTACTTCCTGATTGGCATCCTGACGCTGGGACTGGCGGTGCAGCATTCGGGCCTGGCGGAACGACTGGCCACGTGGCTCATGCGGGGCGCCCAGGGAAGCCCGCGCCTGCTCTACGTGCAGATGTTGTTCTCCTTCGCTGCCCTGACCTTCGCGCTGCCGTCGGCCAGCACCCGCGGAGCGATCATGGTCCACGTGTACGAGCAGGTGCTGGACCGCTGGAACATACCCAAGGAACACCCGCTGTACAAGGCGACGATGATGGCCATGGGCAGCCTCAATCGCCTCGGCTCCACCGCGCTGCTGGCCGGCGGCATCACCCCCGTGGTCGCCTCCGGTCTGCTGGGAGACTTTTCGTGGACCCAGTGGTTCGTGTTGATGAGCGTGCCCTTCTACGCCAACCTGATCGTGGGCGGCGCCGCGGTGTTCCTGTTCTATCGATCCGGATTCCGCCTGGGTGACGAGGCCGCCAACGCCGCCGTGGCGCTGGACCGGATCAGCCCCGTCGAAATGCGGGCCGCCGGCATCGTCGCGATCACCGCACTGCTGTGGTTCACCGATTTCGCCCACGGCCTGCATCCGGCGGTTCCCGCGATGATCGCCATGTGCCTGATCCTGCTGCCGCGGGTCGGCATCCTCACCTGGAGCGAGTTCGAGAGGAACCTGGGCTGGTCCAACTTCTTCATCATTGCGACGTCGCTGTCGCTGTCCCACGCGCTGGTGACCACCGGCGCGGCGGCCTGGTTCTCGCAGACGCTGGTTGGAGGCGTGTCCCAGCTGGCCTCATCACCCATGCTGGTGCTGTTGCTGCTGTGCGTGTGTTTCGCCATGCTGCGGTTCATCCTGCCCAACATCGCGGGCTACCTGGCGCTGGTAATCCCGGTCACCATGGCCGCCGCCGAGTCCCTGGGCCTCGACCCGCTGGTATGCGGCATGGCCGCCGTGGTGGTGGGCGACTCGGTGGTGTACTACAGCGCCGGCGGGACCGCCAGTGTTTTCATCTTCCAGCGGGCCAACATCTCCAACCCGGAGATCTTCCGGTTCGCCGTGACCATGACCGTCATTGCGACGGCCATCCTGTTGCTGGGAGTGATCCCTTACTGGGGCCTGGTGGGTCACCCGCTGGTTCCATAGTCCGTCCGCCTACAATAGGGTCACTATCACCAGCGCCAACCCTGCCAGCACGATGACAAACGCGCCGATCATCATCCACGTGAGAACGCGCCGCAACCGCCGGCGTCGTTGTCGCGCCCGTCGCAGGTCGGCGCGATAGTCCCAGGGACGCCGGATCCGGTCACCGTGCCGCCAGATACCGCGCCGGCGTCGTTTCGCCTCCGCCTCTGCCTCCGGAAACCCCAGGTCTCGGCCGCCGTAACGCCGGTACCACCACGCCATGCCGGAGCGAACCATATCCACGTTGATGGACTGGCCACGCCGCCGCCGGTAGAGCAGTCCCACCGTCCGCCCGTAGCGGTCGGTGGTCATGGCCTCCATGCGGATCCCGCCCCGTCGCACCAGAGTCTCCAACTGCTTGCGCGACTCCTGCCCATAGGGCTGGGCCAGTTCCGGCGCGTCAATGCCATAGAGGCGCACCGGAAACGGCCGCCGCAGGAAGCTGAACAGCCCCGCGTATTTGACCTCCAGCGAGTCGCCGTCGATGACCCGCCGTATCCGCACCCTGCGGGCCATCTGCGGCCTACACGGTCATCGGCGTGTCGTCCCGGTTGGCCCACTCGCTCATGGACGCGTCGTAGTTCTTGGCGTTCTCGAAGCCCACCAGGCGCAGTACGAAGTTTCCGTGCGCCGCACGGATGCCGGCCTGTCAATAGGAGTACGCCGTCTTGTCCGGCGTAATGCCGTGCTCGGTGAGAATGCGCCGGATCTCCGCCGCCGGCTTGAACTCGTGGGTGTTGCGGTCCATCAAGTTGAACCACTCCAGGTGCACCGCGCCGGGAACATGACCCTGCCGCTGGTTCTGGTAGTTGGGGGCGGAGCCGTCCCACTCGCCGTCGCTGCGCACGTCCCACACCACCACGTTGTCGCCGAGCCCCCCGTCCAGTGAACAGGCCGCCTTGAGCTCGTCGCCGGTGGCGATGAACGACTGGTCGGCGCGCGGTGTGAAGGTCACCGCCGCCGGCGCCCTGGCTCGGCCAAAGTCCACGGGCTGCCCCGCGTTGACCCAGGCGCGCCAGCCGCCGTTGAGCACCTTGACGTTGGTGTGGCCGTAGTAGTTGAACACCCACCAGATGCGCGCCGCCGTCAGCCCCTGGGCGTGATCGTAGGTGACCACGGTGGTGTCGTCGCCGATCCCCAGGCCCTCGGCCATGGCCTTGAACTGCTCCGGCGCCATGACGTGCTGCCCACGTGCCCCTGATCCTATCGCGGTGTCGGGGTTCTTGGCCCAGTTGTCGGCCACGTGGGCCGCGCCGGGAATGTGTCCGCGCTGCCAGGCGTCGGCGGTGTTGGCGCAGTCCAGCACCACCACGTTGGGGTCGTCCAGGTGTGCGGCGACCCAGGCGGCGTCGGTCAGGTACTCGGGGTGCGCGTAGTCTTCGGTGTGAGTCGTCATCAAGCGGCTCCTGCGGTCAGGTTTGAGTTGCCGGGATTGTAGGCGGCGACGGCCCGGCGGGTCAACGGCGGCGGCAGTTCGAGAACGCTGCGAAGCGCTATCCTATGCCGCAGGCAGTCGGCCGAGGTGGCGGCGTTGCTGCTGCCCTCCGGTTCTGCCTACCTTGATGCGGGTTTCACCTTGGCTTCAATTTAGTTGGGGTATAATCCTGGCATACTCTTTCGTTTTTGCCAGGATCCACCTGTGGCACGTCCTCGAAACTCAACCACCAGTCCCCGCGCCCGGGAACGCAGGACCAACGTGTCCGACCGGCTGTCCCCGGTGACGGAGAACTATCTGCTGTCGTTGTACAAGATGTGGGAGGGTTCCGAGACTCCCACCCTTACCCAACTGGCGGAAGCACTGCGGCAGTTGCCGCCTACCGAGGGTCTGGGCACGTCGGTTCCCTCCGTTGCCGGAATGTTGCGGCGGATGCAGGAACAGAGTTTGGTGGATGTCGGAAGCGACAAACGTATCCGCCTGACCCAACGTGGTGTATCGGAGGGTGAGAACATCGCCCAACGCCACCGGCTGGCCGAATGGATGGTGGTCAGTCTCCTGGAAATGGAGCTTCACGAGGCCCACGTCGAGGCCCATCAGCTTGAGCACGGCATGTCGGAAACCCTGGTGACCAGACTGAAGGATCGGCTGGGAAATCCCACCCACTCACCCTTTGGATGGCCCATACCCGGCAGCGGAGCAGCGGCGTCAACCTCCGGCGCCGTGACGCTGGACAGCGCGGCCGCCGGCGCTCCGTACGTGGTTGACCGGGTACCCGAGGAGAACGCAGACCTGCTCAGGTTCCTGGCCGGAGCGCGTTTGGTGCCGTACCACCGAGTTACGCTGCTGGAGGCAATGCCGTACCTGGGCGTTATGCAGGTGGAAACCGAGGTGGACCGGGTATCCATCGGCTACGACGTGGCGCGTCAGATCGTGGTTCGCCCCCACGAACCTGAGCCATAGACCCATAACCCCCTGTTCGGTTCAGCCTGGTCATGAAGATCAATCCGGCGGGCTGGATGAGATTCCTTGATTGGTTGGCGGGTGCGCAGGTTGATGGCGCATCGGTAGCAGCGTTTCGGGCGATCTTCGGGCTGCTTGGCGTCCTGGTCGTCGTCCGTTTTTTCGCTCACGGATGGATCGGCCCCCTGTACGTGGAGCCGGACCACCACTTCACCTACCTGGGTTTCGGTTGGGTGCGTCCCTGGCCCGGCTGGGGGATGCACGCCCACTTCATCGCGCTGGGCCTGCTGAGCCTGGGCATCGCGGCCGGCTATCGCTCAAGGCTGTGCGCCGCTCTGTTCTGCATCGGGTTCACCTACGTGGAGCCGATCAATTGTACAGAGTCCTGGGGGAAACACGTCGTCCCGGCGAAAGCCGGAAATCAGAAAGTCCACGCACCGGCAATCGTGAGCACAGCAAGGATTTCCTGGATATCGGCACAAGCCGATATGACGGCTTTGGCGCCTGGCGGTCACCTCAATCGTGAGCAGTCACGTAGCTGATCACCCGGTTCTGTTTTTGGACGGCTGGTGGTATCATCCGCGCCAAACTGGCGCATATTGGCGCAGGATTGAGGATTCGCGATGACCGCCGACTCCGCTATGTCAGGCGTCACGTTCATACCACCCGGCAAGTTGCGGTGCGTCATCACCGATAGGCTCCGCAATGACACGCCAGAGGAGAACGTGCGTCAGCGTGTGGCGCGTAGCCTGATTGACCACTACGGGTACAGCCCAGAGGATATTGCGGTTGAATTCACGGTTCATCTCGGCACAAGCCGGCGGCGGGTGGATCTGGCCGTATTCCCGCCTGACACGGATCACAAGGCGGAAAATGCCATCATCCTGGTTGAGTGCAAACGTGAATCGGTTGGGCCAACGGATGAAAACAATGGAGTGGAGCAGCTGAAGTCCTACATGGCGGCTTGCCAGAATTGTCGGTTCGGGATGTGGGTAGGTTCGGAGTTGCAGGTTTGGGAACGCACGGTAAATCCGCTGGGCGGGTACGATAATGAACTGGCAACCGATATTCCTCGTTTCGGCGCTGACGCGCCCATCCCGCCGCGCTTCTCCGACCTGGTTCCCGCCGAGGATGAGTTGGTGTCGGTGTTCCGCCGCTGCCACAACTATATTTACGGCAATCAGGGTTTGCAGCGAGAACCGGCGTTCCACGAGTTTCTGAAAATCATCTTCTGCAAGGTCCAGGACGAAAATGACATTACCCGACCGCTCCGCTTTTTCATCGGCAATGCAGAACGACGGTCGGCGATCGGCCAGGGAAGGTTGCGACAGTCCGTTGAGGAGTTGCTTGCGGACGTTCGTAGCCGGTATCCGTATATTTTCGGCGATGACGCCACCCTTGACGTTGCGAACCCCGTCCTGGCTTATATCGTGGGCGAATTGCAAAGATTTTCCCTTATCCAGACCAAAGCCGACGCCAAAGGCATGGCTTACGAACAATTGGTAGGGGCCAATCTGCGGGGAGACCGGGGAGAGTATTTTACGCCGCGAACGGTATGCACGATGGCGGCGGCAATGCTGCTGGCGACGTTCCCGCAAGACCAATGGCTCACGATAGACGTACTGGATCCGGCGGTCGGGACAGGCGGGTTCCTGGTTGCATTGATGAACGTCTGGCATGACCATATCAACGGATTGGAGCGGAACCGATGGGGTGAGGATGACCGCCGAGTAGAGGATGAAACCCAAAGGCGCGTCCACGACATTGCATCAACCCACCTATTCGGGGTCGATTTCAACCCGGTACTGGTGCGGGCGGCCCAAATGAATTTGGTTATGCACGGCGACGGTTCCACCAATGTCTATCATGCCAATACACTTTTGCCACCTGGTGAATGGCCGGAAGATGAACCCAACAATGTCCAGCGCAACGTCCGTATGGGCGGATTTGACGCAATACTGACCAACCCGCCCTTTGGGGACAAAATCCAGATTGACGACCCTCATATACTCGCGCAATACTCGTTGACGCTGGGGCGCAGTTCCGTACCGCCGGATCAGTTGTTTATTGAACGGTCGCTTCAGTTGCTCCGGCCTGGCGGCAGATTGGCTATCGTCCTGCCGGACAGCATTTTGACAAACCCCGGCCTGCTTGAAGTCCGACGATGGATATTGAATCACGCCCGCGTGATAGCGAGCATCGACCTGCCGGTGGAGACCTTTCAGCCCCACACTGGGACGCAGACCAGCGTATTGCTGTTGCAGAAAAAGACCGACCAGGAGATGGCGATTGAGTTGGCGGCGGGACGCCCGTACCCCTACGAGGTCTTTATGGCGATGCCACGGGCCGTAGGACACGACCGCCGGGGCAATCCCCTTTATCGGAGGACGCCCGAAGGCGACCTGATTGAGACCGCCGAACCGCACTCGGTTTTTCGCCGGAATCCTGACGGGAACACCGTCGTTGAAACAGCTACTCGGCAGCGCAGGATCAGGCACGATGAATTGCCGGATGTAGCGCGACAGTTCCAGCAATGGGTATCCGTCCCTGAACGCATGAGGTGGCTGAATGGTTAGCGTACTTGGAGATACTCAAACGGCAGTTCCCGCTGCGGAAGTCAGTGTCGATGCCCCGGCTCCCGTAACGTCGATTAACTCGGAATTGCTGTACGAGGCTGGCGGTCTACGTCTTGATGCCGGCTACTACAATGCGGAAACGATCCAGGCGCACCGCGCGATGGCGGCGTCCGGGTTGACGATGATGCGGTTGGGCGACGTTACTGAACGCATTTTCATCCCGCCTCGCTTCAAGCGAGTGTACGTTGACGAGGCGCACGGAGTGCCGTTCCTGCAAGGGACTCACATCGTCCATTTCCGCCCGGCTGACCTGAAGTATCTCTCCCGGTCAGCACACAGAAACCTGGAGCGCTGGATAATTAAGGCTGGCTGGGTATTGGTGACCTGTTCCGGTACGATAGGTCGCGTCGCTATCGCGTTGCAGCAATGGGACGATTGGGCCGCGTCGCAGCATATCTTGAGAGTGGTGCCCAAGGCCGACGGGATATGCCCGGCTGGGTACATATATGCGTGGTTAAGTTCCCCATTGGGGCAAGCTCAATTCAATGGGATATATGGCGCGGTGGTTGATGAATTGACGGCTGACCACGTGAAGAACATCCTTATACCCGTGCCAGAGACAGAGGAGCAACGGGATATGGTCAGATCCATCAACGCGCTGGTGATGGATGCGGTCGCCACCAAAGAGCGGGCGCTGGAACAGGATGCGCTGGCGGTGGAAACTGTAAGTCGTTTGATTCCTGCGGCCGCCGGGTGATGGCCGAGTCATCCAAACCGATAATCTATAACGCCGTTGGGCCTCCTGGGCTGTATAGAACGACGCCGGTGATGATCAGGTCAGCGTCTATGGTCGGATACTCGTCGGGCATGTTGATGATGCCGGCCGTGGGGTTGCCGTCAACGTAGTCAATGTACGACTCGTCCATGGGCCAGGCGTTGATCAGACCCTCCGGGCCGTCCTCTTCGTTGTCGATGGGGCCGCCGTAGAACCGGAACACCTCGGTGAGGCCGTAGTCGTCACGGGCGCGGAGCCACGCGCGCTTGGCCGCTTCCAGGCTGGCCGGGTTGGGGTCGGCGATGAAGGCGTCAATGGCGGTGTCCATAATCTTGGCCGAAGCCAGGCTCTGGGCATAGAGGCCGTGCACGCCATTCGCGTAGTGAGCGACCACTTCCACTTTGAGGGCGTTCACGTCAACCTTCGGCTCCTCCATCATGGCGGCCGGCGGGTCAGCGGCTGGAGCGGCAGCCGGCTCACTGGCGCACGCTATCGCTCCCAGCGCCAGGCATAGCGTCAGACCCGGGATCGTAATCCAAGCACGTCGCAAATTCAGTTGCATCTGGATGTACCTCCGGCACGGCCTATTTGTTGACCGTTTTCCAATGGAATTGTGGCCCTGCAAAACTGGTGTAATGGGACCGATGGCCGGTATTTTGTATATCCTCATTTATGGTGTCAAGTATTCCATCACCTGATTTGCCTCCCCACGCAAATGGCCGATCACACCAGGCTGGAATCACCGGTTAATTCACCCTAGGCAGCCACGATGCTGATTTGGCATGATTTTGATCAAGCTCATGCCAGCCTGTGCATTCCCCAGCATGGTATTGCGATGCGTCGCAGGGGATCGTACGAGCGATAGCGCCTGTGCCGCTACGATAGAGTCGCCCATTACCTTCGCCTCCGCCTCTCGGCTTTTGCGCCTCCGGCTCCGATTTTGTTCCCGACGCAAACCGCAGACCGTTCGTCAAGCGGTAAGGCCGGCGATCCAGTGGCCCAAAGTGGCGCCACAATCCGCGTTTAGTGGGTATTGACAGATAATTTCGTATGCACTAATGTAAGCGCGCCATGTGCACAACCACGAACGTAGTGGCAGGCTGATTAGAAAAACATCGGTGGGTTGCTATAGCGGCGGTGACCCTCCGGTAATCTGCCCATCCCGGGCAACCGGCCTTGTCGGATCCCTCCTCCCGGCAAGGCCGCATTTTTGAGTAAGGGCGATGGATCACCACGTGAGGCGAATAAGTCCCACAGACCGGCGAGAACTCATGAGACGGACGAAGGAAGCGAAGAGTCGGACCATGGCGGGTTCCCTTGAGGTCCCGGAGCGGTCCTACGGAGGGGCATACCTCGTCTCGGGGAAGCCGGCGCGCATCGTCACAGGAAGGGCTGGCGTTGGCGGTGCTCACCCACGGCCTCAAGTTCGCCTACTCGTACACCGTGGCGGCGGCGTTCACGCTGCTGGCGGTGCGGGATGCAATTCCGCTCAAGGGCCTGGGCGCGCTGCGGGGTTCTTCAGAGGGAGACAAGCACGCCTCCCGGTTCGAGATCTTCGCGGCCCGGGCCTGGAACGTTCTCAACGAGGGCAAGCCGTTCACCCCGGTGTTCACCCTGGGGATCCTGGCGCTGTTGAGTATCCCCCACCTCGCCGACGGCGAATATTGGCTCCGAGCAGTTTTGGCGCTGGCGGTGTTGATACCGATGTTCGTCATCTTCTACCGCTTCGATTTCCCTCTGAAGCTGCGGATCGCCCTGTGGGTTTGCCTGGGCGTGTTCCTGGCCGCGTTCCGGTTCTTCGACGCCATCGCGGTGGGGCTGATCCTGGGGGTATATCTCACCTTCACCATCGTCCTGTGGGGCACGATCTACTACCACCTGCGCATCGGAACGTCCTGGTTCAACTTCACCCGCTTCTGGCGGCTGGTGCTGGAAAACCCGGATCCCACCAGCGGCAACTTCCTGGAGCAGATCCCCAAGCTGACCATCCTGGTGCTGGCCTTCCAAATGCTGGTGCCCCAGCCCACGGTTTGGACTTTCGTGGCAGTAGAGGGTTTCACGCTGGGCCTGGCGATAACCGCCCTATTGCTGCACCAGTGGTTCTTCACGTGGCCGCCGGCCCCCTCGCTGGTGCCGACGCGGCTGCGGGCAACCGATGGCAAGCGCATCTCCCGCCGTTTCATCACCATCGTGATCGACGGCTGCCGGTTCGACCGGCTACAGGAGGCCGACACCCCGTTCATCGACAAGCTCCGCCGAGAAGGCGTCGACTATGTCGATACGTCCACCGTGTACCCGGCCCGCACCGTCACCGGCTTCAGCTCCATGTTCACCGGTGCGCCTCCTTGGGTCCATGGGATGTCCAGCAACTTCGTTCCCAGCCTCGGCGTCAAGTGCGAGACCATATTCGACGCGCTGCGGGCCGGTGGGCTGACCGGCAAGCTGGTGGGCATCGCCCACCTGGTGGATGCCTTCGGCGAGTCGGACGTTGAAACCGTCACCGCCGTGACCAACAACGACGAGATCGACGATGCCTTGAAAGCCCGAGCCAAGGCGGTCATCCAGCGGGACGACCCCGACCTGATCATCCTGCAGCTCCTCAGCGTGGACCAGACCGGCCACGCCCGGGGCAGCTATAACTCCGAGTACCTGGCCAAGATCGAGGACAGCGACCGCCACATCGAGGATTTCCTGGGCTGGTGCGACTCCATCGGCTACCTGGACGGCGCCACGGTGCTCATCACCGCCGACCACGGGCAGGGCATCGGCATCGGCGGGCATGGCCACATGGGCCCGACGGAGCGCTACGTGCCCTTGATCATGTGGGGCGAGGGTGTGGAGTTGCACGGCGAAATTGACGACCCGCGTTCGGTAATGGACGTAACCGCCACCATCGCCTACTACCTGGGCGTGGAGCCGCCGGCCCAATCGGTGGGACAAGTGCTCGGGGTTCCCAATGTCGATGAATCGACCCAACCCGTCGCCGTAATCATTCCCGCCTATAACGAGGCAGAGAACTTGCCGGCAACCCTGGCCCGCATACCCCGCAACGATCGGCCCGACCTCAAGGTGATCGTGGTGGACGACGGATCCGCCGACGGTACGGCTGAGGTCGCCCACCAGCACGGCGCCGACGTGGTGGTATCGCACCGGCACAACCGGGGCCTGGGCGCGGCCCTACGCACCGGCTTGTCCACCGCCAACGAACTGGACGCGCGGGCCGCCGTGTACGTGGACGCCGACGGCGAGTACCCGCCGGAGCAGATCCCCGACCTGCTGGCCCCCATCGAGGCCGGTGGAGTCGACTACGTGCTCGGTTCTCGCTACCTGGAACACAGGCCACGCCAGCGGGTGTTCCGACGCATCGGCAACCTGGCGTTCACGGCTGCGCTCAACGTCGCCGCCGGCCGGCGCATCAGCGACGGGCAGACCGGCTTCCGCGCTTTTTCCCGCCGGGCGCTGGAGTGCGCCGAGATCATCCACGACTACAACTATGCCCAGGTGCTGACCCTTGACCTGCTGAAAAAGGGGATGCGGATGCGGGAAGTTCCCGTCTCTTATCAGCAGCGCACCCGGGGCAGCTCATTCATCGGGCCAAAGTATCTCTGGCGCGTTCCTACCGGGATGCTGCGGGAGATGTTGAGCAGATAACGAGCAAACTCACCAACGAGGGTAGTAAAAGTGCGTTATCACATCGAAACATTGGGGAAGTATCTCCCCCGCCGATACTGGATCGGGAGTTTGGCTCTGGCCATCGTGCTTGGGTTGGCCCTGGCCTGCACGCCTCAAGCGCCGCCGGCCGCGACGCAAGACGACTCGGCTCGAACCCAGGCTGCGGAGGCGCAAGCGGCGGCGGAAGCGGCACAGGCCACGGCCGCCCAGGCCGCAGCAGCGGCGGAAGCGGCCGCCCAGGCTGCTACTGAAGCAGCGGCGACCGGCGCATCAAATGCGGAAGCGTTACAAGACCAGGCCGCGGCAGCGCAAGCCGCCGCGGAAGCGGCACAGGCTACGGCAGTCCAAGCAGTAGCCGCGGCTGAGGCCGCCGTCCAGGCCGCCGCCGAAGCGGTGCGCCAGGGCGAAGACCGGCCCTCCATCCAGGTGATCGGAAGCGGCTCGGGCGGTACTGGTACGGGAACCGGCACGGGTACCGGGTCAGCCTCCGGAACAGGTACCGGCACGGGTACCGGATCGGTCTCCGGAACAGGAACCGGCACGGGTTCGGCGACCGGAACTGCCATCGCTGCGATGATGAGCCAGAAAGAAGGCGGCCTGTACATTCCGACCGGCCTCAGCTATGAGACCGAGGGGCCAACCGCGTCCGACGGCTACTACACGGCGACCACCAACCGGGAAATCTACGCAAAGATTTCTAACGTGATTCGCGGGCGCCGGGAAGCCGAGAACTATAGCGATGCCCAGAAACGCCAGGCCGTGAACAAGGGGATGCTCCGTATCCTCTACCACTGGGCCAAGTTCTACATGATCATCGGCCAGGAGCGTTCGAGCTCTCGCCTGATCGACGAGGCTTGGGCCGTTTACGTCGGCGAGGAAGTCAACGGGCGGTACCCCAACTCACTGGCGGCGCTGGCACAGGCACGCGAGGGCAACTTCGGACGGCAGGGTACTATCGACATCCCGCTGCGCCAGGCCATGGACCGGGCCCGGCAGACTGCCGACGATGGCAACGCCGCCGCCCTGGAAACGGCTACCAACGAAGTCTATTCCCGCTTCAACGCCATGTTCTACCCGGCCACCGTCAGGTACATTGGCCGGGTTGCGGATGACGCAGCGGCCGGCGACCGCGACGCCCTGGGGACTCACCAGGTGGAAGCCCTGGCGTTCTACCAGTCCATCCAGCCCGACGTCGCCAAGGCCGACTCGTCAGCAGACGAGACCATCATGGCGTACCTGACGGCCGACGGCAGCGAAATTTCAAACGCATCGCGCGACCGGGTGCTGGCAGCCCTCAACGGGGTGGCTTCAGATCTGATGCTGACCGGCGATGATCTGATCACCGAATACACCGACGATACCAGCGACGGGTCCGGCGGAACCCCATCCCCGGACACCGGGGAATTGGATCGCTCCTCCGGCTTCTTCATCCCGGTGAACCTCCCCCACGAGACCGACCGCAGCGTCCCCAGCCCGTCGGACGGTTACTACTACGCCACCACCAACCGCGAGCATTATCAGAAGATCCCCTCGGACTACCAGGAGATCGCGGCACTGACCAACGTGATCAAGGACGGCGAACCACTCCCCGCGGCGGACATCTTCCTGCTGTACGAAGTGGGCTACCACACCCGCATCGGCGTCCGCAGCAAGACCCTCCGGGGCTTTGCCCGCGACCCCGAAAGGGCGGAGGAATTCCCCCTCGCTGCCGAGTTCTACGGGTCCAGCAGCTTCCTGGACTCTCCCATCAACAACGCCATACGCGAGCGTCGCGAGGCGGAGAATTACACTGATGCACAGAAGCGCCAGGCCATCAACAAGGGCGTCCTCAGAATCCTCTATCACTGGTCCAAGCGGTACGTCATTGGCGGCTGTGCTGACCTGGACTCTGGCGACGTGGACGAAGGCTGGGGCATCTACGTCGGCTTGCCGGGCGATGACGGGACCTATCCCTACTCCCTGTCCGCCCTGGCGCGCAGTCGCGAGGGCAACTTCGGTCGGGAAGGCACGATAGACATCCCGCTGAGCGAAGCTCTCGAACGTGTCAGGCAAGCCGCAGAGAACGGCGACTCCGCCGCCTGCGACGCTGCCGCCCAGGAGGTCTATTCGCGCTACAATGCCCTCTTCTACCTCGCTACTGTGAGGTACATCGGCATCTCGCAGCAGGATGTGGCAGACGGCAAAGACCCGGGCACCCACCAGGTGGAAGCCCTGGCGTTCTACCAGTCCATCCAGCCCGAGGTTGCCCAAGCTGACCCGTCGGTTGACGAAACCATCATGGCCTACGTAACTGCTGACCCGAGCGACCTCACCGTCGCCTCGCGCGATGCGGCGCTGGCTGCCCTCAACAGTGTCGCGTCGGCGCTTATGCTGACGCAGAGCGACCTGGTCACCGGCTACTAGTACTCAGTCAGAGTTGGAAAGGCAGGGGTAGAAGCGATGGAATTTGGTTC
>JAPPMU010000064.1 GCA_028873965.1 Chloroflexota bacterium
TCCCGCTTCCGCGGGAATGACGGTTCGGGGTGAAAGGCCACCATCCGGGACTTTGCAATCGTCCTGGCCTGCCGACAACCTTCCCTTGACATGATACGAACCGATGTTCCATAATGGTCAGCGTCAGGTGAAAAACTTTTGCCAGGGCCACCAGGTCGTTTACGGTCATCCCGTTAGCATCAAAATCGCATCACCGGCCATGGGACAACCCGGACTGTCGTCGTCCCAACATCTCAGGCGCGTAGTCCAATTGGCCACAGGGGCAGCTGCCTTCCTGGACGCGCCGGCATCATGCCGCAACCGTCAACCATGGCAGTAAAAACTTTGCGTACCACCCCCGACCGTGGGGCTAACGAACGACCATCCGGCTCTGGCACACATCCATCGATCAATCAATCATCACCTGACCGCCTGACCACCGCCAGCAACCAACCCGTCGCCTTCTCGGAGACCGCTGCCATGCACGAACCTTGAACCCCAGCGCCCGTTCCACCATAGCGAAACATGATTCGTGCCCGCTTTCGCCGGCATCCGCCTGCCACGTCAGGGCTTTTCCAAAGTTAATCCGTCATTCCGGCGCAAGCCGGAATCCAGAACATACCGACCGAACCAAGCGGCCTACTGGATTCTCGTGGCAGCGGGAATGACGGCTCATGGTTCAAGGCAGCCATCCGGGACTTTGGAAAGGCCCTGTGCGCTCATGCGTGCCCATTTCCCCAGCCTGTCATTGCGACCCCGCACTTGATGCGGGGGTGGCAATCTCGTCGAGGCGACGGATCTCGCTCCCGGAGCGAGATCGCAACGTCGCTGCGCTCCTTGCGATGACAGACTGGGTATGTGTGGGGGCCGGCGCGACGGTTGCGCGCCGTCTTCCGTGCATCTACTATTGCGCCAGCCCTGCGCCCCCGCAGCAAGCACGGGCGGCTCACTTGTTGAGGCATGGTCGGCCACTGCGATGGTATCGACGCTCAGAAACACGTTCTACGGCTGGTACGTCGTTTTCGGCTGCGCCATGGTGACCCTGGGCGTGTCGGGCGGCCAGTTCTCCTTCGGCGTGTTCCTGCATCCGATGACCGAGGAGTTCGGTTGGAGCCGGGGCACCCTGTCGCTGGCCTTCGGCATCACCTATATGATCTCCGGTCTGCTGCGGCCGCTGGCCGGATACCTGGCCGACCGGTACGACGCCAAGTGGGCCTCCCTGAGCGGCGTGGTCATCATGGGTTTCATGCTGGTGCTGCTGCCCCTGGTCAACACCCTGTGGCAGCTGTACCTGGTGTTCGGTGTGATGAGCACCGGCATCACCTTGGGCACCGGGCCGATCCTGACCAAGATCGTCAGCCAGTGGTTCCTTACCCGTCGTGGACTGACCCTGGGGATCACCGGCGGCGCGGGCTCAATGGGCGCAATGCTGCTGGTGCCGGCCACTTCCGTCTTCCTGGTCCTGCTGGACTGGCGTGAAGCGTACCTCTTCCTGGGACTGTTGTTGCTGGTGGTGGTTTTTCCCATTGGGGCGTTCCTGATCAAGAACCAGCCCGGTGACAAGGGTTTGCAGCCCTACGGCCAGGTACCCGACGGCGCCGGCGGACCGGGCGCCGTGGGTTCGCGGGCAGCGACGCCGGAACACGTAACCTTTGGACAGGCCCTGCGCACCGGGTTCTTCTACCGGCTGACCTTCGGCTATTTCGTTTGAGGTTACTCGATGAGCTTCGTGAATGCTCACTTCGTAACCTACGCCCGCGACCTGGGCTTCTCGCCGTTGGTGGGAGCCGGCGCGTTCAGTCTGATCGGCGCCACGGCCATCGTGGGCGCGCTGTTGCTGGGGCATTTTTCGGATCGATACGGGAGGCGCAGGCTGCTGGCCGCCTCATACCAGTTGCGCATGGCGGGTTTCGTGGTCGTCTTGCTGTCGATGGGGGTGTCGTTCCTGGGCATCCCGCCCCTGGGCGTCGTGCCGCTGGTGATCGGCATGGTGCTGGTGGGCTTCTCCTGGAACGCGGTGGTCGGAATCACGGCGGCCTACGCCTCCGATGGGTTCGGCACGACCAACCTGGGCCGGATTTACGGGACGATGTTCGCGGTGATGCCCATCGGATCCGGGATAGGCTCGGCGCTCAGCGGGTACCTGTTCGACCTGCGCGGCAACTACGAGATTGCCATCTGGACCAACATCATCCTGCTGGTGGTCTCCGCAGCGCTGGTGTGGACTATCGGGGACAACCGCCCCGGCGCTCGCATTGCTGAGCTCGCCGGGCAGCGCGCCCCGGCGTAATTCCGGTACCCGGTTCCCCACGAAAGCCCTGCGGGGCGTTCTCACGCGTACCCAGTTTGACCTGAACGGTCATTGCGAGCGAAGCGCGGCAATCTCGTTGCTGGAGGGGCCATTCTTCTGGTAACGAGATCGCCACGTCGCTTCGCTCCTCGCGATGAAAAAATGGGTACGCGTGAGGGGCCAGGGCCTTTTCAAAGTTAATCCGTCATTCCGGCGAAAGCCGGAATCCAGAACATTCCCAACACAGCGACCTGCTGGATCCCCGCTTCCGCGGGAATGACGGTTCGGGGTGAAAGACCCCATCCGGGACTTTGAAAAGACCCTGGTGAGGGGCGGACGGCAGGTGACTTTGAAAGGGCCCTGATGAACAACGCCTCCCGGATGACCGCCATCTCCAAATCGGGTATCCTGCGCCCATGCTCAGCGACCTGTGGGTTATCGTCGCCGCAATCCTGATCCTGGCCGGACTCCTCGCCAGCCAGTTGCTGTTGATCGTGGTCGGCGTCCTCGTCCTGCTCATCTGGATAACGGGGAAGCACTGGACCCGGTACGCCTTCGGACGCCTGACCTACCAACGCCGGCTGGAGCGCCGCCGCGCTTTCATCGGCGACGTGGTTGACTATTACATCACGGTGGACAACGGGAAGATCCTTCCCATGATCTGGCTGGATATATCCGACGCCTTTCCCATCGGGCTGCAAACCGGCGGGACGCACCAGCGGGGCGTCGGCGCGGAAGCAGAACTGGACCACCGGATCACCACGTCGCTGCTGCCCTACCAGCGCGTGACCTGGCGTTACCGGGTGCGTTGCCGCACCCGGGGCAATCACCGCATCGGACCGGCCCGGCTGCGCAGTGGCGACATGTTCGGGATCACCTCCGCCGAAAAGCACGTTCCCGACGTCGAATACCTGCTGGTGTATCCCCGCATCGTCGACCTCCGCCAGATGATGAACCTCTGGGAGCGTCCGCTGGGAGCGAGTCGCGGCCGCCGCCTCATCCAGGACGACCCCAGCCGTTTCGTCGGACTCCGCGACTACCGTCCCACCGACCCGCTGAAGCGCATCGACTGGAAGGCAACGGCCCGCCACGGCAAGGTCGAGGCGCGCGTCTTCGAGCCGGCCGCCACCCGGCACATGCTCATCGCACTCAATGCCCGCACGGGCGACGCCGCCTGGCAGGGCAGCAACCGTCGGCTCTTCGAGCGCGCGGTCACCGTTGCCGCGTCGGTGGCCGAATACGCTGAACGCGAGGGCTACACCTTCGGCTTGGTCAGCAACGCCGTCGCGTCCTATTCCAGCAAGTGGATGTCGGTACCCGCCGGCGGCGGAAGCCTGCAACTCGAGGCCGTACTCGAATCCCTGGCCATGGCCGGCCCCTTCTGGGTTGCCGAGCTGTCGGCTGTGCTGCGCACCGAGACCGACTCCCTCGCCTCCGACGCCACCGTGGTGGTGGTAACCGCCATACTGTCCCGGGCGGTGGTGAACGAGACCGAGCAGATTCGCCGGCGCGGCCATCGCGTCGCGGTGTTCTACGCCGGAGACGGCCCGCCGGGTCCCGCGGCCGCCGACCTCCCGCCGGAGGTGCCCGTGTACCTGGCGGGCTCCAGCCTGGCCAACCTGGAGGACGCCTGGCGCGATGACTGGTCGGGCGAGTCGGAGATCGTGCGGGAGATGGAGCCGGTGTAACATATATGCGGGAATTCGTCAGGGGGTGACGCGGCCATGAAAATCAGAGACCCCAGGATAAATCGTGAACGGGACGAAAAAGTCATCGCCGTTGTTCGCCGGTTCCTAGACGAGCGATTCACAGCGGACGAGTTCGTCTTCAACCCCATCGTGGTAATTCCCACCTACGACGAATGGGGACCCCACGCCACCGGGGAACTCTACCTCCGCATCCTCATCATCTACGACGGCGACCAGAAAAACCTGGATGTTCGCTGGACGGGCGAACTGATTGGGCAAGTTCGTGAAGAGCTCCTTGACCAGGACATTGAGGAGTGGCCCAACTTCTCCTGGATTCCCAAGTCAGAATGGCCCTGGCTGGAAAGGCGGGAGCGGCGACATACGGTCGCCATGGTCTATGAATCCGCTTGACTTCATCGCCACAGCCCGGGCGATGGCGGCAATGAGCCCGCGGGGCCGTCCCCGGCAATCCGATCTGCGCCGCATCGTCAGCACGGCCTATTACGCCCTGTTCCATTGCCTGGCCCTCTGCTGCGCCGATATGCCGGTTGGCGGTCCCGGCGCTGATCGCAGCCGTCCGGCGTGGAATCAAACCTACCGGGCCTTGCAGCATGGCTTCGCGCGGCAACGCTGCGAGCAGCGGAACGTCTCCGTGTTCCCCGGCGAAATTCAGTACTTCGCCCGCGTATTCGTCCAAATGCAACACGACCGTCACCGCGCTGATTACGACCCCGATGTATCTTTCATCAAAGCCGATGTGATACAGCTAATCGACTTGGCAGAGGATGCCATCCGCCGTTTTCAGCAGGCGCCGGCCCGGGACCGCCGCGCTTTCGCCGTCTATGTTCTTCTGCCCGCCCGGAACAACTGATCGGAACAATCATGGGCACTTTCGCTCGCTCCGCTCTCATTGTCGGCATCGCCCTCTTCCTGGAGGGGTTCGCGGTGTATCTGGGCTGCCGCCTGTTCGCCCACGTGATCCGGCTGCCCGACGCCGCCATCCCGTTGGGCATCGCCATTCTGGCGGTGGGGTGGTCCTTCATCCTGTCCTGGTACGTGCAGACCATCCGCTTTTCGCTGAACCTCCGCGGTGTGATCGGCCTGGCGCTGAGCGCGGTTTCGGTGCTGGTGCTGGCCGGCCTCAGCATGGGAGCCGGCTGGTTCCCCCTCGGCGAGGTGTTATCCGGCGATCTGCGATCCGCAGCCGCGCTGGGGTTGTCGGCCATCTTCATGCTGCTGCTGTGGTGGAGGGGAACCGCCATCGCCCGCGACGACGTCACTCTGGATGTCGTACGCAACGCCTTCGTTCGGGGCGTGGTGGTGGTGATCGTGGCCGTGGCCGCGGACACCCTGCTGCCGGCGGCGATCATCCGCCTGCCGGCGCTGCTGCTGTTTTTCGCCACCGGTCTCGCCGGTTTGGCCATCAGCCGGTTTGCCGCCGAGGGTGGCGCCGGCCGCATGAACCGCGGCTGGATGCTCGCCATATTTTTCAGCGTCGGCGGCGTGCTGCTCCTGGCGGTGATCCTGGGGGCGATTGGCGTCGGTGGCCTGGACGACGTAACCCGCGCCATCCTGAAGGGAGTGGCCTTCCTCGGACTGTGGACGCTCCGCCCCGTTCTCCTCCTGCTGGGGCTGCTTGCGGCCGGCCTGGTCGCCGTGGGCAACTGGGTATCCGGGCTTTTCGGCGGTGGTGACTTGAGCGGCCTGGAACTGGCCCGTCTGCAGATCCAGGAGTTTCACGAAAGCCTCCGCGAGGTTGAGGGCGACGGCCCGCCCAACGTGATACTCACCGTCCTCAAGTGGCTGGCATTCCTGGCCGCCCTGGCCCTGGCCGGATGGGTGCTGTACCGCATGTTTCGACGCCGGCGGCTGGTTGGCGGGGATTACGCCGACGGCGAGGTTCGCGAGTCCATCTTCACCTGGGGAGGAGCCGGTCAGGACCTGGCCGATGCCCTGTCCGGGTGGATGTCCAGCGCCTCGGGATTTCGTCGCCGCCGTCCGCCACCGACCACGCCCCGCGAGGTGTATCACCGCATGCTGGAGGTCGCCAACGCCGTCGGGTTCCCCCGACGCGGGTCCCAGACCCCGGAGGAACACCATCAGGCTGTCCGGGAAACTCTGCCCGATCCGCCCGTTGCCCGGATCGTCGGTGGTTTCCAGCACTATTACTACGGCGCCCGCTACGAAGCTGCGGACCCGGAAGCCATGTCATCCCTGCTGGAAGACCTGGACGAATTGCAGCCGCGACAGTGAAGGCGCGCCCACCGAACCGGGCGGGCATCCACCGGGGCCGGCCGCCGGCGACGCTATCAGCGCTCCGGTACCTGCCCGGAACCGTACCGCGTTGGGTCGGGGTTGCCCGGCTGTTGCAGGAAGCGCATCCGCGCTTGCTGCAGGTTGCCCTGGATCAGTTCGTCGCCGGGATTCAACCGGTCGGCGCGTTCCAGATCTTCAACCGCGCGCCTGTATTCGCCCAGGCAGAAGTAGGCGTACCCTCGGCAGTTGTAGGCCTCGGCGTAATCCGACGCGATGGCGATGGCGCGGTTGAAGTCGGCGATGGCCCGTCCGTGGTCGCCCATCAGTCCCCAGGTCATGCCCCGGTGGAACCAGGCGTCGGCCCGGTCGGGATTGATGCCCAGCGCCTGCTCGAATTCCCCCATGGCATGGCCGAAGTGCTCGCGTCGTCTCAAATCCACGCCCTGAATGATGTGGTTCTGGAGCAATTGGTCGCGCGCGCTGTCATCGACAGCAGTGCTCTCCGCGGGTCGGGCGTCGGCATCGGCGTCAGATGCAACGGTGGGGCGCGTTTCCACATCTCCGGGTCGACCCATCGGCCGCATTCCAGCCGGGCCACCGGCCGGTTCCGGTTCCTCAGTTTCGTCTCGGGCTGGAGCATCCGCGTCGGTTGCCTTGGGCGATGGCGCGCCGTAGCGTCTGAGGCGCAGGCGGTGTTTGGCGCCGTCGATGCGCTTGGCCTCGGCGATGGCGCCAACGGCGGCCAGCAGCCGGCCTATGGAGTCCAGTGCACGGTCCAGGTCGTCTTCGTCGAAGGCGTCCTGATGCGCCCAGCGGTTGCGGGTTTCGCGGATTTCGGACACCAGGCTGCGTTCGGCAGGTCCCAGGGCGTCGCGGAATACGTCGTTCCAAGCCACCGTCATCACGCGCAACGTTACCGCGATATCGCCGGCAATCTCACCGACCGCCTCGGAGTCGTCGGGGATGTAGTGGCCGGCGTCCACTGCCTCGGACATCTTGCCGGCCACATAGGGTCCAAGTCCGGAGGCTAGCAGTCGCAGGGCTTCACCGATCAGGCTGTGGTTGTTGTAGGCCGCAGGAGCAGTCATGGAATCCCGTCCAAATTAGCGTCGAAGGGCTGTCGGAGAATCAACGTCCACTCAAATGCTCGGATTGAAATTCTTCCGGCAACATAGCACGAGAAAACCGAAGCCTGTCGCGTAAAACCGGGGCGATTTTTGGGCATTGATAAAGCCCCTCTCCAAAATGGAGAGAGGCTTCATCAGCGTGTCGGGTTGTTGGGACTGCTGACGGTACTAGTCCTCGTCGCCGTACTGTTCCTTCAGCATTTCCACCACCGCCGGGTCGGCCAGGGTGGTGGTGTGGCCCAGGGCGCGGCCCTCGACCACGTCGCGCAGCAGGCGGCGCATGATCTTGCCGCTGCGCTATACTGCATCCGAGCGCCGCGACGAGCCAATCCGCCCGTTTTGCCGGAGGACATAAATGACTACCGCCAGGAAATTGCTGACCGCCGATGACCTGCTCGCGATGCCCGACGATGGCAAAAAGTACGAACTGGTCCGAGGAGAGCTGATTGAGATGCCGCCACCGGGGTTCATGCACGGTATGGTGATTGGACGCATCGGCCGTCGTATCGGGAATTTCGTTGAGGAGCACAGCCTGGATTTCGTAGAAACCTTTGAGGTCGGGATCTACACTGAACAGGACCCGGATACAGTTCGCGCGCCCGACTATACCCTCACATCCTTGGCCCGAATCATCGCGCCGTTACCGCAGCGGGGTTACGTTTTCGGGCTTATTCCCGATCTGGTGGTGGAAGTAATCTCACCCGGATACTCGACTGCGGCGGCGGAAGCCCGGGCGCAGATGTGGCTGGACGCCGGCGTGAGGCTGGCCCTGATAGCGTACATTGCCACGCAGGAGATAGTCGCCCATTCCGACGATGGCGCAGCGCGTCGTTTCGGCATCGGCGATACGCTGACTTGCGAGCCGGTACTGCCGGGGTTCGCTTGCCAGGTGGCCGAGATTTTCGCCCGACATTAGGCAACGGTGGGGCAAACCGAATAAGGGTACAAGGACTTTAGGACAGTGCCGACGCCCGCAGGTTAGTGATAGAATCGGCACATACGGTTGATCAACGGGGGTAGCGGACATGGAGCTATTTGAGCCAATCCTTGGAATGACCATGATTGTGATCGGGTTGATCATGCTGTTCGGAAGCATTGGCTTTTTGCTGTATGGTATCTGGACAAGCGGCAAGAGCAAGCCGGATGCGTCAACATCCATATCGGCCGGCGCCAACGATAGCCAAGCTGAGGTGGGATAGGCATGAACGGCACAAGAACTACCGTTGGAGTAATTGGCCTCCTTTTGGCATTGATACTCGTGGGCGGTGGCGTGCTGGTGTGGATGGCTCCAGTTCCGGCGGCGGACATGACCCTGGCAAGGGAGATACTGCTCAACATTGCCGACTGGATGATAAAGGCGTCGGTGGGAGCGATTCTAGGGTTCGCCGGCTCACGCCTTGCGGTCAGAAGAAGTAGCGTCGCAACGCCGTAATAGAAAATAGGGGCAACCGCGAAGGGCTGCCCCTGTTGCTGTGTGAGAAGGAGGCGGTCAGCTAGTACTCAGTCAGAGTTGGAAAGGCAGGGGTAGAAGCGATGGAATTTG
>JAPPMU010000060.1 GCA_028873965.1 Chloroflexota bacterium
GAATGACGATTGGGTGGCGCGAAGGTTGCCGCAGTGACTTTGAAAAGGCCCTGGTAAGGTTCGGGCCGCCGTTGCCGGGCCGGGGGCCGCCTGCTACAATCGGCCGGCGTTAGCGCCGCCGCCATCCACTTACACTTCCCAAGCGCGACGCACGCAAGGAGTTGGCCAATATGTCCTGGCGTTTCAGCCTTCTCAATCGATTTGAAGACCCCCCGGGCGGCATCACTGAAGGGCCGGCATGGAATGGGGAAGCGATACTCTTCACACACATCCATGCCAGTCGAATATACGCCTACAACCCCAAATCCGGAGACTTCTCCGTTTACCGCGAAAACACCAACCGCACCAACGGGCTGGCGTTCGACGCCCAGGGCCGCCTGTTCGGCTGCTGCCAGAACGGCCGGGCCATCATCCGCTTCGACCCGGACGGCAGCATGGTCACCGTCGCCGATAACCTGGACGGCGTGCCCCTGAACACCCCCAACGACCTGGCCATAGACGTCCAGGGACGCATCTGGTTCACCAACCCCTGGAATACCGGCAACATCGATGCCCACGAGGTCGAGCAGCTGGACCACCGCTCCGTGCTGTGCGCGGTACCCCAGGCCGACGGTTCCTACCGGACCGTCCGATCAACCTACGACACCACCATGCCCAACGGCATCCTGGTGTCGCCCGACGGCAACACGCTGTACGTAGCGGAAAGCAACAGCGACCGGATCGACATCGACCGGGAACTGCGCGCCTACCCCATCAACGCCGACGGCTCGCTGGGGACGTACACCACGCTGCACACCTTCGGCCGCGACGCCAACCGGGTGCACCGCGGCATCGACGGCATGTGCCTTGACGCCGACGGCAACATCATCGCCACCGCCGGCTGGCCCACGGGCGGGCCCGGCCCCATGCTGTACGTCTTCTCGCCCACCGGTCGCGTCATCGAGACCCATCCCGTGGCCGCGACCCGCCCCACCAACGTGTGCTTCGGCGGCCCGGATCTCACCGACATCTACGTAACGTCCACCGACGGACATTTCTTCCACGCCAAAACCGAACGAGTCGGCTGGGCCATCTACCCCTAACGATACCTTCGCCACTCAGCCCGTAAGGAGGTCCAGGCAATGACCACAGCGACGCAATACCCGGACCCGGAAGAGCCGTTCGAGCAGGTTGCGCGGCAAATTGACTGGGTAGAGCAGCTGGAAAACATCAGGGTGCGGCATGACACCCTGGCCGCCGGGCGGGCCGCCGTGGCCTATGTGGACAACCTGCACGACGCCATCCGCGCGCTCGCGGGACGCCAAACCTATGAAGATTTGCAACTGCTGCACGGGGCAGATCTGGCGGACCTGGTCAATACCGTTAGAACCCGAGATAGCGGCAGCGATTGGGTAAGCACGATCAGGCCGGGCCTGCTGCGTGAAAACTGACCCGGCACGCAGGGCAACGTTCTACTGAATGTAATCGGTGGTGTCTTCATGCAACGCAGACGCTTGAGCAGCTACGGAATCGGCCGCGACCAACTCCGCCAGGGCGGCGGCCGCGGCAACGGCAACGACCACTTCGACGAACTGGTCGGGAGCGTAGAATTCTACGTTTACCAGACCCCGGGCCGGCGGGTGAAAGGCTTCGACAGCCTGAAACTCTTCGCTGAAGGCGAGGGCTGCGAACTGCTCTACACCGCCGACGCTCCGCCGGAGTTGGCCGACTACGAAACGCTGCGCATCACCCATCGCCGGTCCGAGCCCATACCCGAAGCCGTGCTCAAGCGGGCGCACTCCTGGGCGCACCGCAACAACTTCCTGCACAGCTTCTTCAAGCCGATGTATCGATGATCGACGATCCCGCCGCCATGCCCGAACAAAACCGATGGTGGTCAAGGTTCAATGATGTAACGTCCTTCTGGCGCGCTCCCGTCATCGCCGGCGTTGTTACGGGCGTGGGCGCGTGGCTGGTCTGGTATTTCACCAAAGTGCCTTGCATAATGGAAAATGCCGCGGCCGGGCTGTGCAATCCCGGCGTGTTGGCCAGTTACATTAACCTGCCGGCCCTGGCCAGTTGCCTCGCAATCGGAGGCGGTTTTGCCACCTTCGCGGGAGGTTACAACATCATTATGCTGAACAGAGAACGCCAGCGCGCCGACGAAGCCGAGGCACGGCTCCAGGCCGAGCGTGAACGGTACGAGCGTCTGATGGACGAACTTCGCGACGAGCTTCGGGAAGAACGTCGCCAATCCGCTGAGGAACGCCGCCAGGCCGTTACAACCCAGCAGGCCATGATGACCACCCTGGCCGAGATCAGCGCGACCCTGGCGCGGCTGGCGGAGCAGCAGAATGGTCACCGCGCCAGCGGCGACTGACCTGCCTCCATCCCCGGCGGAACGGGCCATCCGCCGTCGCATCGCCCGCCACGGCCCGATCACCTTTGCAGAGTACATGGCGCGGGCGCTCTACGGACCCGGCGGTTACTACACCCGCTCCGGCGCCGGCGACGATTACTACACCAGCCCGCAGGTTCACCCCGCCTTCGGCGCGCTGCTGGCCGTCCAACTGTTCCGCTGCTGGGAGTTGCTGGACCGCCCCGACCCATTCTTCGTGATCGAGCCGGGCGCCGGCGACGGTTTGCTGGGCCGGGATATATCCAACGCCGCCGGTCATCTTCCAGAAGGTTTTGGTGGCTCGCTGCGGTACGTAGCGGTTGACCGCCGCCCTGGGGGCCGCGAAGCCCGAGATCCAACATTCGCGAAAATCGCTGGCGACGCCCTGCGGCCGCCGTTCCGCAACGTCACCGGCTGTATAGTCTCCAACGAGCTGCTGGACGCTTTGCCGGTGCACCGGGTGTGTACGGAGCGCGGCACGCTCCGCGAGATCTACGTCGGCATCGAATCCGACGTCGCGGATGGCTACGAGGGGCAGCTGGTCGAGGTAGTGAGCGACCCATCCACTCCGAACTTGGAGCGGCGACTATCCGATATTGGCGTCAACCTGTCCGACGGACAGACCGCCGAAATCTGCCTGCTGCTGGATGACTGGGCCGCGTCGGTGGCGTCGTCGCTGGATACGGGATTCGTCCTCACCATAGACTACGGCCGCAGCGCGCACGATCTCTACGATCCGATACAGCGGCCCCACGGGACCCTGGTCACCTACCGTTCCCACCGCCAAACCGACACGCCGCTGGTGGATCCGGGGCGACAGGACATCACGGCGCAGGTGGACTTCACGTCGGTTGGGCTCGCCGGGGAGCGGGCGGGACTGACCACTCTGGGCAACGTATCCCAGGGGAGGCTTCTGACGCGCCTGGGCCTGCAGACCATACGGCGCAGCGGAGCGCCGCCCGCGGAGGGGAGCAGCGGCTGGATCACAATCCCCATCGACCCCGAGGGCGCGCTGCCCGATGTCCTGGCCGAACCTTTCGCGCCTCAGCCGGACGCCTCCCGGGATTGGCTGACCGGGCTGACCCACCTGGTTCGCCCGGGCGGGTTGGGCGACTTCCGCGTCCTGGTGCAGGCCAGGGGGCTTCCCGCCGAGCGCGCGGCGTCTGCCCTGTCGTGGTTGGAAGACGACCCTGCCGGCAGCGGCTATGCCCCTTCAACCCTGGCCGCCATGATCCCCGCCGAAGCGTTGGCGCTGGGTCCGGAGCGGTTCCGGCTGGGCCGGTGATCCGGCGCGGCAATCGGCGACGGCAGGGCTTTTCCAAAGTTAATCCGTCATTCCGGCGAAAGCCGGAATCCAGAACATTCCGAACCAAGCGACCTGCTGGATTCTCGCGGAAGCGGGAATGACGGCTCATGGTTCAAGGCACCCATCCGGGACTTTGGAAAGGCCCTGCGGCGACGGGCGTCGGCCTGCCCGCCGCAATCTGCCCGGAGTATAATTGCCGATGAAGACTTTTCTCCTCATATCGGTCATCGTCTATGTGATTCTCACCATCGGGGGCGCGGCGGCGGCGCTGACCGCCACCATAGAGATCTACACCTTTTGGGAGCGTGAACTTCCCGAAATCTTGACCGCAGCGATTATCAACACGGCGGCAATATTCGCGGCTACCAGCTTCATCGGAGTGTTGGATATGTTCATGACATTATGGACCCTGCTCAAGAGCAAGGACTGGGAGGAAGAGGCGCGCAAGGAACGGGAAGCTGACCGCCAGGCCCGGGAGAAGGAGCTAGCGGAGAACCGCCAGGCCCGCGCCGCCGAGCAAGCAGCCCGGGAGAAGGAAATCGAGGAAAACCGCAAACTCCGCCAGGCGGAACTCCAGGCCCGGGAGAAGGAGCTGGAAATCAGCCGCCAGGCCCGCGCCGCCGAACAACAGGCCCGCGAAAAAGAGTTTGCCGCCAACCACCAGTTGCGCGAGGCGGAACTCCAGGCCCGCTTGCAGTCCATGGAAGCGGAACGTCTCGCCCGTGAGCAGTCCGTCAGGGAAAACCGTGACTTCCAGCAGCGCATCCTTGATGAGCTGGCCGCCGACCGCGCCGCGCAAGCTCAGATGACCTCGCGCGTCATGGACCTGCTGGAGCAGATGAGCCATCGCCTGAACGGCGACAGCGGCCGCGGCCGCCCGGAGTGACGCCATGGCCGGCCCGCTTGAAGGCATCAACGTTGTCGAATTTTCCACCATGATTGCCACGCCCACGGCCGGCATGCTGCTGGCCGACATGGGCGCCAGCGTGATCAAGGTGGAGCCGCCCTGGGGCGACCTGTGGCGCTACGCCCAGGCGGTGCTCCCCACCGACGGCCGGCCCTTCATGGCCTACAACCGGGGCAAGCGTTCCATGACGCTGAACCTGACGAAGCCGGAGTCCGCCGACGTGGTGCGCCGCCTGACCGAGCAGGCCGACGTGGTGCTGGCCAACAACCGACCCGACGTGGCCGGCCGCCTGGGCATCGACTACGAGGCGCTGGCCGCCATCAACCCGTCGATCATCTACTGCGAGGGGTCGGCCTTCGGACACGAGGGGCCGGATTCCTACCGTCCCGGCTACGACATTATCATCCAGGCCATGTCGGGCATCGCCACCGCCGAGGGCAAGGTCGCCAACGGCGTGCCCCAGCAGATCGTCGCCAGCCCGCTGGTGGACACCGCCTGCGGCCTCGCCCAAGCCTGGGCCGTCTGCGGCGCGCTGTTCGCTCGCGAGCGTAACGGCGGTCAAGGGCAAAAACTGGAGGCGTCGCTGCTGGGCGCCGCGCTGCTCATGCTGGGCATGCGCTTCGTCCGCATCGACGGCATCGACAAGGGGCCGCACGCGGAGATCATGGAATCAGTGGACGCCATGCGCGCCGCCGGGACACCATACCCCGACCTGCTGGAAGTTTACGAGGCCCAGCATTTCCAGTCTCCCGGCAACATCTACTATCGTTTCTACCAGACCGCCGACGGGATGATCGTGGTGGGATGCTTGAACGACGGCCTGCGCCGCAAGATGCTCGACGTGGTCGGCCTGCACGATATTCGCTATGACGAGGGCTACGACCAGCGCTCCCAGGAGGCCGCCGATTTCGGGGCGCAGCTCATGGCGGACGCCGAGGCCATCTTCCGCGCCAAGACCAACGAGGAGTGGCTGGACCTGCTGGACGCCGCCGGCGTCCCCGCCGGTCCGGTGCGCTTCGTCGAAGAGCTGTTCGACCACCCCCAGGTGGAGGCCAACCAGCTGGCCATCGACGTGCATCACCGCGACCTGGGCACGGTGCGCATGGCCGGCCCCCCGGCCACCTTCACCGCAACGCCGCTAGAGCCGGGCAACCTGCCCGCCCTGGGCGAGCACACCGAGGAGGTTCTGGCCGAGCTGGGCTACGCGCCGGACGAAATCGGGCAGTGGCGTAGGGATGGGGTGCTATAGTACGTTTATGCCGGAGCTCACATGGAGCGATGAGAAGGAGGTAAAGAATGGTGGGAAAAGCGACTAATGACGACCGGCCGCATCTTCCAGATGTCACCTATCGTTTCCCTGACGGCCACACTTGGCGTTACGCTGGATGCGAGCGCGCGTGGATGCACGAGGACCCGATGGGGGCGGAATGGAGAGACTGCGATACCTGTCATGACCTGATGGATAGCATCGGGGAGCCTCCCCTGGAGGAAATCCCGTTTGATGCAGTTGCAGCATCCAGGGGCTAGACGGATGACCACCCTCTACCCATCACCCAACCGCCTCTACTTCGGCGACAACCTCGACATCTTGCGCCGCTACGTCGCCGGCGCCTTGGTTGACCTGATCCGATACACTACGCAGGCGACAAGGTAGGGAGATTGATGGTGCCTGAAGTATTCAGAGAGGGGCCGTTCATATTTCGTTTCTACGCTGGAGATAGAGGCGAGCCGCCCCATATCCATGTACGCCATTCGTCGGGAGCCGCCGCAAAATTCTGGCTTGATCAAAACGTATCACTCGAGCGCAATGACGGTATGAGGCCACAATATGTTCGGCGGGCGCAACGTCTGATCGAAGAAAACAGAGATCGGTGCTTGGAGACATGGTATGACTACTTTACTGACTGAAGGGCTATCGCTAAAGTTCACCGACAACGAGTTTATCGTCACTCTACCCGACGGCAGGGAAGTGATCAGTCCCTTCACCGCGGATACGTTTCCTCGGCTCTGGCACGCGACGCCGGAAGAACGCGCCTGTTATGAAACCTGGCGCGATGAAATTCACTGGCCTGACCTGAATGAAGACGTCCGCATCCCGGACCTGCTGAATGGCATCGACAATTCCGGCGAGAGCAAAAAATCCGTCGCGCAGTGGCTGGCGGCTATTCAGGAATTCCGCAAATCCCCGTACAAAGGAGTCCAAACCTTCACCGAATGGGATTTGGGAAGGCAGGGCTTGTGGCGCGAAACCACGCCATGACCACCGCCCCCGAATCCCCCAACCGCCTCTACTTCGGCGACAACCTGGACATCCTTCGCCAGTACGTCGCCGATGAGAGCGTGGACCTCATCTACCTGGACCCGCCTTTCAACTCCAACGCCACCTACAACGTGCTCTTCCGCGAGCGCTCCGGCGAGGAATCCGCCGCCCAGATCACCGCCTTCGAGGACACCTGGCACTGGGGCTGGGAGTCCGAGACCGCCTTCCAGGACGTGGTCACCCGCGGCCCCGACCGGGTCGGCAGCCTCCTCGCCGCCCTGCGCCAGTTCCTCGGCCAGAACGACATGATGGCATATCTCACCATGATGGCCCAGCGCATGGTCGAGCTCCACCGCGTCCTCAAACCCACCGGCAGCATCTACCTCCACTGCGACCCCACCGCCAGCCACTACCTGAAGCTGCTGATGGACGCGGTGTTTGGATATGGTAGTTTCCGAAGCGAAATAATATGGCGACGCCAAAGTGCCCACAGCGATGCGCGCAACTACGGTTCTGTTCACGATACGATCCTGTTTTACGTCAAGACCGATCAGTTTGTATGGAATCAATCTTTCCAACCTTATGAAACGGAGTATGTCGAGCAGTATTACCGCTATACCGACGACGATGGCCGGAAGTTCATGTCTGGCGATTTAGGTGCTGCCGGGCTTCAAGGCGGAGGGTATCGATACGAGTGGAAGGGCGTAGAAAGGGTTTGGCGCGTTCCAGTCGAGACGATGGAACGCCTGGATTCCGAGGGTCGCGTCTTCTACACCCGTAACGGCATTCCGCGAATAAAACGCTATCTGGATGAGGCGAAGGGCAACCCGGTCCAAGATGTATGGACCGACGTGCAATCGCTACGGTCTTGGCATCAAGAACGCCTCGGCTATCCCACCCAGAAGCCCGAGGCCTTGCTCGAGCGCATTATCAACGCCAGCAGCAATGAGGGCGACGTCGTCCTCGATCCCTTCTGCGGCTGCGGCACCGCCACCGTCGCCGCCGAGCGCCTCAACCGCCGCTGGATCGGCATCGACATCACCCACCTGGCCATCACCCTGGTCCGCCACCGCCTCCACGACAGCTTCGGCGACGCGCTGCGTCCCTACGAGATCGTCGGCCAGCCCACCGACTCGGGTTCTGCCGCCGCCCTGGCCGAGCAGGACCGCTACCAGTTCGAGTGGTGGGCCCTGGGCCTGGTGGACGCCCGCCCCGCCAACGACCGCCGCCGGGGCGCGGACGCCGGCGTGGACGGCTACATCAACTTCTTCGACGACAACAGCGGCCGGCCCAAGCGCATCATCGCCCAGGTCAAGAGCGGCCACGTCAACCGGGGCATGATCGCGACCCTCAAGGGCGACATGGAGCGGGAGAAGGCGGAGATCGGCGTGTTCATCACCCTGCAGCCGCCCACGGAGCCCATGCGCCAGGAGACCCTGTCCGCCGGCATCTACACCCCCGAGCATTTCCCCGACCAGCAGCACCCCCGCGTCCAGATCCTGACCATCGACGAGCTTCTCGCCGGCCAGTCCGTGTCCTACCCCCGGGGCGGCGCGCCGGCCACCTTCCGCCAGGCGCCGCGGCGCCGGCGGACGCAGGGGCGGCAGAGCAGCCTGGTTTAGCAGAGCGAAAAGACCGCACCAGGTTGTGTTGATATTTCCCGTCATTCCGGCTTTCGCCGGAATCCATTGAGTTCGAGCATAGATAATTTCGAGAAGCTGCGCATCCTCACGCGTACCCAGTTTGTCATCGCGAGGAGCGCAGCGACGTGGCGATCTCGTTCCCGTGACGGCGTCCGTTGCCTTGACGAGATTGCCGCGCTCCGCTCGCGATGACAACACGGGCGAAACTGGGTATGCGTGGGGCTGCGCCTATTTGGATTGGATCAGTGGATTCCGGCTTTCGCCGGAATCCATTGAGTTCGAGCATAGATAATTTCGAGAAGCTGCGCATCCTCACGCGTACCCAGTTTGTCATCGCGAGGAGCGCAGCGACGTGGCGATCTCGTT
>JAPPMU010000002.1:0-7468 GCA_028873965.1 Chloroflexota bacterium
CCGGAGGACATCGCCGACGTGACCCGGAGAGCCGTCGCCGGCGTGGCCGGCACCGGGCTGGTGGGGATCGCCAAGGATAACCTTCCAAAGGACGGCGATGTCCCGGGCCTGTCCGTTGGTTTCGCCGAAGTCGAGGTGGATCTGGAGACCGGCAAGGTCGAGATCATGGACTATGTCGGCGTGGCGGATTGCGGCACCGTGCTGCATCCCCAGGGACTGGCTCAGCAGGTCAAGGGCGGCGGCGTATGGGGCATGAGCTTCGCGCTGCACGAGCGCCAGATCTATGACGCGCAGAACGGCCTGCCCGGCAATGTCGGTCTCCTGACTTGCAAGCCTTCCGGTTACCTGGACGTACCGTCTGTGATGGCGTGGAGCGCTACGGACATCGCCGATCCCCAGAATCCGGTCGGAGTGCGAGGTGTCGGCGAGCCCCCCATGGGCGCTGCATCGGCTGCGGTGCTTTCGGCCATCTCCGACGCGCTCGGCGGGCACCTGTTCAATCGCGTTCCGGTGGTGCCGGACATGATCGTCAACCACGTCGCCGGACGGCCGCAATCACACGGTCCGCTCGACGTGCAAACCGCCTGAGGGTGCGCGATCGGTGACCACTCAGAGGCGAGACTTCCTCAAGTACTCGGCCAGCGCGCTGGCCGGCCTCCTGGTGCTGCCGGCGTCCCGGCGGAGCTTCGCCCAGACGGTGGAACCGGCCGCATCGGACCGCAACGCCTTTCCCCAGGGTGTAGCATCGGCGGACCCTCAACCCAACGCAGTGCTGCTTTGGAGCCGCGTTGAACCGTTAGCGGGCGAAACCGATCCAGAAGCGGTGGTCCAGGTCAGCCGCTCCCCCGAGTTCGGGGAGCTGGTGCTGGAGGAGACACTGACCGCCTCGCCGGACACCGACCACACCATGCGCATCCTCGTCCGCGACCTGGAACCCGACACCACCTACTACTATCGGTTCATCGCCGCCGACGGCGCCACGAGCCGCCTTGGCCGCACCCGGACCGCACCCCCCGTGGACGCCCGGCGGCCCGTCAGCATCGCCTTCGTGTCCTGCCAGAGCTGGCCGCCCAACGAACACGGCGTTTACCAGCGGCTGATCCGCGACGAGCGGGCGAGCGGCGAGCGGGGCGTCGACCTGATTCTGCACCTGGGCGATTACGTATACGGCCTGCCGGCCGATCCCGAAGAATCTCTCGGTCCTCCAAGCCTCGCCGACAGCGAAACCGTTGACGCGCCGGCACCGGCCGCCCCGGCCGGAATGGGCATGGCGGGCATGGGAATGGGCGGCGACGGCCCCCCCGATCCGGAGGATTTCGACCTGTACCTGGCCGAACACCGGCGCATCTACAAGGGCTACCTAAAGGATTCGGATCTGCAGGAAGCACGCGCGATGTATCCGTTCGTGGCCATCTGGGACGACCACGAGTTCGGCAACGATGTCTGGCAGAGCTACAGCGGCGGCCGGTCCAATCCCAAGAAACGGACTGCGGCGACCCAGGCGTGGTTCGAGTTCGTCCCGCAGATACTGTCCGACAGCCTCAGCGTTCCGGGCGTCCCCAACGAGGCGCGGGACTACGAACAGCCCGCACGCCTCGATAATGCGCCCATGCGCGACTTCGGCGACGGCTTCCTCTCCATGGAACCCAACAACCTGGCGGCTATCCATTCCCAGACGTGCTACCGGACGGTTCGCTGGGGCGCCCACGTGGACCTCCTGGTGACGGACAACCGCTCCTACCGTGGGCCCAGCGCCCATCCAGGCTATTCGGCTCAGGAGGTTGAAAGCGAGCAAAGTTCCGTCAGCGTCTTCTCCAGTTTCAGCCTCTTTGACGGCAACTTGCTGAACACGCTGGCCCAGGGCCGAGACGCCAACGGCAGCAATCCGCCGGAAACGGTGGTCATCAACGGCGAAACGGTGGCGAACCCGCGGCGCAGCGATCCTTCCGTATCGATGCTGGGCATCCCCCAGAAACAATGGTTCAAGGATGCGCTGGCCGCAAGCCAGGCCACCTGGAAGGTGTGGGCCAATGCCGAACCCGTGATGGGGTTCCGCTTCGACGCCGGCCGCGTCAACCCGGAAGCCGGCAGCGGATTCCTCTGGACCGACAGTTGGGACGGCTTCCCCAACGAACGCGAGGAACTGATGCGCTTCATTCGCGAGAACGGCATCGCCAACGTGGTTTCCCTGAGCGGCGACCGGCACGCCCACTACGCCGGCCTGGTCGCAGAGAACTACGAAGCGGAAACGCCCCGCTACGTGATTCCGGACTTCACCTGCACCGCAGTCTCGGCCTTCGAGCGCGGTCCCTTCCTGGAACGGGCGATGGGTGCTTACGGCCTTTCGCACCTGGGCATGTACGGGCGCCAACGGGCCGACGGCGCCGAAGAGCGGGTATGCAATCTGAACCTGACCATGCGCAAGGGCGCCACTGCCGCGCAGGTCATGTCCGAGACGAACGACCTGGAGCAGGCGCAGGCGGTCGCCGAACCCTCACCCAACCCGCACCTCGCCTACGCCGACAACGACGTTCACGGCTACTGCGTCGCCACCTTCGACGGCGATAGCTGCGACGTGACCTTCGTCTCCGTGGCGCGACCCGTCTGGGACCCCGAGGTCTATCCCGAAGGCCCGCCCATGCTGCGGGCCGTGGGCTACCGCGTAGACACATGGGAAGGCGGCGAAGAACCGAAGCTGGTGCGCACCTTCACCCGCGGCGAACGCGTATTCGGCGAAACATGATCCCGGGAGGCGGCGGCCGGAACCGTTCCCCAATCACACTTGTCGCCCCCGTCAGCAACACCAACGCTGTGTGGCTTCACGCGAGCTTAATGGTATGTGCGCAGCGGTTTGCCCGGGCGGCGACCGTATCCGCCAATCCCGATAACGCCGCGTCGTCCAACGCCCCGCCTTGCAGTTCACCCGCGACTTCACGCGCCCGCGACTCAACCACATCACTAATTTCGGAGACACGCCGGTAGACAAACGGTCGGCCAAGACCCGCACCAGCGGCGAAGGATTCCCAGCCCCGGGAGTCCATTTCTTCGAGCGTGGCGCGTTTGCCGATCTTCATCGCCAGGCGGGGCGACAGTTCCGGATAAATGACTGTGGTCAACAGGTCGTAGAGCGGCGCGAGGCAGGTGCCGGCATCGGCATGGAGCAGGGAGAAGTTCTTGCCGTGGGCGTCCGCGTTGCCCGCGATCAGGTTGAAGATCACGGCATCGAGCAGCTTGAGAATATCGACCGCGGGACGGGCTGCGACTCGCCGCAGGAGCGCGAAACAGTCGCGGAGCGCGGGACCGCCTTCGCCGGCGTATTTGCGTTGGGGCCAGATGCCCAATGCCTGGCAGAAGTCTTCCTGGTGGATGCGGCGTACTCTGCCATTCGCGTCGGGCGCGCGGTCGTAGCGTTCGACGAGCAGGAACTTTCGGCGATGAACCGTGCGAGCCTCCACCGGCGCCGCAAGGAGCCCGATGCGTGCGGCAAGGCGCATGATGAATGTCTCGTTTTCCACCGTGTCGGGGATACGGGTGATCGGCGGCTTGAGAATATGAGTCGTGGCCTGCCCGGGGACCGGCAATGCAATTTCGCCGCTGACAAGCACCACTGGCAGCTTGGACTGCGACCCGGCCAGCGACAACCTGAGTCCCTCCTCGTCCGCGAGCAGGGGGCGCACCGGCAGCGCATCGAGCACCACGGCCAGTTTCTCCGGTTCAAGCGGTTGCGGCCGTGTGCCAACCGGGTGCGCCACGGGCGGGTGAGAGGCGCCCGGCGGCAGCAGTTGAATCGCCCCGGCAACGTCGCCGCCGAGCCGATCGAGAAGCGCGAAGTCGTTGCCCCTGGAGACCCCGAGCAGGCGCGCTACCGCGTCGCGCTGACCTTCCTCGGGCAGCAGCCCGCTGAAGAAGGGGCCGCACTCGCGGCGCGAGAACGGCTCCGCGCGCCTGGGCAACGACACCGACAGCGGAGGAGCGGCATCGCCGGCTTCCAACCACTCCGGTGCGTAGACAAACCCAAGCTCGCCGTGGCGATTCTGACTGAGCCGGCCGACCAGCCGCTCATCCCACCAGACGTTGAGAATCCGGCTCACGTCGGCGGTGCGTCGAGCGACCCTGGCGGCAATGTACCGGAGCCCACTTCAGGCAGCGCACCGGAAGTCGCTGCCGGCGGCACAGCCGGCGGCACAATGTCGACCGAACACCCCAGTGCATCCAGAACCTGCAGGACCTTGCCGATCTGGGCGGTCGGCTTGCCAGCTTCCAGATCGACGATAAAACGAAGGCCCACGCCAGCGGCTCCGGCAAGTTGATATTGCCGCAGACCCGTCGCTTTGCGCGTAGCGCGTACGATGTCGCCAACGTCCGCGGGCGTCAGTGTTTGCCTGACTTTCATGCATCACCACAGCATAATATTCCCGAACGGGAATATTATGCGCCCATTGCGCAACCGTCAACTGCTTATTTCCCGATCGGTAAAAATATACTATCAAGGGCGATAATCAGGGAAACGTACCCGATCGGGAATACAGGGCCAAGCATAACCAAAAGACCAGCCCGATGATTCAGCGTGATCCCGCTGATACCGATAATCATAGCCGCCGCCCCTCCCATGCTAGTATGGCGTTCGCACGAAGCCTTTAAACTGGGGAGTTTCTGCAGTGGCCTACGACTTGATCGGCAAGGATTTCGTGCCGCCTGATGTTCGCGCCAAGGTCACCGGAAGCGCCAAGTACGCCGAGGATTTCCGCGCCGAGGGCATGGTCTTCGCCAAGCTACGGCCCGCTCGACGTGCAAACCGCCTGAGGGAGCGCGATCGGTGACCACCCGGAGACGGGACTTCCTGAAATACTCGGCCAGCGCACTGGCGGGCCTCCTGGTGCTGCCCGCGTCCCGGCGGAGTTTTGCCCAGACAGTGAGCCCGGCCGAATCGCCCCGTAACGCCTTCCCCCAGGGCGTCGCCTCGGCCGACCCTCAACCCGATGCCGTGCTGCTTTGGGGCCGGGTCGAGCCGCTGGCGGGCGAAGCCAGTCCCGAAGTGGTGGTCCAGGTCAGTCGTTTTCCCGCGTTCGGGGACCTGGTGCTCGAGGAGACGCTGACCGCTTCGCCGGACAGCGACTACACCATGCGTTTGCTGGTTCGCGATCTGGAACCCGATACCACCTACTATTACCGCTTCATAGCCGCCGACGGCGCCACCAGCCGTTTGGGCCGCACCTGGACGGCGCCGCCCGTGAATGCCCGGCGGCCCGTCAGCATCGCCTTCGTATCTTGCCAAAACTGGCCGCCGAACGAACACGGCGTTTACCAGCGGCTGATCCGCGACGAGCAGGCGAGCGACGCGGATCGGAGCGTCGACCTGATTCTGCACCTGGGCGATTACGTCTACGGACTGCCGGCGGACGCCAATACACCTGTCGAGCCGCCGGTCCTGTCCGACACCGTTGATGCGGGAGCATCCTCGCCCGCCGATCCTGCGGCCATGGGCATGGCAGGTATGGGCATGGGCGGCTACGGCCCTCCCGTTCCTGAAAACTTTGATGCCTACCTTGCCGAACACCGGCGCATCTACAGGGGTTACCTCCAGGATTCGGACCTCCAGGAAGCTCGGGCGATGTATCCGTTCGTAGCGGTCTGGGACGACCATGAGTTCGGCAACGATGTCTGGCAGAGCTACATCGGCGGCCGGTCCAATCCCATGAAACGCACGGCCGCGACCCGGGCATGGTTCGAATTTGTGCCGCAGATACTCTCCGACAGCCTCAGCGTGCCGGGCGTGCCCAACGAGGCGCGGGACTTCGAACAGCCCGCCGTGATCGACAATGCGCCTATGCGGGACTTCGGCGACGGCTTTCTCGCCATGGAGCCCAACAACCTGGCCGCCATTCGGTCACAGACCTGCTACCGGACGGTCCGCTGGGGCGCGTTCGTGGACCTCCTCGTCACCGATAACCGCTCGTACCGGGGACCCAGCGCCCACCCCGGTTATTCGGCCGAGGAGGTTGCGGACGAGCAGAGTTCCGTCAGCGTATTCCCGAGATTCAGCCTGTTCCACGGCAACCTGCTCTACACGCTGGCCGAGGGCCGCGATGCCAATGGCGGCAACCCGCCGGAAACTGTCGACATCAATGGCGAGACGGTGCCGAATCCGCGGCTGAATGATCCGGCCGTTTCCCTGCTTGGAAGCCGCCAGAAGCAGTGGTTCAAGAAAGCGCTGGCCGCAAGCCCGGCCACATGGAAGGTGTGGGCCAACGCCGAGCCGGTGATGGGCTTCCGCTTCGACCCAGACCGTATCAATCCGGACGCAGGCAGCGGTTTCCCCTGGACGGACATCTGGGACGGCTTCCCCAACGAACGCGAGGAACTGATGCGGTTCATTCGCGAAAACGGCATCGCCAACGTGGTGTCCCTGAGCGGAGACCGGCATGCCCATTTCGCCGGCCTGGTCGCCGAGAACTACGAAGCGGAAACGCCCCGCTACGTGATGCCGGACTTCACCTGCACGGCGATCTCCGGCGTCGAGCCAGGCCCGTGGCTGGAGCGGGCATTGGGCGCATTCGACCTGTCGCACTTGAGCATGTACGGGCGTCAACAGGCCGACGGAACCGAGGAACGCGTCTGCAACCTGAACCTGTTCTTGCGCAAGGGCGCAAGAGCCGCGCAGACGATGTCGGAAACGAACGATCTCGAGCAGGCGCTGGCAGTCGCCGAATCCTCGCCCAATCCGCACCTCGCCTACGCCGACAACGATGTCCACGGTTACTGCGTCGCCACCTTCGACGCCGACAGTTGCGACGTGACCTTCGTCTCGGTGGCGCGTCCCGTCTGGGACCCGGAAGCGTATCCCGAGGGCCCGCCCATGCTGCGGGCGGTAGGTTACCGCGTGGACGCCTGGGAAGGCGGCGAGGAGCCGAATCTCGTGCGCACCTTCACTCGGGGCGAACGCGTCTTCGGGGAGTCCTAGCGACTTCCACAGTCCGCGCGCAGAGAGTGGCCCGATCGGCAATCGTCTTCGCGAATCCCCGCAGCAGCTCGAAGCAATCACGTAGCGTGGGGCCGCCTTCGCCGGCGTACTTGCGTTCGGCCCACACCGGTAGGCCGGTCAGGGCCCGATGATTATCCAGGCGCCGATCAACAGCAGGGATGCACCCAGAAGGCCACCTCCAACCATTGCCGTGCCGCTGTCGCGACTCCATAACATCACGCCGGACAAACTGAGGAACAGCAGCATTACGGCATAGGCGCTGATGATTAAGTGCCAGGCGCCGCCCTCCAGGCCACGGCCGCTGTGAAGGCGATTGACGATGCGGTTGAAGCCACGGTCGCTCTGGGTTAAGGCGATCTCGCTGGAACCCACGACCCATTCGCCGCTGAAGTCGCCCCCGGGCGCTTGCCAGCTCGCTGAGAAGCTCGGACCCTGAACAGCAACACTGGCACCGCCGCTGCCACGGCGGCCCCCGGCCATGGCGGG
>JAPPMU010000002.1:7568-8833 GCA_028873965.1 Chloroflexota bacterium
GGCGCCCCCAGCGTAAAGTGGGTGCGATGGTTCAACATGAAGCCGGACCAGGCGAATATCAGCGCCAGAATCGCGGTCGAGATTCCCGTCCATGCGTGGGTCTTCTTGACCCAGCGCACCCCGATAGGGGTCGCGATGGGGGCGGGCATCAGCGGGTGCGATGCCAGACCGCGTTTTTTCCCAGTCGATTGCGTCATGGCGTTAACGTCATGAAGTACAGGGCAAACACGAACATGCCCGTAAACAGGCCGAGGCCCAGGAGGCGGTGACCGTGAAGGCGGCTCCACATCAGTACGCCGGTGAGGGCCAACACGACCAGGGCACCAGTATAGGCATCGCTCAGAATTCGCCAGCCAAGGGGGCCGCCCTCCGCGCGATGGAGCCGGTTGAGGGTGTCGATGAATGACCGGTTCGTCCGCGTGGCCTGCGCCACTTCATCGCCTTCCTGGTATCGGACATCGATCGCGTCGCCGGGGGAGTTGAATCGCACCTGGTAATTGATCGGGTCGTCACTCGGCGTGAAGTTCCTGGGGTACGCCCCTGAACGGCGCGCGCCGACCCGCTCGCGGGCATAGGCGCGAAAATCGTCCCAGGACGCCAGGGCCGATTCGGGGACTTCGAATTCCATCACCGTATTGGGGACCACTTCGTCGTTCAATCCGAAGTCGTCATACTCCATGAACAGCGTGGTTATCGAGAACAGGACGCCGGCAACGGCGCCGGCAAGGCCCAGCCAGGCGTGTGTGCGCCGCAGCCACTTCAGGAACGTGGGCGTCTGCCAGGACCCCGGCATGAATGGATGTGCCTTAACCATCGATCAAGCCAATCGTTTCTCCCGCAAAGCACGTGCGCTATTGTTACCTACTGGAGAGGCATGCAATGCAAAGAATATCTAAGGTCGGCGCACTGATTTCGATTCCGGTCAGCAGTCTGAGGAGATCGCTGACCTTTTATGGGGACAAGCTCGGCTTCAGCCTTCAACTGAGAGACGACCGGCTGGGCTGGGCGGAACTGGAGAGCGACTCCAGAGCTGTGCGTATCGGGCTCGCCGAAGTGCAGGAAGTGAAGCGGGGCGGGCCTGTCCTGGTGATTGAGGTCAAGGACATCGAAGCGGCGATCAAAACGCTGAGCGAACTCAAGGTCGGGGCAAGCGAGATTACAGACGTCAAGAATATTGCGCGCGTCGCGACGCTCGAAGACCCCGACCGGCACTTGCTGATGCTCCGGCAAAGCTACCAGCGACGTGATTGAAGCTTAACCGCTAC
>JAPPMU010000030.1 GCA_028873965.1 Chloroflexota bacterium
GGTTCTGGGTTCCCGCTTTCGCGGGAACGACGGGTGGACTTTGAAAAGGCCCTGCAGTCAGTTTCGCATCGCTTGCAGCCTTGTGCTGCTGAGGACTAATATGGGCTGCCCCGCGAGGCCAGGCAAGCTTGGCGGCTGTACACCGAACACCTGTACACCGAACACCTGTACACCGAACAAAAGGACGCCCAACGATGACCAGAACCGGACGCGCTGCTCTCACTCTGGCCGAGCTCGACGCCATGCGCATTGAGGAGGCCCAGGCCCTGCCCTTCGACCAGCGCGACCGGCTGCTGGACCTGATTATCGCCGACGGGCGCCACGACGCCACCGCTTCCGTCTCCTACCGCACCGGGTTGTACAGCGACTACTTTGAGGAAGACCTGACCCGGATGCTCAAGGTGCGGGCGGTCAAGGTACATTGCCGCGGCACCACTTCTTCCAACTTCGACGGCGTCCCCGTCGGCGAGACCTACCTGGAACAATACCGCGCCTGCTTCCGGCACGTCGAGACCATCCTGAGCGCGGCCCGCACCAACTTCGGACGGGTGGTCAAGATGGTTGTGTTCCTGACCAACATGGACCGGTGGGAAGAATTCAACACGGTGTACCGGGAGTTCATTCCCAACCCGCCCTGCCGCGCCGTCATCGGCACTACCGGTCTCGCCCAAAAGCCGTTGCTCATCGAAATAGTCGAATGCGTCGCCTACCGCGTCGCCGACTAGAAAGCGGGCCGGAAAGCTCTAGTTGAGAAGAACGATAAGGCTACTGCTGGTGATCTGAGCCAAGCCAGCGTCCAGGTCGGCCACAGGTTACGGTCCGCGCCATGATCACTGGCGACGATGCGACGACCACCGACGCCGCCGTAATCGTCATTTTCAGCGTCTCGGACCACGCCGACTTGGCTGGCCAGCAGGGTCAGATTGGCCACCGTGGCCGCCAGGTACAGCTGGCATTTGGTCTTGACCCGTCCACAGTAGCGGGCCTGCCGGATGCCCAACTGCTCCAGGCGTGCCAGTCGATGCTCGGCCACCACCCGGCGGCGCCGGTACTGGTCGTAGTCGGCGCTCTGCTGCAACGCCCGGGCCTCTTGAAGCAAGGCTTCCTGGGGATGGATCAGCACCTGACGGCCTTTGCTGCCCTTGGCCGCAATGCACTGGGACCGCAGCGGACACGCCCAGCACACCGCCGCCTCAAACCGGTAGGCTTGCAGACGATGTGTCGTACCGGTGCCGTCGGTCCGTTTCCCGGCTGGTACGATGACGCGGGTGATCTGTCCCGCCGGACATCTGCAGGTACCGGCCACCAGGTCGATGACGAAGTCATCCTTGGGGAAGTGCTTGCGGTTGGGTCGTCCCGGCACTCGGGCCACCAGCTTGCGTCCTACGTCGGCGAAAGCTTGGCGAGTGCCGCCGTCGCCGTAGGCCGTGTCCCCCATGGCCTCAACCACGGACACGCCCGCACTGGCCTCGCTCTGCTCCACCAGCTCCAATGCCCCCAGATTGTCGGGAGCGTTGCCCGGCAACACGTCCACCGCGGTGATCAGCTGGCTGTCGGTGTCCACCACCACAGCGGCCTTGTGCCCGTCAAAACGCTTGCGCCTGCTCTTGTGACCGTGGCGCACCTCCGGATCGTGCACCGACACCATCCGGTCCTTGCTCACCCCGTCCTTCAGGCTCACCCCACCGTCAGCGTCATCAGCATCATCGCCAACGGTGTCGCCGTCTGTACTGCGCTTCACGTCCTGGAGCAGCAACTGACCCAGCAACTCCGCCGCGTCAACTATCGCCTGACAGTCCCCGCCGTCAGCGGGCAACCTGTCCTGGGCCTGCCGAGCCAACTCCAGCAGCCGGTCGGCATCGGCCACGATCTGCGCCAAGAGCCTCCGCCGTGCCCGCTGGTTTGACCAGTCGATGGCCGCCTCCCCCTTCACGCTGGAGCCCACGTAACGCTTGTAATCGTGGGCCTCGGCCCAGCGCCGCACCGGAACACCCTCCGCCACCGCCAGGGCCCGCATCAACTTCACGATGCCGTCGGCCAATAGATTGTAGGTATCCTTCACCGCGCCTCGGCCCAGGATGTACGTGGTGTCCAACGCCACCCTCATCCCGCGACCACGCTTCAGGTAGCCTTGCTCCCGCGCCAACCGCAGGCTCTGCTCGAACACCTCACGCACCTTGTCGTGCAGGATCAACTGGGCTCGGAAAACCTGAAAAGTGCTCTTGGCAAAAGGTCTATCTTCGACCTCAAACCCCAAGGCCACCTTCCAACGGATGTCGAAGTCAGCCCGGGCCTTGGCCTCGGCGTCGCTTACCTTGTCGTGGGCCTGCAACAGCAGCGCCGTGGCCAAAAGGCTGGGCGCCACGCTGGCTCGACCATTGTCCGGACAGTACAATTCGGCGAAATCAGCGTCGCGGAACAATCGCCCCCGCAGCGAGGCCAGCAGGCCGTAGAAGGTGTCCCGGCCTACCAGGTCCAGGTACAACTGGTCCGCCTCCCAAAGTCCCCTCTGGTCAGATCGCTCGCCCAACATAGACTCACTTTACTCCGCTAACTCGGATGGACCCGAGAATAGCCCGTCGCTCGTCAGACCCAGTAGCATGATCCAATCAATCGTAAGGGTTACCGCTCCGCCATCGTCTAAAGACCCTAGACATTAGGAAGAATATCAGCAATATACCGATCGCACCGCTTAGGTCGTTAGCAAACGCAGCAGATTTAGCTTCGCCAATCAAACCTTCAATGCTTTTTGACCCAGCCACACCCAAGAAGATAAAAATTGGTGCGACCCATCCCAATGGCACCCACATTGTTCCGACCCTCACCGCTCTGAAAAATACGGCGTCGGACATGGCTTTGTACAACGCGAACACATAGGAAACTCCGCCCATCCAACCGAATTGATTGAAGGCGTCCGGAATCAAGTGCAAGGAAATTAGCACCCCGATCACTAGGTACACCGAACGGAGACCGCGGACCGGTTCGTGCCAAGCGCTTGACCACGCCGATGCTGTGTTGCTGCATTGCCCAAGGAAAATTTGGACCAGCCAGGCCAAACCCTGCGACAGCAATGCGCCGATTAAATTTCCCATGGATTCCATTGTAAGACTTTAGGGCCGCGTCGGGGTCGCCAGTTTCCGGCCAAGATTCTAGGGCGTGTCGTCAAATTGAGTTGCCAAGCGTCAAAGCGTTCCACTTCCGTCATTCCCGCGAAAGCGGGAATCCAGAATTACTTGCTGTTGCAGAACGATTTGGATATGGAAACGTCTGGATTCCGGCCCCGTATCAAGTACGGGGTGACGTTCTTTCGCCGGAATGACGAGATAATTTGACGACACTACCTAGTGTCGCCGCGCCGAATGACACCTCGATTGGACCCAGGATCACATGCGGGTCCGGCACGCCGGTGAGCATTGTTCCGCCGGCAGTGCAGATGCCACCGTCGGCGCAGGGCTGGTTGGGCCTGAGCGTAAAGGTAACAGGCTCTTCACCGGACGCCTCGATGAGGAAAACGTAGAATACCTGCGTTTCTCCGTCAGCATTGTCAACGCTGACGCTGGTGAAGTAATTGATTACGCCGCCTTCAACCGTTACCGACGGCGTGTCGGAGTTGAAGTCCGCTACGGGCTGATCGAAGGTGATAATTATCCAGCTTGATGAGGAAGCTCCCTGGTGATATTGCGGATTGCCGAATTCATCGAAAAACTGAGCGGAAAGCGGTGGGTCAGACTGAGCTAAGGCGAACCGGTACAGGGCAAAAGCCGAGACGGTTGTTATCAACACCACAATGGCCAGCAGTAGGAAATAGGGAGGATGGTGCACGGAGCTCACCTGCTAGATGCTTGGAATCAATTGTCGGGGTTTTGGTCTGCGCGCGACGGTGCTGGGTTGAGCCAAAACCCGGTGGAGGGTGCGTCAGTTTCTGAAAAGCGGGAGCGAGAATCTGCTCCCCTACATGGCCTCCATCTACCACGGCAAGGGTAATGATGAAATCGCCGCCGGGTTCAAGCGCAGTTTCTCCCGCGAGTGCAAGCCCCACTTCATCGGCGTATGGGACACCGTAACCTCCATCGTGTAGGTGAGACGGAAACAGTTCTCCAACAATCCCCTGAACCATGACGTTGCCCATGGCTACCAGGCGTCGTCGCTGGATGAGAGACGTTACCACTCCCGTGTCTTGCAATGGGACGAGACCGATTTGCCGGCGGGCCAGACCATGGAGCAGGTGTGGTTCCCCGGATATCACGGAGACGTGGGCGGCCAGGACGCTGATCGCCGCATCTCCGACATCACGCTGAAATGGATGCTGTGCCACGCCGAAGAGAAGGGACTGAAACCGAGACCCGATTGGATGGAGTCCAGCTCAGTTTCCTTGTCGCACGGTCCGCGGGTCCAGCAGGTCCCGCAGCCCATCGCCCAGCAGGTTGAACCCCAGCACGGCGACGAATATGGCCGCTCCCGGCAGCAACAGCAGCCGCGGGGCGGTTTGCAGGTGCGGTCGGGCATCGTTGAGCATCGCGCCCCATTCCGGCGTGGGCGGCTGCGCGCCGAGCCCCAGGAAGTTCAGTCCGGCTATCCCCAGTATGATCCAGCCCACGTCCAGTGACGCGATCACGATGATCGGCCCCAGGATGTTGGGAGCAATGTGCCGGAGGATTATGCGCAGGTTGCCGGCTCCGGCGGCCCGCGCCGCCGTCACGTACTCCATCTGCCGCGCTCCCAGGGTGACCCCGCGAATGATGCGGGCATGGCCTACCCACCACACCGCGCCGGCAGCCAGTAGCACGTTGAACAGGCCCGGCCCCAGGGCACCCGCCACGGCCAACGCCAGGATCAGCGAGGGAAACGCCAGGAGCAAGTCCACGACCCCCATCAGGGCGGTGTCCAGCCAGCCGCCGTGGTATCCGGACAGGATGCCCACCGTCAGCGCGATGGTCATGCTCAGGGCCAGGGTGACGGCCGCGGCCAGCAGGGTCATGCGCGCCCCGTGAACGATCCGGCTGAAGGTATCCCTACCCAGATGGTCGGTGCCCAGCAGGTGCTCAGTCGACGGAGAGAGCAAACGTTGGGGCAGGTCGATCTCGGTGGGGTCATCCAGTGGCAGCCAGGGCGCCAACAGCCCTGCCAGCAGCAGCGATACCACCAGAAACAACCCCAACGCGGTTCCCGGCTCCCGCAGTAGCGCGGTCCACTGTCGGCGCCGGCGTGAGCCAACTGTCGTGTCGGCGGCGTCAACCCGACCCTCCGCGTGTTGGGCATTGGCAGCCATCGGACTCTACATCTCGTCCCGGCCGAAGCGCAGGCGCGGGTCGGCGACGCGCAGGGCGACGTCGGCGGCCAGGTTGACCAGCAGCACCACCACGGCAATGTAGGTCACGAACCCCTGCACCACCGGGTAGTCCCGGGTTACGGCCGCCCCCACCATCAGCTGACCCAGGCCGGGCCAGGTGAAGATGGTCTCCACGATGACCGCGCCACTGAGGAGGTACCCCAGGTTCACCCCGGTTGCTCCAATGGCCGGGAGCAGGGCGTTGCGGAGGGCGTGCCGGAAGGCAACGGTCTGCTCCGCGAGCCCCTTGGCCCGCGCCGTGCGGATGTAGTCCTGCCCCAGCGTCTCCAGCATGCTGGCCCGGATCAGCCGCATCAGTTGAGCCATGGGAGCCAGGGACAAGGCGACTGCGGGAAGCACGACCTGAGCGGGCGAGCCGTAGCCCAGGGCCGGCAGCCACGACAGTTTCACCGCGAACAGGATGATCAGCCCGTAGGCCAGGGCGTAGGATGGAGCCGCCGCGCCCACCAGCGCCGCCAGTCGCGCGACGGTATCGACGGCGCTGCCCCGTCGCCGGGCGGACAGGATGCCCATGGGCACCGCCACCGAAAGCGCCAACGCCAGCGCAGCCGCCGTAAGCAGGGCCGTCGGCACGGTGCGGCGCGCCAGCTGGGCAGCCACGGGCTGTTCGGTCAGGTAGGACCGGCCCATGTCGCCCGCCAGCGCGCCCGACACCCAGCGGGCGTACTGCACCGGCAGGGAGGCGTCCAGGCCCAGCTCGATTTGCATGGCCGCGACCTCCGCCGGGCTGGGGAGCTGGCCGGGATTGCGCTGGCGCAGCACAATCTCGGCCGGGTCGCCCGGCGCCAGGTTCAGCAACGCGAAACTGAACGCCGAGATGCCCAGGAGCAGCAGCGGCAACGTGGCCAACCGTCGGACCAGGTATGCTCCCACAATAGAGACCCTTTATCTGCGCCGGTCACGCCTACCTGACATCACTCGGCCAGCCCGATACGGTGGTTGATGTAATAGAGGTTCGTCGGGTGGGGGTCGAAGTTGGTGACCCGCTCGTTGACACCGTACACCAGGTAGGCGTGTGCCACCGGCAGGAGCGCGGTTTCGGATGCAATGATGTCCAGCGCCTGGCAGGCTATCTCCTGGCGTTGTGGGGCGTCTGAAACTTCCGCTGCGCTGAGGATGATGCTCTCCAACTCAGCGTTGTGGTAATGGCCGTAATTGTTGGGTCCGCCGCCAGAGGCGTCGGCTCTGACTCCGACAAACTTGCTGATGTTCAGAATAGGATCTCCTGAATCCACGATGTTGTTGTACCACCCGAAGAGATCCCAGCCGGGTTCCTTGACCACCGACCATTCGGTGATGAGCACCTCGGCCCGGATGCCCACGTCGGCCAGCATGGCCTGGGCAGTTTCGGCCATGATCGGCAGCTGGAACCGCTGCGGATACCCGCCGATGACTATCTCCAGGGGCTGGCCATCCTTGTCCAGGATTCCGTCTCCGTCGGCGTCGGCGTAGCCGGCCTGGGACAGCAACTCGCGGGCCTGATCAGGATCGTAACCCGGAGCGGTGACGCCGGGGCAGGACACCAGGTCTTCCGGCAGCAGCAGCTCCGCAAATGAACCTGAGCCGGCTGGCGCCACCACCCCTGCGATGCTTTCTCGATCAATGGCAAGGCTCACCGCCTGGCGCACCAGTGGATCGGCTAAAGCTGGTCGCTCGAAATTGACCCACCACATCACCGCCGCGGTGCCGAATCCGGCGGTGCTGGCCTGTAATTCGGGATGGGCGTCTATGGTCTGGGCCCCCTCTGGGGATATGTTGATGGCAACGTCGATGTCGCCGGCCTGCAGGGCCAGTTCCCGGCTGTTGGTGTCGGGAATGGCGATATGGTCAACGCCGGCCAGCGGAGGCGTTCCGCCCCAGTAATCGTCGTTGGCTACGCTGTGAAGGTACTCCTTTCGCACGTACTCGGTAGCGATATAAGGGCCGGTAAGGGCCTTCGCGGAAATGAAATTGCCTTCTCCGGCGGCGTCCGCTGCCATAGCGTCGGTGATGGCCACGGCAGGAGTGGTCAACAGTCCAGGCAGGATGGGTCGAGGTTCCACTGTAGTGATGGTAATGGTCTCCTCGTCGTTCACCACTATGCTTGCGATCCCCAGTTGGTCTGCTGACGCTTCCGACAACCGGATCGTCCTTTCTAACGATGCCTTCACCGCTTCGGCATCCATCACGTTCCCGTTATGGAATCTTACGCCCGAACGCAACTTTATTTCCCAGGTCAACGGGTCAACATGGGTGGCCCCGGTCGCCAGCCACGGTTCCGGCTTGACGGTGGTGGGAGACAGGCGGAACAGGTTTTCGGACATTCCTGATTGAATGGCTGTCCAACCGCCCTGCACCGGGTCGAATGGGCTGTCCAGCCAGATGCGGCCCATCTTCAACGTCGGCCGCTCCGCAGCGACGGCAACCGTAGGTTCTGCCTGTTGTTGCATGTGAGACGACGCTGATTGCTGGGCCGGAGCGGTAGTAGCGACCGGTTGCTGCGGTGCGGCGGCGGCCGGAGCGGTTGGCTGTGGGTTGCTGACAGCCACGGGGGCGGCCGGCTCACTGGGCGCGGCAGGGGACCCGCAGGCCACCGCCAGTACCAGCGCAAGACCGAACCCTGCGGCCAACGCGTGTCTGAAACACCGTATCACTAATTTTCCCATGTTCGTCCTCCAAGACGCTCCTGTAAGTTCCCAGTGAACACCGCCGTCCCACAGCGTCCGGCGCACCTATTTGGGTGAAACGGAAGGTGGGTTTCCCTCATATGGGTTTCCCTCGGCGGCGCGGGGCGAATTGGCTCTCGAGAAGACAACAAAAACCCCGTCCGCACTTGGTGGACGGGGTGGGTTCACGGGCATCCTGTCGCCTTGGTCGGCCATGCCCGATTTACCGGTAAATCCGCTTCACTCGTTCCGCGAAGTGCAGCCAGAATGCACCTGGGGCAGGCTTCCTGGCTAATGGCTGATAGCGACGGCTCTCCACCTTCCCGTCCGCGCTGGGCAGACAGTGGTTTTCGTGAACATCCCGCTTCGAGGGGATGCCAACGGGAGAGCGTCTCGCCAATTACAGTGGCGCGACCGCACCGGATTTGCACCGGATTTCCTTTTGTCCCGCTTATTCCGCAGATCATCGCCGACGTGTTTCGACGGACTGCGGCGACGCGGGCCACCGACAGGTGTAGGTTGGAGTGTTCAGTTGTTAACGCCGATAACCTAGCACGGCAGGCGGCTGTGGTCAACCTAACGGACTTTCTCATCAGGGCCTTTTCAAAGTCACTGCGGCAACCTTCGCGCCACCCAATCGTCATTC
>JAPPMU010000050.1:0-1803 GCA_028873965.1 Chloroflexota bacterium
TCGTGCGTCACGCCGAAGTTGAACACGGAAAAGAACGGCTTGCCCTCGGGCCGGTTGCGCCAGTGCGCGAACAGGCTGGTCTCGTCCCAAGCCATCAATGACGGGTGGAACTGGTAGTCCTCCTTGGAATTGTTGCTCGCATAGTAGCCGTGCTCGCGCATGATCTCGCTGACCATCCGGACATGCGGCGGCGGTACCACTTCGTAGTTGATAATGCCCATTTCCCTGGCTTCAGGTTGCTGGTATGTGGTGCGCATGTGGTGCGCGCCGATGCTGGTGGGATACATGCCCGTGGCCAGCGCGGCCCGGCTCGGGGAGCAGACGCCGGAAACCGAGTACACGTTGGTGAATCGCACGCCCTCGGCCGCGAGGCGGTCGAGGTTGGGCGTCGCAACGGTGGAATCCCCGAACGAGGCGAGGTAGGGGCTCATGTCCTCGGCGACCAGCCAGAGGATGTTGGGTTGCCCGCCCGTCTCCTGTGCCCAGACATGCCCGTTGCCCATCAGGGCGCCCAGAATCAGGCAAATCCCGGCAAGTCGACTATTGGTTGTTATGGTAGCGATCGTAGCTCTCCTGAAATTCGGGCAAGATCCCGATGAGCTGGGAAGGCACTCCTTCAACGGAATCGCTGTGGGCGGCGGCAAGCGCCATGATCTGATCCACCACTTCGGGGTATTCGTCCGCGACGTTGAACGCTTCGGACGGGTCGACTTCGAGGTTGTAGAGCAGCGGCAGGTCGCTGTCCTGGATTTCGTCCGACCAGGGATTCGGATCGTTGACGAAGAGCTTCCAGGCACCGTGCCGGTACGCCACGAAGTCCTCCTGCCGGTAGTAGATGACCCGCTCGCGCACGGCGCGAAGCTCCAGGAAAGTCTCCGTGATGTCGATACCATCCAGACTCGGGTAATTGCCCACCTCCCCACCGGCCATATTCAGGAACGTGGGAAACAAATCCATCGTAGTCCCGAGAGCATCCGACGCGACATTGGCCGGCACTGTGCCGGGCATCCAGACGATGGCGGGCACCCGGAATCCACCTTCCCACGGGCTGCCCTTTTTGCCGCGCAGCAAGCCGGCCGACCCGCCGTCGAGTCCGGCCCAACCCCAGGGGCCGTTGTCGCTTGTGAAGATGACCAGGGTATCCTCGGCCAACCCGAGACGCTCCAGCGCAGCGGCGATTTCTCCCACGCTCCAGTCGATTTCCTCGACCACGTCGCCGTACAGGCCCCGCTTGCTTGTGCCGGCCCGTTCCGGGGTGACCATCAGCGGCGTATGGGGCGCCGTGTAGGGCAAATAAAGAAAGAAGGGCCGCGACCGGTTCGCCTCGATGAACTCGATCGCGCGCTGCGTGTAGCGTTCGGTGAGTCGGCTTTGGTCGACTATTCGCTCGATTACTTCCGTTCCTTCCATTAACGGCAAGACAGGAAAATTCTCACTGGCATAGGCCCAATTGTTCTCGGGGCGCATGTCATTGGAATAGGGGAGACCGAAGTACTCGTCAAACCCGTGCGCCGTCGGCAGATATTGCGGCATGTGGCCCAGGTGCCACTTGCCGACCGTGGCGGTGGCGTAGCCGTGAGCCTTGAGCGCCTCGGCAATCGTGGTCTCAACCGCTGGCAATCCGCCCGCAGAATCCGGAAACAACACGCCGCGCCGCCCCGTCATGCCGTTTCGGATCGGCAACCGGCCCGTCATCAGGGCCGCCCGACTCGGTGTACACAGCGGCGCGGCGACATAGAACTGCGTGAGCCTGAGCCCTTCCCGGGCCAGCCGGTCCAGGTGGGGCGTCTTGATGGTCGGATG
>JAPPMU010000050.1:1903-8485 GCA_028873965.1 Chloroflexota bacterium
AGCTCGTATTCGTCCCGGGTTCCGAAACTGAGCGCGTGCAGCGACGGAAAGTCCTCCGCATTCTCCTCCAGGTACGACTTGGTGGGACCTCCGTCTACGTCGCGGATGTGGGCATCCGTGCGCACATTCCAGATCAACAGGTAATCCTGCGTCCGAATCGCCCGGGAAGGAAAGGACCTGCCTCCGGTACCGGGATAGAAACCGTGCCGTTCCCGGTACATGTGAACCGCGTCGCGGGCGGCCGGCCCCGGCTCTCCCGTTGTCAGCAGGGACACGAGGCTCCGGCCCGCCATTTCGGAAGGCGCCTCGACACCCGCGATCTCCAGTAACGTCGGTGCGATATCGGTGTGGCTGACCAACTCGTCGACCCGGCGCCCGCCCGGTTGCCCGCCATCGATGTTATCGCCCCGCCAAACGATCAGCGGCATGCGGGTACCGTAGTCGTAGAGCGTGGCCTTCGCCCTGGGGAAGGGCATGCCGTTGTCCGAGGTGAAGACAACCACTGTGTTGTCCTGCAGTTCCCGCAGGTTCAGCACCTCAATCACGCGGCCCACATGGTCATCGACGTGCTCGATTTCGGCGTAGTACTCGTTGATGTCCTCCCGCACCGTGGGCACGTCGGGCAGGAACGCCGGGACGGTCGCCGCCGCCGTGTCCTTGCCGCGCGCCGCGGCCACGCCGGGCGTATATCCCCGGTGCGGTTCGTACGTGCCCATCCAGAACACGAACGGTCGATCCGCCTCCGTCGAATCCAGAAACGCCTCGAAGTTGGCGGCGTAGTCGATATCCGACATGGCCAGCGATTCGAATCGATCGCCGAACGGCTTGACCCGAATCTGGTTGTACGGTTGTCCTGCCGGGTTCACTTCCCTGTCGATGAGAAATCCGGGCGCCCAGCCCTTGCCGGTGGCGCCGACGCGGTAGCCGTGCTCTGCCAGCAACTCCGTATACGTCGGGAATTTGGCCGGCAGGTATCCCCACAGCGTGGCCCCTTCCTCCAGCTCGAAGCCGTTCCTGCCGGTAAGGATGGACGCCCGGGACGGCGTGCAGGAGGGCGTGCTGACGAAGGCGTTCTCGAAGGTCACGCCCTCCCTGGCCAGCCGGTCGAGGTTGGGCGTATCCACCTCATCGCTGCCGTAGGCGCCCATGTGCGCCCAGCTCATGTCGTCGGTGATGATGAAGACGATATTCGGCGGTGCGCTGCCGGATTCCTGGCCGAATCCAACGACCGGAATATTGGCGGTCAAAAGGGCTGCGGCAAGCGCGAGGCCCCGCGGCACTCGCGCGCCATTCCGGATGACACGCGCCCGGATGATGGGATATCCGCTCATCGCCTAAAGCCTCTCGTAGCCCTTGTAGCGCGCCCAGTCAAAGTCCGCATACTCCCCCGACTCCTGACCGTTGCCGCTACTGTATAACCCGAGATAGGCGCCAGTATAAACCCGACTCAACAACCGGGCGGCGTCGGTTTCGGCAAACTCGGCGAAGCTGTTGCCGCGGTCGAGGGAATACTCGTACGCATACCGGCTGTCCCTGGAGACGACCCGGAAGACGATCTCGCCGTCATAGTCGTCCAGCACGCGCTCGCCCACAGTACGCGGCTCCATCCCGGCTTCCGCCAGCACCAGCCGCAGGATATTCTCCTCACCTCGCCTGACCACGGTGAAGTTCAGGTAGTTGTTGTCCTTCTGGAACAGGCTGACGCCGGCTTCGACGTTGTCCTGGCCGGGAGCGAAAGCCATCCTCGCGCTGTATTCGAAATCGCTCTCCTGCTGCCTTACGCCCATCAGCGCGGCTCGGCCGCGATTGGCCATCACGTTGGGGTGGGCGTAGAGCCGCAAATGCCCCGGACGCTCGTCCAGCGAGTAGATGCCGGGCATCGGCACACGCCGGAAGTTCCATTGCAGATCGAGCGTCCCGGTGTCGAAATCGTCTGTGAATGCATCGTTTCGGTGCTGCATTGCGCCTTCGAAAGGCAACGGTGTCAGCCTTTCGACACGGCCCGTCTCGGGCGCCACGACGGGCCACTCGTACTTGACCTCCTTCCACTCGAACGGCTCGCGCTCCCAGGCGACCGGGACCAGGTGGGATTCGCGCCCCATGTTGGAGTCGCCCTGTTCGTCGTTACGCTTGCCCAACGCCACCATGTACCAGCGCCCGTCGGCCAGTTCCACCATGTCCGCGTGCCCGGTGCTGTGTACCCAGTTGCTGTAGGAAAGGTTCCGTGACGTGAGGATGGGATTGCGGTCGTTGGAGATGTACGGCCCGGTGATCTCGTCGCTCACCGCGATCATGACCGCGTGGTTATAACTGGTGCCGCCTTCGGCGATCAGCAGATAGTAGCGCCCGTCGCGTTTGTAGATGTGCGGACCCTCCGCCCAGGTGCCGTCGCAGGCGCCGCGCCACAGGAAGTACCGCTCGCCGATGAGCTGCCAGTTCTCTGGATCAAGCTCCTGCAACCAGATTTCCCCCTGGCCGGCAAACTCCGGATCCGGGGGGCCGTGGTTGCCCACGTACCAGACCCTGCCGTCGTCATCGAAAAAGATGTCCGGGTCGATGCCGGGCGCTCCGTCAATGACATGCGGCTCCGACCAGGGGCCCGCCACATCTTCCGCGGTGATGATGAAGTTCACCATCCGCGTCGGCTGACCAGCCCCCGGGTTATAGACATTCGTGGTGATGATGTAGAAAAGGCCGTCATGCCACCGGATCGAAGGCGCGTGAATGCCGCCATCGGACTGCACATCCACGAGGTTGACCTCGTCCCGGTAAAGATCGGGATCATGAATGCCGTAACCCGCCAGCTCCCAGTTCACCAGGTCGGTACTGTGGTGTACCGGAAGCCCGGGAAAGTACTCGAACGTGGAATTGACGATGTAATAGTCGTCGCCCACGCGTGTAATGGACGGATCGGGATAACCGCCGCGGAGGATCGGGTTCCGGAAAGTGGCGGTCTGGGCAAACGCGTCCAGCGGAATCGCCGCGACGCACACGGCCCCGATGACACCAATCAATCCGGCCCTGATGAACGTCGATCTGGATGGTTTTGGATTCATTGCATTTCACCTGAGTCTGAAATCATTACGATGGCGGCCGCTCCACGAAACGCACCGCAAAGGCAGCGACCAGCATAGACAGGCCAGCCAACGGGAGGGCCAATATGACCCGCCCACCAAACACGTGTTCGACGATGATGCCGAGCACCGCGGCAGCCAGCAACTGCGGTATGACGATAAAGAAATTGAAGATACCCATGAAGATGCCCATGCGCGCCGCCGGAATGGCATTGGCCAGGATCGCGTAGGGAATAGATACGATGGACGCCCACGCAAAGCCGACACCCACCATGGATAACAGCAACCACGCCGGGTCCCTGATGACCAGGAACGACGCCAGCCCGAGCGCGCCGAGCAAGAGATTGAGCTGGTGCGAGCGGAACAACCCCAGCCAACGAATGAACAGGGGGATGGACATCGCCGCGACGACGGCAACCACGTTGTAGCTCGCGAACAGAACGGCCACCCAGTCGGCGCCCTGGTTGTAGAGCAATGAAGTGACATCCTCGGTACCGTAGTGATAGGCGGTTACCGCCGGTGTCGAATAGATCCACATGGCGAACAGCGCAAACCAGGAGAAGAATTGCACCCACGCCAGGCGCTTCATGGTCTCCGGCATTTCCACCAGGTTGCGGCACATGTCGAAGTACAGGTTCTCCACCCGTCCGCGCCGCTGCATGTCGATGGCGAGCCACTGCAGCACGCCGAATACAGCGACACCGGCCGCGAGCAGGTAGATGGGCGGGTCGGCTCCCATGATTGCTGCCAGAGCGAGCCCGGCAACGCCCAACCCGAGCCATGCCAGCGCGTGCTTCGGACGAAAAACCGTCGTCCCGCTCCGGTCCCGCTCCCGTTCAGCGATCTCTCCCGCAGGGTCCTCGAAGGCCGCCAGTTCATCCGGCGCGTACTCCCGCGAGCTGATTACCGTCCACATGACGGCACAGAACAGGACGGCGGCGCCGAAGTAAAAGGAATAGCGGACAGAATCGGGGATCTCGCCGGCCGGCGCCGTGTTGGCGATCCCCAGCCAGTTGCTCATTATCCACGGCAATGCCGACGCCACCACCGCCCCGAGCGCGATGAAGAAGCTTTGCATGACATAGCCGGTGGAACGCTGGCTCGGCGCCAGGTTGTCACCGACGAACGCCCGGAACGGTTCCATGGTGATGTTGATGGAAGCGTCCAGAATCCACAGCGTCCCGGCCGCCACCCACAGTGCCGGGGAATTGGGCATCACCACCAGCGCAAGGGTCGTGAAGATTGCGCCGAAGAAGAAATACGGTCGTCTGCGACCGAGAAAATTCCAGGTGCGGTCGCTCATGTAGCCGACGATGGGCTGCACCACCAGCCCGGTCAGCGGCGCCGCCACCCAGAGCAAAGGCAGGGTATCGATATCGGCGCCCAGCGTCTGAAAGATCCGGCTGGCATTGGCATTCTGCAGCGCGAACCCGAACTGGATACCCAGGAACCCAAAGCACATGTTCCATATCTGCCAGAAACCCAGCAGCGGTCTTTGTCTATTCTGCATTACATTCTCAATATCGCATCGAGTTCCTTCAGCGCCTGTCCTACCGGCAGTACGGTGATATCGTCCAGGTACAAAGGCGTTGGACCGCCGTAGAAGAGAAAGCATTTCGCAGGCGGATAGTCCTTTTTGAATTCCCTGAGCGCCCTGGTGTCCTTGCCTTGAATCCGCGTCGACCGTTTGATTTCGATGGCCAGCAGGCCCCTCGGGCCATACAGAACGAAGTCGATTTCCAGTTTGCTCCGTGTACGCCAATAGAAAAGCCGGTAGTTGTATTCCAGGTAGTCGTTTAACGCCCGCAATTCCTGGAGCACAACGGTTTCGAGCGCCGGGCCGGCCAGTTCCGCTTCGGAGTCCAGGGGTCCCGTCGGCCGGATGGCCCGAAACACACCGGCATCGAAAAAGTAGAATTTCGGTTGCGCGATGAGTTTGCGTTTCGCCCTGCGGGAAAATACCGGCAACCGCACGGCGATCAGCAGGTCCTCAAGGATGGAAAAATAATTCTCGGCGACCGATCGCGAAACCTCCGCCTCGCGAGCGACCCCGCTGATGTTGACGGTTTGCCCCTGGGACAGGCTCGCGGCTTCCAGGAAGCGGGAGAAATGACCGATATTGCGCGTCAGGCCCTCGTGCATGACTTCTTCCCGCAAGTAGGTCTGCACGTAATCCCTGAGGTACCTGCCGGGATCTTTGTCGTTGAACCGGGCGGGCAAATGGCCAAAGCGCAGGGAGTCGCGCAGGTCGAAGGCATCGCCCTGCTCCGATGCCGTCAACGGGTGCATGAAGTACGTGCGGGCACGGCCGGCCAACAGGTTCACGCCCTTGCGCTTCAATGTCCGGGCGCTGGACCCGGTAAGGATGAATTTCTGCCTCCGGGCCTCGATCAGATCGTGCACCTCGTTGAGCAGCGCCGGGATGCGCTGCACTTCGTCGATCACCACCCAGTCCGGCCTATCCGGTGGAATCAGCTCCCTGATATGCCCAGGATTCGCTGACAGCCGGTTGTAGAATTCCGATTGCAACAGGTTGATGAACGGCGCCTCGGGCAGATGATGCTTCAGCCAGGTGGTCTTGCCCGTTCCCCTCGGCCCGAAGAGGAAAAAACTCTTGCCGGATTCCAGGGGTTTATTGAGCGATCGCTCGAACATCAGTGCCTCGCCGTAGCGGGTATTGCCGCCATTTTAGGGATTTTGGTCGCAATTTTCAGTTGGAAAGTGAAAAAATGCCGGCTTTTTTCACTTTACGAGTAAAAAACCCCGGAAAACTGGCGGAAAGCGATACCGCCTTTTCCGCCAAAGGAGGACTCGCCGATCATCTACGTTGGCGGCGCGGCGCAGTGCGCCCGGATGAACGCCTCGTGCTCCGGCATCCGCCCTACCGCGCCGCGGATAATCGTCTTGAGGTCGCTCAGGAACTTCTTCAGTTGCGCCGTGGTGATGCCGTCGGCGATGGAATGGTAGCCGCTGGGGGCGATGTTCTGACCCAGCATGACCTGCAGCCAGGCTGCTTCGGTGAACAGTTCTCCCAATTCACGGTAGACGCCGCCTGCCGCTCGGAACAGGGCCAGCCGATGCTTGAGCCGATCCGGTACCGACGAGTTTCGGCAATCGCTCCAGAAGGGCAAATCCGCTCGCTCGTTCGCGATGTAATGCAGGATCAGAAAGTCCCGGATGCGGTCGAAGTCGAACAGGCAGTGGCGGTTGTATTCGTCGATGTTGGCCTGCTCGAACCGCCGGTCCGGAAACAACCGCACCAGCCAACTGATGCCCGTCTGGATGAGGTGGATGCTGGTGGATTCCAGCGGCTCCATGAACCCGCTGGCCAGACCCAGCGCGACGCAATTCCGGTTCCAGAACTGTCTGCGCCTACCGGTGGTGAATTTGAGTAACCGTGGCTCGCCCAGCGGCTTGCCGTCCAGATTTTCGAGCAACTTGGCGGTGGCTTCATCGTCGCTCATGTACCGGCTGCAATAGACATGGCCGTTGCCGATGCGATGCTGCA